>CAVVYB010000009.1:0-263110 GCA_963752405.1 uncultured Gaiellaceae bacterium
GCAGCGCGTCGACATCGTCTCGGCCTTCGCGCGCGCCGGCGCGACGACCGTCGCCACCGATGCCGACCCGATGGCGCCGGCGCTCTACCACGCGGACGCGTTCGCCCTGGCGCCGCGCATCGACAGCCCGGGCTACATCCCCACGCTCGCGGCGCTGGTTGCGGAGCACGACGTCAAGTTGATCGTGCCGTTGACCGACCTCGACCAGATGCTCCTCGCACAGTCGCGCGCTGCGCTCGCGCCCGCGCTGGCTCTCGTCCCCGAGCCCGAGGTCTGCCGGACGATGGGCGACAAGTACGAGGCGCACCGCTTCTTCGAGGCGAACGGGATCGCGAGCCCGCGCAGCTGGTTGCCCGACGACGTGCCGGACGATGCGCGCTACCCGCTCCTCGTGAAGGTGCGTGAGGGCTTCGGTTCGCGCCACATCTACCGGGCGAAGGACCGCGCCGAGCTCGAGTTCTTCCTCGGCTACACGACCGTCGACTCGTTCGTGCAGGAGCTCTGCCAGGGCGAGGAGTTCTCCGTCGACGTCTTCTGCGACTTCGAGAGCACGTGCCTGAACGCGATCCCGCGCACGATGATCCAGTCGAAGGGCGGCGAATCGATCAAGGGCGCGTCGATCAAGGACTGGGAGCTGATCGAGCACGCCCGGAACGTCGCCGAGACCGTGGGCATCGTCGGGCCGGCGAACATCCAGTGCTTCCGGGAGCCTGACGGGACCCTGCCGGTGACCGACGTGAATCCGCGCTTCGGCGGGGCGTTCCCGCTGCCGCTCGCGGCCGGGAGCCGCTATCCGGAGCTCGCGCTCCAGCTCGCGAACGGCGAGCGGCCGGAGCCGACGCTGGGCGAGTTCCGGGCCGGAGTCCTGATGACGCGGTTCTTCTCGCACCTCTGCCTGACGACGGACGGCGGCGGCACTCTCGTCCCGTTCGCGGAGGACATGCCGGAGCCTGTCGCCGGCGAGCCGGGCGAGGCGTAGACGGGCTAGCCGCGTCTCGCCGAGCGCCCGATCTCGAGCAGCAGGGTCGTCCAGCGGTCGGCGGGTGAGGCGAGGGTCCACGCAGTGCGGGCGCGGATGCCCTGCTCGATCAGGGCGGGCGGTGCGGCGGCCGTGCGAGAGCGGATGAGAAGCAGCGTCGCCGACTGTCGATCGGCGACGAGCTCCGCGTCGTCTCCGAGCCGCCGGATCGCCCTCGTCACGCGACGCTCCGGGCCCCGGAAGATCCAGAGCCCGCGGCCACCCTTGCCTCCCGCGACGAACGCGGCAACGTTCGCCCGGCCCTGTCTGTTCGACGTCGGGCTCGAAGCGAAGGTCGATCCCCGGCAGCTCCTCGACCCGCCGGGATGCGAGTCCTTCGAGGTCGAGGTAGTCGTCGAGCAGCTCCGGTGGGCGGTCCGACACCGGCGTGCCCGTCGAGGAGAACAGGACTCCCTCGCCGTCGACGGCCGAGGTGAGATTCCGGAGGCCGAGGTCGTGGACCGAGCTCAGGTGGTCGATCCGCTCGGACACGGAGAACGCGACGACGCCGGCGGCAAGCGCCGACGCGACCACGAGACGGCGCCTGGCGATCGCCAGGCAGCCCGCCGCGACGAGGATGTAGAAGGCCGGCTCGGCGGGAGCCAGGTACCGGCCGAAGAAGCGTGTGGACGAGGGCACCAGCGTGAAGAAGAGGATGGGGACGGCGAGCCAGAGCGCGAGCGCGACGCGCGATCCGAGGCCTGGCTCGGGCCAGCGACGCCAGACCCACGAGCACGAGCGCGAGCAGCACGAGCGCCCCGACGGTGCCGCCGGGCGTGAGGGCGTGCAGCGCCTCCTCGGGCACCGAGCGGCCCGCCGTCGTGCGCAGCCGGCCGCTCTCGAAGCTCACGTCGTAGCGCGACCGGAGCGTCGCGAGTGCGTAGGCATAGGGCGCGGCGATCACGACCGCCACCGCTGCGCCCGGCCACGCCTCGTCGCAGGAGCGCTCGAGGGTGCCGATCGGCGACGATCAGGCCCGTGCCGGCAGCGAGCGCGCAGTACAGAGGCGCGATCGGATGGACGTAGACAAGCGCGCCGATGGCGACTCCGGCGACGATCCAGTCGCCTCGCTTCCCGCTCCGGCCGGCGAGGAGCGCGAGCAGCGTCGCCCCGAGCACCGCGGCGACGAAGAGCGAGTACATCCGGGCGAAGGTGGCGAGCGAGAGGCCGAGCGGTGCGACGGCGAGCAGGAGCGGCGTCAGGAAGCCGACCGCCTCGCCGGCCAGCTGGCGCGCGAGCACCGCGGCGAGGACGAGCGACAAGAGGAAGAACACGAGCGAGGGCAGCCGAAGCCCTTCGATTCCCCCCGGTACGGAGAGCGTCACGTGCTCGACGAAGAAGTGCAGCGGTGCGCCGCCGCGATCGAGGAACACGTCGGTGACGATCGACGCGTACGACCGCGTGGCGTAGTCGATCGTGATCGCCTCGTCGAGGTGCAGCGGCTCCCACCAGAGCGCCGGCAGCGCGAGCGCCGCGCCCCCGAACACCGCGAGTGCGAGCGCTGCGAGGAGGCGGGCGTTCAAGGTAGCGTCCGGGCGATGACGCCGCCAAGCCTATGAGATACGTCGTCACCGGAGCCGCCGGTTTCATCGGCTCGCACCTCGCGGAAGGGCTTCAGAGTGCGGGCCACGAGGTGCTCGGCATCGATTGCTTCACCGACTACTACGACCCGTCGGTGAAGGAGCGGAACGCGAGCAAGCTCGACGTGCGCCGGCTCGACCTCGCCCGCGACGAGCTCGACTTCACGGACTGGGACGGCGTCTTCCACCTCGCGGGCCAGCCGGGCGTCCGCAGCTTCGGTGACGTGTTCCCGCTCTACGTCGAGCGGAACGTGCTCGCGAGCCAGCGGGTCTTCGAGGCTGCGGCCTTCGCAGGCGCACGCGTCGTCTTCGCCTCGTCGTCCTCCATCTACGGCGAGGCCGAGCAGTACCCGACGCCCGAGGAGACTCCGCCGCGCCCGCTCTCGCCGTACGGGATCACGAAGCTGGCCTGCGAGCACCTCGCGCGAGCGTCCGCGCGGAGCTTCGGGCTCGACGCCGTCGTCCTCCGCTACTTCAACGCCTACGGCCCTCGGCAGCGACCGGACATGGCGTTTCCACGAGTCGTCGAGGCGCTGATCGAAGGGCGTCCGTTCACGCTCTACGGCGACGGCGAGCAGAGCCGGAGCTTCACGTACGTCGGCGACGTCGTTGCGGCGAGCATGCTCGCGATGGAGGACAGCCGGACCCGGCTCGACCTACAACGTCGGCGGCGGTCAGGAGGCGACGATGAACGAGACGATCGCGATGCTCGAGAGCATCGCCGGGCGGAGCCTGGACGTCCAGCGACGCGAGGCGGTCGAGGGCGACCAGCGCCGCACGAAGGCCGATACGACGCGGATCAGGGAGGACCTCGGCTGGCAGCCGACTACGTCCCTGGAGGAGGGCTTGCGAGCCCAATGGGAGTGGGCGGCGGTAGAGTCGCCCGCGTGAATACGCCCAAAGACGCCGACGCCGAGCAGGAACTCGACCTCCGCTCCGTCTGGGAGCGGATCGCCGCGCGCTGGTGGCTGCCGGTTCTCGGGGTCGTGCTCGGGCTCGTCGTCGGCTTCGCGCTCGCGCTCGGCGGCGGCAAGGTCTACGAAGCGGAGACGCTCGTCGCGATGGGCCAGCCGTTCTCCCCGAACGGGGGCGCGCCGGTGCAGAGCTTCCTCACGAACCCGCGCGCGGTCTCCGAGATCATCCGCTCCGAGAGTGCGCTGCGGAAGGCGGCGAACGCGGCCGATCTCCCGGTGCGCGCGTTGCGCGGCAACGTGAGCTCGGCAACCGTCGGTGCCTCCGGACCCGGCGCGCGGCCCACGGGCGCGCCGCTCGTGACGATCAAGGTGATCGCGGCGCAGCCCGGGAAGGCGGAGCGCGCGGCGGACGCCCTCGCCGCGGAGGTGATCGCGCGCACGTCGGCGCAGTACGTCGACACGAAGATCACGTCGTTCAACGACCAGCTCGACTCGATCCAGGATCAGCTGGACACGCTCGTCCCGCGCATCGCTCAGCTCGAGCAGGCCGTGAACGAAGACGGCCTCAGCGCGCTCGACAAGCTCGTGCTGGTCAGCTCCCTCGACAACGCCCAGGCCCGCCGTGGCCAGCTGCTCGATCTCCAGTCCGACGTGCGGCAACAGCTCGCGCTCGCCGAGAACGTCGAGAAGGCGCAGGTCGTCGAGCCGGCCGCTGCCGCCAAGACGACGGCCCGCAGCGGCCGCAACGGGGCGCTCGTCGGCGGCTTGATCGGCCTCCTGCTCGGCTGCGCGGCGGCGCTTCTCGCCGACCCGTTCCTCGCGCGCCGCAACCGCACCGCCTAGCCCATGGTCGACGGGAAGCGCGTCGCAGTCGTCGTTCCCGCCCGCGACGAGGAGCGGCTGATCGGGACGACGCTCGCCGGCATCCCCGAGTTCGTCGACCGGATCCTCGTCGTCGACGACGCCTCCACGGACGGGACCGCGGACGCGGTGCGCGCCCTGGCGGATCCGCGGGTCGAGCTCGTGGCGCGCGAGCGAAACGGAGGCGTCGGCGCCGCGATCGTGTCCGGCTACGAGCGGGCGCTCGAGGACGGCCTCGACGTCGTCTGCGTGATGGCCGCCGACAACCAGATGGATCCCGCCGACCTCCTCACCCTCGTCGAGCCGGTCGCCCGCGGGGACGTGGACTACGCGAAGGCGAACCGGCTCGTCAGCGGTGAGGCGTGGAAGCTGATCCCGCGCACGCGCTACCTCGGCAACGCGATCCTCTCGCTGCTGACGAAGGTTGCATCCGGGTACTGGCACGTCGCCGACTCGCAGACCGGCTACACCGCGATCTCGCGCCCGATGCTCGCCCAGCTCGACCTGCAGCGGATCTACCGGGGCTACGGCTTCCCGAACGACATGCTCGTCCACCTCAACGTCTGGAATGCGCGCGTCCGCGACTTCCCGTCGCGCCCGGTGTACGGCGTCGGCGAGCAGTCGGGGATCAAGCTGCGCAAGGTCGTCCCGCGCATCTCCTGGCTGCTGCTGAAGGGGTTCTTCTGGCGGCTGCGCGAGAAGTACGTGATCCGCGACTTCCACCCGCTCGTGTTCTTCTACGCGCTCGGGATCCTGATGACCGTCGTCGGCCTCGTGCTCGGTGTCGTCGAGGTCATCCTGCGCCTGATGGGCAACGAGATCACGACGCCGACGATCGTTCTCGTCGCGCTGCTGCTGATCTCGGGCAGCCAGTTCACGCTCTTCGCGATGTGGTTCGACATGGAGTCGAACAAGGACCTGCGCTGAGGCCGCTCAGGAAGCGGCCTTGCGGCTCTCTGGTAGGAGGGGTGAGCGAAACGACTAGCGAAACCGAGATTGTTACCCTGAGCGTCAGATGTTCCGCGCGGTGTACCGGCAGATCGCCAGATTCCTTAACTGGATCAACCGAACGGGATCTCCGGGTCAAGCGCATCTCAGGCCGTACAGGGAAGCCGAGAACCACCGCCGGGACGTCGAGGATCGCTCGGGCGGCCCGGGCGGCGGCTTGGGGATCTAAAAGGGCGGGCGGCTTACAGCCGCGAGCTGCAGGACTCAGCGGCGGACGTCGTAGAGCAGGTGTGTGACCCGGTCGCCTTGCACGATCGTGGTCGGGTTCTCCAACAGCAGCGGCTCGGCCAGGCCGCCGGTGGCGAAGAACGGGCGGCCGGAGCCGAAGACCACCGGGACCAGGTTGACGACCACCTGGTCGATCAGCCCGAGCGCGAGCGCCTGGCCGCCGATCTGACCGGCGGCCACGTCGACGACCCGGTCGCCGGCGAACTCCTTGGCGGCGGTAATCGCCTTCTCGACGCCGTCGACGAAGGTGAACGGTGCGGTGTCGGCGTACTCCCAGTCCGTCGGCGGCTGATGGGTGACGACGAAGACGTGCTCTCCGGCAGCCGGCTTGCCGTCCCAGCCGTTGGTCATGTCGAACACCCGCCGTCCGATGACATTCGCAGCCATGTCGCCGTACAGGCCCAGCATGAAGTCGGCCGAGGCCTGGGTGGTCTGGGCCTCGTAGTCGGCGCCCGGGAAGCTCCAGGCGACATCGCCGTTGCCGAGCCAGTCGAACAGCGGCCCGACGCCGTCGTTGTCGTCGGCCATGAACCCGTCCAGGGAGACCACCGCGCCCATGATTGTCTTGCCCATGAGCTGGTCCTAGCTGGTTAGAACCGGCCGCGGAAGAGCGCGAGCAGCAGCAGCAGGAGCAGCAGGAGGAAGAGCAGCTTGCTCACGAAGATCCCGCCGCCGACGGCGAGGATCAGGATGAGGACGAGCAGCAGGATCAGCATCGGAGTCTCTTTCTCGCGTCGCTCGAGTCGCAAACATCAGCAGCTCTGGCGCGTCGTCTTCGCGCTGCCCGTCTTCTTCAGCAGCTCCGGCGTCAGGATCGCCTGGCGCACGGTCGTCTGGATGCGGCTGACGTTCGGCGCCGGGTAGTTGCCCTTGCGCTGCCGGCCGAAGAAGTAGTCGAAGCCGAAGGTGACCGTCAGCGTCTCCGTCGAGTCGACCGAGCTGACGAGCCGGACGAGCGACGGGAGCCGGTTCAAGGGGATGTCGGTGTGCACGTTCGTCTCGATCGTCTTTGCCAGCGAGCCGAAGTTGCGGAGCACGCGCACCGGGTCGAGCTGGTCGGCCATCGCGCTCAGGAAGCACCGCTGCCGCGCCATCCGCGTGTAGTCGCTCGAGGTCTTGCGCGAGCGGACGTAGGCGAGCGCCTCGCGGCCGTAGAAGCGGTACGTCTGGCCGGGCACGACGTCGATCGTCGGCTTCGGCTCGCCCCAGGCGGGCCGCGTCACCTCGTCGACGAGCCGTTCCTTCACCGCGATCTCGACGCCTCCGAGCGCGTCGACGAGGTCGGCGAAGCCGACCAGGTTGACCATCGCGTAGTAGTCGACCCGGATCCCGAGCAGGCTCGAGACCGCCTGCTTGAGCGCGGTCGTCCCTTCCTCGCCGCCGCCGGAGAGGCCGTAGAGAGCGTTCAGCGGCTCCTTGAACGGCTTCGCGCCGACCCCGCGCGGCACCTGGGCGAGGTTGCGCGGGATCCCGAAGGCCGCGGCGCGTCCCGTGCCGTGCTGGATCGCGGCGAGGATGATCGTGTCGGTGCGCGCGCCCCAGTTGCCGGGGCCCTCGTCGGTTCCGAGGAGCAGGATCGTCGTCCACGGCTTCGTCTTGGCCGGCTGCTCGTCGGCGAGCACGCGCGCGTCGGCCTCGAGCGGCGCCACCTCGCCCGGGCCGAGCCGCTCGACGAGCGCCAGCTCCCACGCGTCCTTCGGAACCCACTGCGGCAGCGGCACGACGACGTGCGAGAGGAGCACGTTGCCCCGGTCACAGGCCGTGCCGCACGGTTCCTCGTCTGCGAAGACGTTCTCGAGCACGCTGTAGCCGCGGACGGTCAGGTACCCGGCGGCGACGTGGGGAGCCGCGGTCAGCGCAACGAGGACGGCAAGCCCGGCCGCCCAGCTGCCGCGCGAGGCGTCCACGACCGCGAAGAGCCTGAAGGCGAGCAGCGCGAGGTCGACGGCGAGGATGGTCGCGACCAGCCGCCGGTCGACACCCCAGACGGCGTCCACGGAGATCCAGAGGCGAGGACGAGAGCCGCGAGCAGCGCCGACGCCGGTGATCCCGAGCAGGATGAAGCCCCGCCGTCGTGCGCCCACATAGAGCTGCCCGGCTCCCGGGAGCACCATGGAGAGGAAACCGGCAACGAACCTCGACCCGTCGGCGCGGCCACGCTCCAGTGTACGAGCGAGCATCGGCAGAGGTACGGATTTCGTTAGCGAATGGCTTGCCGGCGGCCCATGCCGCTAGCATCCGGCGGAATGCCAACCTCGGTCGTTACGGGCGGCGCCGGCTTTCTTGGCTCCCATCTCACGGATGCACTGCTCGCAAAGGGCCATCGCGTCATCTGTGTCGACAACCTCGAGACAGGCTCGCTGGCGAACATCGAGCACAACCGCAGCGACGAGTTCGTCTTCGTCCCGCACGACCTGACGCACGAGATCCGGATCGAGGAGCCGGTGGACTTCGTCTACCACCTCGCCAGCCCGGCGAGCCCGATCGACTACCTGCGGCTGCCGCTGCAGACGCTGAAGGTCGGTTCCTACGGCACGCACAACGCACTCGGCCTCGCGAAGTTCAAGCGCGCCCGCTTCCTGCTGGCATCCACGAGCGAGGTCTACGGCGACCCGCAGGTGCACCCGCAGCCGGAGACGTACTGGGGCCACGTGAACCCGATCGGCCCGCGCGGCGTGTACGACGAGGCGAAGCGCTACGCCGAGGCGCTGACGATGGCCTACCACCGCCAGCAGGGCGTGGACACGGCGATCGTCAGGATCTTCAACACCTACGGCCCACGGATGCGCCCCCACGACGGTCGCGCGATCCCGACCTTCATCCGCCAGGCGATGGAGCAGAAGCCGCTCACCGTCTTCGGCGACGGATCGCAGACGCGGAGCTTCTGCTACGTCGACGACCTGATCCGCGGGCTGATCCTGCTGGCCGAGAGCGGCGAGCACATGCCGGTGAACATCGGCAACCCGCAGGAGTTCACCCTGCTCCAGCTGGCCGAGAAGGTGATCGAGGTCTGGGGCAGCTCGAGCGAGATCGTCCACGAGGCGCTGCCGACCGACGACCCGAAGCAGCGCGAGCCCGACATCACTCGCGCGCGCCAGCTGCTCGGCTGGGAGCCGGAGATCTCACTCGACGAAGGCCTCCAGCGGCTCCGCTCCGCGTCGCCGACGGAACCGATCGTTGTCTAGGCGCCTGATCGCCGTGGCGGCCGCCGTCGTCGCGACCGCCGCCCTCTGTGTGCCCGCGGCGAGCGCGTCACGCTTTCTCCAGGTCGGGCTCTTCGACGACTCGTCGTTCAACTACGGCAACCCCGATCAGGTCTTTCCGATGCTGAAGCAGCTGCGGACGCAGGTGATCCGGGTCAACCTCGTCTGGGGCGGCCCGAACGGCGTCGCCAGGCGACGGCCCGTGAACCCGATGAACCCGAACGATCCGGCTTACAAGTGGTCGGTCTACGACCGCACCGTGAACTTCGCGCAGCGGAACGGGATCAAGGTCATGTTCTCGATCATCGGTACGCCGCCCTGGGCGAACGGCGCCGCCGGCGTCAACGTCGTGCCGCGGAGCGCACTCGATCTCGAGCGCTTCGCGACCGCCGCGGCGCGCCGCTACAACGGGAGGTTCGTGGGTCCCGACGGCCGCGTCATTCCGCCGGTGCTCAGCCTGGCTCGCCTGGAGCGAGCCGAACAACCCAGCCTTCCTTCGGCCTCAGTACCGCCGGGTCGGCGGCAAGTTCGTGATCCAGAGCGCGATCGACTACGCGAAGATCTGCAACGCGGTCGTCAAGGGCGATCCGCAAGACGACGATCGGTGCGTCGAAGGTCGCGTGCGGAGTCACCGGCCCCCGGGGCAACAACAACCCGAACTCCGTCCCGGCCCGGCTGTCTCACCGCTGCCGTTCCTGCGCGCGATGAAGAAAGCCGGCGCCAAGGGCTTCGACGCCTACGCGCACCACCCGTACTACGGCGCGCCACGCGAGACGCCGAGCACGCCGCCGCCGCCGGGGATCCACGGCAACGCGGCGACTGCGATCACGCTCGGAAACATCAACCTGCTGATCAACGAGGTGACGCGCCTCTACGGCAACAAGCGGATCTGGATCACCGAGTACGGCTACCAGACGAACCCGCCGGACCGGGTCTTCGGCGTCTCATGGGCCAACCAGGCCAAGTACATGAAGCAGGCGTACGGCATCGCGAAGCGGAATCCCCGCATCGACTATTTCCTGTGGTTCCTGCTCCGTGACGAGCGACGGCTCGCGAACGACGGCTGGCAGTCCGGCCTGCTGACCGCGTCGGGCGTCAAGAAGCCCGCGTTCGCTGCGTTCCAGAAGCTCCGCGGCTAGCGAGCGCGACTACGCTCCGAGATACGCGTCCGCTGTGAGCCGGAGGCCGTCCTCGAGGCTGATCGCGGCCTCGTAGCCGAGCACCCGCTTCGCCGCGGCGACGTCGGCCCACGAGTCGCGCACGTCGCCCGTGCGGACCGGGAAGGTACTCCTTCTCGACCGGCTTGCCGAGCACGGCGCCGACCGCGTCGGCGAGCTCGTTCACGCTCGCTTGCCGCCCGGTTGCGATGTTCAGCACGGTGCCGCCGGCGCCGTCGCGCTCGCTCGCGAGCAGGTTCGCCTCGACGACGTTCGCGACGTACGTGAAGTCGCGCGACTGCGTGCCGTCGCCGTGGATCGGCACCGCGTGGCCGCGATGGATCGCGTCGATGAACCGGGGGACGACGGCGGCGTACTGGGACTTCGGGTCCTGGCGCGGGCCGAAGACGTTGAAGTAACGGAGCGCGACCGTCTCGATCCCGTAGACGCGATGGAAGCTGACGCAGTAGAGCTCGGCCGCAAGCTTTGCCACCGCGTACGGCGAGATCGGGTCGGGCTGCTGGCCTCGGTGCGCGGCAGGTCCCCGCGTTGCCGTAGACCGAGGAGGAGGAGGCGTACACGACTCGCTGGACGTTCTCGTCGCGCGCGGCCAGCAGCACGTTGAGCGTCCCCTCGATCGTGACGGCGCTCGTCGTCAGCGGGTCCTGCACCGAGCGCGGCACCGACGGCAAGGCGCCCTGGTGGAAGACGAGCTCGACGCCGCGGACTGCGTTGTGCACGCGCTCGTAGCTGCGCAGCTCGCCCTCGACGACCTCGACGTCGTCCTCGAGCCCAGCCAGGTTGGCGCGGTTCCCGGTCGCGAAGTTGTCGAGGATGCGAACGGTGTCGCCCCGCTCGAGCAGGCCGCGGACGAGGTTCGAGCCGATGAAGCCCGCCGCCTCCGGTGACGAGCACCTTGCGGCTCACGTCCCCGGCCGCCTTTCGCTCACGCCCGGCGGAGCCGGGCTCCGCGGAAGGCTGACCAGCGCCGCGGAGGGGGACGGAGTCGCCAAACCGGGTCACTATACTGGCCACCCGAGATGGGCTCCCGGCTTCTTTGGCGCCGCTCGGCGACCGCAGTCGGGCTCTACGCGACCGTCTTGGCAGCCGCGGGTTTCTTCCAGTCCCTACTCGACCTGACCGTCGAGGATTCCCTGACGAAATACGGCTTCCGTTATGTCGTCGCGGAGGACTGGGGCCGGCTGCGCCGACTCTTCCGCCAGGCTCTCAAGCTGAAGCTCGCAGGCGGTGTGCTCGCGGGGCTGGCGCTACTCGCGCTCGCACCCGTGGCGAACTGGATCTTCGGGGCGGAGGGGCTCGCGATTCCGCTTGTGATCGCGGCGGCTCTTCCGCTTGCCCAGGCCCCGGAGACGTCGCGACGACGGCCCTGCTCCTGCGTGGGCGGTACGACCTGCGGGCGTTGTTTCAGTCGATCTCGATGGGCCTGCGTCTGCTTGCAATCGCGATCGGCGTCCAGTTTGGGCTTGCGGAGACCATTGCGGGCATCGTGCTTGCGCAGGTCGTCGCAACGTTGGGCGTTACGGTCACCGGGGTCGTGGCATTTCGCCGCTTCCCGACGGAGCCTGCGACTGCACTGGCCGAGGATCGTCGCGGAATCATCTCGTTCGTGCTCCAGTCGAGCGTGGCGACGGGCCTCATCTCCCTCCGCAATGCCTTCGCTCCACTCCTGCTCGGCATCGCAGCAGGCCCGACGCAGGTCGGCCTCTTCCGGATCGCGCAGGCTCCGCAGACCGGCTTCAACGCTGCCAGCGCACCGGTGCGACTGATCCTGCTTACCGAGCAGACGCACGACTGGGAGCGGGTCGAATCGAGCGCGTCCTCGCAGGTGTCCGTCGCTACACCCTCATCGCGATCGTGCTCGGCCTCGCGGTCGTGCCGGTCTTCTACTGGCTGATGCCGCGCCTGATCGAGTTCGTCTTCGAGGCTCGGTACCTGCCGGCAACTGACGCCGCTCGGATCATGCTCTTCGCCGCCGCGGTTCAGCTGACGGTCGGCTGGGCGAAGTCCTTCCCCGTCTCGATCGGGCGCCCAGGCCTTCGGCTCCTGACCGCCGCGATCGAGACCGCCATACTGCTGCCGCTCGTTCTCGTGCTCGGCCTCCAGTGGGGCGCCACCGGAGCCGCCGTTGCGGTGCTTGTCTCGTCACTCGCCTACGCGCTCTCGTGGTTTGTCCTGTACCTGCGGATCAGCCGTGAGCGAAAGCCACTGCCGTCCTCCACTGAAGCCTTCGCCCCGTGAGTAGGCTCCCCGGCGTGCCGAGTCTCGACGAATGGCCGGGCGGTGAGCGCCGGCATCCGCGACTGAGCACGCCGCAATGGGCCGTTCGTGCGCCGCTCGCCGCGTGGCTGGAACAGCAGGCGCGTGACGCCGGCGAGGGCTACCGCGTGCTCGACGTCGGCTGCGGCCCGAAGCCGTACTACCCGTTCTTCGCCGAGCGGGCGAGCGAGTACGTCGGGGTTGACGTCGTGCCTCACGCTGCGGCCGAGCTCGTGGGACGCATCTCGCGCCCGGTGTACGGAGTCGGCGAGCAGTCGGGAATCAAGCTGCGCAAGGTCGTCCCGCGCATCTCCTGGCTGCTGCTGAAGGGGTTTTTCTGGCGCTTGCGCGAGAAGTACGTGATCCGCGACTTCCACCCGCTCGTGTTCTTCTACGCGCTCGGGATCCTGATGACGCTCGTCGGGCTCGTTCTCGGTGTGATCGAGGTGATCCTGCGTCTGATGGGCAACGAGATCACGACGCCGACGATCGTCCTCGTCGTGCTGCTCCTGATCTCGGGCATCCAGTTCACGCTCTTCGCGATGTGGTTCGACATGGAGCCGAACAAGGACCTGCGCTGAGGGTCGTGTGGGCGCGGATCCCGCTCGTCGTCGCGACCGTGCTGGCGGCGGCGCTCGCGATCCTCGCGGTACGGACGCTCGACGCAGGCGCCGTCTGGGACGCACTGCGCGAGGCCGACCTGCGCTGGCTCGTCCCGTCCCTGCTCGTGCTCGTCGCCGCGTTCGCGCTCAGGGCGCTCCGGTGGTGGCTGATGTTCCAGCCGGAGCGCCGGCCGCCGCTCGACGAGGTCACCGGCTCGCTCACGATCGGTCTGTTTTTCAACGCGATCCTCCCGTTCCGCGCCGGCGAGCTCGCGCGGCTCGTCGTCCTGCACCGGCGCACTAGCGTGCCGAGGCTCGAGATCCTGGGGACGATCGCAGCTGAGCGGATCTACGACGTGCTCGCGCTCCTCGTTCTTCTGGCGGTGGCGGTGCCGTGGTTGCCGGACGTTTCGTGGCTGCGGGCGGTCGCTGTCGCCGGCGGGATCCTCGCGCTGGCGGCGGCTGCGCTCAGCGTCACGCTGCTCGTATGGGGCGAGCGGGCGGTGGCGGTCGTGCTCTGGCCGCTCCGCTTCCTGCGCTCGTTTCCCGAGGAGCGGCGAGCCGCCGCCGCCGAGAACCTCCTGCTCGGTGTCGCGGCGCTCCATCGTCCGCGTGCGGCCGCGGTCGCCGCCGGTGTCACGGTCGCTTCCTTCCTCGCGTACTGGTTGTCGTCCTGGCTCCTGCTGCAGGGGTTCGACCTGGGCGTCGGGGGCGCCGCCGCGATGCTCGTCCTCGTCGCTACCGGCTTCAGCCTCGCGCTCCCCTCCGGCCCGAGCGCGGTCGGCGTCTGGGAGGCCGCCGTGATCGTCGCGCTGCTCCCCTTCGGCGTGACCGCCGAGGCTGCGCTGTCGTACGGGCTCGTCCTTCACGCCCTCAATATCGTCCCGTACCTCGTCGGGGGCCTCGTGGCGCTCGCCCTGATGCGCGGTAGCATCGTCGCCCGGAATGGCGACCCCTGATCTTTCGGCGATCGTTCTCGGCTACCGGGCTGGTGCCTCGCTCGATCCCCTAGCACGACGGCTGCACGAGAGCCTGGCCGCCAGCGGCCACTCGTTCGAGATCGTGCTCGTCGCGAACTACCACGAGGGCGCGGACGACGATACCGCGGGGGTTGCCGAACGCCTCGCGCAGGATCTGTCGGTCACACGCGTCGTCGCGCACCCGAAGGAGGGTGGCATGGGCTGGGACCTCCGCTCCGGTCTCGATGCCGCGTTGGGAGACGTACTCGTCGTCATCGACGGGGACGGCCAGTATGCGACGGGCGATGTCATCGTCGCGTTCGAGCGGTTGCGTGAGACCGGCTCCGACATCGCGAAGGGGCGCCGAGCCAGCCGCGGCGACGGGCTCTACCGCCGTGTCGTCACGACAGGCTTCAACCTCGCCTTCGCGATCCTGTTTCCCCGCCGGGGGGTGTGGGACGTGAACGGGAAGCCGAAGGCGATCGCGCGGTCCGCCTACGAGCGCCTCCGGCTCACGTCCGACGACTGGTTCCTCGACGCAGAGCTCGTACTCGAGGCGCATCGACTGGGCATGAAGGTGTGCGAGTTTCCCGTCGTCTACTCGGAGGGGGCCCGGGCCTCGTTCGTGAAGCCGGGTGCGATCCTCGAGTTCGCGCGGCACATGCTGCGCTACCGATTTACGGGTCGGCCGTAGGCGTCGCGACGAGGATCAGTCCGTCCGCCAGCGACGGGCGCAGCCTGTAGAACGGCGTCACGGCGCCGAGGAAGGCGTTGAAAGCGCGCACTCGGCGGCGGTGGGACGCCTGGATGGACTGGACGACGTCGAGGCGGGGGAACGGGTAGAACGCGGTCTCGCGGACGGTGTAGCCGTGCCGCTCGAGCAGGGCCGTACCTGTTCGCCACGACTGCCAGCCGACGTGGTCGGCGTTCACGAGCTCGCGGCTGATGAGCCCCGCGAGGACGTTCGTGAGCGCGTGCGCGTTCGGCGTCGTCACGATCAGCTCGCCGCCGCGCCGGACGAGCGGTCTGACCGCATCGAGCATGCGGCCGGGCGACGTCAGGTGCTCTACGAGCTCGCCCGCCAGGACGATGTCCGCCGGTTCGAGCTCAAGGGCAGCGACGGCCTCCGCATCTTCGCAGTCCGTCTCGTGAACCTCGTAACCGGCCGCAGCCGCGGCCCGGACGCCTTCTGCGCTGATGTCGATGCCGATGACCTCCCCCGCAACGCGCGCAAGCTGCGCGTGGAGCCAGCTTCCCTGCCGCATACGCTCGTCCATCCGCGTCTCGTCCACGAACCCGAGGTGGATCACGCGGCGGCCGCGCGCTCGCTCCAGCACGAAGCCGATCCGGTCGACGAGCCGCGCCTTGGGAACGCGGTGCACCGACGATTCCGGTGGCGCGGGAACGCTCGTGACGACACCCTCCGGCACTCGGCGAGTATAGGACGGCCCGGCTACGATCGGCGGTGATGCGGAGCGAAGGAGCGGAGGGCAGGCCGCTCGTCGCGGTCACCGGGGGCGCGGGCGCGCTCGGAGCCCGCGTCGTCGAGGCGCTCCGCTCGTCGGGCCTCCGAGTGCGCTGCCTGATCCACCGGGCGCCGGTTGCCGGCGCTGACGAGACGGTGCGCGGCGATCTCCTCGACGAGCCGTCGCTGCGTGCGCTCGTCGACGACGTGGACGGGGTCGTTCACCTCGCGGCGCGCACGCATGCCAGGTCGCCGCGGGCGTACGACCGCATCAACGCGACAGGGACGGCGGCCTTGCTCCGAGCGGCGGCTCGAAGCGGCGTGCGTTCCTTCGTCCACGTCAGCACCGCAGCGATCGACCGCTCAGGCGGGGCATACAGCCGCTCGAAGGCGGACGCCGAGGCTGCAGTTGCAGCCTCGGGCCTTCCGGCGACGGTGCTGAGGTTGCCGGACGTGCTCGGCGCCGGTGGCCGGGAAGGGCTCGACCGGATCGTCGCCGCCGCTCGGGCTGGGCGGCCCGTCCGTCTCGTAGGCTCCGGCACGGTCGAAGTGCGACCGGTCCACGTCGACGACGTCGCCGCGGTCTTCCCCAGGGCTCTCGAGCTCGCGCGGCCAGGCGGCCGTGTCTACACGCTTGCGGGCGAGACGATCACCCTGAGGTGCTTCGCCGAGCTCGCGAACGAGGCCTGCGGTGGGCGGAGCCGTCTCGTCAACGTTCCTGTCGGCCTGCTGGAGCTGGCATCACTTGCTGCCCGCGTCCTACCGCTGCCGCTCTACCCGGACCAGCTCGCCCGCCTCCGGGCGCCCCGGCCGGTTCCTAGTCCGGAGGCCTGGGACGAGCTCGGTGTCAAGCCGCGGCCGTTACGCGACGCACTACGATCCCTCGCGTCGTGAGGGCGGACGCGGGTACGGCGGCGCGGCGCACGGGGCTCGCCGCGAGCCTCGTCCTCGTGGTCCTCGCGTTCTCGCTCGGGTCGCTCGACCAGGAGATCGGCTGCAACCAGAAGGCGCACTACGCCCTTGTGCGCGCGCTCGCCGAGGGAACGGCGATCGTGGACGAGTACCAGCCGGAGTCGTGTGATCTCGCGTACACCGACGGGCACTACTATGCGGCGAAGGCGCCTGGGCTCGCGTTCGCGGTGCTCCCGGTCTACGTCGCGCTCGACGCAGCGGACGCGATCCCGGACGAGCCGCGGACAGCGGTCTGGGTGCTCGGGCTCTTCGGCGCGCTCTTGCCAGCGCTCGTCGCGGCCGCGATCGCGGGGCGGCTGGCTGATCGCGTGGCTCCGGCAACCGGAGCCTTCGTTGCGGCGACGCTCGCGGTCGGGACGCTACTGCTGCCCTTCGCAACGCTCTTCTTTGCGCACGCTCTCGCGGCCGCGCTTGCCGTCGGGGCGTTCGCCCTGCTCTGGCGCGACCGGCTGGTGCCCGCAACAGCTGCGCTCGCCGGGCTGCTGACGGGGCTCGCCGCCGTCGTCGAGCACCCGGCTGCGCTCGTCGCACCCGTCCTCGGCGCGTACGCGCTCCTACGCTTCGGCGCACGCCGGGCGGGCGCCTTCGCAGGTGGGGCCGCCGTCGGCGTCCTCCCGCTGCTCGCGTACAACCAGTGGGCGTTCGGGTCGGTGACGCACTTCGCGGTCGTCGACGTGATCAGCGTCGCGGGTAACACTGGCCACGACGTCGTCGGCGGACAGGACCGCGGCGTGTTCGGCGCCCTCGCCCCGAGCACCCACGTCGCGCTGGAGCTGCTCGCGTCAGCGAGAGGGCTGCTGACGGTGACTCCGGTCGTCGCGGCGGGGGTGGCCGGGCTCGTCCTGCTCGCGCGCCGCGGTTACCGGGCCGAATCGCTCGCGATCGCTGTCGTCGCCGGGCTCTACTTCCTCTGGAACAGCGGTCTCACCGCGCCGTTCGGAGGCCCCTTCGGCGGCGACAGCCCCGGTGCCCGGTACCTCGTTCCCGTGCTCCCGTTCCTCGCGCCCGGGATCGCGCTCGCGCTGCGTGAGGCGTTCTGGCCGACGGCACTCCTCGCCGCCCTCTCGGTCGTGTTCATCGGCTTGGCGACGGCGACGGAACCGATGCTCGGCAGCTCCGACACCGGACGCTGGTGGGAGCTCGCCTCGGCGGGCGAGTTTACGGGCAGCGTCGTGACGCTGCTCGGAGGCCCGAGCGGGCTGTGGGCCGTGCTGCCGTTCTTCGCCGGCGTCGCTGCGGTGGCCGTCGTCGCCGCGGTCGCCGCGCCGCGGTCCGGCACGACGGGCCGGGCGCTGCTCCCTGCCGCGGGCGTCGTCACTGCCTGGGCCATCGTGGCGAGCGCGGCGCCGCCGCTGCTCGAGCGCGGCCGGACGCTCGCGGCCCTGGCCGTCGTGCTCGCCGGGGCGGTCGCCGCGTACGTCGCCCTGCGAGGGCCGGTCGCGGCGCGGGACGACGCGGCCGCCGCGGCGAAGGCGGCCGCATCGGGGCGCGGGGCGCGACCCGCGCTCGTCATTGGGCTGATCGCCGCTGCCGTTCTCGTCGTCTGGCACGGCGCCACCTCGATCCCGCCGGATGGGGGCTACGACGGCGCCGCGCACGTCGAGTACGCGGAGCACCTCCGGGCGACCGGCGAGCTGCCTGTCGAGGCAGACACGTACGAGTTCGCGAGCCCGCCGGCGTTCCCCTGGCTCGCGGCGCGAGGCCAGGAGCTCTCGGACCGCGTCGGCGGCGCTCTCGGCGAGGCTTCCGACGGACCGAGCGGCCCCGCCGGACGGGCGCTATGGCTCGCTTTGCTCGTCGCGGGCACATGGCTCGCGTTCGGCCCGCGGCGCCGACTCGGCCTCCTCCTCGTCGGTGGGGCAGGCGCGCTGCTGGTGCTCGAGGTGCTCGTCGCGTCCGTGGGGACAGAGTGGCGCATCGGCCAGGCGATCTCCGTCGCCGCCACCGGCGCGATTCTCATCCTTGCGTGGCTTCTCGGCCGCGAGGCGTGGCCGGGAGAGACGGCGCGACCGCTCGCCGTCGCCGCGCTCGCCGCCGGGATGCCGGTCCTCTTCCGGATGGGGGCCATGTTCCATCCCGAGTCGCTCTTTGCCGCCCTCGCCCTCGCCGCCGTCCTCATTTCCGTGCGCGCTGCGCGGCGGGAGTGGCCGCTCCAGCACGCAGTCGCGCTCGGGCTCTTGCTCGGCCTCGGCGCGCTGACCCGCCAGACGACCGGCATCGTGGTCGTCTCGCTCGCAGTCGCTGTAGCGGTCGCCGCTCGTCGCCGCGCCCTCGCGTTCGGCGCGGTCGTCGCCGGCGTCCTCCTGCTGGTTGCCGGGCCGTGGTGGCTGCACCAGTACGACCGCTACGGAAACCCGATCCAGTCCAATCTCGAGCGCGAGGGCTACCTGCTCGAGGAGGGGCAGCCGCGCAGCTTCTACTTCTCGGTCCCCGTCCGCGACCTCGTCGTCCACCCGTTTCGGCCGGCCTTCGAGAATGAGTTGCTGCCGATGATCCATGCCGACGTTTGGGGTGACTGGTTCGGCGGACAGCACGACTACTGGGAGAGTTCCGGGAGCGGAGAGCGCTTCTTCCTGTCGACACAGAACGTGCTCGGGCTGCCCGCGTCCGTGCTCGCCGTCGGTGCGCTCTTCGCCTTCGGGGTCCCGGCGCTGCGACGGCTCCTGCGCGGCGCGCCGCGCTACCCGGACTTCCTCTTCGCGACGGCGCTCCTACTGGCGGCGCTGAGCTGGATCGCGTTCGTGGTCACCCTCGTGCGCTACCCACAGGCGGAGGGCGACCCAGTCAAGGCGAGCTACATGCTCTACCTCGTCCCACTCTTCGCGCTCGCCCTCGTTCGCGCTGCGTCGACTCTCTGGCGGCGGCGTAGGTTGTGGCGCATCGCCATCGCAGCATGGGTCACCTTGTACGCGGCCAGCTTCGTCGGGTACCTGCTCACGTCGTGGTGAGACGCGCGGTCGCAGCGTCTCAGATTCAGCAGGTCTGCTTCGCGGTCTTCGCCGTCCCCTGCCGCTGCAGCAGCTCCGGCGTGAGGATCGCGTCCCGCACCGTCGCGCGCATCGTCCCGAGCTTCGGCACCGGGTAGTTGCCGGCCTTCTGCGCGGCCGAAGAAGTAGTCGAAGCTGAACGTCACCGTCATCGTCTGCTTCGGCTCGACGGAGGAGACGAGCCGGACGAGCGACGGGAGGCGGTTGAGCGGGATGTCGGTGTGCACGTTCGTCTCGACCGTCTTCGCCAGCGAGCCGAAGTTGCGCAGGACGCGCACGGGGTCGAGCTGGTCGGCCAGCGCGCTCAGGAAGCAGCGCTGGCGGGCCATCCGCGTGTAGTCGCTCGAGTCCTTGCGCGAGCGCACGTACGCGAGCGCCTCGCGGCCGTAGAAGCGGTAGGTGCGGCCGGGGACGACGTCGATCCTCGGCTTCCGCTCGCCCCAGGCCGGCCTCGTCACCTCGTCGACGAGCCGCTCCTTGACCTCGATCTCGACGCCGCCGAGCGCGTCGACGAGGTCGGCGAAGCCGAGCAGGTTGACGAGCGCGTAGTAGTCGACGCGGATCCCGAGCAGGTTCGAGACGGCCTGCTTGAGCGCGCTCGCGCCCTCGGCGCCGCCGCCGTTCAGCCCGTAGATGGCGTTGAGCGGCTCCTTCGAGAGC
The DNA here is from genome assembly GCA_963752405.1 of uncultured Gaiellaceae bacterium. Lineage (GTDB taxonomy): Bacteria > Actinomycetota > Thermoleophilia > Gaiellales > Gaiellaceae > Gaiellasilicea. The sequence continues at coordinate 19,892 of CAVVYB010000009.1, forward strand.
TTTCGCTTCCGTCCGAGCGGCACCTGGGCGAGGTTGCGCGGGATCCCGAACGCGGCGGCGCGTCCGGTGCCGTGCTGGACGGCGACGAGGATGATCGTGTCGGTGCGCGCCCCGAAGTTGCCCGGGCCCTCGTCGGTGCCGAGCAGGAGGATCGTCGTCCACGGCTTCGCGTCCTTCGGCTTCGCGTCCGCGAGCACCCGCGCCGAGCGCTCGAGCGGCGCCACCTCGCCCGGGCCGAGCCGCTCGACGAGCGCGAGCTGCCACGCGTCCGGCGCGACGTAGCGCGGCAGCGGCGGCAGGCCGTGAAGAAGAGCCCGCGGTCGCGCATGACGTCGCCCGGCTCCTCGTCCGCGAAGACGTTCTCGAGCACGCTGTAGCCGCGGACCGTGACGCAGCCGGCGGCGACGTGCGGCGCCGCCGTCAGCGCGGCGAGCGCGCCAGCCCGACGCGCGCCGCCCCGCGCAGCATCGACGACCGCGAAGAGACGGAGCGCCGAGCAGCGAGAGGTCGATCGCCAGCAGCGCGGCGACGAGGCGCCGGTCGACGACGCCCGGTCGGCCACGCCGCTGCGAGCGCGAGGACACCGGCGACGCAGCAGCGCGGTGATGCCGAGCAGGACGAGCCCGCGCCGCCTGGCCCCGAGTAGAGCTGGCCCGCGCCGGGGACGAGCATCGAGAGGAAGCCGGCGAGGAGCCTCCGACGCGGCACGGCCATCCGTGCAGTGTACGAACGAGGTTCGGAGGCATGAGGAAAAAGTTTGGATGTGGAGTCGCCGACCTGGAGGGCCGCTAGCATCTCGCCGATGCCAACCTCTGTCGTCACGGGCGGTGCCGGCTTCCTCGGCTCACATCTCTGCGACGCGCTCCTCGAGCGCGGCCACCGCGTGATCTGCGTCGACAACCTCGAGACCGGCTCGCTGCACAACGTCGAGCACCACCGCATCGCGAAGCGGAATCCGCGCATCGACATGTTCCTCTGGTTCCTCCTTCGCGACGAGCGGCGGCTCACCGACGAGGGCTGGCAGTCGGGCCTCCTGACGGCCGGGGGCCTGAAGAAACCTTCCTTCGCGGCCTTCCAGCGGCTCCGCTAGCGTGTGACCAGAGCGCTCTCCGAGCTCTCAGAGCGGTACCGGCAGTTCCACGAGGACCGCGAGAAGCACGCTGACTTCGTCTACGTCCCCGAGCGCGTGCCCTATTTTGTCGCCGCGGTAGGCGGCCCCGGACAGCGCGTGCTCGACATCGGCTGCCGTGCCGGCGCGCTCTCGCAGCACTTCCTCGCCGGCAACGAGGTCACCGGGATGGACGTCGACGAGGAGGCGCTCGGCCACGCCTCCGCGCGAGGGCTGCAGACGGTCTGGGGCGACGTCGAGGAGCCGCTCCCGTTCGAGGACGGCAGCTTCGACGCGGTCGTCGTCGGGGAGATCCTCGAGCACGTCCGCTTCCCCGACGAGGTCGTAGGCGAGATCGGCCGCGTGCTGAGGCCGGACGGTGTCGTTGTTGGCTCGGTGCCGAACGTCTACCGGCTCAAGAACCGGCTCAAGTTCCTCGTCGGCAGGGCGCCCGAAAACAACCCGATGCACCTGCGCATGTACTCGCCCAGGTCAATCCGGGCCGAGCTCGCGCCGATCGGGCCGGCCGAGCTGGCGTTCGTCGGCGGGCGGCTGGTCCGCCTGCACGGCCCGCTCTTCGCGAACGTGCTCGTGTTCGTCGCTCGGCGCGGTCAGAGCCGCGAGAGCAGCGCGTCGGCCATCAGCCGCAGCCCGTCGCCGAGCCCGACCGACGGCTCGTAGCCGAGCATCGTGGCGGCGGCGGAGATGTCCGCCCACGAGTCCCGCAACGTCGCCCGTCCGCGTGGGGAGGAACTCCTTCTCGACGGGGCGGCCGAGCGCCTCGCCGATCGCGTCCGCCAGCTCGTCGACGGTCGCCTGCAGGCCCGTGGCGACGTTGAGGACGTCGCCGGTGACGAGGACCCTGGGAGCCACGGCGCGACCCTAGCGGACGGTGTCGTTAGGTTCTCCGCGTGAGCGGGCCGATAACCAACGTCCAAGTCGGCTTGACCGCCCCGTCATGAGGTTCCTGCGGCGGAACGCCCTCGGCGTCTACGCCGTCTACGGCGCCACGATCGTCTCCGGCCTCGTCGTCACGCCGATCACGCTGAACGCGCTCGGGGAGGAGGCGTTCGGGATCTGGGCCTTCGTCGGCGCGATCACGATCTACCTGACGCTGCTCGACCTCGGGCTCGGGCCTTCGGTCGTTCGCTTCACCGCGGAGGCGCGCGGCCGCAAAGCGCCGGAGGACACGAACCGGCTCGCATCCGTTGCTCTCGTCCTCTACGCGGCGATCGGGATCGTCACGCTCGGCGATCGGGATCGCGATCTCGTGGCTCGTGCCGGTCCTGATCGACACGCCCGACGACCTCGTCGGCGAGAGCCGGCTCGCAGCCTTTCTCGTCACCCTCTCACTCGTCGTCCGCTTCCCTCTCGGGCTCTTCTACAACCTGCTCGGCGGCCACCAGCGCTTCGACGTCCAGAACCTCGGCAACTTCATCGGCACGATCGTCTACGCCGTCCTCGTCGCGATCCTGATCCCACGCGGCGGCGGCATCGTCCTGCTCGCCGCGCTGACGCTGGGCGTGACGCTCTTCCGGCTGACGCTGCCGCTCTTCTGGCTTCGCCGCGAGTTCCCGGGGCTCCGCCTGAGCCGCGAGTACGTGAATCGCCGCGAGATCCGCGAGCTCGCCGGGGTCAGCACCAGCAACTTCCTCGTCCACATCGCGAACAAGGTCGTCTTCTCGACCGACGTCGTCGTGGTCGGCATCGTCCTCGGTGCGACCGCGACGACCTTCTACGCGTCCCGGCGAAGCTCTTCCAGCTCGCGTTCGGGCTCTGCAGCGTCGGCGCGATCCTGCATGTTCCCGGCCTTCGCGCAGCACGAGGGGGCGCAGGAGGAGGAGCGGCAGCGCCGGCTCCTGCTCGTCGGCCTGCGCGGGTCGATCGCGGCCGGTCTCGTGCTGGCGCTGCCGCTGCTGCTCATCCCCGACCTCGTCATCGAGGCCTGGCTGCGGAAGGACACCTTCGAGGAGAGCACGCCGGTGATGGCGCTGCTCGCGATCGTCATGCTCGTCCACCAGCCGATCTACCTGCTGACGAATACCTGATCGCGCGCGCCCGTCAGCAACGAGATCGCGCGGACGCTGATCGCCGGGACCGCCGCTGAACGTCGTCCTCTCGGTCGCGTTCCTCGAGGTGTTCGGGCTCTGGGGTGTGGCGCTCGCGACGCTGATCGCCGACGCGGCGGTGCTTGCGCTACGTCATTCCCGCCCTGGCGGCGCCGGCGGCGCGGATCTCGATCGTGGACTTCGCGCCGCGCCATGCTGCGGCCGGTGCTGCCCGCGGCCGCCACGGCGATCCCGCTCGTCCTCGTCGCGCGCGGCACTCGACGCGGACACGCTGCTCGAGCTCGCGCCGATCGGGGTCGGCTGGATCGCGCTCTGCGGCTTCGCGATCTGGCGCTTCGGCCTCGACGCTGGCGAGCGCGAGGTGCTCGAGCCGGACGCTGCGAGGCGGCGGGGCGCCGCCGCGCCCGAGCCGCTCTAGCGGCCTCGCGGTAGACGTCGAGCGTCCGCTCGGCCATGCGCGCGACCGAGAACTCGGTCCGCGCGCGCTCGCGGCCGGCCTCGCCGAGGCGCGCTGCGCAGGCCCGGGTCTCGCGAGCAGCGCGCCGAGCTCGCGCGCGACGCCGCCGACGTCGCCCGCCGGGACGAGCACGCCGGTCTCGCCGTCCGCGACGACCTCCGGCACGGCGCTGACGCGCGTCGCGACGATCGGCAGCCCGGCCAGCATCGCCTCGAGCAGGACGATTCCGAAGCCCTCCCAGCGCGACGTGTGGACGAAGACGTCCGCGCGCTCGAGCCAGTCGCGGATCTCGGTGCGGCCCGGGAGCGACGACGGCGTCCGCGAGGCCGAGCTCGGCGGCGAGCGCGCGCGTCTCGGCCTCGAGCGGGCCGCCGCCGAGGATCGCGAGCCGGGCGTCCGGCAGCGTCTCGCGGACGCGCGCGAAGGCGCGCAGGAGCGTCGCGTGGTCCTTCTGCTCGATCAGGCGGCCGACGGCGAGCGCGAGCGGCGCGTCCGCCGGGATCCCCGCCTCGACCGGCGTGGGCTGCGGAGGGCGCAGCGGCAGCTCGTCGAGGCCGTAGCGGATCGTCATCGAGCTTGCGCGGGTCGTGGCCGGCGCGCTCGAGGAAGTGGCGGACGGCGTCGGAGATCGCGATCAGCCGTCGCGCGCGTCGCGCGAAGCGCGCGGTCGACGTAGCGGAACGGCCCGAGCAGGTAGCGGTCGTCGTTGTGCCGCGTCGAGACGACCGGGACGCCGTCAGCGCGCGACGCGATCGCGCCGTAGACGTCGGCGTGGACGAGGTGCGTGTGCAGGAGGTCCGGCCGCTCGGCGCGGACGGCGCGGATCACGTCGCGCGCCAGGCGCGGCGAGACGTCGAGCCCGCAGCGCACGCGCCGGTACGGGACGCCGAGCTCGTCGAGCCGCTCGTAGAAACGCGGCGCGTCCGTGCCGGGCACGTCAAGGCCGAGAAAGCGCGCGTCGATGCCCGCGCTCGCGCAGGGCCGGCAGCAGCGCGAGCAGGTGGCCCTCCGAGCCGCTGACGCCGGTGAGCTTGTGGAGATGGAGGACCTTCACCGCGAGCGCGCTCGGTAGACGGCCTCGATCTCGTCGGCCATGCGCGCGGTCGCGAAGCGCGTCACGGACGTCGGCCGCGCCCGCGTCGCCCGAGCCGCCGCGCGCAGCTCCGGGTCGCGGGCGAGCTCGCCAGCCGCGCGGCCAGGCCGGCGATGTCGCCGATCTCGAGCAGGTAGCCGCTCTCGCCGTCGCGCGACGACGGTCGCCGTGCCGCCCGCGCGCGTCGCGACGACGGGCCGCGCGGCCGCGAGCGACTCGATCGCGACGACCGGCGTCCCCTCGTTCGCCGAGGTGAGCAGCGAGGCGTCGAAGGCCGCGTACCAGTCGCGGATCCGCTGCTGGAAGCCGACGAAGCGCGGCAGCGGTCGGCGACGCCGAGCTCCCGCGCGAGCGCCTCGGCGTCACGCCGCAGCTCGCCGTCCCCGACGAGCACGAGCACCGCGTCGATGTCATCCTCGCCGAGACCGCGCGCAGGGTGCGGACGAGGTCGAGCGGCCGCTTGATCGCGGTGAGCCGGCCCGCCCAGCCGATCGACGAACGTCTCCTCGGCCAGCCCGAGCTCGCCCCGGATCGCGCGCTCGCGCTGCTCGTCCGCCTCGCTCCACGCCGGCAGGTCGAAGCCGTAGGGGACGACGACGAAGCGGTCGGGCGGTCGCGACGCCGAACGCGACGAGGTCGTCGCGCACCTCGTCGCTGACGGCGATCAGCGTGTCGCGTCGCGTAGGCGAGCAGCCGCTCGATCCGAGCGGAAGACGCGCTCCCAGCGGCGGCTGAAGTAGCCGCTGAGGACGTGGCCGTGGTAGGTGTGGACGACGGTCGTCGCGGCCGCGCGCGTCCCGGAAAGCAGGGCCGCGAGCCGGCCGGTGGCACCGGCCTTGGCGGTGTGCGTGTGCAGGACGTCCGGCCGGCGCGTGCGGATGATGCTCCGACAGGCGCGCGGATCGCCGCCGACGTCGGCGCGAAGCGAGAGCTCGCCGCTGCAGCGCGGGCAGCTTGAGCACGTGCGACGCCGAGCTCGTCGGCGACGTACTCCATCGACTCCTCGCCCGTCGGCGAGCGTGCCCGCGACGACGACGACGTCGTGGCCGCGCCGCTGCTGCTCGCGCGCGAGCTGGAGCACGTGCAGGGCCGCTCCGCCGACGTTCAGCCGCGCGATCACGTGCAGATACCTTCACGCGGTGCATCGGCGGCTCCGAGCTCGGCGCCGCGGCGACGACGCCGAGCGTCAGCCAGAACATCGCGGTCAGCGGCGAGCCGCCGAACAGCGCCGCGCCGGCGAGCGCGCCGCGCGAGGGCGCGCGAGCCACGCGGCCGGGACGTAGGCCGCGCTCGCCCGGCTCGCCGCCGCGCGGCCCAGCGATCGCCGCGCGCCGACCGCGAGCACCGCGAGCAGCGACGAACAGCGCGGCGCCGACGAGGCCGAGCTCGAAGAGCACCTGGTCGTAGGTCTGCTGCGGGATGAAGCCTTCGTCCGTGCGGCGGGAAGTAGTGCGGACGGCTGGTCGGGGAAGCGCTCGCGCGCGTCCGGGACGATAGTGCGCGAACTCCTCCGGCGGCAGCAGCCCGTGCCAGCCGGTGCCGAGGACGGGCTGGTCGAGGAAGACGCGGCCGCCGATGTAGGCGTAGATCAGCCGCTGGCTCCAGCTCGCCGCGTACTGCGCCCGGCGTCTCCGGGTCGGTCCCGAACCACTCCTGCAGGAAGCCCAGCTCGCCGCTGCCGCAGCGCGAGCGTCCCGGCGGTGACGAGCGACGGCGAGCCCGACCGTGATGCCCGCCGCCCCGAGGCGCAAGTCGCTGCGCCGCCAGGCGAGCGTCAGCACGACCAGGCAGGCGAGGTAGAGGCCGAGGAGGCTCGCGAGCGACGCCGCGAGCACGATGCCGACCAGCCCGGCGACGAGCGCGGCGCTCCCGAGCGGACCGGGATCCACCCGGCGCGCGTGCAGCCGCGCGAGCCCGACGGCGAGCGGCGAGCGTGGCGAGCGCGGCCAGGTCGTGCTCGCCCATGAACGAGGCCTGGCGGCCCCGTCGGACGTGACGAACCCGACCAGCGCCCCAGGCGGCCGCTGACGCTCGCCCAGAGCGACGACGACGGCGAGCGACGCGCGCAGCGCGCTCGGCGTCGACGAGGAAGGCGGCGGCGCCGAGCGTGAGCGCGCCGAGCTCGGCGAGCTTGCCGGCCGAGGTGATCGCGTCCGCTGCCGTTCGGGATCGCGGTCACGACGATCAGGAGCGATGCGAACGCCGCGGCCGCGGCCAGAGGGCCAGGGGGAGGGAAGCCGCGCGCTCGGCGAGCAGCCGCCAGGCCGCGAGCACGGCCGTGACGGCGACGAAGGCCGATCCGCGACGGTGACGTTCGAGCGCGCCGACCTCGACGGTGGGCAGGTCGGCCGCGCGAAGGAGGCACAGCGGGACGGTGACGAGGAAGACGAGGAACGGCAGGTCGCTCGCCGACCGCCGCAGCGCTCGCGGCGGGCTGGGCATCGGAGAGACTATGATAGGCGCCTGAGTCCGGTGCGCGCGCGCCGGTCGACGCGCATGCGCATCGCTTTCCTCACCGGTATCTGGCCGCCGGACGTGGGCGGCCCTGCGACGCACGGGCCCGACTTCGCCCGGTTCCTCGTCGCGCGCGGTCACTCAGGTCCGCGTCGTCACGATGGGGGATGGCGAGCCGGCGGAGCGGCCTTGCGAGGTCGAGGTGGTCTCGCGCCGGCTCCCGTTTCCGCTCCGCTACGGCCAGGTGGCGCTCCGTGGCGCGCGGCGCGGCCCGCGACGGCCGACGTCGTCTACGCCTCGGCGACGTACGCCGCCGCCGCGGCCGCAGCGACGGCCGCGCGGCGCCCGCTCGTCGCGAAGCTCGTCTCCGACCCCGCCTACGAGCGCGCGCAGCGCTACCGCCTGTTCGACGGCACGCTCGAGGAGTTCCAGGGCGCGAGCGTCGCGCGCCGGTACGCGCCCTCAAGGCCGCTGCGGACGCGCGCCCTCCGCACGGCGACGACGATCGTCGTCCCGAGCGCCTACCTCGCCGAGATCGCGCGGGGGTGGGGGCTCTCGGACGCGCGGCGTGCACGTGCTCACGAACCCGGCGCCGCCACCCACGCGAGGTCGAGCCCGAGCAGCTCGAGCCGGGGACGTTCGTCTTCGTCGGCCGGCTCACGCGGCAGAAGGCTCTCGGCGTCGCGATCGAGGCTGTCGCCCGCGTGCCGGCCGCGAGGCTCGTCGTCGTCGGAGACGGGCCCGGAGCGAGCCGAGCTCGAGCGCGCTCGCTGCGGCCTCCGACGGCGCGTCCGGGTGCGCTTCCTCGGCGCTGCGAACCCGCGACGAGACGCTGCGCATCGTCGCCGGCGCCGAGGCGGGCCTCCTCTCGAGCGACTGGGAGAACCTGCCGCACTCCGCGGTCGAGGCGCTGTCGGTCGGCGTGCCCGTCGTCTCGACGGCCGTCGGCGGCGTGCCCGAGGTCGTGACCGACGGCGAGAACGGCCTGCTCGTGCCGCCGGGCGACCCGGAGTCGCTCGCGGCCGCGATCCGCCGCATCCTCGAGGAGCCGGGCCTGCGCGACCGGCTCGCCGCGGCGGCGAAGCCGTCCGTCGAGGCGCTCTCGAGCGACGTCGTCTACGGCAAGCTCGAGGCGCTGCTCGTCGGAGGCTGTGCGATGACCGAGCGGCCCGCGCGTTCTCTTCGTCGGACGCGCGCGCTACCGCCTGCCGCTGCCGGCGTGGCTCGCGAAGAAGTGGGACGCGGTCGAGCGAGGAGCTCGACTACCGCGTCATCGGGGCGGCGACCGGCCGACAGCGGGCCGAGCGACGACCGCTTCCGGCTTGCGCGCCGTCCGCGCGGCCGCGCCGGCTCGACGGGCTCCTCTTCTACCTCCGGCTGCCGCTGCGGCTGCGGCGCCAGATCCGGAGCTTCCGGCCGCGAGGCGATCTTCGCGTCCGATCCCGTTCGTCGGCGCGGCAGCGCTCGCCGGCCGGGCACTGGCCCGCCGGCGGGTGCCGGTGATCGTCGAGGTGCACGGCGACTGGCGGACGTTCTCGCGCCTCTACGGCTCGCCTGCGCGCCGGCTGATCGCCCCGCTCGCCGACGCCGTCGCGGCGCAGCGCGGTCCGGCGGGCCGACGCGACGCGTGCCGTCTCGAGCTTCACCGCGGATCTCGTCGAGGAGGTCGCGGGGCGTGCCGCCGAGCGCCGTCTTCACGGCGTTCAGCGACCTCTCGGCGTTCGCCGAGCGGCCGCCGGCGCCGCTGCCGGAGCGGCCGACGGTGCGCGTTCGTCGGCGCGCTCGAGGCGTACAAGAACGTCGAGGGGCTCGCCGCCGCGTGGCGGCTGCGTCGCCGAGCGAGTGCCTGAGGCCGGCGCTCGTGATCGTCGGCAGCGGCTCGCAGCAGGCGGTCGTCGACGCGGCTCGTGGCGGACTTTCCCGGCCGGGTCGAGCACGCACGAGTGGCTCGAGCCCGAGGCCGTCTCCGAGCAGCTCGACGCTGCGACGGTGCTCGTGCTGCCCTCCTGGCCGGAGGGTCTCGGCCGCGTGATCATCGAGTCGTTCGCCCGGGGCCGCGCGGTCGTCGCGACGGACGGCGGCGGCATCCCCGATCTCGTCACGCACGAGGTCGAGGGCCTGCTCGTGCCGCCCGGCGGACTCGACGGCGCTCGCGGCCGCGCTCGAGCGCGTGCTCGGCGACCGGGAGCTCGCCGCGCGGATGGGGGCGGCGGCGAGGGCGCGCTACGGCGACTGGCACTCGACTCCCGCACGAGCTCGCCGGTGAGATGCGGGCGCTCGTCGAGGCAGCGGTCGCCGGAACGGCTCGCTGACGTGCGGCTCGTCTTCGTCACCCAGACCGTCGACGCGGACCACCCCGTGCTCGCGCAGACGGTCGACCTCGTGCGCGCGCTCGCGCGCGCGTTGCGAGGCGGTCACGGTCCTCTGCGACTCGGTGCGCCGGCACGACCTGCCCGGCAACGTCCGGCTTCCGGACCTTCGGCGCGCCGAACGCGGCTCGTGCGCGGGGTCTTCGGTTCGTGCGCGCCGCCGCGGCCTCGCTGCTGCCGCGGCGCACGCGACCCGACGCCGTCGTCGTGCACATGGTGCCGCTCTTCGTGCTGCTGGCGGCGCCGCTCGACGAAGCTGCTGCGCGTTCCGCGTCCTCCTCTGGTACACGCACTGGCACGCCGGCCGGTCGCTGCGGCTGGCGACTGCCGCTCGTGGACGTCGTCCTCAGCGTCAGCAGCGGCTCGTTCCCGCTCGCGACGTCGAAGCTGCACGCGACCGGCCACGCGATCGACGTCGCGCGCTTCACGCCGTCGGAGGATGCCGCCGGCCGAAGGCCCGCTCCGGCTCCTCGCCCTGGGCAGGACGGCGCGCTGGAAGGGCTACGACACGATGCTCGCGCGCGCTCGAGCTGGCGACCGAGCGGGGGCTCGACGCGCAGCTCGAGCTCCGTGGGCCCCAGCTGACCGAGGACGAGGAGGCGCACCGGCGCGAGCTGGAGGCGAGTCGTCGCCGCGTCCGATGTCCTGCGCGACCGGGTTCGGATCGAGCCTCCGCTCGCGCGGGACGAGATCCCGGCGCTGCTGCGAGCGGCCGATGCGCTCCTGAGCGCGACCCAGCCGCGCGAGAGCGAGACGCTCGACAAGGTCGTGTACGAGGCCGCCGCGTGCGGTGTGCCGGTGATTGCGAGCAACACGGCGCTCGACGAGTTCCTCGCCGGCCTTCCGGTCGAGCTCCGGTTCCGGGCTCGTGACGCGGAGAGCCTGGCGGAGACGCTTCTCGCCTTCGCCGCGGCCGGGCCGAAGGCTCGCCGTGACGCAGGAGCCGAGCTCCGCCGCCGCGTCGTCGCCGGCCACTCCGTCGAATCGTGGGCGGATGCGGTCACGAAGATCGTTGCCGCCCAGACCCGCGAGTAACATCTTCGCCGTGGCGATCCAGCCTTCTGAGCCGGCGCTCACTTCCCGCGACCGCGATGTGCGCGCGGCGAGGCCGTACGTCCTCTCGCGCGCTCCGTTGCGGACGTTCGGGCGGCGGGTGCTCGGGATCACGTCGCTCGCGCTGCTCGACGCGGTCGGGCTGTCGCTCGGCCTCTACATCGCGCTCGTCCTGCGCAGCGTCGTCTTCGGAGATCCCGTTCTCTGGAGCCTTCTCTGGCGGACGGAGTCCGAGGAGTGGCTGCCGTTCCTGATCCCGATCACCCTGCTCGTCTTCTGGCAGGCGGGGCTGTACGCCGACGCGCGAGCGCCGCGCCGGTCTCGGGCGGGTCGCGTCGTCGCTCCTGCTCGTCGCCGCTGATCGTCCTCGCCTTCGGGTACGGGACGGGCTACGACTTCAACACGACGGGGTTGATCCCGACCGCGCTCGTCGGTCTGCGCGATCACGATGGGGCTGCTGCGCGCCGCCTACGACTCGCTCACCCTGGAGCTGCAGCGGCTGCTTCACGCCCGCAAGCGCGCGCTCCTGCTCGGCACCGGTGAGAGCCTGGCGACGCTTCGCCGGATGCTCTCCGGCAAGCGCGCCGGCATCGCGTACGAGTTCGTCGACGTGCTGCCGCCCGAGCGCGACGCGGAGCTCTTCGAGCGCATCGCAGCTGACACGCCCCGACGAGGTGATCCTCAACGAGGGCGATTTCGACGAGGCCGCCGTGCTGGAGATCGTCGAGACGGCGCACCGCGCGGGCGTGAAGGTGCGGATCGCGCCGAAGACGACCGACCTGCTGCTCCAGCGCGGCGAGTACGTTCCCGGCCAGGGGATGCCGCTCTTCGAGCTGCGGCCGCCCGTGCTCGCCGGAACGGACTGGGTCGTGAAGAAGGCGTTCGACCTCGTCGTCAGCGCTGTCGTCGTCGTGGTCGGGCTGCCGGTCTGGCTGCTGATCGCGCTCGCGATCAGGCTCGACTCGCGCGGCCCCGTGCTCTACCGCGACCGGCGGATCGGCGTCGGCGAGCGCGAGTTCGGGATGCTCAAGTTCCGGACGATGGTGCAGGGAGCGGCGGAGCTCCAGGACGAGCTCGAGGAGCAGAACGAGGCGCCGGGTGCGCTCTTCAAGATTCGCGAAGACCCCCGCGTTGACGCGCGTCGGCAGGTTCCTCCGCAGGCTCTCGCTCGACGAGCTGCCGCAGGTGCTGAACGTCCTCGGCGGCGAGATGAGCCTCGTCGGCCCGCGGCCGCTGCCGGTGCGGGACTACCAGCTGCTCGAGGCCTGGCACCGCAAGCGCTACAACGTGCTCCCGGGCATCACGGGGCTCTGGCAGATCTCGGGACGCTCGTCGCTCACGTTCGACGATCTCGTGCGGCTCGACTTCTACTACATCGAGAACTGGTCGATCTGGCTCGACATCTCGATTCTCGTCAAGACGCTGCCCGCGGTGATCGCGGGGCGCGGCGCTTACTAGCCCAGCTTCGACCTATTTCAGCGGGTTGGTCCCGGCCATCCAGATGATGACCCGGGAGAACTTCCCCTCAGCGTCGACGTCGAAGAAGTTGCAGTTGTGCATGTCATTCTTCGTGCCGTCGACGAGCTCGCCGATGTAGCTCTGCTCGGTCGCAACCTTCCTGGCCTCGGGCTCCACGACGATGTTCTTGATCTCGTGGAAGATCGAGGTCGAGCCCGCGCAGAAGTCGGTGAACATGCGACGGATCTCGTCGGCTCCACTGAAGACGGCGTGATCGGTCTGCACCGTCAGTGTCGCGTCGTCGGCGAAGTGCGAGAGGATCGCGTCGACATCCTTCGCGTCGACGGCTCTGAAGTAGCTGTCGGGGAGCGCGGCGAGCTGCTCTCTGGTCAGGGGCGCGGTCTGCGTTGCCACGAGGGCCTCCTTCGGCTGGGTCGAGACGAACGATCCTAACCTTCCCTGGCCCGACATGGCGATCGGGCGCCGGGCTAACAGTGCCTTCATGACCCGCCCCTATGCTTCCCGGCATGAAGGCACCCAAGATCCTCGCGGTCGCGTCCGCGGTCGACCTCGACTTCCGCTACGGCTGCACGCCGGCGTGGTGGCAGCTCTGGAAGGGCCTCTACGAGGTCGGTGTCGACCTGATCGTGACGCCCTACCGCGGCAAGCCGGTCGAGTCGCCCTGGTGGCGGACGGCGCCGAATCCGACCCGGGTCGAGGGCGAGAGCTACGCGGCGGTCCGCGGCGGCGCTCGCGCGGCTCAAGGGCGACCGCTACCTGCGGCGTGCGGAGGAGAGCCCGGACGACTCCGTGCTCGACAAGGCCGCGCGCGAGGCGATCTGGCGCTGGGTCACGCCTCGCTGGCGCCGGCACCTGACGAAGGTGCTCGAGCGGGAGAAGGACGTCGACGCGGTGATCGTCTTCACCGTCCCGATGGCGCACTTCCGCGGGATTCCCACCTACCTGCGGGAGCGGTTCGGCGTCCCGGTGATCTTCTACGACGGCGACGTGCCGATGAGCCTGCCGGAGTTCGGCGGCATGGACACCGGCTTCAACTACTACCACGGTGCCGACCCGTCCGAATACGACCTGGTCGTCTCGAACTCCGAGGGTGGGTTGCCGAGCCTGCTCGAGCTGGGGGCGCAACGCGCCGAGGCCGTCTTCTGGGGCGCCGACCCGGAGTTCTTCGCTCCGCGCCAGGTCGAGAAGGTGCACGACGTCTTCTTCTACGGCTACGGCGACAAGTTCCGCCGCGACTGGATGGCGGCGATGGTGGGAGAGCCCAGCCGCGCAGCGCCGGAGCTCGAGTTCGCGCTCGGCGGCCGTGACTTCCAGGGCGACACCGGTCGCGCCTGGCTCGTCGGCGACGTCCCCTTCAACGCCTTCGCGCAGGCGATCTCGGCCTCGCGAATCAACCTGAACATCACCCGCCGCTCGCACGCGAGCGTGACCGCCTCGTCGTCGTGCCGGCCGTTCGAGCTCGCCGCCGCCGGCGCCGCGATCGTCTCGAACCCCTACGAGGGGATCGAGCGCTGGTTCGAGCCGGGGCAGGAGCTGCTCGTCGTCAACGACGCGGACGAGGCGCTCGCGGCCTACCGCGAGCTGCTCGGCGACCCGGCCCAGGCCGAGGCGATGGGTGCCCGTGCCCGCGAGCGCGTCCTCGACGAGCACACGTACGCCCATCGCGCCCGCCAGCTGCTCTCGCTGGTCGGACTCGGTGCCCCGGCGGGCGCGCGTGCCTGAGAGCCGCCGTCTCGCGATCGTCCCGGCCCGGAACGAGGAGGCGGCGGTCGGCCGCGTCGTCGAGGAGCTGCGCGCCTTCGACCCCGAGCTCGACGTGCTCGTGATCGACGACGGCTCGGAGGATGGGACGGCGGCGAGCGCGGCCGCCGCCGGCGCCGCCGTCGTCAGGCTCCCGTTCAACCTCGGCATCGGCGGCGCCGTCCAGACGGGCTTCAAGTACGCGCTCGAGCACGGCTACGACACGGTGATCCGGCTCGACGGCGACGGCCAGCACGACCCGCAGGAGATCCCGCAGCTGCTCGCCCCGCTGGCGCGCGGCGAGGCGGACGTCGTCGTCGGCTCCCGCTTCGCGGACGGGAACGGCGACTACCGGCCGCCGTTCGCGCGCCGCGCCGGGATCCGCTGGTTCGCGCGGCTCGTCTCGCTGCTGACGCGGCAGAAGCTGACCGACACGACGTCCGGCTTCCAGGCCGTGAACGCCCGCGCGATCCGCCTCTTCGCCGCCGACTATCCGCACGACTACCCGGAGGTGGAGGCGGCCGTGATGGTCGTCCGCCACAAGCTGCGGATCATGGAGGTCCCGGCCCGGATGCGCGGCCGCGAGACCGGCGAATCGTCGATCACCGCGCTCCGCTCCTTCTACTACGCGATCAAGGTGACGCTCGCGCTGCTCGTCGGCATCTTCCGCCGCCGCGTCGTTCCGCTCGAGGAGGGATAGCCATGACCCCGCTCTACGTCTCGATCGCAGGCTCGGTCGCTTCGATCCTGCTGATCCTCGTCGTCCTCGAGCTGATCCGCAGCCGCCGGCTGCGCGAGCGCTACGCGCTGCTCTGGCTCGCGACCGGGCTCGTCCTGCTCGTCCTCTCCGCGTGGCGCGGCGGCCTGGACACGATCGCCGGCTGGCTCGGCGTCACCGGCTACCCGCCGGCCGTGCTCTTCGCGGTCGCGACGCTCTTCATCCTCGCGGTGCTGCTCCACTACTCGACGGTGATCTCGAAGCTCGCCGACCAGAACGTGATCCTGGCGCAGCGAGCTCGCGCTGCTCGAGCGCCGCGTCGCGGAGGGCGAGAAGGTGAGGCGGCCCCGAGCGCCGCGAGTCGCGAGCGGCACGAGGGCGAGGAGGACCCCGCGACGACCAGCGCGGTCCAGCCCGGACGGTAGCTCGGCGAGATCGGATCGAGCCGCGTAGCCGAGCCTGACGGCGAGCGTCGGGACGAGGAGCGGTATCGCGGCGGTGAGCACGACGTATGCGGGCAGGGCAGGCAGCAGCACGCGGAAGATGTCTCCGCCCTCCAGTCCGGCGTCGGCTGCGAGCCAAGGACGACGCCGAACGAGACATCCAGCCACCGAGCAGCAACGCCAGGGGCACGGAGCGGCGCGCGACGGCGAACGCCCCGGCGAGCGGCAGCCACTGCGAGGAGGCGCTGGCTCCAGAAGAACTCGCGCAGTCCGGCCATGTTGCTGATGAACTGCCCCCAGTCGAGCGGCCCGAACGAAAGCGGGTCGGAGCCGTCGACGGCTCGCGCCTGCCAGAGGACGACCGCCAGCGCGGCCGGCCCGAGTGCGAGCGCGAACGACGAATGCCTCCGGGACGCGGCGAGCGGCAACGACGCGGCAAGCGGCGCCGAGGAAGAGCAGAGTGTGCGGCTCGAATGCGACAGCCGCTCCGGCGACCAGCCAGCGAAGGCGCCCCGATGCGCGCCGGCGATCGAGCGAGGTCGCGATCAGCGCGGCGGACGAGACGAGCGCCGCGCCGGCCTGGAAGGCCGGCTCGGCGGTCAGGCCGAGGACGAGCGGCAGCACGCGGTCGCGCACGAGTCTGGTCGTAGGAATCCAGCGCGAGCACGAGCAGCAACCACGGCCCCAGCACCCAGAGGGCAAGCGTCCAGACGCCCAGCGAGCCTGCCGCCGATCCGCACGGCGAGCCCGTACGCGGCGACGAGAGCGAGCGGACGCGAGCACGAGCACGTTGAGCAGCACGACTCCGGCGAGCACGCCGTCGAGCGTGTCGGCCACGCTCGCGAAGGGCGAGAGCACGATCGGCCACAGGAGGCCCGACCCCTCGCGGGGCAAGTCGCCATCGACGAGACCGGAAGGCTCCCTGGACGGCGGCGAACGAATCGGTGCCCTGCTCGAAGCGCCAGCCGACGTGGGTCGCTCCGAAAGCGGCGGCGCAGAGCGTCGAGAGCCACTGGAGCGAGAATCGCACCGACGAGGCAGGGGCCGCGGCTCTTCGGCGGCCCGAGCCGCGTCAGCGAGCGGCATGCGCGGGCGCGGCGGCGCGGTACCAGGCGACCGTTCGCTCGAGTCCCTCGCGCAGCGGCATGCGCGCGCGAAAGCCGAAGAGCTCGCGGCGCGCGAGGCGTCGAGCTGCGCCGCGGCTGGCCGTTCGGCATCGACGTGTCCCAGACGATCTCGCCCTCGAAGCCGGTCACGTCGGCGATCGTCTCGGCGAGCTCGCGGATCGAGGTCTCGACGCCGGTGCCGAGGTTGACGGGCTCGGCGCCGTCGTAGCGCTCCGCGGCGAGCAGCGAGGCCCTCGACGCAGTCCTCGACGAAGAGGAACTCCCGGGTCGGCGAGCCGTCGCCCCAGAGGACGACCTCGTCGGGCGACTCGACCATCTTGCGGATCAGAGCCGGGATCACGTGCGAGTTCGTCGAGATCGAAGTTGTCGCGCGGCCCGTAGAGATTCGCCGGCAGGAGATAGATCGAGTTCGAGGCCGTACTGCTCGCGGTAGGCCTGGCTCGCCCACGAGCAGCGGCCTTCTTCGCGACGCCGTACGGCGCGTTCGTCTCCTCCGGGTAGCCGTTCCAGAGGTCGTCCTCCTGGAACGGGACCGGCGTGTACTTGGGGTAGGCGCAGACGGTGCCGGCGACGACGAGCTTGCCGACCTCGTGAATCCGGCTCTGCTCGAGCACGTGCGCGCCCATGACGAGGTTCGCGTACCAGTAGCGGCCGGGGTTCGCCCGGTTCGCGCCGATGCCGCCGACCTCGGCGGCGAGGTGGAAGACGAGCTCCGGGCGCGCGTCGGCGAAGAGCCGCGCCGCGTGTCGTCCATCGACGTCAGGTCGTAGTCGCGGCGCCTGCGCCGCGAAGACGTCGTGGCCGTCGCGCTCGAGCCGCTCGACGAGGTGCGAGCCGAGGAAGCCGCCGCCGCCGGTGACGAGTACCCGTGCCACCCGGCTAGCGTAGTGCGTCAGGCAAGGAGCCCGGTGCTGTAGACGTCGTACGTCGTGCGCCAGGACGTTCGCGGAATGCGTCGCGGGCGACGGGCCGAGGGCGGCAGTTCACCCGCCGAGCGAACGGCACGGGAAGCGGACCGACGCCGCTTCGGCAGCAGCGTGTAGCCGGCGGGCTCGATCGTCGTCGCGCCCGCTTTCGCCGCCAGGCCAGCTCGCGCGGAGCAGCGCCGTCGATTTCCTCTCGCGTCCAGTACTTCATGAAGTTCGGCGCGCGGCAAGCGGCTGCGGCTTGAGGCGGGAGCTGGAAGCTCGCGGGGTTACGCGCATTGGGGAACGAGACGTCGAAGACGAACGTGGCCACCAGGCTTGAGCGTGCGCGCGATCTCCGCGACCGCGCCGTTCCACGAAGCTCTTGCCCATGTGCAGGAAGACGGCGCTCGTGATCGCGAGATCGACGGAGTCGTCCTCCAGCGGCAGGGAGTCCGCCGAGACGCAGATCGCGTGCAGGTTCGCGTCGGGATTCCGGCCGAACGCGCTCGTCGTACCGGAGCGAGCTCGCGAAGCATGTTCTCGGAGATGTCGATCGGCGCAGTAGTTCGACCAGGTCGACGCCGCGCGCAGTTGGCGAGGTACAGCGGGATGCGCCCGTAGCCCGGCTCCGATGTCGAGCACGTTCTCGAAGTGCTGTCCCGTCCGGAATGCGATCCCAGAGCGGCGAGGTCTTGCGCCAGTCAGTCGCAGCGCAGGTCGACGGGGCCGAGCGACCCGCGCGGCGATCGCAGAGCGAATGTGGATCCTCGGCGGCCTCGTCCTCCCAGCGCCGGCGGTACGTCCGAGATCGCCGCGGCCGTCGGCCGGTGCAGGATGCCGTCGTTCTCGACGAGCTCGCCGCGCGCGGAGGGCGCGTCACACCGCGCGCGACCGCTCGTCAGCGGTGAGCCAGTCGACGCGGCCGATCCAGCGGTCGCGGTTCTCCGCGTACCAGGCGATCGTCGCAGGACGCCTTCCTCCCACGAGACCTGCGGCTCCCAGCCGGTCTCGCCGTGCAGCTTCTCGTAGCCGACGCGGAGCGCCATCACGTCGGTGACGCCGGGCCGCAGGCGCGCCGGCGTCGTCACGATCTCGCGGTCGTCGGGCCAGAAGCCGTGCTCGCGCGCCGACGCGGAGGATCAGGTCGGACCAGTCGGCCATCGAGATGTTCTCGCCCTGGCCGTAGACGTAGACGTCGCCGGGAACCCCGTGCGCGGCGACGGTCAGGTGGCCGCGGACGCCGTCGGTGCAGAAGCAGAAGTCGCGCAGCGGCTCGAGCGCGCCGAGCTCGACCTGCGGCCGGGTCAGCGCCTGCGTGATGATCGTGCCCGTGACGTAGCGCGGGTTCTGGCGCGGCCCGTAGTTGTTGAACATGCGCGTGACGACGCCCGGGACGCCGAACGCGTCGTGGTAGTTCATCGTCAGGAAGTCGGCTGCGACCTTGGCGGTCGCGTAGATCGACTTCGGGTTGATCGGCGAGCGCTCGTGCAGGATCAGCCCGCCCGCGTCGTCGAAGTCGTGGTGGTGGGCGACCGCCTCGTGCACGTTGCCGTACTCCTCCGAGGTGCCGGCCGTGTCGAACTTCTCCAGCTCGAGCCCCCAGTCGACGATCGACTGGAGCAGGTTGAGCGTGCCGATCGTGTTCGCCATCACCGTCTCGTACGGCCGGTGCCACGACTCGCCCACGTGCGCCTGCGCGCCGAGGTGGAAGACGTACGGCTTGTCGGGCGCGTCGCGCAGCTCGCTTGACGAGGTAGTCGATCGACGTCTTGTCGGTCAGGTCGGCGAAGTGCACCTTCAGCCGGTCGCGCAGGTGCGCCGATGTTGTTCAGCGCGCCGCTCGAGGTGGCGCGGACGAAGGCGTGGACGTTCGCGCCGAGCTCGACGAGCGCGTCGGTCAGGTGCGAGCCCATGAACCCGTCGGCGCCGGTGACGAGCACCGTGCGGCCGCCGTAGACGTCGCCGAAGTCGCGCGCCAGCGCGTCGAGGTCGGAAGTGGTCCAGATCGAGTCGCTCATGGCCGCGGCAAGGGTATCGGGTAGGGTCGCCGCGCGGAGCCATGCGACCGAAGCTCGCCACACTCTCGCTGCTCGAGTCGATCGCAGGGCTGGCGCGCCGGCTCGGGCTCGGGCGCTCTCGTCGACAGGCTGGCGCCGCTGGTCGGCGCGGCCCGTTCGAGCGCTTCGAGCTCGACGTCGACGGCGTGCGGCTCGCGGGCACGGAGCTCGCGCAGCTCGCACTACGTGCGCGAGCTGCTGGAGCAGGGGCGCGAGCAGACGTTCGTGCGGCTGCTCGCGGAGGCCGATGCCACCGCGGCGGCGTCGTGCTCGAGGGTGGCGCGCACCTCGGCTTCGTGACCGTGCACGCGGCGCGCGCGGTCGGGCCCGAGCGGCCGCGTGGTCGCCTTCGAGCCGAACCCGACCGTGCTCGGCGTCCTGCACGAGAACCTGAGCGCGAACGGCGTCGCCGACCGGGTCGAGGTCGTGCCGAAGGCGCTCGGCGACGCCGCCGGCCGGACGCGCTTCTACGTCAGCGGCGGCGGCGAGATGAGCAGCCTCTACGACGCCGTCCGGTCGAGTCCGAGCCGGTCGAGGTGGAGGTCGTCCGCGCCGACGACGATCGTTCCGGGCCCGTCGACGTCGTCAAGCTCGACATCGAGGGCGGCGAGCTCGCGGCGCTGCGCGGGATGGAAGGCCTGCTCGGCGGAGACCGGCCGCCTCGCGCCGCTCTTCCTCGAGTGCAATCCTGAGCTGCTGGAGCGCGCGGGCGCGAGCCGGACGAGCTCCTCGCCTGGCTCGCCGCCCACGGCTACGAGGTGGAGTGGATCGACGAGGCGCGCGGTCGGACGGCGCCGATGACGGAGCCCTGGGCCCACGGCCTACGTCAACCTCGCGCTGCACACTGGCGGCGTGACCCACCACGCCGGCTACTTCGAGCAGGATCGGGCCGAGCTCGTGCGGCTGCTGCCGCGGCCGCTCGGGCGCGTGCTCGACGTCGGCTGCGGCGAGGGCAGGACCGGCCGCAGCCTGCGCGAGGCCGGCGCGACATGGATCTCGGGCGTCGAGCTCGACCCGGCCGCCGCGGCCGCGGCGCGCCGGACGCTACGACGAGGTGCGGGTCGGCGCGGTCGAGGCCGAGCTCGACGCGCTCGACGGGCCGTTCGACACGATCCTGCTCTACGACGTGCTCGAGCATCTCGTCGACCCGTGGGAGCTGCTGCGGCGGCTGCACACCGTCGCCGCGCCGGGCGCGCGGGTGCACGTCTCGATCCCGAACGCGCGGCACTGGACGCTCCTGCGCGACCTCGCTGCTCCGCGGGACGTTCGGCTACACGGCGGCCGAGCACCGCGACGTCACGCACCTGCGCTGGTTCACGCGCAGCGATCTCGTCGAGCTGCTCGAGTCGACCGGCTGGGCGGTCGACGGCGTCGACTTCGGCGCGCTGCGGCCGGTCTCGCGCGCTGGCGGCGCGGCTCACGCCGGAATCTGAGCGCCGGAGCTGCTGGCGTATCAGCTGTCGGCGCTGGCGCACCGTCGCTGAAGTGCGCGGGCAGCCCGCCCGTCAGGCGAAGCCGGAGCTGCGCGCGCCTGGCGGCGGAGCGCCTCGCCGAAGCCGACGGTGGCGAGCTCGAGCGGCGCCGGCTGTGGCGGCGGCGCGAAGGCCGCGCGCGCGGGCGCGGAGGCGCTCGCGGATCGGCGCCGCCTCGCGCCGGAGGAGCAGGTGCACGGCGAGCACCGGCCAGTCGAGCGCGGCGATCTGCGCCCGCCGGAGCGGCGGCTCCGGCCCGACGCGGTACTTCGCGAGCACGTAGCCGCGCCCGAACGCCTCGAGCCGCCGCGCCGCCGGCGTCGCCGCGCCGACGCGTCTGGCCGTGCTCGTGGAGCGCGCGCGCGCCCGCGGCGAGCGCGCAGCGCCAGCCCGCTTGCGGAAGCGCAGCGCGAGGTCGACGTCCTCCCAGTAGGCGAAGAGCGCCTCGTCGAAGCCGCCCAGCTCCTGGAACGCCGAGCAGGCGGTAGGCGGCCGCGCCGCCGCACGGGCCGACGGGATCGCGCGCGCTCGCGAGCGCCGCGGCGGGCCGGTTCCAGAGGTAGTCCCACGAGCCGAGCGTCGTGTCCAGCTCGATCCCGGCCGAGTCGACGAGCTCCGGCGCCGAGGCCTGCAGCAGGACGCCGGCGACCATGCCGACGCTCGCGGTCCGGCGAACGGCGCCGTGATCCGCTCGCAGGAAGTCCGGCTCGCAGACGACGTCGTTGTTGACGAGCACGAGAACGTCGCCCGTCGAGCTCGAGCGCGCGCGCGGTTGATCGCCGCGCCGAAGCCGAGGTTGCGCTCGTTCGCGAACGACGCGGACGTCCGGGATGCCGCTCGGCGACGGCCTCGGCGGTGCCGTCGGTCGAGGCGTTGTCGACGACGACGACCGTCTGCCGGCGACGGTCTGGCCGCTCGAGGCTCGCGAGGGTCGTCAGCAGCCGCTCGCGCGCCGTCGAGCGTGGGGATGACGACCCAGGTCTTCATTACGGTTGAGCCTACGTGAGCGTCGGCGAGCACCCGGACGTCCTCCGGACGGGCGAGGCCGGCGGCCTGGTGATCCGCGGCGGCGCTGCTGCGCGGCGCCGGCTACGCCGCCGGGATCCTGCTCGGCGCGGGCACGTCGGTGCTGCTGCTCCGCCACCTCGGCGTCGACGACTTCGGCCGCTACGGCGTCGTGTCGCGCTCGCTCGGCATCGTCTCGGCCGTCACGGACGCCGGGCCTGACGGCGGTCGGGAGCCGCGAGCTCGCGATCCTGCCCGCCTGCGGAGCGCCCGGCGCTGCTGCGGAACCTCGTCGGCGCTCCGGATCGTGCTGACGTCGGCGGGTGTCGTCGGCCGCGACGGCGTTCGCCGCGCTTGCGGGCTACCCCGGGCGTCGTCGTCGCGGGCACGGCGATCGCCGGCGTCGGCGTCCTCCTCCTCAACACGCAGTCGACGCTGATGATGCCGCTGGCGATCGAGCTGCGGATGGGCGCGATCACGCTGATCGAGACGCTGCGGCACGCGCTGACGCTCGTCGGCGTCGCCGTGCTCGTGCTCGCGGGCGCGTCGCTCCTCCCGTTCTTCGGCGTGCAGGTCGCAGTCGGCGTCGTCGTGCTCCTGCTGACGCCGTCGCTCGTCGCCGGGGTCGTGCGGCATGCGGCCGACGATCGAGCGCGGCGACCGCGCGTGGCCTGCTGCGCGAGTCGCTGCCGCTCGCGGCGGCGCTCGCGATGAACGTCGTCTACCTGCGCCTGCTCGTGATCCTCGTCTCGATGCAGACGGACGAGATCGAGACCGGGCTCTTCGCGACCTCGTTTCGCATCTTCGAGATCCTGCTCGGGATCCCGACGCTCGTGCTCGCGGTCGCGCTGCCCGCTGCTCGCGGTCGCGGGCGCGGAGGATCGCGAGCGGCTCGCGCTACGCGCTGCAGCGGATGACGGAGACGGCGGTCGCCGCGTCGCTCGCTGCTCGTGCTCGTGACGGTCGTGCTCGCGGAGCCGGCGATCCTGCTGCTCGGCGGCGAGCAGTACCGGGACGCGGCGCCGATCCTGCAGGTGCAGGCGTTCGCGCTGCTCGGGATCTTCCTCAGCCAGGTCTGGACGCTCGGGCTCATCTCGCTGCGGCGGCAGCGCGACGTCGCGGTCGCGAACGGGATCGTGCTCGTGCTCGTGCTCGTGCTCGGCGTCGTGCTCGTCCGGGCCTACGAGGGGATCGGCGGCGCGGCTGCGGCCGTCGTCGACCGAGGGCGCTGCTCGCGGTGCTCGTCTTCTGCGTTCCTCGCCCGGGCCGGATCGCAGACGTCGTGCCGCGGCTCGGCTTCCTGCCGCGGCCGCTCGTCGCCGGCGCTGGCCGGCGCGCTCGTCGCGCTCCTGCCGCTGAGCCCGCTGGCTCGTCGCGCCGCTCGCCGGCTGCCGTCTTCGTCGCGGTCGCGTTCGCCGTCGGCGCCGATCCCGCCCGAGATCGTGCCGGCGCTGCGCGGGCGGAAGCCGCTGTGAGCCGCCCGCGCGTCGTCCTCCTGCGCGGCCACAACGCGAACCCCTGGGACCTGCGGCCGTGGGAGCTGCTGCGGGACGAGTTCGACGTCTCGGTGCTCGTGACCGGCTCGAACCGCTACGACCTCGAGGATCTCGAGCTGCCGGTCGTGCGCGTGACGGGCGCTGCGCGACCGGCTGCCGCGCGGGCGCTGCGGGCGAGCTCGCGTCGCAGGCTCCCGGGCGACCGCTACCTCGACCTGGAGCGCCATCTGCGCCGGCGCGGACATCGTCCACTCGGCCGAGCTCGGCGTCTGGTTCAGCGGCCAGCCGGCGGCAGCTGAAGGAGCGGCTCGGCTTCCGGCTCGTGCTGACGGTCTGGGAGACGATCCCGTTCCGCGACACCTTCCGCGCGTTCCGCGGCCGCGGCTACCGGCGCGACGCGCTCGACGCACGCCGACCTCTTCCTCGCGGCCACCGAGCGCGCGCGGCGCTGCCTGCTGCTCGAAGGGCGCCGGACGAGCGCGGATCGAGGTCTCGTACCCGGGCGTCGACGTCGAGCGCTTCCGCAGCGCGCGCCGCTCGCCCGCGACGAGCACCTCGTCGTCTCGCCCGGCCGGCTCGTCTGGGAGAAGGGCCACTACGACGTGCTCCGCGCGCTCGCGCCACGCTCGAGCGGCCCGCCGCGGCTGCTGATCGTCGGCGACGGGCCCGGAGCGCGACCGGCTGCTCCGCTACGCGGCCGAGCTCGGGCTCGGCGACCGGGTCGAGATCCGCGTCCGTGCCGTACGCGGAGATGCCGTCCGTGTTCGCGGCCGCCTCGTGCGTCGTGCTCGGCGAGCCTGTCGACTCCCGTCTGGGAGGAGCAGTTCGGGATGGTGCTCGCGGAGGCGATGGCCGCGGGCGCGCCGATCCTCGCCAGCACGAGCGGCGCGATCCCGGAGGTCGTCGGCGACAGCGCCCGGCTGTTCGCGCCCGGCGACTGGATCGAGCTCGCGCGGCTGCTCTCGAGCGGGCCGCTCGCGCGGCCCGCCGGGCAGCGCGTCGCGCACGATCCGGAGCTCGTGCAGCGGTACTCGCTCGAGGCGGCTGCGGACCGCCTGCGCGCCGCGTACCGCCGCGTCCTCTAGGCGAGCGAGCGGTAGACCGCCTCGTGCCGGCGGGCCGTCTCGGCCCAGGTGAAGAGCGTGCGCGCTCGAGCCCGGCTGCGGCGAAGCGCTCCGGCGCGTCGAGCACGCCGGCGACGACCGCCGCGATGTCCTCGGGCTCGGTGGGATCGAAGAGCGCCGCCGCCTCGCCGCACGCCTCGGCAATCGCGGGGATGTTCGACGCTGCGACCGGACGCCGGACGCCATCGCCTCGAGCGGCGGCTGGCCGAAGCCCTCGTAGAGGCTCGGGAAGACCAGGCAGGCGGCGCGGCGGTAGAGCGAGCCAGCTCCTCGCTCGAGACGAGCCCGAACGTCAACACCCGCCGGCACGGGCCGGCCCTCGTGGCCGCCGCCGGTCAGCACGAGCTCGAGCTCCGGCCGCTCCCGGCGCAGGAGCGCGAAAGCCTCGAAGAGCCGCGCGTGGTTCTTGTGCGGCCACGGCCGGGCGGGATAGAGCGAGAAACGGCTCCCGCTCCTCGTCCCCCGGCGGAAGCGCTCGTGGTCGACGCCCCAGCGGGATCGCGTGCACGCGCTCCGGCGGGAGGCCGAGCAGCTCGATCGACGCGCCGGCGGACGAACTGGCTCGGGACGACACAGCGTCGGCGTTCCGCGCCGAGCTCTCGTGCATCGCGGGCGGCGGAAGAGCCGCTCGGCGCGGCGAGAAGAGCTCGGGAAGGTCGAGGTGCTGAAGGTCGTGAAGCGTGACGGCGCTCGGTGCGTCGAGCGTCGGCAGCGCGACCGTGAGCGGGTAGTGGAGCACGTCGAGCGTCTCCGAGCCGGCGCCGCAGCCGTCCCGGCCGAACTGCGGCGAGCGCCATCGCGAGCGCCCGCTCCGGCACGCTGCGCGCGAGCCGGTACTCGGGCACCGGCACCTCGCGCAGCCCTTCGCCCGCTCCGGGCGCAGCCGGCGGCGTGAAGGCTGTGTACTCGAGCGTGCCGACCTCCGCGAGCCCCCGGCAGAGACCGCGCGCGGACGTCTCGGCCCCGCCGACCTCGCCGGGCACGAGCGTCAGCAGGCTGATCCCCACGCGCATCGGAGGAGGGTATCCCGGTTGCCCGGTACAATCCTCCGATGCCCGATCAGAGCGCAGAAAATGGCGAGCTTGCAGGGATTTCGTCGAACGGCGACGTCGATGTCGCAGCCCTCTTCGAGCAGCTGAAGCAGGAGGTCCGGCGCTCGGGGGCGGCCCCGGGCGAGGCAGGAGGCGGCGACGATCGCCATGCCGCCCGCGCCGAGGCCGAGCGGCTCTGGCCGGTCTCGGCCGACCGTTCGCTCCGGCTCCGCCCGGGAGTTCGCGGCGGGCTCGGCACGCCTGCGAAGGCAGTGCTGCGCAAGCTGATGCGGTGGTACGTGGAGCCGGTCGCGTACGACCAGCGCTCCTTCAACGCGGCGGCTCTGCGGCTGATCGACGACCTCGAGGAGCGCGTCGCGCAGCTCGAGGCCGAGCTGAAGCAGCGCGCCGATGAGGATCGCCGTCTGCGCTCCGCAGGTGCCCGTTCGTTCGCGGGGGCGCCGAGATCTTCGCGGACAAGCTCGTCGACGAGCTGCGCGAGCGCGAGCACGAGACCGAGCTCGTCACCATCCCGTTCAAGTGGTACCCGGGGACGCGCGTCCTCGACCAGGCGTTCCTCTGGCGGCTCCTCGATCTGACCGAGTCGGACGGGCGCACGATCGACCTGCGTCGTCGACGACGAAGTTCCCTTCGTACTGCGTCCGGCATCCCAACAAGCGCGTCTGGGTCCTGCACCAGTTTCGCCAGGCGTACGACCTGGACCGAACCGATCTGGGGCAGTTCTCCGAAGAACCATCAGACCGGGCGCTGCGGCGCTCGGTCCAACGTTTGGACCGGATCGCGCTCGGCGAGGCGAAGCGGCTCTTCGCCACCTCCCGCAACGTCGCCGACCGGATCGAGCGCTCGACCGGGCTCGCACCCGAGGTGATGCCGCATCCGCCGCAGGCGCTGCCGTACCGCTGCGAGGAGTACGGCGACTTCGTCCTCTCGGTGAACCGGCTCGACCGCGCGAAGCGGATCGACCTGCTGCTCGAGGCGGCCGCTCTCGACCCGTCGCTGCGCGTCGTCGTCACCGGCGACGGGCCCGACCGTGAGCGGCTCGAGGCGCTGGCGCACGAGCGCGGACTGAACGGCCGCGCCGAGTTCACCGGCCGGATCGGCGAGGACGAGCTCGCTTCGCTCTACGCCCGCTGTCTTGCCGTCTACTACGCGCCCGTCGACGAGGACTTCGGGATGGTGCCGTACGAGGCATTCCTGTCGGAGAAGCCGGTGCTGACGACGACCGACGCCGGCGGTCCGCTCGAGGTGGTCGCCGACGGCAGCACCGGACTCGTCACCGCTCCCGATGCCGCCGAGGTCGCGCGCGCCGCGGGTCGCCTGCGCGAGCATCCGGACGAGGCCCGCGCCTACGGACAGGCGGGGCGCGAGCTCGCCGCCCGCGTGACCTGGGACAGCTGCATCGAGAGACTGCTCGCGTGAAGGTCGCCTACTACTCGCCCGATGCCGCCCGAGAGATCGGGGATCGCGGACTACAGCGCCCTGCTGCTGCCGGCGCTGCGGGAGCGGATCGACGTCGAGGTCGTGCGGCGTGGGCGCAAGCGCCCGGTGCGTGGAACGGACCTCGCGCTCTACCACGTCGGCAACAACCCGGACGCGCACGGCTGGATCGTCGACGCGCTCCGGCGGCGCCCCAGCGGGCAACCCGGCGTCGTCGTCCTGCACGACTTCGTCCTGCACCACCTCGTCGCGGGGCTGACGATCGGTCGCCGCGACGGCCACGGCTACCTCGACGCGATGGAGCGTGAGGGCGGCGTCGTCGGCCGCCTGCTCGGCCACGGCGTCCTCGACAAGCGCATCCCGCCGCTCTGGGAGAGCCGGCCCGAGGAGTTCCACCTCGCCGGCGAGGTGCTCGACCTCGCGACCGGTCTGATCGTCCACTCGCGCTACGTCGAGGAGCGGGCGCGCGCGGCCGGTTTCGAGGGGCCGGTGTGGCGGATCCCGCATCCTGCCTGGGAGGTGCCGCCCGTCTCCCCGGCGGACGTCGAGGGAAGCCCGCTGATCGGCTCGTTCGGGAACGTGAACGCGAGCAAGCGCATCCCGCAGCTGCTGGAGGCGTTCGCACGGCTGCGCCGTGAGCGGCCGGAGGCGCGGCTTCTGCTCGTCGGCGCGGTCTCGCCCGGCTTCGACCTCGACCGCCGTCTGCAACGGCTCGGCCTGTCCGATGAGGGCATCGTCCGGGAGGCGTACGTGGAGGAGGACCGGCTGTGGTCGCTGATGGCCGCCTGCGACGTCTGCGTCAGCCTGCGCTCGCCGACGATGGGCGAGACCTCGGGCAGCGTCATCCGCCAGCTCTCGCTCGGCAAGCCGGTCGTGGTCAGCGATGTCGGCTGGTTCGCGGAGCTCTCCGACGAGGTGGCGTTGAAGATTCCCGTCGACGCACGCGAGACGGAGACGCTGTACGCGGCGCTCGAGCTGCTCGCGCAGGACGAGGGCGCTCGCCGATCGATGTCGTCGGCCGCGCTCGAGCTCGTCCGGCGCGAGCACGACCTCGGTCGCGTGGCCGATCTCTATGCCGCTGCGCTCGAGCAGGCGGCGGGCGGCGAGGCGGTGGCGAACCAGGTTCTCGGCGATGTCTCCCGCGCTGCCGCAGACGTCGGGATCGAGGCCGGCTCGCCCGAGGCGGCCGAGCTGGCGCAGCGCCTCGCCGAGGTCGAGCTTGGTAGATAGGTTGCGCGCCGTCCCGGCCTGGGGCTGGCTCGCCGCGATCGTCGTCTGCTCGTTCGCGTTCCGTGCCTGGCTGGCCCGCGGGATGGTGGCGCCGTTCATCTTCGTCGACGAGCTCATCTACGCCGAGCTCGCCCGCAGCCTCGCCGACTCGGGCGAGCGGCTTGGTGCGCGACGTGCCCGACGAGCGGTTACGGGATCGGCTACCCGCTCCTGATTGCGCCGGCCTATGCGCTCTTCGACAGGCTGCCCGATGCCTACGCCGCCGTGAAGACGATCAACGCCTTGCTGATGTCACTGGCGGCGGTGCCCGCGTACCTGCTCGCCCGCCGCGTCGTGGGGCAGTGGTGGGCGCTCGGGGCGGCCGTGCTTGCGGTCGCGATCCCGTCGATGGCCTACACGGGCACGGTGATGACCGAGAACGCCTTCTACCCGTTGTTCCTCCTGATCGCCTGGCAGCTCGCGCGCATGTTGGAGCGCCCGACCGCCGGCGGCCAGGTGATCCTGCTCGCGCTGATCGCGATCGCCTACACGATCCGCGTCCAGGCGATCGTGCTGGTGCCCGCGGCGCTGACGGCGCCGATTCTGCTCGCCCTCTTCGAGCGCCGCCGCTCGACGCTCAGGCCGTTCCTCTCCGCGTACGGCATCGTGGTGGCCGGGGGAGCCGCTCTGATCGCCTTCCAGCTGGCGCGCGGCCGCGACCTCTCGGAGCTGCTCGGCGCCTACAAGGTCGTCGGCGAGGGCGGCTACGACGTGCGCCTCGTGCTCGACTATCTCGTCTGGCATCTCGCCGAGCTCGACCTCTACGTCGCGGTCCTGCCTGTCGCGGCGACGCTCGTCCTGCTCGCGAGCGCCTTCAGCCTGCCACGCCGGCTCCAGGAGCACCTCGCCGTGACGATCGCGCTGACGAGCTGGCTCGCCGTCGCGGTGGCGGCGTTCGCGTCCCGCTTCGCGGCCAACCGGATTCAGGAGCGAAACCTCTTCGTCGTCGCACCGTTGCTCCTGATCTGCCTCGTCGCCTGGGTCGAGCGAGGAGCGCCGCGGCCTCGTGTCGTAGCGCTCGCGGCTGCCGGAATCGCCGCGCTCGCGCCGCTCCTGATCCCGTTCGAACGCTTCATCGAGACGGGAGTCGTCTCGGACACGCTCGCGCTGATCCCGCTCTGGCGGCTGTACGGGCACCTGATCGCAGACTCCGTCGACTGGACTGTGGCCGTCGCCGGGGTCGCGCTCGGCGCGCTGTTCCTGGTCGTTCCGCGACGCTGGGCGCTTGCGCTGCCGGCGGCCGTCCTCGTCGTCTTCGCGGTCGTCTTCCAGTCCGTCTG
The DNA here is from genome assembly GCA_963752405.1 of uncultured Gaiellaceae bacterium. Taxonomy (GTDB): domain Bacteria; phylum Actinomycetota; class Thermoleophilia; order Gaiellales; family Gaiellaceae; genus Gaiellasilicea. The sequence continues at coordinate 49,102 of CAVVYB010000009.1, forward strand.
GTGGGCGAACGTGCCTGGCGGCGGCGCGCGTGGCTTCAAGGCCGCGTCGGCCGGCGCGCTCTTTCAGGGGATCCAGGTCGGTGACCGCGCCTGGATCGACGATGCCGTCGACGGCGGCCGCGTCGCGGTGCTCTGGTCCGGGGTGCCCGACCGGTTCGTCGTGAACCAGAACGAGTTCTTCAACCGCTCGGTGGGTCCCGTCTACTACGTGGGCGCGCCGACTCCCGGGGGACTCGCAGAGACGGAGGTCACGAAGCGGGAGTCCGACGGTACGTATCGCACAGCCGACGGCCAGCCGGTGCGCGGGCCCTACGTGCTCCTGCGATGACTCGATCACTCCGGACGGCGTGCCGGTCGCGCGCGACCCCGGACGCGGGATGACCCTGTGGCGCATCGAGGGGCCGCTGGTCGCGACGACCACGACAGTCGAGGGCCTCTACCCCGGCGACACCTGGTCGGGGAAGACCGTGACGTGGTCGCGCGAGCGCTGCGGCGGCGGCACGCTCCTCGGCCACGATCTCGAGCGACCCGAATCTCTTCAGCGCGGATCAGGTCGTGACCGCAACGATCGGCGGCCGCGTGGTCGCGCGCACGCGCGTCGGCCCGACGGAGAAGCGCACGCTCCGCATCCGTACCCGGCCCAGCGGCGGCAACTGCCGGGTCGTCTTCGAGGTCGCACGCACGCGCGTGCCCGGCGGGGGCGACACGCGCGAGCTCGGTGCCCACTTCTCCTTCTTCTACCGCCCGTGAGGATCGCGTTCGACGTCAGCCCGCTTTCCCACCCGCGGACAGGGATCGGCAACTACGTTCAGGGCTCGCTGGCCGGGCTCGCAGAAGCCGCCGCCGGCCGACACGAGCTGATCGCATTCGCCCCGACGCGCCCGCGGGGCCGCAGGTTGATCCGCGAGGCGCTCGCGGACGTCCCGGTCGACGTCCGCACGCTCGTCCTGCCGTGGTCGCACGCCTTCCGGATGGGGTGGAGCCGCCTCGGCCGGCCCTCGGTCGAGCGTTTTCTCGGGCCGGTCGACGTCCTCCACTTCAGCGATTGGATGGTGCCGCCGCAGCGGCGCGGGCTCCGGTCGACGATGGTGCACGACCTCGTGCCGCTCCTGCATCCGGAGTGGGTGACACCGCGCACACGCTCGATGCACGGCTACAAGTTCTCGCGCACCGCAGAATGCGATCTCGTCTTCGTCAACTCGGCCTACACCGGCCGCGATGTGGAGGAGCACTTGAACGTGCCGCTCGAGCGAGTCCGCGTCGCACCGCCGGGAGTGGGCGGCGAGTACACGGCGGACGGCGACCGTGCCGAGCTCGGCCGGCCGTACGTGCTCAGCCTCGCGACGCTCGAGCCGCGCAAGAACCTTGGGACGCTGGTCGAGGCGTGGCGGCCGATGCGAGGCGAGCTGGCGTTGGCCGTTGCCGGTGCCGCCGGGTGGGGTGACCAGCCGCTCCTCGACGATCCCGGGATCCTCAAGCTGGGCTTCGTCGCAGGGGGCGAGGTGCCACGGCTGATGCGCGGAGCGGCGGCATTCGTCTACCCGTCCCGGTTCGAGGGGTTCGGGATGCCGATCGTGGAGGCGATGGCGTGCGGCGTCCCCGTCGTCGCCTCCTCGCACCCGTCGATGGACGAAGCCTGTGGCGACGCTGCGGTCCGTGTCGACCCCGACGACCCCGATGCAATCGCAGCAGGTATCCGGACCGCACTCGAGCGGCGTGAGGCGCTTCGCGCGGCCGGGATCGGGCACGCCGCGCAGTTCACCTGGCGTCGCTGCGGCGAGATCCACCTGCAGGCGTTCGAGGAGGCTGCGGCGTGAACGTCGGACTCGACGTCGCCCCGCTCCTGCAGACGCGCGCCGGCACCGCGCGCTGGGTGCGTGGGCTGCACCGCGGTCTCGTGGCGCATCCGGACGTCGAGCTCACGCCGCTCAGCTGGGGTGGACCGGGCCGGTGGACGGCGGTTGCCCGCGACGTCCTCTGGTATCCGGCGCTGCTCCCGCGCCAGGCAGCGAAGGCGCATGTCGACGTCCTGCACTGCACGATCTTCCGCGCCCCGCCGCGCGCACGTGTGCCGACGATCTTGACGGTGCACGACCTCGCGGTCCTCCGGCATCCGGAGGTCTTCCCGGTCTGGACGCGGCTCTACGGGCGCACGGCGCTCCGCCCGACGATTCGTGCAGTCGACCGGGTCGTCGCGGTCTCGGAGTTCTCGAAGCGGGAGGTGGTCGCGCTTGCCGGCGTCGATCCCGATCGCGTCGACGTCGTGCCGAACGCGCTCGAGCCCGTCTTCCGCTCGGACGGTGATGCCGCCGAGGGCGAGTACGTCCTCGCCGTCGGCACGCTCGAGCCTCGCAAGAACCTCGGGCGTGTCGTCGAGGCGGCAGCCCGCGCCGGCGTCGAGCTGCGGCTCGTCGGCGCACCGGGCTGGGGGGACGCGGGCGTCGCCGGGAAAGCACGTCACGTGGCTCGGCAGGATCGACGACGAGGAGCTCGCTGCCGCCTACCGTGGCGCGCGCAGCCTCGTCTTCCCGTCGCTCTACGAGGGCTTCGGCATCCCCGCGCTCGAGGCGATGGCGTGCGGCACGCCCGTCGTGACGAGTGCCGGCAGTGCGATGGAAGAGGTTGTCGGCGATGCTGCCGTCCTCGTCGACCCGCTCGACGTCGCGTCGATCGCTGCCGGGATCGAGACCGCTGACCGGCAGCGCGACGAGCTCGTCCCGCTCGGCCTGGAGCGTGCGGGCCGCTACACGTGGGAGCGCACCGTCGAAGCGGCGCTCGCCTCATACCGGCGGGCGCTCGCATGACCGAGCCGCTCGTGGTCGTGGACGCGGACGTGCTCGGTCGCCGCCGGACCGGCGACGAGACGTACGTGCGGAACCTGCTGCGCGAGCTGGGATCGCTCGCGGACACCTCCGGCTTCCGGATCGCCGCGGTCACTCGCCATCCCGAGCTCGTTCCCGAAGGGATCGAGCCACTCGTGCTGCGGACGCCGCTCCAGGAGTTGCGGATGCTCCGGACGCTGCCGCAGCTGCTCCGCCGGAGGGACGCCGCGCTCGTGCACACGCAGTACGCCGTCCCCGTTCGCTCTCCGTGCCCGGCGGTGGTCACGATCCACGACCTCTCCTTCGAGCACGGCTCGAAGCACATGGCGCTGAAGGACAGGCTCGTCTTCCGGCGCGTCGTGCCGCGCGCTGCCCGCGCCGCGCGCCGCGTGCTGACCGTCTCGGAGCGCACGCGCGCCGATCTCGTCAGGCTCTACGGTCTCCCCGAGGAGAAGGTCGTCGTGACCCCGAACGGTGTCGACCCGGCTTTTGCGCCCGGGAACACTCTGAAGCTCGGTACGTACGTGCTCGCCGTCGGGGCGGTGCAGCCGCGGAAGAACCACCTGGCCGCACTCGCCGCCGCCGAGGCTGTCCCTCTGCCACTCGTCGTCGCCGGCCCCGTCAAGGACGAGGCGCTCGCCGCCAGGCTGCGCGATGCCGGCGCGGATCTACGCGGCTACGTCTCCCAGGAGGAGCTCGCCGACCTCTACCGCGGCGCGGCCTGCCTGGTGCAGGCGTCTCACTTCGAAGGCTTCGGGCTCCCGATGCTCGAGGCGATGGCGAGCGGCACGCCCGTGGTCGCGCTCGATGAGCCCGCACTGCGCGAAGTCGGCGGTGACGCCGCCATCTTCGTCGAGGAGGCGCATCTCGCGGACGGGATGCGCCGCGCGATCGCCGAGCGGGACGAGCTGGCCGCGGCGGGGCTCGAGCGGGCGAAGGCATTCAGCTGGCGCGTGACCGCGGAGCGGACGCTCGAGGTCTACCGGGAGGCGCTCGCGTGACGGTCTCGGCAGTCGTCGTCTCGCACGGTCATGCGCGCGAGCTCGAGGAGTCGCTGCCCGCGCTGGCGCCACAGGTCGACGAGCTCGTCGTGATCGCGAATCTCCCGGGCAGCGTCGGAGCGCTTCCACCTGGGGCACGCGTGCTCGAAAGCCCGCGGCCGCGGACGTTCGCGGCGAACGTCAACGCCGGCGTCGCGGCGACCACCGGCGAGTACGTCCTGGTGTCCAATCCGGACGCGGTGCCCGAGCCGGGCGCGGTCGCAGCGCTCGTGCAATTCGCCGACGCACACCCGCGCGCCGGCCTCGTCGGCCCGCTCGTCTTCTGGCCGGACGGCACCTGGCAGCCATCACTCCGCCGCTTCCCCGACGTGCTCGGCACGGTCTGGCGCCGGACGCCGCTCCGGCTCCTGCGTCGCCCCTACGAGCACCAGACCGCGCACTACGGCACGCGCCCGTCAGAGCCGGTCCAGGGCGACTGGCTGCTCGGCGGCGCCTGCCTGCTGATGCGCCGTTCGATGCTGGAGGAGATCGGCGGCTGGGACGCCGGCTTCCGCCACTACGTCGAGGACATCGACGTCGCGTACCGCGCCGCGAAGGCGGGTTGGGAGCGCTGGCTCGTCCCCGAGGCGATCGTCCACCACGCCTACGCCGCCGTGATCGACAAGCGGTTCCTCAGCCGCCAACGCTCTGGCACCTGCGCGGGATGGCGCGCTTCGTGCGCAAGCACCCGGAACGGCTGCTCGTCCTCCGCTAGCGTCCGCGCAAGGGCACGAACTCGAACGCGACGACGGCGCCGAGCGCGCCGAGCATCCGGCTGGTTGGGATCGAGCTCGCGCGGGACGAACGGTCGGGTCGATCGTCACCTCGACCCGCCAGGGGACGCTCGGCACGCGCAGGAGCCGGCGATTCGGCTGAGCAGGCGACGACCGTCACCTGCGGCTGTCGGTCACGCGGCCGATCGCGGGCTGGTCGAAGCGGTCGACCGACGACGGGGCCGACCTTCACCGTCGCCGACGGCGGGCTGTCAGCTGCGGGAAGCACGCGCGCCTCGCGCGAGAGCGAGACCTTGACGAAGCCGCGGCCGAGGCCCGGCGACGTCGTAGCGCGTGTAGGACGCCTCTGCGCCCATCCAGCCGTCCGCCGCCGACGCCGGTCGTCGTCTCGCGCAGCCGCACCGGCTTGCCGCCGAGGCGGTAGAGACCGTAGTCGCCGACCGTCGTCACCTGCGGCGCGGCGATCTGCACGCCGCTTCGACGGCGACGGCGTACTCGGCGCCGAGGTCGTGCGGGGTCGAGCGTGCCGTCGGGTCGTCAGCAGGTTCGGGCGTCACGCCGGCCGGGCCGGGGCGCTGCCGTCCATGCCCCAGAACCACTTGATCGACGGATTCCAGAACTCGAGCTGCCAGATAGGGTTCGCGTCGCTGACCCCCTGCCCGATGAACAGCGTCGGCTGCCGCCCGGTCGTCTGGTCGACCCAGTCCGGCGGCTTCGGCAGGACGGCGTACAGCTGGTCGGAGGCGCGCCTCTCGCCGTTCGCGGCGTAGATCTCGGTCGTCAGGCTCCAGGCGAGCGCGAAGGCGGCGATCGACGGCGCGCGGCGCACGATCGCGACACGCCGCGAGCGCAGCAGGCCGAGTGCGACCAGCGCGACGCCGGAGCCGAGCGCCACGAGGATCAGCAGCCGTCTCGATCGTCGTCGCCGGCCAGCGCGGGATCCGGTTCGCGAGCGCCGCGATCGCCAGCCCGTGCGCCTCGTAGTACGGGTAGTGGTCGAGCGTGGTACGGCGTCGCCGTGACGAGGTAGACGCGCGAACGCCGTCGCGGCCAGCGTCGCCGGCAGCGAGAGCCGCCGCCGCTCGAGCAACGAGCGCCGTGCCGACGAAGAGAAGCGGCACGAGGTAGATCAGGTTCCGCTCGGCGACGACGATCGCGAAGGTCTTCGAGAGGTATGCGGCCTTGACCGCCGTGTAGAGGCCGAAGACCGCGAGCGCCGCGACGGTCAGGGTCGACGAAGGTCGTCGTCCGCTCGTCGCGCGGCTCGCCGCGTGCGGCGTACCAACGCCGCGAGCGCGGCGATCAGCGGGACGCACGCCGACGCCGATCGCGAGCGCGCCGACCGCCCAGAGCCCGTACTCGAGCATGCGCTCCTTGAGGAACGCCCGTCGCCAGGTACCAGCGTGGACGACCGGTGTCCGATCACGCGCGGACAGGACGACGGTCACGCCGACCAGCGAGCATCGCGGCGCCGACCCAGTCCCCTGCGGTCCACGTCGCGCGCCACCGGCGCATGCGCTCGGTCCGCCAGACGCAGCCGAGCAGGACGAGCGCCGAGGACGGCGAAGCAGGATCGCGAGCTGCGTCCGGACGAGCGACGCCGAGGCACGCAGGCGGCGAGCGCGAGCGCGAGCGACCAGCGCGGTCGGATTCGCGGCGGCGCGCGCGATCAGCCAGGAGCGCGAGCGTCGCAGACCGGGATAGGCGAGCGGCTCGTCGACGAGGAACGGCGAGTACGCGAGCGCCGGCGCGGCCGCCGCTCCGACGGCGGCGAAGAGCGCCTACGGCCGCGAGACGACCAGGCGCGCCAGCACGTACGCGGGGAAGATCGTCGCGGTCATCAGCAGCACGCCGAGGAGCTTGATCGCGCGCGTAAGCGGCTGCTGACGTCGTCCAGCCACCAGGCCGGCGCGGCCAGGTACGCGTACAGCGAGACGTCGCCGCCGGCTGGCCGCCGCGCTGCGAAGGTCGCCTGGCCGGTGTCGGCGATCGAGCGCGAGATCTGGGTGAACTCGATCTCGTCGCTGAAGAGCGTCGGGCGTCTCGCGCCGCCGACGCCTGCCACGCGTACAGCGCGGCGAGCACGGCGTAACGCGACGAGGAGCCGGCCGCAGCGGATGCAGGCGCGTCGGGCGCGACCGGCGTCGGCTGGGAGCGTCACTCGGCCGAGATCTTCGACGAGCGGCGAGGTGGCGTGATCTCGGTTCGGCTGCGGACGAAGCGGCACGGGACGCCGGCTGCCGCGCAGGCCGGCGACGACGGCGTCGAGCCGCTCGGCGCGGCACGTCCGGGATCGTCACGAGGACCTCGTCCGGGCGGCGCGACCGCGAGCAGCGCCTCCGAGCTCGTCGAGGCCGCCGAGCACCTTCACCCCGAGGACCGGCGGCGGCGAACACGCGGGGTTGTCGTCCAGGAAGCCGACGACGCGCGTGTCGGGCGTCTCGCGCAGCTCGCGCGCAGGCCGCCGCCCGGAGCGACCCGCGCCGACGATCAGCACTCCTTCGCGCGGCCTGCGCGCGCGACGCCGCGAGCAGGTCGGGAGCGCATCGCAGCGACGAGCCGCGACGCGCGCGACGAGCGCCGTGCAGAGGAGCGCGTCGACGAGGAAGATCTCCAGCGGGAAGCCGCGCGAGCGTCCGCGTCTTGCGCCACGATCGCCAGCGCGACCGGTCCGGAGAGGAACGTCGCCGCGGCGATCGCGAGCAGGTCGCGCGGCGCCGCGAACCGCCAGACCCGGCGGTAGATCGCCGAACACGACGAAGAACACATAGCGGACGCCGAGCAGCACCGGCAGCGTCGCGAGGAAGACCGCGCGCTGCACGTCGGTGCCGTTGCCGTCGACGAAGAGCAGATAGGAGGCGAGGAACGAGGTGCAGATGAGCGCGAAGTCGACGAGCACCTCGACGAGCCGGCGGGGCTGCGAGAAGAGCGCGCGCAGGAGCGAGGGCGGTTCGCCCGGATCGGCGCGGCGCGAGCGCTCCTCCAGGTCGCCGAGGAAGCTCGCGAACTGGACGAGCAGCACGAACGTGACGAGCACGCCGAGGGCCGTCACGCGCGGGTTGTTGAGCGCGTTGTAGGCGAGCCCCGTCAGCCCCGATGGAGCGCCGCCAGGAGCGCCAGCAGCGGCGACCGCCTGCCGCTCCGAGAGGCCGTAGTAGACGAGCCGGTGCGACGAGTGGTCCCGGCCTCCCTGGGTGACCGGGCGCCGCTCGCGCGTCCGGCGAATCGTGACGAGCGTCGTGTCGAGGATTGGGATCGCGAGCACGAGCAGCGGCAGCAGCATGCCGTCGTCAGTGTCGCTCCGGCGACCGTCCAGCTGGACGCAAGCCCGAGCGCGGCGAGCGCGAAGCCGATCACCTGGCTGCCCGAGTCGCCCATGAACACGGCGGCCGGCGCGTCCGGGCGCAGGTTGAAGGGAAGGAAGCCAGGCAGGCGAAGCCGAGGGCGAGCGCGAGGACGGGGGCACGATGTCGCTCTGGTTCTCGCGCGACGGCGTCGAGCGCGAAGCACGCGCACGGCGACCGCTGCGAGCGACGCCGCGAGGCCGTCCATGTTGTCGAGCAGGTTGAACGCGTTCGTGATCCCGACGAGCCAGACCAGGCCGATCGCCGCGCGAGCGACGTCGTTGCCGACGATCTCGACCGAGAGCCCGCTCGCGAGCACGATTCCCGCGGCCGCGAACTGGGCCGCGAGCTTCGCGAGCGGGCGGAGCGAGTCAGAGGTCGTCAGCAGCCCCGCGACGAAGAGGAGCGCGCAGCCGGCGAGGATTCCGAGCAGCTCCGAGCTCGGCGTCGACCGCGCCGACGGCGACGGCGAGCCGCACGCCCGTCACGAAGCCGGCGAAGATGCCGACGCCGCCGAAGAGTCGGCGTCGCGCTCCCGTGCCAGCGCTCCGCCGGTCGGTTCGGCCACGAGCCGGTCGCCGAGGTGGGAGCGCAGGAGGCGCCCAGATGACGAGAGCCGCGACGGGCAAGGCCGCGAGCCGTGACGAGCGCGCTCACGAGACGGAAAGCGTAGAGCAGCCCTGTTAGGGCTGATGTGTGCAGGCACGCGGCCTACACTAGTCGGCACCTGTGACGGTCTACGCCGACCTCTTCCGCTATCACGAGCTCTTCGGCAGTCTCTTCCGCCGCGACCTGCGTGCGAAGTACAAGGGCTCCGTGCTCGGGCTCGTGTGGTCGCTCGCGCACCCGGTCGTGCTGATGCTCGTCTACCTGCTCGTCTTCAGCGTGATGCTGAAGATCCAGACTGCGGACTACGAGCACTACTGGCTCTTTCTGCTCTGCGGCCTGCCGGTGTGGGTGTTCTTCGCGACCTCGCTCCAGTCGGCTTCCCGGAGCCTGCTCGAGAACGCGAATCTGATCCGGAAGGTGCGCTTCCCGCGGCAGCTCGTGCCGCTCTCGATCGTGGCGACGCAGCTCGTCGGCTTCGCGGTGATGCTCGCGATCGTGATGGCGCTCAGCCTCGTCTACGTGTCCGGTGCGCGCGACACGGTCTGGCTCGCGATTCCGCTGTCAGCGCTCGTCGTCGGTCTCGTTGCGGGGCTCTCGCTGGCCATCGCCTCGCTCAACGCGCTCTACCGCGACGTCGAGCATCTCGTTGCTGCCCTGCTGCTGCCGTGGTTCTTCCTGACGCCGGTGCTCTATTCGCTCGAGAGCATTCCCGGCGTCAGTGACCACCCGCGCCTCGTCGACCTCGTCCACTACGGCAATCCGCTGACGCCGGCGATCGAGGCCGTGCGCGCTCCGCTCTTCTTCGGCGAGCCGCCTGCGGCCGTCGACGCGATCTATCTCGCCGTCTCGGCGGTCGTCGCGCTCGCACTCGGCGCGTACGTCTTCAGCCGCGTGGACGACCGCGTGGCAGTCGAAGTCTGATCCGGCCGTCGAAGATCGACGGCTCTCCGTCCGCTTCGTAGGCCGGCAGCCCTTCGTGCTCGCTCGGCTCGATGCCGGCGAGCAATGAGGGAAGCAGGAGGGGATGCGCAAAGCCCGGGTTGCGGCCACCGCCGGGTGCCCACGGGCGGAGGGAACGGTCGCGCGTCTCGATCGAGCCGCCGACCGCGGCAAAGCCCTCGGCGTGAGCGTCGAGCACGCGTGACGACCAGTCCGGCGCGGGCACCGCGCCCGCGACGAGATGCGCAGTTGCGACCGCGTCCTGGTCGACGAACGCCTCCTCCTGCGCCGCCAGCGCCGCCGTGGTCTCGGCGTCGCTGCCGCCGTGGACGGCCACGGCAAGCCGGCGTTCGGCGATCCGCGGCGCCACCTCGACGTCCAGTTCGAGCGGAGCCGAGCCAACCTCGGCGAACCAGAACCGCAGCTCCTCGACGAGGTCGAAAGCGAGTCGATACCGCCCGGGCGGCTGAGGTGCGCGGAGGACGACGCCGACCTCCACCTCCTCGCCCGGAGCGACCGGCTGTTCGAAGTCGATCCGCGGCCCGTCCCAGATGATCGCGTTGCCGCGGTCGTCGAGCCAGTGGTAGGAGAGCTTGACGCCGTCCGACGAGCGTGAGCGCCAGGTGGCCGTCCCGGCGTTTTGGAGCGCGACTCGTGCTGCCGTTTCGGCCCCTGCCCGCAGGTCCGGCAGCTCGTACGCGAGCCAGCGGACCGCCAGCGGGCCGGCAGGGATCGGATGCTCGCCGACGCGCTCCATGCGCGGGGTAGCCTACTTCGGCCCATGGCAGAGCCACTTCTCGTCCGCGCCGCCCGTCTCGAGCCCACCGAGCGCACGCCGGTCTGGTTCATGCGCCAGGCCGGGCGGTCGCTGCCGGAGTATCGCGAGATCCGGAAGACGCACACGCTGTTCGAGGTCTGCTACGAGCCCGAGCTCTGCGCGGAGGTGACGCTGCAGCCGGTCCGCCGTCACGACGTCGACGCGGCCGTGATGTTCGCCGACATCATGCTGCCGCTGCTCGGCATGGGCGTGAACGTCGAGCTGGTCGAAAACGTCGGCCCCGTGATCGAGCAGCCGATTCGCTCGCTCGCAGACGTCGAGCGGCTCACCGTGCCCGAGCCCGAGGAGTCGGTGCCCTTCATCCTCGAGGCCGTCTCGATCGTGCGGCGCGAGCTCCGCCCCGACCAGGCCGTGATCGGCTTCTGCGGAGGCCCGTTCACGGTCGCCGGGTACCTGATCGAGGGGAAGCCGAGCCGCGAGTTCCTGAACGTCAAGCGGATGATGTACGCCGACCCGCAGACCTGGCACGCGCTGATGGAGAAGCTCACGGACGCCTTTACGCGCTACGTCCAGGCGAAGGTGCGCGCCGGAGCCGACGTGATCCAGCTCTTCGACTCCTGGGTCGGCGCGCTGTCGCCGGCCGACTACGAGGAGTTCGTCCAGCCCTACTCGGCGCGGATCCTCGCCGCCGTCGACTGTCCGACGATCCACTTCGGTACCGGCACGGCGACCCTGCTCGAGCAGATGCGCGACGCGGGCGGCGACGTGATCGGCCTCGACTGGCGGATCCCGCTCGACTGGGGCTGGGAGGTCGTCGGCGAGGAACGCGGCGTGCAGGGCAATCTCGACGGCGCCATCCTCCTCGGGCCGTGGGAGCGGGTCGAGGCGGCGACCCTGGACGTGCTGGCGCGCGCGGCCGGACGGCCAGGGCACATCTTCAACCTCGGTCACGGTGTGATGCCGGACACGGATCCGGAGGTGCTCGGCCGCCTACGCGCGTTCGTGCACGAGCAGACCGCCCGCGTCGCGGTATGAGTACCGCGGTCGTCCTGATGGCGTACGGCTCGCCAGACCGTCTGGAGGACGTGCCGGCCTACTACGCCGACATCCGCGGCGGCCGGCCGATCAGTCCCGAGCGCCTGGACGATCTCGTCGCGCGGTACCGGCGGCTGGGGATCGAGGAGTCGAATCCGCTGAACGAGATCACCGAGGCGACGCGCGCCGCGCTCGAGGCAGACCTGGGCCTGCCCGTCTTCACCGGCATGCGCCACTGGAATCCGCGCATCGCCGACGCTGTCGAGCGGGCGCTCGCCGGTGGGGCGACGGAGATCGTCGGGCTCGTCCTCGCGCCCCACTACTCGTCCCTCTCGATCGAGAAGTACCGGGAGCAGGTCGTGCAAGCCCTCGACGGGCGCGCCGAGCTCCAGTTCGTCGAGCGCTGGGGTCACGAGCCTGGGTTCGTGGCGCTCCTCGCGCAGCGGCTCGAATCGCACAAGCAGGAGCACGTCGTCTTCACGGCGCATTCGCTGCCGGCCCGGATCCTCGACGAGGGAGACCCATACCGCGACGAGTTGCTGGAGACCGCGCGCCTCGTCGCCGAGAGCGCCGGCGCACACGAGTGGACATTCTCCTTCCAAAGCGAGTCGCCGACCGGCGAGCCGTGGCTCGGGCCGGACATCCTGGAGCATCTCAACGAGCTCGCAGCGTGCGACGTCCGCGATGTCGTCCTCTGCCCGATCGGGTTCGTCGCCGACCATCTCGAAATCCGCTGGGACCTGGACATCGAGGCGGCCGAGCGGGCGCGCGATCTCGGGATCCGGCGTCGAGCGGATCGAGCTTCCGAACGCCGATCCGGCGTTTGTCCAGGTGCTCGCGGGCCTGGTCCGGCGGGCGGCGGCTGTACCGTCCCAGGTGTGAAGACGGGGCAGATCCGCGTCGAGGCGGTCTCGCGTCGTTTCCGCGTCCGGGCGAACGAGGCGCGAAGCCTGAAGGAGCTGTTCGTGCTCGGCGGGCGAACCGAGGCGACCGACGTCGTCGCGCTCCAGAACGTCTCGCTCGCAGTGGAACCAGGCGAGGCGGTCGGGCTCGTCGGCCGGAACGGCTCCGGCAAATCGACGCTGCTGCGCCTGATCGCCGGGATCATCAAGCCGACCGAGGGCAGCGTCGCCGTCGATGGGAGGATCGGCTCGCTGCTCGAGCTCGGTGCAGGGTTCCACCCCGACTTCTCCGGCCGCGAGAACGTCTTTCTGAACGGGGCGATCTACGGGCTGAAGCGTGCGCAGATCCGGGAGCGCTTCGACGAGATCGTCGCCTTCGCGGAGCTCGAGCAGGCGATCGACCGGCCGGTGCGCACCTACTCCTCGGGGATGTACATGCGGCTCGGCTTTGCGATTGCGGCGCACCTCGACGCGGACGTGCTTCTGCTCGACGAGGTGTTCGCGGTCGGGGACGAGGCGTTCCAGCGGAAGTGCTTCGGCAAGGTGTTCGAGTTCAAGCAGCGTGGCGGCACGATCGTCTTCGTCTCGCACGACGCGACCCAGGTCGAGCGGCTCTGCGAGCGCGCGGTGCTGCTGCGGGAGGGCAAGCTCGAGTTCGACGGCCCGACGCACGAGGCGATCGTGCGGTACCGGAAGGGCCTCGCCGCCGAGGCTGACCCGGCCGAGCGGGCTGCGGGCCTGCGCGAGTGGGGGACCGGCGAGGCGACGATTGCAGCCGCACGCCTGGTCGGAGCCGAGGGCGAGGAGCGACAGCAGTTCCTGGCAGGCGAGCCGTTTTCGCTCCGCCTCCGGATCGAAGCCGAGAACGGGATTGCGCCGCCGCAGCTCCAGCTCGAGCTCCGCGACGAGGCCGGCCTGCTCGTCGCCTCGGACGTGCTCGACACCGGCAGCGTCGGGTGGGCCTCCGGTACCAGAGAGCTGCGGTACGACGTCGATCGGCTCCCGCTCTCGGACGGCCGCTTCCATCTCCGGCTGGGCCTTGCGGACGCGGGCGGCGAGCGGCTCCTGCACTGGCTCGACGACGCTCTCGTCTTCCTTGTCTATCCCGCCGGCGAAGAGCGCGGCGTCGTCCGGCTGGAAGGGAGCTGGACGGCGGAGGAGAACTCCGAGTCGCGATGAGCTCACGCACCTGTCCCGACTGGCCCGACTTGATGGAGCTTGCGCCGGATCTCCAATTCATGCACTACACGGTCGCCGAGGCGCAGCTGCCGGTGGAGGCGCTGAGGGTGATCTCGCACGTTTCGCTCGGCGACGTGGCGATCTGCTGCGATCTCGACCACCACGTGTTCTACGACGCGCATACCGACCCCGAGGTCGCGGCGGCACTGCGCGACACGCACTGGTACGAAGTGCGTGAGTACGCGGCGCGCGGCCCCGGCGCTTCAGCCGCCTAGAACCTCCTGCAGCGAGAGCGTGTTGACGACGGCGCCACGAGGCGTTCCGCCGCGCCGCGCTGTGGCGACCGACAGCTCCATGTTCCCGAGCCCGCGCACCGAGTGGGCGTCGGTCGAGCAGACGATCCTGACGCCGGCGGCGAGCGCCTCGCGGACATGTCCCGCCGCGAGGTCGAGCCGGTCCGGGAGGCCGTTCACCTCCACCGCAATGCCGGTCTCGAGCGCGACCTCGAAGACGCGGTCGAGATCGAGGGCATTCTCGGGCCGGTGATTCAGGATCCGGCCCTTCGGGTGGGAGAGGCACGAGGCAGCCGGATGACGCATGGCCTCGAGAACGCGGTCGGTCAATGCCTCCGCGCCCCAGCGCTGGCCGGCGTGCAGGCTGATCTGCACCCACTCGAGCTCCGCGAGGACGTCGTCGGGAAGGTCGAGGGAGCCGTCGGGAAGGATGTCGCACTCGCTCCCGCGGAAGATTCGGAACGGTGCGAGCACTTCGTTGGCCGCCGCGATCTCCTCAGCCTGCCGCCGGATGTCATCGGCGTCGAGCCCCGGTACGACACGGACGTTGCGTGTGTGGTCGCAGATCGCCAGGTACTCGTACCCGAGCGCTTGCGCCGCCCGTCCCATCTCCTCGACCGTCGCCTTGCCGTCCGAGGCCGTCGTGTGCACGTGCAGGTCGCCGCGGATGTGCGTCAACTCGAGCAGGTCGGGCGGGGGATCGCCTGCTTCGAGCTCCCGCAGCTCGGGTGGCCGAAACGGGCGACTGATGCATGTGTACACATGCACCTCAGTGGCCGCATCGGGCAGGTCCCCGAGCGAGGCGACGTACTCCGCCGAGCCAGTCGCGCGCACGAGCTCGGTGCCGAACCGGTCCGGCTCGGCCGCGATCACCTCGATCGGATAACCCTCGGCGGTCACGCCGACGACACGCCGCTCGTCTTGTTCGAGCACAGCAACGATCTGCGGCAGCGCCTCGACACGTCCTAGAAGGCTCTTACTCGGCACGACGACGGCGAAGTGCGTCGAGAGGTCGCACGCTCGGCGCGCGTCGCCCGCGGCTTCGCCCCCGAGCGCCTCGGCGATCTCGCCGACGAGCGCGCGAGCCCGGTGGAGAAGCATTCCGCGGCGCGGCTGCGCCGTCGAGAGCTCCGCAAGCCCGGACTGGATCTTCGCCGCGGTCTTCGGCCCGATACCGGGCACGCTGTCGAGCTTCCCGGCGGCCGCGGCCTCGCGCAGCTCGGTGAGAGTTCGGATCCCGAGCGTGTGGCCGAGCTCGCGCATCCGCTTCGGGGAGACTCCGAGCAGCGCGGCGACGCCGACCAGCTCCGGCAGCGCCTGCGCTTCGAGCTCTCGCAACTCGGCCAGCTCGCCCGTCTCGACGAGCTCCTTCAGCCGGGCCTCGATTCCGGAGCCGATGCCGGCGAGCTCGCGGGCGCGCCCGGCGCGGACGAGCTTCGCGACGTCCACGGGTGTCGAGCGGATCTGCTCTGCCGCCCGGCGGTAGGCGCGCACGGTGTAGTGGCCCGACCCGGAGAGGTCGAGCAGCGCTGCAAAGGCTTCCAGTCGCTCGGCGAGTGCGGCGTTCTCCACGTCTAGAGTCTTTCCCATGACGCAGATCGTCGTCCCCTTCCGCGGCGCGTCCGGCAAGCAGCGCCTCGATGCGCCGGATCCGGTGCGGACGAAGCTTGCGCTGGCGATGCTGGGCGACGTTCTCACCGCGTGCGTCGTGACCGGCCGGACATGGGTCGTCACCGATGACGTGGCGGCGCGCGCGCTCGCGGAGGAGCTCGGCGCCGAGGCGGTCGACGATCCGGGAGGCGGTCAGGGGGCGGCGGTTGCGGCCGGGCTCGAGCGAGCAGCCAACGGGGCAGTGATCGTCGTCAACGCGGATGTTCCCTGTGTCGTGCCGCACGACCTTCGCACGCTGGCCGGCCCGGCCGAGCTGGATGCGGCCGGGCTCGTGGAAGCGAACGACGGAACGACGAACGCGCTCGTTCTTCCGCGTGCCTCCCTTTTCGCCTCGCTGTACGGCGAGGGCAGCGCCAACCGCTTCCGCAAGCACTTCGACGATCAGGGCGTGCTGGCCATTGCGGCTGTGATCCCGAATCTCTGCGACGACGTGGACACGATGGACGACCTGCAGCGAATCGGCCTTCGAGCGGGTCCGCGCACGCAGGCGGCACTCGGCCAGCTGGCCGGATGAAGGTCGCGCTTCTCTCCGGCGGCGTCGGCGGGGCGCGCTTCGCGTGCGGCCTCGTCAGCGCGGTCGATCCGGGCGACGTGACCGTGATCGGCAACGTCGGCGACGACCTCGACGTCCTCGGTCTCGCCGTCTCGCCCGACCTCGACAGCATCCTCTACGCGCTTGCCGGGCTGAACGACGAGGAACGCGGCTGGGGCCGGGCGGGCGAAACGTGGGAAGCGCTCGGCACCGTCGCCGCGCTCGGCGGGGAGGACTGGTTCCGGCTCGGCGACCGCGATCTCGGGCTCCACCTCGTGCGGAGCCAGGCTCTGCGCGCGGGAGAACCGCTCTCGGCGGTCACGATGCGACTCGCGCAGGCCCTCGGGGTCGAGGCCGCGATTCTGCCGGCAACGGACGACCGGCTGCGCACGTGGATCGACACGCCGGCCGGCAGCTTCCCGTTTCAGGAGTGGTTCGTCGCCCGCGGCCATCGCGACGAGGTCGACGCTGTTCGCTTCGTGGGCGACGCGGAGCCCGCGCCCGGCGTGCTCGAGGCCCTGGCGGGAGCCGACGCGATCGTGATCGCGCCGTCCAACCCCTACGTGAGCATCTGGCCGATCCTCGCTGTCGAGGAGATCCGGGCAGCGCTCGTCGCTCGCCGAGTGCCGTGCGTTGCCGTCAGCCCGCTCGTCGGGGGCCGCGCCGTCAAAGGTCCGGCAGACCGTATGCTCGCGCGGATGGCGGGCGGCACCGGTCCGGAGCACGTCGCGGCCTGCTACTCGGGCTTGATCGACGCACTCGTTGTCGACGAATCCGATCCGGCAGGCCCTCTCGCCGTCCGGCGCATCGTCACGCAGACGCTGATGACCGACCTCGACGCGTCGCGCCGGCTGGCCGAAACCGTGCTCGGAGGCGGCCGCGTGAGAGTTGCGGTGGTAGGCGGTACGGGCAGCTTCGGCCAGGCGGTCGCCAAGCGGCTCGTCGACGCAGGCGTCGAGATCGTGATCGGCTCCCGCGACGCGGAGCGCGCCCGCGAGGCGGCCGCCACCCTCGGTGGTGAAGGGCGCAGTGCCGAAGGTGCGAACAACGACGACGCCGTCCGCGGCGTCGACCTCGTGCTCTTCGCGGTGAAGGCAGATGCGGCGGTGGACACCGCGCGCGACCTGCGGCAGTCGATCGGGTCGACGCCGGTGCTCTCGGTCTGCGCCGAGCTCGTCTTCGGGCCGGGCGGCGTCAAGCCGACGCCGGAGGCCACCTCCATCGCCAAGCGGATCCAGGACGAGCTCGACGCGCCCGTCGCCGCCGGGCTGCACTCACTCGCCGCCTCGAACCTCGCCGAGGCGCCGCCGGAGGAGGACGCGTTCGTCTGCGGAGATGACGCGGAGGCGAAGGAACTGGCACTCGACCTCGCGGGAAGGCTCGTCTCGGGCCGCGCCGTCGACTGTGGGCCTCTCGCGAGCGCGCGCGCACTCGAAGGGATGACCGCGGTGATCGTCAACGTGAACAAGCGCTACAAGGCACACGCGGGCCTTCGCGTCACCGGTCTCGAGTGACGACCGAGATCAGGATCATCCCGCTCGAGGGCATCCCGGAGGTCGAGGAGGGAGACGATCTCGTCGCGCTCCTGGCCGACGCGGCCGAACGAGCCGGTGGGCTCGAGGACGCCGACGTCATGGTCGTCGCCCAGAAGGTCGTCTCGAAGGCCGAGGGCCGTGTCGTGCGGATGGACGAGATCGAACCGTCGGAGCGCGCGCTCGAGCTTGCGGACGACCGGGACCCGCGCCACGTCGAGGCGATCCTGCTGGAGAGCGCGCAGATCGTCCGCGTCCGGCCGCCGCTGATCATCACCGAGACGCGCCACGGCTTCATCTGCGCCTCTGCGGGCGTCGACGCGTCGAACGCGAAGGGCAAGGGCACACTCGTCCTCCTCCCGCTCGATCCCGATGCCTCGGCGGCCGGCATCCGCGCGGGCCTGCTCGAGCGTCTGGGCCGCGACGTGGGGGTGATCGTGAGCGACTCCTTCGGCAGACCCTTCCGTCAGGGGACGACCGACGTGGCGCTCGGCTCTGCGGGGATCACACCGCTTCTCGATCTCCGCGGCGTCCGCGACAGCGTCGGCTACGAGCTTCAGGCCACGCAGATTGCGGTCGCCGACGAGCTCGCCGGTGCCGCCGAGCTCGTCCTCGGGAAGACGAACGCGATCCCGGCAGCGGTCATCCGCGGTGTCGACGTGCGCGGGCCGGGCGTCGGCCACGACATCGTCATCCCGGAGGCTCGGGACCTCTTCCGCTAGCCCTCCTAGAGCGCTTCCAGCGCGAGGGCCGCGAGCCGCTTGCCGATCACCGGAGCGAACTTGAACCCGTGCCCGCTGCAGGGCGACCCGATCACGATCCGCCCCGTCCGCTCGAGCAGGAACTCGTCGTTCAGTCTGTTCGTGTAGAGGCACGTCTCCATGCGCTGCAGGGACCCGGCTCCAGGGACACCGCCGCTCCACCCACGCCGCCGCCCGCTCGCCGATCGCCGCGTCGGGCTCGCCCGGCTCGTCCGGGTCCGCCACGGGTCCCGACCGGTGCACTCCCGCCTTCAGCCCCACCCCCGGTGCCGCCAGCGCATAGTGGTGGGTCTCACCGAGGCTCTTGTCGAGCAGCGACGGCACCGGCTCGTCGAAGGCGAAGTACGTTGCGGTCTCGCGCGTCGGCGTCGCATCCACGCCCACGAGGCCCGGCGCCCACGCACCGGCCGTCACGACGACGGCGTTCGCACGCAATCCGTCGAGCGAGACCGTCTCGCCCTCGTCCTCGATCGACTCGACCCGCGTTCGCTCGCGCAGATCCGCGCCTGCAGCGGTCGCTGCACCGAGCAGTGCCTGCAGCGCCAGGTCGGCGTACACGATCCCGCCGTCGGGCTGGAAGAGCACGGTCTCGCCGTTTTCCAGCCGGAGCGGGAAGCGGCGCTCGGTCTCGGCCCGGTCCAGCACCTCGAACGGCGCGCCGCACGCGGCCAGCGCATCCCGGTGTGCCTGCCAGTCACCAAGATCGATCGTGCCGGGTTGGTCGAGCAGCGCGCGTCCCCAGCCGGCCTCGAGCTCCTGCCAGAGCGGATACGCCTCCTGCGCCAGCCGCACCCAGCGTTCCTCGGGATAGGAGAGGCGAACGATGCGCGACCCGCCGTGACTCGAGCCGTTGACGTGTCCGACCTCGAACTGCTCGCAGACCACCACGCTCCGTCCCGCCCGGGCGAGCGCCCAGGCCGTGGCGAGGCCCATCACCCCGGCGCCCACGATTGCGACCTCGGCGTCGGCACGCGGCTTCACGGCCGCAATGTAGCTCTACAGGGTGTAGGAGCCGGCGAGAAGCTCTAGCAGCTGGCGTGGAGCAAGCCGGTGCGACGTACCGCCCTCGTTGAAGTCGATGCGCAGGCTCCGCGTCTGCTCGTCCATCCCGAGCGTCAGCTCGGCCGCACGCGCTGTGAGCTCGTCGAGCACGCGCGCTGCGGCGTCGAGCTCGGCCAGCACCTCGGCGGGCGGCTGCTCGGGGATCACGTATTGGCTGGAGTAACGCATGCTCGACTGGGTGATCGGCCTGCGACCCTCAAGGTTGAGGCCTCATTTTTCTGGAATCTCAGGCCGATCTCGGTACGAGATGACGATCTCCAACGGATCCGCAGGTTCGCCGGTCGAGCCGACCGACGAGCGTTTCAAGGAGCTCGTCGGAACGATCGACGCGATCGTGACCGAGTACGACCGGCGCACGAATCGATTCACGTACATCAGCGAGCAGGCGGAGCGCATCCTCGGCTACCCGCCCGCGCTGCTCGAGGATGCCTTGCTCTCGCACGTCGACGAAGAGGATCGAAGGCGGATCGAGGCTGTCACCGCACAGGCGGTCCGGGAGCGCAGCGACTATGCGTACGAGCGCCAGGTCCGTGCGGCCGACGGCCGGCTCGTTTGGCTCCGTGTCAGCGCCTCGCTCGTGCTCGACGAGCACGGCGAACCCGTTCTGATCCGAGGCGTCTGGCTCGACGTGACCGCGTTGAAAGAGGCCGAAGCCGAGCACGAGAGCTCCGTACTCGCTTCTCCAGGCGACTCTCGACGCGACCGCGGACGGCATTCTCGTCGTCAACCTCGAGGGCCGGATCAACACCTACAACCGCCCGTTCGCGGAGCTCTGGCCGATCCCGCAGTCGGTGCTCGACACCGGTGACGACGCGGCCGCGCTCGGCAGCGTCCTGGGCCGGCTCGCCGACCCCGATGAGTTCGTGCGCCGGGTGACGGAGATCTACCAGGATCCGTCGAGCGTGACGTATGACGTTTTCGAGCTGGTCGACGGCAGGACGGTCGAGCGGGACTCTGCGCCGCAACGGCTGGGCGGCGAGATCGTCGGCCGCGTGTGGTGCTTCCGCGACATCACCGAGAAGCTGGCTGCACAAGAAGCGCTGCGTACCCGCGAGGAGCTGTTCCGCTCCCTGATCGAGAACGCGTCCGACGCGGTCACGATGCTCTCCGCCGACGGCACGAGCCTCTACGAGAGCCCGTCTGTCGAGCGCGTGCTCGGCTATCCCCCCGAGGAGATCCTCGGCACGAAGAGCTTTTCGCTGCTGCACCCGGACGACCACGAGGCGGTCAGGCAGACGTTCGCTGCCATGCTCGCGGGCGAGGAACCTGTGCCGATCGAGGTCCGGCTTCGCCACAAGAACGGATCCTGGCGCACGGTCGAGGCGATCGGGCGCCGGCGGCGACAAGAAGACGAGTGGGTCGTCGTCGTCAACTACCGGGACGTCACCGATCAGCGCCTGCTGCAGGAGCAGCTGCTGCACTCGCAGAAGCTCGAGTCGGTTGGACGGCTCGCAGGCGGCGTCGCTCACGACTTCAACAACCTGCTGACCGCGATCGGCGGTTACAGCGAGTTCCTCGTCTCCGGCTTCGACGACGACGACCCGCGCCGCGCGGACGCACTGGAGATCGTGCGCGCCTCCGATCGTGCCGCGGTGCTCACAAACCAGCTGCTCGCCTTCAGCCGCCACCAGGTGCTCAAGGCGGAGATCCTGGACCTCGGCGACATCGTTGCCGGGCTCGAGCGGTTGCTCTCGGGGTTCCTCGGCGACGATGTGGAGCTCTCGACGTCCGTCAGCCCGGACTGCCGTGTGCGCGCGGACCGCGGCCAGGTCGAACAGGTGATTACGAACCTCGCGCTCAACGCCCGCGATGCGATGCCCGCTGGCGGCAAGGTCGAGCTCGCGGTGCGCCGTGTCGACGGCGAGGTGGAGCTGACGATGCGAGATACGGGTGTCGGCATGGATGCGGAGACGATCAATCACGTCTTCGAGCCGTTCTTCACCACCAAGGCGGGCAAGGGCACGGGGCTCGGGCTCGCGACGGTCTACGGGATCGTCAAGCAGTCGGGCGGCGGGGTCTCCGTCACCTCCGAGCTGGGCGAAGGGTCGACCTTCCGCGTCGTCCTGCCTCTCTCGGTCGCGGACCAGCCGATCCCGGCCGAGCGTCCGGAACGTGTCGTGGAGAGGAACGTCACCGAGGGTGTGCTCCTGGCCGAGGACGAGGAGACGATTCGCTCCCTCGTCGGCGAGGTGCTGACGCGCAGCGGCTACAAGGTCTTCTCCGCGCCGAACGGCGACGAGGCGATTCTGCTGCTCGAGCAGCACGTCGGTGAGATCGACCTGCTGCTGACGGACGTCGTGATGCCCGGGATGAGAGGCCCCGACCTGGCCCGCGCTGCGGCGCTCCTCAGCCCCAACCTGCGCGTTCTCTACACCTCCGGTTACGCCAGCGAGCCTGACGAGGCGTTCGAGGATCCGGACGTCGCCTTCATCGGCAAGCCCTTCTCGCCCAAGGAGCTCGTCTCCAAGGTGCGAGACGTGCTCGACGCGGGGTAGAGAAGCTCTCCTAGACGCGGTTCGAGCGCGCGGTGACCTGCGCCAGTGCGCGGGCGAGCGTCTGCTCGGCGTTGCCGTTGTCGGCGGAGCGCCTGATTGCCAGCACGTCGTCGTAAGCCCCGAAGAAGAGGTCGAGCAGCTCGGCGTCGAACTGCGTGCCTCGCTCTTTCTCCATCATCTCGCGGGCCTCATCCGGCTGGAAAGCGGGGCGGTACACGCGGTCGGACGTGAGCGCGTCGAACACGTCGGCGACGGCGGTGATGCGGCCCTCGATCGGGATCTCGTCCCCGGAGAGGCCGGCGGGGTAGCCGGTGCCGTCGATGCGCTCGTGGTGCGTGAGAGCCATCAGCGCGGCGAGGTCGAGGAGGTCGACGTCAGAGCCCGCGAGGATGCGGTGGCCCATCTCGGTGTGCGCCTCCATCACCTTGCGCTCGTCCTCTGTGAGGCGGCCGGGCTTGAGCATGATCCGGTCCGGGATGCCGATCTTGCCGACGTCGTGCATCGGGCTCGCAATCCGGATGTCCTCGGCGCGCGCTCGGCATCCAGCCCGGCGAGCCGGGCGAGCAGCGCGCAGTAGAGGCTCATGCGCACGATGTGCTCGCCTGTCTCCTGGTTGCGGAACTCCGCGGCCCATGAGAGTCGGCGGATCGTCTCTTCGCGGAGGCGGCGCAGCTCGAGGTCCGACGTCTCGAGCTGGGCGATCGTGTCGCGGAGCGCCGACGTGCGCTCGAGCACGGTCTGCTCCAGCCGCTCGCGGTGGCCGCGGTTCTCGATCTCGAGCGCGCGCCGGCGGAGTGCGTTGCCGACGTTGATGATCAGCTCGTTCGGCTTGAAGGGCTTCAGGATGTAGCCGTAGGCGCCGAGCTCGATCGCGATCTGCGCGAAGCGCCGATCGTCCATGCCCGTGACCATGACGACGGCGGTGTCCGGGTACTGCGCGAGTACCTCGCTCGTGAAGTCGATGCCCGACTCTCCGGGCATGTTCACGTCGCTGAGAACGAGCGCGATCGGGGATCTCCTTGAGCGCGCGCCGGCCTGCGGCAGCGCTCTCGGCGGTGATGCAGTCGTAGCCGTGCGCCCCGAGCAAGCGGGCGAGAAGGGTGCGGATCTGATCCTCGTCGTCGACGATCAGGACCCGCTCGCTGGAGGGCGGCGAAGTCATTAACGGCGTTATCGGCAGATTGAACCTGTTTTCAAGCCTAGCGCTGCAAAAATCTACTGTGGTTTCGTCCAGGCTGAGCTGGCGGAAATCCGAGAGGCCGGAGAGGCCGACCCCGACGAGCCGCAGGGCGCCCGGCCGGTCGCGCAGGCCGCGGTCGAGCAGTGCGCACGCGAGCTCCCCGATCCGCTCGGGATCGTCGATGCCGACGTCGAGGCTCGTCGAGCGGCTCCGGATCGAGAAGTCCGTGTACCGCAGCTTGGTGGTGACCGTGCGGGCGGACTGGCCGTTGCGCCGCAGGTACTTGCCCAGGTCATCGGCCATCCGGCGCAGCTCGGCATGTAGAAGCCCGCGGTCGAGCAGGTCCCGCTCGAAGGTCTCCTCGACGGAGATCGAGATCCGCTCGCTCGTCGTCTCGAGCCGGCGCGGGTCGACCCCCTGCGCCCGGTCGCGGAGCGTCTGCCCGACCTGCCCGGGCAGCAGCGCGCGCAGGTCGAGGTCGGAGAGCGCAGCGAGGGCGCCTACCGTCGTCACCCCGGCCGCGGCGAGCCGTTCCTCTGCCCGAGGGCCGACACCCGGGAGAGCCCGCACCGCGAAGGGCGCGAGGAAGGCAGCCTCGGTCCCGGCCGGAACGACCGTGATCCCGCCCGGCTTGCGCCGGTCGGAGGCGACCTTGGCCACGACCTTCGTCGGAGCGACGCCGAGCGAGCACGAGAGGCTGGTCGCGGCGCTCACCGAGGTCTGCACGGCTGCGGCGACCGCACGGGCGCGCGAGAAGTCGGTGGCGAGCCCTTCGAAGTCGAGGTAGCCCTCGTCGAGGCCGGTGCGCTCGACGAGCGGTACGACCTCACGCACGGACTCCCAGACCGCCTGCGAGTACTCGCGATAGAGCGTGTGCCGTGGGCGGACGAAGACAGCCTCGGGGCAGCGGCGCAGAGCCTCGGCGCAGCTCATCGCCGAATGGATTCCGAAGCGCCGCGCGACGTAGTTCGCGGTCGAGACGACGCCGCGCCCCTGCGGGTCGCCGCCGACGATGAGCGGCTTGCGGCGCAGCTCCGGCTGTTCCAGCTCCTCCACGGCGGCGTAGAACGCGTCGAGATCGAGGTGAGCAAGAATCGCCATGATGGAAGAATCATGATCGACGCCCCGGCCCTCACTCTGCCTCCCCTTCCTGTGCCGGCGATCTCCGCGCCGGCGCCGCGCGAGGTCTCGTTTGGCCACGTTGCTGGTCTTGCCCCGCGCGGCACACGGCAGATCATCGTTCGCGTCGGGAAGTACGTGGTTGCCCAGGAGCCGCTGCGCGGCAGGTCGTTCTCGCTCAGCGTGCCCATGCAGACGGGCGTGGTCGAGGTTCGCGTGACCGCCGTGGACGGCCGGAACCGCCGCTCGACGAGCGTCGTCGAGCCCGTCTTCGCGCTCCCGCTCCGCTCCGACCCGCGCGCACGCTCGTCGCGCCTCGATCCGGCGCTCGCCCAGACGGTCCGCACACTCGTGACGCGTCACGGAGGGACGGCCGGCGTCTACGTGCAGGACCTGCGCACGGGCCGCGGCGCCTCGTGGAACGCGCGGGCGCGCTTCCCGGCGGCCTCGACCCTCAAGCTCGCCATCGCGGTCACCGTGATGCGCTCGCTCGAAGGGAAGCCCGCCGAGAGGACGCAGCTGGCGCGCCTGCTCGGCCACATGCTGGTCCTGTCCGACAACAAAGCGGCGAACGCGCTCGAGGTCTGGCTCGCGGGATCGACCTCAGCCGGGTCGGCAAGGGTGAACGAGACCATGCGGGCGCTCGGGCTCAACGACTCGCTGATGTACGGCGGCTACACGACGCGAGGGGCGGCATCGGCCGCTCCGCCGATTCCGGTCCGGATCGAGAGCCAGCCGGCGTTCGGGCTCGGCAAGTACACGACGGCGTGGGATCTCGCGCGGCTCGCGCGGGGGGTCTATCTCGCGGCTGCAGGCAAGGGGCCGCTCCTGCACCTCGGCGTCAGCGGCTCGGAGGCCCGCTACCTGCTCTGGCTTCTGGCGCAGGGTTCGGACCGGGGCAAGCTCGACCGCTACCTCGCTGGGTCGGTCGTGATGCACAAGGCCGGGTGGCTCCCCGGTGTTCGGCACGACAACGGCATCGTCGCCTACCACGGCGGCGTCTTCGTCGCCAGCGTCATGACGTGGAGAGGTCGGAGCGGCCGATGATCTCGCAGGCCGGGTCGCGCTCGCAGCGTTTACGCGGTTCGCAGGCTAATCGGAAGCGACGACGCCGATATCGGCGGACGTCAGCGCACCGAGTGCCCACAGCCGGTCGAGCGCGTCGACCGCTTCGGGCGCGAACTGCGCCCCGCGCTCGCGCTTGCATTCGGCCAGTGCTTCCGCCGTGTCCAGTGCCTCACCGTAGACCCGGCTCGACGTCATCGCGTCCCAGGCCTCGGCCAGTGCGAGCAGGCGGGCACCGACCGGGATTGCATCGCCGGCGACGCCGTTCGGGTACCCGGCGCCGTCCCAACGCTCGTGGTGGTGGCGGATCCAGCCGAGTTGCTCTGCGTCGAGTGCCTTGACGGCGATCTCGGCGCCCGTGTCGGGGTGGTTCCGGATCTGGTCGCGCTCGGCCTTCGAGAGCGGGCCCGGCTTGCGGAGCACGTCCTCGTCGATGCTGAGCTTGCCGACGTCGTGAACGAGCGCCGCCTGGGCGAGGCGGATCGCAAGATCCGGGCTCCACCCGCACGACAGCGCGAGCTTCTCGGCGACCCGGGCGACCCGCTCGGAGTGACCTTCGGTGCCCGGATCCTCGGCATCGAGCTCACGCGCGAGTGCAGCGGAGCCGGTCGAGGCCGCGGTCGTCCTCAGGCTGGTTGCCGGCGTCGCCGCCGTCGAGCTCGGCGCTGTAGCGGAAGGTTGCGTTGCCGCCCGAGCTCTTGGCGTGAACCAGAGCCACCTCGGCGAGCGCGAGCAGCTCGTCGGAGCCGCCGACGTCCTGGAAGTCGCAGACGCCTGCGGATGCAGCTGATCGTGCCAACCCCTTCGATCGGGGAGGCGGCGAGGGCGCGGCGGCCGCGTTCGGCAGCGATCCAGCCGCTCAGACCCTCGGTCTCCGGGAGGACCCAGCCGAAGTGATCGGCAGACAGTCGTGAGACGAGCTCGCCGTTCCGGACCGTAGCCGCGAGCCTCCGGCCGACCTCGGCCAGCGCGCGGTCGCCTGCGAGGCGGCCGTGCTCGGCGTTGATCTCCTTGAAGTTGTCGATGTTGATCAGGACGAGGGAGAGCGCACGCTCATGCCGCTCGGCGCGCCTCGCCTCGGACCGCAGCTGCTCGTGGAAAGCGCGGTGGTCGGGCAGGTTCGTCAGCTGATCGCGGGTGGCAAGCGCGCCGAGCTGGGCGCTGGTGTCGGCAAAGCCGATGGCCGGCTGAGCGGCGACGGCGAGAGAGGCGAGCCGTTCGCTGTCGGCGCCTATCGCGACGAGTGCTCCCCAGAGGCGAGCGCCCACGCGGATCGGCGCTGCGCTGGCGACAGCCCGTCCGGTGCGAAAGACCATCGCGGCCGGCTCGTCCAGCTCGAGCGAGACGGTGGAGCCGGGGACGAGTCGTACCGAGCCGCGCGCCTCGCAGGCGCCGACGATCGTGCCGAAGCCGCCGGTCTCGAAGCGGACGACTGAAACCGTGTCGACGTGCAGGTCGAGCGCAATCTCTTCCGCGACGATGGAGAAGAGCTCGACGGGATCGGGCTCGAGCGCGACTGCGTCGAGAATGCGTTGCTCCGCGCTCCTCGCTGTCAGGTCTGCCGCATCGCGCAGGACCGTGACGACGCCGGCGACGAAGCCGAGCTCATCGCGGCGCGTGAGGCGCCGCCCTTCGAGGACGACGTAGCTGCCATCCTTGCGGACGTAGCGTTGCGGCCCGTTTGCGGGCGTGAGCAGGTCTTCCGGGTGGAGGAGCGAGTAGACCTCGAGCCCGACGAGCTCCGCAGCCTTGTAGCCGAGCAGCCGCTCGACGGCAGGGGAGCACGAGCGGACGATGCCGTCCTTGTCGACCTCGAGCACGAGAGAGTCGGTGGCGTCGGCGACGAGGCGGCGGGCCTGCTGCTCTTCGTCGACCTTCGTCTCGGCGCGGGCGAGCGCGAAGGCCGAGGTCGAGCGTTCCAGCGCAAGCGTGGTCTCGAGTGCGGCCTCGGAGGCCGCGCGCCGGCGGAGGCGCATCGACGCAGCGCCGAGCAGGATCATCAGGGCGAGTCCCGCGAACGCCACTCCCACCGGGGCGATGGACGAGGCGCGGGAGGGTGCGACCGAGACGCGCCAGGTCCGGCCGCCGACCTGCGCCTGGGCGATCGTGGCGCCGCCCGGGCCGTGCGCGAGGACGGAGAGGCCGTCGGTGACGCGGACGTCGAGGTCGGCCGGCAGCCCGGAGAAGGCGTTGCGGACGAGTGCGTCCGCGGCGAGAGCGCCCGTGACGACCCCCGTGAGGGCCTCGCGCCGCTCGGCAGGCGTGCGCAGCGGCAGGCCGCGGCCGAAGACGGGGACGAAGGCGAAGACGCCGAGCCTGCCGTCGCCCTGAACGCGGACGGGAGCGGAGAGTTGCGGCTTTCCGGTCGTGAGCGCGATCCGGAGCGCGGCGGCGAGTGACGGGTCGGAGCCGAGGTCGAGCGCGTCCGCGGTCGTGGCGGCCGGCTCGAGGCGGAGAAGTGGATAGGTGGTCAGCGCATTGGCGGGAGCTGCGATCCGGACCTGCTCGCTCGCCTCGACCTCGGTTGCGCTGCGAGGCGGCGACGCGAGGCGCCCAGCCGACTGCAATGACCTCCGTCCGTGCGAGGGGCACGCGCGCAAACGTCGAGAACGCGGTGGGCCCGACAGACGGCGAGGCGTCGTAGGCAGCGCGAACACCCTCGAGCGCGAGCACTGCGGCGGTCGTGCGCTCCTCGAGCGCTGCGGCGGCGCCGTTCGCCCGCTCACGGGCTTCCTGGCGCACATCGTCCTGCTCGAGCTGCCAGAGCGTCAGCGACAGCGCCGCGGTCGCGACCGCGCAGAGGAGGAGGGCAAGTGGGAGTCGGAAGCGAGCAGGCATCGATCTAACCGAGTGTTCGGCCTGACAGCGGAGGACTTGAGGGTTTAGTACGGGTTCGGAACCGAGACCCAGAGGACGCGAAGCTCCTCCGAGTCGGATGCGTTCCGCCACGTGTGCGGCTTCGAGAGGGGATAGGTGAGAGCGTCACCCTCCTCGAGCACGTGCGTCTCGTCTCCGACCTGCAGCTCGATCGTCCCGCCGAGCACGTAGACGAACTCCATCTCGCCGGGGAGGGAGTACAGCTCGTCACCTGCGCCCGCGCCGGGAGCGACAACGGACTCGATCGCCTGGAAGCGCTCCTCGTCACGGGAAGAGAGCAGGTGGTTCTCGGTCGGGAAGTACGTGTCCACGGACGGCCGCTCGTGCTTGCGGACCAGCGCGGGAGCGGGCTCGCGCTCGAAGATGTGGCTCAGCCGCACGCCCAGCGCGTCGCAGATGCGCGCGATCGAGGAAAGGGACGGCGCCGTCCGGTCGCGCTCGAGCTGGCTGATGAAACCCTTGGTCAGGCCGGTGGCGGCCGCCAGCTGCTCGATCGTCAGTCCGCGCTCGCGGCGGAGTGACCGAACGCGTGCGCCGACCTTCGGCGTGTCGTTGCGGGCTGCGAGCGGAGTCGCTCTGGGCACGTGCGGATCATACGCAGGTTTAGTGCAACGGCAACTGCGCGTTTAGGGAATGCAGGTATGCTTTTTGTAGTTGATATGAGTATGGATACAGCTACAAGGAGTGATGAGTTGAGCACGATGCTGCTCGTACCCCTGGAGGACATCGTTGTCTTCCCCAACATGAACGTGACCCTGACCGTGGACGTCGGGTCCGAGGAGCGCGTGCTGCTCGTCCCCCGCCACGAAAACGACTACGCAAGCGTCGGCACCGTCGCCGAGGTGACCGACCGCATTCGGCTGCCCGGAGGCGGCCGTGCGGTGGCGCTCAGCGGGCTGCACCGTGGTGTCGCAGGCGCCGCTCGGACCGACGCGAACGGTGAGCTGCGCGTCGAGGTCGACGAGCGCCCGGACAGCGACGAGGCTGACGCGCGCACGCGCGAGCTCGAGCGCGAGTACCGCGCGATCGTCGAGGAGATCCTCGAGCTGCGCGGCGACGACGGCCGAATCTCGGCCTTCGTTCGCTCGATCAGCGAGCCGGGAGCGCTCGCCGACACCGTCGGCTATGCGCCCGACTTCTCGTTCGAGCAGAAGGTCAAGCTGCTCGAGACGCTGGACATCAAGGAGCGCCTCGCGCTGGCGATCGAGCTCCAGCGTGAACGCCTCGCAGAGATGGAGGTCCGGCGCCGCATCCGCGACGACGTCGAGGAGGGCGCTGCGAAGCAGCAGCGCGAGTACATCCTGCGTCGTCAGATGGATTCGATCCGGAAGGAGCTCGGCGAGGACGACGCGTCCGTCGTCGAGGAGTACCGGCGCAAGCTGGAGGAGGCGGAGCTTCCCGAGGAGGTCCGCGAGCAGGTCGAGCGCGAGCTCTCCCGACTCGACCGCCAGGGCGAAAGCTCCCCCGAGGCATCGATGATCCGCAACTACCTCGACTGGATCTTCTCCGTCCCGTGGGGCAAGCGCTCCGAGGAGCGCCTCGACCCCGTGCACACCCGTGAGGTCCTCGACTCGGACCACGAGGGCCTGGAGGACGTGAAGGACCGGATCGTGGAGTACATCGCCGTGCGCAAGCTGCGCGAGGAGCGCGGAATCGAGCCGGACAAGCGTTCCGGTGCGATTCTCACCCTCGTCGGCCCGCCCGGCACCGGCAAGACCTCGATCGGCGAGTCGATCGCCCGTGCGCTCGGACGCGAGTTCGTCCGGATGTCGCTCGGCGGCGTCCGTGACGAGGCCGAGATCCGCGGCCACCGGCGCACGTACATCGGCGCACTGCCGGGCCGGCTCGTCCGGGCCCTGCGTGACGCCGGCACGATGAATCCGGTGATCCTGCTCGACGAGGTCGACAAGGTCGGCGCCGACTGGCGCGGCGACCCGTCCTCGGCGCTGCTCGAGGTGCTCGATCCGGCGCAGAACCACTCGTTCCGCGATCACTACCTCGATCTCGAGCTCGATCTCTCGCAGGTCGTCTTCATCGCGACCGCGAACGTGGCCGACTCGATTCCTGGGCCGCTGCTGGATCGGATGGAAGTGATTCGGTTCGACGGCTACACGACCGACGAGAAGGTCGCGATCGCTCGCGGCTACCTCTGGCCGCGTCAGCGCGACCGCAACGGCTTGCGCGAGGACGAGGTGTCCGTCGCGGATGTGCGTCCTGGAGACGGTCGTCTCCGACTACACCCGTGAGGCGGGCGTGCGGCAGCTCGAGCGCGAGCTCGGCAAGCTGCTGCGGAAGACCGCGACGCAGATCGCTTCCGGGAAGGTGGAGGCTCCCGTCGAGCTCGGCCTGGAAGAGGTGCGTGACGCGCTCGGGCGGCAGAAGTACTACCGCGAGGCGGCCGACCGCACTGCCGTCCCCGGAGTTGCGACCGGCCTCGCCGTCACCGGCACCGGCGGCGACGTCCTCTTCGTCGAGGCAACTGCTTCGAAGGGCGACAAGCTCGTCCTCACCGGACAGCTCGGCGACGTGATGAAGGAGTCGGTGCAGATCGCGCTCTCCTCGCTTCGCTCCCGCGCCGATGGGCTGGGGATCGACGAGGACGCGTTCGAGCAGACCTTCCACGTCCATGTTCCAGCCGGTGCGATCCCGAAGGACGGCCCGAGCGCCGGCATCACGATGGCCACCGCTCTCGCGTCGCTCCTCTCCGGTCGCGCGGTCAAGCACACGATCGGCATGACCGGTGAAGTGACGTTGCAAGGGCGGGTGCTGCCGATCGGCGGGCTGAAGCAGAAGGTGCTCGCGGCGCACGCCGCAGGGCTCACCGACGTGATCCTGCCCGAGCGGAACCGCCAGGATCTCGACGACGTGCCCGAGCACGTTCGCGACGAGATGACGTTCCATCCTGTGATCTCGCTCGACGAGGTGCTCGAGCTGGCACTCGAGCCGGCGAATCACCTCCATGCGGTGTAGATCCTGCAAGCCGGTGCCCGAGGAGGTCCGCCGTGTGGCGGTCCTCCTCGAGCGCCGTTGGGTCGTCTCCCTCCTGTGGGCGTCCTACGAAGGGGCGACCCGCTTCAACGAGTTCCGGCAGGCGCTGGGGTCGATCCCGCCCGGGACGCTCGCGCAGCGGCTCGTCGAGCTGGAGGCGGCCGGCGTTCTCGAGCGGCGCGTGATCGACGCCAGGCCGCCGAGGGTCGAGTACCGGCTGACCGACGAAGGGCGCCGCCTGAAGCACGTCGTCGACGCCGTCTCGGTCTTCGCTGCCCGCTGACGCCACTCGTCCCCTCAGGACGTGTCGGGTCCTGGCCCCGACATGTCTCTCCGTCAACGCGACGGCCGGGGTCAGACCCCGGCCGTGCGGTTGACGGATGGACGCGGCTTAGAGCGCCAGCGCCGGCGTGTCCGGCGAGCCGCCGTCGTACTCGGGCTTGAAGCCGAGCAGCCGGCCGGCCGGCGCGCCCAGCAGCAGGCCCGCCTTCTGCACCCAGGCCGGCGGGAACGGCAGGCGCACGTCATCGAAGTGCGCGTTCGCGATCACGGCGAGGCGGAGCGGGTTCGGCATCCCCTTCCGGTTCGTCCGGCCGTCGTTGGCGAGGGCGAACATCGTCTCGAGCAGCCGCTCGAACTGCAGCGCCGGCCGCACCTCGCAGACGAAGACCGCCTCGGTGTCACCCACATTCCAGAACTTGTGCGAGCTCTTCGGCGGAACGACGACGGTCTCGCCGGGGCCGGCCACGATCTCCTCGCCGTTCACCTTGAAGGCGAGGGTTCCGGACTCGATCTCGAACCGTTCTGTCTGGTACGGGTGCGTATGCGCGGCGGCGACGAAGCCGTTCGGCTGCACGGTCACCTCGACGAGAACGTACTCGCCGTTCGTGTCGGCGGAGGTCTCGAGGAACAGCATGCGCTCGCCCGTGACGGGGTTCTCGATCATGTCTCCCTTGCAGATCATCTCTCGTCTCCTTGCAGTCGATTTCCAGCGGATTCCCTGCACAGGAGTCTCCGGGCCGAGCGTCGCTGGGGAATCGGCCGCGCAAACGATTCGCCCTCATCGCTCGGCCTGATCTTCCGGTCGCCGCAAGGACGACAAGACGGGCGCCGCAATCCACCGCGAGGATGACATCGCCTACGCGCAGGGACTAGAGAAGCGTGCGGCGGACGGCCGTACGCCACTCCGCGAGCAGCCTCTCGGCTGCGCCGGCAGCCATCGATGGCTCGTAGCGAGTGGCCGCCGGCCGTGCCAGCGCCAGGGCCTCGAGTCCCGGCCACGTACCGACCGCGAGCCCGGCCAGCGAGGCGGCGCCGAGTGCGGTCGCCTCCCGCTCCGCGGCCACCTCGACCGGCACGCGCGCGAGGTCGGCCTGAAGTTGCATCAGGAAGCCGTTCGCCGCCGCACCGCCGTCGGCCCGCAGGACGTCGAGCTCGATCTCCATCGCGTCGAGCACGTCGCACGTCTGGAAGGCGATCGCCTCGAGCGCTGCGCGGACGAGGTGCTCGCGCCGCGGTCCCGCTCGTCAGCCCTGCGATCAGCCCGCGCGCGTCCGGCGCCCAGTGCGGCGCGCCGAGGCCGGCGAGCGCAGGGACGAAGTAGACGCCCTCGTTGCCGTCGAGCGAGCGCGCGAGCGCTTCGGTCTCGGCGGCGCTCTCGATCAGCCCGAGGCCGTCGCGGAGCCACTGGATGGCCGCCCCAGCGACGAACACGGCGCCCTCGAGCGCATAGACGGGATCGTCGTCGCCGAGCTGCCACGCAACGGTGCGCAGCACGCCGTCCGGCGCCGTCCCCGGCGCCGAGCCCGCGTTGACGAGCACGAACGCGCCGGTCCCGTACGTCGCCTTCGCCTGGCCGGGCGCGAAGCAGCGCTGCCCGAAGAGCGCCGCCTGCTGGTCGCCGGCGATTCCTCCGACGGGCACGAGCGCGCCGAGCAGCTTCCCCTCGCCGACGACGCCGCTCGAGGGGACGAGCCGCGGCAGTACGGCGCGAGGCACCGAGAAGAGGTCGAGCAACTCGTCGTCCCACTGGAGCGTCGCGATGTCGAGCAGCATCGTGCGGGAGGCGTTCGAGACGTCCGTGGCGTGCTCGCCGCAGAGCTTCCACAGGAGCCACGCGTCGATCGTGCCGAAGGCGAGCTCGCCTGCCGCCCCGGCGTTCGCGAGCAGCCATTCGAGCTTCGTCGCGGAGAAGTACGGATCGGGGATCAGGCCGGTGCGCTCGCGGATCAGCTCCACCGGCAGGTCGGCGCAGCGCGCGGCTGTGCGCCGGTCCTGCCAGACGATCGCGCGGCCGATCGGCTCACCACTTCGCTTGTCCCAGACGAGCGTCGTCTCGCGCTGGTTCGTGATTCCGATCCCGTCGAGCTCCCCGGCGCCGACGTCCGCGTCGTTCAGCGCAGCCGTCGCCGCGTCGACCACCGTCTGCCAGATCTCGTCGGCGTCGTGCTCGACGAGCCCGGGCGCCGGAAAGTGCTGGCGGAGTTCCCGGTAGCCGCGTCCGAGCGTCTGCAGCGAGTCATCGAGGACGAGGCAGGTGGTGCCGGTCGTCCCCTGGTCGATCGCAAGGAGCACAGGTGACCCTAACCCGCCCTCCCCGAGTTTTCCCAGCTCTCGCGGTCTGGGGCTACGTCTGCTGAAGCTGAGTGCCAGGCGGACGCGCGCGGTAGGTGCACAGCGCGCAGAAGATCACGAGCTCGCCGACGTCGTTCCGGTGGTAGCGCCATCCCTTCTCCATTGCGTCGGCTACCGGACCTCGCCGGCCGCAGTGCGCACAAACGATGGGGGGATCGGTCTCGGCCACAGTTTGAGCGTACGCGGCGAGCCGCGCTTGACGGTATGCCCCATTGGGGGTTGACACCGCCACTTCATTGTTTACGTCTCGTTAAGACGAGGGCTACTCGTACTGGAGCGCGTTCAGCACGTTCAGGCGCGAGGCCCGGCGTGCGGGAGCGATCGCGGCGAGGACACCTGCGATCACGGCGACCACGGTGAAGACCACGAGCGTCCCGATCGGCAGCGAGAACGAGACGCCGTACTTCGACAGCGACTGCGTGACGAGGGCAGCAAGGCCGACGCCGAGCGGGAGCCCTAGGGCAGCCCCGATCAGCGCGGTGATCACGCTCTCCTGCCGGATCATCCGCCGCGTCTGCCTGCGGGTCATCCCGACCGCTCGCAGCATCCCGAGCTCGCGCGTCCGCTCGAAGACGGCGAGCACGAGCGTGTTCACCATCCCGAACAGCGAGACGATCACCGACAGGGCGAGCAGGACGTAGAAGAGGCTCATTACGTCGTTCAGCCACGCCGTCCAGTTGGCGATGAACTCGTCGCCCGTCTGGAGCTTTGCGTCGGGGAACGCCGCGAGCGCTCGCTCCAGTCCCGCAGTCGAGTCGGCCTGCACGAGGTCAGCATGTCGCCAGGCCGCGGGAAGTTGCTGTCGAAGCGGCCTGCGAGAGGACGACCTGACCGAGGAGCTGGTCGAGGTCGCCGTGCTTGCGGTAGACGCCCCGGACCACGGTCGAGACGCGCTTCCCTGCCGGTGTCAGGAACGACGACCGCTCGCCGACGAGCGTGGCCCTCGCCCTCGCGGACGACAGCGTCGCCACGCGCCAGTGTCGCCAGCGACGCCGCAGAGCCTTCGACCCATTCGAAGTTGTAGGCACGGGCGATCGTCGCGGGGTCGACCCCGCTGACGTCGACTTCGCCGCCGCCCACGAGCTGCGCACGGTCATTGCGGATCGACGAGGCGAGCTCGACGCCCGGAGCCGCGCTCGCAGCCTTGCCGGCACCGAGGGGAACGGTGTCCCAGCCGCTCTGTGAGGTGATCACGTGGCTCGTACCGAGCTGCTTGCGGAGCGCGGTCTCGTCGCTCGCGAGCAGGCCCTTGCCGAAGACTGCGACGAACGAGACCAGCGTCAGCCCGATCATCAGCGCGGCTGCGGTCGAGGCCGTTCGGCCCGGGTTGCGCACCGCGTTCTCCTGCGCCAGGCGTCCGGCGGCACCGCCGAGGCGGGCGGCCGGTAGGCCGACGACGTGTGCGAGCGGGCGAACGAGCCGCGGCGCGATCGCAGCGAGCCCGATGAAGAGGCCGAAGGCCCCGCCCGCGATCCCGAGCAGCCGTACCGCCGTGGAGACGCCCTCGCCGAGCGTGCCGTAGACGAGCCCGAAGGTGGAGAGGGCCGTGACACGCGAGACCGAAGACGAGCGTCTTCCGCGACGGCCGCTTGACGACCATCCCACCCTCGCGGACAGCCGAGATCGGTGCGATCCGTGTCGCCCGGACGGCCGGCCAGACGGAGGCGACCAGCGTGACGAGCGTCCCGGTCAGCATCGCCACGACAGCGGTGCGCGCCTGGAAGACCATCGCCGACTGCGGCATTTCGAGGTCAACGGCCCGGAAGAGCGCCGTCAATCCCTTCGCCAGCAGCACGCCAAGCCCGAGGCCGATCGCCGAGGCGACGACCCCGAGGACGAGCCCTTCGAGCACGACCGAGCGGAGCACCTGGCGCCGCGAGGCGCCGAGCGTCCGAAGGGTCGCCAGCTCCTTCGTCCTCTGGGCGACCGTGATCGACAGCGTGTTGAAGATCACGAAGGCGCCGACGAAAAGCGCGATGCCGCCGAACGCGAGCAGGAAGTAGCGAATGAAGGTGACGAACTCGCCGACGCCCTCGCCGTCCTCGGCTGCCTGCTCGGCCCCGGTGCGCACCTCGGCGGACGCCGGCAGCGCGCGCTGGATCGAGTCGATCAGCTTCTCCTGCGAGACACCCTCGTGCGCGGAGACGGCGACAGCGTCGAAGCCCGTCTTGCGGAGGACGCTTCGCGCCGTCTCGACGTCGAAGAGCGCAATCGTTGCTCCACCGAGGCTGTTGACGTCGCCGAAACGGGCGATGCCGGTGAGCGTGAACGCGCGGACAGGCCCGTCGCCGGCGACCTTGACGTGCTCGCCGACCTTGAAGCCCTGCTCGTCGGCGGTGTTGAGGTCGACGACGACCTGGTGCGGGCCGGTAGCCCAATCGCCCTCGACGAGCTTGAAGGGGTTGAACCGCTCGTCCGCGGGGTCGATGCCGAGGCCGAAGGTCGGGTTGTTCCCCTGGATCGCCTTGCCGTTCCTGTCCAGGATCTTCGCCTGGTTCGAGTCGCCGGAGAGGTCGAGGATCGTCCCTGCTGCCGCTTCGACCTCCGGCAGCTTGCGGACCGTCGCGAGCACCTCGGGCGAGACCTGCGCCTTGCCTGTCTGCGACCACTCGACGAGCTTCTTGCCGGAGACGACGGCGTCCGTCTGCTCGTACGAGCTCGAGAAGATCGTGTCGAACGCCTTGTCGATCGTGTCGGTGAGGACGAGCGTGCCGCTCACCATCGCGACGCCGAGGACGATCGCGATCGCCGTCAGGGTCGAGCGGAGCTTGCGGGCGAGCAGCCCCCGGATCGCGACGCGTTTCATCGGTCTGAGATCTCGGAGAGCGTCTCGAGGATCTCGGCCTGCGACGAGCGGCCGAGCTTCTTGACGATCAGGCCGTCGGCCAGGAACAGAACCCGGTCGGCGATCGTGGCCGCACGCGGGTCGTGCGTGACCATCACCGTTGTCTGGCCGTACGTGTCGACCGCGCCGCGCAGGAGGCCGAGAATCTCGGCGGAGGTCTGCGAGTCGAGGTTGCCCGTCGGCTCGTCGGCAAAGAGGACAGTCGGGCGCGAGACGAGTGCGCGAGCGACGGCGACCCGCTGCTGCTGGCCGCCGGAGAGCTCCGCGGGGCGGTGTCGCCGACGGTCGGTGAGGCCGGTCGCGTCGAGCAGCTCCTCGAGCCACTCAGCGCTCGGCTTCGTGCCCGCGATCGAGAGCGGCAGCGTCACGTTCTCCTCGGCCGTCAGCATCGGAAGCAGGTTGAAGAACTGGAAGACGAAGCCGATGTGCCTGCGACGCAGCTTCGTCAGGTCGTTGTCCTTGAGCTTCGTCAGATCCGTTCCGTCGATCTCGACGGAGCCGGCGCTCGGCCGGTCGAGGCCGGCGAGGATGTGCATCAGCGTTGACTTGCCGGAGCCGGACGGGCCCATCACGGCCGTCAGCTCGCAGCGCGGGATCGAGAGCGAGACGCCGCGGAGCGCGTCGACGGCTGTATCACCGGCGCCGTAGCGGCGCGTGAGACCGGACGCAGCGACGACCGGAGGTGCCTGCTGCGCCGAATCAGGTTGGGCGAGCTGGAATGCAGCTTCCATCAGGTGAGCGTCTCCTTCGAGTCGGGCGAGCACTACTCAGAGGCTAGGCCGCAGTCGGGCGCAGCGGCATCGGCCGCGCTCGCGATTGCGGATCGTCCGTGCGGACGATTTCGGCGTCGTCAGAGAGGACGATGCCCTTCCGACGCCGGTCGAGTACCGTTTCAACGTGACACTCAAACCCCTGGCGTGGGCGAAGCAATACGTGTTCGAAGCGGTCGCCCTTGCCGGCGTGATCCTCACCCAGATCGACGTCTGGACGAACGTCGATGACAACCGCGGCCGCGTGGCTGCGATCGCCCTGGTCACCGCCGGAGCGCTGCTCTTCCGCCGCCGCGCTCCGTTCGTCGCACCTCTCGTCGTCGCCGCGGGCGCCCTCGTCTTCACGCTGCTCGATGCGGACGCCGCCTACAACACGGACACGATGTTCCTGCCGCTCCTGCTCTCTTGCTGGGCGGCAGGCTCGCTCCTGGACTGGCGGCTGGCGCTCACCGCACTCGGAGCGATCCTGGTTGCCGGCTGGACGGTCTTTCTCCGCGCTCCCGGCGTGCCGTGGACGGAACTGATCTGGCTGAGCTTCCCCCTCATCGGCATCTTCGTCCTCTCAGCTGCCGCGGCCAGGCACTCCGAGCAAGCCCGCGAGGCAGAAGAGCGGGCGCGGCGCACCGAAGAGGAGGCGCGGCGAGCCGTCGAGGACGAGCGGAACCGGATCACCCGTGAGCTGCACGACGTGCTCGCGCACTCCGTCAGCGTGATGACCGTCCAGGCGAGCGCCGTCCGCCGGCTGCTGACGCCGGACCAGCAGCGCGAGCGCGAAGCCCTGATGACGGTCGAGGAGACGGGCCGGCAGGCGCTCTCGGAGATGCGGCGGCTGCTCGGGATCATGCGTACCGAGGAGGAGGTCCCCGCGCTCGCTCCACAGCCCGGCCTCGGCACGCTCCCCGCGCTCGTCGAGCAGGTGCGCCAGTCGGGATTGCCGGTCGAGCTGACCGTGGAGGGTGACCCGGTCAAGCTTCCGGCCGGCGTCGACCTCTCGGCCTACCGGATCGTGCAGGAGGCGCTGACGAACGCGCTCAAGCATGCCGGCCCCGCGCACGCCTGGGTCGCCGTCCGCTACATCGGCGACGATGTCGAGATCGAGGTGGCAAACGACGGGCGCAGCCAGGGCGAAAACGACGGCGCCGGCCACGGCCTCGTCGGCATGCGCGAGCGCGCCGCGCTCTGCGGCGGCGAGCTGCACTCCGGCCCTCGTCCCGGCGGCGGCTTCAAGATCTCGGCGCGGCTGCCGGTCGCAGGATCCCCCGCATGACGTTGAGGGTCCTGATCGTGGACGACCAGGCGCTGGTGCGCGCGGGCTTCAAGATGATCCTCGAGTCGGAGCCGGAGATCGAGATCGTCGGCGAGGCTGAGGACGGGCTGCAGGCGGTCGAGGCGGCGCGCGAGCTGAAGCCCGACGTCGTCCTGATGGACATCCGGATGCCGAACCTCGACGGGCTCGAGGCGACGCGGCGGATCCTCGTTGGGGACGGCGAGTTGCCGCGCGTGCTGATGCTGACGACGTTCGACCTCGACGAGTACGTCTACGAAGCATTACGAGCCGGTGCCAGCGGCTTCATGCTCAAGGACACACCGCCGGAGCAGCTGATCTCGGCGATCCACGTCGTTGCCGCGGGCGACGCGCTTCTCTCGCCCGCGATCACGAAGCGGGTGATCGAGGAGTTCATCCGGCGCCCGCCGAGCACGATGGCGACCCAGCCCTCGCCGGCGATGGCCGACCTGACCGCGCGCGAGCTCGAGGTGCTCGGCTTCATGGCCCGGGGCCTCTCGAACGCCGAGATCGCGAAGGACCTGTTCGTGAGCGAGACAACGGTGAAGACGCATGTGGCGCGAATCCTGATGAAGCTCGACCTGCGCGACCGCGTGCAGGCCGTCGTCTTCGCCTACGAGACCGGGCTCGTCGAGCCCGGAGCTTCGTCCTAGCTAGCTGGCGATACGGGAAGCGGCCTCGTCCCAGCTGCGCACGACAGGGAGCAGAGACGTGAGGCCCGTCAGCTCGAAGAGGCGGTGCACTTCCGGGGCTGACTCGTCCGGGAGCAGGAGCACGAGCGCCCGCTCGCGCTTCTCGTACTCGGCGAGGCTTTCGAGGAGGATTCCGACCACCGTCGAGTCGATGAACGTGGCCTGCGACAGGTCGACGACGAGGGGCGCCGACGTGCCGAGCGCGCTACTGAGGTCCGAGCGGATCCGGGGCGCCGTGTACGCGTCCGCTTCACCGCGGACCTGGATGACCGTGAAGCCTCCGTCCGAGTCGACCACGATCTCAGCATTGCGCGCTCGGTGGGAATTGAAACCAGCGCGACCGAGAGCTAGGCCGCTTCGGCCGTCGGCAGGCCGATCGAGAAGGTCGTGCCGAGGCCGGGCTCGGTGTCGACCTCGATCCAGCCGCCGACACTGCGAGACGATCGTCTGAACTGCTGCCAGGCCGAGCCCGGTCCCCTTGCCGACGGGCTTCGTCGTGAAGAACGGCTCGAACAACCGCGCGCGCACGCCCTCGTCCATGCCCATGCCGGTGTCGCGGACGTTGAGCTCGACGACACCTTCACCGGCTGCGTGACGGGTCTCGATCGTCAGGACTCCTCCGGTCGGCATCGCGTCACGCGCGTTGACCGCGAGGTTGACGAGCAGCCGGCGCAAC
This sequence comes from uncultured Gaiellaceae bacterium, assembly GCA_963752405.1. Taxonomy (GTDB): domain Bacteria; phylum Actinomycetota; class Thermoleophilia; order Gaiellales; family Gaiellaceae; genus Gaiellasilicea. The sequence goes on from CAVVYB010000009.1 coordinate 88,961, forward strand.
TGGTTGGGGTCAGCGGAGATCGACGGCAGTGCGCCGTCGAGATCCATGGCCAGGCGGACACGCGTTCCGATCATCCCGCGCAGCACTACTTCCACGTCGAGCACGACCGCATCCACGTCCAGCTGCCGGGGAGCGGGCTGTTCGCAGCGGCTGAAGGACAGCAGCCGGCTCGTCATCGCCGCGCCCAGCTCGGTCGCATGGGTCACCTGCTAGCAGATGAGCCTCTGCCGCGCTGCCCGGCTCGACCTCGCTGAGCGCGAGATGGGCGAAGCCGGAGACGCCGGTCAGGACATTGTTGAAGTCGTGCGCGATGCCGCCGGCGAGGGCGCCCATCGAGTCGACCTGCTGCGCGCGCTCCAACTGCATCCTCGAGCACGCGATGGTCGGTGACGTCCAGCGCGAAGCCGATGACGCCGATGACCTCACCCTTGCGACGGAGTGGCTCGAGACGGACTTCAGCGACCCGGCCTCGCAGCTTGCTTTCGCAATCGACAGCTTTCCCGGTGAGCGCGATCAGATGGTTGGCGATCGACTCGAACTCGGGATCGTCGGTCTTGAAGTACTCGAAGAGGTCGAGCCCGACGACCGAGTCGAGCTCCGGATGGAGGCTCAACGAGTCGAAGCCGGGACCGTACGCGGTCGTGATCCTCAGATCACGGTCGATGATCCAGAACGCGGTCGGGATCCGAGGCAGGATGAACTGCCCGGACTCGTCGACTGCCGACGGCTCGAGCGGGGTCGATCGGCCAGGCACGGCGCGCAAGATCCACTCCCTTTCCCGCTGCAAATCATGACTGGTGATACAGTACCCTGAACGTTAGACAATGTCAATCGTCAACAGATACGGGTCGGCGGCGGAAGTCCCGTAGCGTGTCGGCGAGCGCGATGATCTGGCGCGCAGCGCCGAGCATGGCGGCATCGACGAACTCTCCGCTCGCCGAGCGTCGCCGCGCCCAGTGCGTGCTCGAGCCGCTCGACGGTCGCGCGGGCTCGAGCCGTCTCCTCCTCGGTCGGGAGATATGCCTGCTCGATGATCATGAGCTGCGCCGGATGGATCGCCGAACGCCCGAGGTGCCCGAGCTCGCGACCGCGTCGGCACGAGCGGGCGAGGCCCTCGTCGTCGTTCAGGTGCGGGTACACCGACTGCGGTGGACGTGGCAGGCCGGCGGCGACCGCGGCGTTCACGATCCTGCTGCGCGCCCAGTCGAGCCCAGCTTCGAGCGCACCGGTCTCGGAACGGAGGTCGGCCTCCCCGAGTGAGATACCGGCGACACCGTGCGTCCTGGCGATCTCGTAGGCGGCCTCCACACCGGCCGCGGACTCGATCAGGCAATGGACAGGCAGGCCGAGCGAAGGAACGTCCCCCGGCCCGGCGACCTTCGGCACGTGAACGCCCCCGATCGCGAGGGTGGAGACGACGTCCAGGTCGTCGGCATCGCCGGCGTTGACGCGTACGTAGACCGGCTTGTCGCGACGATGTCCGAGCAGCGCGGGGAGGTTCGCCCGTGCGTCCGCCTTCGCGGCCGGCGCGACCCCGTCCTCGAGGTCGACGATCACTGCATGGGCCTCGGAGGCGATCGCTTTCTCGACCCGGTCGGGACGATCGGCGGGCACGTACAGCCACGTGAGCGGCGGAGCGCTCAGACGACACCTTCTGTTGGCGCAGGATAGGGGATCCGCGGGAGCGGATCCCCTATCGCGCAAGACCCCTGAAGGGGCCGCTTCGCGGCCCGGCTGATCACACGACACCATCGTGGCGTAGCCGTGCAAGCTCCTCTGCGCCGACGCCCAGCTCACCGAGCACGGAGCCGTGTGCTCGCCGTGGCGGCCGCCGGAGTGGCGGACCTCGCCCGGAGTCTCGGAGAGGCGGCTGATCACGTTCGACATCTTGATCGGACCGAGCTCGGCATCGTCGATGCTGAGGATTGCTCCGATCGCCTCGAGCTGCGGATCGGCGAGGATGTCGCTCGCGTCGTAGATCGGCGCGATCGCCGCCTCGGCCGCCTCGAACGTCGCCAGCACTTCGGTGCGATCGCGCTCCCGGATCCACGCCGCAACCGCCTCGTCGATCTCGTCGACGTGAGCGGCGCGGCCCGAGCCCGTCGAAAACCAGGGTTGCTCCACGAGGTCTGCCCTGCCGACGAGCCGCAGGACCCGGGCCGCAACGGAATCGGCGCTAGCGGAGACCGCGACCCACGAGTCGTCTGCGGTGCGGTACACGTTTCGCGGCGCGTTGTGGCTCGAGCGGTTGCCCGTGCGCGGCTGCAGCTGCCCGAGCAGGTCGTACGCCGTCAGCTGCGGGCCGAGCAGCGCCAGCAGCGGCTCGACCAGCGACGTGTCGATGACCTGCCCTCGCCCCGTCTCCTCGCGCGCCCTGAGCGCGGCGAGGATCGAGAAGGCGGTCGCCAGGCCTGCCACGCCGTCCGCGAGCGCGAGTGGCGGGAGGAGCGGCGGTCCGTCCGGCTCTCCGTTCAGGGAGGCGAAGCCGCTCAGAGCCTCCGCCAGCGTCCCGAATCCCGGACGCGTCGCAGACGGTCCGGTCTGGCCGAAGCCGCTCACCCGCGCGAGCACGAGTCTCGGATTCACCGCCGAGAGCTCGTCCCAGCCGAGCCCCCACCGCTCGAGGGTTCCCGGACGGAAGTTCTCCAGCACGACGTCAGAGGTCTCGGCGAGCCGGAGAAAGAGCTCGGCGCCCTCCGGCGCGGAGAGATCGAGCGTGACCAGGCGCTTATTGCGGGCGAGTGTCTTGAACCACAGTCCGGCACCGTCCTTGCTCGGGCCGTGTCCGCGCGCCGCATCGGCTCGCGTCGGATGCTCGATCTTGATCACATCGGCGCCGAAGTCGCCGAGGAGCATTCCCGCCAGCGGCGCCGCGAAGAGCGTGGCGGCTTCGACGACCCGGATCCCGGCGAGCGGCTGGGTCAAAGGTCGACCGCCAGGCGAAAGCCGATGTGCGGCGACCGGGCGAGCCCGCCGCCGAGGAGCAGCAGCTTCAGCGAATGGCGCGGATCCTGCGGTCCTCCGTCGACGTACCAGTCCGACCCCTCCGCCTTCCAGTCCGAGCCGCCCTTGAGGATCGCGAAGCGGGTCCGGCCGTCCGAGTGTTCGCTCTCGGTCCAGTTCCAGACGCGTGGCCCGGAGAAATCGAGGAGCCCGGCCTCGGCGGCGAGCTGCCACTCGTCCTCGGTCGGGAGTCGTGCGCCAACCGACTCCGCATAGACACGCGCCTCGGCTAGGTCGAGGCCGGTCTTCACCTCGCGCGCCGAGATCGCGAACCGCCCTCGCGGCGCCGGGCGCTCGACCTCGACGAAGTCGTGCAGGCGCGGCGGCAGCGGCTTCCATTCCTCGACGTAGGGCGCCTCTCCGTACGTCCCCGTCTCGCGCCGGCGGAAGACCGCGGTGAGCGGCCGCGGCTCGACGGCCGCGAAGCCGTCCGGCACGTCGTCCACGCGCACGACCGGCACCGGGATGCGAACCGTCTTGCGCGCCGGGAAGGTCGCGTCGCCGCCGCCGGCGACCATCACCTGCTCCGAACCGACGAACGCTGCGATCCCGTGCGCCGGAATCTCGACCTCGAGCTCCCCGACCCGGCCCTTGTAGGCGTCACCGCGGTTCGCGAGCGCCCACAGCGTCGTCTCGTCGTCGACCCAGCGCGACGCGACCACGCAGGCGTCCGGGCTCGCAGCCGCGAGTGGCGTCCAGTCACCGGTCGTGAGCAGGTCCGCGTGGTGCCGCTGGACGGGAAGCATCGCCCGCAGCAGCGCCTTGTCGCGATCGTTCCAGCCGACCCACGCCCCGAAGACGTTCTCCCAGACGAGCATGCCGACGCCGTTCAGCCAGGCGCTGTGCAGCTCCTCGAGATGATCGCGGTTCCAGCGGCGCGTGTGGTGGAGCATGTGGCGCTGCTCGAACCAGCGCGCGCGGAGGACGCCGGGGACCGCGGTGTCGCTGAACCACTGCGCCCAGGAGAGGTGGTGGTCGCAGACGCGTGCCAGCGGCAGGGTCGATTCGCCCTCGAGGGCGATCCCGGGGCGCACCCGATCGAGCGCGGCACGGAGGCCGTGCTGCGCCTCCTTCATCGTGTCGAGGAAGACACCGTCGGCGCCGAGCTCGCGAGTGAGCTCCGCGATCGCAATGTCGTCTGCGACCGGCTCGCGCCGTGTGCCGACGTCCCACGGGTTGTAGTTCACGAACACGCGGATGCCCCTGGCCTGGAACGTCCCGACGAGCTCACCGATGCCGGGGACGTCGCGGTAGTAGTCGAACTGGTTGCGCTCGTCGATCCCGATCACCGGGTATGCGTGCCAGAGCACCACGCCGTCGAAGCCGCCGAACTCTCGCTCCGACTCGTCGCAGAATCGCTCCGGCGTGAAGCGGGCGGCCGTGTGGTCGTAGAGCAGCTCGTCCCAGAGCCAGACGAGCGCGACCGAGAAGCAGCCGCGTGTCCATGCGAACTCCGGAGCACGGTAGGCGGTGTCGTCGTACTCGATCCGCCGGGCGGCCTCCGCGCGCCAGCGTTTCAGCGCCTCCCGCCATGCGGGCCAGTCGGCCGGATCGTCGGGGGCAGCGAAGATCTTTGCCCCGTCGAGGTCGTCGAGCGGTGCGCCCGGCTCGAGCGGCACCCGAGTGGGCAGGTCGAGCGGTCGGGGAACCAGGGGGTCGCGCGGCTTATCGAGGGGGATGCTCACGATGGGGCGACGGCGAGCGTTCTCTGCACGAGCTCGTCGATTCCGATCCCATCGAAGCCCGGCAGCGAGCTTTCGAACCGCCCGCCGAGCGGGGCCGACCAGCGTTCGTCGATGCCGCCGACGCCGGCGAGTGCGCCCAGGATCGATCCCACGGCGGCGCCGTTCGTGTCCGTGTCCAGGCCTCCCTGGACGACGGCGCAGATGCCGCCGGAGAAGTCGCCGTCGAACGCGTACAGGGCGGCGGCGGTCAACGCCGTGTTGTTGATCGCGTGCACCCAGTGATAGTGGCCGTAGCGGGCGTACAGCGCGTCCACGACCTCCTCCCATGGACGTTCGCCCGCGAGGTCGCGTGCCGTTCGCAGCGACTCGGCGAGGCGGCTCTGCGCGGGCACGACGGAGATGCCGATGTCGGCGCAGGCGGACGCGGACGACTCGGACAGTGACGCCGCATGCGCGGCAGCCATGAACATCGCGGCGTAGACGCCATTGGCGGTGTGGCTGAGACGGGCGTCCTCCCACGCCAGCCTCGCCGCTGCGACCGGATCTCCCGGCGCTGCCCAGCCGTAGGCGTCGACGCGGAGGCGCGCGCCGATCCACTCGCGAAACGGGTTGCGGCGCGTTGCGGTCTGCGGCGGCAGGTGGGCCTCGAGCAGGTTGCGCATCGCCACCCGCTCGGCGGTGAAGATCCGGCCGGACGGCAGGTAGTCGAGCCAGATCTTTGCCACGTCGAGCGCGTCGAATGCCGTCCCGCAGCGCTCGAGCAGCGCGACCCCGAGCATCGTGAAGTTGAGGTCGTCGTCCTCCGGGATTCCGTCGATGTTCTCTGCCAGGCTGGTCGGCCGGCTGGCGCGGTTCCACGGCCAGCGCTCCGTCACCTCCTCGGGCAGGCCCTCAGCGGTGAACCACCCGGCAACGGGCCAGTTGCCCGTCGCCTCGGCGATGGCGCGGATCCCCTCGCGCGGGATGTTCTCGACCGGCTTGCCGAGCACGCAGCCGGCCGCGCGGCCGAGCCAGGCGCCGGCGATCCGCTCGGGAAGATCGAGCGGAGGCGCGGAGGACGCCGGATCTGCCTCCGCGAGGATCTCGTCGAAGTCGTCCGGCTCGTCGGCGGCGAGCGGCCGGGGGATCGACTCGAGCTCGTCCAGGAGCTGGAGGGCGAGCGCGCGGAGCTCGTCGGGCACGGGCTCCTGCGACGCGCCGCGCCCCGGCGCCGGCGCTCCGCCCGCGGCGAACCACCGCTCCTCGACCTCGTCGACCTCCTTCCCTTCCTCCCGGGCCTGCCTGAGCTCATGCCCAACAAGATCCTCAGGCTGGACCCAGGTAACTCTCAAGCAGGCACCTCGCCGGCGGTGAGCTCTGCGATCGTCTGCACGCGCTGCTCGTGTCGCTGTGTGTCGCGCACGAAGATCTCGGCCGCCACGACGGCCATCGTCCGGCCCGCCTCCTCGACGTCGATCCGGCTGGCCGCCGAGACGTCGTCGACCCAGTCGCGCCGCAGTGCTCCGGTGCCGCCGAGGGCGCCCGCGAGCGCGCCGCCCATCGAGGCGATCGAGTCCGAGTCGCGCCCGTAGTTGACGCCGCCGAGGACCGTCTCCTCGTAGTTGCCGCCGGTCGCAACGAGCATCCCGAGGGCGAGCGGCAATTCCTCGATCGCATGCAGCCGGCTCGGGATCCGGGCGTTCTGCGCCGGCCGGGCGTAGGGCTCGCCGACCGAGTCGAAGGGCGCAAACGCGCTCCGCAGCTCCTCGAGCCCGCCCGAGCGCCAGCCGTCCAGCTTCGCCGCGGTCTCGACCACGGCCTCGATCGACGTGCGCGTCGCATCCTTCGCGAAGCGCAGAGCCGTCTCGACCACGTCGTCGACCGTCGCGCCGAGCCGGAGCGCCTCGGCCACCGCGGCCGCCAGCACGCCGGCAGCTTCGCGCCCGTAGCTGGACTGATGTGCCCCACTGAGGTCGATCGCTTCGTTGTAGGCACCTTGCGGGTCGCCCGCGTTCGCGATGCCGACCGGCGCGATGTACATCGCGGCGCCGCAGTTGACGATGTTCCCGACGCCGGCGTCGCGCGGGTCGGCGTGCCCGTAGCGAAGCTTGAGCACGAGCCACTTCTCCGCCAGGAACAGGCGGTGGTAGAGCAGGTCGTCACGGCCGAGCTCGGGCACCCACATCGGCTTGTCGACGATCTCCGGGAGCATCAACGCCTCGACGTCGTACGCGTCCAGGTGGTCGCGCTTGACGTCGTAGGCATGGACGAGAACGCGTGTCATCAGCGTGTCGTCGGTGACGTGGCCGTCGCCCTTGTGGAACGGCGAGAACGCTTTCTCGACCTTGAGCGTCCGGCGAATCGACTCCACGATCCCGGTCACCCAGCCGTCGAAGTGCGCGTGGATCTCGTGCGACTCCCAGCCCTCGGTCGCGCCGCCGAGCGCGTCACCTACGGCCGCCCCGGCGAGGCAGCCGACGGACCGGTCGGTCAGCAGGTCTCCGTTCACGTCCTCATCCTCGTTTCGCAGTCGTTGTGTCCCAGCCGGCCGTCCGATCTGGCCGGCCGGCTGGGAACAGCCTTTCCTATCCTCTGACTCTCGTCCACCCATCGCTGAGCGACTTCTCGAGCTCCTCCAGGGTGCTCGAGCCCCTCAGGTACTGGACGAAGGCCGGCTGAGCAACCTCGGCCTTCCAGCGCGGATACGCCGCCAGCGAGACCCAGTTCCCCTTGCGGAAGTGGACGACCGACGAGGTCGCGATCTTCCAGCTGCCGGCCCGCTTGGTCGACTTGCGCAGCAACGCGCCTGCCTCCGGGTTCGACGGGATCAGCCAGTCACCCTGAGCGAGCTTGGCCAGGTTCTGCTTGTTCACCAGGTAGGCGAGGAAGAACATCGCCGACTGCTTGTTCGTGCTCTGCGCCGAGATGGAGTAGGTCTGTGGATTGGCCACCTGCTGCTGCGTCTGGCCCTTCAACAACGGGAACATCGCCCAGTTGAAGCCTTGCGGGCTCTGCGCGATCATGCTCTGGGCGGTGAAGTTCCCCGCCACCGTCATCGCGCACTTGCCCCCGAAGAACGCAGGCAGCGCGGCGCTGCCGGAAAGCCCCGTCGCGGCGGGATCGACCGACTTGTCGACGTGGATCATGTCGTGCATTTGCCGGATCACGTTCTGGTCGTTCGGGCCGAACTTGAAGGTCCACTTGCCGTTCTCGAGGTAGAAGAACTGCCCGCCGTAGTTGAGCGACATGGTCTGCACCGCGGCCACCGGCGACCGGAGGCCCCAGCAGACGCCGTACTGGCCGGACTTGGTCAGCTTCTTCGCGTTGGCGCGGAACTGCGCCCACGTCCAGGGAGCGGCGAGCGTCGGTGCCTTGATGCCGGCCGCCTTCAGGATCGTCATGTTCGCGAAGATGTTGTAGGTCTGCATCAGCGACGGGACGCCCGTGATCTTGCCGCCGAAGTTGGTCGTCGCCCAGATGTCCTTCGGGATCGAGGCCTTCAGCGACTTCGGGATCAGCGGCGTCAGGTTCGCCAGATAGCCCTGCTGCGTGAAGCCGGCGATGTCGGCGGCCTCGTCGTGGATGATGTCCGCCGCGGTGCCGCCGACGAAGCTCGTCAGGAGCTTGTCGTGGACCGAGTTCACGTCGACGGGAACGATCTCGACCTGGATGCCGGGATGGCTCTTGTTCCAGGCGTCGACGATCTCCTTGTTCGCCTTGACCGTCGTCGGCTGCCACACGTACGTGGCGAACTTGAGCTTGACGACGGTGCCCTGCTTACCTGCCTGCGCTCCAGCTACGAGCACGGAGCACAGCAGAGCCAAAGCGCCAAGCACGATGACCTTCCTCATTTCTGACCCGCCTTTCTGCGGTCGTGCGCCGACATTCGACGCCTGGTTTCTTGGTTGAGAGACATCGCTAGCCCTTGACCGCCCCCGAGAGGAGGCCGCTCGTGAGCCAGCGTTGGATGACGGTGAAGAGGAGGAGGCTGGGTAGCGTCGCCAGCAGGGCGGCCGCAGCGAGCGGGCCGAATCTGACGACTCCCTCGATGCCGACGTACTGCGCGAGCCTCAGCGGCAGCGTCGTCAGATCGGGGCTCTCGAGGATCACGAGCGCGAAGAAGAACTCGTTCCAGGCGGTGATGAATGCGAACAGGGTCGTCACGACGATCCCTGGCATCAGCAGCGGCGCGATGATCCCGGTCAGGATCTGGAACCGCGTCGCGCCGTCGACCGTCGCCGCCTCCTCGAGGTCGCGAGGGATCCCGCGCACGTACGTGTAGAGCATGAAGAGGACGAACGGCAGCGCCCAGACGACGTAGACGAGCACGAGGCCGACGTGGGAGTTCGTCAGCTTCAGATCGCGCAAGAGGAGGAAGAGCGGAATGATGATCAGGATCAGCGGGAACATCTGGCTGATCAGGATCCAGCCGAGCCCGAGCCGCGAGATCAAGCCCCTCCGCCGCGCGAGCACGTACGCCGCCGGCAGGCCGACCATCGTCGTCAGAAGAGCAGTGACGACGGCGATCTTCAAGCTGTTGATGCCGCTGCGGATGAACTGGTGGTCCTCCTCGCTCAGCGCCGTCCGGTAGTTCTCGAACGTGAAGTCGTTCGGGATGAAGGAGGGGTAGAGCTGGACGAGCTCGCGCGGCCCTTTGAGCGACATCGACAGCAGCCAGACGAGCGGGAAGGCGAGGAAGATGACGTAGGCGAAGAGCGCCGCGTACTGAAAGCTCTTCGCTCGCTTGGGTCTGGTGGTGACGATCACTTCGCCTCCTTCAGCCGGCCCCAGAGATAGAAGACGAGTGCCACGGCGATCACGATCACCATCGCGCTCCCGAGCGCCGACGCGTAGCCGAACTGGCCGTACTCGAACGCCTGGCTGTAGGCGAACAGCATCGGTAACTGGGTCTTGCCCGCCGGCCCGCCCTCGGTGAGGACGTAGACGAGCCCGAACGAGTTGAAGTTCCAGATGAAGTCGAGCGTCGTGATCGCGATGATCACCGGCCTCAGCTGCGGCAGCGTGATCGTCCGGAACCGCTGCCAGGCCGTCGCGCCGTCGACGGCTGCCGCCTCGTGGAGCTCGGCCTGAATCGACTGGAGTCCGGCGAGCAACGCTACGGTCGTCTGCGGCATACCCGCCCAGACTCCGACGAGGATCACCGCGGGGAGCGCCCAGCTGAAGCTCGAGAGCCAGTCCGTGGTCTCACCCGGAATGTGGGTGCGGCGGAGGATCTCGTTCAGGATCCCGGCCTGGGGCTGGAAGAAGAGCTTCCACATGATCCCGACGACGACCGCCGGCATCGCCCAGGGGACGAGGACGAGCGAGCGCGCCAGCCAGCGCCCTTTCAGCTCCTGGCTCAGCAGAAGCGCCAGGCCGAGGGCGAAGAAGAACCCGATCGCCGTCACGGCGACCGACCAGATCAGGCCGATCTTGAACGAGTTGACGAAGAGCTCGTCGTCGAGCAGTGCGCGAAAGTTGTCGAGGCCGATGAAGTTCGTGGTGATCTCGAAGCCGGCCTGCGCGTCGGTGAAGCCGAGGTAGATCCCGCGCACGAGCGGGAGGACACTGAGGATCACGATCGGCAGCAGCGCCGGGATCAGCAGCAGTAGCGCCTCGCGGCCGGAGAGGCCCGACCCGGCGCGACTGCGCTTTTGACGCTTGAAGACCGGCCGGCCGGCCTCGGGAACGGCGCTCACGCCACGAGCTCCGGCTGCGCCCCCGACGAGGCGCGGACGACGAGGCGGGGCGCGACGCCGACGACGCGCGGCTCGCGAGCCGGGTCCTCGATCCGCTCGAGCAGCATCTCCACTGCGATCCGCGCTCGCTCTGAGGAGCCGAGGTCGACGGTGGTCAGGGTCGGCCAGGTGACTTCGGAGAGCGGGGTGTTGTCCATCCCCACAAGCGCCACGTCTCCGGGGACGTCCAGGCCCGCGTCCCGGAGCGCAGCCAGGGCGCCGATCGCCAGCAGGTCGTTCGCACACAGAATCGCGTCGGGTCGCTCGCGAGCGAGGAGGCGCTCGGTCGCGCGCCGGCCCGGTTCGATCATGAAATCGGCCGCGACCTCGATCAAGGCGTCGTCGCGGGCGAGCGAGCACGAGCGCAGGCCGTCGAGGTAGCCCAGCCGGCGCGACGCTCCGGGCAACGTGTGCTGGGGGCCGTTGACGAACCCGATTCGCCTGCGGTTTGCCCCGTAGAGATGCCGTACAGCCTCAGAGGCGCCCTTGCGCGAGTACGTCCGGACCGTGTCGACGGTCGTGCCGGTTGTCGGCCGCCCGATCAGGATCACCGGCGCTGCGGCGCGCCGAAGCTCGTCGGCGTGGACGTCCGTGAGGTGCAGCGACGCGAGGATCAGCCCGTCCACGAACCGGTGCTTGAGATCGCGGACCATGGCGAGCTCGTCTTCCATGTCCGCGCCCGTCGAGTGGAGCATCAGCCGCCAGCCCCGAGCCTTTGCCACCTCCTGGATCGAGCCGATCATCGTCGTGTAGACCGGGTTGCCGACGTCGGGCATCGCGAACGCGATCTGGCCGGTGCGGCGCGACCGGAGCGTGCGGGCGGCGGCGTTCGGCACGTAGCCGATCGCCTCGGCCGCCTCGGTCACCCGCTCCAGCGTCGCTGGGCTCGTTTTGATTCCATTCATCACCCGGGAGGCCGAGGCGACGGAGACGTTCGCCAGGCGCGCGACAGTCGTGATCGTCGGCACCGTGCCGGCGGGGTCCTCGCGCGATGGCTGGGTCTCTGGCGTGTCGATTTCTGAAAAGGATTACAGAGAACGTTTACAGCGGCTTCACAATGTCATACGATCGCGAGCGGAGTCAAGAGCGAATGCGAAGGAGCGACTGGACGTGTCCGAGATCAAGCTCGAAGGCGTGGGAAAGGTCTACGAAGGGGACGTACGCGCGGTCGACGACGTCAACCTGACGATCGCGAGCGGCGAGTTCATGGTGCTCGTCGGGCCCGTCCGGGTGCGGCAAGTCGACGCTGCTGCGCATGATCGCCGGGCCTCGAGGAGGTCACCGAGGGTGACATCTGGATCGGCGACCGCGAGGTTGCACGGCTCGCGCCCCGGGATCGCGACATCGCGATGGTCTTCCAGAACTACGCCCTCTACCCCCACCTCACCGTCGCGAAGAATCTCGGCTACGGCCTCAAGGTTCGGAAGACGCCGAAGGACGAGATCGCGCCGGCGCGTCGAGGAGGTCGCGCGCATGCTCGGCCTGGAGGAGCTGCTCGAAAGGCGTCCCGGGGCGCTGTCGGGCGGGCAGCGCCAGCGCGTCGCGATGGGCCGCGCGATCGTCCGCGAGCCCGCTGCGTTTCTGATGGACGAGCCGCTCTCGAACCTCGACGCGAAGCTCCGTGTCGACATGCGGGCGCGAGCTGGCGCGGCTGCACGAGCGGCTCGGCGTGACGACGATCTACGTCACGCACGACCAGGTCGAGGCGATGACGCTCGGCACGCGCGTGGCCGTGATGCGCGACGGGACCGTGCAGCAGGTCGACACGCCGCAGGTGCTCTACCGCGAGCCGCGGAACCTCTTCGTCGCGGCGTTCATCGGCTCGCCGTCGATGAATCTCGTCGATGCCGACGCTCTCGGACGACGCCGTCGAGTTCGCGGGCTTCCGCGTGCCGCTGACGGAGGCTCGGCGCCCGGCCGACGTCTCGTCCGACACGGTGATCCTCGGCATCCGCCCGCAGGACTTCGACGACGCCCGCACGGCCGACCCGTCGCTTCCCGCGATCGACGTGGAGGTTGCGGTCGTCGAGGAGCTGGGCTCGGCGACGCACGTGCTCTTCACGGTCGATGCGCCGCCTGTCGACGTGGACTCGGTGCGGGCCGCGAGCGACGACCGGGAGCGGGCGACGCTTCTCGCCACCGACCGGCGCGCGCTCTTCACCGCCGAGGTTCCCGAGGGAACCGAGGTGCGGCCGGGCGAGCGGATCCGGCTCGCACTCGATCCCAGCAGGTTCCACTTCTTCGATCCCGCGACCGGCGCGACGCTTCGTCCCGGCGCACTCGCCGCGACGGCCTGATGCCCCTCCATGGGCGGCGCCGGCCTGGTGCCGGCGCCGCCCGCATCGTCGTTGCTTTCACGCCTAGTTGTTTTCACCCAGGGCGTCGAAGGTCGCGAGGAAGACGTCCCCGAGCCCGATCTGCGTGGCGCCTGCGACATCCCCGAGCGTGAGCCCGGAGACGTAGACCGTCCCGCCGTGGGTGGCGAGGTACAGATTGGCTTCGGCGAACGCGTCTGCCCCGTCGTCCTCGACCGTCCCGAACTGCCGCGTCCATTCGCGGGTGGTGTCGGGCGCGTACTTGACGAGGACGACGTCGAACTTGCCGACGCGTCCGGCGAGCTTGCCGTCGCTGAACCCGGCGACGTAGACGTTGCCGGCACCGTCCAGCTGGATCGCGGCACCCTTGTCGTTCAGGGTCGTCCCGACCTGGTCCTTCCAGGTCAGGGCCCCGGAGGCATCGAACCGGGCCACCACGAGGTCCTTGTCCCCCGCGAGCGGGCCGTCGAAGTCGCCGGCCGAGTAGGCGGCGACGTACGCATTGCCGCCGGCATCGGCCGTCAGTCCCCAGACCTCCTCGTTCGCGGTGGTGCCGAACTGCTGCAGCCAGGCCTGGCTGCCCGCAGCGTCGTAGCGGGCGACCCAGCCGTCGAGCGCCCCGACCGGCGTGCCCATCGCCCCGGAGGTCATGCCGGCGACGCGGACGCCGTCTGCCGTCGCGACGACGCCCCAGCCCTTGTCCTCGCCGCCCCCACCGAACTGGCGTAGCCAGACCTGAGCGCCGCTCGGATCGAGCTTCAGGAGATAGACGTCCTTGTCGCCCTGGTTCGTACCGGCCAGGTTTCCACGCGTGTACCCGGTGACGTAGACGTTCCCGGTCGCATCCGTGGCGATCGCATAGCCGCGGTCGGCGAGCCCCGGCACGCCGAGCTGTCGCAGCCACTCACGGTTTCCGTCGGGGTCGTACTTGACGACGAAGACGTCGTCCGTCGTGTTGCCGGCGTGATTGCCGTCCAGATCCCCGTTGGTGTACCCGGTGACGACCACGTCGCCCTGCGGGTCGACGGCGACGCCGTAGGCCCGCTCGAGCCGAGCGGTGCCGATCTCGCGCGTCCAGAGGGTCGTGCCGTTCGGCGCCTGCTTCGTCAGCACGAGATCCTTGTCGCCCGCAAACGGCTGACCGTTGACGGATCCCCCGGCCGCGAGAGCCTGGTAGACGTTTCCGGCCGCGTCGGTGGCGACGCCTCCGGCACGCTCCTCGCCGGTGGTTCCGGTCAGCTTCGCCTTCATCAGGACCGGCGGTGGCTTCAGGAACTCGAAGATGTACTTCGCGCCCTCGACTGAACTGCGGTCCCCAGACGTCCCAGTCGTGCCCGCCGTCGACCACGCGGAGCTCGGACGTCAGGTTCGCGACCCGCTGGGCCTTGTTGAAGAGGACGTGAGCCTCGAAGTCGAGGTCGTGCTCGAAGTCCCTCGGGTTGGTGTTCTTGAACTCGTCGTCGCCGACCGCGATGAACATCCGCTGCGGCAGGCCTGTCGCCTCGAAGGAGCCGAAGGTGGCCGGATAGTTCAGCTGCTTGTAGATCTTCTCGACGAACAGCTTCTTGTCCCTTGCCGAAGGCTCCGAACTCGCGCGTGCTGGAGTCGAGCGGCGGCTCCGGGAAGTACACGGCCGGGCTGAGCACGATCGCGGCACCGAAGAGATCGGGATGCGCGAGCGAGTAGCGCATCGCGCCGTAGCCGCCCATCGAGTAGCCGGCGATGCCGCGGCCCGAGCGGTCGGCAACAGTCCGATACGCGGCGTCGACGTGCTGGATCAGATCGCACGTGAACGCCGTCTCCACCGGCCGGCCGGGATCCGCGCCCTTGTACGCCGAGTCGACGTAGTAGCTCGCGCGGCTGCTCCAGGGCGCGTCGGGCATGATCGCGATCGTCGGCGGAATCTCCTCCGCCGCGATCAGCTCGTCCAGCGTGCTCTTCATCTGCGTCCAGGCGCTCATCGAGTCGCCACGGCCGTGCAGGAGATAGAGCACCGGATACCGCTCGCCGGAACCTGCGTATCCGGCCGGGCAGGTAGACGTTGTAGTTGAGGTCTTCCTTCAGCGTGGCCGACCGGAAGGAAGCGGTCGTGATGCTGCCTTCCGCGGCGCTGCTGGAACCGCTTGCCGAGGGCGCGAGCAAGATCACCAACAGGGCAATGCAGCCCACCAGCACCGGTGTGAGCCGGTTTCCCATGAGAGCCTCCGTCCGTGAATGGGTGGCTGAAAAGGATTACTGAGAACGTTTACAGTGCGCCGACGATCTCACACGCCCTCGTTGCCAGTCAAGGAGACAAGCGGGCTATCGTCAGCGGCGATGGCCGAGCACCTGAGTCCCACCCTGAAGGCGGTCAGCGACGCGGTGCTCGCGGTCGCGGCCGAGGTGTCGGTGGACGACGTCCTGCAGCGACTGGTCGACAGCTCGCGGGAGCTGGCCGGCGCGCGCTACGCGGCGCTCGGGCTGCCCGACGGCGAGGGCGGCTTCCGGCGGTTCCTCACCTCCGGCATGAGCGACGAGCTGATCGCGTCGCTCGGCCCGCTGCCGCGGCAGCACGGCATGCTCGGCGCCATGCTCGACACGACCGAGCCGTACCGCACGAGCGACATCCACGATCACCCGCGCTTTCGCGGGTGGTGGCCGAGGACGCATCCCGGACATGCACTCGTTCCTCGGCGTTCCGATCGTCGCGCCGGCCGGGGTGATCGGCGCCTTCTATCTGACGGAGAAGGTCGAGGGCGCGGACTTCACCGAGGAGGACGAGGAGCTGATCGGCTTGCTCGCAGCGCATGCGGCGATCGCGATCGCGAACGCCCGGTTGTACGAGCAGACGCGCGAGCTCTCGATCGTCGCCGAGCGGAACCGCCTGGCGCTCGACCTCCACGACGCCGTCAGCCAGAAGCTGTTCGGCCTGGTGCTGGAGGCCGAAGCTGCCGGGACGGTGCTCGAGCGCGACCCCGCCGCGGCCGGTGAACGAGTCGCGAAGCTGCAGGTTCTCGCGCGAGAGGCGCTCGAGGAGCTCCGCTCGCTCGTCTTCGAGCTGCGTCCGCCCGAGCTCGAGAAGGACGGTCTCGGTGGGACGCTGCGTAAGCACGTCGAGGTGCTCGGCCGGCTGGGGCAGGAGGAGATCGAGCTCGTGCTCGACGGGGAACTGCCCTCAGACGCCGTGCGCGACCGCGAGATCCTTCGCATTGCCCAGGAGGCGCTCCACAACGTGCTCAAGCACGCGCAGGCAAAGCACGTGGTCGTCACGCTTCGGCGCGACGGGGAAGGGGTGCTGCTGGAGGTCGAGGACGACGGGGTCGGGTTCGACCCCGATGCGCCCGAGACGCGGTCGCGGCAGCTCGGGCTGACCTCGATGGAGGAGCGGGCGCAGCGGCTCGGCGGCACGCTCGAGATCGACTCGGCGCCGGGCGCGGGGACGACGGTCCGCCTGAAGGTCGCCGATGGCTGACCCGTTCGCGTGCTCGTCGTCGACGATCACGCCGTCGTCCGGGAGGGACTGCGTGGCTTCCTCGAGCTCCAGGAGGGGATCGAGGTCGTCGGGGAGGCGGTCGACGGCCGGGACGCGGTCGAGGCGGCGACGCGTCTCCTCCCGGACGTGATCCTGATGGACCTCGTGATGCCGCGGCTGGACGGCGTCGCTGCGATGCGCTCGCTGCGTGAGTCGGCCCCGGATGCCCGCGTGATCGTGCTGACAAGCTTCCTGGACGATGAACGCTGCTGCCGGCACTGCGGGCGGGGCGGCGGGATATCTGCTCAAGAATGCGGAGCCGCAGGAGCTCGTGCGCGCGATCCGTGCCGCGCACGCCGGCGAGGCGCTCCTCGATCCCGTCGTGGCCGCACGGCTGATGGAGACGATCGCGGCCGACGGCGGCAGGGGGCCGCTCGACCGGCTGACTCCGCGTGAGCGCGAGGTGCTCGTGCTGATCGCCCGTGGCTTTCCGAACAAGCGCATCGCGCGCGAGCTGACGCTGTCCGAGAAGACGGTGAAGACGCACGTCGGCCACGTGCTCGCGAAGCTCGGCGTCAGCGACCGGACGCAGGCCGCCGTCGTGGCCGTCCGGGCAGGGCTCGTCGACCCGAGGTCCTAGGACCAATTGCCGCTGGCGGTTGAGACCCGGTCGCGACCATCCTGGAGGCATGACTACCAGCGAACAGATAACGAGCAGAAGCAACGTCCTGGCCTGGAGCGGAGGCCGGTGTCGGCTCCCGCGGCGAGTTCGGCTTCAGGGTCGGACGCCGGGAGATCGGCCACCTGCACGGCGACCACATCGCGCACTTCGGCTTCCCCAAGGACGTCTGGCAGGACCTCTTCGACCAGGGCCGGATCGACTACCACCCCGTCTTCCCCGGTAAGCCGGGCTACGGGCGCGCCGGATCGACGGCGCGGACGACATGCGCGATGTGATCGCGCTGCTGCGGCTCAACTACGACCGGATCGTCGCCCGTCACGGCGTGCCGGCCGAGGCGGCCTGACGTGCAGGCGATCGTCACCGGCGCCTCGCGCGGCCTCGGGCTCGCGCTCACCCGTGCTCTCGCCGAGCACGGCTGGCAGGTCGTGGTGGATGCGCGTGACGGGGAGGCGCTCGAGCGGGAGGTCGGCCGCCTCGACGGTGTTCTCGCGGTTCCCGGCGACGTCGCCGACCCCGATCATCTCCGCCGGCTGGTCGAGGCCGCCGGCGACTCGATCGACCTGCTGGTGAACAACGCGAGCGTGCTCGGCCCGAGCCCGCAGCCCGTGCTGGCCGAATATCCGCTCGAGGAGCTTCGGCGCGTCTACGAGATCAACGTCGTCGCGCCGCTCGCGCTCGTGCAGCTCGCGCTCCCACGGCTGACCGGCGGCGCCCGCGTCCTCAACATCACCTCCGACGCAGCGGTCGAGCCCTACAAGACCTGGGGCGGCTACGGCTCGTCCAAAGCAGCGCTCGCGCAGATCACGGCCATCCTCGGCGCCGAGAACCCCGGGCTCCGCTTCTACGCCGTCGACCCCGGGGACATGCGGACGCAGATGCACCAGGAGGCGTTCCCCGGCGAGGACATCTCCGACCGGCCGCCGCCCGAGGAGAGCGTTCCGGGGCTCCTCGCGCTGATCGAGGGCGATGCCCCGAGCGGGCTCTACCGCGCCCGTGACCTGGTCGAGGCTCCGCGGTGAGCGCGCTCGCGACCGACCTGCGCGCCCGGCTCGAGGCTCACGAGCCGCCGGAAGCGCGCGGCGATGGCGCGCGAGACGACGTGCGCCTGCTGGTCTCGAACCGCGGACGGCTCGATCGTCCACGGCCGCTTCGGTGACCTGCCCGAGTTCCTCGCGCCCGGCGACCTGGTCGTCGTCAACACCTCGGCGACGCTTCCGGCCGCACTTCCCGCCACGCGCGCGGACGGCGAGCTGCTCGAGCTACGGCTCTCGACACCCGCCCGCGACCAGGACCCGAGCGCTTCTGGGTCGTCGAGCTCCGCCGCGGGGACGAGCCGTTCGGCGGCGTCGCCACCGACGAGCAGTTCGAGCTTCCCGGCGGCGGGACGGCCCGGATCCTCGCGCCCTATGCCGGCGTCCGGTTGTGGCTCGCCCGTCTCGACCTGCCGCTGCCGCTCGAGGCCTATCTCGAAGCGCACGGGCAGCCGATCCGCTACGGCTACGTGCCGCAGCGCTGGCCGCTGTCGGCGTACCAGAACGTCTACGCGGCGAGCCCGGCAGCGCCGAGATGGCCAGCGCCGGTCGTCCGTTCACGGCCGAGCTGATCACCGAGCTCGTCGCCGGCGGCGTGCTCGTCGCGCCGATCGCCCTGCACACCGGCGTCTCGTCGCAGGAACGTCACGAGCGCCCGTACCCGGAGCGCTATCGCGTCCCAGAGCACACGGCGCGGCTGGTGAACGCGGTGCACCTGTGGGGCGGGCGCGTGATCGCCACGGGTACGACGGTCGTCCGCGCGCTCGAGACCGTCGCCCTGCAGGACGGCACGGTCGACGCAGGCGAGGGGTGGACGGATCTCATCGTCACGCCGGAGCGAGGCTTGCGGACGGTGGACGGCCTCCTCAGCGGCTTCCACGAGGCCGATGCGTCGCACCTCGACCTGCTGAGCGCCGCCGCCGGCCCGGAGCTACTTGCGCGCAGCTACCAGGCGGCGCTGGAGCGCGGCTATCGCTGGCACGAGTTCGGCGACAGCCACCTGATCCTCACCTGAGATTGCCGAGCGCAGAGATCGCGCTTGTCGCCAGGAAGGTCGCCGCCGCGATCAGGACGATCGTCCCGCCGGGCGGCAGGTCGGCGTAGTAGGCAACCGTGAGCCCGCCGAGGACGCTGCCGAGGCCGATCGCCATCCCGAGCAGGAGCGTCGAACGCATGCTGCGGGCGATTCGCGTCGCCGCGATCACCGGCAGCACCATCAGCGCCGCGATCAGGAGGATCCCGACGATCCGCATCGAGACCGCGACCGTCGTCGCGGCGAGCACCGCGAGGACGACGTTGAGGGATGCAACAGGGACGCCCGCGACGCGCGCGCCCTCCTCGTCGAGCGCGACCCCGGCGAGCGCGCGGTAGAGGAGCGCGATCGTTCCGAGCCCCGCGACCCCGAGCGCCGCGACGACCGCGAGGTCGGTGCGGGTCGTCGTCAGGATCGAGCCGAAGAGAAAGCCGAAGAGGTCGACGTTCAGCGCGCCGGCCATCGAGATCAGGACGACGCCGCCCGCGATCCCCGTGTAGAAGACGAGCGCGAGCGCCTGGTCGCCGGCCGTGTGCTTCCGTGCGCGCAGCCACTCGATCGCACCCGCGCCGCCGATCGACGCGACGAGCGCGGTCAGCACCGGCGGGAGCCCGAGCAGGTACCCGGCCGCCACCCCCGCGAACGCGACGTGGCCGATCCCGTCCCCGATCAGGCTGAGCTGCCGCTGGACGAGGAAGAACCCGACCGCCGGTGCGAGCAGGCCGACGATCGCGCCCGCCGCGAAGGCGAGCCGCATGAACTCGAGGTCAAGCATGGACGTGGGACGGGTCGTGCCAGACGCCGGGGAGGCTCTGCGGCGGCCCGTCGAAGACGATTCCGCCGCGGACGAGGACGAGCCGCTCCACGAAGCGCTCCACTGCTCCGAACTCGTGCGAGACGTAGAGGACGGTGACCGCAAGCTCACGGTGGAGGCGATCGAGCAACCCGGCAAGCGCTTCCTGAGCCTCGACGTCGACCCCGGTCGTCGGCTCGTCCAGGACGAGCAGCGACGGCTGGCCCGCGAGCGCCTTCGCAATGAAGGCGCGCTGCTGCTGACCGCCCGAGAGGGTTCGCAACGGGAAGTCGGCGCTGTCCGACAGCCCGACCCGCTCGATCGCCTCGGCGACGATCGCGCGGTCGCGGCGGCGCAGCGGGCCGAGCAGCCCACCCGACGCCAGCCGGCCGGCGGCGACGACCTCGCGCACCGTCGCCGGCGCGTCGACTCCGAGCTGCGAGCGCTGAGCGAGGTAGCCGAGGGTGGCGCGGCCCGAGAACTTCGCCGCCGTCTCGCCGAAGAGGAGAGCTTGACCCGACGCCGGCCGCTCGAGCCCGAGCGCGACGCGCATCAGCGTCGTCTTGCCGCCGCCGTTCGGCCCGGCGATCGCGACGAACTCGCCCGCTTCGACGGTGAGGTTCACGTGCTCGAGCACGGGCCTGCCTCCGTCGTATGCGAACGAGACGTCCCGCAGCTCGACTGCTACCGGCAACCGAGCGCTTTTCGCAAAGCCGCGAGATTCTCGCGCATGACGGAAAAATAGTCTTCGCCGGCCGCGGTTTGCTCTTCGGTCAGACCCTTCGAGCGGGTTGAGCACCGCAGTCTCCGCTCCGACCTCGCGCGCGACCGTCTCGGCGAGCCGCGGAGAGATCAGGGTTTCGAAGAACACCGTCGTCGCGCCGACGGCGCGCACCTGGGTGACGACCTCCTCCAGGTCGCGGGGTGTCGGCTCGACCTCCGGCGACATGCCGGTGATCGCTATCTGTTTCAACCCGTAGCGCTCGGCCAGATAGCCGAACGCTGTGTGGCTCGTGACGATCTCGTCGTGCTCGCAGCGGGAGAGGCCGCGGCGGAAGTCGCCGTCCAGCGCTCTCGACCCTGGCCGCGAACGTCCTGGCCTGCGACGGGCGGTCGAGCTCTTTCCCGATCCGCTCCGCGACCGCGGCGTACCGGACTGGGTCGAGCCAGACGTGGGGATCGACACCGTGCTCCTCCTCGACACCGTGCTCCTCCTCGCCGGCGTGCTCTTCCCGGCGTTCCTGTCGCGGGTCTCGACAGCGTCGAGGAGATCGACGGCGTTCGCGGACGTCGAGTCGATCGCCTTCTCGAGTCCCGGCTGGAACCCCGACCCGAGGTACAGGACGACGTCAGCCTCGTCGATCGACTGGATGTCGCTGCCCGAGAGCTCGATGTCGTGCGGCTCGACACCGGGCGGAGTCAGGTTGTCGACGCTGATCGCGTCACCGCCGATCTGCTCGGTGGCGAAGGCCAGCGGGTAGAAGGCCGCGACGACGCTGGTTCCCTCGGAATTCGAGCCCCCGCCGCACCCGGCGAGCGCCGCGACGGCGATGAGAGTGAGAACGATTCTCGTCTTCATGCTCGCGCCACCTTAGCACGTCGATGAGAATCGCTATCATCTTCTCCGATGGCCACCCTTCACTCCTGGCGCGAGCACACCGAGCAGGCCCTGCGAGAGGCCGGCTTCCGCGGCGGTGGCGCGCGCGCCGCCGTCCTCGACCTGCTGTCGGACCAGGACTGCTGCGCGAGCGCGCAGGAGATCCACGACAGCCTCCGCGCGAGCGGCCGCTCGGTGGGAATCGCTTCGGTCTACCGCGTGCTCGAGGTGCTCTCCGAGCTCCGCCTCGTGCAGCGGGTCGATGTCGGTGACGGGATCGCGCGGTTCGAGCCGGCGTCGCCCGGCGGCGACCACCATCACCACGTGGTCTGCGACGACTGCGGCAAGGTCGAGCCGTTCTCGGACCCCTCGCTCGAGCGGGCGATCGTGCGCGCCTCGGGTCGGCTGGGCTACAGCGTCGACGCGCACGAGGTCGTGCTGCGCGGCGAGTGCGGCGACTGCCGTACCGCTCCCGCCTGACGGCTACGGCCGCTGGGCGGCCTTCCCAACCTCGGCGACCCGGTGAGCCTCGGCCTTGTCGAAGTACGTGACCAGGACGAGGGCGACGTACGTAGCTGCGGCGACGATGAAGAGCCAGGGCTCGAGGAAGACCCCGGCCGCGGCCACGACTGCGGGAACGAGAAGATTCAGCGGCCGGGTCAGCGCATTCACCAGCAGCCTGCGCGAGAGCGCGAGCGTCCGCAGCGTCTCCGTCTGCACCCGGTTGACGGGGGCCGGCTGCCCACCCGGAAGCCGCGCCTCGCGCCGCCAACCCGGTCCAAGAACGCCCGCAGCTATGTCCTCGAGCGACTCGCCGGCGTTCGTCGCGCTCCTCGGCCGCCGGTCGGGTTCCCGTTCGAGCAGGCGATCGACCCAGTCGGTCAGGCGCTTGTCGAGATCGGGGCGCGCTGACGACAGGCTGGGCGCCCGCTGGTTCACCTTGGTGACCAGCAGCGCGCTGCCGCCGCCCGTCTCCGCAAACGGCACGGCTCCGGTGAAGAGCTCGAACGCGATCACCCCGACCGAGTAGAGGTCGCTCGCCGCGGTGGCATCCTTCCCCAGCACCTGCTCCGGGGAGACGTAGCCCGGCGCGCCGACGAACTCGCCGAGCGGAGTCAGGTTGGCGTTCGCGAGCTCGTCGTAGGCGGTGGCGATCCCGAAGTCGGCGATCTTCACCTTCCCGTCGTCCGTCCTCATCACGTTCTCTGGCTTGAGGTCACGGTGGACGATCTCCTTCTCATGGGCATGGGCGAGGCCCGCAAGGATGCCGTCGAGGGCGCCGACGACCTGCGCGTCCGTGAGCGTTCCGACGAGAGGCCGCAGCGGCCCCCGGGGAAGGAACTCCATCGCGATGTAGGGCACGCCGCCGTATTCGAAGTACTCGTACACGGTGACGATGTTGGGGCTCTTGAGTGAGCCGCCGAGCCTGGCTTCGCGCAGAAATCGCGTCGTCGCCGTTGGATCCGTCGCCGAGAGGCCGGCGAGCTCCTTCAGCGCCACCGCTCGTTCGAGGTCGGGCTGATAGGCGAGATGGACGATCGCCATCCCACCTCGCCCGATCACGCCTTCGACTCGGTAGCGGCCGATCTCCCTCACGGCTGCCTCAGAAATGGGAAAAGATTTCCCGATAGACGTCCTTGATGCCCTTTGGTCGGCTGGGAAGAACGCGCCGTCCGAGTCCGATGCAATCTGCCGGAGCGCCTCGACGTGCCGGCCCTTGCCGTACGCGACGGTGAAGATGCGGACGCTCGTGCCCTCGGTGACC
Organism: uncultured Gaiellaceae bacterium; assembly: GCA_963752405.1. GTDB lineage: Bacteria > Actinomycetota > Thermoleophilia > Gaiellales > Gaiellaceae > Gaiellasilicea. The sequence goes on from CAVVYB010000009.1 coordinate 112,033, forward strand.
GGCTGTTCGTCGATCGCGCGCAGAAGCTCCTCCCGCCCGCCGCTCGTGCCGGCGCCGTCGGACAGCACGACGACGGCGTTGAGGCGGTCCGGGTCGTTGAGCGTGCGCAGCTTGTCGAGCGCATGTGCGACCGCCGGGTAGACCGGCTTGTTGCCGTTGGGTTCCAGATCGTCGACCGCGCGGGACACGGCCGGCCGAGTCTTGCTGAGCGGGCCGAGCGGGACCTCTGTTGCGATCGAGACGCCGGAGGTGACCAGCTCGACCCGGTCCTTCGGCGAGAGCTCGTCAAGGAACGAGAGCAGCCCCTGCTTGGCGGCATCGAGCCTCCCGCCCTCATCCATCGACAACGACGTGTCCACGACGAGAACGATGTTGGCGGGCGTCCGATCCTCGTGCCACGCGTCCTGGATCTCGGCGAGCACCTCCGGCTTCGGCGGCTCGAGCTCGGTGAGGTCGGTCGGCCGGCGGAAACGGAAGTCGTTCTCGGTCGCGTGCTCCGGCGTGATCTTCGGGACGAGCCAACGGCGGAATAGCTGCGCCGCCGCCCGCGCCTTCGGGGTCACCCACGGAGCGTTGAGTGCTATGAGCGGATAGTCGGCGACGAAGGTGCCGTCGGCGGGCGCGATCGCGACCAGCTGTTTCTCCGGCGGCCGCTTGCTGTTGAGCCCGCGCAAGGTCGTCTCCTGGACGTACACCGCATGGGCATAGCCGGTGCCGTGGTGGTTCATCTTCTCGATCAGCTGGGCGGCGGTCTCGCCGTAGTGCACGATCGAGCCCTCGATCCTCTGGACGTCGGCGCGGACCTCCGGCCGCTGGACGTCCGCGACACTCAGGCCCGACTGCTTGTCGGTGACGGCGTAGTAATGCGACGCGACGGCCGAGAGCCCCGACGTCGAGAAGCCGGGGTTCGTGTGCCCGAGCTTGAACTTCCCGTACTTGGGGCGCTTGTGGGCTGCCCAGCTGTCTTTCGAGGTGGTCAGGGCGAGGATGTCGCTCCAGCCGATCTTCTTCTGCGGCCAGCCGAGCGCCCGGGCGAGCGGCTTCCACATCGCGATCACCTGCGGCGAGAAGACGAGTCGAGGATTCTCGGCGGGCACCCAATCGTCCGAGACGCTGTGGTCGAGGAGCCCGCCCCAGAGCGAGGACGCAGGCGTCCAGAGCTCGGCTTGCTCGCGGCCGTCGGCGAGTGCCGCTTCGGCCTCGCCGGATGTGAGCGAGACGCCGTCGATCCTGATCTCGCGGCCGCCCAAAGGGTGGGACTCACCGTTGAAGCGGTCGATCAGCGGGACGAGGAGGTCGTCCGCGTCCGGCGAGAAGAGGTAACGCAGCACGAGCTCGGGCTCCTCTGCTCGTGCCTCCGGATCCTCTCGTCCAGCCGCGGCGACGAGCACCGCCACAGCCGCGGCGGCGATGACGAGCCAGCGTGCGTAGCGCGGCTTCACGACACCTCGAGCAGTTCCTGCTCGGCAAGGCGGTGCTGGAGCTGGCGGCCGGACGTGATCCCGAGCTTGCGGTAGACCTTGCCGAGGTGATACTCGATCGTCTTCGGACTGAGGTACAGCGTCGCTGCGACCTCCTTCTGGCTTCCGCCCGCCGCGACCATGCGGGCAATCTGGAGCTCCTGCGGTGTCAGCTCGTCCATCGTGCTCGGCTCTCGCCGGCGCGCGGACTCACCGCTCGCCCGAAGCTCGCGGCGCGCTCGCTCGCTCCACGGTTCGGCGTCGAGCTGTTCGAAGACGGTGAGCGCTGCCCGCAGCTCCTCCCGGGCTTCGCGGCGTGATCCCTCACGGCGGAGGTGCTCGCCGAAGTTGAGCCGGACGCGCGCGAGCAGGAACGGGCGCTCGGCGACGTGCTCTTCCGCCTCGGCGAAGCCGACCCGCCCTCGAGTAGCGCGCGCGCCCACGCCGAATCGCCGCCGCGTAGCTCCCCGGCCGCGGCCGCCGCGTCCTCCCGCCGGCCGGCGTGCAGATAGGCCTCCGCGAGGTCGAGCTGGGGCGCGGGCAGACCGCGGAGCAGGATCGACGGTGTCGGATCGGCAGCGGCCGCCTGGAACTGGGCGATCGCAGCGTCCGTGTCGCCGGTCCCGAGTGCCGCCAGACCGAGGATGCGCGCGGCTGCTCCGCCGGCGCCGACGAGCTGTTCAGCAGCCGTCCTCGCCTCCGTGACGCGCCCGCGAAGAGCGTCGATCAGCCCGTTCCCTGCCGTGGCGGCGATCCGCTCGCGTTCCAGACCGATCTCGTCGGCGAGGCGCGCCGCCTCGAAGAACGTGAGCGACGCGTCCGTCCAGCGCCCGGTCTCGAAGTCCAGCCAGGCCGTCTGCAGCAGGGCCCGGGGCAGCACGACGATTGCGTGAGCACGCGCGGCGGCGGTCACCTCGTCGAGGAGCTCGCGGAAGAGGGCGTGGCCGCCGGGGCCGAGACCGGCGAGCGTCTCGACCGCGGCGAGGATCAGCTCCGGGTCGTGGCGGAGGTCACGGTTCGCGGTGAGCGTCGAGCGCGCGTGGGCGAGGAGGTCATGAGCCTCGGCTGATTCGTCCGCCTTGAGCAGGGCGCGCGCCAGCACGAGACTCGCGAGGAGGTCGGCGGCGTCATCGCGTCCGGCTGTCAACGAGGCGGCTCGCCGCGCCAGCTCGAGGCGAGCGTCGGCCGGCGCCGCGGCAGCTGCCGTCGCGAGCATCGCGCCCGCCCGCGAGGCGTCCAGCGGCTCGACCCTTTCCGCCTCTGCCACGAGCCGGCCGACCACGTCTCCCGTGGCGTTCCGGCGAAGATCGATCCGGCCCTGGAGATAGGTGATGTCCGCTCCGATGAGATCGTCGGCCCCGGCCGCCGTCGCGTCGTCGAGCAGTTGCAGCGCTCGATCTCCCTGGCCGGCGACCCAGGCGGAGCGGGCCGCAAGGTAGAGCCGTCGCGCCCGGGGCTCGTTCTCGGGCGTCAGTCGCGCGGCTCGCTCGAACATCCCCGCCGCCGCGACGTGACCTCGCCGGTTGCTCGCTGCGACGGCGGCATGCTCGAGCAGGTCGGCGACCTCCTCGTCGGGCTCGACGCTGGCCGCCGCCGAGTGCCAGGCGCGGCGCTCCGCGTACTTGCCGTCGTCCGCGAAGCCGTCCGCAAGTGCCCGGTGCGCCGCGCGCCGCTCAGCGGCCGTTGCCTGCTGGTAGACCGCCGACCGGACAAGCGGGTGGCTGAAGGTGACTTGGCCGTCCTGGATCGCAAGCAGGCCTGCGTCCTCGCACTCCTCGAAGGCGGCAGGGTTTGTGCCGCCGGTCCGGGTGATCACCCTCATCGCGCGCGTGTCGGCGGTGGCGGCGATCACGAGTGCGCGCCGCGCCTCCTCCGAGAGGCTGCGCGCCTGCGCCGCGAAGACGGTCTCCAGGCTCTCGCCCACCGGCACGGGGTGAGGCAGCGGCTCTACGCCGTGCAGTTGCTCGGCGGTCAGGCGCCGGGGCAGCTCGAGGAGGGCGAGTGGATTCCCGCCGGTCGCGGCGACGAGCTCCCGGGCGACTTCCGGGGAGACGCGCACGTTCGAGTCGTGATCCAGCAGCGCGGTCGCGGACTCCGCGTCCAGCCCTCCGAGCTCCAGCTCGGGAATCCCCCGCGTCCGGAAGCCGTCGCCTCGGGCAGCGAAGAGCATGACGACGCCTTCAGCCTCGAGCCGGCGTGCGGCGAACGTGAGCGCCCCGGCCGACGCCTCGTCGAGCCAATGCGCGTCGTCGATCACGCAGAGGAGCGGGCCGTCGTCCCTCGCCGCGGCGAGGAGACTCAGCGTCGCGGCGCCGATGTAGAGCCTGCTCGCCCCCTGCGCCTCGGCGAGCGCGAGCGCACCACGCAGGGCATCCGCCTGCACGGGCGGTAGCTCGGGCAACCGGTCGAGCAGGGGCCGAACGAGCTCGTGCAGCCCTGAGTACGCGAACTCCGACTCGGTCTCGACGCCGAGCGCGTGCACGACGCGGGCATCGCCGGCCCGCGTCACGGCGTACTCGAGCAGGGTGCTCTTTCCGATTCCGGCGTCGCCGCGGATGACGAGCGCGCCGCTCCGGCCGCGCGTGGCCTCCTCGAGCAGTCGCTCGATCCGAGCGCACTCGCTCTCCCGGCCGATGAGCACGCGCCGATCATAGAACGCGACGATTGTCACCAGGGATTCGCGCTAGGGAAATCCCGGACGCGATCCGCCGCCCACTCGCTCCTACGCTCGCCTCGACGCCAAACGAGAAAGGTGACGAGATGTCCAGCTTCTCCCTGACAGAAACGTGGAAGACGATCGCACCCGTCAGGACTGCGGCCGAGCATCCGGCGGACGAAGATCGTCTGCACGCTCGGCCCGGCGACGACCGATCCGGAGACGATCTTCGAGCTGGCCGTGGCGGGCATGGACGTCGCGCGACTGAACTTCTCGCATGGCTCGCACGACGAGCACTTCGAGCGCCTCGCCGCCGTTCGGCTGGCGCAGCGCAGGCTGGGGCGGCCGATCGCCGTGCTCGCCGACCTCTGTGGCCCGAAGATCAGGGTTGCCGGGCTCGTCGAGCCGGTGCACGTGGCGACGGGCGACGTGCTCGTGCTGACCGACCCGGAGCGCGCGCGACGCCGGCGAGCTCGGGGTCACCTTCGCGGCTCTCCTCGCTCAGGTCGTCGCTCCCGGCGACGAGGTGCTGATCGACGACGGGCGCATCCGGGCGCGTGCCCAGGGAAGCGACGGCAGCCGGCTGTTCTGCCGCGTCGAGGTCGGCGGGACGATCAAGCCCAACAAGGGCGTCAACCTGCCCTCGTCGCTGCTGCCGATTCCGGCGCTGACCGAGAAGGACTGCGCCGACCTGGACTTCGCGCTCGCAGCGGGCGTCGACTACGTCGGGCTCTCCTTCGTCCGGACGGCCGACGACGTCGCGGAGCTACGCAGTCTGATCGATGCTGCCGGCTCGCCGGCGCGGATCGTGGCGAAGATCGAGAAGGCCGAGGCAGTCCTGAACCTCGACGCGATCATCGCCGCAGCGGACGCGGTCATGGTCGCGCGAGGCGATCTCGGCGTCGAGATCGGGCTCTCGCAGGTGCCGCTCGTCCAGAAGCACATCATCGAGCGTGCCCGTGCCGCCGGTCGTGCGGTGATCACCGCGACGCAGATGCTCGAGTCGATGATCCACGAGTCGGAGCCGACGCGGGCCGAGGTGTCCGATGTCGCGAACGCCATCCTCGACGGGACGTCTGCAGTCATGCTCTCGGCCGAGACGCCGCAGGCGCCTTCCCCCTCCGGGCGGTGGCGCAGATGGACGCGATTGCGCGGTCGGTGGAGCCCTCGCTCGTCTACGAGCGCCGGGTCGCGGCCGACGCGGACGTCGCGGAGATCCTGACCCACGGTGCCTGCGACCTCGCCGACGACGTCGGCGCACCGGTGATCGCCGTCCCCACCCAGACCGGGGCGACGGCACGCCTCGTCTCCCGCTTCCGGCCGCAGGGGCCGATCGTGGCCGCGTCGACGAACGCAGGCGTGCTCCAGCAACTCGCGCTCGAATGGGCCGTCGTACCGCTCCTCGTCGACGAAACCCCGTCCATCGAGGCAGGCTGGGCGAACATCATCGGCCGGGTGGTCGAGCACGGCCTCGCCCAGCCGGGCGACACGATCGTGCTCACGGGCCGAGCCAACGTCTCCTTCGGCGGTTCGACGAATCACGTCTTCCTGCACCGCGTGGACGAGCCCGAGGCGCGCCGGCACGGCTCGGCCGATGCGCGGCACGTGCTGCAGCGTCACGGTCGCCGCCTTCACGCCCGAGTCGCACGCGAGGCGGTCGCCGGTGGTTGAGCAGGGCGCCGACCTCCTCCGACGGTTCGGCAGCCCGCTCTACGTCTACGACCTCCGGGAGATCGAGCGGCGCTACCTCCGCTTCGTGCAGGCGTTCCCGTACCGGCCGCTCGACTGCCACTACGCGCTCGTCTGCAACAAGAACCCCGTCATCGTCCGCCGGCTCGCACGAGCTCGGGGCCGGGGTGCACGCGAACACGCCCGGCGACGCCTTCGCGGCTCTCGCCGCCGGCGTGCCCGCCCAGGACGTCGTCTACAGCGGGACGAACCTCAGCGGCTCCGACCTCGACTACCTGCTGGCGCAGCGCGTCGCTCGAATGTCGACTCACTCGATCAGCTCCGCGATCTGGTGCGCCACGGGGGCTGCCGGAGCGTCGGGCTGCGGCTGCTGATCGACGATCCGGCGAAGCGGAACCGGATCGGCGTCTCCCCGGCCGAGCTGCGGGAGGCGCTCCGCATCGCCGAGGTCGCCGGCATTCGAGTGGCTGGGCTGCACATGTACGCCGGGACGAACAACCGCCGGCTCTCACGCTTCCTCGAGTGCGTCGACCGGTTGCTTGCAGCGGCCGAGACGCTCCCCGACCTGGAGTTCGTGAACCTCGGCGGCGGCTACGGGATCGGCTACCGCGAGGGGGAGCCGGATCTCGACGTCGACCTGATCGGGCAAGAGGTCGCTCGGCGGCTGCAGTCGCTCTCCCGGCGGCGCGGGCGGACAGTCCGGCTGGTCGTCGAGCCTGGCCGCGTCCTGGTCGCGTCCGCGGGCTCGCTCCTGATGCGGTCATCTCGGTGAAGCACCGCGGCGGGCGGCGCTACGTCGGCGTGGACACCACGGTCGGCAACATCGTCGTCCCGAGCGTCTACCACGGCTATCACCGGCTCGAGGCGCTGTCGCCGCGCGGCGCGATGCTCGAGTTACGACGGACGTCTGCGGCAACACGACCCACTCGTCCGACTTCATCGCCCGCGACGTTCGCCTGCCGCGGGTCGAGCCTGGCGACGTCCTCGCGCTCCGCGACGTCGGCGCCTACGCGTACGCGATGTCGAGCCACTTCCTCAACCGTCCGCGCCCGGCCGAGGTGGTCCTGAACGGCGGCGAGGCGATCCTGACGACGAGACGGGAGACGCTCGACGACCTCCTCGCGCTGTACGAGCCCTCGGTTCTCGCGAGCGGAGTGCCGGCGTGAAGTGCATCCACTGCGGACCCACTCGGACTACAAGGCGAGACAGGCGGCCGGCGCGTGCCGCAGTTGCGGCCGGAAGTTCGCGTTCGAGCCGAAGCGCGACCGGGGCATGACCGATCTCACGTTCAAGCTGGCGATCGAGGCGGTGTCGGACAACGGGCGCCTCGGGTGGAACGACGACCATCTCTACTACGACGTCTGCCGGCGCGTTCGCCGCCGCCGGATGGTGCACCGGCTGCTGCGCCGTCCGATGGTCAGCCTCGACCGGCAGTCGTTCGAGCTTTTCCTCGGCCGGTGGATCGATGCGCACGGGCCGATGGTCGGTCGGCTGCAACGGCGGGTGTTCGCGGAGATCGCTTCCGACGCCCTCGCAACCCCTGTTGAGGCGTACGGCTTCGAGCACCTCGTCGTCTGCGACGACGACGCGACCGTCGACATGCTGCTCGTCAACGGCTTCCACGCCGAGCTCAAGTGCCCGGTGCTGGCTTACAGCGGTTACCCCGCGCACGTCTACGAGCCGCTGCTGCCGCTCCTGCGAGAGCGCCCGCCGGCGACGGTCGTCGTGATCCACAGCGCCGACGCGGACGGGTGCCGGCTCGCAGGCTCGATCGCCGACGGTCCGGGCTGGTTCGCCGGCGTCGAACTGCCAAGGGTGGTCGACGCGGGGCTGCGGCCGGAGATGCGAAGCGCTTCCGCGGCCTCCTCCAGGTGGCCCGCTCCGGCTACGACGCCAGTCGCCCGGCGTCTCGCCCGAGGAGGTGAAGTGGCTCGGCAAGTACCGCCTCGAGCTGGCAGCGGCTCGTCCGCGGGTGCTGATGGGCGTTTGGCGCGCGTGTTGCGCGGCGAGACGGAGGGCGGGGGCCCGGACGGCGCGGGGGTGTTCTGGGCCGGCGATGCGTGGGCGGACGGTGATGACGAGGTCGGCTGACGCCGCCGCGTGGGCGGCCGAGCCTGCGCGCGCCGAGCGGGCGCAGATCGGCGGTGTCGTGGGCGGTCAGTCGATGCCGTCACGCTGGCGCGCTTCGCCCGGGCGCTCGGCTCGCGCCGGCAGCTGCTCGCCGCACCCGGCCGGAGCTTCGTCGCCGACTGGGACGCGTGTCGTTCCGCGGGCGCCGCGTCGGGGCGAACGAGTTGGAGCTGCTCGCGCGCCGGGGGCGGCTCAGCGAGGTCGAAGGAGCGTTCGCACTTGCCTGGCTGGATCGGCAGGGCCTCCACCTCGCCCGCGACCCGGTCGGGGAACGCGGCCTCTACTACGCCCATGTCTCTGACGGCGTTGCCTTCGCCTCGACGCTCCGGCCCCTCCTCGACGGCGGCATCGTCCCGCGCACGCTGAACGCCGGCGCGCTGCCCGCCTACCTCTCGTTCGGCTACCTCCCGGGCCGCGAAACCCTCGTCGAGGGCATCTTCGAGCTCCTGCCCGGGCAACACCTTCGTCTTCCGCGGCAACACCGTCCGCGACAAGCGCATCTGGAGCCTCCCGTCCGAGGACGGACAGCCGGAGGACGAGGAGGTCTACCGCCGCCGGCTGCGCGCGCGACTGGAACGGGCAGTCGGCCTGCGCTTGCCGGACTCGGGCCCCGTCGCGGCGACGCTGTCGGGCGGGATCGACTCGAGTGTCGTCACGGCGCTTGCGAGCCGGCTGCACGGCGGCTCCGTCTCGACCTTCTCGCTCTCGTTCGGGCGCGGGATCCCGAACGAGCTCGAGTTCGCAGCGGCCGTCGCGGCGCACTGCGGGACCGACCATCACATCGTCGAGCTCTCGCCGCGGACCGTGATGGAGCGGTTCGACGCGACGATGGCCGATCTGAGCACGCCGATCGGCGAGCCGCTCACCGTTGCGAACTCGCTCCTCTTCGAAGCGGCCTCCGAGCGGGCCTCGGTCGTGCTCAACGGCGAGGGCGGCGACCCCTGCTCGGCGGCCCGAAGAACATCCCGATGCTCCTGCACGAGCTCTACGGGCCTGCGTTGCCTGGTGCGCAGCATCACCTCGAGCGGAGCTACCTCGTTGCACACCGGAAGTGCTTCACGGAGCTCGAGCGGATGCTCGACCCGGACCTCGATCGTCGCGGAGGCGCTCGAGGCGGTTGTGACCCCGCACCTCTGCGACCCGCGGTGGTCCTCGCTCGTGAACCGGCTGATGGCCATGAACGTGACGTTCAAGGGCGGGCATCACATCCTTCCGAAGGTCGATCAGCTCAGCCGACCGTACGGGGTGCTGCCGCGGTCGCCGCTCTTCGACCGCGGTGTTGTCGATGCGGCGCTGCGGATGCCGGCCGATCTGAAGCTGAGGGGGACGGTCGAGAAGTACATCCTGAAGCGGGCCGTCGAGGACTTGCTGCCGGCCGAGATCGTGGCGCGCCGGAAGAGCGGCATGCGCGTGCCCGTCGAGGTGTGGCTGCAGGGGAAGTTCGACCGCTTTGCCCGCGAGCGGCTGCTCGACGGTCTCGCGCCGCACGGAATCATCCAGCGCTCTTATCTGGAGGAGCTCGCGCGCCCGGACAAGCAGCTACCGCCAACGCGCCGCGGCGTGAAGATCTGGCTGCTCCTCTCGCTGGAGGCGTGGCTGCGAACGGTGCTCGCGCCGTAGTGGCTGTGCGCGCCGTGATCTTCGCGTTCGCGAGTAAGCGGTGTCTGCCTCAGAGGCGGATCCGCCTGAGCGCCTCAAGCCCGCCGAGGGCAGTCAGGGCTGCGGTGAGACCAGCGAGGACAGTCTGGGTTCCGATACCCCATGTGACGGTGAGGACGTAGTCCCAGAAGGTGCCGAACGGCTTGCCGATGTAAAGGGAGTTAAGCCCTGTGACCAGGGCGACTAGGAGTGCGGCGACGGCGACCAGATAGCCGAGATAGCGGCCCATCCGTCGAGCTCGCCGACCATCTGCGGTGGCTCGTCTTCCTCTCCTGCGGTGAAGCCGAGTGTCTCCGCCCTCCCGTCGCCGTCGCCGCCGCCGCCGAAGACGGCAGCAGAGCGCTCGATGTCTGGCTTCAATGTCGCCCATTGGCGTCCGATCTCGTCCCCGATGGCGTCGAGATCTGCGCGAAGGTTGAGGGCCAGGACTTCGGCGGGCGTCGCGGCGTTGAGCAATTGGTGCCAGACCCCGACGAGTTGCTCGCGGATCGGCTTGAGCGGAGCCTCCTTGTCTTTGTCTCGTGCCGCGGCGCGCTCCAGTTCGAGCAATTCCGCATACAACCCGGTCACGCGCGACTGATCGAGGGTGACGATGATCGCGGCAACGCTCGCCTCTGCGACCTTGTCAAGGCGCACCTTCAGGTTCGCGAGCGGCTTCTCCTCGCCGACGAGTAGACGTCGTGCAGCCGAGCTGGAGACGGGTTCCTCGAGGTTGACATCGCTCCCATGCCGTGGCGGCAACTGGCCTGAGGGCACCGCCTGGATGGAGTCGAGCAGCGTCTTCAAGCTACGCATTTCCGTGTCGATGATGTCCATCTGGTCAACTGTCTTCTCGGTGGCCTCGATAGCAGCCGTGACTCGTTCGAGCGCCTTCGCGTCGAAACCGACGTAGCGGCGCTTTGTCTCAGCATCGATCTCGTCTCTCAGTTGTTTTTGCCGGGCGGGAAGGTCGTCGACGGCGAATGTCATCCAGTCCTCGCCGGCAGCCGCTTCGTCGAGCCCACGCTTTGCTTCGGCGTAGCGTGTCGTCAGGTCGTCGACGCGGCCGCGCAGGCGATAGCGGGGGATGGACACGCCGGCCAGGCGCTGCAGCCAAAGTCCAAGCAGAATGCCCGCCGCTAGCGCGAGCAACGGATAGAGCCACCAATCCTTGACTGTCAGCTTCACCGTGACGGCTCCGCTCTCTTTGTCGCTTTCGATGAGGTCGATCTCGTCTTCGTAGTCACCGGCGCCGAGCGCCCCGATGCCGAGCAGGACGTTCGAGGTGTCGGTTGTCAGCGGCTCTGTGCCGCGGTACCGGATCGTTGCCTCATCGCCGCCAGCGGCGAAGGCTCCGAGGATCTGGCCGTCGGTGAGATCGGTTTGCTTGCCGGGCTTCACATCGACGGGTACGGCGACACGCCAGCGCTCTTGCGGCCTGCCGCGATAGATCGTGGCCGTCACCGTCTCGACGAGCGGCTTGGCTGCCGCGACGCTGGGAGTCGCGGTCGCGACGGTTACCGGCAGGCGTGCAACGAGTCCGCCATTGGCGTACGCACCGAGCGTTGTCGTATACGTCACTGACTTGACGTCCGCCCGCGACGCACGCAACGTCGCGATGTCGGATGTTCCTGGCGGCAGTGGCAGCGACCGGGTAATGGTGACACCACCGCATACCTCGTCGGCCGTGTGAAGGGTTCCATCCTCCTTGTCGCGCAGCAGTCCTAGCGCCAACGTGACGGTCTGAGGGGTTCCTGCTTCGTTGCGAACCTCGACCTCGACGCCACTCACGGAGAGCTTCGTGCAGTCGACCGCAAGTTCGTCGACCCCGAAACCGACACCGGCTGGCGTCAGAGGCGTCGCTGCTGCGGCGCCTGCCCGTTCGGCAGCCACCCCCAGCGTGGAGAACGCTACCGCTGAGAGTGCCGCGAATATCGACGCGCCGCCTCGCATCCTTGCCCGTTGGCGACGCTAACAGCGGTTTGCGTTGATTGCAACGAGGTCGGAGGAGGCCGAGGCAGCCAGGTTCAGGCGCGCTGAGTGCAAGCAGCTAGCGTCGTCCGAACACCGCTCCGCAGAACTTCATGATCAGGATCAGCGACGTCACGAAGGCGATGCTCTCCGTTGCAGACTCCGTGCCGGAGCCCTGAGGCAGCGCGACCGCGGCGACGGTCACCACGCCGAGCGTGATCGCCGGGAGGAAGCAGGCCTCGACGACGCGCTTGTCGTACATCTTCCAGAACCAGATGGCCATGCACGAAGCGTCGCCGGTCCCGCAGGCGTGTCGCGTCGGGGAAACGCCTAGCCCGGCTCCCTAGGCTTGGGGGCCGACGTAGTTCTCGGCGAGCGAGGTCGCTGCGGCCCGGGACGACGCCACGTAGGCGAGCTGCGAGAGCTGGAGCTTCGCGTCGAAGGGATCGCCGCCCGGGATCCGGTGGAGCATCGTCGTCATCCACCACGAGAAGTGCTCGGCGCGCCACACGCGCCGGAGCGCGTCGCGCGAGTAGCTCTCGAGTGCGGACTCGTCGCCGTTCTCGTACCACTGCGCGAGCGCCGCGCCGAGGATGCGAACGTCCGCAACCGCGAGGTTCAGTCCCTTCGCCCCGGTCGGCGGAACGATGTGCGCCGCGTCGCCGGCGAGGAACAGCCGGCCGTGCTGCATCGGCTCGACGACGAAGCTCCGCATGCCGGTGACGCCCTTCTCGAGGATCGGGCCCTCGTTGAGCGTCCAGCCGTCGAGCCCGAGCCGCAGGTGGAGCTCCTCCCAGATCCGTTCATCGGGCCACTCGTCGAGGTCCTCGTCGGGTGCGCACTGGAGGTAGAGCCGCGTGATCTCCGGCGAGCGCATGCTGTGGAGCGAGAAGCCGCGGTCGTGCCAGGCGTAGATCAGCTCCTCGCTCGACGGCGGCGCCTGGGCGAGGATGCCGAGCCAGCCGAAGGGGTACTCACGCGAAAAGACGGTGAGGACGCCGTCGGGAACGCTGTCGCGGCAGATGCCGTGGAAGCCGTCGCAACCGGCGACGACGTCGCAGCTGAGCTCGATCTCCTCGCCGGCGTGCGTGTAGCGGACGAACGGGCGCTCCGACTCGAGGTCGTGTACCGAGACGTCGCCGACCTCGAACTGGATCGGGCGGCCCGTCTCGACCCGCGCTGCGATCAGGTCCTTCACGACCTCCTGCTGCCCGTAGACCGTGATGTGACGGCCCGTGAGCTCGCTCAGGTCGATGCGGTGACGCGCTCCCTCGAACTGGAGCTCGAGCCCGTGGTGGGGCAGCCCTTGCTCGTGCAGGCGTGCCCCGACGCCGATCTCGGTCAGCAGCTCGACGGTTCCGTGCTCGAGGACGCCCGCACGCACGCGGCTCTCGACGTACTCGCGGCTGCGGGCCTCGAGCACGACGGAATCGATCCCCTCCAGATGGAGGAGGTGCGCCAGCACGAGACCGGCAGGGCCTGCCCCCACGATCGCGACCTGGGTGTCCGCCGGGCTCATCCCTCTCGCTCGAAGAGGGCCGCCTGCCCCTGGCCGACGCCGACGCACATCGTCGCGACGCCGTAGCGGCCATGCCGGCGGCGGAGCTCGTGGAGCAGTGTGACGACGAGGCGAGCGCCGCTCATCCCGAGAGGGTGACCGATCGCGATCGCGCCGCCGTTCACGTTGACCTTCTCCTCGTCAAGGCCGAGCTCGCGCACGACTGCGAGGCTCTGGGAGGCAAAGGCTTCGTTCAGCTCGACCAGGTCGAGGTCGCCCACGTCGATTCCGGCGCGGGCCAGCAGCTTGCGGACCGCCGGCACCGGTCCGATGCCCATCACGCGCGGGTCGACGCCGGCGACGGCGCTCGCGACGAAGGCGCCGAGTGGCTCGATGCCGAGCGACTGCGCCTTCTCCTCGGAGGCGATCACCAGCGCGGCGGCGCCGTCGTTCAGGCCGCTCGAGTTGCCGGCGGTGACGGTGCCGTCCTTGCGGAAGGCGGGCTTCAGGCCTGCGAGCTTCTCGGCCGTCGTGTCGGGCCTGGGGTGCTCGTCCTTCTCCAGCTCGCCCGCGGGGACGAGCTCGTCGGAGAAATCGGCGGCAGCCCAGCGCTGCTGCGAGCGCAAGGCGAACGCGTCCTGGTCCTCGCGGGAGACGCTCCAGCGCTCGGCCACGTTCTCGCCCGTCTCGCCCATCGACTCGAGCGGGAACTTGGCCTCCATCGCCGGGTTCGGGAAGCGCCAGCCCAGGGTCGAGTCGTACATCGTCCGGTCGCCGCGCGGGAAGGCGGCATCCGGCTTCGCGGTCACGAGCGGAGCTCGGCTCATCGACTCGACGCCGCCGGCCACGAACAGGTCACCGTCGCCGGCGGCAATCGCGTGGCAGGCCCCGACGACGGCCGAGAGGCCTGAGGCGCAGAGCCGGTTCAGCGTCACGCCGGCGACCGAGTCGGGCAGCCCCGCCAGCAGCGCCGCCATCCGGGCGACGTTGCGATTGTCCTCGCCCGCCTGGTTCGCGCAGCCGAGATACACGTCCTCGATCTCCGCCGGATCGACGCCGGATCGCTCTACCGCCGCTGCAACTGCGACCGCCGCCAGATCATCCGGACGCACTTCAGCGAGGCCGCCTCCGTAGCGCCCGACCGGCGTCCGCACCGCAGAAAGCACGACCGCGCGACTCATGTGGTCGGCTCCTCGGCCAGGACCTCCTGGGCGACCGCGAAGGCGGAGTTCGCTGCGGGGACGCCGCAGTAGATCGCGGTCTGCAGCAGGACCTCCTTGATCTCGTCGGGAGTGAGGCCGTTGCGGAGGGCGGCGCGGATATGCATCGCGAGCTCGTTCTCGTGGCCGCCGGCGACCAGCGCGGTCAGCGTGATGCAGCTCCGGGTCTTCCGGTCGAGCCCCGGCCGAGTCCAGATCTCCCCCCAGGCGTAGCGCGTGATCAGATCCTGGAAGTCGGCGGTGAAGTCGGTCGTGCGTGCGATCGCCCGGTCGACGTGCTCGTCGCCGAGCACCGCGCGGCGGACCTCCGTGCCTCGCTCGTGGCTGTCGCTCATGAGTTCTCCTCCGTCAGATGGGCGAGCATGTGCTCCGTGAACGTCGACGGCTGCTCGGCGTTCGTCATGTGACGCGCTCCGGTCACTGTTACGTGGCGGGCGCCGGCGATGGAAGCCGCGAGCTGCGCGCCGGTCTCGGGCGGTGCGACGGGATCCCCCTCCCCGGTGACGACGAGGGTCGGAGCCTCGATCGCTGCGAGCCGGTCGTGCAGGTCGAGCTCGGCGAGCGCCTCGCAGCAGCCCGCATATCCCTCGGCGGGCGTCCCGGCGAGCATCGCGCGGAACGACTCCCGGAGCGAGTCGGGCGCGAGCGGCGTGAACCAGCGGTCGAGGGCGGCGTCAGCGATCGCCGAGACTCCGTTCGCTCGTACCGTCGCCGCACGCTCCAGCCACTGCTCGCGCGGCGGCAGGCTTGGTGCGGTGGAGCACAGGACGAGCCGGTCGATCCGCTCCGGCGCCTCCGAGGCAAGCCACATGCCGACCATCCCGCCGATCGAGAGGCCGCAGAACGAGGTGCGTTCGATGCCGAGGTCGTCGAGCAGGTCGAGAGCGTCGCGGCCCAGATCCTCGATCGAATACGGACCCGGGGGCACAGGTGAGCGGCCGTGCCCGCGCTGGTCGTACCGGACGAGCTTGAAGTGCGCCGACAGCGCGCGCAACCTGCGAATCCCACATCTCGAGGGACGTGCCGAGCGAGTTGCACAGCATCAGCGGAGCAGCTCCGTGCGGCCCGTCCAGCCGATAGTGCAGCGTCACGCATCGACCTCGATCGGCCGCTGCGAGCGCTCGTAGAAGGCGAGCGCGCGGTCGACGAGCTCGGCCGACGAGCCGAGGTAGGTGGACGGGTCGAGAGCGGCGTCGAGCGCCGCCGGCTCGAGGCCGGTTCGCGGATCGCCGAGGAGCGCGTCCCGGAAGCTCGCCTCCGACGCGGCGGCTTCTCGCACGATCTCCTGCGCCTCCGCGCGGCCCAGCCGGTCCATGCAAGAGGAAGGCGACTCGCTCGGCCAGCACGAGCCCGCCGGTCAGGTCGAGGTTCCGCCGCATGCGGGCGGAGTCGACCTCCAGCGACTCAAGCGCTCCCGCAAGCGCGTGGAGCGCGCCGCCGGTGTGCGCGAGCGCACCCGCGAGCGCCTCCCACTCGGCCTGCCACGCGCCCGCGCCGCGCTCGTGCTCCTGCTCCAGCGACCCGATGAGGACGGTGGCATGAGCCGCGGCGAGCCGCGCACTGGCGCGCGCGAGCGTCGAGCCGATCGGGTTGCGCTTCTGGGGCATCGTCGAGGACCGTCCCGTGCCCTGGCCTTCCGCTACCTCGCCGACCTCTGTCTGCGCGAGCAGCACGAGATCGAGGGCGATCTTCGAGGCGACACCGGCGGTGATCGCAAGCGCGGCCCCGAGCTCGGCAACGCGAGTCCGGTTCGTGTGCCACGGGAGTGTCGGAGCCTGGAGGCCGAGCTCTCGGGCGTAGAGGTCGGCGAGCTCGATGCCCTGATCGCCGAACCCGGCGAGGGTCCCGGCCGCTCCACCCAGCTGTGCCGCAAGCCGCTCTCGGGACACCTGCTCGAGTCGCACGCGCGCCTCGACGATCGCCGTGAGCCAGCCGGCGGCCTTGACGCCGAAGGTCGTCGGCACGGCGTGCTGGAGAAGTGTCCGGGCGACCATCAGCGTGTCGCGATGCTCGCTCGCGAGCGCCGCACTGGCCGCCGCCACGTCGTCTGCCTCCGCGAGCACGAGCGCGAGCGCCCGCCGGGAGACGAGCATCGCCGCCGTGTCGACGATGTCCTGGCTGGTCGCGCCGCGGTGCACGTGACGCGCCGCCTCATCGCCGACTGAGCTCGCCAGAGCGCGAACCAGAGGCTCCGCGAGGTTGCCGACAGCCCGACCTTCGTCCACGAGCTGCTCGAAGTCGAAGCGTTCGGGGTCGCAGGCGTCGGCGATCTCGGTTGCGACGTGCACGGGCACCGTGCCGGCGGCCGCCCCGGCGCTCGACGAGCGCCCGCTCGGCGTCGAGCATTGCCTCGAGCCACGCCCGCGGTGAGACGGCGGCCCGGAGCTCGGCGGGGACGAAGAGGCCGTCGAACGCCGACATGCCGCGATCGTAGTGGTTCACGGCTCGCCCGCTGTCATGGCTCGAGATCCCGGTCACCGATCGTCCAGCTCGCGGTTGCCTTCCACCCGGGCACGAGCTCCGCCAGCGTGATCGCGATCAGCGCGATCAGCGGCACGGTCCAGCCCCCGCTGACGTCGCGGGCGAGGCCGAGAAGGGTCGGCCCGACGGACGCGAGCAGGTACCCCGCCGAGAGGGTCAGCGCGGTCAACGCGGCGACGGCGGCCGCGCCCGCACCGCGGAGAACCGGGAGGATCAGCCCGAGCCCGAGCGAGCCACCCTGGCCCAGGCCGATGACGACCATCCAGACCGCGGCGGCTCCCGGCGCAAGGAGGAGGCCGAGGAACCCCGCCGCCGCGATCGCGACGACCACGAGCAGCGTCGGCCTCTGGTCGCGAAGGCGGCTCGCGACGACGGGGACGAGCATTGCCGGGGCGATTTGGACCGCGCTCACGAGCGCCAGGAGCGATCCGGCCGCCGCCTCCGAGTAGCCCTCGTGCTGGAGGATCGTCGGCAGCCAGGTGAGGCCGCAGTAGAACGCCATCGCCTGCAGGCCGAAGTACGCCGCGAGCGACCACGAGCGGGCAAGGTTGTGAAAGCCGAACGACTGCGCGTGGCGAACCACCGTCCGCTCGCGTGCGGCCGGCGGCAGCCAGAGCACGGCCGCGACGATCGCCGGCACGGCGAACACGGCGAGGGCGGCGCGCCAGCTGTCGTCGAAGAGGCGCTCGAGCGGCACCGCCACTGCTGCCGCGGCGGCCGCTCCCAGCGGCAGCGCCATCGAGAAGGCGCCGGTGAGGCTGCCGCTGTGACCGCGGAAACGGACCCGGATCAGCGTCGGCACGGTCGTCTGGGCAATCGCAACGGCCGAGCCGGCGACGAGCGTTCCGGCGAACAGCCCGGCGGTGCCGCCGATTCCGCGGAGCCCGGACCCGAATGCGGTGAGCGCGAGACACGCTCCCAAGACCCGCTCGATCGAGATGCGGCGGATAAGTGCCGGAGCGAGGGGCGCGAGCAGGCCGAAACAGAGGAGCGGTAACGTGGTCAGCAGGCCCGCTGCGGCCGCGGAGAGTCCGAGGTCGGCACGCACGTCTTCGAGCAGCGGCGGCAGGCTCGAGAACACCGCTCGCAGGTTCGCGCCGAGCAGGACGACCGCGGCGAAGAACAGCATCCCCGGCGCGCGCGGTGCCCCGTCTGTTGGAACAGCGTCGTGGATATTCGACATGGCTTCGGGCTTTCGAGGGGTGGTGGCCAACCGCAGCGCTGGCTCAGGCACGCGACGCGCGCCAGCCGCCGGGGGCGTACGACGTCCGAATCGCTTCGACGTACGGCACCGGGCTGACCACCGCACGGATTTCGACCTGGACGTGAGGCTCGACGGTGGGCTTCGAAGTGCCGCCGTCTTGCTCTCCCCAGACGAACGTCACCTCGGTGCCGGGCTCGGCGTGCACGGCATCCAGAACGGCGAGAGTCAGCATCTTGCCCTCGTTCGAGCTGTAGCCGATCCAGGTGGAAACGCCGACCGTCTCCCCATCGACCGTGACCCGATCGAACTGGTGCATCGAGTACACCGCCGATGGCCAGTCCATGAACTTCGCCCGCTCCCCCGCCCCGAACATCGTCCCGATCGTGCGGGTCACGTCCCCGTCGTCGAGCGCCAGCGTGACCTTCGTTCGGTGATCTCCGCGGGCCTTCGCTTCCAGCGCCTCCCGTCCGATGAAGTCGTGGTCGAAGACGGCGTAACTTCCGTAGCCGAGGTCCCACGGCGTGAAGTAGTAGTCCTCGATGTCGTCGGAGACAAAGCTGCCGCCGATCGACGCAGACCCCTCGTACCCCGTAGCGGGCAGCCATTCGCGGTAAGCCTTCGTGCTCTCGCCGGAGTACACGGCCGGTAGCGGCGAGGGGATCCAACCCGACTCGAGCGTGTTCGACGAGTACGCCCGAGCGCCGGCCCGTCGCAGGCCGAACTCCTCGCCGGCCGCAAGGAGCGCCTCGAGCACGGCTTCGCCGTCGTCCCAGGGGCCGAAGAGCTCCCAGCCCGGCTGGCCGACCATGCCGTGGCGCAGCGCGCCGACGGTCTTGCCCGCCATCGTCACCGTCGTCGTGCGGAAGAACCCGAGCTCGGGTGGGGCACCTCGCAGCGCCTTCTCGATCACCCGCATCGCGTTCGGACCCTGCACCTGGAAGCGGTAGCACCTGCGCCGTCCGTCGGTGCGCAGCGCGCTCCGGACGTCGAGGTCGACGGTGACGTCGTACGCGCCGCTCTCCGCGTGGTAGATGATCCAGTTGAGCGCGGGAGCTCGGCCAACCAGGTCGTAGCGGTCGGATCCGAGCGCGAACAGGATGACGTCTCCGATGACGTAGCCGTCGGGGCTGCACGGCACGAAGTGCTTGGCTCGGTCGCCCGTGAATCCGTCAAAGCTGTTGACCGCGAGGTGCGAGAGCAGTCTGAGCGCGTCCGGGCCCTCCACCCTCAGGTCGTTCATGTGGTACGAGAGGTTGAACAGGACACAGGACTCCTGCCAGGCTCGCTGCTCGTCGCGCCAGTTCGTGAACTCCGGCGGCACGCCCGGATAGACGTTCGGCCCGGCCTTCGCGTTGCGTAGCAACTCGACCGGGCTCTCGGCCGTCACCAGTACGTCTTCGAGACTCCGTGCGCTCACGTTGCGCTCCTTTCTCGTCGCGTGGCCGCGGGGAGGCGGAGAAGCGTCAAGCCCGGCACGCGCTCGAGGAGGTGGCGGTTCTCGAGCGCGATGTCGAGGTTCCGGCGTGCGATGCGCGCATGCTCTCGTGCGATCGCGTCGGCACGCGCTCCCTCACGTCGTCCGATCGCGTCGACGAGTGCTTGATGCTGGTGCTGCGCCACGAGCAGGAGCTCCCACGACTGGGGTAGCGCCGAGTGCACCATCAGCAGAGCGCTCGGCGGTGCGAACGGCAGCGCGAGCGCATGGTCGAGCGCGCGTCCGAGCTGCGCGCTCTTGGCGAGCTCGCGAAACAGGTGGTGGAACTCCTCGTTGAGGCGGAGGTAGGCCATGAACGTCTCGATGCTCTGCGTCCGGACGATCGCGTCCAGCTCCCGACAGCATTCGCGCAACGGTCCGAGCTCGTCCGCCGACTCGAGCCGCTCCGCCGCGAGGCGCGCCGCTGTGCCCTCGAGCACGCCGCGTAGCTCGATCGCGTCGTCGATATCTGTGCGCGTGAACTCACGTACAGCGAACCCGCCGCCCGGGAGTGTCTCGAGGAGACCCTCGTGCTCGAGCGTCACGAGGGCCGATCGGAGCGGGGTCCGCGACACACCGAGCTCCTCGACAAGGCGGAGCTCAGCGACGCGCTCGCGCGGCTTGAAGGCCCCGCTGAGCAGGAGCTCGCGGAGCCCGAGCGTCGCCTTCGTGGTCAGCGAGTTCGCGTGGTCCCCGCGTGGCACAGTCGTAGCCTCCTACTCGCGAGACGGTTGGAGGTCTGGCTGCGAACGTCGACGAGGGCCGCCGAGACGGTCGTACAGAGCGACGATGGCATGCACCACGCCGTGCTTGAAGAAGAGGAAGATGGCGATCACGACCACGCCGTACAGGACCTCGCGGAACTCGAGGCTTGCCGTCAGCCGCTCGTCGACGACCGCGAAGACGGAGGCGCCGATGACCGGCCCGAGCAGCGTGCCGAGGCCTCCGAACGCGACCATCACGAGAACGCGCACGTCGACACGGTCGAAGCTGTATGTCGTCGGGCTGATGAAGCCTGCGCTGTACGCGAGGAGCGCGCCCGTGAGGCCGATCATCGCCGAGCCGATCGTCGCGGCATAGATCCGGTATCGCGCCACGTTCACACCCGCCAGCTCGGCGGCCAGCTCGTCGTCGCGAAGTGCCCGAAACGCCCAGCCGACATGCGAGAGCTGGAGCGCCCGGAAGACGATCAGGAACCCGACGAGGAGGCCGGCGAAGAGGTAGTAGCCACCGACCTGATCGTCGGCTATCTCGGGTGGAGCTCCCGTCACGACGAGACCGGTCTCGGACCCCGTGTACTCGCGCTGGCCGAGCAGCAGGTTGGCGAACGCCAGAGAGAAGACGAGCGTGACGATGCCGGTGAAGATGATGCCGAGCGAGCGCCGCACGGCAATCCAGCTCAGCAGCCCGCCGACAATCGCGGCGCTCGCCGTGCCGACGACCACCCCCGCGGCCATCGGCAGCGATGTCTGGTCGGTGAGGATCGCCGCCCCGTACCCGCCGACCCCCGCCAGTGCGCCCACGCAGAGGAAGAGCTGGTTGGTGCTGCCGAAGATCAGGTTGAACCCGACGCCGTACGCGGCGAACACCATCGCCTGCACGGCGAGCGACGTCGTATAGGGCGAGTCGCCGAACCAGACCGACGGGAGCACCGCCAGCACCACAGCCGTGACGACGATCGGCAGCAGTGCCCAGCCGACCCGGCCTGAGAGGAACCCGCCGGAACGGCCCTGGGTGGTCGTCGCCGCCATCCCCTACCGCCCGAACAGCCCGCGTGGTCGGATCAGGATCGTCAGGGCCGCCGCGCCCAGCAGGATGATCGTCGTGACGTATTGGCCGATGTAGTGGGCGCTCAGGCTGTTCACGACGCCGAGGAGAATTCCGGCGAGAAACGCGCCGCCGACGCTGCCGAGACCGCCCACGACGGTGACGATCAGCGCGAAGGTGGTGAGCTCGAAACCCGCGTTCACGGTCAACGGCCCGCTCATCGAGTGAGTGATCGCGACGACCCCGGCCAGCGCTCCGCTCAGCGCGAAGACGACCGTTCTGACGAAGGACGGGTTGATGCCGACGAGCCGCGAGCCGACCTCGTCCTGGATCACGGACCGAACGCCACGCCCGAAGGTCGTCACGCCGAAGAAGACAAGGAGCGCCGCGCCTACCGCGACCGCGATCACGGACGCCCAGATGCTCCCCACTGCCATCGGCACGCCGACGACCGAGACCGGCTCCCCGCCGATGTAGATGTACAGCGCGCCGGAGGGGTAGCGCCACGTGAGCAGACCCCCGATCACGAACGCGACGCCGAGCGTCAGCAGGAGGCCCAGCAGCGTCCGCTCCTCGCCGTGCTGGCGGTAGACGGGCCGCATCAGCGTCAGGTCCAGGAGCACGGCGAGACCCGCAGCCGCCAGCACGCCCACGAGCGCTGCCACGATCGTCGCCCTACCGTCCTCCATGACGAGCGAGATGACGATCGCCGCGAGCACCACGATCTGGCCGTATGCGAGGTTGAGGACGCCGCCGAGGCCGTAGACCAGCGTCATCCCGACGCCGAGCAGGCCGAAGGCGAGGCCGAGCACGATCCCGTCGAGAATGGCCGCCCTCATCCCCGCTCCGCGCCGGCGAACCCGCTCATGCCACACCGAGGTACGCGCGTTGTACCTCCGGGTTCCGGTCGAGCTCCTCCGACGTCCCGGTCAGACGGATCCGACCGTTCTCGAGCACGTAGCCGCGGTCGGCGACCGACAGAGCGAGCGGCACCTGCTGCTCCGCGATCAGCAGCGTCATACCCTCGTTCTTGAGCCCCTCGAGCGCCTCGAACGCCGACTGGGCGATGATCGGCGCAAGACCGGTCGTCGGCTCGTCGAGCATCAGCAGCCGCGGTCGCGCCATCAGCGCACGACCCACCGCCAGCATCTGCTGCTCGCCTCCGCTGAGGGTTCCTGCCTGCTGGCGCTGTCGCTCCTTCAGCCGCGGGAAGAGGTCGTACACGAGCTCCAGCGTCGCAGCATCGGGCCGCCTGGGATACGCCCCCAGAGTGAGATTGCTCTTCAGCGACATTGCCGGAAACAGGTGCCGCTCGGCCGGGACATACGCGATCCCCGCGCGGGATACCCGGTGTGCAGGTCGGCGCGTCAGATCCTCCCCGTCCAGGACGACTCGGCCGTCCATCGCCGGGAGCAGCCCGGCGATGGCCCGGAAGAGTGTCGTCTTGCCCGCGCCGTTCGAGCCGATGATCGCCACCGCTTCACCCGTGCCGACCACGATGTCGATACCGTCGATGACGCGTTCGCCGAGGTACCCGGCCGCCAGTCCTTCGACCTCAAGCAACTCGGGCCCGCCCGAGGTAGGCGTCGACGACCTGCGGATCCCTCATGACGACCTCGGGCACGCCCTCGGCGAGAATCTGCCCGAAGTTGAGGACGATCGCACGCTCGGCGAGCTGAATGACGGCGCTCATCACATGCTCGACCCACAGGATGGTCATCCCGAGCTGGTCGCGGGCGTTCCGGACGATCTCGACCGAGGCGGCGAGCTCTGCCTCGTTGAGACCGGCCATCACCTCGTCGAGCAGCAGCACCTTCGGCTGGCCCGCGAGCGCCTTGGCCAGCTCGAGAAACCGCTGCTGATGGAGGTTCAGGCTCGAGACCGGCTGCTCGGCACGGCTGTCCAGCCCGACGAACGCCAACGCGTCGGAGGCCCGTCGCCGCGCCTCCCGCTCGCCGACGACGCCGTCGCTCCCACCGAACATCGCACCGAGGACAGCGTTCTCCAGCACCGTCATCGACCCGAAGGGCAGCGGTCGCTGCATGGCCATCGCGATCCCTCTCTGCCTCACTCGATGGGCGGGCAGACCGTCGATCCTCGCGCCTTCGAGCCGCACGCTGCCGCGCGTCGGCCGCTCCAGCCCGACGATGAGCTTCAGGAGCGTGCTCTTCCCGGCCCCGTTCGGACCGACGACGGCAACGATGTCGCCGTCGTCGATCCCGAACGTCACGCCGTCGACGGCCGGCAGGCCGCCGAAGCGCTTCGCAACCGCGTCAACCTCGAGCAGCAGATCCGGTCTCCACTTCTACTCCGGAGGGCGGTTGGGGGTCAGCGCCGGCGACTTGAACACGACCCTCGGCCAGAAAGTGGCCGACGCGGTGTTCAACCCGGCCTCGGGCGGGTTGCCCCTGGTCAGGATGGCGAACTGCGGTCGGGCTCCGATCATCTCGCCCCACTGCGTCCACTTGAGCGGCCACGCGTACCCGGGGATGTTGAACGTGTTGGCGTGGACGTAGGCGGCGATCCGCTGGCTGTTCGTCCCGACCTTGCTGATCGCCTCCGCGACGATCTTCACGTAGGCATAGCCTGCCAGCGCGTCGTCCTCCATGAACTCGTTCTGCGGGAACGTCCGCAGGTAGCGCTTCGCGAGACTCTTGTACTCCTTGCTAGCCGAGGCCATGCACTTGAAGTCGCTGTAGCGGCCGAACGCCGCCGAGGCGGCGTTCTTCGCCGTGAGCGACCATGGCCCATCCGCACCGATCACCGGCGCCTTCAAGCCCAGCTGTCCCGACTGAGCCAGGACCAGCGGCGCTCCCGGAGGATGGCCCGTCGCAACGATCAACGACACGTGGCCGAACGCACGCAGATACGGCGTGAAGTTGGTCGTCGGAACCGGCGCAACCTGGACGTTGAACTTGACGTTCGGCGCGGACTTGGCCGCATCCTCGAGCGACGACTTGAACGACTGGCCCCACGCGTAATCGGCGATCATCACGCCAACGCTCGAGATCTCCCGGCGCTGCGCGAACTGCACGACCGACTGGGCAACCATGGCCGCAGAGGGCAGGCAGGTACGGAATGTGTAGCGACTCGACTGCGTCAGGATCTCGTTGTTCCCCGACTTGACGAGGAACAACGGGATCTTCGCCTCCTCGGCGAGCCGCGAGGTTGCCAGCCCGATCGGACTGCCGATGATGCCCCCGACCGAGACGGACTCCCTCCTGCTGGGTCAGGCGTCTGAAGCCGTCGATGGCCGCGTTCGTGTTCGTGGACTGGTCGTCCGCGACGGCGAGATTGATCAGCCGTCCCCCTCCACGCCCCTTCACGCCGCCCGACCTGTTGATCTCGTTGACGGCAAGAGCCGCCCCTGCGCGTACCTGGATGCCCCATGGCGCGAAGGGCCCTGTGAGCGGCGTCAGCACGCCCAGCTTGATCGGGCTTGGCGCCGCGGATTCGCTCGACCCGCCGTACGCACTCGACCCGCCCAGCACGGCTGTGAACATCGCCACAGCTCCGACTGCCGCAGTCAATCTGTACCGCTTCACCCTGACTCCTTCCGTCATGCCTGGCAACGACAAGACTGGCTCCGACGAGACGCTCTCGCCCCACGGAACCGGTCAGCGACTACCTCGACCCGGCTCCTGTGTTGTCGACATCTCCGACGAGTACCCGCTCTGGTTGTTGAGTGAGCCGTGGGACTGACTCGCGGCGGCTCGACGAGAGCGTCGCGAGGACATCGTGCGCATGTATACAACACCACCCGTGCAGAGTCCAGCAATGGGACTCCGGGGCCGCACATGACCTCCGTTTGCATACAAGTGCGGTCGCGCTCCGGGGTGATTCTGCGACGAAGGGTGTGACCTCATGACGAGCGGCGCCCTCCTCCGTCAGGGAGCGAACGTGGTGGTCGGCGCGATCACGACGTCGAGAAGCAGCGGCTCCTCACGCCCGGCAAGAGTCGGGATCGCGTCGTCGAGCGCGGCCACCAGTTCCTCGTGGGTGGTCACGCGCTGGGCCGGGCAGCAGAACCCTCGTGCGATCGCAGCGATGTCGATGTCGCCGAAGCCGGGCCACGGACCGTCGTTTCCCGATCGTTCCGCGAGCCGGTCCATGATCACGTAGCCGCCGTTCGAGAGGATCACGTAGAGCACGCCCGCGCGGTAGTGCGCGGCGCTCCAGAGCCCCTGAATCCCGTAGAGCGACGCGCCGTCTCCGAGCACCGCCACCACGGGCCGGTCCGGGAGCGCCATGCGCAGGCCGGCCGCCGCAGGGACGCCGAAGCCGAGACCGCCCATGGCCGCGCTGACGTAGCCGAGCGGACGGCGGGCGAGGAGCCGGTCGTGGATCTCGGGCCGGTCGACGGGCGCCTCCTCGAGGACGATTGCCTCCGCCGGCAGGCGCTCTGCGAGCGCGGCCAGCACGTGGCTCGCCGTCGAGCGGCTCGCCGGGCCGCGGCGGAGCGGGGGGCGGCGGGGAGCGGAACTGCTGCGGCGGGTCGGCGTCCCGCTGCGGCAGCCGGCCGGCGAGCGCTCGAGCCGCGGCGGCGGGCGGCGCGAGGACGGCCAGCTCGACCGGGCTGCGGTGCGCCTCGGCCGGGTCTTCGCTGACGAGCGCCACGCGCGTTCCTTCGTCGGTGAAGCGGCCCGGGCGTCCACGGGGACTGGCGGAACGCGCCCGCTCCGACCACCAGGACGACGTCGTAGGGCGCCAGCCGCTCGCGCAGGCGGGGGCGATCCGCCGGCAGAACGCCGGCGAACAGGCGATGGTCCTGGGGGAAGCCGGCGTGGGCGCCGAAGGATTCCTGGAAGACCGGTGCGACGAGCCGCTCCGCCAGCTCGATGAGCGCCTCCCACGTCTCGGGCCCGTCGGCGCCGGCGCCCACGACGAGTGCCGGCGAGCGTCCGCTCTCGAGGAAGGCCGCAAGCTCCGCCACCGCCGCCTCGTCGACGGCGTGCGCGCGCATCACCCGCGCCGGCTGAAGCGTCCTCACGCTCGGGGTCGGCTTCCTGCAGCCAGTCGTCCATCGGCACGATCACGAGCGCAGGGCCGCGGGCGGTGGCCGCTTCGTGGTAGGCGCGGTCGATCGCGCCCGGAACGTCCTGCGCGCGGACGGGCTCGTCGACCCAGACCGGATAGTCGCCGGCGAGGCCGCGCAGGCGTCCTGCCAGGAAGGGCTCGAAGACGAGGTGGCGCCGGTCCTGCTGGCCGACGATGATCACCAGCGGCGCCCGGTTGACGCGCGCGGTCGCGATGCCGCCGACCGAGTTGCCGAGGCCGGCGGTCGTGTGGACGAGCACGAGCGCGGGCTCGCCGCGCCCGATCGCGTAGCCGGTCGCCATCCCGAGCACGGAGCCCTCGTGCAGCCCGAGCACGAACCGGAGGTCGTCGGGGAGCCCGGCGAGGAAGGGCACCTCGGTGGAGCCGGGGTTGGAGAAGATCGTCGTCAGGCCGCGCCGGCGGAAGACCTCGAACGTCGCATCGCGGACGGTGCGGCTCACGAGCCCCAGACCTCGTCGGCGACCTCGACGATCAGGGCGAGCTTCGCCCACTGCTCGTCCTCGGTCAGCGACGTTGCCCTCGACCGTCGAGGAGAAGCCGCACTGCGGGGAGAGGCAGAGCTGCTCGAGCGGCGCGTGCTTCGCCGCCTCCTCGATGCGGCGCTTCAGCTCGTCCTTCGACTCGAGCTCGCCTCGCTTCGTCGTCACGAGGCCGAGCACGACCTGCTTGTCGCCCTTGGGCAGGAAGCGCAGTGGCTCGAAGCCGCCCGAGCGCTCGTCGTCCCACTCCATGAAGAACCCGTCCACCTGGAGCTCGTTCAGGAGCTCTTCCGCGACGAAGTCGTAGCCGCCCTCCGCCGCCCACGAGGAGCGGAAGTTGCCGCGGCACATGTGGGTCGTCACCGACATCCCGGCCGGGCGGTCGGCCAGCGCTTCGTTGATGTGACGGATGTACTCGACGTGCTGGCGCTCGGGGTCGCCGCCGATCGAGGCGATGTAGTCCCGTTGATGCGGGTCGTTCATGTAGGCGAGGCTCGTGTCGTCGACCTGCAGGTAGGTGCACCCGAGCTCGCCGAGTCGGCGCACCTCGTCCCGGTAGGCGGCCGTCAGGTCGGACCAGAACTCGTCGAGCGTCGGGTAGACGGCCGGGTCGACGGCCGCCTTGCCTCCGCGGTAGTGGACCATGCTCGGCGAGGGGATCGTCAGCTTCGGCAGGTTCGTGTTGACCGAGTTCTGAAGGAAGCGAAGTCGTCGCCGAAGATCGTCTCCGAGACGCCGAGCTTTCCGACGACGTGCAGCGCGGCCGGCGTCCACTCGATGTCGCCGTCCTCGTTGTGGAAGGTGACCGCGATGTGGCCGGCCTCCTTCGTGATCCCGTCCAGCTGGTAGATGAAGTCCATGTGCCAGGAGGCGCGGCGGAGCTCACCGTCCGTCGCCGAGCGGAGGCCGACCTCCTCCTGCTTCCGCACGATCCCTTCGATGGACTCGTTCTCGACCTGACGGAGCTCCGCCGGGTCGATCCGGCCGGCGGCATGGTCGTCGCGCGCCTGCAGCAATCGGGCCGGCCGGAGCAGGCTGCCGACGTGGTCGGCGCGGAACGGGGGCTTCGTGCGGTCGCTGATGATCGTTCTCCTCGGAGTCGTAGGTGGTCAGAGCTCGAAAAAGCCGGTCGCGGCGTCGCCCTGGAGGCGGATGTCGAAGCGATAGCCGTCGCCGGAGGGCACGGCAACCATCGTCTCGTCCTCGGCGGCGCCGTCGAGGTAGATCCGGGTGAGTGCCGCTTTCAGGAGCCCGCGGGCGAACACCATCAGCTCGAACCGGCCGGCGCCTTCCGGCACGAGGAACGAGAAACGGCCTTCATCGTCGGTGGGGCAACGGCCGAAGCCGTGCTCCGGGCTCCAGAGCTCGAGCATGGCGTCCTGGATCGGCGCGTTCTCGCCGTCGAAAAGCCGGCCCTCGATCCGGATGCTGCCGTTGGGCAACTCGTTCTGCGGCTCGGCGCAGAGCCCGATGCGGAAGAACGGGCCGGCCGTCTGCGAAGGCGTCCTCATTCTCTCGAACGGCGTCGATCGGAGGATGATGTCCCACTGGAAGCCGAGGGCCCACTCGGGCTGCGTCGTCTCCAGGTCGAACCGGGCGATCAGGAGCTCACGAGCCTTCGCGTCGCGCGACGGAGTTGAAGATCGGGTCGAACGGGAACAGCGGATCGCCGGGGAAGTACATCTGCGTGACGAGCCGTTGCGTGAAGGAGCGGCCGAAGATGGAGAAGTGGATGTGCGCCGGCCGCCAGGCGTTCGGGTGGTTCTTCCACGGATAGGCGCCGGGCTTCACCGTGACGAAGCGGTAGCGGCCCTCGTCGTCGGTGATCGTCCGCCCGGCGCCGGTGAAGTTCGGATCGAGCGGGGCGGGATGCTGGTCGACCTCGTGGAGATAGCGGCCGGCTGCGTTCGCCTGCCAGACCTCGATCAGCGCATTCCGGACCGGGCGGCCGTCGTCGAGGACGCGTCCGGTGACGATGATCCGCTCGCCGAGCGGTTCGCCGGGGTGGACGGACGTGAGATCCGCGTCGGCGGGCGAGACCGTGTCCTCGCCGAACACAGGCCCGGCGAGCCGATGGAGCTCCTCGGGTACCGGCAGCAACGCCCGCGAGGGAGCCCGGGGGACGGTCGAGCGGTAGTCGGGATAGAGGTACGGCGGATCGACCTCGGTCACGCCTCGCCTCGTTCGCCTCGAGCGCGCGCAACGCCCTCAGCTCCGCTTCGGTCGGCGCAGGCGTCAGGCTGAGGTCGTCGCCGACGCGCAGATCCCACCCCGTCGCCTCCCGTGCCTGATCGACGTCGACGCCGGGGTGAACAGCCGTCAGCGTCAGCTCACGTTCGCTGCCGCGCGGCTCGAGGATCCCGAGGTCGGTGACGACTGTCGAGACAGAGCCGCCCGCGCTGGTGCGGAAGTCGAGCTCCGAGACGAATGTGCGCAGGCTCTGGCGCAGCATCACGAACACCTCCTTCGCGGAGGTCGCGATCTCCGGGGCGCCTCCTGCTCCGGGCAAACGCACCCGGGGTGTGTCGTAGGGGCCGATGACGGTGCTGTTCAGGTTCGCGTGCCGGTCGATCTGCGCCGCGCCGAGGAAGCCGACGTCGATGCGGCCTGCCTGGAGCCAGTACGCAAAGATCTCGGGCACCGAGACGACGGCGTCCGCGGTGTCCGCCAGCTCCCCGTCGCCGATCGAGAGCGGGAGACGCGTCGGCTTGGCGCCGATCGTGCCGCTCTCGTAGACGAGCACGAGCCCGGGGGCGCTCGTCTGTCTGGCCAGGTTGGCCGCCTGCGAGGGAAGTCCGATGCCCACGAAGCAGACCATCCCATCCCGCAGGAGGCGGGCGGCCGAGACGGCCATCATCTCGTCGGCGGTGAAGGTGACCGTGGCGCTCATGCCGCTATCTGGAGAGAGGCGTGGTATTCGTCGACGTCAGCAGTGTCGAGGATGTGGCGGCGGATCCATTCCAGGAAGACATCGCGGTCCCTGCTGATCGCGTCCCACTCGAGGTAGAAGGCGTTGTCGCGGTCGTAGTAGTCGTGCGCGTAGGAGGGATGCGCGCCGCCTGGGGCGACGCACACCGCATCGAGCGCCCACGAGGGGATGACGACGCCGCCGGGCCGCAACTCGAGCTCCGGAACGATCTCCTCGACCGTCACGATGGCGCGTTGCGATGCGAGCACGGTCTCCTTCTGCACGCCGGTGATGCCCCACATCTGGACGTTCCCGGCCTGATCCGCCTGCTGGGCGTGGATGATGCCGACGTCGGGACGGAGCGCCTTCACGGCTGCCAACTCCTCCCCGGTGAAGGGGCAGGTGACGCTCGCGATCGAGGCCGTTTGCTCGGCCAGTTGCGTTCCGGTGTAACCCCGGAGCACACCGAACGGGATGTTTGCTGCCCCCGCCGCGTAGCGGGCGGCCATGCCCGCGTGCGAGTGCTCGTCGAGCTCCAGCGGCGCCGGCCAGCCCGACTGGACTGCGTCGCGGAACCGGTGGAGCGAGCCGACGCCGGGGTTCCCGCCCCAGGAGAACACGAGCGCGCGGGCACAGCCCATCCCGATCATCTGGTCATAGACGATGTCCGGCGTCATGCGTACGAGGGTCAGCTCGCGCCTGCGCTGCCGGATCAGCTCGTGACCCGCGGCATGCGGGATGAGGTGCGTGAAGCCCTCGAGCGCCACGACGTCACCGTCGTGGACCAGCTCGCCCACGGCCTCCGCCAGCGAGACGCGCTCGGCCATCAGAAGGGGAACGGATGCGAGCCGCTCTGCACCGTGATCCACCGGAGCTCGGTGAACTCGTCCACCACCGCGGAGCCGCCGAACCTGCCGAAGCCGCTGTCCTTGACGCCGCCGAAGGGCATCTGCGGCTCGTCCCCGACCGGCTGGTCGTTGACGTGGACGATCCCTGCCTCGACCCGCTGCGCCAGTGCGAGGCCACGGTCTGCATCCTGGGTGATGATCCCCGACGCCAGGCCGTAAGTCGTCGCGTTCGCGCGGTCGACCGCCTCCTCGGCGCTGTCGACGACCTCGATCGAAGCGACCGGCCCGAACGTCTCCACCTTCGCGAAGTCGGAGTCGTCCGGGACGTCGGTCAGGAGGGTGGCCTGGAAGCACGGCCCTTCCGCTTCGCCGCCGGCGATCACCTTCGCGCCCTTGCTGACGGCGTCGGCGACCCGGTCTTTCACCACCTGCAGCGCGCTCTCGTTGATCAGCGGGCCGATGATCGTGTCGTGCTCCTTCGGGTCGCCCGCCTTGAGACCCTTGGTCTTCTCGGCGAGCTTCGCGATGAACGCGTCGGCGATCGGACGCTCGACGATGATCTTGCGCGCCGACATGCAGATCTGGCCCTGGTGGAGGAACGCGCCGAAGGTCGTGGCGTTGACCGCATAGTCGAGGTCCGCGTCCGCGAGGATGATCAGCGGGTTGTAGCCGCCGAGCTCGAGCACGATCCGCTTGAGGTTTCTGCCCGCCGCTTCCGCGAGCTTGCGCCCGGTCTCGGTCGAGCCCGTGAAGTTGAGCACGCGCACGTGCGGGTTCTCGACCAGCTCGTCGCCGATCGGGCCTGCTTCGCCCGGGCCGTGCGTGACGATGTTCAAGACGCCGGGCGGCAGCCCCGCCTCGGTGAAGATCTCGCCCCAGATCAGCCCGCCGACGATCGGCGAGAGCTCGGACGGCTTCAGGACGACCGTGTTGCCCAGCGCCAACGGCGCTGCGATCGAGCGAGCGGAAAGGATCAGCGCGGCGTTCCACGGCGCGATCGCGCCGACGACGCCGACGGGCCGCCGCAAGCCCATCGAAAACGCGCCTGTGTCCGACGGGATCACTTCGCCGAGCGGGGCATACGCGAGTGCCGCCGCCTGGCGAAGCAGGCCGGGCACGAAGACATGCGCCTGGAACATCGCGAAGCCGAAGGTGCAGCCGGTCTCGCGCGCCAGCAGCGAGACGATCTCGTCCTGGCGCGACTCGAGGACGTCGGCAGCCTTGAGGAAGATCCCCTGGCGCACCGCGGGCGGTGCCTTCGACCACTCGGGGAATGCGGCCTGGGCGGCTGCGACGGCCTGCGCCGCGTCCTCGCGGCCACCCGCGGCGACGTCGGCGACGGTCTCGCCGGTGAACGGATCGCGGGACTCGAAGGTGCCCCCGCCGGCGGCATCGACCCACTCACCGCCGATGAACTGACGGCCCTCCGAGGCGCCGGTCTGCGCCTTCTCCTGCTGCAGATCCATCATGTCCTCCTTCGTCGGCGGGTCTCGAATCGACCCTATCAAGCTGTTCGAGATGGCAAAACATCATCCCGACTATCGGTACACGTCATTGCAACCCCGGCTGCGCCCCGAGAGGAGCTCCGGAAAGGACGAGACATCCGGCAGGATGGCATTCGGAGCGCGTTCGGGCGGGCAGTTCCGGGCCTCGGCTTCGGTCGAGATGCCGGTGAGCACGAGTGCCGCGGCCGCGCCCGCGCGGCGAGCCATGGCGATCTCGAGTGAGAGGTCGTCGCCGACGACCGCGGTGCGGCTCGCTGGTACCCCGAGCACGCGCGACATCTCCTGCAGCGCGGCAGGCGACGGCTTGCCGAGCGTCAGCGGCCGGCGGCCCGTCGTCTGGCGGATCCCGGCCACCACAGCGCCAGACCAACCGGGTGCGGGACCGCCGTTGACGGAGAACGTGCGGGCCGTCGACGTTGCGAGGAGCGGAGCGCCTGCCCAGACGGAATCGCACGCCGCACGGAGGGCGTCGTACGTCAGAACCTGGTCCCAGCCGACGAGGACGACGTCTGCGACGCGAGGCTCGGAGCTCTCGATCACCGCGATCCCGCGCTCTTTCAGCGGCGCGACGACCCCGGGCGCTCCAAGCACGAGCACGGTCTTGCCGGGATGACGTCGTTCAATCCAGCGCGCCGCCACGACAGCCGGGTTCATGAACTCCTCGTCCGTGAGCGTGAAGCCCACGGTGCGCAGGTCGGCTGCGTAGTCGGCGGGCGGCCGGCCGGTGCCGTTGGTGAAGAAGAGGACGGGCCGGCCGCTCGCCCGGACGCGCTCGACGGCCTCGACGGCGCCGGGTATCGCGGTGGCGCCACGGACGCTGTTCGGATCGTGCGTGTGCAGGAGCGTGCCGTCCACGTCGAAGACGACCGCCTCGACCCCGGGGAAGGCAGTCACGCGGCGCCTCCCCGGCGGGCTCGTAGCCGCAGTCCGGGCCGCTCGATCACAACGTCGTCGAGAGACCGCTCGACCAGCCCTTCCACGAGCGAGCGCAGCGGATGTCGGTCTGGCGGGAGGGGGCGTCTCCGGGCGGGCGGGACGATCGCCTCGACCTGCTGCTCCGGCAGCATCATCCGCAAGAGCAGCTGCTCGTCGCTGATGGCGTCGCCGTAGCGCGCGCGGGCTGCCTCGAGTCCCATTCCGTGCTCTTCGCCGGCAAGCTCTTCGGCTCGCGGCGAGGCCTGTACCCGCGCCTTCAGGTCGGGATCGATCTCACCGGCGGGCGGGCCATACTGGCCCAGCACGTAGCGGATCACTTCGTCCGGGAGCCGCGACCAGCGCTCTCCGCTGGTGACGTTCAGAAACGCCTGGACGCCGACGAACTGCGACAGCGGTGTGACCATGATCGGCCAGCCCAGCTCTTCGCGGACGCGGGGGAGCTCGTCGAGGATGTCGTGCCAGCGATGCTCCATGCCGATCTCCGCGAGCTGGCGGCGGAGAGTCGAGGTCATCCCGCCCGGTAGCTGGTGCTTGTAGACGGAGACGTCGTACTCGATGGGAGATCCGACGGGCAGGTCGAGCTCAGCTGCAAGGCTCGTGAAGTAACGCGAGACCTCGTCCAGTGCGTCGTCGTCGAGGTCGACGCGAAACCCCTGCTCTCGCAGGTTCCCGATCGTCTGCTCCGCCGAAGGCTGCGACGTACCGTTTGCGAGCGGCCTCGCTGCCGTGCAGAGGTAGGAGGCACCCAGCTCGGCGGCTTCGGCGTAACAGGCTGCGCCCATCGTCGCTGTCATGTGTGAGTGGACCTCGAGCGGCAGGTTCGGGGCGGCGGCCCGCAGCGCCGGCACCAGGGTGCGCACCCGCTCCGGGGTGAGCAGCCCACCGGGATCCTTCAGGTTCAGGACATCGACGTGAGGGCTCGCCGCGAGGGCCTGCGCACGCTCTGCGTAGTAGTCGTCGGTGTGGACGGGGCTGATCGAGTAGACGAGACCGACCACGATCTCTTCGGCTCCCTCGTCTCTCACGATCTCGGCGATCGTAAGGTCGGTCGTCACGTCGTTCATCGACTCGGCCACCCAGATCCGGCGGACACCGTTCCGGATCACGCAGGCCAGTGCCAGTCGCATCACGTCGACCGGCGCCCGCCACCACGCCATGAAGCGCATCCCCGGGGTGATGAAGCCGAGCCTCGTCTCGGGCATCAGGTCGCGGACGACGCGAATTCGCTCCCAGGGGTCCTCCCGCTGCCAGCGAACCGCCATCGCCATGTGGGTGGAGCTCGTGAAGTCGATGGCGTGGAAGCCGACCCGGTCGAGGACGGGCGCGATCTCGGCGATCATCGGCGTGGAGAGGGCGTTTGCGCTCCAGAGGCTCTGATGGCCGTCGCGCACGGTCGTGTCAACGAGACGGATCGCGCGGTCAGGCATCGGGCTCGATTCTGAAGAGGACGTCCCCGTACCCGACTGCCGCGCCATTCTCGACGCAGACCTCCGCCACTCTGCCTCCCAGCGGCGCGTCGACGCTGTTCATCAGCTTCATCACCTCGATGATGCAGAGTTGCGCGCCCCGGTCGACCCGGCTTCCGACCTCGACGAAGGGCGGCTCACCGGGGGCAGGCGCGCGGTAGACGGTACCCACGACCGGAGCCGGCACATCCACGAGGCCCGAGAGCACGGTCGGGGCCGGCTCGGGTGTGGGTCCGGTTCCGCGACGGCTGAACCGAAGGCTGAACCGTGGTGTCTCGAGCTCGAGCTCGTCGAACTCGGACTCGTCGATCAGCCGAAGGATCTCCTTCACGTCCTCCGGGCTCAGCTCGGAGCCGTCGCTCACTGCTGCCTGTCCGTCCGTGAGCCGCGGAGGAAGGTGGCGGCGATCGCCGCGAGTGCGTCGGGTGCGACGGCCGGTTGCGTACGGCGTTTCTGGCTCCACACCGTCTCCGGCCGGCTCTGAAGCAGGAAGACCTCGCCTAGGCGGCGGTCGATCGCCCACTCCAGATCCTGGTGGCGGCCGTAGTGGGCTTCGACATCCCGCGCGAGCTCGACGAGCGACGCGATCTCGGCCGGCTCGAGGCACAACCTCGCGCGGCGGTCGGAGTCGACGCTGATGAGCTCGGTCCCGTCCGTGCTTGCCGCCGCGACGCATTCGATCTCCTTCGCGCCGACGACGCTGCGGACGACCTCGCGCGTGACCTTCGAGACGAGGAACGAATCGGGAGTGACCTCGCCGCCGACGACGGTCGTACCCAGGCCGTAGCTCGCGTCGATCGCGATCGACGAAGGATCGCCGCTGACCGGATTGAGCGTGAACATCACGCCTGCCACACGGGCGTCGACCATGAACTGGACGGCGACGCTCATGCCGGTCCGAGCGTCCGCGTGCTGGGCGCGGTAGGCCGTCGCTTCTGGGTTGAAGTAGCTCGCCCAGCAGCGCTGGACACCGCGAAGCACCTCTTCGAGCCCGCTCAACCAGAGGTACGTGTCCTGAACCCCTGCGAAGCTGGCGTCGGCGGCGTCCTCGGCGACTGCGCTGGAGCGGACAGCCACCGGCGGCTCGTCGCGCCCGACTCGGCGTCCGAGTGCGGCGTATGCAGTCGCGATCTCGCTCGCGATCTCGGACGGCATCTCCCGGGCCACAAGCGCTGCTCGGTCGTCTCCCGGCTGGACCACGCGGTCGAACGCGAGGGCGGTGATCGCGAAGCCAGGTGGGACGGGGAAGCCTGCCCGCAGCAGGTCACCGAGATGCGCGCTCTTGCCGCCGACGAGCTCGACCTGGTCGAGGCTGAGCTCGTCGAAGGGAATCGTGAACCGGGACGTGCTCACATCAGCTCAGGATCGTCACGGTGCCGGTATTGCCGTCGACGCGGACCCGGTCGCCGGTCTTGATGGCCGAGGTCGCATTGCCTGTACCGACAACAGCTGGCAGGCCGTATTCGCGGGCGACGATCGCCGCGTGAGACATCATTCCGCCGATGTCGGAGACTGCCGCCGCGATCTTCGGGAAGACGGGCCCCCAGCTCGGAGCGGTGACCGAGCAGACGAGAATCTCGTCCTGCTGCACCGTGCCGATCTCGTCCACGCTCCTGACGACGCGGGCCACGCCTTCCGCGACTCCCGGCGAGGCCGCGTAGCCGCTCACGTCGCCAACGCCGTCGCCGGCGCCTGCCGTCGCGGCCCAGGCGTGCAGCCTGTCTGCGGTGATGCCCCAGAGCAGCTGCACGGTCGGGTCGCTGATCACCTCCGGCACCGTGCCGAGCGCGGGCGGCGGGCTCCACTCTGCGAGCTTCGCGAGGATCTCCTTCCGCCGTGCCACTCGCGGTGGCCAGAAAAGAGTTCCCCGGCCGGGCTTGCCGCCGGACCAGGCGAGGCCGAGGTCGAAGAGGGCCTCGTGCACCTCGTGGATGTTGAGGAAGAAGACGTCGTCCGCCTCCTCGAAGAAACCCTGGTCGACGAAGACCTGGCCGATCTCGCGCATCTTGTTGAAGAACAGCGACGTGCCCCAGTGCTCGATGAAGAACTTGTGCCCTTCGGCGTGGGGGAAGACGTGGCGGCAGAGCCCGAGCATCTCGTCGAACTGCGTCCGCTCTTCGTCGGTTGGCAGCAGAGCCGAATACTCGGAGGCGATTCGGTCTCGCTCGGCGAGCAGCTGCTCCTTCGGCCGCTCGAGGTTTCGGCCATCTCCGAGCTGCCGGATGTACCCGCCGATCGCAGCGAACGGCAGTCTCGGGTCGTCGGCCCACGCTCGGTGGTGGTGGTAGAAGCCGTCGCCGGTGGACATGTAGAACCACGGGTGCTGCCGCGACTCGAGGTCGGCGATCCACTCGCGGCCCGGTTCCGACTCGCTCAGCTCGGCAAGGATCTCCTCGTGGGAGCGTCCGTCTGTGAACGCACCGTCCACGTGCTTGTCGAGCGCCGAGCGCGCGAGCGCCTTCAGCTCGTCGTCGGGCCGGAACATGGTCGTGTCGTAGCCGGCGATCATCTGCGTCATCGTCTGCATGCCCATGTCGGGGAACGCGCCCTGGCAGAACTGGAAGAACGTCAGGTAGGCGCCGTAAGCGAGCAGGAGCAGCTCGAAGTGGAGCTGGTTGAGCTCGTTGTAGAGCTGCAGCGTCCGGTCGTACGAGCGCATCAGCCGGTAATTCGAGCCGAGCTTGTGGTCGTGGATCAGCTCCTGCTCGTCCTCGAGCTCGGGCAGCGTCGGCACCTCGAGCGTCGCGAGCTCCTCGATCCGCTTGTCGACCTCGGCCTGCCAGCGGTTGACGAGCGAATCCCAGTTGGCGTAGTAGAAGCCGATCCGCGGCAGGAAGACCTCGAGCCGCTTCTCGATCTCGGCCGGGTCGGTCACCTCGTTGGAGGTGATGTAGATGTAGCCGTTCACAACGCGGTGCTCGATGCCGAGCACGGTCGGGATGGAGAAGACGCGACCCTGGTAGAGCCCAATCGACTGATAACACGAGCCGCCGGTGATCATGTCAAACGCGGGCATCGGCTCAGGGAAGTGCATGCCGTTGTAGAACCAGAATCGGTTCTCTTCCTCTTCGCGGCGGGCGGGGTCGAAGAGGAGGTAGTACGGATACATCTCCTCCCAGCCCTCGGCGCCTGCCGGCGTGGGCACGTCGTACGGGCTCTGGAAGCCGGTCTTCGGCAGCACTTCGCTCATGGTCTCCCTCTCGAGTCGGTGGGGGGCGGGGCGGGCTCGGCGATCGAAACCGGCTCGAGCGCGTCGACGACCGCAGCCGCGGCTGCAGCGGCCTCGGATTCGTGGAATCGACGCGCCACGAGCTGGATCCCGTTCGGCAGGGCGAGCGAGGGCAGGCTCAGCAGGTTGACCCAGACGACGTTGCGCATGTGGTCGAAGAGGTCGCGCGTCGCGTCCAGATCGAGGTACTGGTCGAAGTCGAGCGCGGGCGCCCTCATGCCCGCCACCGGCGCGACGATCAGCGGATGCTCCTGCATCAGCTGCGCGGTCGCCTGAGCGGTCTCACGCCGCTCGACGATCGAGCGGGTCCAGGCGGCAAGGCTGTCGCCCAGGTCGAAGAGGCTGAACATGGCCTCGATGTGCTGCAGGTTGCTCTCGGCGATCAGGCCGTGCCAGTCAGGGAGGGCCGAGTGGAGCAGCTCGTTCCCGACCAGCTCGGCCCAGATCTCGGGTGCGCGGGTGGCATTCGGGATCCCACCGTCGACGACCCGGTATCCGGCCGCCTCCAACGCAGCACACACGAGGTCGAGCTCGCGTTCGACTTCGGGCTCGACGACGGCGCCGGTCTCTCGGGACATCCGGAGAACCGTCGTCGCCTGCCTTCCGGCGACGGGCTCGGGTGCCGCGACGGGAACGCTCGCCGGGTCGCGAGGATCCGGGCCGGCCAGCGCGACGAAGGCGGCCCAGAGGTCGTCGAGCGTGCGGGCGATCGGCCCCGGTGAGTTCATCAGGTCGAGGGTCATCCCGCCCTTCTCGGGATCGAGCGCCTGGACCTCGGGCACGCGGCCGGCCGAAGGACGAAGGCCGAAGACGCCGCAGAAGCTCGCAGGCACGCGGATTGACCCGCCGTAGTCGGCGCCGAGCCCCAGAGCGGCCATCCCGCTCGCAACGGCGGCCGCGTCTCCACCCGACGAGCCGCCGGCCGTGAGGCTCGTGTCGCGTGGATTTCGGGTTGCGCCGTAGAGGTCGTTGACCGTGTTCCAGCGGATCTGGAAGTCCGGTTGGTTGCTTTTGCCGACGACGAATGCACCGGCGTCGAGCAGCCGCTGAACGACCGCCGAGTGACCGGGGGACCGTCGGTCGGCAAACGCAGCGGACACCCTCCGTGTGCAGCATCCCCTCGACGTCGAAGTGATCCTTGATCGAGACGGGAACGCCGTCGAGCGGCAGGTCCGTGCGCACCTCGTGGTCACGGTCCGCAGCCTCCGCCGCCGACGAGCGCTTTCTCCCGGTCGACCCGCTCGACGACGGCGTTGACGACCCCATCCACAGCCTCGATCCGGTCGAGGTGCGCTTCGAGCACCTGGCGCCGGCTCACCTCCCGCGCGCGGACACGGCGGACGAGCTCGAGTGCGCCGAGTTCGTACAGCTCAGGCATCTCAGTGCATCCTCCTGACGACGGCCCCGTCCCGCAAGTCGAGACGCCGTGTCCCGAAGTTTGGAACGTGCTAGCTTCGGAAGCCCTGTGACATCTACCGATTCGACCCGGCAGGCCACGTGGTCGCAGTCGCTCGAACGTGGCCTCGCGATCCTCTCGGCCTTCGGGTCCGACAGATCGACGATCGGGGTCAGCGAGCTCTCGCGCGAGCTCAGCTTGAGCCGTAGCACCACTCATCGCTACATCGCAACGCTGACGTCGCTCGGCTACCTGCAGCAGGACGCGGAGACGAAGCGCTACCGGCTCGGCCCGCGCGTCCTCGACCTGGGCTTTGCGGCGATCAACTCGATGGACATCCGCGAGATCTCCGTTCCGCACCTGCAGGCTCTCAGCGACGCCACCGGGTTCACCGTCAACATGGCGATTCTCGATGGGCCCGACGTGGTCTACATCGAGCGTTGCCGGACGTCCCGTTCGGGACAGCGCCAGATCGACCTCAACCTCCACGTCGGCTCCCGCCTGCCGGCCTACTGCACCGGGCTCGGGAAGGCGCTGCTCGCGTTCGTCCCCGAGGAGCGCTTCGAGGAGATCCTCGACCAGGCCGACCTCGTCGCTCGCGGCCCGAACACGATCACCGATCGAGCCGCTCTTCGCGCCGAGATGGAGCGGGTTCGGACAACGGGCCTGGCCGTGAACAACGAGGAGCTCGCGTACGGGCTCCGGTCGATCGCCGCCCCGATTCGCTCCAGGTCAGGGGACGTCGTGGCGGCGCTCAACCTCGCCGTGCACCGGTCCATGGTCTCGATGGACGATCTGATCGAGCGCTACGGGCCGACTGTCAAGCGGACGGCGGACGCAATTTCGGCCGAGATCGGGCTATCGCGCCCCGGCGTAACGGGGCCGGATGTGTAGCTTTTTCACTAGAGACCGCCGCCCGTCACCTGATCGCCGACCGATGAGTTCGGGGACTTCAGCCGGTCCTTGATGGAAAACCTGAGCCACGAGGGGGCAGATACGATGACCGAGCACGATGGAGGAAGCGGCGCAACAACGGGAACGGGGGCGACGCCCCGGACCGGCTGGCGGCCCACGAACGCCTTTCCACCGGCGCGCTTGCGCGCTGGTACCGAGCCTGCGCGACGCATCCGCGGCGCGTCTTCTTGAGTTGGGTCGGCATCGTCGTCGTTCTGATCGCCCTCCTCGTGACGGTCGGTGGCAGCCTGAAGGACGAGTTCGACATTCCGGGCTCGGACACTCAGAAGGCGACCGACTTGATCGAGTCGGAGTTCGCATCCGAGCAGGGCGGCGTGCTGAATCTCGTCTTCGCTGCGCCCCCCGGGGAGCGGCTGGACACGCCCGAGCGCAAGGAGGCGAT
The DNA here is from genome assembly GCA_963752405.1 of uncultured Gaiellaceae bacterium. Classification (GTDB taxonomy): domain Bacteria; phylum Actinomycetota; class Thermoleophilia; order Gaiellales; family Gaiellaceae; genus Gaiellasilicea. The sequence continues at coordinate 152,403 of CAVVYB010000009.1, forward strand.
TGAGGACGCGATCGCGGAGCTCAAGACCTCCGAGTTCAAGCCGACCGAGGACGAGGCGGGGATCGAGAGCGTCAGCGATCCGTTCGACGCCAACACGTTCTCGGACAACGGGCGCATCGCCTACGCGGAGGCCCAGTTCGATCGGGTGATCTTCGACAAGGATCGCGAGGCCGTCGTCGCCGTTCAGGATGCAGTCCGCGAAGCGGTCGCGCCCGCCGGCGTCACGGTCGAGTACAACGGCGATGCCGAGTTCCCCCGATCGAGCAGGGGACGCAGGAGTTGCTCGGCCTGCTCGCGGCACTGATCGTCCTGATCGTCGTCTTCCGCACTTTCGTGGCGGTGACGATCCCGATTCTGCTCGCGCTGACCGCGCTGGCGACGGCGTTCGTCCTGCTCTTCATCCTCGCGGGCCTGACCGACATCAACACGATCACGCCGCTGCTCGTTTCGATGATCGGTCTCGGTGTCGGTATCGACTACTCCCTGTTCATCGTCACCCGCTTCCGGCAGCTCTTGCACGAGGGGCTGTCGCCAGTCGACGCCGCGGCCGAGGCCGGATCCTCCGCGGGCCGCGCCGTGCTCTTCGCGGTCTCACGGTCGCGATCTCAGTCACCGGCCTGGCCTTCTTCGGCCTCGACTTCGTCACCAAGCTCGGCATCGGCTCGGCGCTCGGCGTACTGACGACCGTGGCGATCGCGAACTCATTGTTGATCTCGGTGCTGGCAAAGCTGGGGCACAAGATCGACCGGCTGAAGGTGCCCTTCCTTCGTCAGCTCGACGACTCCGAGGCGGCTCGGGAGAAGACTCCGATCGCCCGCTGGGGGCGTTTCGTCACGGCGAACGCGAAGGTCGTGTTCCCGGTCGTGCTGATCCTGATCCTGGCGCTGGCAGGCACGTCGGCGCTCGTCCGTCTCGGTGCGTCCGACCAGGGCACCCAGCCCAAGGAGCAGACAGCCCGTCGCGCCTACGACCTCCTGGCGGAAGGCTTCGGCCCCGGCTTCAACGGCCCGATCCCGATCGTCGTGGACGTGAACGGCGACGAGCAGGCGCCGGAGAAGATCCACGACCGCGTGCAGGGGCTTCCAGGGCGTGGCGTCCGTCGGCGAACCGCAGTTCAACGACGAGAAGACCGTTGCGATCGTCTTCGTCACCCCGACGTCTGCGCCGCAGGACGAGGCGACGGGCAAGCTCGTCGACCGTCTGCGGAACGACGTCGTGCCGGTGGCGACCGAAGGCGGCGACGCGGTCGCCTACGTCTCCGGCCAGACCGCAGCGTTCAAGGACATCGCCGAACGGATCATGGAGCGCTTACCGATCTTCCTGCTCTACATCATCGGCGTCACATTCCTCGTCCTCGCGATGGCTTTCCGGTCGATCGTGATCTCGCTGACAGCGGCGGTCACGACCATCATGTCGGCGTTCGTCGGCTTCGGCGTGCTGACGCTGGTGGTGCAGGAGGGCCACCTGATGAGCCTGACCGGCCTCGACCGGACGGGACCGATCGAGACGTTCGTGCCGCCTATCGCATTCGCGATCCTCTTCGGGCTCTCGATGGACTACATGGTCTTCCTGATGAGCCGCATCCGGGAGGAGCACGTCCACGGCCTGCCGACGCGGGAAGCGGTGGAACACGGTATCGCTGCGATCGGGCGAGTCGTTGTGGCGGCGGCGCTGATCATGGGTACCGTCTTCGCCGCCTTCGTCCTCACTCCCGACCGGATCTCGAAGGAATTCGGGCTGCTGCTCGCGGTGGCGATCCTCACCGACGCGCTGATCATTCGGATGACGCTCGTGCCTGCCTTCCTCACCCTCCTGGGCGAGAAATCCTGGTATATCCCGCGCTGGCTCGACCGGCTGCTTCCCAACATCACGATCGAGTCGCCGCACGAGGGCGACATCGAGCTCCTTCCCGACCCGGAGCGCCCAGCCGAGGTTGTCTAGCTCGACGTAGCTCGTCTTCGGGGACTCGCGCGTGATGATCGCGGGCGAGTCCCCGCAGGCCGCTGTCCTCTTCCGCGTCTCTCGTTCGTCTTGGAGGCGACAATGCTCGACGAGAGGAGGAGGAAGTGAAGTACGTGCTGTTGATCCATCAGGGTGACACCCCGACCCCGTACAACCCGGATGAGTGGGGACGCCTGTCGGAAGACGAGCAGCAGGCGGTCTACGCCGACTACCAGGCGATCAACGAGACGCCTGGTGTCACGCCGGCCCCAGTCCAGCTGGCGGCGCCCGAGTCGGCGACCACCGTGCGGGTGCAGGACGGCAGGACGCTGACGACCGACGGGCCGTTCGTCGCCGTCAAGGAGGCGCTCGGCGGCTGGCTCACGTTCGAGGCCGACGACCTCGACGCCGCGATCGAGCTCGCGGCCCGCATTCCCGCGGCTCGGATGGGTGGTGCGATCGAGGTTCGCCCGGTAGTGGAGTACTAATCCTCGACCAGATCTTCCGCGACGAGTGGGGCCGCGTCCTCGCTGCGCTGATCGGCTTCCTCGGCGACTTCGACCTCGCCGAGGAAGCCGCGCAGGATGCGTTCGCGATCGCCGCCGAGCGCTGGCCCCGCACCGGGATTCCCGAAAATCCGCGCGCCTGGCTCGTGACCACCGCACGCAACCGCGCGATCGACCGGATCCGCCGCGACCGCACGCTCGCGGCGAAGACCCGCCTCCTCGACCTGCCCGAAGCCACGGAGGACGAAGTGGACGAGACGACCATTCCGGACGAGCGGCTGGAGCTCGTCTTCACCTGCTGCCATCCGGCGCTCGACCTCGATGCCCAGGTCGCACTGACGCTGCGGTCGCTGGGTGGGTTGAGTAAGGACGAGATCGCCCGCGCCTTCCTCGTCCCCGAGCCGACCATGGCCAAGCGGCTCGTCCGCGCAAAGGCCAAGATCAAGACCGCCGGCATCCCGTTCCGCGTGCCGCCCGCCCACCTGCTCCCTGACCGCCTCGCTGCGGTGCTCGCGGTCGTCTATCTGATCTTCAACGAGGGCTACGGGGGCCGGGGCGATCTTGCCGCGGAGGCGATCCGGCTCGGCCGCGCGCTCGCCGAGCTGATGCCCGACGAGCCGGAAGTGCACGGATTGCTGGCGCTGATGCTGATGAACGACGCCCGCCGCGAGGCGCGGTTCGCCGACGGGGCGGTCGTCCTCCTCCGCGACCAGGATCGCTCGCTCTGGGACGTGGACGAGATCGCCGAGGGACGCGTGGCACTCGCTCGCGGGCTCGCGCTGGGCGGCCGCGGTCCCTACGTGCTGCAGGCGGCGATCGCGGCGCTGCACCTCGACGAGCCCCAGGACTGGCCGCAGCTGGCCGCCCTCTACGGCGAGCTCGCCCAGCTCACCGGCTCGTCGGTCGTCGAGCTCAACCAGGCCGCCGCCATCGCTGAAGCGGGCGATGCCGAGGCTGCTCTCTCCCTCGTCGAGCGCATCGACCTCGAGCAGTACCACTACCTGCACGCGACGCGCGCGGAGCTGCTGCGCCGGCTCGATCGCGTCGAGGAGGCACGCTCGGCCTACGATCGCGCGCTCGCGCTCGTTCACTCGCAGGCCGAGCGGCGCTTCCTCGAACGCCGGCTCGCAGAGCTCCAGGACTGAAGCTCAGACGGTAAATCGGGTAAATCGGCTGCGTCCTACACGAACTTGCTCTCGATCTCGGCGAAGAAGGCCTCGGACACCTGAACGAAGTCCTGCTCGCTCAGCTCGATCCGATCGCCGACCTGATGCCTGAGAATCGACGTCGTCGAATTCAGCTTGATCTGCTTGTCGGCCGCCACGATCCCGTCGTTGCTCGTCATGGAGTTGCACAGCACCCGTACCTCGTTGAGCGGATTTCCATCCTTGAGCTCGAGCGTCCGGCTCCGGTGGACGAAGTAGTTGTCGAGCGCGAGCACCATGTTGTTGAAGAACACGGGCTCGAACGCCTCGAGCGCCGAGTCGAACTCCGACCGCTCGGCGCCGGTCCCTCTCGCCGTGGAGGCCAGCGCTCGGTAGGCGGAGACCTGCAAGGCGATCTTCGACCGGCAGTCGTCGACGTAGCTCTGGTCATAGGTGGTCATGCACAGCATGGTCTGTCCTCCTTTTCGTCGCGGTTGTCGACTCCAAGACGAACGGGGGAACGGAAAGAGGACATCGCGTAAGAAGCAGGCGCGCTGTGACACCTATCACCTCGTGCACAACGGTTCCGGCACGATCCTGCGCAGCCTGCTCGACCTCGATTCCTGCCTCGGAGTCCGGCCGGGTCGAGGCGCTTCTGGCCCTTTGTCCCACGATCGAGATCGCGGCCGGCGAGGCGTACTTCCGCAGCTCGTTCGACTCCGCGCCGCTCCTCTTCGTCGAGCGGGGGTTCGTCGTCCTGCGAGCCAGCTTCGAGCAGTCGTCGCGGTCGATCGTCACCTGCGAGGCGGGGCCGGGCCGCCTCATCCTGCCCCCGGCGGAGGAGGAGATGCTGTCCGGCCTAGTGGAGTCGCGCCTGACCGTGCTCTCGCCTCTCGCCACCGCCGAGTTGATGGCGCTGCCGGGCACGGCCCAGACGCTGGTCGAGCACCTGACGGCGTTGCTCGGCGAGAAGCAGGAGAACCTCAGCAACTTCGCCAGTGCGCGGCACGTCGTGAGGGTTCGGCGGAAACTGCTGCAGCTGGCGCGCAACTACGGCCGGGTCGCGCGGGACGGAGTGCGGATCGACTTTCCGATCAGCCACTCGCTGCTCGCGGAGATGGTCGGCTCGTCGCGGGAGACGGTGACGCGGGCGATCGACGAGCTGCAGCGGACGGGGTTTGTCGCCCGCTCCGGGCACAGCTACCGACTGCTGGTGTCGCCGGAGTCGATCCGACCGCGACCAGGGCGGAAGAGCCCTTCACCGATCGGCCGGATGTGACAGAGATCACAGCGTCGCCGCGCAGCCGATTCGTACGCTCGGTGCTCCCGAGGAGAGGCAGCCCGATTTGGCGGTGATCAGCAGATCGCTCGGCAGGTTGGCCATGCTCGTCGGCGCGCTGCTCGTCGCCTACGTCGGCGTTCGTGATCGTCAACGGCACGCTCGCCGCCGTCTCACCGAGCGAGGCGAAGCCGTCAGGTGCCGCCGCCGACGCCCGCAACGAGAGAAACAACCGCGCCCTCTTCCTCGCCGGGCGGAACATCTTCCGCCACGACACGTTCGGCGACCAGGCCTTCTGGGGCGACGCGCTGCAGCTGCATCGCGCGATCGCCGGAGCGAAGAATGGCGGCGTCGGCCCGGGCCTCAGCCCGAAGGCAGCCTTGGCCGCGGGGCTCAAGGTCGACTCGGCAGCGATCCCGAAGGACGACGGCGGCGGCGATCAAGGCCGGCAAGGTCGATCTGAACGACCCGGCGGTGACGTTGGCGTTGCTGAAGCTGAATGCGGTCGTCGGCGTCAAGGGCTTCTTCGACCGCGGCGGCCGGCTGACGTCGGTTGGTCTCACCTGCGCGTCCTGCCACTCCATGGTCGACGACTCGTTCGCGCCCGGCATCGGTCGCCGCCTCGACGGCTGGCCGAACCGCGACCTCAACGTCGGCGCGATCATCGGGCTCGCGCCGAACAAGAAGCCGCTCACCGATGTCCTCGGCGTCGACGAGGCGACGGTCGACAAGGTCCTCGCCAGCTGGGGCCCGGGCAGGTTCGACGCGGTGCTCTTCTTCGACGGCAAGGCCTTCCGGCCCGACGGAAGACGGCGGCGACGCTGATCCCGGCGGCGTTCGGGCTCGCCGGCGTCGACCTTGCGACGTACACGGGCTGGGGCTCTGTGACCTACTGGAATGCGCTCGTCGCCAACCTCGAGATGCACGGCCGCGGCAACTTCGACGACGACCGGCTCGACAACGCGCAGCAGTTCCCGGTGGCTGCGAAGAACCGCTTCGGCCATGTCCGGAACCGCCCCGATCTGATCACGCCGAAGCTGCCGGCGCTTCACTTCTACCAGCTGGCTCTCCCCGCGCCGAAGCCGCCGAAAGGGTCGTTCGACCCCGCGGCAGCGCGCCGCGGCCGCGCCGTCTTCGACGGCAAGGGCGGCTGCCAGGGCTGCCACATGCAGCCGATCGGCACCCAGCCCGGCTGGAACCTCGTCGAGCCGAAGGAGATCTGCATCGACGCCTTCACCGCCAACCGTTCGCCGACGCTGCGATACCGGACGACGCCGCTGGCGGGGCTCTTTGCCCGCAGCAAGGGCGGCTTCTACCACGACGGCCGCTTCCCGACGCTGAGGTCGGTCGTCGAGCACTACGACAGCTGCCACAAGCTCAAGCTCACCGGCGGCGAGAAGGGCGACCTCGTCGAGTATCTCCGCTCGCGGCTAGTCGGCGATCAGACGTCGGTCGCGAGCGACCGGCACGAGTGGCGGACGATCAGCCGCGTGGGCAGCACCACCCGCTCGGGCGCGCGTGTCGGGTCCTCGAGCAACGCCATCAGAATGCGGACTGCTTCCACGCCCATCTGCCGGATCGGCTGCTCGACGGTCGTGAGCGGGGGCGTGGCAAGTGCCGACTCCGGGACGTTGTCGAAGCCGATGACCGACAGATCGCTCGGGATCGCGAGCCCGCGGGCGGTCGCCGCGGAGATGACCGCGAGCGCCATCCCGTCGTTGGCCGCGAAGATCGCCGTCGGTCGCACCTCGAGTGCCAGCAGCCTGTCCGTGGCGTCGCGGGCCGTCTCCGGCTGGAAGCCACCCTCCTGGACGAGGAGCGGGTCGAAGGCGATCCCTGCCTGCTCGAGTGCGTGCCGGTACGCGGCCTCCCGCAAACGCGCCGACTCGAGATCGGTCCGCCCGGCGACGAAACCGATTCGCCGATGGCCGAGCCCGATGAGGTACTCGACGGCGGAGACGGCGCCGAGAAAGTTCTCCGAATCGACCGTCGGCAGTGCTGACGAACGGACGTTGTGGTCGACGGCAACCACCGGCGAGCCGGCCGCCGCATCGACGCTGCCCGGTGTGACGAGGATGACGCCGTCGGCGAGCGTGCCGCTGACCCGAGCGAGGTAGCGGCGCTCCCAGCCTGCCTGGTCGGGCTGCTGCCCACAGCCGGAGAAGACGACGAGCTCGAACCCCGTGCCCTGGATGCCCTCGGCGACCCCCTTGAGGAGCTCGGCGCTGAACGGCTCGATGTCACGAACGAGCACGCCGATCACGTTCGTGCGCCTGCTCCGCAAGCTCTGACCGGCGAGGCTCGCGTGGTATCCCAGCTCGTCGATCACCGTCCGGATCCGCGCGGAGGTGGTCTCGGCGACGCCGTAGCGGTCGTTGATCACCTTCGACACCGTCGAGACGGACACACCCGCATGCGCCGCTACGTCTCCGATCGTCACGCGTCCCATGGAGGGCGATGATAACGCTTCGAAATCGTTATCGATAACGGTTGACTAACGATCGCCGGTACGCCATGATCGGCCGCGCCAAAGGCGGATAGGTCGACGAGGGACAGGAGGTAGGCGTGATGAACGACCGGCGTGCCGACGACGCGGACCCCATTTCGGTCACGAGGAGAAAGCGCAGGCTCAGACTTCAGCTCGTGCCGGTCGCCGCAGCTCTGGCGCTGCTGCTGGCGTCGTGCGGCGGGAACGACGAGTCGGCGGACGAGGGAGCCGGCGACACCACGACGTCCGGCGGGGAACCCGTAACCGTCGACTGGTGGCACATCCAGAACAGTGATCCGGGCCTCAGCCTGTGGAAGGCGGTCGCGGACGAGTACATGGCGGACCACCCGAACGTCACGATCAAGATCACCGTGCAGGAGAACGAGGCGTTCAAGAAGGCTCTGCAGACGAACCTTCAGGCGGGCGACGTCCCCGACATCTTCCAGTCGTGGGGCGGTGGCGGACTTCGCGACCAGGTGGATGCCGGACTCGTCAAGGACGTCACCGACGAGGTCGAGTCGTGGGACCACGAGCTCAACGGCGCGGCCACGAGCATGATGGAGATCGAAGACAAGATGTACGGCGTCCCCTTCGACCTTGGGATCGTCGGCGTTTGGTACAACAAGGCGCTGTTCGAGCAAGCCGGCATCGACGCGCCACCCGAGACGTGGGCAGAGTTGCTCGACGATGTCGGGAAGCTCAAGGACGCCGGGATCACGCCGATCTCGCTCGGTGCGGGCGACAAGTGGCCGGGGATGTTCTGGTACGGCTATCTCGCTCTTCGTGTCGCAGGCGCGGACGTGATGCAGAAGGCGGGGATCGACGAGAACTTCGACGACCCGGCCTTCATCCGTGCAGGAGAGGAGATCGAGCGTCTGGTCGCGCTCAAGCCGTTCCAGTCAGGCTTCCTCGCAACGCCGTGGGATGGGCCGGACGGGGCCGCGGCAGTGCTCGCAAACGGCAAGGCCGCGATGCTGCTGATGGGCCACTGGGCACCTGGGACGATGGAGGCGAACGGACCGGATCTCGGCAAGAACCTCGACTGGTTCCCGTTCCCGACGGTCGAGGACGGGGCGGGCGATCCGAAGGATGCCTTCGGCGGCGGCAACGGCTTCGCCGTCGGCAAGGATGCGCCGCCCGAGGCGATCGAGTTCCTGGAGTACCTCTCGAGCCCCGAGGTCGCGAAGCGGGTCGGGAGCGAGGCGAACCTCCTGCCGACGACCGTCGGGTCGGAGGAATCCATCACCGATCCGAACCTCGTCGACGTGATCGACTCGCGTGGGGAGGCCGAGTACGTGCAGCTGTATCTCGACCAGGCGTACCCACCGGAAGTCGGTGCTGCGGTCAACGACTCGATCGTGACTCTGTTCGCGGGACGCGGCACGCCGCAGAGCGTCGTTGATGCGGTCAACGCCGCCTGGAAGTAGCTCTCCGCTGGGCCGAGCCGGCGGCCGCGCCGGCTCGGCCCTCCTCCGGGCGATGCGCCTCTTGACGGAGCACGCAGCAACCCGCCCGAAGCCCACAGGCAGCGGCGCTGGCCGCTGATCCTGGCATTCCTGACGCCGGCGCTCCTGCTGTACGCCGTGTTCCTGGTCTACCCCGTCGTCCAGGGCGCGCGGTACAGCCTGTACGACTGGAACGGCTTCGGAGACCTCACGGACTTCGTCGGCTTCGAGAACTTCACGGCTGCGTTCGAAGACGACGTCTTCCGCGGCGCGCTGACGCACAACGTCATCATCCTCGTGCTGACGCTGCTGCTGCAGCTCCCGTTCGCGCTCTTCCTCGCCGTTCTGCTCGACCAGAATCTCCGCGGTCGGACGTTCATGCGCGTCTTGTTCTTCGCGCCTTTCGCGCTCAGCGAGGTCGTCACGGCGGTCGTCTGGCGCCAGATCCTCCGGCCCGACGGCCTCCTGGACGGTGCCGTCTCGTCTGTGACCCGCGAGCCGTTCCAGGGCCTCTGGCTCGCGAACCCCGACATCGTCCTGTACAGCGTCTTCTTCGTCGTGTCGTGGAAGTACTTCGGCTTCCACATGATCCTGATGCTCGCAGGGCTCCAGCAGATTCCGGGCGACCTCAAGGAGGCCGCGGCCGTCGACGGCGCGACAGCCTGGCAGACGTTTCGGCACATCACGTTGCCGCTGCTCGGACCGACGCTCAGGGTCTCGGCGTTCCTCGCGATGATCGGGTCTCTGCAGCTGTTCGATCTCGTCTGGGTGATGACCGGCGGCGGCCCCGTGGATGCGTCGAACACGATGGCCACGTACCTGATCGACTGGGGCTACCGACGCTCCGAATTCGGCTACGCCAGCGCCGTCTCCGTGATCGTCTTCACACTCTCGCTCGTTGTCGCCCTGTCCTACCAGCGCTGGGTGCTTCGTCGGGACATCGAAGGCTCCACCGCGATGGGAGCCAGGTGACGCGCCGCATGCACCTTCCGGCTCCGCGGACGCAGTGGGTCACCCGCGCGAGCCTCTACCTCGTCGCGTTCATCGTCCTGGCCGTGATCATCATTCCGGTGGCCTACGCGGTCCTCGGCGGCTTCCGCGACACCCCACAGCTGGCGCGCGATCCGATCGGGCTCCCGAGCCCGTGGGTCCTGGAGAACTACGAAAGCGTCCTCGAGTCCAGATCGTTCTGGCGGCAGCTCGCGAACAGCACGCTGATCGCGCTCCTGACGCTGCTCTTCGTGCTGCCCGCTGCGTCGCTCGCGGCATTCGTCATCGCACGGTTCTCGTTTCCTGGCCGGGAGGCCGTCTACACCCTCTTCACGCTCGGACTGCTCTTCCCGATCGCCGTGGCGATCCTTCCCCTCTTCGTCGTGATCCGGCAGCTCGAGCTGCTCAACTCCCCGCTTGGAGTCGCGATGCCACAGGCCGCGTTCGCCCTGCCGCTGTCGATCGTGATCCTGCGTCCCTTCTTCGCGTCCATTCCGCGCGAGGTCGAGGAGGCCGCCATTCTGGACGGGGCCAGCCCACTCCGGGTCTACTGGTCGGTGTTCCTGCCGCTGTCGCGCCCCGCGATGAGCACGGTCGCCGCCCTGACACTCGTCACGAGCTGGAACGCGTTCCTCCTGCCTCTCGTCGTTCTCACCCAGGCCGACAGCTGGACGCTTCCCATCGGCGTCACGAACTTCTCGACCCAGTACACCACCGACACGGCTCGGGTGCTGGCGTTCACGACGCTCGCCATGATTCCGGCGCTCTTGTTCTATGTCGTCGCCGAGCGCCAGTTCGTCAAGGGCTTGACGGCAGGAGCGACCAAGGGATGACCGACGCCAGCATCGTCGATCGCGACGCGCCGTATCGCGATGCCGATCTCCCGATCGACGACCGGGTGGAAGACCTGCTGGCGCGCATGCTGCCGGAGGAGAAGGTGGCGCAGCTCGGCTCGGCATGGATGTTCGAGCTCGTCACCGGCGACCAGATCGACGACGACCGCGCGTCCGCGATCTGCCGGCATGGCCTCGGGCAGATCACGCGCATCGCCGGAGCGAGCACGCTGACGGCCGACAAGGTGGCGGGCGTCGCCAACGAGCTGCAACGACGGCTGATCGAGGGCACGCGCCTGGGAATCCCGGCCGTCGTCCATGAGGAGATCTGCTCGGGCCTGATGGCTCGTGGCTCCACGGTGTACCCGCAGGCGATCGGGGTCGCCAGCACCTTCGACCCGGACCTGAACGCTGCGATGGCCGACGGGATCAGGGTCCAGATGCGGAAGGCGGGGGCGCATCAGGGGCTGTCGCCCGTGCTCGACGTCGTCCGCGACCCGCGCTGGGGGCGAACCGAGGAGGCCTACGGTGAGGATGCGTACCTCGTCGCCCGCATGGGGATGGCCTTCGTCGAGGGGCTGCAGGGTACGGATCTGGCCACGGGTGTGATCGCAACGGCGAAGCACTTCGTCGGCTATGGCGCGTCGGAGGGTGGCATGAACTGGGCGCCGGCGCACCTGCCTGACCGTGAGCTCCGAGAGGTCTTCCTCCACCCGTTCGAGGCGGCCGTCCGAGTCGGAGGGCTGGCGTCGGTGATGAACGGCTACCACGAGCTCGACGGGGTGCCGTGCGCCGCGAACGAGCAGCTGCTCAACGGGATCCTGCGCGGCTCGTGGGGCTTCGACGGCATCGTCGTCGCGGATTACTTCTCCGTCGATCAGCTCGCCGCGTACCACGGCCTCGCCCGCAGCAAATCCGAGGCCGCTGTCCTGGCGCTGGGCGCTGGCATCGATGTCGAGCTTCCGTCCAGCGACTGCTTCGCCGAGCCTCTGCTCCAGGCCGTCGAGCGCGGCGACGCGGACACCGCTGTGCTCGATGATGCGGTCCGACGCGTCCTGCGGCTCAAGTTCGCGCTGGGCCTGTTCGAGCGCCCCTACGTCGATGCGAGTGAGGCGCTCGCGGCCGTCGACACCGATACGCATCGTTCGCTTGCGGCGACGATTGCGCGCAAGAGCCTCGTGCTCCTCCGCAACGAGGGCGTGCTGCCGCTGGGGCCGGCGCCGGGCACCATCGCCGTCATCGGTCCCAACGCCGGCGAGGCGCGTCACCTGCTGGGCGATTACGCGTACCCGGCCCACATCGAGTCGCTCGTCGAGATGGGCAACGCCGAGAGCCCGTTTGACGTTCCGGTTCCGGCCGAACACGACCTGGGAGCCGTCGAGGTGCCCGGCCTCTCCGTCCTGGAGGCGTTGACGGCGACGTACGGTGACGTCGTCCGCCACGCCCGAGGCTGCGCCGTGAACGACGACGACACGAGCGGCTTCGCCGAGGCAGTCGAGCTCGCAGCGGCGTCCGACGTCGTCGTGCTCGTCGTCGGCGACAAGGCCGGGCTGACGCAGAGCTGCACGAGCGGGGAGGGCCGTGACCGGTCTTCGCTGGCGCTTCCGGGTGTCCAGGAGGATCTCGCTCGCGCCGTTCTCGCGACAGGGACGCCGGTGGTCACGGTTCTGGTCGTCGGGCGCCCCTGCGGCAGCGAGGAGCTTCATCAGCGGTCGGCCGCCGTGCTGCTCGCGTGGCTGCCCGGCCAGGAGGGCGGCGCTGCCATCGCCGAGACGCTCGCGGGGACGATCAATCCCGGCGGGAAGCTGCCGATCTCGTTCCCCCGCTCGGTCGGCCAGCTTCCGGTCTTCTACGGCCACAAGGTCTCCGGCGGCAGGTCGCACTGGCACGGCGAGTACGTCGATGGGGCAACATCGCCGCTCTACCCGTTCGGACACGGCCTCAGCTACACGACGTTCGCGCTCGTCGATCCCGTCGTCCTGACGCCGACGGTGGACGCGCGGCGACTCGATCACGGTATCGGTGTCGGTCGCGAACACCGGGCCCGTCGCCGGCGAGGAGGTGATCCAGGTCTACGTGCGCGATCTGCATGCGAGCGTGACGCGACCCGTGCTCGAGCTGAAGAGCTTCGTTCGCGTCGCCGTGGATGCCGGAGCATCGAGGTCCGTCCGGTTCGAGATCCCGGTCGCACAGCTCGGCTTCTACGACGCGGACCTGCAGGTACGTCGTCGAGGCGGGCGAGATCGAGCTTCTCGTCGGGACGTCGTCGGCGGATCTCGTGCCCGCGGGAACCGTCACGATCGTGGGCGGCGGACCCGTCGAGAAGGCGTTCGACGGCTCTCGCACGGTCACCTGACGCGAGCCCCGGCTAGACGCTCGAGACGAGACGTGCCATCGCGTCGACCGCTTGCGTCCGCGAGAGGCCCTGCCTGCGGACGAGCGAGCGCCACGTCTCGAACTCGAGTGCGTGCCCGATCGCCGCTCTGACGCTCTTGCGGCGTGGCCAGCCTTGTGAGACCGCGTCGGCCAGGATCGCGAAGTTTGCCGTCATCTCGTCGAGGGTCTCCGAGTTCGCGGGGACGACGGAAGCGTCTCGAACGAAGATCGCCAGATCGGCTTCGACCGACTGTACCACGCGTACATCTCGCCGAGAGCCCGTCGAAGGCGGCGCACCGGGTCCTCGATCTCCGCCAACGTCTCGATGTCCGGCAGCGGATGTCTCGCCTCCCAGTGCTCGGAGCAGGCCCGGAAGAGCGTGCGGTCGTCGGGGAAGTGCGCATAGACGGTGTGCCGCTCGACGCCCGCCCGCTCGGCGATCCCGCTGATCGTCGTTCGCGCGGGGCCGACGCTCGTGTGCAGATCGACCGTGGCCTCAACGATTCGCTGCCGCGTCTCCGCCTGGCGCCTCGCCCGCTCCTTCAGCTCGTACTTCCGATTCATTGCACAGAAGTGTACCGCGAATCTTGACAGGCGCGATGAGCTTCCCTATATTCGTTGCACATTATGTGCAGTGAAAGGAGAGCATCATGATGGCTTTCGACCTCAACGACTTCGAGCTTGCACCCGCAGGCACCCGGCCTGCGGGTCGGCTTCCCGGTGCACAGCGCCACCGGGACCACCAGCACCGCGACGGTCCTCTTCGAGCTCGATCCGGGTGCCGAGCTCGGGATGCACACGGACAGCGCCGAAGAGCTCCTGATCATCGTGCAGGGCACGGCAGAGGCGCGTGTCGGCGACGAGGTGGGCCGGCTCGAGACGCACCAGGTGGGGCTTGTCCCGCCGATGGCGCCGCACGGGCTGCGCAACATCGGCGACGACGTGCTCCGCGTGCTCGGGACGTTCTCCGCCTCGACCGTGGTCTCGACGTTCGAGAGTCCATTCGAGGAGAACGGGCCGCAGGTGCTCGTTATCGGCTCGCCCGTCCCGGTGGCGGGACACCTCGAGGAGCCGGTGCTCGCCTAGCGCCCGTCAGCACCGACCCGCCTATCGCCGACCTCCTCGCGGAACACAGCGGTGTGATCCGCGAGGAGGTCAGGCCCTCAGGGCTAGCTTGTGCGCTTTGAAGAACTTGACGATCTCGGTTGGCGCCCAGGTGGGGTACACGTGCCCGCCCGGATGGATGAAGGTCTTGACCGGGGACGGGCCGTTCGTTGACGGGTAGAGGTGCAGTACTGGCCGCAGGGGCTTCCCGGCCCGGTCGCGCCATCGATCCGTCGGGCTTGCTGGATCGTCTTCTTCTGGACCGCGAACGGGGCGACCGTGTCGCTTCGTTCTGCCACAGCCAGAACCGCCCGCGCCGACGTCAGGGTCTCGGAGGGATCGAGCCGGCCGGCAACCTCGCCGATCGCCGCGATCGTCTTCGCACGCTCGGCCCACAGCAGCAGACTGAAGACTGCGCCGTTCGAAAATCCGGTCGCGTAGATCCGGCGCTTGTCCACGGCATAGGACCGCTTCATCGTCTCGACGATCGCGTCGAAGAGCCTGAGATCCCGGTCGTCGAACTCACCCGCTTTCCCCTGCCAACCGGTTCCCGTCCCGGCCACATCCATCAGGGTCGTCGTGTCCAAGCCCTGCGGGTAGACGACAATTGCCTGCGGCCAAAGCTTGTGGATCTGCATCCGCGCCGCGGCGTTCCACATGTGGCCGCGATGACCGTGAAACGCGATGACCAATGGATGCCCGGCCGGCCTGCTTCGCACGTGGCGCGAAAACCAGTGCGTGGCGTTCCACGCCGCCGACTGTCCAGCGCCTGATCGACCCGTGGTGATGTTGCCCCGCAGCGGTGGGCGTGGACGCGACGAGCGACACGAGCGCGGCGAGCGCCGCGGCGAGGCAGATGAAGGTCGAGCGGAGCATCGGGGTCCTCCCTGGCCTGAATTTGCTTGTCCCTGGGTGAACCCGCGTCTCGCGGAATCCTTACGCCCAACGCCGCTCCTGGTTGGGTCGTTCCTCTCGCGGATGGGCCGTGCTGGGATCGAACTTGCGACCTTGGGATTAAGAGTGGATGCGCCGGCGCGTGTTCAACCTGAGGTGCGCGTCTCGTCCCCGCGGGCCGTTGTCCTTCATCGCTCGGCGACCCGCGCGCGGGCGGCCTGGCGAACCAGGTGGTCGCGTTCGGCGACGTTCGTCGCCCGGCGGGCGGCTTCGGTGTACGCCGTGGCGGCGGCCGGCAGGTCGCCGCCCAGCTCGTGCAGGTGACCGCGGACGGCGTGCCAGCGGTGCCGCTTGCCGAGCACCTCGCGCAGCCGGTCGGTCTCGCGCAGCCCGGCGGCGCCGCCGAGGACGTGGCCGACCGCGACCGCGCGGCCGAGCACCGCGGCGGGGTCCTGGTGTACCGGGTCGTCGGTGAACGCGACGAGGTCGTCGTACCAGGCGAGGATCTGCGGCCAGTCGGTCTCCTCGGCGCTTGCCGCGTCGGCGTGCAGGGCGGCGATGGCGGCCTCGACCTGATAGCGGCCGGGGCGCTGAACGGCCAGCGCCGACTGCAGGACACGCACGCCCTCGGCGATCTCGCGGGTGTCCCACAGGCCGCGGTCCTGCCGGTCGAGCGTGACGATGCGACCCTCTGAGTCGAACCGCGCCGGGAGGCGGGCGTGGTTGAGGAGCATCAGCGCGAACAGCCCGCGCGCCTCCGGTTCCTCGGTGGCGAGGGTGAGCTGGCGTGCGAGCCGGATCGCCTCGCCGGCCAGGTCCACCCGGCCCGCGTGGCCGGCCGTGTAGACGAGGTAGAGCACGCGCAGGACGATGGCGAGGTCGCCGGGCTGGTCCAGGCGGCGGCCCTGCAGGGTGCGCTTGGCCCGGCTGATCCGCTGCGCCATCGTCGCCTCCGGCACGTAGAAGGCGTCGGCGATCTCCTGCGTGGTGAGGCCGCCGACGGCGCGCAGGGTCAGCGCCACCTGGGAGGCGGGCGCGAGGTCGGGGTGGCAGCAGCAGAAGAGCAGGAAGAGGGTGTCGTCGCCCTCCTCCTCGCTGTCGGCGGGCCGCGGCTCGGCGTACGTCACCTCCTCGCGGCGGTGGCGGGCGGCCTCGCTGCGGCGGGCGTCGACGAGCCGCCGCATCGCGACCGTCGCCAGCCACGCGCGCGGGTCGCGCGGCGGGTGCTCGGGCCACACCCGCAGCGCCTCCAGCAGTGCCTCCTGCAGCGCGTCCTCGGCGGCGTCGAAGTCCTCGCCCCGCCGGACCAGGCCGGCGAGTACCCGCGGGACGAGGGCGCGCAGCGCACCCTCGTCCAGAGTCGGCTCGTCGATCACGGGCCGGGTCAGTCGTCCGTGGGCGCCCCGGACATGATCTCCCGGACGTCGATCCACTCGTACATCGGTTCCCCGCCCGGGCCCGGCTCGGAGGAGACGTAGGCCGCGAGCTCGACCGCCCGCTCGTGCGACTCGACGTCGATCATGAACCAGCCCGCCACGAGATCGCTGGTCTCGGGCAGCGGGCCGTCAGTGGTGACCGGCGCGGCGTCCGGGCCGCCGTAGCGCACCCACGTGCGCGCCGGCGTCAGCGCCTGCGCATCGACGTACTCGCCGTTTTCCTCGAGCAGCTCGCTGACGTGCCTTTGGAAGGCGATGTGCGCCTCCACGTCCTCGGGGGCCCACTGGTCCATCGGGGGAAACGGATGGTGCGGCTCCGGGCCGCCGCGATAGTGCTTGAGGAGCAGGTACTTCGGCATCGTGATCTCCTGGTGTCGTGGGCCCCGCCTGTCGTGGCCCGTCACCTGGTGAGCGGAGCCGATCAGAGCTTCTCGACATGAAATCACTCACGGCGAAGCAGAGTGCGGTCGCGGTCGCAAGCCTTGGGCTACGCGCACGGCGAGCGTAGCTCGCCTCGGTTGAGCGGTCCGTCGCGCTCGAGTACGGCGGTGACCTTGGGATTCCTCGTGTGATGCCGGCCTTCGTGATTTCGGACTCTCTGGGTCGGCTGCTTGTTCTAGATCGCCTAGTGCGATCCCTCGAAGGGCACGATCGAACGCGTCGCTTACCGCGCGCTTAAGGGCCGCTGAAGCTCGACTCGTGTCCGTCGGAGGACGACGGCGACCTTGGCCGGCCCGTGTTGGGCGTTGTTGCCCGAATGACACCGGCGGAAGGATCGGGGCCACGGAGTTTGCAATGGCCTCGGGCGAGACGGCGTTCGTGCGCGTGGCTTACGCGCTGACCGAGGCAGTCGATGGAGGCCGCCAACCGGGCGGCCTCCATCTTGTTCGGTGCCAGCTGCGATCGCGGAATCAGCTGTTGTAGAGGGCGGTCAGCGAGCCCCAGACGTCGAGGCGACGCAGACTCACACCGTTCCGGCTGTCATAGATGAAGGGCCCGGCAGAGCGCAGCGCGCTGACCTCAGATGTGACCGAGGCCGACGGCCTGAGCTGCTTGAGCGCAGCAATCGCGCCCGCCACATGCGGAGCGGCCATCGAGGTGCCCGTCCAGAGACAGTCGTAGGTCTGGTACGTCACCGACGAACAGATGTGCGTCCCAGGAGCAAGGAGCGAGACGAACGAGGCCGAGTTCGAGCCGCTGAAGACTGCCTCGCGGCTGTACGAGTCGAGTGTCGAGTTGCCGACACTGATCACGTTCGAGAGGCACGCCGGTGCCGTCGTGGCGTTCGACCATCCGTCATTCCCGGTCGAGACGACGGTGGCGATGCCTGCCGCACGCAAGGTCTGCACCCACGCATACATGCTCTTGAGGTCTGTCGAATTGCTGTCGCAGTAGCCCGTGACTCCACCGACGCCAAAGCCCCCTCCGATACTGAGGTTGATGGCGGCGATCGCGTAGCTCTGCCTCAGGTCGTACGTACGCTTCAGAGCCCACATCACGTCGCTCTCGTAGTACGTCGGCTTGCCGGTCGTCGGGTGCTTGTGGAAGATCTGGATCCCGATGATGTTGGCTGAGGACGCGACGCCGTTCGTTCCCGCCGCGATCCCGGCCACATGCGTCCCGTGGCTGCACAACATGGTGTGGAACGTGCATTCCGCCGCTGAACCGGTTCCCGTCTGAGTCCAGCGTCCGTTCGGACAACCGCCGTAAATCGAGCCCGGAGTCGTCGTCGAGTAGCAGGCTTCGTTGATGACCTTGCCGCTCAGCCAGGGGTGGGAGCGCTTGACGCCGGTGTCGGCGATGACAACGGTCTGCCCGGACCCGGTGTAGCCGTTCTGCCACGACGATCGGAACACGTCGACGTTGTAGTAGTTCCACCAATCGACGATGTTCTCGTTCGAACTGGTGCCTGACGGAGAGCCGAGATCCGCCTCGATCTCGTGGTCCTCCGCGATGCCGACGACGTGCGGCGAGCGTTCGAGCGCACGCAGCGTCTCCAGGCTCACATGCATGGCCACGTATGGAACCTCGTCGGCTTCTTTGAGATTCGTGAACCGCTTGGCGTCGAGCTCGCGCAGCAATCGACCTCGTGTCTCGGCGATTGCCGCCCGCTGTCGAACGCGCTGGTCTTCAGAGAGGACGCCCTCAGGTCGAGCATCGACCTTGAGACCGACGATCACGGGCAGCAGTTCGTTCTCCGCGGCCTTGCGCTCCAGGCGGCGTAGCGTCCCTGCATCTGAGATGGGTGCGATGAGGTTCGGCGCCGACTCGCTGGCGCCGCGGGTTTTGTCCGCTTGCACTTTCAGCGTCGGGACGCCCTTTGGATCACCCGAAGGTGGACCGACATTGCCTGCGCCGGCTCCGGCGACGACCGAAAGGGAGACGGCGAGCAGGGCAAGCAGAGGCAAGACGGCGCTCCTCCGCGTACGAACATGACTGTAGATGGCCTTCATGGCCCGCTCCTTCCATGGGCGGACTGCCCGGTGCAGCCCGATTGCGAACGAGCGTCGCGGCCGCTTCTTTCGAACGGCTGAAGGAGGGCTGAAGGGCTCTCCGGGGCGATTACACGTGCGGCGTCAGACGCCGATCGTCACCGACCAGGCGAAGCGCGTGGCGCTCACGTCCGGTGCGAGGCCCCCGGGCCGAAGCCCCCGGCGCACAAACAGCACGGGCACCGAGACCGATCGGGCGATCGCCCACCGAGTCAGACCGAGGCCCTCCTCAGCCCACCGCTCGGAGAGCCCGATCACGAGCAGCCCACCATCGCCGGCCGCCTCGATCGGCCCTTCGTGTCCCGCCGCGACGAGCTGTGGCACCGGCACCACGCCCGAGGCTCGCTGGATGAGCAGCCCCGCATCAGCGAGCAGCCGGCTAGCGTCGCGCCTGCCGGATTCGGTCTCGCCGGTGGTGCCGATCAGATGGAGCGCGCGCCCGCTCGCGCCAGCCAACCAGGCGCCAAGCTCGAGGGCGGCCCAGTCGTGCTCGCCGGCACCGAAGGGAACGAGAACGGGCCCGTCTTGGACTGACGAGCCGTCGAGCGTGCTCTGCACAAGGAACGCGACGTCGCAGAGGACGAGGCGGAGGAGCGAGGTCAGCGCGTCGTTGATTGCGCCGTCGCGCAGGATCTCCGGCGGCCCAGGAGTGAGAAGGAGGTCGATCTCCGATCGCGAGGCGAGCCGCACGACGTCCTCGGCGAAGTTAGAGGACGTGAACGCCGCAACGCGCGCGGTTCCGCCCTGCGCCTCGAGCTCCTGCCGTCGCTGGCCCAGAGAGGCGGCGACGTCCAGTAGCCGGTCGCTCTCGGTCGGGTTGAGGAGCTGCGCGAGCACGAGCTCGTGCGGATGCTTCCCCCGCACGAGCTGGTCCGCGAGCGCGAGCGTCGCGGTGAAGCGCTCGCCCCCATCGGAGAGGACGAGGATGGCGCGTCGTGGCACCGGCAGGGGTACGGCCACGGCGCTCGCGGCCCGGTGGGGGGACCTCCGTCGTCCCTTCGACGAGGTCGAGCCCCGGGTCCTGCTCGAGAACGTCCCGCTCGAGGCGCTGGAGCGCCCGGCCGGGGTCGATCCCGAGCTCGTCGACGAGCGTTCTACGTGTCTGCTGATAGACCTCGAGCGCCTCCGCCTGGCGCCCGCAGCGGTAGAGCGCGAGCATCAGCTGCGCGCCAAACCCCTCATGGAGAGTGTGCGTCACGCAGAGCTGTTGGAGCTCACCGACGAGCTGGCTGTGGCGCCCGCAGGCGAGGTCGGCTTCGATCCGCTTCTCGAGCGCCGCAAGCCGCAGCTCCTCGAGCCGCGCCGCCGGCACCAGGGCGAACGTCTCGAACAGGAGGTCGGCGAGTGCGGGGCCACGCCAGAGTGCAAGCGCCTCTCCCAACAGTGCCGATGCCGCCTGCGGTCGGCCGTCGGCGAGTGACTGCGCTCCCTCCGCGAGGAGGCGCTCGAAGCGATGGAGGTCGAGTTGGTCGGGCGCGATTCTGACGACGTAGCCGGGTGGCCGCGTCACGACAACCTCGTGTGCATCGCCCTGAGCTCGGTTGGGCTCCAGTACGCGCCGGAGCTGTGAGACGTGCACCTGCAACGCCGACTGTGCGGTGGCGGGCGCGTCCTCCCCCCACAACTCGTCGATCAGGCGGTCCGCAGAGACAGCGCTGTTGGCGTTCAGGAGGAGGAGGGCCAGGAGCGCGCGCTGCTTGGCCGCGCTTGGCGTGCGCGAGTCCACCCCCCACAGCACCTCCAGGGGTCCGAGGATGCCGAACTCGAGCTTCGTCGCGTCGCCCATGTGCGTCGGAGGCCGACGCTAGCACCCGTCGCCTTGGCCGAGAAGGCGCCTCTCGGGCGGCTCCGTCCCTTCAGCGGCCCATTAGCGGGCCGTAAGCGCCCCGCGGGAGGCTCGGCGTATCAACAGAACGCGACTCAGGAGGAGATCGAGATGACGACCAGCGACTTCACCAGCGAGGCCAAGGAACTGGACGCCCGCACAGGCGACGGGTTCGACGTGCGGCTCTTCTGGCACCCCGCCACCGACACGGTGACGGTTTCGGTCTTCGACGCGACGCACGAGCAGTCGTTCGAGCTCGTGGTCGAGCCCGGGAAGGCGCTCGATGCCTTCCGCCATCCCTTCGCCTACGCCGCATTCCAGGGCATCCCCTTCGCTGCTCCCCTCCGCGCGCACGACGAGGAGTCTCTAGCGGCTTAAGCGCGCGGGACGCGAGGTACGACGAGCGGTCCTGGGCCCGAGCTGGCCCACGCCCGGACTCAGCGGGCAGGCTGCCGCGCCGTCGCTCAGGCTTCAGTCGCCCTTTAGTAATCCGAAAGCGGCCGGCGTGAGGCTCCAAACAGTCGGACTGCAGCGTGCAGTCCAGAGTGAAAGGAATGGAGCTATGAAGGCAATCGTCGCTCTCGTCATCGCTGCCGCCCTGATGGTCTCCGCCCCGTCCGCGGCGCAGGCATATTCCTTGTCCGATGCGTCTTTGAACTGTACGGCGTTGTCGGGGTTCAGATTCGAGCTCCCCGCGGCCGGCAGCGCGCGGACATCGCAGTTCGTCTTCAGTGTCGATAGCGGTGCGTGGCAGTACAGCCCCTTCTATTACACGCACGGTCTGTCGTACTACCAGTGGATGGGGTCCTACTGGCAGCAGCTCGGGTTGGGAGGAGCTTTTCTGCCCGTGTACAGCTTCGCCGACGAGGTGACGCACCGTGTCGTCGCGTGGGAGTACCGCCAGAACTCGGCGTCCAACGGCTGGCACTACCTTGGCGCGTGTGACGCAAGCTCGTACCACGGCGGCGGCGGCATCGTCCTTCGATGAAGCCGTGCTCACGCGCACGAGTCTTGGGTGAAGTAGGGCGGCCAGGAGAGTTGCGAGACTCTCCTGGCCCGCGCTGTCGCCTGGATGGATTGGGTTACGGGACTCGACCTACGCGATTGCCACCCAGACGAGCCCTGCACCGACCGCGATCCCCGACGGGGTTCCGCCAACGGGAATCTTTCGGATCACAGTGCGCGAAGCGGGATCGATTCTCGACACCGTGCCGTTGGCGCTCGTCGCCCACACCGCGCCCGCTCCAACTGCGATCCCGAACGGGAGTGGGCCGACGCGTATCGATCCGACCACACGGTTCGAGCCAGTGTCGATCTTCCAGACCGACTCCGTGTCGTACCACTGATCGGCGACCCATACGCCTCCGAGGCCCGCGGCGACCGCCCCGGCGCCAGGGACTGCGACGGTGGCTACGAGCTCGTTCGTGCGTACGTCGATGCGGGTCAAGGCCCCGCCACTTGCGCCGTCATTCACCGAGACCCAGACGCCCTGTTCGCCGACCGCAATCGAGGGCTGGGCGATCCCCGATGGCTGACCGTTGTAGCGCATCCTCGCGACGACGGTCCCCGAAGCCCGATCGATGCGGGAGACCGTCTGATTGCCGCTGAGGAACCAGACCGCGTCAGCTCCGAGCGCGAGCGGACCCACATCGACCGTCCTGGCGGGCGGAGCGGGCAGCGGCGGCGCGTCGATCGTTCGATTGACGTGCTGGCTCGCCGCGTCGAGCTCGACGACTGCGCCCGGCGCTAGCGATGCGTTCTCTACGTCGGTGGGGCGTCGCTTGCCGAGGGTCCCGACCCAAACGTTTTGCGCGCTGGCGGCAAGGCCGGCCGGAGGTGCTCCAACACCAAATGTCTTCTCGAGCGCCTTCGAGCTCGCATCGATGAGCGAGATCGTCTGATCGTCCCGGTAGAGGACCCACACCTTGCCGCCGGCCACGGCGATCCGTGTTGGGGCGTTCCCGAGAGGAATGCCGGCGACGACGCGATTCGTCTTCGGATCGATCACCGCAACCGAGTTCGGCTTGACGTCGACCGCCTGTGGCGGCGGCGCTTCCTCCGCGCCACCGCGCGTGCTCAACACCGCCGCGACCGCAGCCGCAAGCACGACCGCGACGAGCGCCGCCACAAACGCGTAAGAGATCCGCTTCGATCGACGGAGGGGGTGCAGGCTGGGGACCGCGCTCGTTGCCGTTGCCAGTGCGTCCCGGAGTTCGGCCATGGTTTCGAAGCGCCCCTCCGGCTCCTTCGCCATGGCGCGGCGCACGACGCTGTCGAGTTCACGCGGAAGCCCGGGCACCAGCGCGCTCGGCGCCGGGGGAGGCTCGTGCATGTGCGCCCAGAGCTTCGCGACCTCGTCCTCGTGCGGAAAGGGGGCCTGTGCGGTTAGGGCCTCGTGAAGAAGGCACCCGAGCGCGTAGACGTCGCTTCTTGCATCGAGCCGCTCGCCGCGGATCTGCTCGGGCGAGACGTAGTCGAGCGTCCCTACGAAGACCCCCGACTTCGTGAGGCCGCTCTGGGAGGCGGAGATCTTGGCGAGCCCGAAGTCCGCGAGATAGGGCTGCTCCCTTCCCTCTCGGTTCTCGAGGAGGACGTTCGACGGTTTGACGTCGCGGTGGATCAACCCACGCGCGTGGGCGGCGCCGAGCGCCTCCGCCACCTGGGCGACAAGCGCGACGGCTCGTTCGGGCGCAAGCGGCCCTTGTGCGAGCAGGGCGCCGAGGTCGCCGCCTTCGACGTAGCGCATGGAGAGGAAGAGGACGCCGCCTGCCTCGCCGGCCTCGTAGATCGGGAGCACGTTCGGGTGGTCGATCGAGGCGGCGATCCTCGCCTCGCGCTGGAAGCGCTCGCGGAAGCGCTCGTCTCTCGAGATCTCGGGCGCAATCAGCTTCAGGGCGACCGTGCGTTCGAGCGTGACCTGCGTCGCGCGGTAAACGATTCCCATGCCGCCTCGGCCGACCTCTGCTTCGATCCGGTAGCCGGCCAGTGTGGAGCCGGCCGAGAGCTCAGAGAGCATCTTCGTCGCTGTCGAGCTGGTCGCGCTCTGCCGTCACGTCGCTTCGATGATGTCGCCCTGGCCCCGGAAAGTCCAACTACCAGGCGGAAGCGAGTCGAGCTGTCAGTCTGGAAGACGTAGGCCGACCCGCGGCAACTCTTCGGCCATCCTCGCCCCGACGACCTGGAGAGCCGAAGCTGGGCGGATCATCACCTTGAGCTCGGTGATCAGGGCATCCTGATCGAAGGTGAGCTTGTCCACTCCCTCGACCTGCTTGCCGTCGACCTCGGTTGCGAACTCCAGGAACGCGACGGCGCCGTCGGGGTCCTCGAGCTGATGCAGGTAGCGGAACTTGCCACCGACACCGAGTACCTGCTCGGCCGCTGCCAGGACTTTCAGGACCTGACTTCTGCCCTCGTACGGCTTGAACAGCACCGGGCTGCGGAAAACGGCGTCTTCGTGGAAGAGCTCGGAAGCCTGGTGCGCCCTCCCCTCCTCGACGGCGGCACGGAAGCGATCGGAAAGCATCAAGTCCGCAGCCTAGATAGCTCCGACCGAGCTGAGGGGCGGCCGAATGGGCCGCCCCTCAGCATGTCGTGTCAGATGCCTAAACGTCCATTGTGCATCCGCCGTCCGAGGTGATTTGCTGATTCTCCATCGCATTGACGATGATTTCGCTCGTGCTGTGATACACGATCGCCGAACCGACCATCCGGCCGTTGACGTACCAGCGAATGTCGTAGGAGACGCGATACACGCCGTCATACGTCAGCCACATGAAATCGTATTGGTAAAACTTGGCCCACTGTCCCGGAGGGATCGTAATCTGACCAGCCGGGCCATAGCGATCAATCCTCCACGCGCCGTTCCAATCCCGCCGCTCGAGGCGCGACTGCTTCCAGATCACCTGCGTGGAGTAGGGGTAGGCTGACGAGCGCCCGACCCATGGGCCACCGTCCCGTACGAAGTCGGAGTGCTGAACACACCTCAGGTAGTCGTACGAGCCAAGCCACGTTGACCCGATCTGTCGTCAAACAAGACAACCGGGGCAGCCACGTCACTTGCTGGGACAGGCGTGCGGATCGTTCGCGACCGGTCAATGACGTCGCGCGCTCGCTGCGGCCGCCCTTTTGGGGTCATCGGCTGTGGCGTCGAGTGCGTCGCGGATCTTGCGGACGAGCGCCTCCTCGGAGAACGGCTTCGGAATGACGTCGCCGACGGCGTCCTCCGGCAGCTCCATCGCGTCCGTGTAACCGGACATGTAGACGACTCGGATCCCCGGCCGCAGGCGCACGACCTCTTCCGCCAGCTCCGGCCCCTTCATCCGCGGCATAACGACGTCGGTGAGGAGCACGTCGATCCCGCCCTGGTGGTCCGCGGCGACGCCCAGCGCCTCGCTGCCGTCGCCGGCCGTGAGCACCGTGTACCCGTGGCGCGACAGCACGAGCTCCGCGAGCGCGCGGACGCCGGCGTCGTCCTCAACGAGCAGGACCGTTTCCGCTCCCATCAGCGTGCCCTCGTCGCGCGTCGGTTCCTCCTCCGCGGCCACCTGCGCGTCGACGGCGGGGAGGTAGACGGAGAACGTCGATCCGGCCTCGAGCGCACTGTCGACGGTGATGTGGCCGCCGCTCTGCGCCACGATCCCGTAGACGGTGGAGAGCCCGAGCCCCGTCCCTTTCCCGACCTCCTTCGTCGTGAAGAACGGCTCGAACAGGTGCGAGCGGGTCGCCGCGTCCATCCCATGGCCCGTGTCGGAGACCGCGAGCACCGCGTGCGGCCCCGGCGCGTCCGGCCGGTCGACGTCGACTGCGGGAGGGGCGCCGAGCTCGACGTTTGATGTGGAGATCGTCAGGCGCCCACCGTTCGGCATCGCATCGCGCGCGTTCACGGCGAGGTTGAGGATCACCTGCTCGAGCTGGCCACGGTCGGCGCGCACCGGGTGGAGGTCCTCGGCGAGCTCGATCGCGATCTCGATGTCCTCTCCGATCAGGCGCCTGAGCATCCGGTCCGTTCGCGTGACGACGGCGTTGAGGTCGAGCACGCGCGGCTGCAGTACCTGCCGCCGGCTGAACGCAAGGAGCTGGCGCGTGAGAGCCGCGGCACGCTCGGTCGCGGCGGCGACCTCCTCGAGATCGGTGCGCAGCCCGTCGTCTGCGCCGACGAGCTCGCGCAAGGCGAACCGCGTCCGCCCGGCGATGATCGTCAGCAGGTTGTTGAAGTCGTGCGCCACACCGCCGGCGAGCTGCCCCACCGCCTCCAGCCGCTGTGAGTGCCGGAGCTGCTCCTCCAGGCGTAGCCGTTCGGTCAGGTCCTCCACCATCACGATCACGAACTGCGGCCGGCGCTGCGCGTCGACGACGAGCGAGGCGGCGACGTGGCCGCGAACTTCAGCCCCGTCCTTGCTCACGAGCGTCCGCTGCCCGGCGTATGCAGCGTGCGCGCCGCCGAACAGCTGCTCGAGCGAGGCGGCCTCGGGTTCGGGACTGACGTCCGCGAGCCGTCGCCCGACGAGCTCGTCCTTGTCGTAGGCGACGAGCTCCTCGAAAACGCGGTTGGTCGAGACGATCCGGCGCTCGAGGTCGAGGATCACGGTGCCGACAGGCGCTCCCT
Organism: uncultured Gaiellaceae bacterium; assembly: GCA_963752405.1. Lineage (GTDB taxonomy): Bacteria > Actinomycetota > Thermoleophilia > Gaiellales > Gaiellaceae > Gaiellasilicea. Next base: position 178,762 of record CAVVYB010000009.1, read on the forward strand.
CGAACATGGTCCGGAAGCGCTCTTCGCTCTCGCCGAGCCGAGCCAGGAGGCTGAACGAGCGCTGGATGAGGAAGAGCGGCGCGATCGCGAGCGGGAGCAGGTACGGCTCGGACAACCAGAAGTGGGCGAGGACGACGCCGAGGCTCGCGAGCGCGAGATCCGCGAGGAGCCCGGTCGGCGAGAGCAGACCGCTGAAGCGGAGCGGGCGCCCGCGCGCGAGGCGCAGCATCACCGCCAGGTTCACGTGGTTGACGACGACGAGTGCCACCGATGCCGCGACGCCGGCCACGAGCCAGGCGAGATCGCCCGCGAGGCTCGTCGTCCATACGAGTTCGGCGGCGACCCACGCCGCGAGTGCGCTGAGCGTGTAGTTCGCGGTGTTGAACGCGGTGATGTACCAGGGGAACCGCCTTGCGACGAAGTCGGGCACGTGCTGGGCGAGCCCCATGAGGCCCACGAGCACTGGCGGAAGCAGGAGGGCGGCCGCGACGAGGAAGACGACCGACAGTGGGAAGCCGTGGTGGCGCCCGGTCGGGACGAGCAGGCCCTCGGCGAGCGCGGCGGCGCCGCCGAGGCCCGCGAACAAGAGCCAGTCCTCCAGGTCGGGCGTCGGGCCGGAGACGGCGACGACGGCCGCGGCCGCCGCCGCGGCCGTTATCGCGAAGAGGAACGCGCGGGCGCGGGGCGCGAGGTCGTCCGCGGGCGCGCTGCCGCCGCCGTGCCGGAGCAGGTGCCGCCGCAGCCCGATGCGCGCTTCGCCGTGCGTTGGGACCTCCACGGTGGCAGGGGCTCGCTCGAATTGTGCCTTAGTCTGCCGACGCCGTCACGCGCCTTTCGCGGCTGGTGGGGCGAGACGACTAGTGACGGCGCGAAGCGGCGGCGCGGTCCGTCCACGACGCGGTGGGGCGGAGCGAGTCCGTCCACGAGGCGGCGGGCGAGCGCGAGTCCGTCCACGACGCGTTGATGCGATGGGAGTCCGTCCACGAGGCGGCGCTAGCGTCCGCCGGCAAGGCGGCGGCGACGGCGACGCCGGCGAGCAGGGACGCAAGCGCAACGCGAGACGCCGTCAGGGCGCGCTCGGCTGCAGGAGCAAGGGTGCTCATCGTCGTACCTCCGGGATCGAATGGGCTCTCCGCAGGGAGGCGAGCCCTTAGGTGAGTCCTTCGATCGGCGTGGAGCGACGGCCGCGGCACCCCCGGCGGAGGGTTCAGCTACTCCTCGAACGAGGGATTCGCTAGCCGGTCATCAGGCATCGGCGGGTCGGGTTAGGCCGAATCCATCCGCGCTTCATTAGTGCTCGGTGCGCGGTGACCTTGGGATTCTCCGTGTGCTCGCGGTGTTCGTGTCTTCTCGCGTGTCACGGCCCCAATCGCACGTGTCTGTTCGGGTCTTCTCGGATCCAGTGGGCCGTGCTGGGATCGAACCAGCGACCTTGGGATTAAAAGTCCCCTGCTCTACCAACTGAGCTAACGGCCCCTTCGTTCGAGTGTAGGGCACAATCTCGGAGGTGGATATCCTCGAGAAGCCGCGTCTTCGCGGTGTCTTCCACCAGTACGCGTTCTACGTCGCGGTGGTCGCGGGGATCGTGCTCGTCGCGCTCTCCGACTCGGGGCGCGAGCTGGTCGCGACGTGGATCTACGCCGCCGCGCTCGCAGCCATGTTCGGCGTCAGCGCGCTCTACCATCGCGTCACGTGGCGCTCCGCGCGCGTCCGCAAGTGGATGCGGCGGCTCGACCACTCGACGATCCTCCTCCTGATCGCCGGCACGTACACCCCGTTCGCGCTTGCTGGCCTTCGACGGGAAGCTCGCCGACGCGATCCTCGTCGTCGTCTGGTCCGGCGCGGCTGCCGGGCTCGTGCTGAACCTCTTCTGGGTCGATGCGCCGACGTGGCTGACCGCGCTCGTCTTCATCGCCCTCGGCTGGGTCGGAGTCGTCGCCGTTCCCGAGCTCTTCGACCTTGGTGTGGCGCCGGCGGTGCTCGTCTTCGTCGGTGGAGCCCTCTACACGCTCGGCGCCCTGGCGTACGCACTCAAGCGCCCGAACCCGGCTCCCGCGATCTTCGGCTACCACGAGATCTTCCATGTGCTCGTGATCGGCGCAGCGGCGGTCCATTTCGTCGCGATCGCAGCCTTCGTTCTCCCCCAGGCTTAACCGGGCGGCAACGGCGCCACGGCTACGATTTGGGCATGACAACGAAGATCCAGAAGACGGACGCCGAGTGGCGCGCCGAGCTCAGCCCGGAGCAGTACGAGATTCTCCGGCGCAAGGGCACCGAGCGCGCGTTCACCGGCGATTACGTCGACACGAAGGACCCCGGCGTGTATCGCTGTGCCGGGTGTGGGGCGGAGCTCTTCCGCTCCGAGGCGAAGTTCGATTCCGGCACCGGCTGGCCGAGCTTCGTCGAGCCGGCCGACCTCGAGAGCGTCGTGACGGAGACGGACACGAGCTACGGGATGGTGCGCACCGAGGTCAACTGCGCCGCCTGCGGCGGTCACCTCGGCCACGTCTTCCCCGACGGGCCCGGTCCCGACTGGGCAGCGCTACTGCATCAACTCGTGCTCGCTCGACCTGGAGCGGACGTGACGACGGCGACCGAGAAGGCGACGTTCGCCGCCGGCTGCTTCTGGGGCGTCGAGGTCGAGTTCCGCAACACGCCCGGCGTCACCGATGCGCAGGTCGGCTACGTCGGCGGGACCGCCGAGCGCCCGACCTACGAGGAGGTCTGCAGCGGCAGGACCGGCCACGCCGAGGCGGTCGAGGTCACGTTCGATCCGGGCGAGATCTCGTACGGCGAGCTCGTCGACCGGTTCTGGAGCCTGCACGACCCGACACAGGTGAACCGGCAGGGCTGGGACGTCGGCACGCAGTACCGCTCGGCGATCTTCACCCACTCGCCCGAGCAGGCAGAGGTGGCGGCGGAGTCGAAGGCGCGGGCGCAGACGCAGTTCTCCGGCCCGATCGCGACCGAGATCGTCCCGGCGACGACCTTCTGGCCGGCCGAGGAGTACCACCAGCAGTACCTGGTCAAGAACGGCCGCGCCACCTGCCGGATCTAAAACGATCGACGCACGCCCGCGAGGCTAGTCACGGGCGTGCGTCGGTCGCTTATTCGGTCGGCGTCGCCGCCGGCTCGGGCAGTTCCACCTGCGGGACCCGCCACGCCGTGAAGACGGCGAGGCCGATCCAGAGCAGGTCGAAGAGACCGAAGACGTCGTCGAGGTTCTCGCGGAAGATGCGGAACATGTCGCTCGAGAGGAGCCCGATGCTGAACCCGAGCGCCTCCGCCTCCTCCTGGACTGAGAACGCGAAGCTGAGGTACTTGCCGAGCAGGACGCCGACGAGCGCGCGAGACGACCGCGATCACCTGCAGCGGCTGGCCCTTCGCGCCACGTGTCGCGAGCACGACGGCGGTACCGACCAGGAAGCCGATCCCCCAGGCGACGATGCCGACCTCGTAGTCGCTGATCTTCACGATCAGGCCCCACACGACGCCGCCCACGATGCGCGGCGCCGAGTCCCGCCGCAATCGCGGGGAGGAGCGAGCCCGAAGGCTCCGTCAGCGGTGACGGAGGTTCGCCTCCCTCGGGAAACGCATAGCGGTCTTCATGTTGATCCATGGCGCGGACCGTACTCGACATCTCGGCCGGAGGGTCACCGCGTCCCGATCGGCATCCTCAGCAGGCGTGGAATCGCCGCTGCGGCACGCGCCGCAACGGGTGGCCGCCGGCCCGCGGCAGCCGCCTCCTCGGACGCCAGGGTGCCCCAGCGCACGAGCTTTCCGCCGACGTAGCGGAACGGCTCGGGCGGCAGCCGCCGGCCCGGGCGGTCGACGAGCGGCAGCGCCGTCCATTCGTCCCGGGTGCCGAGCGCGAGCGAGGCGAGGATCTGCCCGCCGAGCCAACTCGGCCCGACGCCGTTGCCCGAGTAGCCCGCGCCGTAGTGGAGTCGCGTTCCCGGCACCGTGCCGAAGCGCGGAAGCTTGTCGGCCGAGACGTCGATCGGCCCGCTCCAGCGGGCCGCGATCGGGGCGGCGGCGAGGCCGGGGAGGAGCTCCCGCAGGCCGCGCTCGGCGCGGGCTTGCGCCGGCAGGTCGTCGAGGATCCCTGGGCCGACGCGGTCCCCGAGCCCGAGCCGGCCCGAGCCGCTGCCCATCAGCACCCGTCCATCGGGCGTCGTGCGGAAGTAGTGGAGGAACATGCGGCCGTCGATGATCGCTTCGCCGCCGGTCCAGCCGATCTCCTCCAGCAGCTCCGGCACGGGCTCGGTGAGGACGACGGCGCTGCCGAAGTTCGTCTGGCGGCCGCCGAGCGGCCAGCTCGTGCCCCAGACGTTCAGCGCGAGCACGATCTCCCGGGCTCGGATGCTGCCGGACGGGGTCTCGAGCGTGCCCGGCGCCACGCGCGTCACCGGTGTTCGCTCGAAGAGGAGGACGCCGTCGGCGATGGCCGCGCGCCGCAGCGCAAGCACGAGCCTCGCCGGCTGGACGGTCGCACCGTCGCGGAAGAAGACGCCCGTGCGGAACCGCGGCGAGTCGGAGAACCGGCGCACGTCTGCTTCGTCGAGTGCTCGCGCCTCCTCCTCGACTCCCAGCTCGGTCGCCGCGCGGACGGAGCGGCCGACCGCCGAGTCCTCCGCCTCGGGTCGCAGCCACCTTCAGCAGCCCTGCCTCGCGCAACCAGACATCCTCGCCGCGGGCTTCGGCGAAGGCACGGACCGCGGGGATGATCCGGCTCGACGCGTGTGCGAGCTGGAGCGCGCCGCCGTCGCCGAGCACCGCGCGCAGCGTGGCCAGCGACGACCAGTAGCCGTGCAGGAAACCACCGTTCCGGCCGCTCGGCCCGTCGCCGATCTCGCGTGCCTCGAGGAGCGCCACGGAGAGCGAGGGGTCGCGCTCGCGCAGGGCGAGCGCCGTCCAGAGCCCGGTGTATCCGCCGCCGACGACCGCGACGTCGACGTCGAGCGCGCCGTCGAGCGGCGGCGATACCTCTGCGCCTCCATGGACACGCGCCTCCTCGAGCCACCACGACGGCCGCGACGGCAGCGGTGGTCTCAGAGTGCGTGCTCGCATCCTGCGAGGCTATCCTCCTCCACGAGCCCCCATCGACTAGCGGTCCAGGTCACCACCCTTTCAAGGTGGCTGCACGGGTTCGAATCCCGTTGGGGGCATAGCGACCGCACGGCACGGCGATTTGGCTCAACCAAGCGGTCAGCCGAGCGTCCTGCCGTGAACCCATCAGCGCGCTGAACGAGGTGGCCGAGCACCTCGGCGGCAGCGATACTCAGTCAGGAGTCGAACTGTCTCGTGCCCGATGAGTATTCTCGTGCGTGTTCGCACGTTCGCCACGATGCGCCGCCACGACCAGGAGGGGTGCCAGATGACCAGCGTCGTCTCAGCCGAGGTCTCAGCAGGCGACCTCTCCCGCGCGCTCGACGGCTTCACCGCCGCCGTCGGTGCCGACCGCGTGCTCACCGACGAGGCCGACCTGCGCGAGTTTCGCGACCCGTTTGCCTACGAGAGCTGGGACGACTACACCGCCTCGGCGGTGGTCATGCCCGAGACGGTCGAGGAGATCCAGGAGATCGTGCGGGTCGCGAACCAGCACAAGATCCCGCTCTGGACCCACGGCACCGGCCGCAACAACGGTTACGGCGGCCCGGCGCCGAGAGTGCGCGGCTCGGTCATCCTGAGCCTGCGACGGATGAACCGCGTGCTCGAGATCGACGAGGAGTTGGGGTACGCCGTCGTCGAACCGGGCGTGCGTTGGTTCGACCTCTACGAGGCGATCCAGGCAGGCGGCCACAAGCTGATGCTCTCGGTCCCCGACCTCGGCTGGGGCAGCGTCGTCGGCAACACGCTCGACCACGGCATCACGTACCTCCCCTACGGAACGGACATGGCCGCGCAGTGCGGCATGGAGGTCGTGCTCCCAAGCGGGGAGCTGATGCGCACAGGTATGGGCGCGATGCCGGGCAACCGATCGTGGAACCTCTACAAGCGCGGCCTCGGCCCGACGCCCGATCAGCTCTTCATGCAGTCGAACTTCGGCATCGTCACGAAGATGGGCATCTGGTTGATGCCGAACCCGGAGTGCTACATGCCCCTGTGGCTACGTGTCTGGCGTGACGACGATCTCGGCCCCGCGGTCGACACGCTCCGCCGGCTGATGCTCGACCGGACGATCGACCACGTGCCGCAGTTCCTGAGCACGATCCTGCTCGCCTCGGTGATGACGAAGCGCGAGTTGTGGCACGAGGGAGAAGGCCCGATCCCCGATGCGACCGTCGACAGGATGGCCCGCGAGCTCGAGATCGGGCGCTGGATGATGCGCTTCGCCCTCTACGGCGACGAGTCGGTCGTCGAGCTCCGCTTCAAGAAGGTCAAGGAGGCGTTCGAGCAGATCCCCGGCGCGGAGGTCTGGGGAACGAAGTACGAACCGGAGCAGTTCCCGCACATCGAGAACGCGATCGAGCGCGTCCAGGCGGGCGTGCCGAGTCTCGACCTGAACCAGATGACGGGGTGGTACGGCGGCGAGCAGGGCGGCCACATCGGCTTCTCGCCGGTCGCCCCGCTCACGGGCCGGGACGCCCTCGCCCTGCGCGACTTGCTCCGCGGGATGATCGAGCAGCAGGCCGGGCTCGACTACATGGCCGCCCTGATCCCCACGAACGGCCGCAGCTTCGTCCACGTCACGCTGGTGATCTTTGACACGCAGAACGAAGTCCAGGCGCGCGGCGCGTACGACACGTGCAAGCTGCTCGTGCGCGAGGCGGCGAAGCAAGGCTACGGCGAGTACAGGGCGCACCTCGACTTCATGGACCTCGCCGCCGAGCAGTACAGCTTCAACGACCACGCCTACAGACGCTTCAACGAGACGATCAAGGACGCCCTAGACCCGAATGGGATTCTCTCACCCGGCAAGCAGGGAATCTGGCCGAAGGGGATGCGGGAGTCGACGAACGGCGGCTGAAGTGTGTGATTGACGCCGCACTTCGCTGCTAGCGGCCAAATCGAGAAGCGCCATCGCGCCGATCGTTCATCTGGCCCGAGCGGTGCTCGGGCGCTCGTCGAAGCTCGCGAGCGCTCCCTGGAGAGCGTCGTTGAGCTCCTCGAGCATCAGCTCGTAATGCTCGAGCGGAAACCGCAGGCGCTGCTCGAGGGCGAGGTACGCGTCGAGCAAGGCAGGGTCCGCGGCTCGAGTCACTGCTTCTCCCCGCCGGGTCAGGACGAGGAGATAGGACCGGCGGTCATCGGGGTGCGGGATCCGTCGGACGAGTCGCCGTTCGACGAGCCGCTGAATGTTGTCGCGCAGCGTCGTCGTCGGCACGCCCGATGCGAGTGAGACGGTCGACGGGCTCACGGGGGCGTTGTCGCGGACATGCGTCAGGAGGGCGAGGAGAAATCCCGGGATGCCGATGGGTCTCAACTGCTCGTCGACGATCTGGCCGACGTACTGCGCCGTTGTGCTGACCTGGAGGAAGAGCTGTCTGTTCGTCATCGCCACGACAAGATAGAGCTGCTTGCGGATAGTGCGTCAACGCGATAGATTACTGCGTCGACGCACTATTAAGGAGCCCTCTGTGAAGCGTCTCGTGGTCGCAATCCCGCTCGTCTTGATTCTGTGCGCCGCCTCCCAGGCAGCCGAATCCCAGCTGGCGGGTTCCTGGACCGGCACGTACACGTTGAACGGGCCGGGCCAGATTTCGGTCACCGTCGCCGGCGGTCGCGCGGTCGTTGCCCTCGGTGTGGGCCATGCGGACGTGCAAACCGTCTCGGCGAGGATTACGGGCGAGCGCATCCGCTTTCAGCTGCCGGGCCGGCCGGCGCCTCTCGCCTTCGACGCTCGCCTCGCGAATGGCCGCTTGCTCGGCACGGTGAGGCAAGGGCCTGCGCGCGGGACGTTTCGTGCGCGCCGCGGAACCGCGCCGGGACTCGTCGCACGCGGCGTGTACGCGGCCGGTGGGCTCGTGCATGCGGTCGTCGACGATCCCTACGGGCCGGCGCGATTTCTCGATCTCCAGTCCGGGGAGGTGCACGGGCTGTACGCGGCGGGGCCGAGGTTCGTGATCGGCTCGGGATTCGCGACGCGCGAGCCCGTCGCCGGCTCCGTTGATTTCAACGCGGCGGGAGCGCGGCTCTCAGGGAGGGCTGTTCCGCGGCAGCGCCTGCGGCAGCTCGAGGTGCGGTTTTCCAGCGGCACCGCCGTGCTCTCCGGAACGCTCACGCTGCCGGCCGGTCTCGGGCCGGCACCCGGCCGTGGCCTTCGTGCACGGGTCGGGGTCGACGCAGCGTGCCTATCTCCCCGACCTGCAGGCGCTTCTGGTGCGGAACGGCGTCGCCGTTCTGGCGTACGACAAGCGCGGGATCGGCCAGTCGAGCGGCTTCTACCCGGGCGAGTCTCCGACCGCCGGTGCGATCGACCTTCTCGCTCGCGATGCCGCGGCGGCGGCGCGGTTCCTTCGGACTCAGCCGGAGATCGATCCGGCTCGCGTCGGGCTTGCCGGGCACAGCCAGGCGGGCTGGATCATGCCGCTGGCCGGTTCACGCGACCCCGCGATCCGCTTTCTCGTCGTCTTCTCGGGGCCGGCAGTCACGGCCGACGAGAACGACCTCTACCAGGATCTCACCGGCCAGGGTGAGCAGCCGGCCCAACAGACCGATGCTGAGATCGACGCGCAGGTCCTCGCGCGCGGCCCGGGCGGCGTCGATCCGATTCCGTGGATCCGGCGCCTCCGCGTTCCCGTGCTCTGGGTCTACGGCGGCCGCGACCGCCATATCCCGCCGGGCCTGTCGGCGCGACGCCTGGAGCCGATTGCGCGGGAGGCGGGGCGCGACTTCACGATCGCCGACTTCCCGAAGGCGAATCACGCGCTGGTCGAGACGACGACCGGCCTGACGGCGGAGATGCTTCGATCCGACACCTTCGCGCCCGGCCTGTTCGCCCGGGTCGGGGATTGGCTGCGCGCCCACCGCCTCGCGGGCTGACCACCGCGCGCGCAACCGGCGCTACGCTGCGTGCGGGGCGGTTAGCTCAGCTGGTAGAGCACCTGCTTTACACGCAGGGGGTCGCAGGTTCGAGCCCTGCACCGCCCACCTTGGAACCGCTGGATGCCTACGAGCTCGGACGTTGGTCGAGGATGTCGCGCACCATGCGGGCGAGATCGTCGGGAAGGTACGGCTTCTCGATGAACGCGGTGCGGGCCTCGGCGATCCCGTGGCGCACGACCGTGTCGGAGGGATAGCCGGAGGTGAAGAGCACTTTCAGCCCGGGACGTGTTGCCGTGAGCCGGTCGGCAAGCTCGCGGCCGTTCATCCGTGGCATCACGACGTCGGTCATCAACAGGTCGATAGTCCGGTCCGGCTGGTCGGCGATTGCTATCGCCTCGGGGCCGCTGGCGGCGGCAAGCACCTCGTAACCGTAGGAACCGAGCAACGTCGTGACAAGGGAGCGCACCATCTCCGTATCTTCGACGAGCAGGATTGTTTCGGTGCCGGTGCCCATGAGCGATTTGACATCGACGGATTCGATCGATGATGTGATTGGGGCGCTTGTGATCGGGAAGAAGAGCTTGAAGCTCGTTCCCATCCCTGGCTCGCTGTAGAGCCAGATGTGGCCGCCGCTCTGCTTCACCAGGCCGTAGACCGTGGCCAGGCCAAGACCACTGCCCGCCTCCTTGGTCGTGAAGAACGGGTCGAAAGCGCGGTTCTGAGTCTCTTTGTCCATGCCGACTCCGGAGTCCGTGATCTGCAAGAGGGCGTAGGACCCCGGCACAACGCCTTCGTGAGCCATTGCGTAGGTCTGATCGAGCTCGGCGTTGGCGGTGCGAATGCTGAGCCTTCCGCCCTCCTCGCTCATTGCGTCGCGGGCGTTGATGGCCAAGTTGAGGACCGCCTGGGCGATCTGGCCCCGGTCGACGAGAACCGCCCCGAGCGTGGGCTCGAACTGCGACTCGACACTGATCTCACCGCCAATCGAGCGCCGCAGCAGCGTGAGCGTCTCGGCGACGATCTCGTTGAGGTCGCTGACCTCTGGTCGAGGACCTGTTGGCGGCTGAACGCAAGCAGCTGGTGAGTGAATTCGCCCGCTAGTTGCGCGGCGCCGTCGATCTGCTGCGCGCTGTCGCGGAGGTGTTCGTCGGTCAGCTGCTTCAGCAGGATGGCGCTGTAGCCGCGGATCACAAGGAGGAGGTTGTTGAAGTCATGTGCGATGCCGCCGGCCAGGTTGCCGATCGCCTCCATCTTCTGAGCCTGCCGTAGGTGTTCTTCCAGCCTGCGTTGCTCGGTCATGTCCTGGGCAAGGACAAGGCTGGCCTGATGTCCTTCGAACTCGATCGAGTCCGAGGAAACCAAGACCTCAATGAAGGTGCCGTCCTTTCGACGGTGGCGCGATCCGCTTGGTGCGTCAGGGTCGTTGGCCGAGTTCCGCCGGGTGTCCTCCGCCGCCTCGGCGACGCGGATCTCGTCGATCGTCATCGAAAGAAACTCCTCGCGCGAATAGCCGTAGGAAGCGATCGCGGCCTCGTTGACCGTGAGGAAGCGAAGAGTCTCGAGGTCGTTGAGCCACATCGGGCTGGGGTAGCGCTCGAACAGAGCCCGATAGCTGTCCTCTGATTGATGTAGCGCCTCGACGCCGCGGAGTCGCTCGTTGATGTCGCGAGCAATCGTGGACGCTCCGACGATCGCACCGAAGGAATCCTTGACCCCCGAGATCGTCAGCCACACGTCGATCACCGTCCCGTCCTTGCGGGCACGGCCTGTCTCGTACTGCTCGACTCGATCGCCGGCCTGCACCTGGGCGAGAATCCCCGGCACATCGCCTCGCAGCGCCTCGGGGACCAACATGTCGATCGACTGTCCGATCGCCTCGGCGGCCGAGTATCCGTAGATGCGTTCAGCCGCCGGGTTCCAGCTCGTGATCGTTCCGTCGAGCCTGTTGCCGATGATCGCGTCGTCCGAGGATTCGACGATTGCAGCGATCTGACGTAGATGCACCTCTTCCTCGAGGCGCCTACGGAGCTCGCTGTCGTCTTCGCGCTTACGTGCTTCGATGGTCATCGACTCTGCTCTTCATTGTCCGTGCCTCCCGCCGTCATCGACGTGGAGCGGCGGAGCGCTGCTGCGCGGAGATCGAGTCCGCGGGCAGCAAGGCCGCCGTCCATGAGTCGTTGACCTTCGTCAGTCGTTTACCGGCCAGGAGCCCGCTGCTTGATCTCCTGCAGCACCCAGTCGTTGCCATCGGGGTCGCTGAACGAGGCAAATGACCTGTAGTCGCGACGTTCCGGGTCCGGGCCGGCTACGCGTGCCTCGTCCCTGGCGTGGTGGAACACGCCGCCCGCGTCGTGGAAGACCTCCCCGACCTCGACACCGTGGTCGACGAGCTGGTCGCGGGCCGCCTGGATGTCGAAGACGACGAGGTGCAGGCCCTGAACCGTGCCCGGAACGGCGGTCGTGATTCCGCTGCCGAAGATGATCGACGTCCCCGAACCGGGAGGCGTCAGCTGCACGACCCGGAAGTCCTCACCGGTGACGAAGTCGGCGTCCAGCCGCCAGCCCAACTGCTCGTAGAAGTCCTTGGCGCGATCGACGTCGGCGACGGGCAGAACGATGGCCTCGAGCTTCATGTCCACCAGCTCGGCTTCGTGGGTCTCGGTCAGCTCCCACGGTCCAGCTCGGTGTTGCTCATCACGACCTCCATGGTTGGTTGGTACCGTTGCCCGCGATGTTCGGGGTGCGACTGACCGTTGTGGGCGACGAAATGGAGGCTGCGGCGATCTGCGGTCTGCTGAGGACCGAGGGGATCCCCTGCACCGACCGCCGGACGGACATGGCTGCCGGCGCCGGGGAGGCCACCGGGAGCGGCGGGCCGCGCGAGATCCTCGTCGCGCCGAGCGACCTCGAGCGCGCGCGAGAGCTCATCGAACCCGCCACCCCGTAGGGCGCTCCTCGCAAGAGAGGATCTGCGTCTCGGCGTCCCACTCGATCGCCTCTGGTCTGCCATCGTCGTCCTTCAACCTCAGCGTGCGGACATCACCGGCGGGGACGGTTCCACCGGCCAGAGAACCCGTCCTGTTTGCTGAGGGCGGTCGACTCACGCGGCACCAGCTCGTTTGGCGCGCGTCACGCGAAACCTAGCAATGTGACAGGAGGCATGCCGGCTGCCGGTGACGGCCCGCCTAGGCGGCGGAGGCGCGGCGGTCGTTCACGAGGACGATCTCCTCGAAGCGAACGTCGCCGGCCACCCGCACGCTGTCGCCCTCGAAGCTGACGACATAGGTCGGGCCGGTTTCACGGGCAAACCTGCCGAGAATGCGGCCGAGAGTGCCGGATCGAACGTCGCCGTGGCGAGCCAACAGGCGGACGTTGTCGTTTGGATGGAACTCGGTGGGAGTGGGGTCGGTTTTGTTCTTCATGTCCCTACCTAACTCCCTGTCCCTCGATTGGATACGGCTCCGAGCCGCTCGATCGAGGGATCTGGCGCTCTGCCGATTCAGCGTCCCAGGTCGTCGAACTCCCTGCGGGCGCAGTCGGGACAGACGAAGAGGAGCTCGGGCTGGCCGCCCTCATCCGGGTCGGCGACTCTGTACGCCCGCCACCCGCGCGCGGTGACGCTGCTGACGCGCGGGCACTCTGCGCAGCCGAACACGCGGACGTCCCCGCTGGTTCTGCGATCCGTGTCCACGCCTACATCATCGCGCAGCGCGACCGACTTCGGTACTGGCCCATCGGCGGGCTTCGCGCTGCGAGAAAAACTGACGCTGCGAAAAGTGGCCAGCGTCACGAGGAGTGCGGTACCCTCGGTGTGGAGCAACGAAGGAGTGCGGTGTGAAGGGTTCTCAGAAACCGAAGAGCGCGCAGAAGAAGCCTGCGCAGAAGACCTTGAAGGAACGCCGCTCGGCGAAGAAGGCCGCAGCGAAGATCCGCGGAATCGCGGAGTGACTCAGGCCCGCATGCGCGGCGAGTTGCGCTTCTTCAACGAGGAGACACAGCGCGGCCTGATCCGCACGAGCGAAGAGGACTTCGCGGTCCTCGGCAGCGGCTTTGTCGAAGGTCACCCGGTGGGTCGTTGCGCCGGTGTCGCGGTTGACTTCGACGTGGAGGGCGGCGTCGATGCGGAGGCGCTGGCCGTTCGGGTCAGCATCGTCGATGTCACCCCCGGCCGGCGCGCCCGCCGGCACTCGCGCGGCTAGAGCAGCTACACCCGTCCGCAGGTCTCGAGGATCGTCCGGACGAGGTCGTCGAACCCCTCTGCCTTGGTCACGTACGCCGCCGCGCCCGAGTCGAGGGCGGCCGCACGCGAGAGCTTGTCGGAGTGGCCACTGAGGGCGATCACCTTGGGCGCGTGCTCGAGCGCGACGAGCCGGCGGGTCGCTGCAGGCCCGTCGAGGATCGGCATCGACATGTCCATCAGGACGACGTCCGCCTCGGCCCGCTTTGCCAGCGTCACTGCCTCGCGTCCGGTCGCGGCCGTCCCGACGACCGCGAAGCGGCCATCCAGCTCCAGCACCATTGTCAGCGCGTGCGTGAAGAGCTGGTGGTCGTCAACCACGAGCACCCGGATCGGCTGTCCCCCTTCATGCGAAGGGGGGACTATGCCAGGCCTCAATGCGCTGCGACTCCCTTGCCGTTGAACTGCGCCTCTTCGGTCGAGCCTTTGAGGGCCAGCGTCGAGCTGCTGCCGCCGGAGACCGCCTGCGCGATCTCGTCGAACCAGCCCGCGCCGACCTCGCGCTGGTGCTTCGTCGCCGTGTAGCCCGCGTCCTCGAGCGCGAATTCCCGCTCCTGCAGCCGCACGTAGGCGGGCATCCCCTCGGCCGCGTAGCCGCGCGCGAGCTCGAACATCGACTCGTTGAGTGCGTGGAAGCCCGCGAGGGTGATGAACTGGAACTTGTAGCCCATCGCGCCGAGCTCGCGCTGGAAGCGCTCGATCGTCTCGTCGTCGAGGTGCCGCCGCCAGTTGAAGGACGGCGAGCAGTTGTACGCGAGCAGCTTGCCGGGGAACTCGGCGTGGATCGCCTCGGCGAACTCGCGTGCCACGTCGAGGTCGGGCGTCGAGGTCTCCATCCAGACGAGGTCGGCGTACGGCGCGTACGCGAGACCGCGGGCGATCGCCGCCTCGACTCCGGAGCGGACGTAGTAGAAGCCCTCCGGTGAGCGCTCGCCGGTGAGGAACTCGTGGTCGCGCTCGTCCGCGTCGCTGGTAAGCAGCGTGGCGGAGTCAGCATCGGTGCGCGCGACGACGAGCGTCGGCACGCCCATCATGTCCGCGGCCAGTCGCGCGGCGAGCAGGGTCCGGATGAACTGGGCGGTGGGAACGAGCACCTTGCCGCCCAGGTGGCCGCATTTCTTCTCCGACGAGAGCTGGTCCTCGAAGTGCACGGCCGCGGCGCCCGACTCGATCATGCCCTTCATCAGCTCGAACGCGTTGAGCGGCCCGCCGAAGCCCGCCTCCGCGTCGGCGACGATCGGAAGCAGATAGTCGATGCCGCCGTTGCCCTCGGCCCACTCGATCCGGTCGGCGCGCAGAAGCGCGTTGTTCAGCCGGCGCACCATCGCCGGGACACTGTTGACCGGATAGAGGCTCTGATCCGGATAAACGTCGGCTGCGAGGTTGCCGTCCGCCGCGACCTGCCAGCCGGAGAGATAGATCGCCTTCAGGCCCGCCTTGGCCATCTGCACCGCCTGGCCGCCGGTCAGAGCGCCGAGCGCCGGCACGTAGTCCTCCTCCGCCAACAGCCGCCAGAGCTTCTCGGCGCCGTGGCGGGCAAGCGTGTGCTCGATCGGCAGCGAGCCACGCAACCGGATGACGTCCTCTGCGGTGTAGTCCCGCTGGATCCCGTCCCACCGGGCGGTGTCTGCCCACTCCAGGTCGAGTGTGTCGACCGCCTGGACTCGTTCGGGCCGGGTGCCGTTGCCGTTGCCTGCGCTCATTTGATGTCCTTTCGGATCCGAAATTGTGATTCTCGGATCCTAGATGGCGCATTGAGCGCTTGTCAAACCACCTTTCGGTCAGTATCGGATCCCATCTGTTGGGCCAGGATCCGTTCCAGCAGGGCTCCGGACGAGAGCACGTGCTCGCGTGCGAGCGCCCGGGCACCGCTCGGGCTTCCTGCCGCCAGGGCGTCGAGGAGCGCCCGGTGCTGCCGCTCGTTCGCGCCGTAGAGCTCGTCCAGCTCGCCCGCGTCGGACGGTGCCCAGACGGCGGAGCCCGAGTAGCGGGCTCCTTTCGCGATCCGCTCGACCATCGGCAGCGCGGCGACCCGGTAGATCACGTCGTGAAACGCGTGGTTGGCGCGAACCCACTCGGTCACGAGGTCGGCACGGCGCTCGGTGGCCAGGCGTCCGCCGCGGCGCAGCTCCTCGGTGAGGCCGGCGAAACGATCCTCGATCGCCTCCAGCTCGTCGAGGTCGGCCTGTGTCATGCGTTCCGCTGCGATCTCGGTCGCGAGGCTCTCCAGCTCGGCCCGGATCAGGAACGCTTCGCGCAGTTCCGCGCGCGACAGCGTGCGCACCCGAACGCCTCGGTTCGGCTCGAACGAGACGAGGCCGAGCGCCGCCAGGCGGCGGAGCGCCTCCCGGATCGGGGTGCGGCTGACGCCGTACTGCTCGGAGAGCCGATCCTGGCGAAGGACGGTTCCGGGGGCGAGCTCCCCCGAGACGATCGCCTGCTCGAGCTCGAGCGCGACGTCGTCGGCCTTGGTGCTTGCCGCCTCGCTCACGGCCGGGGAGTCTATGCCGCCGCCCTTTACCGCGCGGTCCAGCCGAGATCCATCACGACCGGCGCTCCGGTGAAGGCACGCCCGCCGGGACCGAGGAGGAACGCGGCCGTTTCGGCGATCTCGTCCGGTTCCAGCAGGCGCTTGATCGCCTGCGGCGCGAGGAGCACGTCTTCGAGCACACGTTCCGGTGCGACGCCGGTCGCCTGGGCCTGTGCCTCGATCTGCGACTCGACGATCGGCGTCCGAACGTACCCGGGGCAGAGAGCGGAGACGGAGATGCCGCGCTCGGCACCTTCGAGCGCCAGCACCTTGACAAGCCCGAGCAGCGCCGTGCTTCGCGGCCACGTAGCCGGCCTTGTAAGGCGAGGCGACGAGGCCGTGCACGGAGGCGACGGCGAGAAAGCGCCCGTCGCCCGACTCGCCGAGCGCCTTCCAGGCGTGCTTGGCCAGCAGGAACGGGCTTGTCAGGAGCACTGCGAGCAGGCTTTCCCAGCGCTCGTCGGGGAATTCCTCGATCGGCGCGACGTGCTGAAAGCCCGCGTTCGCGACGACCGCGTCGAGCCCGCCGAAGCGCTCGAGCGCGGCCTCGACCGCTGCTTCGTTCCCTGCTCGTGTCGCCAGGTTCGCTTCGAACGGCTCGCCTGGCCCGTCCGGGTCGGGGTGCAGATCGACTGCAAGGACCTGGTGCCCGTCGCGCTCGAGCCGTTCCGCGATCGCGCGGCCGATGCCGCTGGCCGCACCTGTGACGAGCGTTCTCCGCTGCATTTGCGGACGTTACCGCGAAGGCGTGTGACTCCGGATCGTGATACACCGGACGCGTGGGCGAGGGCATCAGCGCTGTAGCTGAGGGTGGCGACCGCATGCGCCGCTATCACGATCCCCGCTACCGGGCGATCCTCGCCGACATCCTGCTTGGGCTGGCCGTAACCGCCGTGCTCGCGTTCACCTCGGCGGGCCAGGACGTGCTCGGGATCGCCGACGGGCTTCCCGCGGTGCTCGGCGCGTTTCTGCTCGGTGTCCTGATCGTCGCTCTCTCCGCGCTCGTCCGGCTGCCGCTCACCGTCTGGCTGGGGCTGCTGCACGAGCGCCGTTTCGGTTTCTCACGCGAGTCGACGGCCGCATTCGCGCTCGATCGCGTGAAGGCCGTGACGATCGGCTGCGTTCTGACCGGGTTGGCGCTCGCGGGTCTCGTCTTCTGCGCGCGGGTCTTTCCGTCCGCCTGGCCTCTCGTTGCCGGGCTCGGCGCCGCGCTCCTCGTCCTCCTCCTTAGCTTCGTCGCGCCCCTCGTGCTCGAACCTGTCTTCAACCGCTTTCGCCCGCTCGAGGACTCTGGGCTCCGCGATGCCGTGTTCCGGCTCGCCGATCGTTCGCGCGTCCCCGTTCGCGAGGTACTCGTGGCTGATGCCAGCCGGCGGACGACGAAGCTGAACGCATACGTCTCCGGGCTCGGTGCGACGCGTCGGGTGGTGCTCTTCGACACGCTGGTCGAGAAAGCGACCGAGCCGGAGGTGCTGACGGTCGTCGCCCACGAGCTCGGCCACCGCCGCTTTCGCCACGTCGCCATCGGGACGGCGATCGCCATGGCCGGAGCAGCCACGTACGTCGTCGTTCTCTGGGCGCTGCTCTCGTCCGAGGCCGTGCTGGACGCAATCGGCGCCTCGGGTCCGGGAGACCCCATGATCGTGGCGTTCGCGCTTCTCGTCGGGTCGCTGCTCGGGCTCGCGGCGGCACCGCTCCACGCCGCGCTTTCGCGCCGCTGGGAGTACGCGTGCGATCGGTTCGCGCTGGCGCAGACGGGCGATCTCGGCGCCTTCGAGCTGGCGTTCGGGCAGCTCTCGGAGTCGAACCTTCCCGACTCCGCACCGCCGCACCTCGCCTACCTCTGGCTCTTCTCGCACCCGACGGTCCCCGAGCGGGTCGCAGCGGCGCGCCGGGCAGCGGCCTTGGGTACGGTCCCGGCATGACCAAAGCCACCTTTCACACCAGCGAAGGAACGATCGAGCTCGAGCTCTTCCCCGACGACGCACCGAAGACGGTCGAGAACTTCACGAAGCTTGCCGGCGAGGGCTTCTACGACGGCCTCATCTTCCACCGCGTGATCCCGGACTTCATGATCCAGGGTGGGTGCCCGGAAGGCACGGGGACCGGCGGCCCGGGCTACAAGTTCGAGGACGAGTTCAACGACCACAAGGTCGAGCGAGGTGCGCTCGCGATGGCGAACGCCGGGCCGAATACGAACGGCAGCCAGTTCTTCATCGTCACCACCGACGCGGCACCGTGGCTCGACGGCAAGCACACCGTCTTCGGCAAGGTCACCAGCTGGCCAGGACGTCGTCGACAAGATCTCGATGGTCGAGCGCGACGCCCGCGACCTGCCGAAGACGCCCGTCGTGCTGGAGCGCGTCGAGCTGGGCTAGCCCTCCGCGTCACTGCCGGGCTCGATCACAGCGCGTTCGTCCGGGGCGTGCTGGAGCACGTCGTCGACGTACGCCTTCACCGCCGGCATCAGGCCGATGTCCTCGCCGGCCTGCTGTGAGAGGAACCAGCGGTGTTCGAGTGCCTCGTGGAAGACCTCTGCCGCGTCGCGCTTGCCCCAGAGCTCGGCGGGCACAGCGGCGACCGCGGGCTCGAAGACCTCCGAGAGCCAACGGTGCACGGCGACCGTCTCCGGCACCGGACGGCCGCTCTTGCGGTCGAGCTCGGCCCGAAAGCGCGCAAGGTCGTTGAGCATTCGCCGGGCCTGGTTCTCCTGCGCCATCAGGCCGGTGAGCGCGTGCAGGCGGCGCCGGTGATGGCCGGGCTCGACGACGCGCGGGTTCAGCCGCAACTTGTAGCCGTCGTCGCCGGCGACGAGCTCGAGCTCGTCTACGTCGAAGCCGAGCTCGTTCAACCTGTGCAGCCGGTCATCGATCTTGAACCGGGTGGTGTCGTCGAACGACTCCTCCCGCGTCAGCTCGTTCCAGAGCGACTCGTAGCGGGCGACGAGCTCGGCGGCGGTCTCCTCCGGCGCCAGCTCGCCCTCGCGTCCGAGCTCTGCCTCGACGTCGGCGAGCTCGCCGGCCACGTTCTCCTCGGCGATCATCAGGTCGTGGCCGCGCTGGCCATCCGAGAGGCTCGGATGCATCTCGCCGGTCTCGGCGTCGACGAGGTAGGCGGCGAGCGCGCCTGCATCGCGTCGAAAGAGCGTGTTCGAGAGCGAGCAGTCGCCCCAGAAGAACCCGCCCAGGTGCAGGCGGACGAGCAGCTCCGCGCCGGCGTCCAGCAGGCGGCGCCGAAGGTCGGGCACACTGCCGCGCGCGAACAGCGTCCGGAACGGAAGCGAATAGTCGAGGTGCCGCGTGATCAGGACTGCCTCGAGATCCTCGCCCCGATCGGTGACCACCCCGACCGCCTCGACGACGGGCATCTCGTCGGCCGCGAGGGTGCGCAGGAGCCCGTACTCGCGCCGCGCGATCGGCGCCGGGAGCTCCTTGAGCGCATAGAGCGCCGGGCCGTTGGGGCTGTCGTACTCGACGAACCGCACGACGTGACGGTGGATCCCGCGAACGACCTCGACAAGCCGCTCCGACTCCCACTCGGCGAGTGGCTCATCCCACGGCAGGTCCAGGAAGTCGGGGTGCCCGGTCCGAGCGATCAGCTGCAGCCGTGCGGGCACGTCACCTCCGGTGGTGGATCGTTGCGTCGACGAACGCCGCGATCCCGCCGGGGCTGCCGCTGATCCTGTTGTCGTCGAGCTCCGCCTCGGCGCCGTAGTGGGCCTGGATTGCAACGCCGAGGCGCGTGTGGTCGCCGGAGTCGTGGTCGGGCGCCACGTTCGAGACAGCGTTGTCCTCGATCTCGCAGTGCGAGAAGTCGCCGCAGAAGATCCCGACGCCGAGGGCGTCGTCGATCTCGTTGTCCTCGATCGTGCCCATCGACATCTCGGTCATCGTGATCGCGCGCAGTTCGGTACCGGTGACGCGGTTGTCGCGCACCATCACCAGGGCGAAGTGGGTGACGATGCCCTCGCGACCGCCGGTCACCGTGCACCGCTCGATGAGGCTCGGATCGAGGTCGAAGCCGAACGAGATGTCGATTCCCTGTGTGTAGGCCGCCGGCAGCGAGCGGATCGTGCAGTCGCGGATCTCGACCTGGCTGCGGCGGACGTTGATTCCGTCGAGCTCCGCGGCCTCGACGACGACGTCGTCCAGCTCGACGCTGTCCGCGCCGTCGACCTCGATCCCGTACTCGCCACCGCGCACCGTGACATTGCGGACGGTGACGTCGTCGGCCGTGATCAGGATGCCGCCGCGGACGATTGCTCCCGGCTCCCCGACGACTGTCTGCGCGTGGTCGAGGACGAGCGGGCCCTGGTGCTGGCCGGCCGCAAGCCGGACGGTCGGCGGCTCGACCGCCCACGCCGTGCCGAGGACTGCCAGCAGGACCACGGGCGCGGCGGCGGCGAGAACGAGCCCGGGCCGGCCCAGCTCGCCGCCGTCCTCGGGCCAGCTGAGCCGAAGCAGCGGCAGGCCCGCGTGCGCGAACAGCTGCAGCACCAGCCAGGCGCCGGCAAAGAGGATCACCGCCGGCCAGAACGGCGCGTTCAGCTCGAGCAGCCGTGCAGCTCCCATCGTCAGGCCGAGCTCGAGGAGGCCGAGCGGAACCGCGAGCCAGCCCGGCTGGTAGGGAAGAAACCGGTGGTAGACGGCGACGTCGAGCGCGAGACCGATCGCGAGCATCAGGCCCATGAGCTCGAGCGGCCACCAGACGTGCAGGATGGGGGACAGCACTGCCGCGACGGCGAACGGCAGCAGCGAGGCAGCGAGCCGGGTCTCGATTCGGCCTCTCAGCGTGTAGGACATGACTCGATCCTGCGACGGAACCCGTGCGCTGCGACCTTCATCCCCACGAGCGTGTCCGCAGCCGGGAACGCCCACTGCGCGGAGACACCGGCGAGGGCAAGTGTCCGCGTCGCATCGGTGAGGGCCGGCACGGTCGAATCGTCCGCGAGGACTATCCAGCCGCTCTCGGTCTCGAGCTCGTGCTCGGCCACGAGGCGGCCGAGCAGGAGGTCGTTCTGGAAGCCCCGCTGGAAGCCCGTCGCGCAGATCACCTGGTCGGCGCCGTCAAGCGAGCCGTTCAGCCCTGACTCGACACGGAAGCGTCCGGCGCTCGCCGCGCGCTCGAGCGGCTCGTCCCAGCTTCTGCCCGGTGGATACGACGGCTCGCCGTAGCTCAGCAAGAGCTTGGCGCGTTCGGGCGCAGCCGTTGCGCGGAACGAGGAGAGGCCACGCTTGGTGAAGAGCGGCCTGGGAACGTTGAGCGGGCGCCGCGTCGGCTCGCGCCGGCGCACCGAGACCACCTCGGCGCCCGACTCGAGCGCGTTCAGCCACTCCGTCGCGGCCGCCATCCCGGCTCCGACGATCGCCACACGCGACGCGTACTTATGCAGTTCGTAGGCGTGGACGACGCGCAGGTCGTCGGCGAGCTCCGCCGGCAGGGCGAGTCCGGGATGCCCTGGCGCGAGCAGGACGTGGCGAAAGGTGCCGTGCCCATCGAGATCGAAGCCCCCGTCGGTCGCCTGCACGCGCTCGATCCGCGTGCGGTGGAAGCTCTCGTCCCAGCCGCTGCGCTCTCTCAGCTCGTCGACGTGGCGAAGGAAGTCCGAGACGGTCGGCCGGTAGCGGTCGCAGACGCTGAGGATGAGCGGCCCGAGATCGCGTGTCCGCACCGCCTCCCGCGCCGCCAGCCCGGGGAACGAGGTCGGCCAGCAGTGCCCGTCGCTCTCGGAGCGCATCAGCTTCTGCCGGATCGCCTCCGCTCGCGGGCGCCAGGCGCCTGCCGGGTCGGGATCGTCGCCGAACACACAGATCTCCGCCGGCTCGAGGCCAGCTCTGCCGACACCGGCGTGCCGCAGGGTTGCGTATGCGACGAACCCGCCGAGCCCGGAGCCGACGATGGCAACGCGCGCTGTCACGCGACTTATTTAACCGAGCCGGCGAGCAGGCCCTGGACGAAGTACCGCTGGAAGGCGAAGAAGACCGCGAGCGGCAGCGCGAGGGAGACGAACGCCGCCGGCGCGATCAGCTCGATGTTCGAGCCGAATTGCCGCAGCTGCGTGAAGATCGCCACGGTGATCGGCTGCGTCTCGCGCCCGAACGTGAGTGCGACGAGCAGGTCGTTCCACGTCCAGAGGAACTGGAAGATTGCCAGCGAGGCGATCGCCGGGAGGCCGAGCGGGAGGATCAACCGCACGAAGATCCGGACCTCGGACGCACCGTCGATGCGCGCCGCTTCCATCAGGTCCTTCGGGATCCCGATGAAGAAGTTTCGGAGCAGGAAGATCGCGAAGGGGAGTCCGAACGCGGTGTGAAACAAGATCAGGCCGAGCACCGTGTCGAAGAGGCCGACGTCGGAGTAGAGCGAGAAGATCGGGATCAGCGCCATCTGGATCGGGACGACGAGCATCGCGATCACGGCGATGAAGAGCCAGTCCCTGCCAGGGAACTCGAGCCAGGCGAAGGCGTACCCGGCCATGGAGGCGACGAAGATCGGCAGGATCGTGCCGCCGACCGAAATGAGCACCGTCGTCCAGAGCGCGGAGGTGATCGCCTCCGTGTTGAAGACCTCGTCGTAGTTGTCGAGGGTGGCCAGACTCGGCTCCGAGATGATGTTCCACCAGCCCTGCTCGGTGAACTGCGACGGATCCATCAGCGAGGTCAAGAACAGGCCGAGCGTCGGGATCAGCCAGAAGACTCCGACCACGACAAGAATGATGTGAACGGGCGCTCTCGCGAAGAAGCGCAGGATCCGCTGCGCGGTCGTCTCGTCCTCGCGCGGGAGCTCCTCGACTACGGTCGCCACTAGACCTCCCTCCGGAAGCGGCGGATATTCAGCAGCAGGATCGGGATCACGAGCACGAAGAGGAAGACGGCGATCGCCGAGCCGTAGCCGAAGTCGCTGATGCCGCCGAACGAGGTGCGCCACATGTCGAGTGCGATCACGTTCGCGTCGTCCTGCACCGAGCCCGGCGCGAGTGCGATCACGATGTCGAACACCTTTAAGACGTTGATCAGCATCGTGATGAAGACGACGCTGAGGACCGGGGCGAGCAGAGGCACTGTGATCCGGCGGAACACCTGCCACTCGGTGGCGCCGTCGGTCCGCGCGGCCTCGAGCGTGTCGCGTGGGATCGCGGCGAGCCCGGCAGCGATCACGACCATCGAGAACCCGGCCCAGATCCAGATGTACGCGAACATGATCGACGGCGTGATCAGCTTCTCGCCGAGCCAGGAGACGCCCAGGAAGGGCTGCGCGAACGTCTCGGCGCCGATCGCGACCTGGTACTGCCCCGCCTCGAGCTCGGTGAACTCGAAGGTACCGTTCTCGGCGCTCGACACGCTCTCGACCTTGTCGCCGCTCGCGTTGAGCAGTTCGATGGTGACGCCGGGGATGCCGAGCTCCTGCGGCTCGACCTCACCGGGAGTACCGCCGCCGGGGCTGAAGTCTCTCCAGACGACGCCGTTGATACCGCCCTGCAAAGGCTCGGGCCTCACGGCCTGGACCGCGTCCTCGGGAATCTCGGCCGCGCTGATCCCCGTCAGACCCAGCGACACGACACTGCCCGTCGGGACGGCGCCCTTCAGCTCCAGGCCGCCGTCGGATGTGGCGACGATCTCTTCGGTCGACGGTCTTGCGTCGGAAAGCACGCCGGGCTCTTTCACGTAGTCGTAGCCAACGCGGATCATCGCGTTCACGGCGCCGATGTCGGGATCCTTCTGGTCCATGACTCGCCAGATCACCGCTGCCGCGAACGCCGAGATCGCCATCGGCATGAAGACAGCTGTCTTGAACGCCACAGACCAGCGCACCCGCTCGGTGAGGACGGCGAAGATCAGCCCGATCGCCGTCGCGAAGGCCGGGACGATCAGGAGCCAGAGGAAGTTGTTCTTGATCGCGTTGAGCGTGCGATCGTTCGTGAAGAGGTTCGTGTAGTTGTCGAACCAGACGAACTCGTCGCCCGTCGAGTCGAAGAAGCTGCGGTAGATCGTCTTGATCGCCGGATAGACGATCCAGATCAGCAGGAAGAAAGCGGCGGGAGCGAGGAAGCCGGCCGCGAGCGCGTACTTGCGCCACGCGCCGGCCTCCTTCTCCGGGGGAACCGCCGCAACGGGCGGCTCCCCCGTGATGCTCCCACTCTCTGTCACGTGCCTAGCCGTAGGCCTTCTTTGCCGCGGCCTCCATCTGCGTCGTGATCCCGTCGATGTCGTCCGGGTTCTTCAAGAAGTCCTGGAAGAGCTTGAAGAGACCCTGACCGACAGTGCCGCCGAACGCGGACGGCTGCAGGTCGGAGAGGTCGAAGCGGAAGACCTCCGCCTCGCCGATCGCGCCCGCGGTCGTCCGTTGAATCTCATCCGGGTAGACCGACTTGTCGACGTTCTTGTTCGGCGACGAGAAACCGCCGCGCTTCGCCCAGATCTCGGACGCTTCGGGCGTCGTCAGGTACTCGACGAACGCCTCGGCCGCGGGGTTCGCCTTGAACATCACGACCATGTCGCCGCCGCCGACGACCGAGAGGCCTGCGTCACCGATCTTCGGGAACGGGAAGACGTTGAAGCCGGTCTCCGGCTCGAGCGGGTTCTTGTCGCCGGCCACGCCCGGGACGAAGTCGCCCTCGAGCACCTCCGCGGCTTTCGGCGTCTGCGAGAAGACGTTCGCGACCGAGGTCGGGAAGTCCGTCTGCAGGGCTCCGGCCTCGCCGCCCGCGATGTTGTCGGTATCGCCGACGATCTTCGCCATCTCCGCCAGCGCGTCCTTGACCGACTGGTCGGTCCACGGAATCTCGTGCGCGGCGAGCTTGTCGTACGTCTCCGGGCCCGCCGTCTGGATGTAGATGTTCTCGAACAGGTCGGTGAGCGTCCAGCCATCCGCGCCGCCGATCGAGTACGCGGGAAGGCCGGAGGCGTTGATCGTCTTTGCGTCCTCGAGGAATGCGTCCCAGGTCTCCGGTGCCTCGACGCCCGCATCCTCATAGGCGGCGACGTTGTACCAGACGGTTGACTTGTTGGCCGCCTTGAAGAGCAGGCCGTACAGCGTGCCGTCGACGCTGCCGGTGGTGACGATCGACTCGCCGAAGTTCTCCGTCACGGCGTCCTTGGCGAAATCGAGTGGCTTCAGTGCGTCTCGCTTCGCGAAGTCGGCCATCGTGCCCGGCTGAGAGACGGTCGCAATGTCGGGCGGGTTACCGCCCTCGACCGCCGTCGAGAGGACGGTGACGATGTTGTCGCCGCCTGACGTGTACTTGACGGTCACGTCCGGGTTCTGCTCCGTGAAGCCGTCGATCACGGCCTGGAATGACTTCTGCTCCGGGCCGGTCCAGACACCGATCACGGAAATCGAGCCGGAGACGCTCTCTCCCGTCGTCTCCGCCGCGGTTGTCCCCCCGGCCCCTTCTTCGTCGTCGCTTCCACACGCCCCGACGAGGAGTAGGAGGGCGAGCATCAATCCGAGGAGAGTCAAGCGTTGGCGCTTCATGCGTGTCCTTTCGTTCCGTCGTAGATGCCGAGTCCCGTCTCCGGGTCGAAGAAATGCAGTGCGCGTGTGTCGACCGACACCTTGACGGGCTCGCCCTTACGAGCCTTCGAGCGCGCGCCGAAGCGGCCGACCATTGTTGTGCCGGTATCTCCCTCCTGAGCCGGGGACCCCATTTCCTCCGTGCCGGCGTCCTTCTGCAGCTCTCGCACTTCGTCCGTGATCGCGGGGGGCGCGTCGATGGTGAAGTGCACCATCACCTCCGAGCCCAGCGCCTCGGTCAGCTGAACGTCGCCGGTGAGCATCCGGTCGGACGAGGAGTCCGCGGCGAGCTCCGCATCCTCGAGGTCTTCCGGCCGAATGCCGAGGATGACCGGCTTGGCCGCGAAGGACTTGAGTGCCGGCCGGGTCGACAGGGTCTCTTCGCCGAGCGCAATCTTCTGGTTGCCGGCGACAACGGTCATGTTGTCGCCGCCTTCGAGCGTCGCCTCGACGAGGTTCATCGACGGGCTGCCGATGAAGCCGGCGACGAACAGGTTGAGCGGCCGGTCGTAGAGCTCCTGCGGCGCGGCCACCTGCTGCAACTCGCCCTTGCGCATCACGGCGACCCGATCGCCCATGGTCATCGCCTCGATCTGGTCGTGCGTCACATAGACGGTCGTCGTACCGAGGTCGCTCTGCAGCTTCGCGATCTCCGCCCGCATCTGGACGCGCAGCTTCGCGTCCAGGTTCGAGAGCGGCTCGTCCATCAGGAACGCCGCCGGCTCGCGGACGATCGCACGGCCCATCGCGACGCGTTGACGCTGGCCGCCGGAGAGCGCCCGCGGCTTGCGCTTCAGGAAGCTCTCGAGCCCGAGCACCTTCGCCGCTTCCTGGACGCGCTTGTCGATCTCGTTCTTCGGCAGCTTCTTCAGCTTCAGGCCGAAAGCGATGTTGTCGTAGACGCTGAGATGCGGGTAGAGGGCATAGCTCTGGAAGACCATCGCGATGTCGCGGTTGCGGGAGGGGACGTTGTTGACGACGCGGTCGCCGATCTTGAGCACGCCCTCAGAGATGTCCTCCAGCCCCGCCACCATCCGCAGCGCGGTCGTCTTCCCGCATCCCGACGGGCCGACCAGCACCATGAACTCGCCGTCCTGGATCTCTAGATCGATCGCGTTCACGGCGCGGGTTCCGTCCGGGTAGATCTTGCTCACGTCATCGAACGTGACTCCGGCCATCAGCCCTCCCAGCGTGCGAATTGTCCATTCAAATGGCCCGGCGGCATCATGTCAAAGGGCAGGCGCACGATGCGGAACCTTTCACTATCCGCCGGCGGTGAACTCCTCCATTCCGATCACGGGCCGAATCGCGGTCTCGACTTCGCGCGCAAAGTAGGACTGCAACCGATCCCGGGTCAGCTCGTTCGCGATCGCCGCCATGATCATCCCCTGGTCGAGGGCGAGGTACGAGCGCGAGACCTTGCCGGTGACGACGTCGACCGCGTCGTAGAAGCCGCCGGCGCCGTAGGCGTCGAAATTGCGGCGCAGCTTGGCCAGGTTTGCAAGCGCCTGCCCACGCTCGAAGTCGAGCGCGAGGAACGACGCGTGCGGGGTGACGACGCCGCGTCCGTAGGAGACCGGGTCCGGCTGCGACGGACGGCAGTCGCCGAACCCGTGATCGACCAGCGTGATCTCCTGGTCGGAGGCGTACCCGTCCGGTCTGAGGCCGATCGAGTCGACGCCGTACTCGTGATAGCCGCCGTCAGGGTTGTTCGAAGGCGAGAACCCCCAGTACCCGTAACGGGCCTCGTCCTTGCCATGCTCGATCTGCGCCCGGACGTAGAGCGGGTGGTTGACCCCCCAGCTGTGGCGGGCCCACTGCTCCTCCGGCACGAGCAGCGGCACCATCAGCGCCTCGAACATGCTGCCGCCCCAGGTCGGGACGATGTTCATGCCCCGGTAGGTGTAGTGGCCCTCGAAGACGTCGACGCCGAGGTAGGTGCGTGTGACCCCGACGGGTTGCGCCTCCTGCCAGTTCCAGTCGCACGTCGACGGGAACGTGCGCCACATCTTGAAGTAGTGAGTCGCCGGCACCTGGCCGCGCGCGATCCCGATGTAGCTCGCGATTCGCGGCTCGGTGTTCAGTGAGCCGTAGTGGTGGCACGTGTAGAGGACGTCGCCCGCCGGAATGTTGCAGTCCGGCGGCACCTCGGTCCAGGCGCCGCCCCGCAACAGGCCGGCACTCGGGTCGTAGTAGAACCCGAAGTCCATCTCGCTCTCGATCGCCTCCGCCTTCGTGGCGAGCTCGGGCACCGCGTGCCCGACCATGATCAGCGCTGCGGCGAGCCAGCCGTTGTCCACGCTGGAGAGGAAGCGGTAGACGCGGTTGCCGTTGGTTGGCCAGACGGTCAGCACCTGGCCCGTGTCCGGGTCGTACCAGTTGAAGAACTGCCCGCTTCGGTCGTGACGGTCGAGCGAGCCAACAGTCGTCAGCGTTCGGTCGATGCGCGCGCGAGCCTGCTGGGGCGAGATGAGGCCGAGGTCGCGGGCCGCGATCGTGCTCCAGAGGTAGGTGGCGATGTTCGTCGGCGACGTGTACCGCGCGCGCACCCCGTCGGCGGAGACGTTGTCGGACGGCAGGCCCGTCGCCGGGCTGAGCATCATGTCGAACGAGCGCCAGGTGTCGGCCGCGTACCCGTGCAGCGTCGTCGTAGGAGACTTGGCGGCCGCGGGAAGTGCGAGCACGAGAGCGGCAGCGAGCACGACCAACGGTGTCAGACGTCTGAGCATGAAGGACCCCCGATCCCTCGATTCCGGTCCTGGAGTGGCTCCCCGGCTCGGCCGCCGCGAAACCCCAGTCGGCAACCCCAGCGCTCGGCTACCGTCACCACATGGCCCGCGAGAGCGTCACCCATCGCCATGACCTCGGTGCGCGCAAGGCGCTCGCGCTCGTCCTTGCGCTCGTGCTCGGCTTCGCCGGTGTCGAGGCGCTCATCGGCGTCGCGGCCGACTCGCTGGCGCTTCTTGCCGACGCGGCCCACATGCTTTCGGACGCGCTCGCACTCGGCCTGGCCCTCTTCGCCGCCTGGCTCGCGCAGCGCCCCGCGACGCCACAGCGGAGCTTCGGCTGGCGGCGCGCAGAGGTGCTTGCGGCGCTTGTCAACGCGCTCGTCCTCGTTGCGCTCGGCGCGGGGATCGTCTGGGCGGGGGTCGGCCGGCTGTCTGACCCGCCCGGTGTGACGGGCGGCTGGGTACTCGCTGCGGGCGTCGCCGGGCTCATCGTGAACCTCGTCGCGGCGCGCGTTCTCCACGGCGCCGGTTCGGGCTTGAACGTGCGCGCCGCGATGCTCCACGTTCTCGCGGATCTTGCTTCGTCCGCGGGCGTCGTCGTGGCAGGGCTCATCGTGATTGCGACCGGCTGGGCATACGCCGACCCGATCGCAGCGATCCTGATCGGCCTGCTCATCATCGCCAGCACCGCCGGCGTCCTGCGCGAGACCGTCGCGGTGCTTCTCGAGGGAGCGCCTGAGGGAATGGATGCGCGCGAGGTCGGCGCGGCGATCGCGTCGACCGCTGGTGTGGTCGGCGTTCACGACCTCCACCTCTGGACGATCACGTCCGGATTCCCGGCCCTCTCGGCGCACGTGCTCGTCGAGGCCGGGGCGGATTGCCACGCGATCCGGCGCGAGCTCGAGACACTCCTGCGTGAACGTTTCGGCCTGAGCCACACCACTCTCCAGGTCGAGCATGCGCCCGGACTGATTAAGCTCGCGCGGTGAGCCTCGAAGGCAAGACAGCGATCGTCTCCGGCGCGTCGAGCGGGATCGGCGCGTCCGTCGTGCGGGACCTGCGGGCCCTCGGAGTTCGGGTCGCCGGCGGGGCACGCCGTGTCGAGCGCATCGACGCGGACGTCGCGCTCGAGCTCGACGTGACGGATGTGGAGAGCTGCGAGCGCTTCGTCGAGAGCGCCGTGGACATCCTGGGCGGGCTCGACATCCTCTTCAACAATGCCGGCCTCGCGCTCGGCCGCTACCCGGTCAACGAATCGACTGAAGAGGATGAGGCGACGGTGATCGCGACGAACGTCGCCGGGCTGATGCGCATGACGCGCCTCTGCCTGCCACACATCCGCGACGGCGGCCACATCGTGAACATGGGCTCGATCGCCGGCCGCCAGGCGTACCCGAACGGCTCCTCGTACGTGGCGTCGAAGTTCGCGGTACGGGGTTACACGTACGCGCTCCGCGAGGACCTGCTGGGCCGGCCGATCCGCGTGACGACCGTGGACGCGGGGCTTGTCGAAACAGAGTTCTCGGTGGTGCGCTTCCGGGGAGACGAGGCAGCTGCGAAGTCCGTCTATGCGGGCCTGGACCCCGTTACCCCGGACGAGGTCGCCGACTGCGTCATGTTCGCGCTGACGCGCCCTCCGCACGTGAACATCGACGAGATCGTCGTCAAGGCGCTCGCGCAATCGAGCGGCGCCCGCATCGTCCGCGCCGAGTAGCTTGCGTCTTCGCAGCCAGTACGACGGCGAGATCCTGAAGCTCGCGGTGCCGGCGCTCGGCGCGCTGGCAGCGGAGCCGCTCTATCTCCTCGTCGACACGGCGATCGTCGGCCACCTCGGCCGGGCCCAGCTCGCGGCGCTCGGGATCGCGGCCGTCGTCCTCAGCGGCCTCTTCGGCATCTTTAACTTCCTGCAGTACGGGACGACTGCGCAGGTCGGGCGCGCCTCGGGAGCGGGGGAGGCCAAGATCGCGAACCGCCTCGGTGCGCAGGCGCTCTGGCTGTCGCTCGGCTTCGGCCTCGCGATCGCCGCGGGCGTAGTCGCGTTCGCGCCGCAGATCGTCGAGTTGATGGGCGGCGACGGCGACACGGCCGGCTACGCCGTCACGTACATGCGGATCGCAGCGCTCGGGCTTCCGTTCGCGTTCCTCGCGCTCGGCGGGCAGGGGTACCTGCGCGGGGTCGCCGACCTGAAAACGCCGCTCGTGATCGTGATCGCTGCGAACTCCGTCAACGTCGTGCTCGAGGTGCTCTTCGTCTACGGCTTCGGCTGGGGGATCGAGGGCTCGGCGTGGGGGACCGTGATCGCGCAGGCGGGGATGGGCGCTGCATTCATCGTGGTGATCCTCCGTGCCGCGCGAGGTGACACGCGGGTGTCTCGCGAGCTGATGCGACGACTGCTCGTGATCGGCCGCCATATCTTCGTCCGCACGGCGGCGTTGCTGAGCGCCTTCACGCTCGCCGGCGCGGTGATCGCGCGGTTCGGCGACGCCTCGCTTGCTGCGCACCAGATTGCCTTCCAGCTCTGGATCTTCCTCGCGTTCGTCCTCGACGCGATCGCGATCGCCGGCCAGGTGCTCGTCGGCCGCGGCCTCGGCGCCGGCGACACCCAACGGGCCTATGCCGCGAGCGTCCGCATGATCTGGCTCTCGGTCTACGCGGGGTTCATCTTCGGTGCGGTCATGCTCGCGCTCGAGGGTGTACTGCCCTACGTATTCACGAGCGACGAAGCGGTGATCGAACGGACTCAGGCGATCTGGCCTCTGTTCGCCCTGATGCAGCCGTTGAACGGGGCGGTGTTCGCACTCGACGGGATCCTGATCGGCGCCGGTGACGGCCGTTTCCTGATGTGGTCGATGGTCGCTGCGTTCGCGGCATCCGCGCTCGTCTCGCTCGCCGCGCTCGCGTTCGACTGGGGCATCGTCGGTGTCTGGTCTGCCCTCTTCGTGCTGATCTGCGTCCGCCTCGGCCTGATGCTGTGGCGCTTCCAGGGCCGCCGCTGGTTGGTCACGGGCTGGGCTTGAATCAGTCCCAGCGGTGCCAGCGCTCGACCCGCACCCAGGCGCTGACGCGCTTGGCCGTTCGGTTCCGGAAGGGGTGGCCGTAGTAGCGGAACGCAAGCCGGTCGATGTCGGCGAGGTCGGGATCGTCGACGAGGCGGTCGACGACGCCTGTCAGGGAGACGTGGCTGTACCAGCTGTCCTTGTCGAGGACGGTCAGCGAGACGCGAGGGTCGCGCCTGAGGTGGCCGAGCCGGGCGCGGGAGGCATCCATGTTCAGGAGGATCAGCCCGTCGACCCAGTCGTACCAGGTGGCGACGGAGTGGGGCGAGCCGTCGGCCCGGACCGTTGCCACGACGGCAGGGTTCGGCTCGCGTAGGAACGCCTCGATCTCCGGTGGGACGGGTGCCGGCGGCATCACGCGAGCCTACGTTGCCTCGCGCTCGCGCAGCGGTGCACCGCTACGCCGCACGGGTGTCCCAGTACCGCTTCAGTCCCGCGTACGACTGCCAGAACGGCATCGCTCGGTCGTACTCGTCGGCCTCCTCCGGCGGCAGATCTGCCTTGGCTGCGGCGATGAACTCCGCCTCGGTCGCGCCGTCCTCGACGCGGCGCGCCCAGGTGTCGAGCCGCCGGCGCAGCTCGGCGAGGTGGCGGCTGACGTCGTCGGCGATGCCGAAGTGGATCAGCGCCAGCTGCTCGGGCGCGCGGCGCTCGATCTCCTCGAGCGTCCGGTACCAGCCCTCGACGTCGATGTCGGGCGGCGGCGTCGGCGGCAGCACCGAGCGGCTCGGCTGGATCCGGACGCCGGCCGCGTCGCCCGCGTAGACCGTCGTGCCGTCGGAGTAGCAGACGTGGTGCGAGGCATGGCCCGGCGCAGGGAAGATCTCAAGCCCGGCGGCGCGGCTGCTCGCGATGCGCACGTTTTCTTCGGGCACCGGTGCGAGCTCGCCCCAGAGCTCGTCGAACGTGTCGCCGTAGAGCCGCCGAGCGCTCCGCTCCAGCCGGGACGGGTCGATGAGATGCGGCGCGCCGATCTCCGACACCCAGACGGTCAGCTCCGGATGCTCACGGACGAGCACGCCGGCCGCGCCGGCGTGGTCGAGATGGATGTGGGAGAGCAGGAGGTGCTTGACGTCGCCGAGCTCGTGCCCGCGCTCGGCCAGCCCGCTTTCAGCGCGGGGATGCAGGACGTCGGCCCGCAGTCGAAGAGCGACAGCCCTCCGGACGTCTCGAGCAGGTACGCCCCGACCGTTCGGGCCGCGCCCACGTGGAACAGGTCGATCGGCTGCTCAGCCGTAGCCAAGTAACAGACTGTTACTTGGCGTGGGCGGCCGCCGGGACAAGCGCGGCGGCGAGGTCGGCGATGAGATCGTCGACCGCCTCGATTCCGACCGAGAGGCGGACGAGGTTGCGCGGCGCCGCGAACGGTGCGTCGGCGGTCGAGGCGTGCGTCATCCGCGCCGGGTGCTCGATCAGGCTCTCCACGCCTCCGAGCGACTCGGCGAGCTGGAAGAGCTTCGTGCGTTCGACGAGCTCGACGGCTGCCTCTTCCGACTCGGCGAGGACGGAGATCATCCCGCCGAAGTCGCGCATCTGCCGCTTCGCGATCTCGTGGCCGGGATGTGACGACAGGCCGGGGTACAGCACCTGCTCGATCGCGGGCTGCTCGGCGAGCCAGGCGGCGATCGCACGCGCGTTCTCGCAGTGACGTTGCATTCGCACGGCGAGCGTCCTGATCCCGCGCAGAACGAGCCAGCAGTCGAACGGACCGGGCACGGCGCCGAGCGACTTCTGCAGGAAGTAGAGGCGCTCGGCGATCGTCGGGTCGTTCGTGGCGCAGAAGCCGCCGACGACGTCGGAGTGGCCGCCGAGGTACTTCGTCGTCGAGTGGAGCACGACGTCGGCGCCGAGGTCGAGCGGATTCTGGAGGTACGGGGTGGCGAAGGTGTTGTC
Organism: uncultured Gaiellaceae bacterium; assembly: GCA_963752405.1. GTDB lineage: Bacteria > Actinomycetota > Thermoleophilia > Gaiellales > Gaiellaceae > Gaiellasilicea. Next base: position 211,708 of record CAVVYB010000009.1, read on the forward strand.
GACGACGAGGATCGCGCCGACGGCGTGGGCAGCGTCCGCGGCGGCTCGGATGTCGACCAGGTTCAGCATCGGGTTCGACGGGGTCTCGATCCAGACCATTCGCGTGTTCTCGTCGAGCCGATCCGCGAGATTCGCGAAGTCAGCGGCCGGCACGTAGTCGAAGAGGTATCCCTTCGGCTCGTAGATCTGTGACGTCATCCGGTAGACGCCGCCGTAGACATCCGCGATCAGGACGACGCGCTCGCCGGGGTTGACCAGGTGCATCAGCGTCGTCGTCGCGCCGAGGCCCGAGGAGAAGGCGATTCCATGCTCCGCGTTCTCGAGCGAGGCGAGCGCGACCTGCAGCGCCGTCCGGGTCGGGTTCCCGACGCGCGCGTAGTCGTAGCCCTTGTTGACGCCGACTGCGTCCTGCACGAACGTCGCCGTCTGGTAGATGGGCGTGATGATCGCCCCCGTCGCGGGGTCGGGCTCCTGGCCGTCGTGGATGGCTCGGGTCTCGAACTCCATGCCGGCGATGGTACCGGGGGAGAGGGTTAGGGCTCGCGGCAGTTCGGCCGCGGCAGCTGGCGCACCGCGCGGCTCCCCTTCGACCCGACCGCCCGGATCGTGACCGTCCGGCAGGGAAAGAGCTTGATGCTGAAGGCCGCGGCGAACATCCCGGCACGGTTCGCGAGGACGTGCTTGATCCCGCTCCGGCCTCCGTCGAGCGTCAGCGTCACGCGCTCGCGCGCCTTGAAGCGGATTCCGTGGATCGTGAGCGGCGCGAGCGGGCCGACCAGGATCATCGGCTTCGTCAGCGGTGGCGGCGTGGTCGCGGGCTTCGTCGCGGTGGAGGCGCACTCGACCCGACGCCGCCACTGCGACTGCCAACAGCGCAAGCACGCCGATTCCTCGACGGCTCATGCCCGAAAGTATGCCCGACCGTGCCGGAAAACGCGGAGGGCCGCCTGTCGGCGGCCCTCCGTTGGGTTGCCCGATTCCGCCCTACGGGGCGGGGGTCTTCGTCACCTTGATTGGCACTGCGAGGGCGGTCGGAGCGGATGGCGGGCCCAGCAGCAGCTCGCCGAAGTAGTCTCGCGCCGTCCTCCATGTCGGCCTTCGCGTAGTCGACCGTCAGCGTGACCGGCGTTCCTGCGGGCACGGCGCCCGCGGGGGCTCCGCTGACCGTCAGGTCGTTCCCCTGGATCGCGTCGATCGTCAGGGTCGTCGTCGGGGTGCCGGTGATCGCGAAGCCCTGGACCCAGACCTGATAGTCACCGTCCGCGGGCTTCGGTGAGCTCGACGAACTCGTCTCCGCTCCCGGTCGCCGACGCCGCGATGATCTCGTCGTTCGTGAAGTTCCCGTCGTCGTTCTCGTCGAAGACGACGAATAGGTCGATGTCCTGGTCGAGCTCGGTCGACACCGTCAAGCGAGAAGCGTGCTCGAGCGTGACGTCACGCTTCAGGCTCGCGGAGCTCGGGTCGTTCGGGTCGTCCTGCTGGACAGTCGGCGTCTCCGTTGTCGGGCGACTGAGGCCGAACGCCTCCGCTTCCAGCCCTTCGAGATCGACCGTCGCCGTGAAGGTGACGTCGAACGAGCCGGTGCCGTCCGCGGTCGTCGTCCTCAACCGCAGTCGGGTTCACCGACGCTCCTCCGACCGTGACCTCGAACGGCGTGTGGAAGTCGTCGCCCTGCCACCCGACCTGGTGGAGGACGACCGCGTGCAGGCCTTCCTGGGCCGGCGCCGTCACGAGGTCGGACGGGCCGCCGGTCGCAGTGTCGAAGAGCCATACGCCCGCACCGACGTTCGTGTTCGGGCTACCTCCGACCGTGTCCAGGATGTACGGCGCCCCGAACACGGCGTCCGGGAACAGCTGGAACGCGTTCTCCGATCGTCCAAAGATGAGCGTGTCGAGGTCCGTGAACGGTGACGTGCCCTGCCACTTCGTCTGCGTCAGGAAGAGCGACCCTTCGGTCGGCTCCGTCGGCACGTCGAAGTAGAAGAACCGCCAGTCCCCGGACTCGGCTCGCCACGTCCAGTCGCTCGCGCCGAAGACCGAGCCGTTGTTGTAGAGCGAGTTGCTCTGCGCATCGGCCACCCCCTCGCCGCCGAACGTGAGCGCGCCCGTCAGGGCTCCGTCGGCGTCCTGCGTCGCAGTTGCCGCCACCGTCACGTCGACGGGGACGACAATCGAGTCGCCGCCGCGCGTGAGCACGATCCCGCCGGCGTACATGCCGTGAGGCGTGCCCGCCGGGACCGCGATCGACGCGGCAAACGAGCCGGTCGCCGAGGTCGGAGTGGTCACCCACGGCCAGTCGACGTTCTCGTAGAAGTCGACTTGCACCTCGAAGTCGGTGACCGGAATCGCGGCGTTCCTCACCGCGTGCTGGACGCCGAGGAAGATCCCGTCCGGATCGCCCCGCAGGTGTCCGTACGGGTCGCGGACGAACGACTGCAGCGCGTTCGCTCCCGCGCGGTGGTACATCGTGCGGACGTACTCGCCCTTGTCGATCTCCGAGCGGTCGAAGTCGATGTCGAGGAAGCCGTCGATGTTGCTGCTCGTCGTCTTGATCGTCTTGTCGACGACACCGTCTCCGTCGCGGTCACGCCAGAGCCGGCCGTCGCGATCGATGTCCGTCCAGCTGTAGGTCAGGAGGCGCCACTCCTGGTCGGCCTCGTAGTCCGCGTTGCCATCGAACTGCGCGTGCGGATAGTTCAGCCGTACGACCATCAGGTCGGCGTTTTGGTGATCCCGCACCATGCCGGTCAGGTCCATCAGGTAGTCCGGCGCGTTGAAGTTGTACGGGCTCTCGTTCGCGAGCTGCTTGCTCGAGAACGTGAGGGACTCGGAATCGGTCCGCTTCATGATCCGGTCCGACACTTGCCACGTCCCGGGTCCGTTGACCGTGAAGGTCTGGCTGTCCGAGCCGCCGGGGGCGATCGTGTGCGTGAACACCGGGTACTCGGTGCCTCTGTAGTCGCCGACCCGCCACTCGTTCGGCGCGACGCGGGCTTGGCGGCCGAGCGCCGTCTCCACAGCGTCCCCGGCGTCGACCGAGCCGGAGCCCTGGATCGTGGAGTCGTAGCCCAGGTCGAGCGACGAGGACTTGAGGATGTCCTTCGCGGTGTTGTAGAAGCCGGCCGGAACGTTCGGGCCGTTCGCCTGCCGCCAGGCTTGGTAGACGAGTGCGGTCGCACCCACCGCCACCGGCGTCGAACGGCTTGTGCCGCCCCACGTGAGCCACGCAGTCTGGCCGTCGAGAATCGTGTTCAGCGTGATGTCACCGGCCGAGAAGGCGCCGTCGGCGACGACGTCCACGCCGTTGGCCCCGGTTGCGCCGAAGCCGCGGTTCGACCACACCATCACGTCGTTGTCGACCACCTGGCTGATCCGGTCGATCGAGTCCCAGCCGGTGCCGCCGAACTGCGTCGAGGCGCCGACGGAGATGCCGGCCACCGGCGACGGTGGAGCGGTCGTGCCGAAGCCCGGGGCTCCGTTGCCGGTGGAAAACAGCGCCGTCGACGTGCGGTTGTTGTGAATCACGTCCGCTTCCTGGCTGGCGGCGTCGTAGCCGTCGTTGTCGACGTCGGACGAGCCGTACGAGTTCGACGTGATGTCGACGCCGTTCCGCGTCGCCAGGAAGTAGCCGAGCTGGGTCGAGAAGTCGAATGAGAAGTAGATGTCGCCGTACGGGGCGAGCTTCGCGTCCGGTGCGCCGCCGATCACTGCGCCCGGATACGTGCCGCCGCGGTGGCCGCGGCCATGGCCCGAAGAACAGCGCTCGGCGCCGGGCGTGCGGTCGAGGTCGGAGAAGCACGGCGCCTTGCCGTTGATCACGCCCTGGCCGACGATATTCGACGCGGTCTGCGTCCCGTGGCCGCCGATCGCCGGGTCGTAGTCGCCCGACCAGGCGATCAACTCGCCCTTGGCGAACCCGCTGCCGGGGATGCCCCCGAAGGCGTGCACGCCGCCGGGGACCGAGGTCACGCCGTCGGAGATGTAGTAGACGAGGCCGCCCGAGAGGTCGGTGTAGCCGTCGCCGTTCATGTCGCGGTACGAGACCGGCGATGCCTTCGTCACCGGCTTCTCGTCCGAGAAGTCGAAGTCCCCGTCGAGGTCGACGTAGACCGTGTCGTAAGTCCCGGCCGTGTTCGGGTCGGCGACGAGGAAGGCCGGCCGCTCCTCGAAGAGCGCCAGCAGATGGTCGTCAGGATGGCTGCCGAGCCGCACGGAGCCGGACTTCGTCCAGCCGGCCGGGAACGTATACGTGTGCTCGTTCGTGCCGTCCGGTGCGCCGAAGTTCCGCGACGGGCCGGTCCGCGTCGCGAAGACGACGGAGCACTGCCTCTTCGAGCCGTGGCCGGAGACGGCACAGGTCTTCTGCTGTGTGAGCGTGTACCAACTCAGGCCTTGCTCGATCTGACCCGGGGCGGCAAGCCATTGCAGCGTGCCGAACGGGTCGAACGCTTTCGGCCATCCGTTCCAGCCCGGATCGGGAGCGCCCGACCAGGTCTGCCACGTTCCGATCAGGTCGGGATGCCCGAAGTCGGTGCCGCCGTCGAGCACGCCGACGGTGACGCCCTTGCCCGTGAAGCCGGCGCGCCAGGCGTCGGCGAAGTTGTGGGTCTTCGCGTCGAGGACGGCGAGCTTCTTCAGGTCCTCGAAGTTCGAGCCCTTGAGCGCCGGCGCCTTGGCGTACGGCACCTCGCGCTTGTAGAGGCCCTTGAGGGCCTCGTTCACCTTTTGCTTGTCGAAGGGCTTGACGAGCTCCGGCTCGGGCGAGCCCAGCGGCTGGCCCGTTTGCTCCAGCTCGATCGGGCCGACGCTGACGACGCCCTTCTTGCCGGCAAGCTTCGGCAGTGCCTGGACGGCGATCTCGCCGACCACGAGCGCCACGCCGCCCGACTCGGCGACCTTGGCGTCGTCGAGCGCGGATGTCGCCGCGTCGGCGTTTCCCTCTACGGTGACGAAGACCGAGATCGTCTCGGTCGAGCCGCTCTCGACCTGCTCCTCGAGCTTCGGATGCAGCTTGTCCATCGCCGCGTCCGAGGCCGTCGTCACAGCGGCAGGGCCGTCCCCTGTCGCGTCCTTGTCGTCTGCGGCCACACTCGCCGGCAGCGCGAGCAGTGCAGCAGCGAGCACGACAAGCGTCAGGAGCCGTCTCGAAAAACGTGCGAAAAGCGAAGCCATTTTCTCCTCCCCCTTTGGTTTCGCAACCCAAGCGACGTGGAGAATAAAGCCCCTTGCGTGGAGAGGTCGTGCTAGCCGCGCTCGGCGCCGAGCCACGCCGCCAGTTCGTCGAGAGCCTCATCGAGCCGGGATGTGTCCCCCCACGCGCCCAGGAGCTCCAGCGTGCCCGTCTTCTTGTCGAATCGCGGCTCGGCCCGGCCGACGACCGCGTCGCCGACGAGGAGAGGCAGGACGTAGTAGCCGAACTCGCGCTTCGCCTTCGGGACGAACATCTCGAGCCGATAGTGGAAGTCCCACAACGCCTCGGCGCGGTCGCGGTCATAGACGAGGCGGTCGAAGGGCGACAACAGCACGGCGCGGTCGGGCACGGGACCGTCGACCGCGTCCGCGTGCGCCTCCCACTCGCCCTTGACGAGCCGCACCCCCTGGGTGCGGAAGCGCCGCTCGTCGCGGATCCGCTGCGCCACGGGCACCGAAACCGTCTCGGTTTCCGGCCACCAGCGCGAGGCGAGGTCCCACAGGCGCTCCCCGCCGCGGCGGCCGACGACGGTGATCTCGCCGTAGTGCTGGAGGGACAGGAGCATCAGCCCGACCATGCGCTTGCCCCACCAGCGGTGATCACGCTTTTCGCCCTTCGAAAGGTCCTCGAGGTCGCGGGAGAGGAGCGGCCCGCGCTGCTCGAGCTCGCGCATCACGTAGCGACGAAACGCACGGTTCGTGGTTAAGAACTCGTGCACCCAGCGCTGGCTCTTGGTGTGCCGCGAACGCCGAAAGTTCCGGATCCGGGCACGAACGAGCGGCAAGTCCTCGATCGGGTAGATGAACGCGTCCCACTCGAAGAGCGTGCGCTCGTCCCAGAGCAGCCGGTCGAGCTCCGCGCGGTCATAGCCCGGACCCAGCCGGCTGAAGAGGACAAGGTGCTGCGGGCGCTCGACGGGCTGGACGACGTCGATCTGGAGAAAGCAGAGCCGGCGCACCGTCGAGAGCACGTCCGTCGCGGAGCCGTCGAGTGCCTGCGCGCGCACCGCGATGCGCCGTGCCTCTTCGGCGCTGACCTTCACCGCCGTACCTCCTCCAGCCCAATCGAGCGCGCCAGCCGGTCGAGAGCGCGGTCGAGCGCGTCGTCCAGCGCGCCCGACTTCCGGACACCGTCCTCGCGGTGGAAGGCGCGGACGACGAGGCGACCTTCCTTCCGCTCCGACTTGAGGTCGGCGCGGCCGACGATGCGGTCGCCGCGCAGGAGCGGGAGCACGTAGTAGCCGTACAGCCGCTGCGGCGCAGGCTTGTAGACCTCGATCAGGTGGTCGAAGCCGAGGATCCGGCGCGCGAAGGGCCGGTCCCAGAGCAGGTTGTCGAACGGCGAGAGGAGGACCGCGGTGCCCGGTGCGGGCCGGTCGAGCTCGGCGGCGGCTGAGACGAGGACCTCGGAGCCGCCGTCATCGACACGGAGCCGACGGAGGCGTCCCTCGGCGACGAGCTCCGCGACCGCCGGCCTGACGCGGGCCGCACCGCCCCGCAGCCGCCAGTGCTCGACGATGCCGGACTCGGTCAGTGCGCCTCGAGCCTGCACCGCCTGCTCGGCGAGCGTTCGCAGCGCCTCTTCGGCGGACGGCACTGGCGCTTCGAGCTGAGCGCGTGGGATTACCCGCTCGGTGAGGTCGTAGACGCGCTGAAAGCCCTGCCGGCCGGCGATCGCGAGCTCGCCATGGTTCCAGAGCCGCTCGAGCATCGCCTTCGCGGGCTTCCAGTTCCACATGCCGCCACCCGCGGCACCGTCGAACTGCCGGGAAGCGAGCGGGCCGTCCTCGCGGATCCGCGCGAGGATCTCGGCGGCGAGCTCGGGATAGGCGTTCTTGACGTCGTTCACGTTGCTGTACCAGTCGCGGCCGCCGTTCTGCATCGCGCGTCGGAAGAACGGCCAGGACTCGATCGGGAGCAGGCACGCCTCGTGCGCCCAGAACTCGAAGATCCGGCCCCCGGCGAGCAGATCCGAGACGCTTTCCCTGGGGTAGTTGCCCACCCGGCACGTCAGTGCGATCCGGTGGCTGCGCTCGACCGTCGAGATCGAATCGAGCTGGACGCACGACAGCCGCCGGATCGCGGCCTCGACGTCCGACTCGGCCGCGCGCCTGTAGCGGGCGGCATACCCCTGCGCGGCGACCGCAAGTCGGCGGACGGCCGCGGCGCTGACCGTAGTCTCCACCATCGTGCCCTCATCCTCCCCGTTCCTCGAGTTCGCCCGAAACTACCTTCCTGCCCCGCCCGCGCGTGTGCTCGACGTGGGCTGCGGTCAGGGTGAGCTGACGACGGCGCTCGCGGTCGCGGGATACGACGTGCTCGGTATCGACCCGCTCGCGCCGCAGGGGGATCTCTTCCGTCGAGTCCGGCTCGAGGATCTCGGCGACGACGAGGGCGGCTTCGACGCGGCCGTCGCTGTCCGTTCGCTGCACCCGATCCGCGATCTGGCGCACGGTCTCGACCGCGTTGCTGCGCTGCTCCGGCCCGGTGCGGTGCTGGTCATCGACGAGATCGGCTGGGATCTGATGGACGAGCCGACCCTCGACTGGCTCTACGGCCAGCGGCGCGCACTCGCTGCGGCAGGGCAGGGGGATGCCCCCGCCTCGCTCGACGAGGTTCGCGAGGAATGGGAGTCGTCTCACCTCGGGATTCACGGCTTCAGCGCGTTGCGCGTGGAGCTCGAGACGCGATTCGAGAAGCGCGCGTTCGTGTGGACGCCGTTCCTGCACCGGCTGCTCGGCGGTGTCGCAACCGAGGTGCTCGAGCAGGCGCTGATCGACGCCGGCGCCATACAGGCACTGGGTTTTCGGTGGGTCGGCGTCGCGCGCATTCCTTGATAAGGGCGGTCGCGTCACCTGAAACGGGGATGGTTCCGAGCCTGAAACGTGACTGGGGCCAGGGCGAAATTCGATCCGATAGTGAGATTGCGGCACGTTTGCACATCTAAATTGCGGAGGCCTTCTCATGTCGGCGACAGTCAACTCTACGACCCACGCTCAGCGGCTCACCTCGTCGGAGGCCGAGGGCCTCTGGCGCAACTGGAAGGAGCGCGGGGATTCGCGCTCACGCGATCAGCTCGTCCTGGCGTATGCGCCGATGGTTCGCTATATCGCGTCACGCAAGGTTCGCGAGCTCCCCGCTCACTGCGAGCTCGACGACCTCGCGTCGTCCGGCATCGTGGCGCTGATGGAAGCGATCGACCGTTTCGACCCCGCCAAGGGTGCGAGCTTCGAGCAGTACGCCTGGACCCGCGTCGCCGGCGCGCTCGTCGACGAGCTCCGCAAGCAGGACTGGGCCTCCCGCTCGGTCCGTCGCGAAGGCCGGCGCATCGAGCGCGCCCGCGACTCCTTTTTCGCCCGCGCCGGCATCATGCCGACCGAGGTCGAGCTCGCGAGCGAGCTCGGCACGACCGTCGACGAACTCCGGTCCAGCGTCGACGACATCGATCGTTCCGACATCTCTTCCCTGAACGCTCCCTCCCGTGGCGCCGAGGACTCGCTGCCGATGGAAGTCGGCGAGACGATCCAGTCGCCGGAGGGCGAGTACGACCCCGAGCCGAGCCTGCTCGGTGCAGACCGCAACGCGGCTGTGCGTGCCGGCATCGCACGTCTGTCCGATCGCGAGCGCCACGTTCTCTCGCTCGTGCACGTCCAGGAGCTCCCCGGTGTCGAGATCGGCCGGATGCTCGGCGTCAGCGAGTCGCGCGTGTCGCAGATCCTGGCGGGGATCCGGCGCAAGCTGAAGGATCAGCTCGACTCGTACGAGACTGCAGCAGCCGCGTAACCACTACTCTCCGCCGCGGTGGCGGAGGAGACACACGAGGAGCGCGTCAACCGGGAGCTGATCGAGCTCCTCAACGAGTTGCGCGTTGCGCTCCCAGGCGTTCAGGTGCTCTTCGCGTTCCTGCTCGCCGTCCCGTTCTCGCAGCGCTTCGAGCAGACGACCGACCTGCAACGCGACACGTTCATGGTCGCGCTGCTGAGCACTCTCGCCGGGTCGGTGTTCCTAATCGCGCCGAGCGCGTATCACCGGATCCGCTTCCGCGACCGCGACAAGGAGGCGTTGCTTCAGATCTCCAATGTCTTTGCGATCGTCGGGATGGTCTTTCTTGCGATCGGAATGACCTCCGTCGTCTTCCTCGTCACGGACATGATCTTCAAGGGCCCTGTGACGGCCGTCGTGACTTCTTTCACCGCCGGGCTCTTCGCTCTCGTCTGGTTCGTGCTGCCGCTCGTCCGCAAGTCGCAGGACTAGTCGGGCGTCCCGCCTGCGAGGATCGTCGCCAGCCGGTCGGCGTCGATGTTGCCGCCCGAGACGATGCACACGAGCTTCCGTCCCGGCACTCGGCCCGACAGTGCGGCCGCGACGGCAAGTGCGCCGGCCCCTTCCGCGATCACCCGGGCGCGCTCGGCGAGCAGCCGGACGGCAGCCGCGGTCTCGTCGAGCGTCACCGTGTACGCCCCGGCGAGCAGCGGTCGGGCGCGTTCCCACATAGCGGGCAGCACGACCTTCGCGCCGGCCCCGTCGACGAACGACGGCTGGAACGCGGCTTCGTGCGGCTCGCCCGCCTCGAGTGCGGCGGTCACCGCGGCGCCCGTCTCGGGCTGCACCGCGTACACCTGTGTGTCGGGTCGGACTGCGGCGAGCGCGCTCGCGATCCCCGTGAAGAGGCCGCCGCCGCCCCAGGGCACCAGCACCGTGTCTGCATCGGGAAGGTCCTCCGCAAGCTCGAGCCCGATCGTGCCGTTCCCCGCCATCACGCGCTCGTTCTGCACCGGGTGGACGAAGAAGCCCTCGGCTTCGTCGAACTGAGACGTGAGCATGATCTCCCACCAGCGCTCGTACGGCACCTTGACGACGGTGCCGCCGAGCCGCTCGATCGCATCGAGCTTTGTCTGCGGCGCACCGTCCGGAGCGATTACCGTCGCCGGCACGCCGAGCTCTCGTGCTGCCCAGGCGACTCCCTGGGCCATGTTGCCCGCGCTCGCGGTGACCACGCCCTTGGCGATCTCGACGTGAGATGCCTGCCGGATCGCGTTCGCAGCGCCGCGGATCTTGAACGAGCCGATCGGCTGGAGGTTTTCGAGCTTGAGCCAGATCTCCGTCGGCCCATCGACGTGGAGCCGCAGGAGCGGCGTTCGGATCGCTGCGCCGGCGATCGTCTCGCGGGCGCGCTCGATCTCTGCGAAGGGGATCAGACCGCCTCGCAGTGTGACGGCCCGCCGATGCGGTGCGATGGGCGGTGCGGGGCAAGGACGCAGGGAGCGTTCATAGCAGCGCTATGGACGCGACTGAGGACGCCGCCACGCGCCGCCCAGCGCGGCGCAGGGGCTGGCCCTTCACGCTGCGAGGCGGTCAAAAGTCGACCTCGGTGCCCGCACCTTCCTCGCGGGCCTTGCGGACGATCAGCTCTGCGGCGGCGAGATCCTCGACGGCGAGACCGAGCGACTTGAAGACCGTGAGCTCCTCCGCATCCGCTCGGCCGGGGTGGGTGCCGGTCAAGACTTCGCCGAGCTCGGCACGGATGTGCTCCTCGCCGAGGCCGGCGAGCAGCAGGTCGCCCGACTCGTTCAGCGTCGACTCGCGCCGGTCGACGAAGAGGCGGGACGCGACCATCGTCTCGGTATCCAGCTCGCGGATGGTCGGCAGGCTCGAGCCGACGGCGTTCACATGCGTGCCCGGCGCGAGCCATTCGCGACGGAGGATCGGCTCGTGCGCGCTCGTGCACGTGCACACGACGTCCGCGCCCTGGAGCACCGCCTCGGCGGTCCCGCCGTCCCCGCGGGTCCAGGACCGAAGCTCGACGTCGTCGCCCAGCACGGTGCGCATCGCTTCGGCATGGGAGCGCGCCTGCACGCCGGCGCCGAGGATCGCGACCGTTCGTGCGCCGGGTCGTGCGAGCGCGCGGGTCGCGACTGCGGAGACTGCAGCGGTGCGGATCTCGGTGATCGGCGAAGCGTTCAGCATCGCCCGCAACTCGCCGGTCTCGCCGTCGTGGAGGAGGACCGCGCCCTGGTGCGCGTCGAGCCCGCGGGCGGGGTTGCCGGGTGCGATCACGATCTCCTTCAGCGACCACGTCGAACCATCGCCGCTCCGGTGGGCGGGCATGAAGCCCATCAGAGTGTCTGCGCCGGGCGGGCGGGTCACGAATCGCAGGGGCTGGTGCAGCTCGCCGCGCGCAAGCGCGCGCAGAACCTTCTCCATCGCTTTGATGCACTCGTCCATCGGGAGGAGCCGGCGGACGTCGTGCTCGGGGATGACGAGCACGCTCATGCGAAGACCGCGGTCAGCTGCTCCCGCTCCGAGGGCGAGAGCTGGAGATCGAACGCCTCGAGCGCCGGGCGCAGTTGCTCGGGTCGCCGCGGGCCGACCACCACAGCCGTCACGTTCGGATCGCCGAGCAGCCAGGCGATCGCCAACGCGGCCGGGGAGGTCCCCTGCTCGCGCGAGAGCGTCTCGAACGACTCGAGCGCATCGAAGACCCCGTTGTTCTGGAACTGGAGGTAGGGCTCCGGGCGAAGCGTCATCCGCGAGCCGGCCGGAGGCTCCTCGTCGCGGCGGTACTTCCCCGTCAGCCAGCCGCCCGCGAGCGGGCTGTACGGCGTGTAGCCGAGGCCCTCGCGGACGCAGATTTTGATGGCCTCCTTCTCGTCCTCGCGTTCCAGCAGCGAGTAGGAGTTCTGGGCCCAGTCCGGACGGCCGTGCCGGAGCGCCTCCTCGAGCCAGGAGGCATCGACGTTGCTGCCGCCGTACGCCCTGACCGTGCCCTCGTCGACGAGCTCCGTAAAGGTGCCGATCGTCTCGGCCACGGGGACGTCTGGATCCATGGCGTGAGCGAGGTAGAGAGGGACGCTCTCGACGCCGAGGCGCGTCAGGCTTGCCTGGATCTGGCGACGGATTCGCGCAGCGGAGAGACCGCTGTCCTCGCCCTCGGCCATCGGGTTGAACGTCTTCGTGGCGAGGACGATTCGCTCGCCCACCTCGGGGCCCTTCGACCGAAGCCAGCTGCCGATGAACGACTCGCTGCGGCCGCCGCCGTACGCATCCGCAGTGTCGAAGGTCGTGATTCCGGCGTCCCAGGCGGCATCCATGAGGGCATGCGCTTCCGCCTCGGTCTCACCCGCGCCGAAGAACGCGGGCGACGAACCGATGCCGCCGAAGTTGCCGCAGCCGAGGATGATGCGCGACACCTCGACGCCGCTGCGGCCAAGCCCACGCTGCTCCATGCAGCGATGCTACGTGTCGAGGTGCCTGCGGTCGTCCGCGTAGTCGAGCAGCGCCAGGGCGTCCCGTGCGTACCGGGCCGCGCTCGAGCGGTCGCCGGCAAGGGCGAGGGTGCGGGAGTGCTGCCAGAGGACGCGCGCTCGTTGGGCCGGGTCGTGGAGGCTCCCGGGAGGCCGGTTCGGCTCGGGCTGCCGGTTCCAATCGCCGTTGAGACGGCTCTCCACCTCGGCCTCCACGACCTCCGGAGGCATCTGCTCGATCCGCTCCTCGCCCGTGGCCAGATACTGCTCGTCCGCGTCCAGCTTCTGAGCGAGCTTGCGGAGGAGTTGGAGCGACGGGACACGGTCCCCGGCCTCGAGCCGCGAGATGTACGCGGCCGAGCAGCCCGGAAAGGAGAGTTGGCGCTGCGAGAGTCCCGCCTCGATGCGGGCATCTCTGAGCCGTCGCCCGACCGCCGCTGGGTCGTCGACGTGCGAATGGTAGTGCGGTGCAGTCATCGCGAGCCGCAGTCGCGAGTCAAGACAGCCGCATCGGGCACCTCACCGCAGGCGAGGCGGGCAGGCGCCGATCGTTTGTCGAGTCTCTACGTACTGAGTGGCGCTTCACCTCCTCGGAGACGCGGTGGCATGTTACCGCGCTTCATGACCATATCCCGGCGGCACGAAACCACCAAGCCCAATGTTGCGAGGCGACTGACACACTCTCGTGCATGAAGGTGTTGAAGCTTGCCACGGCCGCGTTCGCCCTGCTCTTCTTCCTCGCCTACCGGCGGGTGCTCGGGGTCACACAGCGCCCGGGGTGGCCGCCGCCCTTCGACGCGGTAACACCGGCGGGTGCTCAGGCAGCGACCGAGCTCTTCGTCGCGCGAGGCACATCGCGCCCGCACGATGCTGCCCTTCCTTTCGCGTGGTCGACCGCAGCCACGATCGAGCCCTGGGCGGAGGGTGTGAACTTCTTCCCCAGGATCTTCGCCGATGTCGAGGCCGCTCGGTCGTCGGTGCACATCCTGATGTTCGGCTGGCGCGAGGGCGAGGTCGGGATGAGGATGGCCGCTCTTCTGGAGCAAAAGCTGGCGGACGGCGTCGAGGTCCGCGTGATCGTGGACGGGTTCGGCTCGAGGCCGTACGAGCAGGCGCGGGAGATGTTCACGAGCCTCGCTGCCGCCGGCGCACAGATCGTCGTCAACGATGTCTTCCCGTTGGATCGCGACGGCCTGTATCCCGACGGCCAGCATGTCGATTGGCGCCAGGACGAGGTGGGCCGGGCCGATCACCGCAAGCTCTACGTGATCGACGGCACGGTCGCGTGGACGGGTGGTGCGGGGATCGAGGATCACTTCGAGAACGGCGGCTTCCATGACGTGATGGTGCGGGTCACGGGCGATGTCGTCCGTCAGGCGCAGGCGGCGTTCTTGACGAGCTTCCACGGGCACGGTGCGCCACTTCCGTCCCAACTGTCCCCGTACTTCCCGGAGCCGGCCGACCCCGGCTCGACACCGATCGCGCTTGCCCAGGTGATCCCCGGCGGGCACGTGGCCGCCTCGCAGGCGATTCGCGAGCAGATCGGCGGCGCTCGAGAGCGCCTCGACGTGATGAATCCCTATCTCACCGACCGGGGCATGATCGACCTGATCGCGGCCGCTGCGCGGCGTGGGGTGAAGGTGAGAGTCGTCATCTCGAAGACGTCCAACAATGCGCAGGCGACGGCCGCGCTGAAGCACCGCTATCCGGATCTGCTCGAGGCTGGCGTCGAGGTGTGGGAGCTTCCGGACACCGTCGTTCACGCGAAGGTCGTCGTCGCGGACGACCTCGTCAGCTTCGGCACCGTGAATCTCGACGCCTGGGCGCTTTATCGGAACTCGGAGATCATGATGATCGTGCGGAGCGAAGAGGCCGTGGCGCTCATCGAGGAGAGGCTCTTCGAGCCGGACATCGCCCGCTCGAGCCCGGGCGAGCCGCTCTTGGGTACGCACGAGCGCTTCCAGGGGTGGTTCTGGAACAAGCTTGCGCCTCTCCTCTGAGCGCTCCTGGGCACTGCTCGCGTCGGGCGCCGGGCTGCAGCTAGCGCGGCGTGCGCTGAGCGATCTGGGCGTCCGTCGGGCGCAGCATCGTGTAGACGAGCATGCCGACGAACGGGAAGACCAGCATCCCGACCGCCCAGCCTGCCTTCGTGCCGCCGGTCAGGTCGCCGCGACGGAAGACGTCGATCACCGCCCGAACCCAGAGCACGAGGAAGAGGGCGACCGTACCGAGGATCAGGATCCGCACGAGCATCAGCCGACCGTACACGACAACGGGGCTAGGTAAGAGGGCGGTGAAAGGTTAAGGTCGACAGCCCGATGTGGACAACCAGCCGCAGGACCCTGTTCGTGCTGCTCCTCGCGCTTGCGGTCTGCGTCGGCGCGAGCCCCGGTCACGCTTCGAGCGGCGTCCAGTACGGGATCCAGGACGACGCGTGGTTGGAGTTCGGCCCGGGGACCCTCAACCAGCGGCTGGCGACGTTCAAGCGACTCGGCGTGCCGCTCGTCCGCTTCACGCTGCGCTGGAACAAGGTCGCCCTGCAGCGACCGAAGGATGCGACCTCGCCGCGCGATCGCGCGTATGACTGGCGCGGACCGGACCGGGTTCTCCGCGGTCTTCGCCGCTACGGGCTGACGCCCGTGCTCACGCTCGTCGGGACGCCGGCATGGGCAAACGGCGGGCGCCCGCCGAACTACGCGCCGCCGCGGCCGCGAGACTTCCGCCGCTTCGCGACCGCCGCCGCCCGCCGCTACCCGTGGGTTCGCTACTGGCTGATCTGGAACGAGCCGAACAAGCGGCTCTGGCTCAGGCCGACGCGGTCGAGGATCTACGTCGAGCATCTGCTCAACCCCGCGTACGAGGCGATCCACGCCGTGCTGCCGCAGGCCCGGGTCGGAGGAGGCGCGACCGGGCCCAAGGGCGCGGCGGGGGGCGTCGCACCCGTCACCTGGGTGCGCGGCATGGCCGCCGCGCACGCGAAGTTCGACGCCTACGCCCACCACCCCTACCCGTCGACGCCGTCCGAGACGCCGTCCAGCGGCGGTTGCAAGAACTGCCCATGGATCACGATGGCGACGATCAAGAAGCTCCTCATCCTCGTCAGGCGCTCCTTCGGGCCGAAGCCGATCTGGCTCACCGAGTACGGCTATCAGACGAATCCCCCGGACACGTTCCTGGGCGTGAACCTCAAGCGGCAGGCGACGAATCTCAGCCTCGCCGCGATGCGCGCGTGGAGGCTGCCCCGGGTCACGATGCTGATCCAGTACCTCTACCGCGACGAGCCCCAGCTCAGCCGCTTCCAGACCGGCCTCGTGTTCGTGGACGACCGCTGGAAGCCGTCGCTGCAGGGATTCAGGCTGCCCTTCGCGCAGATGGGGCGACAGGGGCTGCAGGCAGTCGTCTGGGGCCAAATCCGTAACGGACGACCAGGGCGGAAGTCGTATCGGCTCGAGGTGCTCCGCAGGAACGTCTGGAAGCCCGTCGGTCACGCCCGGCTGACGAACGACCACGGCGTCTTTATCCGGACGATTCGGGTCAAGCGTGGCGCGCTCTTCCGGATCTGGTCGCTGAGCCAGCGACGCTTCAGCCTGCAGCTGCGGATCAGGTGAGGAAAGGCCCCGTGGCCGGGGCCTTTCGTCGAACGCTTCGAACGGGGCGGGCTAGTGGTTGCGCGCTCTCTCGTCTCCGCATTCCAGGTGAACAAGGTGTCTGCGTTCTCGGGCGACGATGTGCGTGAGCGGGCGTCGAGCGCAAGGCTCGTCCACTGAATCGACACTTGTCGCAGCTCCCGCACAACGCCCTGAACCGTGATGACCGGGCCGTTGCGTCACATGCGTGTCAGGAACCACTCCTCCACGTCGGATCCATACACGAGCTTGCCGGCGATGAGGTCTTGCCCGATGTGGCTGACACGCATGGGGTAGACAACGTGGAATGCAATGGGGCTCATGTCCTCGAAACCGGCTTCGATGGGAAGCGTTACGCCGATCGTAAGCTCGGAGGCGTTCTGAGACCACCACCACTCCCCGGCGGCGACCTGCAGCGGTGGGATTGCGCCGAATAGCCAGACCTGACCCGAGACCGAGCCTCGTGGCTCTAGGTTGAAGAACTCATCGAACTCCTCCAGCTTGCCGAGGCGCCATCGTGCGACAAGGTTGGCTGGAAGACTGGCGTCGACCGGTCGTGGACGTGTTTCACCAATGTGAAAGTGGAGCCAGCCGTCAGGGGTGGCCACAGCGCGCATGAACCCGCTGGGATCGGCGAGGATCGTGATTTCCTGCCCGGTGGCGACTGCCTTTCGGCGTCCGTCGAGCAGCGGGTCGGGCTCGGTAGCCGAGGGGGCCGCGGTCGCGGGCGCCGGCCGCGCCTCGCCCTGTGTGGTGATCAGCTGCGCGACCGTCGTGATTACATCGGTGGCGGCGGCCACGCTTCCTTGGCTGCCGCCGCGGGAGTAGAGCCCCGCAGTGATCCCGAACTCCCACGATTCACCGCTTCGAAGTGTCACGCGAAGGCGAGAATCACCGATTGGATCAACCCGCGCTATGGAGCTGAGTGGGGTCGCCCACTGCTCGAGTGTTCCGGCGGCGTCGATGCCTGCGTTGACGAGTTCTCCGGCCTCGCCGTAGCCGAGCATCTTTGCGAGGGGGCCGAGAAGTGCATTCTTCGGTGTCCGCATCGGCTCGAAGAGGAGCCGCTTGCTTGTGGCCACCAGCTTTCCTCCTGCACTGAGGAACCCGCTTCCGCGTGAAGCAGTCCACGTGCCGATCAGCCGCTCGTCTGGCTGGAGTTCGTGCGCTTGGTAGTGCAGCCGGTATGTGTCGTCGCGCGCCGTCACTCAAGAATAATCCGCGAGCGGCGGAATGCCAGTGCGCTACTCCGGCAGCGGTTCACTCATCGTTGGGTGATCCTCGGCTCACCGGAGGCAACCGACTGAAAGATGGCTCTGAGCTTGTCCTCAACGAGCACCTTTCTGACTGGTTGGCGTTCGTCATCGAGCCAGCGCACGAACCGAATCTGCTATCGGCGATTTCGAGGCCGGTCACGTCACGCGTTGCGGCGGCATGCGTTCCGCGTAACGAATAGTCGCGGGCTGGCGTATTTGCTTCATCGGGCGACACCTGGAGCGAGTTCAAGACCCGCCTCTGTGGTTCAACGACCGCATTGGGCCGCCCTCTCGGACGGCCCAATGCGAGTCTCGCGGACGCCGCTGCGCTCAGGAATGAAGTCACCTGAGTGCTCGCAACGGCTAGCTGCAGCCGGTGTTCGTGCCGCAGTCGCGGCACGTGTAGCACGAGCCCGTGCGCACCATGCTGCCGCCGCACTTGGCGCACTCGACCGCGTCCTCCCAGTTGTTGAAGAGGGCGGTCTGGCCCCGTGGCGGCGCCTCGTGCGACGGCTCGGACGCCTCGCCCGCGGCGTACGCCTGCGCGAGCCGCGCCTTCACCTCGGCGGTCAGGATCCCGGCCTCCTCCTGCTGCTCGGAGGTGAGGAACTTCTTCCCCATCCAGCGGAAGATGTAGTCGACGATCGACTTCGCGACCCGGATGTCGGCGTCGTTCGTCAGGCCGCTCGGCTCGAAGCGCATGTGGCTGAACTTCGAGACGTACACCTCGAGCGGCACGCCGTACTGAAGGCCGAGGCTGACGGAGATCATGAACGAGTTCATGAGTCCGGCCAGCGTCGTGCCCTCCTTGGCGATGTCGACGAAGATGTCGCCCGGCGTGCCGTCCTCGAAGAGGCCGACGTGGATGTACCCCTCGTAGTCCCCGACCTTGAACTTGCGGCCGACCTCGACCCGGTCCTCCGGCACACGCCGCCGCTTCGGCTGCGCGACCGGTGCGGCCGGCGGGAGCAGCGGCGCGACGCTCTTGTCGGCGGAGCCCGACAGCGGCTGCGCCACCTTGCAGTTGTCGCGGTAGAGCGCGATCGCCTTGACGCCGAGCTGCCACGACTCGATCAGGAGCTGCGACACGTCCTCGACGGTCGCTTCCTCCGGCAGGTTCACGGTCTTCGAGATCGCGCCGGAGATGAACGGCTGGACGGCGCCCATCATCTTCACGTGGCCCATGTAGTGGATCGCGCGGTCGCCGATCGCGCAGTCGTAGACCGGGTAGTGCTCGCTCTTGACGTACGGCGCGCCGACGATCGTGTTCCGCTCGTCGATGAACGCGACGACCTCGTCGGCCTCGCTCGGCGTGTACCCGAGCTTGTCGAGCGACATCGAGACGGTCTTGTTCACGATCGTGATCTCGCCGCCGCCGACCAGCTTCTTCGACTTGACGAGCGAGAAGTCGGGCTCCACGCCGGTCGTGTCGCAATCCATCATGAAGCTGATCGTCCCGGTCGGCGCGAGCACGGTCGCCTGCGCGTTCCGGTAGCCGTGCACCTCGCCCAGATCGAGCGCGTCGTCCCAGGCCTTGCGGGCGGCGGCGAGCAGGTCGTCCGGCACCGAGTCGGAGTGCTGGATGTTCCCGACCGCGGCGCGGTGCTTCGCGATCACGCCGATCATCGCCGCGGCATTCGCCCGGTAGCCGGCGAACGGCCCCATCCGTTGCGCGACCTCCGCGGACTTGCGGTAGGCGCGGCCGGTCATCAGCGCGGTGATCGCGGCCGCATAAGCGCGGCCGTCGTCCGAGTCGTACGGGAACCCACGCGCCATCAGCAGGGCGCCGAGGTTCGCGTAGCCGAGGCCGAGCTGGCGGAAGGCCTTCGCGTTCGCGTCGATCTCCGGCGTCGGATACGAGGAGTAGCCGACGCAGATCTCCTGCGCCAGCAGCATCACGTCGACGGCGTGCTCGAACGCGGTGACGTCGAACTCGCCGTCCTCGCGCCGGAACTTCATCAGGTTGAGCGAGGAGAGGTTGCACGCCGAGTCGTCGATCGACATGTACTCCGAGCACGGGTTCGACGCGTTGATGCGGCCGGTGTTCGGCAGCGTGTGCCACGCGTTGATCGTCGTGTCGTACTGCACGCCCGGGTCGGCGCACTGCCAGGCCGCCTCGGAGATCTGCCTCAGCAGGTCGCGCGCGTCGGTCGTCTCGACGACCGAGCCGTCCGTGCGGGCGGTGAGGTTCCACTCCTTGCTCTCCAGCACCGCCTCCATGAAGGAGTCGGTGACGCGGACCGAGTTGTTCGCGTTCTGGTACTGGATCGAGGCCCAGTCGGCCGAGTCGAGCGACATGTCGTAGCCCGCCTGCTCGAGGACGCGCGCCTTCCGCTCCTCCTTGGCCTTGCACCAGATGAACTCCTCGATGTCCGGATGATCCACATCCAGCACGACCATCTTGGCCGCGCGCCTGCGTCTTGCCACCCGACTTGATCGTGCCGGCCGAGGCGTCGGCGCCGCGCATGAAGCTGACCGGCCCGGACGCGTAGCCGCCCTTCGAGAGCTGCTCCTTCGAGCTGCGGAGCTTCGAGAGGTTGAGGCCCGAGCCGGAGCCGCCGCGGAAGATGACGCCTTCGCGCCGGATCCAGTCGAGGATCGACTCCATCGAGTCGTCGATCGAGAGGATGAACAGGCTGAGCACTGCGGCTTCTCTTCGAAGCCGACGTTGAACCAGACCGGGGAGTTGAAGGAGGCGTACTGGTTGACGAGGATCGCCTTCAGCTCGGCCTCGAACGTGTCGGCCTCCTCGTCGGTGGCGAAGTACCCGCCCGCGCGACCCCAGCCGCCGATCGTGTCGACGACGCGGCCGATCATCTGCTTCACGCTGCGCTCGCGCTCCGGAGAGCTGAGCCGCCCGCGGAAATACTTCTGAGCGACGATGTTCGTCGCGGTCTGCGACCAGAAGCGCGGGAACTCGACGTTCCGCTGCTCGAAGGCCGGCCCGTCCTTTCCGGGGATGAGTGCGTCCCGGAGCTCCCACTCGATCTCGTCGAACGGGTCGCGTCCGGGGATCGTGAAGAAGCGGCCCGGGGCGACAGACGCCGTCTCCTCGACGACGACGTTCGTGATCTCCTCGTGCGCTGCTCCTGCTTCCTGCATCGCGTCCTTCGTCTGCTTCGCGGTCGCCATTCTCGTCCTCCCGGCCTTAGGTCTTATGCGGCGCTCGCAGGTCTGCTGCGGTCCTCTGAGCGGATCGGGGACGTTAGTCCCCGCGTCGGACAGAACGAGAGGAGGCTCTTATTTTAGCCGCTGGAAGGGGTCGTGCGGAGTGCTAGACGGCCGGCGGCGGGGTCTTTCGACCCTGATATCTGCGCACGAAATAGCCCGCGGAGCCGCCGGCGATCAGCAGGAGTGCAAGGCCGGCGAGCACGAGCAGCGGGATCGGCACGGAGCTCGCGCTGTCGCTGTCGACCGGCCCCGCCGCCTCGGGCGGATTCTCGTTCTTCGGATCGCTCTCGTCGGTCGTCGTCTGGTTCTTCGGCGGCTTCGCCGGCGTCGTGCTGGTGCCGCCGCCGGGAGAGGGGTCGCCGCGATGCCGGCGGCGCGGGCTCGTTCCGCATGCGCGCCTGGAGCGCCCGCTGGATGTCCTCTTTCGCGCTCGAGTAGTCGCGGACGTCCGGCGGCAGGGCCTCGATCGCGTCGTCGTAGCAGTGCAGCGGGTAGGTGCGATCGACGCGGCCGTTGTCGTACCAGTCGTCGATCACCTGGCGCCCGCAGGACGGCGGCGGCGCTCGCCGGCGCCGCAGCGAGCAGCACGGCGGCCAAGGCCGCGACCGCCGCGAGCGCGCCGAGCGCGCGTCCGATCGTCTGGTGGCGGGGAGTGGGGATCGTCAAGATCGTGGTCGTTCTGGAGTCGCCGCACGGATGCGAGCGCAGTGTGCAGAGTCTTTCGGACAGCGTTGATGCCCGGGTGAGCGGCACGTAAACGGTTTGTTAGGCCCTGCGGATACGGCAGGCAGGGTCTTCCGGCGTCACATGCTAGCTTGGCCCGCGATGCGGAGGCCCGGAGTGGCGGTGTCGGTCGCGACCGCGATGCTGCTCGGCGCCGTCTTCGCGGGCGACTCGGTGTGGACGGCGGTCGCCGTCCTTGCCGTTGCCGGCGGCTGGAGCGCCCTCGCTCTCGCCGGCCGTGCCCCGCTTCCCGGCGGCGGGACCGTGCTGCTGGGGCTCGTCCTGGCGATCGCGCGCCTGGAGTGGCCTGTCTGTCGCGTGGTCGGTGGCACCCGATCTCTCGTGGGCCGAGGTGAACCGGACGCTCGTCTTCGCCGGCTTTCTCGGTCGTCGGGCTCCTGCTCGGCGCGGCCGGCCAAACCGCGTGCCGCTTGGCGGCCGCGGCGCTCATGACGGCACTCGGTGCGGCCGTTCTCTGGGCGCTCGCGGGCAAGGCGATCCCTGCGCTCTTTCCTGACGGCGGCCGCGCCGCGCGGCTCCGCGATCCGATCGGCTACTGGAACGCACTCGCGCTCGCTGCCGACATGCTCCTCGTCCTGGCTCTCCGGCCGCCGCCGCCCCGGGCAGCCGGATCGCTCGCCCGCGTGGGCGGCGCGGCGCTTGCGTACTCGGCAATCGTCGCAGTGCTGCTCACCGCCTCACGGGCCGGTGTGGCCGCGGCGGTGCTCGGCGTCGGCCTGTGGCTCTGGCTGCGACGGGACCGGGTGGAGGGTGCGTTGCTCGCGGCGGCCGTGTCGATCCCCGCCGTCGGCGTCGCCGCATGGGCGTTCACCCGGCCGGCTCTCGTCGAGGACGGCCAGCCGCGCGCGGACCGTGTCGCCGACGGAGCGTGGTTCGGGGTCATCCTCGATCGCCGGGGCCGCGCTCGTCGCGCTCATCGTCTTCGAGCTCGCGCGCCGCCCACTCGCGCCGTCGGCGCGTCGCACGGCAGGCCGCGTCCTCGCGGGTCTGGCGATCGCTGCGGCGCTCGTCGGCGGAGTCGCGCTCGTCGCCAACGCCGGACGCGTCGCGGACGAGTTTCGCGGCGGTGAGGTGTCGAACGATCCCGGCCCGGCTTCCTCAAGCGAGCTCGAACAACCGGCTCGCGTGGTGGCGTGAGGCGCTCGACATCTCCGCGGACGATCCATCGCCGGGAGCAGGCGCCAACACCTTCGAGGTCGCGCGCAAGCGCTACCGCGAGAATCGCGTCGGCAGTGTCCCAGCCGCACAGTGTTCCGCTCCAGTTCCTGGCCGGGACGGGACTCGTCGGGCTCGCTCTGTTCCTGGCGCTCGTCGCCGCTGCGGGGGCTGCTGCGGTCGGCGCGCTCCGGAGGCTCGACGGGATCGAGCGGGACGCGGCGGCCGCGCTGGCCGTCGCGCTGGCGCTGTGGCTCGTCCATGCGCTCGTCGACTACGACTGGGATTTCGTCGCGGTCACCGGCCCGGCGCTCTTCGCCGCCGGCGTTCTGGCTGCAGCCGGGCTACCCGCTCGCCGCGCGCCCGGGCTGTTCGCGGCCGCGGGAGCCGCGGCGCTCGCGCTCGCGGCCGTGGTGTCGGTCGCGACGCCGTGGCTCGCCGAGCGGGAGCTCCGGAAGGTGAACGTCGCTCTCGACCGCGGCGAGCTCGAGGCCGCCAACGACGCGGTCGAGCGCGCTCGCTCCCTCGACCCGCTCTCGCTCCAGCCGGTCTTCGCCGACGCGCGCGTCGCCGAGCAGCGGCGGCGCGAGGTCGCCGCGCTCGAGGCCTACCGTGAGGCGACGAGGCTGCAGCCGAAGAATCCCGAGTCGTGGCTCCAGCTCGGCCTGTACGAGTTCGACATCGGCGACCGCTGCGCCGCCTACCGGGACCTGAACGAGGCCTACACGCTCGACCCGGCCGGAAAGCAATGGACGCGCGGCGGCCCGCTCGACCTCTCGCTCGCCTGGGTGAACGCCGGGAACTGCAGCTGAGCTAGGAGCCGACGATCAGCGCCACGTGCGCGCCCATCATGTCGCGCGTGCGAATGCCGTCGAGCGGGCCCGACGATCTTCAGCTTCAGGTCGTGCGCGAGGCGGACTCCCTCCGGACGGTAGCCCGGACGGAACATCACGAGGGTCCGCGTGAAGTCGCTGCGCGGAGCGTTGCCGACGCTGCCGATCGTGTACCCGTGCCGGCGGACCTTCGCCGCGCCGTCCGAGGCCGCGCCCGACCGGCCGTTGCCGTTCAGGACGATCACGGACGTCTCGGCGCGGGTCAGCTTCGGCTTCCCGATCGGAGTCGCGACGCGGGGCTTGGCCTTCACCGGGGCGAACATCTTCTTCGCCGCCGCCTGTTGCACGTGCTGCGAGACCGGCTTCGCGAGCAGGACGACGCCGAGCACGACGAGCGCGACGAGCTCGAGCGCGGCGAACGCGGAGGCGACCAGCGTCGCCGTGCGCCACGGGGTCCGGATCTCGGGGAGCGAGTGGTCCACGGCCGCCTAGATTCGTGCCTCCGCGTCCGCGCTCCTCTAGGCCACCCAGATCCCGCGGGCGAAGGCTGCGGCGGCGAGCGCGCCGACGCGCGGCGAACGCACACAGTGTCGGGCCGCGCGCTCGCGGGTGATCGAGCGTCACGGACGCGAGCGCGAGGAAGAGTGGGAAGTCGCCGAGGAGGAATCGCGGGAGGCTGACGAGGGGGAAGCCCTCGGCCGGGACCGAGAGGAAGATCGCGAGCGTGGCGACGGAGTAGAGGCCGAACGCGACGCCGAGCCTGCGCCACGCGATCCAGGTGAGCCAGCCGGCAACGAGGAGCAGGGCGAGATGGGAAACGTTCCAGAGAGCGACGCGCTCCTCATGTCCCGGCCCCGCGGCAGGGATGTTCAGCAGATCGCGGACGCCGCGTCCGGCAGCCTGCAGGGAGTCGCGTAGTCCTCCGAGCGGGCCGAGCGACGACCTCTCGCGATTCCAGTCGGCCTGGGCGCTGGTGAACGCCCAGGGATCGCCGAGGGTCGAGTTGAGATAGAGCGCGTAGAGACCCACCGCGGCCGGCAGCAGCGCCAGCGGCGCCAGCCGAGCGAGCGAGCGGGGGTCGCGGCCGCGCCAGAGCAGCACGACGAGCGCGGGCAGGAGCGCGAGCCCGAGTAGGCGCGTTCCCGTCGCGAGACCGCCGAGCACTCCCGCCGTGACGGCCTTCCCACGCGTCGCGGCGAGAAACGAGCCGGCCGCGAGGGCGAGGAAGAGGCCGTCGGAGTACAGCGCCGTGAGCACGAAGCCGACGGGGTAGAGGGCGAGGTAGAGGACGACGTCGTTCGCGCCTCGCGCGCCGAGGATCGGTCGCGCGATCTCCGCGAGCGCCCAGGCGGCTGCCGCGCCGGCGGCGAGCGAGATGAGCACGCCGGCGACGAGCGTCGAGCCGGTCAGCCAGGCGAGTGCGTGTGCTGTCGCTGGATAGACCGGGAAGAAGGCGGCCGCCTGCGGCACCTCCTCGTAGCCGTGCTCCGCGATCTGGAGGAACCAGCGCGCGTCCCACTGCGCGAAGGTGCGGAAGAGGAAGTCGCTTGCCGGCCCGTAGGCGCTGCCGATCAGGCGGCGGTCCGGCGCGGGCGCCCAGATGAGCGTGGCCGCCGCGACGAGCCAGAACGCGACGCGAATCGCGACGAACGTCGCAGCGGGCCCTAGCCCCACGTGAGCTCGAGGCCCTCCGCGAGCGGTGTCTGCGGCCGCCAGCCGAGCTCCCGCTCAGCCCGCGTGACGTCGAGGACGCTTCGAAGCGCGTCGCCCGGCTTCGGCGGCGCGTGCTCCGCTTGCGCCTCGGCGCCTGCGGTCCGGGCGGCAGGCCTCGAAGAGCTCGTTCACAGACGTCTCGGTGCCGGTGCCGATGTTGAACGTCGCCCCTGCTGCCCGATCGAAGCGAGCACCGCGGCGACGACGTCGCCGACGTAGACGAAATCGCGTGTCTGCTCCCCGTCGCCGTAGATCGTGATGCCCTCGCCTGCGCGGAGCCTGTCGAGGAAGATCGAGACGACGCCACCTTCCAGCTTCGGCAGCTGGCGCGGCCCGTAGACGTTTGCGAACCGGAGAGCGATGTGCCTCGTCCCGTAGAGGCGATTCCAGGTCGCCAGGTACTCCTCGGCGGCGAGCTTGGAGGTGCCGTACGGCGAGACCGGCCCGCGTGAGTCGTCCTCCTGCGCGGGTCGTTCGCACTCGCCGTAGATCGCGCCGCCCGTGGAGCTGAAGATCACCTGCGCGTCGTGCGGGCGCGCCGCCTCGAGCACGTTCAGCGTGCCGAGAACGTTCACCTGGGCGTCAAGCTCGGGCTGGGCGACCGACGTGCCCACGTCCGCTTGTGCCGCCAGGTGAGTGACGACCTCGGGCCTGATCTGGTCGAAGAGCGGCTCGAGCGGCTCGCGGATGTCGTGCTCGTGCAGCGTGGCCGCCGGGCTCAGGTTCTCGCGGCGGCCGGTCGCGAAGCTGTCGATCACGTGCACCTCGTCGCCTCGCGCAAGCAGCGCATCGACGACATGCGAGCCGATGAATCCCGCTCCTCCGGTGACCACCGCCCGCACGGCCATATCCTACGCACGATGTTCGTGACCTTCGAAGGGATGGACGGCTCCGGCAAGACGACCCAGGTGGAGCGGCTGCGGGCCGCGCTGGAGGCGGAAGGTCGCGAGGTCGTGACGGCACGAGAGCCGGGCCAGACAGTGCTCGGCGAGGACATTCGCAATCTCGTCCTGCACGGCGGCCCGATGACTCCCTGGGCCGAGGCGCTCCTGTACGCCGCCTCCCGAGCGGAGGTCGTCGCAGAGGTCGTGCGGCCCGCGCTGGAACGCGGCGCGGACGTGCTCCTCGACCGCTACCTCGACAGCTCGATCGTCTACCAGGGCATCGGACGCGGGCTCGGGGTCGACGAGGTGCTCGAGGTGAACCTGCTCGCGACCGGCGGCCTCCTTCCGGACCGGACGTTCGTGCTGTCGATCGAGCCGGGGACGTCGTCCGCGCGCGTGGGCTCGAAGCCGGACCGGATCGAACGCGAGGACGCGGACTTCCACGAGCGCGTCGCGGACGGTTACACGCAACTCGCATCCCTCTTTCCGGACCGCGTCGTCGTCCTCGACGGGTCGCTCGATCCCGACGTCCTTGCGGACAGAATCCTCGATGAGCTTCGACGACCTGCCTGAGCAGCCCGAGGCGCGCCGCCTGCTCCGGGCCGCGGTCGCCGAGGGCCCGGCCCACGCCTATCTCCTTCACGGCCCTGCCGGCGTCGGCAAGCGCGCGGCTGCGCAGGCGTTTGCGGCTGAGCTCCTCGGTGACGAGCGTCGCGTCGCGGCCGGGACGCACCCCGATCTGTTCTCGCTCGAGGCGCTGGGGGAGATGATCCGGATCGACGAGGTGCGCGCGCTCCATCGCGACCTGCACATGCGTCCGTACGAGGCCGACCGGCGTGTCTACGTGATCGCCGACGCGCACCTGTTGAACGAGGACGCCGCCGACGCGCTGTTGAAGGACCTCGAGGAGCCGCCGTCGTACGCCGTGATCGTCCTCGTCGCGGATGAGCTCGGCCCGATCCCGGCGACGATCCTCTCCGCTGCCAGCTTGTCCCGTTCCGCCGGCTGCCGGAGCGGGCGGTGCGCGCGTTCCTTGCCGAGCGCGCACCGGGTCTTTCCGAGACGGAGGCGCGCGCACTCGCCCGCGTGTCGGGCGGTCGTCTCGATCGCGCCGAGCGCCTCCTCGATCCCGAGGCTCGCGGCCGCCGCGACGAGTTGCTGCGCGTGGCGCGCTCTCCCTACGCCGACCTCGAGCTCGATCCGGCCGATGCCGCCGCGACCCTCCTCGACGCATCCCGGGTCGTGGGTGCGGCCGCGCGGGAGCGGGCGGAGGCGGCGCTGGCCGGCGTCGACCTGACCGCCCGCGAGTCCGAGCAGCGCCTCCGGCGGGTGCACCGGGGGGCCGAGCGGGAGGAGTTGCTTGCCACGCTGGAGGAGCTCGCATCCTGGTACCGCGATCTGGTTGTCGTCGCCGCGGGCGCCGAGCAGGCGGCCGTCCACGCCGACCGGCTCGAGGTCTTGCGCGAGGACGCGACCCGTGAACGGGCGCCGGACGCCGAGACCGCGGCCGAGCTGGCACGCGACACGTGGCGCGCCCTCGAGGAGTTCAATCTCAATCCGGCCCTGACGCTCGAGGCGCTCTTCGTGCAGCTGCGACGCGCGTTTTCCAGCGCTTTACGTGTTTGAACGAGGACTTAAAAGGGTGATGTAAAAATCCCCCAATAGGGGTTGCGCGGTGTTCGGCGCGGGCTAAGACTTGGGTGAGGCGTTCGGGCGGAACGCCGGTTTTTCCGTCTCTCCATCCATAAGGGGTACCGGTTTGGCTGCTGTTCCGTCCATAGGACGTGCCTCGCTTGTCGAGCGCTCCCGGGTCGCCCCCCAGGCGGCAGCAACCGAGGGCCTCTACGAGCGTCACGCCGCGAAGCTTCAGAGCTACTGCCTGCATCAGCTCGGCTCGCGCGAAGAGGCTGAGGACGCGGTCCAGACCACGTACATGAACGCGTTCCGCGCGCTCGGCCGCGGCATCGTGCCCGAGGCCGAGTCGGCCTGGCTGTTCAAGATCGCCGAGAACGTCTGCCTCTCCCGCCGCCGCTCTTCGTGGCGTCGCGGCCGGATCGAGAGCCCGAGCGACTTCGAGATCATCGAGGAGATCATTCCGGGCCCGAGCCGGCAGAACGACGAGCTGATCGGAATCGAGGATGCGCTCGCGTCGATGCCCGAGCAGCAGCGCCGGGCGATCCTGCTGCGCGAGTGGCAGGGGCTCTCCTATCGCGAGATCGCGGAGGAGCTCGAGGTCACCCAGTCGGCAGTCGAGACGCTGATCTTCCGCGCCCGCCGTTCGCTCGCCGCAGGGCTCGAGCAACCGGACTCGGTCAAGAAGCCGAAGCGCAAG
The DNA here is from genome assembly GCA_963752405.1 of uncultured Gaiellaceae bacterium. Taxonomy (GTDB): domain Bacteria; phylum Actinomycetota; class Thermoleophilia; order Gaiellales; family Gaiellaceae; genus Gaiellasilicea. The sequence continues at coordinate 239,856 of CAVVYB010000009.1, forward strand.
GCCTTCCGTCGCGCTATGCGTGCGCTCGACATCGGCACGGTCGCTGCCGCGTTCAAGGCGCTGCTGGCAGGAAGCGCGGCTGTCAAGGCGACAGCTGCTGCCGTCGCGGTCACGGCGGCCGCCGGTACCGCCTACGGCGTCGAGAAGAAGATCGAGTCTCAGCTGCCGGCGCGGGCGGCGGCACCGGCGAAGACTCTGGTCAGCACGCCTGCATCAGCAGCTGTGACCTCGGCGCCTGTCTCCTCGGCCGTCCGGTCAGCTCGGCTTGCCCCAGCTTCCGCACCGGAGCGTGCGGCCAAGCCCGCCACGACGAAGCGCGCGAGCGCCAAGCCGGCCGCTACGGCGGTCGTGAAGCATTCGGCGCCGCTGCACTACATCCCGGCCGCGGTTACGCCCGTCCAGGCGTCGCCCGCCGCGCAGACCCCCGCGGCCGCAGAGCCGGCGTCGGATCAGGTTTCAGCTTCCGCGGCCGAGCAGCCGGGCACAGACGAGGGCAAGATCGACAGCGGCACGCGCAACGTCGAGCCGGTACCGGAGCCCGTGGTCTCGCCGACCGCGGCGCCCGCTACCGGATCGCCGACGAAGGCGGAGCCGGTCGCCGACACGCGCACGGTGGCGATCTACCCGATCCCCGGGCCTGCGGTGATCACGAACCCGGCGCCTGCCCCGACCGCGGATCCGGCAGCTCCGGCGCCGGTCGCGACGACGCCGAGCACGAGGACCGTTGAGCCCGTACCGGGCTCCGACACCGACTGACTAGCCAGGCAACGCGGCGTACAGATCGACCGGGACGCCGTCAGGGTCCTGAAGCTGCGCGTAACGCTGTCCCCAGAACGCGTCCCACGGCTCCTTCTCGCCGTGGAAGCCAGCCGCCGTGACGCGCGCGTAGATCTCGTCCACCTCCGGCGGGCTCTCGCATTCGAGAGCGAGTCCGACCTGGTTGCCGGTCGCGCGTGTCCACTCCGGGCGAAAGCTGAGAATCGTCTCCTCCGAGTCGAACATCAGGCGCACGCCGTTCGGCATCGACGCCTCGACGTGGCCCTCGTCCGGGGTGTCCGGGAACGTCGAGCCCGAGCTGCCGGTAGAAGCTGATCGAGCGTGCCATGTCGGAGACGACGATCCCGATGGCGTTGAGCTGAGGCATCGAGCCGAGACTAACCGATCGGGAAGGGGTCCGGAACCGGCTAATCTAGTGGCACGCCGACGTAGCTCAGCTGGTAGAGCACTTCACTCGTAATGAAGGGGTCCGCGGTTCGAATCCGCGCGTCGGCTTCTCAGGTCGAGGAAATCCCTGCATAACGAGAATTCGTGTTGTCTCGCAAGACACGAGGGACACATGACTGGAGATTAAGGGTCCGCGGATCGCGTCCGCGCAAATCCCTGCAAACGGGTTGATTCCTACCTCAAGGCTCTGCGACAGCGGCTGCCACCAAATGCCACGAAGGATGCACGGCGGGTTCAGCGCGGGTTCACCCCAGACTGACGTCGAGAGCTTCGATTTCGGTAGCCGTCCGGGCGCGCCGCAGACGAGGAGCTATCGCTTGAGAAATCGGCGTCGATCGTTGCGCGGACGTCGCCCCGCGCGGCGAGCGATCTCGGGCCACGCTGGCATCGGGATCGCTCGCCAACGCTTCCACTGCGTCGGGAGTCCCGCTCTCGGATCTGCGGCTTTCCCGCAGCGAGGTTGCGCGGCGGCCACGATCGATGCGGCGCGGCGCGCTCCTACTCTCCGAGGACTGTGACGACCTACGCAGTCAAGTGGCGTGAGCCAGACGGGCAGACCTTCGTCGGGCGCCTGGCGCTCGGTCCGCGCACGCTCCGCCTCGACGGGCGGCCGGCTGGAGCGGGCGGGCCTGCCGTCAACCGGCAGATCGGCTACGAGGAGCTTCAGGGTCTCGCGGATCGGCAGCCACGGCGCGGACCGGCTCGACGGCCGCCCGGCGCTCGTCGTCGAGCGAGCCGACGGGCTCTACCTCGTCGCCGACGCGGGGATGGGCGCTCCGATCGTCCAGGAGCTCGTCGACCGGCTCGCCGAACTTCGTCTCGCGGCTCCGCGCAAAGCAACGGTGGTCGTGCCGCTGAAGGAGGGAGCAATTGCGTCGGGTGCGGGAGCTCGTGGCGCAGGGTCCGCCGTTCGATCCGGCCGAGACGCCCCTGACGCGGCATGAGCTCTTGCTGACGCCGCGGGAGGCGATCTTCGTCTTCGAGGCCGAGACCGAGGATGGGCTACGGCTGCTGCTCGGCCAGCTGGACATCTGGGCGGCCGCTGCCGCTTGGGGCGAGCTCGTTGCCGGGCCGCCGCGCCTGGCGGAAGTCGCGTACGCCTGGGAGCGGCCGGAGCCGTACCTGCCGCCGGCGCCGGGCCGCCGTATAGGCCGCACGAGCAGCTGCGGCAAATCCGCAGCAGGTCTGTGCTCGGGCCCGGATAGCAAGGCGCGCCGTCGGCTTTACGTTGGGGCCACAACCCGAACGAAAGGGAGGCACGACATGAGGAAGCTCTTCGAGATCGGCGGCATCATCGCAGGACTGGTGCTGATCGCCTTCGGCGTCGCCGCGATCTACATGGGCGTCGACGGCCGCTCGACGGTCCGCGACAGCCTCAAGCAGGAGCAGATCACGTTCGGCGCCGCCGACGACCCGGCAGTCGCCAAGTACGCGTCCCAGTGGGCCGAGGAGCAGGTCACGACCGGCGACCCAGGCCCGCGCGTTCGCCCAGATCATCCACGAGCACGCGGCCGAGGGATCGGGCGGCCTGACCTACTCGCAGATGGGACGCTTCGTCTCCGCCGACGACCCGGAGAACCCGGCCGGCACCAGCGACGAGGCCGCCGCGCTGAAGGACGAGGAGGGAAACCCGGTCTCGAACTCGGCCCGCAACACGTGGGTCACCGCGACGGCGCTCTCGACCGCGCTGAACGTGAGCTACATGGCCGAGCAGATGGCGCTCTTCGGCATCGTCGTCGGCGTCGCGCTGCTGCTCAGCGGCATCGGCTTCATCATCCTCGCGCTCGGCAGCGCCTCGGCCACCGCGAGTGGGCGCCCTTCAAGGAGCAACAGGAGCTCGCCCAAGACGGCTACGCCGGCCTAATCTCCCTCGTCGTGCCCCCAGTCGAGGGCGGCTCCGGCCGCCCTCGACCCTTCTCCAAGGGGGAACCGAATGGCCCGCCAGCATCGACTTCGAGCAGCGTCCGCCGCCGGCTCGCCGACGGCGAGGGCGGCTATGAGGTCGTCCACACCTCGCCGGGCCTCGAGCTCGGCGTCTACGTCCTCGTCGCGCCCGAGCCCGACCGCCAGCAACCCCACGAGGACGACGAGGTCTACGTCGTGCTCGAGGGACGCGGCGCGCTCGAGATCGAAGGCGAGACCGTGGAGCTCGAAGGAAGGCCAGGCGGCCTTCGTGCCCGCCGGCGCCGAGCACCGCTTCGTCGGCTACGAGCAGCTCAGCGTGCTCGTCATCTTCGCCCAGCCGAACAAGCCCGACTGAGGATGGACGAGCCCGGCGTCCTCGCCGTCTTCGCCGCCGCGCTCGTAACCGCGCTCGCGACCGGCCTCGGCGCCGGTACCCTTCCTCTTCGTCGCGCACATCGCGCGCTCGTGGGTCGGCGTCGCGAACGCGCTGGCGGCGGGGTTCATGATCGCCGCCAGCGCGCTCCTCTTCTACGAGGGCGCGCGCGAGAGCGTCCTGCGCATGGCCGGCGGCGCCCTCGTGGGCGTCCTCTTCGTCGCTTGGGCGTCGCGTCGGCTGGCTGGACGGAAGGACGTCCACTTCGAGGCGCTCGCCGACGCCGATGCCCGCAGGGCGCTCCTGCTCGTCGGCGTGATGACCGTGCACTCGTTCGCCGAGGGCATCGGCGTCGGCGTCTCCTTCGGCGGGCGGAGCAGAGCTCGGGCTCGTGACCGCGATCGCAATCGCGATCCACAACATCCCCGAGGGACTGGCGATCAGCCTCGTCCTCGTTCCCCAAGGCGTCGGTGTCCTGCGCGCCGCCGGCTGGAGCGTCTTCTCGAGCCTGCCTCAGCCGCTCGTCGCCGTCCCGGCCTTCCTGTTCGTCGCATTCTTCGACGGCCTGGTGCCGCTCGGGCTCGGCTTCGCCGGCGGCGCGATGCTCTGGATGGTCGCCGCCCAGGTCGTCCCCGACGCGCTGCACACAAGCTCGAGGCGATCGGTCGCACTCGCGCTTGGGCGCATCGACCGCAGCGATGCTGGCGCTCGAAGCGCTGCTCTTGGCCTGACGGAGCAGGTTTGCGGATTACCCGCAGCGTGAGCGCGGCCCGCCGCGGATGGGCGCGTCCGCACGGCGTGGAGACTGTCGAGACTGTACTCGGACGAACGAAGCCGCTTCATCGAGTCAGGACGTGATGGCGACACGGGTCGTCATCGCCGGCGGGGGCGTTGCGGCGCTGGAGGCCGCTCTGGCGCTGCGCGCCCTCGCCGAAGAACGCGTCGAGATCGAGCTCGTGGGGCCGGAGCCGCACTTCTGGTACCGGCCTCTCTCGGTTGCCGAGCCCTTCGAGCTGGGGGAGACGAGCCGCTACGAGCTGGCTGCGCTCGCCTCCGCCGCAGGGGCGACCTTCACGCTCGGCACGCTCGAGGGCGTCGACGCCACCCGCCACGAGGCGAAGACCTCGGTCGGCGAGATCCCCTACGACGCCCTGCTCGTCGCCGTCGGCGCCAGTCCCGACCGAGGCTGTGCCGGGCGCGCTGACCTTCCGCGGCCCGGCGGACACGGAGAAGATCCGCACCCTGCTCGAAGAGATCGCCGCCGGCGACGTGCGCCGGGTCGCCTTCGCTCGTGCCCTGGGGCGCGGTCTGGTCACTGCCGCTCTACGAACTGGCGCTGATGACCGCGGCGCATCTCCGATCGCATCAGATCGAGGGCGTCGAGCTGATGCTCGTCACGCCCGAAGAGGAGCCGCTGCAGCTCTTTGGGCGTGCCGGCAGCGACGCCGTCGGCGAGCTCCTCGACGAACGCGGCATCACGCTCGTGACCGGTTCCCATCCGGCCGAGTTCGCAGACGGCGCGCTGCGGCTCGTGCCCGAGGGCAGGCTCGAGGTCGACCGCGTCGTCGCGCTGCCGCGCCTGCAGGGCCCACGTCTCGACGGGCTGCCGCAGACGCGCGACGGCTTCATCCCGATCGACGCGCACGCGCGCGTCCGCGGCCTCGACGACGTCTACGCCGCCGGCGACATCACCAACTTCCCGGTCAAGCAGGGCGGCATCGCCACCCAGCTCGCCGACGCCGCGGCCGAGGCGATTGCCCAGGCCGCCGGCGCCGACCTGCGGCCGGAGCCGTTCCGGCCCGTGCTTCGCGGCCTGCTCCTGACCGGCAGCCAGCCGCGCTACCTGCGCCACGAGCTCAGCGGCACCGATCCGAGCCGACGCGGCCAGCCCGGATCCGCTCTGGTGGCCGCCTGCGAAGATCGTCGGCCGCCATCTCGCCCCCTTCCTCGCCAGCTTCGCCGGCATCGAAAGCCCGCCAGAACCCTCGCCGGCGCCGGGCACGGTCCGGATCGAGGTCGAGCTCGCGGCGCGAGACCTCGACCAGCTCGCGGCGCCACGGCTCGAGGAGGCGAAGGGCGAGGGCGATACGGTCGGTGAGGTGATGTCCTCCGACCTACTCGTCGTCTCGCCCGAGGACATCCTCGGCGAGGTGGCCCAAACGATGCGCGACCGCGACACCGGCTCCGCGGCCGTCGCCCTCGACGAGCGGCTGATCGGGATCCTGACCTCGCGCGATCTACTGCGCGCGTTCGCCGCTCGCGTCCACCCGAGCCAGGCGCGCGTTCGTGAATGGATGACCGCCGAACCTATCGCCGTGCCGGCTTCGACCAGGGTCGAGGTGGCGTTGAGCTTGATGAGCGAGTACGCGATCCACCACCTGCCCGTAGTCGACGCGAAGCGCCCGGTCGGGATGCTCGGCTACCGCCAGGCGGCCCGTCAGGCGTGGGGCCGAGGCATCGGCCTCGGCTTCTGACGGGGCAGCGGGAACGGTCACGATGACCAAGACGCATCTGGTGACCTTCGAAGGAGGGACCGTGTCCGAAACGCATCCGACAAGTGAGACCGCGCTCGGCGAGGAGGAGCTGCGCCTGACCGACGCCTACTGGCGGGCAGCCAACTACCTCTCCGTCGCGCAGATCTACCTGCTCGACAACCCGCTCCTACGCGAGCCGCTGAAGCCCGAGCACGTCAAGCCGCGCCTGCTCGGCCACTTCGGCACTGTGCCCGGCCTCAACCTGCTCTACGCGCACCTGAACCGGCAGATCCGCGCCCGCGACCTGAGTGCGATCTACATCACGGGGCCTGGCCACGGCGGGCCGGCCCTCGTCGCCAACTCCTACCTCGAGGGCGCCTACGGCGAGCTCTACCCCAACATCAGCAGCGACGAGGCGGGGCTCAAGCGGCTCGTTCGCCAGTTCTCCTTCCCCGGCGGCATACCCAGCCATGTTGCTCCGGAGGTGCCTGGGTCGATCCACGAGGGTGGCGAGCTCGGGTACGCGCTCGTCCACGCCTTCGGCGCCGCCTTCGACAACCCCGACCTCCTCGTGGCCTGCGTCGTCGGCGACGGCGAGGCCGAGACGGGCCCGCTCGCCGCGAGCTGGCACTCGAACAAGTTCCTGAACCCGAAGACCGACGGCGCCGTCCTGCCCGTCCTGCACCTGAACGGATACAAGATCGCCAACCCGACCGTGCTCGCCCGCATCCCGGAGCGCGAGCTCACCGCTCTGTTCGAGGGCTACGGCTGGCGACCGATCCTCGTCAGCGGCGGCTTCAACGGCGAAGACCCGGCGCGCGTCCACCAGCGCTTCGCCGCATCCCTCGAGGAGGCACTCGAGGAGATCCGCGAGATCCAGCACCGGGCTCGTGAAGAGGGGCAGGTGACACGACCTGCCTGGCCGATGCTGATCCTGCGCACACCGAAGGGCTGGACCGGGCCGAAGGAGGTCGACGGCAAGAAGACCGAGGACAGCTGGCGCTCGCACCAGGTGCCGATGGCCGCCGTGCGGGACAGCGAGGCGCACATCCGCCAGCTCGAGGAGTGGCTGAAGAGCTACCGGCCAGAAGAGCTCTTCGACGACGAAGGCCGGCTCGTGCCCGAGCTCGCCGCGCTCGCGCCGGAGGGCGAGCGACGGATGAGCGCGAACCCGCACGCCAACGGCGGCGCGCTGATGCGCGACCTCGTGCTGCCCGACTTCCGCGACTACGCGGTCGAGGTCGAGTCGCCGGCGACGAGCACGAGCGAGGCGACGCGTGTGCTCGGCGCCTTCCTGCGCGACGTGGTCGTCAAGAACCCGCAGAACTTCCGTCTCTTCGGGCCGGACGAGACGGCCTCGAACCGGCTCAGCGACGTTTTCTCCGTCACGGATCGCACCTGGAACGCCGAGATACGACCGGATGACGAGCGGCTCAGCCCGGACGGGCGGGTGATGGAGATCCTCTCCGAGCATCTCTGCCAAGGCTGGCTCGAGGGGTACCTGCTCACCGGCCGGCACGGGCTCTTCAACTGCTACGAGGCGTTCATCCACATCGTCGGCTCGATGTTCAACCAGCACGCCAAGTGGCTGAAGACGACACGCAACATCCCCTGGCGCCGCCCGATCCCGTCGCTCAACTACCTGCTTTCCTCACACGTCTGGCGCCAGGATCACAACGGCTTCTCACACCAGGACCCGGGCTTCATCGACCACGTCGTCAACAAGAAGGCCGAGATCATCCGCGTCTACCTGCCGCCGGACGCGAACACCCTCCTTTCCGTCGGCGACCACTGCTTGCGCAGTCGCAACTACGTCAACGTCATAGTCGCCGGCAAGCAACCGGCGCTCAACTACCTGCCGATGGACGACGCGATCAGCCACTGCACTCGCGGCCTCGGGATCTGGGACTGGGCATCCTCCGATGACGGCGGCGAGCCGGACGTCGTGCTCGGCTGTGCCGGCGACGTCCCGACACTCGAGACGCTGGCGGCAGCAGCGCTGCTCCGCGAGCATCTGCCCGAGCTGAAGGTGAGGGTGATCAACGTCGTCGACCTGATGCGCCTGCAGTCGGAGACCGAGCACCCGCACGGGCTCTCCGACCCGGAGTTCGACGCGCTCTTCACGACCTCGCGTCCGATCGTCTTCGCCTATCACGGCTACCCGTGGCTGATCCACCGCCTCACCTACCGGCGCGCAGGCCAAGCCAATCTCCATGTGCGCGGCTACAAGGAAGAGGGGACGACGACGACCCCGTTCGACATGGTGATGCTCAACGACCTCGACCGCTTCCACCTCGTGATCGACGTCATCGACCGTGTCCCCGGCCTCGCCGACCGCGCCGCGCACCTGCGCCAGGAGATGGAGGAGCGCCGCCTCCGCGCCCGCGCTTACACCCGCGAGCACGGCGACGACGATCCGGAAATCCGCGACTGGACCTGGCCGTACTGAACGTCCTCGTCGTCAACGCAGGCTCCACTAGCCTCAAGCTCTCGCTCGTGGACGAGAGCGGTACCTCGACTCCGGTTGACGACTTCGTCCATGCGGACGCGGTCGGCCACCGGATCGTCCACTTCGGCGACCTCGTCGTGGACGCCGCGGTCGTCGAGGATTGGCTGATTCCGTACATCGAGGAAGGAGTCGAGATTGCGCCGCTTCACAACCGCCCTGCGCTCGAGGCGCTCGGGCGTGCGCAGCGGCTGCTTCCCGACATCCCGCACGTCGCGGTGTCCGACTCGCACTTCCACCGGACACTGCCGGAGTACGTCCGGCGCTACGCGGTTCCCGAGGAGTGGCGGCAAGCATACGGCGTCGCGCGCCACGGGTTTCACGGTCTCGCTGTCGAGTCCGTCGCGGAGCGCGTCCGGGTCCGCCGGCTCGTTGTCTGCCATCTCGGGGGCGGGGCCTCGGTCACGGCCGTGCAGGATGGTCGCTCCGTCGACACGACCATGGGGCTCACCCCGCTCGAGGGCATTCCGATGGCGACCCGCTCGGGATCGATCGATCCGGGTGCGCTGATCTATCTCGTGCGGCAGGGCATCGGAGTCGACGAGCTCGACCGCGTCCTCAACGAGGAGTCGGGCCTGAAGGCGCTCGGCGGCCTCGACGATCCGCTCGGCTTCTCCGTCTACACCTACCGCGCAGCCCAGGCGGTCGCCGCGATGGCGGCAGCGCTCGGCGGGCTCGATGTGCTCGCATTCTCCGGGGGCGTGGGCGAGAACCGGGACGACGTTCGCAACGCAATCGCGGAGCGGCTCCGCTACGTCGGCGAGTTTCGGATCGAGGTCGTCGCCGCTCGCGAGGATCTGGTGATCGCACGTTCCGTCCGGGAGACACTCGCCAATTCGATCTGATCCCAGGTCTGCGGCCAACTACGGATCGCAGATCGGCGACAGCCCCGATTTGGTTCGGCGTGCGTGGGCGGATCATGAGAGCACAAGTCCACTGAAGGAGGCGGAGATGAAGAGGATCCTGGTCGCAACCAATGGCTCACCGTCGTCGGCGGAGGCTGTCGACTTTGGCGTGGAGCTGGCGTCCGAACACGAGGCCGAGCTCATCTTCGTTCATGTCGTGCCCACCCTCGATGTCGTCCCCGCTGCGGGCTTCGGCAGTATCTGTGGCGCCTTTCCGCACGAGCCCAGCGAGCACGATCACGTCTCGTCGGAGGAGGCGGCGGCCACCGCCGCCGAACACGCGGTCATCGCAACAACGGTGATGCTGCGGGGTGACACCGTCGATGAGATCGTTGCCTACGCCGACTCCCACGACGTCGATCTGATCGTCGTCGGCTCGCGCGGCCACGGAGCGATCGCCAATGCACTCCTGGGCAGCGTCTCGCGCGGAGTGCTCGCCGAGTCGAAGCGGCCGGTCGCGATCGTCGGCGCAACCGCCGCCGCACCCGTCGGCTGATCAAACACGGCCGAGCGACTAGCGCATAGCCGAGCCCGGCAACGCGTTAGTCGCCTTCGGCCTCGAGCAGGCACTACTCCTTGCATGTCTTAGAAGTTTTTAAGATGCTAAGGTAGCGCCCGGCATGGCAAACAGTGCTCGGCCCGTTCACGAGGTGAAGGCGAACCTCTTTCGTGTGCTCGGCCATCCCGCGCGCGTTCGCATCCTGGAGCTGCTGCGCGACGAGGAACGGTCGGTCGGCGCGCTCCAGAAGGAGCTGGGGCTCGACTCGGGCGGCACGTCGCAGCACCTGGCCGCGCTGCGCCGGATCGGCCTCGTCGAGTCGCGGCGTGAGGGGACGAGCGTCTACTACCGGGTCGAGGACGAGCGGGTCTTCGACCTGCTCGAAGCGGGCCGCGCGATCATCACTCGGCAGCTTTCCGAGCAGCAGTCAATCCTGAGCGAGCTCGAAAGCTCGTGATCGGGGTACTCCTGGTTGCCGCGCTGAGCGCGGTTGCGATCGGGGCGGTGCTGGTGCTCGGTCGGCGCACGTTCGAGGGCGGGCTCATCGTGCAGGCGGCGGGGGCGGCGGGAGTGGGGGTCGCGGGCTTCTGGGCGCTCGCGTCCGGCGACACGCTCGGGGCGGGGTTCACGAGCTCGTTCGATCCGCGCTTCGGCGTCGACGGGTTGAGCGGGCTCTTCCTCGGCACGCTCGGCCTGATCGCGGCTCCGGCGCTTGTGTTCTCGCTCCGGTATCTGGAGCCCACACGACGGGGGCGGGTGACCGCTGCGCTCACCGCGGACTTCTTCCTCGCGCTCGCGCTCGTTGTCTGCGCCCGAGATCCGCTGACGTTCCTCACGGGCTGGGAGTTGATGACGCTGCTCTCGGCCACGGTGATCCTCGTCGCGCGGCGCGCCGACAGGCTGTCGCGGCAAACGGTGTTCAACTACCTCGCGGTCACCCATCTCGGCGGCGTCGGCACGTGGATCGCGATCCTGCTGCTCGCCCACGCGGACGCGTTCGGCGGCGCGGCTTCGATCAGCTCCGGTTCGGGACTGCAGATCGCGATCGCGCTTGCGGCTCTGGTGGGGATGGGGACGAAGGCCGGCGTGATGCCGCTGCATGTCTGGCTCCCGCGCGCGCATCCGATCGCACCGGCTCCGGTCTCGGCGCTGATGAGCGGGGTGATGATCAAGGTTGCGCTGTACGGGCTCGTGCGCGTGCTCGTCGAGTGGGTCGGCGTCCTTCCGGTCTGGTTCGGCGTGCTCGTGCTCGCCGTCGGCGCGCTCTCTGCGGTCGGGGGCGTCGTCTACGCGCTCTTCCAGCACGACCTGAAGCGGCTGCTGGCCCTGCACTCGATCGAGAACGTCGGGATCATCGTGCTCGGGCTCGGCGCCTGCCTGATCCTCCGCGCTCGCGGCGCCGACTCCTGGGCGGCCTTCGCACTCGGTGCGGCGCTCCTGCACACCGTCAACCACGCCGTCTTCAAGTCGCTGCTCTTCCTCGGCGCAGGTGCGTTCGAGCGGGCGGTGGGCTCGCTCGAGCTCGACCGGATCGGAGGCCTCCTACGCCGGATGCCGTGGACGGCCGGCGCCTTCCTGGTCGGGGCGATGGCGATCGCCGGCCTGCCGCCGCTGAACGGCTTCGCCTCGGAATGGCTGACGCTGCAGGCGCTGCTGCACGTGACCGCCTACGGGCACGTCGGGGACGGGATCGCCGGGGCGGTCGCTCTCGCCGCCCTCGCTGCGACGGCCGCTCTCGCCCTCTTCTGCTTCGTCAAGGTCGTCGGCCTCGTGCTGCTCGGGCCGCCGCGGAGCGACGCGGCTGCGGCTGCCGAAGAGGCGCCGCTGCCGATGCGAGCGGCACTCGTGCTCCTCGCCGGCGTCTGCGTCGTGCTCGGGGTGGTGCCGGGTGTGCTCTTCGGCCCGCTCGTCGGGCTCGCGCCCTGGTCGGCCGGCGTGCCGACCCAGACCGGCCTCGAGCTTCCGGGCACCGGTTCGCTGCCGACGGTCTGGATCGCGGTCGTGCTCGTCGCGCTCACCGGCGGCCTGACGCTTCTGCGCGGGAACCGAAGCCGCTGCTCCGGCCCCGGCCTGGGCGTCCGGCCAGCGCCTCGAGCCCGCGCTCCGCTGGACGAGCGCCGGCTTCACCAAGCCGCTGCGTCTGGTGCTCGAGCTCGTGCTGCGCCCGCAGCGGGAGATCACGGTGCGGAGCGAGGGCGGCGTCCTGCAGGAGGTCTCGTACTCCGGCCACGTGCCCCAGCTGATCGACGATCACCTCTACGCGCCGCTCGAGCGCGTGTCGCTCGCCGCCGCCGCCCAAGCTCGACGCCTGCAGAGCGGAAGCCTCGGCACCTACGTCGTCTACCTCGCCGGCCTCGTCCTCGTGCTCCTCGCCGCCGCGCGTCTGGGGTGGCTCGGATGAGTGGCGCGACAGCCGTTGCCGGGGCGGTTCAGATCGTCGGGGGCATCGCACTCGCACCGCTCCTGCCAGGCCTCGTGCAGCACTGGAAGGCGCGTCTCCAGGGACGGCGCGGGCCGACTCCGTTGCAGCCCTACCGTGAGCTGCGGCGGCTGTGGGGAAAGAGCGCCGTTACCCCTGAAGGAGCGAGCATCCTCTACCGGCTCGCGCCCTCAGTCGTTGGCGCAGCCGTCATCGCAGCCGTTCTCGTCGTGCCGGTTGCGGCGACTGCTCCGAGCTGGGGTATCGGCCACGACGCGCTCCTGCTCGTGGGGCTGCTCGCGCTGGCGCGGTTCGTCGTCGTTGCCGCCGCCTGGGACGTGGGTAGCGGCTTCTCGCTGATCGGGGCGAGCCGCGATCTCACCCTGTCGGTCTTCGTCGAGGCGACGCTGGTGCTCTCGCTCGCCGTGGCCGCGCTCCTCGCCGGAACGACCGATCTACGCGGCGTCGTCGCGGCAACGGCCGGCACGGACGTCTGGACGAGCCCGGCGCTTGCGCTCGGCGCGCTCGCCTTCGCGCTCGTCGCCGTCGCCGAGACGGGCCGGCAGCCGGTCGACAGCCCCGACACGCACCTCGAGCTGACGATGATCCACGAAGGCCCGCTGCTCGAGTACGCCGGGCGCGACCTCGCCTATCTGCAGTGGGCCGCGGCGGCCCGCCACTGGCTCGTGCTCGTGCTCGCCGCTCAGGTCTTCCTACCCCATCCGCGCGACGTCTGGCTCCAGCTCGCCGTCTTGCCCGTCGTGCTCGTCGTGCTCTGCGCGGCGTTCGCGCTCGTCGAGACGCTCGTCGCGAAGATGCGCGTCCTGCTCGTGCCGCGGCTCCTCGCTGCCGGCACCATCTCTGCGCTCCTCGGCATCGCCTCCTGGCTCGTGAGCTCGTCGTGAGCGGGGCGGTCATCTGGACGCTCGTCGCGCTCGGGCTCGCCGTCCTCGTCGTCCGCCGGCGCTCGCTCGCAGTCGCGCTCGTGACCGCGCAAGCGCTCGTCCTCGTCGGCGTCGCGCTCGACGAGGCGGAGAGCAGCGGCGACGTCATCGCGGCCGGCGCGCTCGCGGTTCGCGCGGTTGTCCTGGCCGGGCTCTTCCTGCTGCTCGTCTCGCGCACCCGAGCGGTGCGACCGGTACGGGCGCGAGTGGCACCGCTGGCGCGCGCCGGCATCGCCGTCGCCTTTGCCCTGGCTTTGACCTGGCTCGTGCCGGCGATCGGACTTGTCTCGCGCGATGCCGAGCGCGGGGTGCTCGCGCTCGTCGCCTTCGGCATCGCCACGGCGGCGCTCCGGCGCGCGACGCTGTTCCAGATCATCGGCATCGTCCTCGTCGAGAACGCGCTCGCGCTCGCGGCGCTCCAGCTGCCCGGCGGTGCGTCGGTCGCGATCGAGCTCGGCGTCGCCCTCGACCTGATGCTCGTCGCCGTGGTCGCGGTCGTCTTCTACGAGCGGATCTTCGCCGAGTTCGGCACCGCCGACAGCGCGGCCCTGAGGGCGCTGCGTGACTAGCCGCGAGCTCCTCGCGCTGGCCGTGATCGCCCTCCCGGCGCTCGCCGCGGTGCTCTTCCTGCTCGCTCCGACGGGCCTCGTGCACGGGCTCGCGCGCTTCGCGTCCGTGCCGGTTGCCGCACTTGCGCTCGCGCTGACCGTGCTCGCCCTGCGCGCCTCCGGCGAGCCGGTCATCGGCGACTGGCTCGTCATCGACGTCGCCGGCGGACTTCTCGTCGGCGTGATCGGCCTCGTCGGGCTCGCGAGCGTCCTCGTCTCACCGGCCTACCTCGATGCGAGCAGCGACTCGCTCGTCTCGCCCGAGCGCCGACAGAGGATGTACTACGCCTCGCTCTATCTCTTCTGGGCGATCCTGCTGGCAGTACCGCTCGTCGGCAACCTCGGCGCCGCCTGGCTCCTCGTCGAGGCGACGACCGCCGCGTCCGCACTGCTCGTCGGCTTCAGCGGCCACGCCCGCGCGCTCGAGGCGGGCTGGAAGTACCTCGTCCTGACCTCGCTCGGGCTCGGCGTCGCGCTGCTCGGGATCGTGATGCTCGCGGCCGGCATCCCCACAGGAGGGCTCGACGGGCTCTCCTGGCAGGCGCTCTCGACCTACTCCGGCGGCAGCGAGACGGCCCTGATCGCCTACCTGCTCCTGCTTGCAGGGCTCGCGGCGAAGATCGGCTGGGCGCCCGTGCACAACTGGCTGCCGGATGCCCACTCGGAGGCGCCGCCGCCCGTCTCCGCGCTTCTCTCCGCCGCGCTCCTGCCCACCGTGCTTCTCATCGCCTGGCGCTCCCAGCAGGCACTCGCGCCGGTCGTCGGCGAGCACACGACGCAGACCGTCCTGATCGCCTTCGGCCTCGCCTCGCTTGCCGTCGCGGTGCCGTTCCTCTGGCGCTCCCTGCCCTGGAAGCGGCTGCTCGCCTACTCCAGCCTCGAGCACATGGGCGTGATCGCGCTCGGGATCGGATTCGGCACATCGCTCGCCCTTGCCGGCGTCGCCATCCACATCGTCGCTCACGCCGTCGCCAAGGCGCTCGGCTTCTACGCGGCGACGCCGCTCCTGAGCCACGATCCGCGCGCGGGCGAGCACGCCGTCACCGGTATCGGTCGCAGCAAGCCCGCGCTCGGGGTCGTCGATGGGGATCTCGCTTGCCGCGCTCTCCGGCCTACCGCCCTCGCCGCTCTTCGTCAGCGAGGTGCTGATCGTCGCCGGTGGCTTCCAGGCCGGGCACCCCTGGGCTGCGAGCGCGACTGCGCTCCTGCTCGCGCTCGGCTTCCTCGGCCTCGCCCATGCCTTGATCGAGACCACCGCCGGCGACAGCCCACCGCGCGAGCGAGGGCCGATCGCCGGCCTGCGCGGCGTGACGGCGCTCACCTGTGTTTCCGTCGTCCTGCTGCTGGGCCTCGCCGCGGCTGCGGTCGTGCTTCCCGGCTCGGATCTCGCGGACGCTCTCGTCCGAGGTCTCTCGTGACGACCGTCGGCCGCATTCACGTCCTACCGGGAGCGGGTCGGCGCGGCACTCGCCGACGGCGCGCGCTTCGCCGGCCTGCACGCGACCTCGGACGGAGCGCTCGTCCGCACGCTGCTCGCCGATCCAAGACGGGACCACGCGCCTGGAGACCGTTGCCGCCGAGGAGGGAGTCGTCCCCTCGATCGTCGATCTCGCGCCCGCGGCCGGCTGGGACGAGCGCGAGGCTCACGACCTGCAGGGGATCCGCTTCGCCGGCCACGAGCCGCTGCGGCCGCTCGTCAACCACGACCCAGCGCTCGAGCGCTGGGTGCCGGTCCGCGGCGACGACGTCTACCAGCTCGCCGTCGGACCGATCCACGCCGGCATCATCGAGTCGGGGCACTTTCGCTTCCATCTCGTCGGCGACCGCATCCTCCACCTCGACGCGCAGCTCTTCTACAAGCACCGCGGGCTCGAGCGCGCCGCGGAAGGGAAGACGCTGGACGAAGGGCTCGCCTACGTCTCGCGTGCCTGCGCCGCCTGCAACGTGGCGAACGGCGTCGCCTACGCGAGCGCCTGCGAGCAAGCGCTCGGGCTGGTGCCGACCGCAGAGCTCCGCCGCGTCCGCACGATCCTGCTCGAGCTCGAGCGGACGTGGAGCCACTTGAACGACATCGCCGCGATCTGCGCCGGCGTCAGCCTCGCCGCCGGCAACAACAGCTTCGCAGCGCTCACAGAGCGCGCGCGCCGGCTGAACGCCGCCGTGAGCGGACACCGCTTCCTCTTCAACACGGTCCGCGTCGGCGGTAGCGAGCTCGCGCTCGACGCAGGAGCAGATCGGGGCTGCACGTGAAGAGCTCGCCTCGATCAACGCGGCCGCGCTCCGCGGCTGGCGCGAGCTCCTCTTCAACACCTCCTTCCAGGATCGCCTCCCCGACATCGGCGTCGTCACCGCCACCCACGCGGAGCGGCTGGGCGCGCGTCGGCCCTGGCGCGCGCGCGGCCGGGCTCGCGCAGGACGTGCGCGCGAGCAGCCCACGCCTCTCCTACGAGGGCTTCTCCGCCGTCGTCCCGGAGCGGGCGGCCGGCGACGTACAGGCGCGGTTCGAGCAGCGGGCGCTCGAGCTCTGGCAGACGTTCGGGCTCCTCGACGAGCTGCTCGACCGCCCGATCCAGCCCGCCAGTGGCCGAGCCGGGCGGAGAAGAGCGACCCGATCGGCGTCGGCCGGGTCGAGAGCCCGCGCGGCGCGACCAGCTGCGTCGTCGAGCGCCGCGGCGACCGGATCGAACGCCTGCGCCTTCGCACCGGCTCCTACGCGAACTGGCCGGTCGTCGCCTACGCCGCAACCGACAACCTGCTCCCGGACTTCCCGTTGATCAACAAGAGCTTCGAGCTCTGCTACGCCTGCGTGGACCGCTGATGCTGACCCTGCTCCGCGACCTCCGCCGCCTCCGCAGGACAATCGACCTGCCGCAGCCCGGGCCGCGGTCGCAGCCTCGCAATCCGCCACGTCGACGCCGGCTCCTGCAACGGCTGCGAGCACGAGCTCACCCAGCTCGCGAGCCCCTACTACGACCTGCAGCGCTTCGGCCTCGGCATCGTCGCCTCCCCTCGCCACGCCGACGTGCTCCTCGTGACAGGGGCCGTGACAAGCCGCATGCGCGAGCCGCTCCTGATCGCCTACGAGGCGATGCCCGAACCGCGCCGGGTCGTCGCGCTCGGCGACTGCGCGCTCGGCTGCAACCTGCTCGGCAGCACCGATGACCTCGTCGGGCCGGTCGAAGCGATCCTCCCCGTCGACCTCCGCATCCCCGGCTGCCCACCCACGCCCGCGGCGATCGCCGAGGCGCTCCTCGGCCTCATCGACGGAAACCTGCCCGCGCCGGCTTGAGCTGACCGCTCAGCCTGGTCTGAAGCGGCCATCCGGGATTGGCCGCAACTGCATCAGGGCCGCCCCTGATGCGACGTGGTCGGAGCCGCCGGAGACTGGCTGTACCCGAGTAAAGGAGGCGTCGATGAAGGCGCTCGTGTATCACGGACCGGGCCAGAAGGCATGGGAGACCGTGCCCGACCCGGTCATCCAGGAGCCGACGGACGTGATCGTCCGCATCGACTCCTCCACGATCTGCGGCACCGACCTGCACATCCTCAAGGGCGACGTGCCCGCGGTGAAGCCGGGAACGATCCTCGGCCACGAGGCGGTCGGGACGATCACCGAGCTCGGCTCGGCGGTGACGACGCTCGCCGTCGGCGACCGCGTGCTGGTCTCCTGCATCAGCGCTTGTGGCCGCTGCAGCTACTGCCGCGAGGGCCACTACGGCCAGTGCACCGGCGGCGGCGGCTGGATCTTCGGCCATCTGATCGACGGCCTCCAGGCCGAGTTCGCCCGCGTCCCGTTCGCGGACACGTCCGTCTACAAGATCCCGGAGGAGCTGACGGACGAGCAGGTGCTCTTCCTGGCGGACATCCTCCCGACCGCGTACGAGGTCGGCGTCCTCAACGGCAAGGTGGAGCCGGGAGACACGATCGCAGTCGTCGGCGCAGGCCCGATCGGCCTCGCCACGATCATGACCGCGCGCCTGCGCACGCCGGCGAAGATCATCGCGATCGACCTCGCCGACGCAAGGCTCGCCCGCGCGCTCGACTTCGGCGCGGACGTGGTGATCAACAACGGCACCGAGGACGCGCTCGCCCGCGTGATGGAGATCACGGGCGGCCGCGGCGTCGACACGGCGATCGAGGCCGTCGGCGTCCCGGAGACGTTCGAGCTCTGCACCGAGCTGATCCGCGCCGGTGGCCGAGTCGCCAACGTCGGCGTCCACGGCTGCTCCGCCACGTTGCACCTGGAGAAGCTCTGGATCCGCAACGTGCTGATCATGACCGGCCTCGTGGACACGTTCACGACTCCTGCTCTTGCTGCGGCTGATCGAAGGCGGTCGGCTCGACCCGACGCGCGTTCGCGACGCACCGGTTCCAGCTCGGCGACACGATGGAGGCGTACGACGTCTTCGCGGATGCCGCGAACACGCAGGCGCTGAAGGTCGTGCTCTCCGCGCTGCCGGTGGAGCCCGTGCAGCCGCGCAGCGGCGACGCCCGCAGTCGCGGGAGTCTGAGCTCCTCTCCGAGCAGGAAGGGATGGGCCGGCGCTCAGCCGGCCCATCGCTGCTTCTGGGTCAGAAGCCCAGGCCGATTCAGAAGCCCAGCCGATCCCGGCGGGCCGGCGCACGTCGCGAGTGGGCCGTCGAGGCTCCCCGGACGACCATCACGGGCCGCTTCGACTCCGGCAGGACCCCTCGCGAGACGCTTCCGAGCAACGCATTCGCGATCGCGCCGTGACCGCGCGATCCCACGACGATCAGATCGACGTCGTGGGAATCGGCGTAGGCGACGATCTCGTCGACGGTGTCGCCGGCGAGCAGCACGGTCGTCGAGAAGACGCCGTGCTCCTCTGCGACCGCAGCTGCGTCGTCGAGCAGCGCGTGGTCTTCGAGCGAGGGCTCGTGAGGGAAGGCACCCCCGATGCCAAACCACGACGCCGGAACGATGTCCAGCGCCGGTACGACGTGCACGAGGATCAGCTCCGCGTCGTGCTCGGCTGCCAGCTCGACGCCGAACTCCACAGCCTCGGCCGCAGAGTCCGAGCCGTCTGTTGCGACGAGGATCTTGTTCATCTCTCCTCCTCCGATCGCTTTCGTTGGCAAGAGCCTCGCTTCGGCTGGCCCGGTCGGCATCCGCGACGTTGCTGAAGTGCGATCAGTAGTTCTGCGCACCCCAGAGCCGATTTGGCCAATGGGGTACTTTCCCGCACTGGATCGCGGAGATCACACCGATTCCACTCCCACCGCCGACCGCAAAGGTGAGGGCATGTCCCACCTTTCAGCGTCCTTCAGCGCCGCCGTGCGGGTCCGCATCGAGGATCGACCGGGGTCGTTTGCCCGGCTGGCTGCAGCGGTAGGCGAGACCGGGGCAACCCTCGGCCCGATCGATCTCGTTAGCGCCGAGCGGGCGACGAAGGTGCGCGACGTGACCGTGCTCGCAGCAGACGCGACACATCTTGCAAGGGTTGTGGACGCGATGCGCGCGGTCAACGGCACCGAGGTGCTGACCGTCTCGGATCGCACGTTCCAGCTGCACGAGGGCGGCAAGATCGAAGTGGTCGCGAAAACGCCGCTAAAGACCCGCGAGGACCTCTCGATGGTCTACACGCCTGGAGTAGCCCGCGTCTCGCAGGCGATCGCCGACGATCCGGAGTCGGTCTGGACGCTCACGAGCAAGAGGAACATGGTCGCCGTCGTCACCGACGGCTCGGCCGTGCTCGGGCTCGGCGACATCGGTCCCGAGGCTGCCCTGCCGGTGATGGAGGGCAAGGCCATGCTCTTCAAGGACTTCGGCGGGGTGGACGCTTTCCCGCTCTGCCTGGCGACCAAGGACGTGGACACGATCGTGGCGACGGTGCTCGCGATCGCGCCAGGCTTCGGCGGCATCAATCTCGAGGACATCGCCGCGCCGCGATGCTTCGAGATCGAGCAACGCCTGCGCGAGGAGCTCGACATCCCGTCTTCCACGACGACCAGCACGGAACGGCGATCGTCGTCCTGGCCGCGCTGGTCAACGCGCTCCGCGTCGTCGGAAAGAGGCTCGAGGACGTCAGGATCGTGACCACCGGCTGCGGGGCTGCCGGCACGCGCCGTGACGAAGATCCTGCTGGCTGCCGGGCGCGGCGACATCGTCGGGTGCGACGAGCACGGCGCGCTCTATTCCGGCCGACCCGGACTGTCGCCTGGCGAAACAGGAGTACGCCGACCTGACGAATCCAGGCGATGAGTCGGGAACCGCTGACGAGATGCTCGTCGACGCCGACGTCTTCATCGGCGTCTCGGTGCCGGGCGCGGTCACGCGCGACGGCATCGAGCGGCATGGCGGAGGACTCGATCGTGTTCGCACTCGCGAACCCACGATCGGAGATCGAGCCCGAAGAGATCGAGGATCTGGCCGCTGTCGATCGCGACCGGCCGGTCGGACTACCCGAATCAGATCAACAACGTGCTCGTCTTCCCCGGCGTCTTCCGCGGCGCGCTGGACGTGCAGGCGCACGCGCGATCACAAAGGAGATGGAGCTGGCGGCAGCCCACGCGCTCGCCGGAGTCATCCCGTCAGACCAGCTCTCCGCGGACTACATCATCCCCAGCGTCTTCGACCGATGCGTCGCGCCACTCGTCGCGAAAGCAGTGGCAGAGGCTGCGCTCGCCACGGGCGTGGCTCGCATCGGAGTCCACGCCACTCGGTAGCTGAGGTGAGCATGCCGGCCGTCATCTCACGCCGCGCCACGAGGAGTAGCGAACCAGCCAGCCGGCGTGCGACGGGAACCGCAACGCGAACGTTGGATGCGCCTGAGGTCGACTCCCGACCGCCGCAGTCGCCCGAGTTGGACACGATCGCAGCACGGTGGCAGCTCGCGCTGGACTCGGCCGAGCGCGCCCTGAGCGCCGCGGATGGTGCGTTTCCTGCCTCGGAGCTCGTACGACGAAGAAGCACCTTGGTGCGCGAGCGACAGCAGACTGCAGAGATGCTCGTGCGCCTGGCGCGGCTCCGCGGGATCCAGCCGCTGCCGTGGCTTTCACCCGTGCCGCTGGACACCAAGATGCTCGGCTTGCCGAGCACCATCGGGGCCTGTCTCTTCGATCTCGAAGGCGTCCTCACCGACAGCGCCGTACTGCATGCCTGGGCATGGGGTGAAGTCTTCGACGAGTTCCTACTGCGGCTGAGCGACAAGACCGGCTGGCAGTTCATTCCTTTCGACCGAGACGCCGACTATCGCGCCTACCTCGACGGGCGGCCGAGGCTGGAAGGCATTCACGCCTTTCTCGGCAGCCGTGGGATCCGCTTGCCCGAGGGGAGGCCAGACGACTCGGATGAGGCCGACACCGCCTGCAGCCTGGCCAGACGGAAGGGCGACGCGCTTGACCGGCCGGCTTCGCCAGCATGGCGTGACCGCGCTTGGCGGAGCGCGTCGCTACCTGGAAGCCGCTGGTCGTGCCGGCCTCAAGCGCGCCGTTGTTTCAGCGAGCGCCAGCACGCTGCCGATGCTGGAGCTCGCCGGGTTGGCGACACTGGTCGAGGATCGCGTCGACGCCGATGTCATCCGCGCCGAGGGGCTGCGTGCCCGACCCGCCCCAGACCTCCTGCTCGCCGCATGCCGCCGCCTGGGCGTCCAGCCCGAGGAAGCGGCGACGCTCACCCACAGCGCGGCCGGCGTCGCCGCCGGGCACGCGGCGGGCTCACCGTAATCGGTGTCGGCGAAGGAGCGCAGCGGCGAGCTCTTGCTCGGCTTCGGGTCAGAGCGCGTCGTTCCGTCCGTGAGCGTGTTGCTCGATCCCCGGCTCGCCGAAAAACCGTGATACGCGAGATGCGTAGTTCTCCCCGGCGCAATCGGCGTGCTCGCCGATGTCGCCAGCGGCGGTTGCCGCGACGCTGGAACTCTCAACACAGCGAAGGAGGAGCGATGCAACGTATCGCGGTAGTTGCGACCCTGCGCCCCGGCACCGCCGAGCAAGCGGCGAGGCTGATTGAGCTCGGACCACCATTCGATCCGCTCGAGAACGGATTGGAGCGGCACATGGTGTTCCTCGCTGCCGACACGGTCGTCTTCGTGTTCGAGGGCGCCGATCCGCACTCGGTGCTCGATGCGCTCACCGGAGACAACGGGCAGTCGGTGCTCGGCGCATGGGAGGGGCTGGTCGACGCCACTCCGAGGGTCGCCCACGAGGCGTACTCCTGGGTGAGCCCGGCGTATGCCGCAAGGGCAAGAGGGCTGGGGAGAGTGACGGAAGTCTCGACCTCAGCTCATCAACGACGGCTCGGGACGCTTCCGACCCGCGTGAGGAACGGCTCGAGATAACGCTGCACTCCACCTCCCGGCAATCAGCACGCGGGTGGTCATCGTCCTCCTCACTGGCACTTCTGCCCGTGAGCAACTCTCTCCCTCGGCACTCATGCGTCCATCCGCAGCACGCCGCAATCGCGCTGCGGGGAAACCCGCGGCGACGGACGGCGTTGGCGAGCGGAGCGGAAAAGCCGCAGACCCATCACGGTATTCGCGGATGCGCTGCGCCGCGCCGTCGGGCCAGGCTGATCTCACATCTTCGAGAGGAGCGCGCCATGACGACCGTGGCCCCCAACACCAGGACGCGAACAAGCTTCGTGTACTCCTTCGACCAGACCGCGCCCGGCGGTAGAGAGCTGCTCGGCGGCAAGGGTGTCGGGCTGTCCGAGATGGCGCACCTCGGTGTGCCCGTCCCTGCGGGGTTCACGAATCACGACCGATGCGTCTCGCGCCTGCATGTCGAACGGCGGCGAGCTGCCCGCCGGGCTCGAGGACGAGATCCTGGAGCACATCGAGCGGCTCGAGCGCGTCACGGGCTCCACGTTCGGTGATCCGGCGAACCCGCTGCTCGTGTCGGTCCGGTCGGGTGCCGCGATCTCGATGCCGGGGATGATGGACACGATTCTCGATCTCGGCCTGAACGACGAAGCAGTCCTGGGGTTGGCTGCCGCGACGGGCAACGCGCGGTTTGCCTACGACTCCTACCGGCGGCTGATCCAGATGTACGGCGAGGTCGTCGAGGGCATCGACTCGTACCGGTTCGAGGACGCCCTCGCCGAGCTCCGCGTCGAATGCGGCGCCGAGAACGACGTCGATCTGACCGCGTCGGACCTCGTGCTCGTGATCGAGCGCTACAAGCGGATCTACGAGGAGGCTGTAGGACACGGCTTCCCGACGGATGCGCGCGAGCAGCTTATGCGTGCCGTGCTGGCCGTGCTCGAGTCGTGGAACTCGCCGCGGGCATGCGTGTACCGGCATACCTACGAGATCCCCGACGACCTCGGAACTGCCGTCAACGTGATGCAGATGGTCTTCGGCAACAAGGGTGAAGACTGCGGAACCGGAGTCTGCTTCAGCCGCGACCCCTCGACGGGCGCGCGAGGCATCTGCGGCGAGT
>CAVVYB010000010.1:0-329376 GCA_963752405.1 uncultured Gaiellaceae bacterium
CGATTCAGGCCGAGCTCGGACCGCAACGAATGCGGCGTGCAACTACACGAAATGGCCGGAGGTCAAGGGCGGAAGCGCCGTTCAGCCGGTTGTGGGGCCGTCCGCAGCCGTCGTTCTACCGGTGAGCTCGTGCTCGGCGGTGGGCTACCGCTCGCTCTTCGCGTCCGCCACCGCCGCCCTAGCGGTCGACGATGTCCCGCCTACATCCGGCTGCTCGTGCGTGGCTGGGCTCTCGGGTTATGCCTGATAGTGCGGAAGGAGTGCGCCGTCCTTCACGTAGGTCAGCGCCTCGGTGACTTCGTACGCGTGGACAGCGGAGACGAACTTCGGCAGCTGGCCTGAGAGTGCTGCGATCTGCTCGCTGTCGTAGAACGCCCGTAGAGCGTGGGCATCGGTGAAGCCGAGGATGAGTGAGGCGTGGAACTGCTGGTCGGTGGGGTTGTCGTGTGCGACGTTCGGCGTGTTCCAGAGTTTTCGGTTCCAGGGCATGAAGACCTGGGTCCGGAGCTCTCTCAGGGCGCTCGTGCCTTCGAGAGCGGGCACGAGCTGACTCCTGAGGAACCGTCGGAACGCATGAGTCTTGATGCCCTCCCGTTTGCGCAGGTACACCAGGCTGCGCGCGTCCACCTTCTCCTCGGGTCGAGCGACGTCGTACCAGCTCGCCGAGCGCGGCGGTCCCGCGTAGAGCAAGGTGCGCCGGAACACATTCACTTCGTCCTTGTAGGCGAGCTTGGTCTGTTTGCGGCCCCGCAGCGGGGAGAGAGCCGAGGCGAATGTGACCTCGGCGACCCCGTCGATCCTGCGCTCGCTCGGGATGACGGTCTCGACGCCGCTGATGGCCGGCCACAGCCCAGGGTTGGTCTCCGCGAGATGGATCTGCCGGTATTCCTCGAGTCCCGGGGTGGCCGAGATGATCTTCGAGTGCGGCCCCTTCCAGTAGTCCATGCCCGCCTGCCGCGGTTGGTCGGTGCGCATCCAGAGCAGAATCGATGAGACGAAGGGCTTCTTCGCGAAGGAAGGTGTCGTTCCCACTTTGTTGCCTTTGTTCGTGGGGATGGTCAGCGGTCGAGGAACTCGATGGCGGCGGGCGCGAACGTGTCGTGGAACTGGAAGATGCCGCCGTGGCCGGAGTCGGCGTAGATGATCAGCTCGGATCCCTTGACGCGGCGGTGCAGGTCCTCTGAGAGGACTGAGGGCACCATGCGGTCGTTGTCGCCGTTGGCGATCAGGGTCGGGTGGGTGAGCTTCGACAGGTCATGGGGCGTGCCGCGGCCCCACTTCTTGATCGCCTTCAACTGCGTCCGGAACGCTTTGGCCTTGATCGGCGCATCGCGGTCGACGGTGCGTTCTTCGAGCCGCGTGACGAACGCCTTCGCTGCGGCCTTGCCGGTGGCGTTGCGGTTGAAGAACAGGAACTCCTTCGGATCGGAGCGGGTCAGGGTCGCTCGCAGGATGTCCCAGTAGGTGATGCCGGCGACTTTGTCGATGTCCTTGCCGCCCTTGGGTCCGGTGCCGGTGAGGACGAGCTTGCGGACGAGCTCGGGGTGCTTGACGACGAGGGCCTGGGCGATGAAGCCGCCGAGGGAGAAAGAGAAGATGTCGATCTTCTCCAACCCGAGAGCTTTGATGAACGTGTAGGCGTCGTCGGCCATCGCCTCGACGCTGTCGGGTACCTGCCCGGTGGAAGCGCCGACCCCCTTGTTGTCGAATGCGATGACGTGCCGGTTCTTCGCGATCGGGTCGATGATGCGGGGGTCCCAGTTGTCCAGCGTCGCAGCCAGGTGCACGAAGAACACGACGGGAACCCCGCCCTTCGGGCCCAGCTCGCGGTACGCGTAGGTCGTCCCACCGGCGGTGATGGTGCGCGTCGGTGCGGTCTTGTACGACGTCACCACGCCCACTCGCGCGTCTTGCTCCCTATGTGCAGCGCCTATGGTCATGATCTCTCCTGAGTCGGTTCCTTGAAGAAACCGACCATACCAGGTAGTCAGTTTCTTCACAAGACTGACCTGATACTCTGAATGCATGCTCAAGCGCACCTACGAACGCCAGGACTGTTCGATCGCACGCGCCCTCGAGGTGGTCGGTGAGCGATGGACGCTGCTGATCGTCCGGGACGCCCTGCTGGGGCTGCGTCGATTCGACGAGTTCCAGCGAAATCTCGGGATCGCACGCAAGGTTCTCGCCGACCGTCTTCGCTGGCTGGTCGACGAAGGAATCCTCGAGCGGGTTCCCTACCAAGAACGCCCGAAGCGGTACGAGTACCACCTGACCGCAAAGGGCCGCGACCTTCACGTCGCCCTTGTCGGCCTGCGGCAATGGGGCGACGATTACTGCAGCGAGAGACCGCCGCTGCTCGCGCGCACAAAGAGCGACAAGAAGCCAGTGATCGCCGCGCTCGTCCCGAAGCGCAGTGACCACCTGCGCCTCGAAGACGTCGAGTTCGTCCGCGGACCGGGCCACGGCTCCAGGTAGCCAGGTCCTCTAAGTCGAGCGACGGGCTCCGAGTAGGCTCAACGACTCGAATCGGGAGTAAACCCGCGGGTGGCGCTGCTAGTCGTCTGCATCGGCCATGGGAAAGAGCAACGCAATCCGCGTGCCAGATCCCGGACTGCTCTCGAGGACGATTCCGCCGCCACTCGCCTTGGTGATCCCGGACACCGCTGCTAGTTCTAGACCACGCCCCTGGAACTTCGTCGAAAAGAATGGGTCAAAAATTCGCTCTTGGGTCTCCTCATCCATTCCCTCCCCGGTGTCAATCACCTCAACGACTCCGTAATCCCCGGGTCCAAGATCGCTGCCGAGCGCGCAAATGGCCGCTCGGTCGGCGTCGACGCGGCAGTGACGGATGCTGATGGTGACCGTCCCGCGTTCGCTGCTGGCCTCGAGTGCATTCGTGAGGATGCACGCGATCGCCCTCTCTAGTTGCTGCGGATCTGCGAGCACTCTTATCTCGTCCATGTCGTCAGCCGGCTTGGATTTGAAGCAAATCCGTGGATCGGACCCACGCCGTTCTATCGCCTCCCGCGTTGCGGCAGCCAAGTCGACTGGCGTCACGACCTGTCTAGTCTTGCCCGCATAGTCCAGGAGACGTTGGGTCAACTGTGCGGCTTTCTGCGCGGAAATTTCGATCTCTCGAAGCATGCTTCGCTCCTCCTGCCCCAGCGGAGACTCCTTGAGTAGCGTGGCGTTACCGAGGACTGCCGTCATGAGGTTGTTGAAGTCGTGCGCCATGCCTCCAGCGATTACGCCGAGCGTCTCAGTGCGTTTGGCGTGCTCAAGCTCACCACGCAACACGTCGCGCTCGCGCTCTGTCGCCAGCCGTTGGGTGGCGTCTCGAGCAACCGTGGCTGCGCCGACGATCGTCCCGTCAGCTAGGCGGATAGGCGAATTTGTGATGTCGACACGAACTCGGGTTCCATCCTTGTGGATCCGTTCGGCGTCGTGCAGATGGATTACTTCCCCCGCTACAAGGCGCGCGAGAATCATGTCGAGCTCGTCTTTGTCGTCGAGGAGGCGTGAGATGGGGTTGCCAATCATCTCCGCTTCCGTGTAGCCATAGAGACGGGTCGCGCTCTCGTTCCAGTATGTGATCGTCCGGTCAAGCCGGCTTCCGATGATTGCGTCATCGGACGCGTGGGCAAGGGCGGCCAGCCAGTCAAGAGTGCTGTTCAGCACTTCACCACCGCTGTGTACGAGCTTTTCGTCGACCATTCGGCTTTATCATCGACCGCTCTCGCCGCCGTTTGACCTGAAAGGTCGTCGCTTACCTGCAGCGTCGGTGACTTCAGCTGGCAGCGTGCACTGTCGCGCAATCGGTGTGCACGCGCGTCCAAGCGCGGAAGGCCCCGCTGGGCAAGACTCCGAGCCCGCCCTGTCTTTAGCGACGCGCGCAGCCTTCTGCCCGCCTCGCTCGAAGGCGCAGTGAAGAGGAGGCAGCGATGGAGTCGAGCATCGGGATCGTGGGCTCCGGCGTGTCTGGACTACACCTCGGCCTGTTTCTGCTGGCGAACCACGTTCCGGTGACGATGTACGCCCAGCAGGAGCCGGACGAGATCCGGCGGGGTCGGCTGCTGAACACCGTTGGTCACCACCATCACACGCTCGAGCGCGAGCGCGTGCTGGGGGTTCATCACTGGGATGCGGCCGAATATGGCTATGTCTGTCACCACCACTGCATCGCGGGCGACGAGGAAGTGCGATTCCGCGGCGACTTCACCGATCCGTCATCGGTCATCGACTACCGGCTGTACCTCCCTCGCCTGATGGAGGACTTCCAGGAGCGCGGGGGCGAGCTGGTGCCCATGCACACGGTCGGGGTCGAGGAGGTCAACCGCGTGTCATCCCGGCACGACCTCGTGGTGGTTGCCGTTGGGCGGGGAGGGATCGCAGAACTGTTCCCGCGGCGCGACGACAAATCCCCCTACGACCGACCGCAGCGCCGGCTGTCGGCCGGGATCTACAACGGCATCACCTACTCCCAGCCGAAGGGCGTCAACATCCATTTTTCGCCGGGCCACGGGGAGCTCCTCGAGTTGCCCATCTACTCGCATGACGGGTTCGCAACAGCGTTGCTCTTCGAGGCCATCCCAGGTGGCGACGTAGAGGAGCTCGCTGAAGTCCGATGCGACGAGGACCCGGCCGCCTACGACCGGCTTGTGCTCGAGAAGCTCCGCCGGCACTTCCCGATGGCCTTCGAACGCGTCGATCCCACCGAGTTCGGGCTGTGGTCCCCGCGCGACCTCCTGCAGGGCGCGCTCACTCCGATCGTCCGTCGGGACTACGCGCGCCTGGACAGCGGGCGGTATGCGCTCGCCGTTGGCGATTGCCACGTCGTGGTCGACCCCCTGATGGGACAGGGCGCCAATTCGGCCTCGTACTCCGCCTGGACGATCGGCGAAGCGATCCTCGCGGATCACGCGTACGACGAGCGCTTCTGCGAGCGCGTGGCTCGGCGGCGCGAGGAGTTCGTAATCAGCGTCGCCGAATGGACGAGCCTGATGCTCAACCCGCCGCCGCACGTGCTCGAGTTCATCGGTGCGATGGCGAGTGACAAGGCGCTGTGCGACGAATTCACGACCAACTTCAACCATCCTGACAAGCAGGTCGACGTGTTCGGCACCCCCGAGCGCACGCGCACGTTCCTCGAGGCGCGCCAGGCGGCCGCGGGGACCCGGGGGTAACGATGCACCGTCTTCTCACGCTCTACCCGCAACCTTCCGATCCCGACGCCTTCCGTGCGCATTTCGAGGGCAAGCACCTGCCGCTGGTCGAGAAGCTGCCGGGACTGCGGGGCTACGGCTACGGGTTCGAACTGGCAGCGGTCGACGGCGGCGAGTCGCCGTACTTTTGCACTTTCGCGGGCGATTTTGACGATGCTCGAGCGCTCGACGCAGCGCTCGCCTCACCGGCGGGTGAGGCGGTCGCCGCCGATGTGCCCAACTACGCGACCGGCGGGGTCATCCTGCTCCGCTACGACGTTCTCAGCGGAGAGCAATAACAGAGATAGATCGGATCACCGGGTCCCCGGGGCTGTCGCCTCGCCGATCTAGAAGGTATTGACCGTCACATACGTGCATTTCCTTGTTGCACAACGCACGGCTCTTGATCGGCAGCGCACGCCTTGTGTGCGAGTCAGACGCCAGCCTTCCGCCGCGGGACACTCGGCGAGTGGCGCTCGCCACGCCATGCCTTAGGCGTTCCCGCGCACAAGAAATGAGGATGAAAATGTCCACACCGCACAAGAGGCTGTCAGCGACGAGTGTTCGCAGGGCCGCCGTGTTGCTGCTGCCGGCCGCTCTCGCCGGGGCCTTGGTCTTGGCACCCGCGGTGACCGCACAGGCATCGAATGCGGTCACTGTGCCCGCCGCAACACTGACGGAGATCAACGTCCCTGGGACGTCGCCGATGTCGGCGACAGCGGTCGACCTGGCGGCTGCCGGCTACACAGCGCGCGAGTTCTACGCGACAGGCCTGGCCAACCGGTACACGGGAGCGGCCGCCAACACGTTCACCACCGCTACCGTCCTCGATGGCGGCAATCCGTACCGCACGCGGGTGATGGTGCGATACCCGAAGCCGCACAAGTTCAACGGGACGTTGGCCGTCGAGTGGACCAACGTCACAATCGGAGTCGACTTCGAGTTCGCCGCGGCCGAGGCCTGGGAGTACCTCCTGCGTGAGGGTTATGCGGTCGCGGTCGTGTCTGCGCAGCGCGTCGGCGTCGAGCGGCTCAAGACATGGAGCCCTGCACGCTACGGCGGACTCTCGGTGGATGCGAACAAGTGCGATCCCCTCGGCACGCCCGTTCCCAGCGGCACATCGCTGTGCACCGGGGACCCGCTCTCCTACGACATCTTCGCGCAGATCACCCAGGCACTCATGAACAACGCTGGGGGCCAGGCCGCGCCGATGCCGGGCCTGCGCGTGAAGGATGCGATAGCCATCGGTCAGTCCCAGTCGGCCGGTCGGCTGGCCATCTACTACAACACGATCCAGCCGCTGCACAACCTCTTCGGCGGCATCGCGTTCTGGGACCGGTCGGGCCAGCTCCGATCCGACCTGGCCGTTCCGGCGATCAGCGTCAACTCCGAAGGGCTCGGGGGCTCGGTCGGGGGCGCTGCGTGGACGACATCGGAGTACACACGCAAGTGGGACGTCGCAGGCTCGACGCACGCGTCGCTGTACGGCGCGCAGTACATCGAGGCGATCTCGGCGCGCGATATGGCGATTACGCAGTTCAACGGGGTGCCAAAAACGTTCTTCGCGTGGATCAACACCAGCCCCCTCATTCCCAACGGCCCCGCCTGTCTCAAGCTTCCGCCCTTCACCACGGTGGACGTAGGCCTGGTTTACAACAAGGCAATCGATTCTGTCCGCAACTGGTACAGGAGGGGGACGCCCGCCGCCCCGTCGCGAAGCTTCGTGACTACCCCGGCAGGGACTCTCGTTCGTGATGCGGATGGCAGGGTGGAGGGCGGGATCCGTCTCCCACAATTCGTCGTGCCGATCGCGGATCAGGGGGCGCTCAACGGGACTCTCTTCCCCTGCAACGTGTCTGGCTGGCACCGCTATTACACCAAGGAGGAGCTCAAGACGATGTACGGCACTCACGGCCGCTACGTCGGGAAGGTGCTAGGGGTCATGTATCCGCTAGTTGCAGAAGGCTATGTGTTGTGGACCGACGGGTTGGCTGCCGTTCTCGACGCCGCGCGGTCCGACGTGGCGAAGTAGTCGCCTAGGGCGGACTTGCTCACCGCGCGTCGGTTCCCCCTATCTGCCCGATGGCCCTCCCGTCGGGCAGATAGGGAAGGGGCAGCTGCTCGTCCCTCATTGTGGGACGGCGCATCACACGCAGAGGTAGCCGCCATCGACCGGCAGCACCGCTCCGGTCACGTACCGAGCCGCTGGCGACGCCAAGAAGACAAACGTGTCGGCAACCTCCGGGGTCACGCCCCACCGACCGAGCGGAATTCGCGCCAAGACTGTTCCGTTCGCTGTCGCATCAGCTCTGAGACCTGCGGAGAGTGGGGTCTCGATCCAGCCGGGCGCCACGGCGTTGACCCGGATGCCGTCGGTCGCGTACTCGATAGCGAGCGACTTGGTGAGCTGGTTGACCGCGCCCTTGCTGGCTCCGTATGCCGGGCGATCAGCGGCGCCGAACACCGAGTACATCGAGCTGGTCAACGCGACGCTGCCCGTCGCGTCCCTCAACAGGGGACGGGCGAGCTCGCACAACCGCATGCCGGCAACGAGGTTCACGTCGAGCACGCGCTCGAAGGTGTCGAGCTCGTACTCCTCGCGGTCCCGGCTGATGCCCGCACACACGATCAGCACGTCCAGTGTCGAAAGGGAAACGATCACGGACTTCGCGACGCCGGCATCAGTGAGGTCGGCCTCCCACATCCGCACATCGTCGGTCGGCCCGCCCTCCACGTCTCCTGACGGCAGGCCGACTGCCAAGACATCCGCGCCGAGCTCTGCGAAGCGGGAGGCAGTGGCTGCGCCGATGCCCGACGTCCCTCCAGCGACGAGCACCTTGTTGCCTTCGAAGAGGTGAGGTATCCAGGTCATGGGGCTCCTGTTTTCGGGATCGCCGCCCCGGCGTCGACGTCGACTTCGATGTTCATGTCGCGGAGGAGATACGCCGAGCGGAGGAGCTCGGGCTCGTCTTTGAGCCGCTGTGCGGTGCCGTGGTAGCGGATGCGGCCGCCTTCGAGCACGTAGGCATTCTGGGCGAGGCCGAGCGCGACGTGCGCGAACTGCTCGATCAGCAGGACGCCGACGCCGGCGGCGGCGACCGCTTCCAGCGTCGGGACGAGGCGCTTGACGACGACCGGGCGCGAGGCCGAGCGAGAGCTCGTCGACGAGCAGGATCTTCGGGCTGCGAGACGAGCGCCTGGGCGAGCACGACCATCTGCTGCTCGCCGCCGGAGAGCAGCCGGGCGAGGCTGCGTCCAGCGCTTCTCGAGCTCCGGGAAGAGCTCGAGCGCGTGCGCGATCCCGCTTGCGCTGCGTCTGCGCGGCCGAGGGCGTACGTCGCGACGCGCAGGTTGTCCTCGACCGTCAGCCCCGGCAGGAGGCGTCGTCCCTCGGGGACGACCGCGACGCCGGCCGCGCGCACCTGCTCGGGCCGGCCGGCGGTCAGGTCGAGGTCGCCGAGGAGCACCCGCCCCGCTCGGGCGCAGGACACCCGCGACTGCCAGCACGAGCGTCGACTTGCCGGCGCCGTTCGGCGCCGAGCAGCGTCGTGACCTCGCCGGGCGGGATCGTCGAGCGAGACGTCGTGGAGCGACCGGGCGGCCGCCGCGCGCGACGCGAAGCCCTCGAGCGAGCGTCGGCAGCTCGCCCGCGCTCGGCGCGCGCTCACAGCTGCTTCCTCGGTGCCGAGGTAGGCGCGCATCACGTGCTCGTTCCGCAGCACCTCGGCGGTCGGCCCGGAGGCGATCAGCTTGCCGAAGTCGAGCACGGCAGTCGTCTCGCAGCAGGCCGACACGAGGCTCATGTCGTGGTCGACGAGGATCGACGAGCGCGCCGAACTCGCTCGGGGATCTTCTTGATCATCGTCGCCCAGGTGCTCGGTCTCCTCGTCGGGAAGCCCGGCGGCGGGCTCGTCGAGCAGGACGACGCGGGGGCTTGCCGACCACCGCGCGAGCGACCTCGACGAGCCGGCGCTCCTGCGCGCCGAGCTCTCCGACCCTCGTCTTCGGCGGCGCCTGGAGCCCGACGAAGTCGATCGCGGCCAGCACGTCGGCTCGCCGCGAGGCACGCTTGGCGCCGGAGTGCTCGTGGATCATCGCCACGTTGTCGAAGAGCGAGAGCTGCTCGATCGCCATGCTCGGTCTGGAACGTCCGCCGCAGCCCCCAGCGGGCCCGCCGGTAGTCCGCCATCCCGAGCAGGTTCTCGCCGAACGCCGAGATCGACCCGACTGCCGGCTTGACGAAACCGCTGAGGACGTTGAAGAACGTCGTCTTGCCCGCCCCGTTGGGGCCGATCAGGCCGCAGGTCCCGCCCGGGAAGATGACGCTCATGTCGTCGATCGGCGTGACGCCGGCGAAGCGGACCGTCAGGTCCCGGACTTCGATCACGGCGCCTTCTTTTCCGGCGCCGCCTGCTCGCGCACGCGGGCGGCGACCAGCCGGCCGAGCCGGGCGAGATCCTTCGGCAGCTGGTCGGCGAGGCCGCCGGGGGCCGTCAGCAGCACCTGCAGCAGGCCGGCGCCGAAGATGATCAGCAGCAGGTTCGAGTTCCAGCCCCATTGGGCCTGGAAGATGAAGGGCACGAGTTGCTGGAAGCAGCCGGCGACGATCGCGCCCCAGAGGCTGTAGATGCCGCCGATCAGCGCCGTCGCGGCCAGGATGAGCGAGTCCTGGGTCTGGAAGGTGATCGCGCGTGGGACGCCGACCTGGGCTGCGAGCAGGCAGCCGGCGACGCCGGTGACGAAGGATGCGAGCGCGAAGGCCCAGAGCTTGTAGAGGGTGATGTTGACGCCCGACGGCCAGCGCTGCGGGCTCGCTCTCGCGGATCGAGGCCCAGGCGCGGCCAGGCTTGCCGGAGACGTGCGCGAGCGCGAGCAGGAACAGGAGGGCGCAGACGACGACGCGTGTAGCGGTAGTAGGCGGTGTCCGCCGTCGCCATCGAGGGCCGTCGCACCGGCGGGCGTGCTGGTCGTCGAGCTCGCCGGTCAGGGACCGCCCCTTGAAGCCGCCGCCGCCGTTCGGGAAGTCGATCGCCGAGAGCGCGACGGTCGTCGCGCCGGCGAACATCAGCGTGATCAGGGCGAGGTAGAGACCGGAGAGCCGCAGCGCCGGCAGTCCGACGAGGACCCGATCGCGCAGGTGATCGCCCCGGCTGCGAGCAGGAGCAGCGGAAACGGGAAGCGACGTCGCGTAGGCGAGGCGGGTGCCGACCCAGCAGCCGATCGTGAGTAGCGCCACCTGGCCGAGCGAGATCATCCCGACGCGGCCGTAGAGGATGCCGAAGCCCAGAGCAGCGACCGAGTAGATGGCGACGCTCGTGAAGGTCGTGATCCAGTCCGAGCCCACCATCGCCGGCAGGACGCCGATCGCGACGGCGAGCAAGCAGCGAGCGCGACCGGCCGGCGTGGCGATCGTGCGCCGCTCCAGCGGCGGCGCTGCCGGCGCCTCCACTAGGCGGTCGCCCGCGCGAAGGTGACGACGCGGCGTCGCGAGAGATACAGGAGCGCGGCGATCGCGAGCACGAACGGCGCGGCGGAGCGGTAGGCGGAGAGCGAGGCGTAGGGGCTGAGCACGGACTGCGCGAGGCCCACGGCGAGCCCGCCGAACATCGTCACCCAGAGCGATTGCAGCCGGCCGATCAGTGCTGCCGCGAGCGAGGAGATGACGAGGAACGTCAGGGCCGAGTAGTCGAGTGAGGTGAGCAGGTCGGGGAGGATGCAGGCCGGCCGCACCGCAGGCGAGGCCCGAGCCGAACCAGGCTGCGGCCTCGACGCGACGCACGGGGACGCCGAGCGTGGCCGTGATCTCACGGTCGTTCGCCAGTGCCCGCATCGCGGTGCCGAGCTTCGTTATGCGCAGGAAGATGCTGACGGCCGCGGTGATCACGATCGCGAGCGCCAGGGAGATGATCTGCGTCAGGTTGACGGTCGTCTCGAGGATCACGTAGCGGTGCTCGGTGCTCGGCAAGGGCAGGAAGCGCGCGAAGGCGCCGCCCGCCGGCGCCAGCCAGGCCATGATCCCGAGCAGGATCAAGGCGAGCCCGAGTGTGCCCATCATCTTCACCAGCGGGTCGCGGCGGGCGAAGGCGGGGCCGAAGACCATCCCGTAGGCGAGGTTGACGACGCCGCCGAACGCGACGCAGACCGCGAACGCGAGCCATTCGGGACAGCTCGTGTGGTTGATCAGCCAGTAGGCGATCAGGGCGCCCGCGGCCCCGATGGCGCCGAACGCGAGGTTCAGCACACCGGTGGCCCGGTACAGCACGACCAGCCCGACGCCGGAGAGCGCGTACACGCCTCCGAACGCCAGGCCGATCACGATGAACGGCTTGATGAACTGCCACTCGACCCCAAAAACGCTGAACGCGAGCAGCTCAGTCATCGAATCGTCTCATCTGCTGTTGCTTTGCCGTTCCTAGCCGGTGTTGAGCTTGAACTTCTTCTCCCAGACGCGCGTCTGGGCGATCGACTTGTCGACGGGCGCGATTGCGAAGCACTTCTCCTTCACGACCACCTTGCCCTTCTTGTAGTCGACGGTGATGTCCCAGTTGTTCGGGATGTGGTACGGGAGCTTGCCGACATAGAACGGCTTGCAGAGCATGTCCGTCTTCTGGTTCTTCAGGTTCCGGACCGCGTCGTTGTACGACTTCGCGGTGATCGACCCCTTGATGCTCAGCAGCGCCGCGGTGGCAAACTTGCCGCGCCATGAAGCCCATCTGGGCAAACGCCTGCGGCGCGATCTTCGTGTAGCGCTTCAGGATCTGGAACATCAGCGCCGAGTCCGGCCCCACCTTCGGGTCGACGTTGCTGAACTCGCTGTTGATCCACAGGTGCCCGTCGAACTGCGGGAACTGCGCGGCCATGAACGTATTCGCAATCGGCGTCGACGACCCCCACTTCACCTTGTCGACGATCCCCTGTGCGATCGCAGCCTTCATGAACGCAGGCGCCGTGTCGGGCGTGAAATCGAGCACGATCCCGCCACCCTCACCTGCGAACTGGTACATCTGAATCAACTGCGAGGTCGCATCCGTCACCGGCAATTTCGTCGGGAAGAGCTTCACCGGGATCCCGGCTTTCTTGGCAACCAGGACCGCGCCGCCGTCCGCGTAGGCCGAGATCGTGTCCGGCGAGGCGATCGCCAGCTTCTTGATCCCCGCCCGAATGAGCGCCTGCGCAGCACCGAGGGTGCTGTAGCGGGGGCCCATGTTCACCTCGGCGAAGGCCGGCGTGCTGTAGCACTCCGCCTGCACGCCCGCGCCGATGACAACAAAGCCCTTGCGGGTGTAGTACCTCGCGTTGGTACCGCACTCGGCGAAGCTCATGTTGCCGACCACGCCGACCACCTTGTCCTGCTCGATCAACTTCCTCGCAAGCGCGGCCTCCTGCGCCGGATTCAGCTGCTCCGTGTACTGGATGTACCGAATCGGACGGCCGTTGATGCCGCCGTTGTCGTTCACACACCGAAAATACGCGGCGGCGGTCTTGCTGGACGTCGTGAAATCGACGCCCGGGATCAGCATGTTGATGCTACCCAGCTTGATCGGCGTCCCCGTCGCCTTCTTGCCCGTGCCCTTGCCGCAAATCGACTTCGTCGCGGACGCCTTGCCAGAGCCCACGACCGGTGTTGCCGTCGGTGCGGCTCCTGCGCCGATCGCCCCTGCCGTCAGCATCACGGCGAGCAGGCTGCCGGCGGCGAGCGCAACACCGATTCGGATCTTCTTCGATCTCATCAGGTCTCTCCTCTGAGTCTCTAGCTTCGTAGGGTTGTGAGCACGCGGCCTTCAGGGCGGTGGACGTCGCCACGCCACTTCCGGTCAGGATCTCCTCAAGTGCGCCCTCCTCGCGTCGGCGTCGGGTCGGTGGGATTCCCGGCGCGCGCTCTACCTCGCCCCGACTCTCGGCCTCCCTCGGCATATCCCGAATAAAGACACGCTTCAGGCTCGCGGCCGAGCACCGTGCGCTCCCACGCAAACGATGTGCACCGGCATCCAACACGCGGTGCTCCGCGCTGCAAGTGACGCGGGCGCGGCCGCGGAGCACATGCTCCGTGCGGCTGCTCCGCGGTCCCGCACCCTGCGAAGCGCGCACGCTTGTTGCGTCTCGGCGCACGATCGGCGAGACAGAAGTCCATCGGATGTATACCGGCGCCGATGATCGGCTCTATGGCCGTCGAGACCCCTCACGGCCTCAAGGCTGGCGAGCGCTTCGCACTCGCGGTCTCCAACTCGACGTGACCGAACTCCCGACGCCCACGTCTTCCATCCTCGCCCCACGTGGCGAACTCGGCCTGCAAGAGCATTACATCGACGGGCGCTTCCGTCCCAGCGCGTCCGATGCAACGTTCGAGACGCTGAACCCCGCCACGAACGAGGTCCTGGCGCGCGCGGCGGACGGAAGGGAGGAGGACGTGGCTGCCGCGGTGGCGGCAGCCCGGCACGCGTTCGACGAAGGCCCGTGGCCGCGGATGACCGCCACCGAACGTGGTGCGGTCCTGCGACGTATCGCCGCGTGCATCCGCGAGCACGCCGACGAGTTCATCGCGCGGGAGGTCGCCGACATCGGCATGCCCGTGGCGCAGATGCGGGGCCTGGCCGAGCGTGCAGCGCAAAACTTCGAGTACTACGCCGGGGTCGTGACCGAGCTGCACGGCCGGTCGTTCCAGGTCGGCGACGAGTTCCTCAACTACACGATCCGCAAGCCGGTGGGTGTCGCCGGGCTGATCATGCCGTGGAATGCGCCGCTGATGCTGTCGACCTGGCGGATCGCGCCTGCGCTGGCCGCGGGCAACACCGTCGTGCTCAAGCCGGCCGAGTGGTCGCCGCTGACCGCGGCTCCGTTGGCGTCGGCGCTCGAGGAAGCCGGGGTGCCGGCCGGGGTCTTCAACGTCGTGCACGGGTTCGGCGAGACCGCTGGCGCCCCGCTGTCCGCCCATCCCGGCGTCGATCTCATCTGCTTCACCGGCGAGACCGCGACCGGGCAGAGGATCATCGCTGCGGGGGCGCCCACGCTCAAGCGCTCGTCGGTGGAACTGGGTGGCAAATCGCCGGTCGTGGTCTTCGAAGACGCCGATGCGGAGCTGTGCGTCGATGCCGCGCTCGCGCAGATCTTCACCATGAACGGCCAGCGCTGCACCGCGGGCTCGCGGTTGCTCGTCCAGGAGTCGGCGTACGACCGGATCGTCGAAGCGGTCGCCGAACGGGCGCGCAACATTCGGATCGGGGACCCGTTCGACCCCGGGACCGAGCTTGGCCCGCTCATCCACCCTGAGCACCATGCGCGGGTGCTCGACTACATCGCATCGGCGCGTGCGGAGGGCGTACGCGTGTTGGCCGGTGGCGGCCGCCCCGAGCACCTGCCGCACGGCAACTTCCTCGAAGCGACGGTGCTCGCGGACGTCGACGAGACGATGCGCGTTTTCCAGGAGGAGATCTTTGGTCCTGTCCTCGTGGCGATGCCGTTCCGCGACGAGGCCGACGCCGTCCGCTTGGCCAACGCCACGCGTTACGGCCTGGCAGCCTACGTCTGGACGAACGACCTGCAGCGAGCGCACCGCGTAGCGCAGGCGATCGATTGCGGGATGTGCTGGGTCAACTCGCAGAATGTGCGCGACCTGCGCACGCCGTTTGGCGGCGTGAAGGACAGCGGCGTCGGCCGTGAAGGCGGCGATTACGCCTTCGACTTCTACTGCGAGACCGAGATCGTCCACATCGCGTTGGGCTCGCATCACATCCCGCGGCTCGGCCTGGACGGCGAGCGCAGGAGCGACGCATGAGCGCTGCCACCGAGCTGGTGTCCGCGCCGGTCGCGACGCCGGCGTACGACATCGTTCGCGCCGCGTACGCCGAGCTGCGAGTCGGCGACCTCGTGGCCTCGGAGCATTTCTACGCGGACCTGCTCGGGATGATCGTCACCGAGCGCGGCCCGGACGCTGTCTACCTGCGCGGCTGGGAGGAGCGGGTGCACCACTCGCTGGTCCTGCGCGGCGCGCCGGCGCCCGCGGCGGCGGGGCTTGGGTTCCGCGTGCGCCGCGAGCAGGACCTCGACCTCCTCGCCCAGGACTTCGAGTCGCGGCGCCTGGCGGTCGCCTGGGCCGATGGCCCGGCCCCGGGCCTCGGCCGCGTGCTACGCGTCCGCGACCCTTTCGGGTACCCGCTGGAGTTCGTCTACGAGATGCAGCAGCTGGAGACGCAGCTGCAGCGCTTCGACCTGCATCGCGGCGCGCCGATCCTTCGTTTCGACCACTTCAACCTGCACACGCCGCGCGTTGAGGAGGCGTTCCGGTTCTGGACCAGCTTGGGCTTTCGCTGCTCGGAGTACATCTCCACGGATGGCCCCGACGAGCGCATCACCGGGGCGTGGCTGCTGCGCAAGCCCAGCGTCCACGACGTCGCGCTGACAGCCGGGCGCGGGACCGCGGCTGCATCACACAGCCTTCTGGGTCGGCGAGCCGGCAGGTGTGCTGCGTGCCTGCGATCAACTCGCCGCCGCTGGTCATGCTCGGGCGATCGAGCGCGGGCCCGGCCGGCATGGCGTCTCCAACGCCTTCTTTGTCTACCTGCGCGATCCGGACGGCCACCGCATCGAGCTGTACGCGTGTGACTACTACACCGGCGATCCGGATCTCCAGCCGTTGCGCTGGTCGGTCAACGACGTGCGCTGCCGGTCGTTCTGGGGCACTCGCGCGCCGGATAGCTGGTACGACGAGTCCTCGAGCATCTTGGGGCCGGAGGGTCAGATCGTCGAGCTCGAGGACTCGAGCGTCGACGAACGCAGCGAAGTGATGGCTTAGCGCCAGAGGGCGCTTGCGATCTCGTCCGCCGCCGCCATGACGTCGGGCGCGACCTCGAGGGGATCGAGGCCCTCGATCCAGACGGCGCTGATCGACGCCTCGGGCTCGTGGCCGGGCGCGGCGATCGCCGCGGCCACGCCTGTCGCCCCGGGGAGCAGCTCCCCCCGCGACACGGCATATCGTTGCTTGCGCGCGCGGGTGATAGCGGCGGCCTCGTCCGGTCGCGGCGGCATGGCCGCGAGCAGGACGTGGCCGGGGCTGCCCTGGGTGAGCGGATGGCGCATGCCGGGCCGGTAGGTCAAATGCATGCGCGGCTCGCGCGGAAGTACCACGGTTGCGACGACCGCCTCCTCCCCGTCGCGGATGGTCAGCGCGGTCGTGGCGCGC
Source organism: uncultured Gaiellaceae bacterium (assembly GCA_963752405.1). Taxonomy (GTDB): domain Bacteria; phylum Actinomycetota; class Thermoleophilia; order Gaiellales; family Gaiellaceae; genus Gaiellasilicea. Next base: position 16,378 of record CAVVYB010000010.1, read on the forward strand.
AGGCGGTCGGCGAGACGCCGGAGCACCGGCTCGGCAACCTCCTGCAACCGTGGCCGGACGCCCGCGGCGAGCGCGATCAGACCGGGCGCGAGGGTGAAGCGTCCGTCCGGCTCGCGGCGGACGAGGTGGTGGTCGGCAAGTGGCCCAAGGAGGCGGTACACGGCAGCGCGATGCGTCTCGAGCGCCGCGGCAAGTTCAGCGACCGAAAGGCCGTCGGGGTGACGCGCGAGCGCCTCGAGCGCGCGCAGGCCTCTGTCCAGCGTCAGTGAGTGCGTGGCGGGCGAGGGCAAGGAGGGATCGAGCGTAGTCACGTAGGTCAACGGTAGTTGCGCGCGCCGCTGCGCGACGGAGTACTGGCGAACGAATATGTTGCTTAGTGTTCAAATAGCGTGCATACTGGTTGTGAGGATGTCAACGTCCGGCGCGTTCACAGCGCGTCGTCAACCCCGCCGTCGTCCACGTCAAGGAGCTGTCCCGATGGGAGCCCGCACCGGCCAGGAATACGTCGAACGCCTCGCCCAGACCCGTCCGACGATCGAGATCAACGGCGAGCGCGTCGCCGGTCCGGTCACGGAGCACCCGGCGCTGGTTGGCATCGTCCGCAGCTACGCCGAGTTGTACGACCTACAGCACGATCCCGAGCTTCGCGACGTGCTGACGTATGAGTTGCCGTCGAGCGGCGAGCGCGTCGGGACATCGTTCCTCGTGCCGCGCGACGCCGAAGACCTGGCCAAGCGAAGAGCTGGGTTCAAGGCGTGGGCCGACTACAGCCTCGGCACCCTCGGCCGCACAGGCGACTACCTCAACTCCGCCCTCATGGCCCTGAGCGAGGCTGGGCCGTGGTTCGCGCAGGCCGATGCACGGTTCGCCGACAACATCCAGGCGTACTACGAGAAGGTGCGCGACGAGGACCTGCTCACCACGCACACGGTGATTCCTCCGCAGGCAAACCGGTCGGCTGGGCTCGCACAGCAGGTCGACGGCCGCTCGCTCGGCGCGCACGTGGTCAGCGAAGACGACAACGGCATCGTCGTGCGCGGAGCGCGGATGCTGGCGACGATCGGCCCGATTGCCGACGAGTTGCTGGTCTTCCCGTCCACGGTGCTCAAGGCGACTCCGGATGACGCGCCGTACTCATTCGCCTTTGCCATCAACTGCGACGCGCCAGGCTTGCGCTTCATCTGCCGGGAGAACCTCGACTACGGTCGGAACCACCCGCTTGGCGCGCGCTTCGACGAGATCGACGCGGTAGTCATCTTCGACGATGTCCACGTGCCGTGGGAGCGCGTCTTCCTGCACGGGCAGCCGGAGTTGTGCAACACCTTCTACACCGATACGTCAGCGGTGGTGCACATGACGCATCAGGTCATAGCGCGCACGACTGCCAAGGCTGAGGCCTTTCTCGGGCTGATGTCGTTGATGACCGAGGCGATCGCAATCGAGCAGTTCACCAACGTCCAGGAGGATCTCGCGGAGGTCATCGCGGTCGTCAGCATCCTGCGCGGGCTGGTTCGCGTGGCGGAGTCCGATGCGGAGCCGAACGAGTTCGGAGTTTTCACGCCGGCTTGGGAGCCGCTCAATACCGCGCGCAACTGGTTCCCGAAGGTCTCGCAGCGGCTGCCGGAGATCGTGCGCACGTTCGGTGCGAGCGGCCTCATGGCGACGCCCACCGAGGCCGACATCGTCGGCAGCGCGAAGGAGGACATCGAGCGCTACCTGCAGTCGGCGGCGCTGACCGGCCCCGAGCGCGTGCGCTTGTTCCGCTTGGCGTGGGACCTCTCCGTCTCGTCGTTCGCCGGCCGTCAGACCCTGTACGAGTACTTCTTCTTCGGCGATCCGGTGCGTATGGCCGGTGCGCTTCTGAAGGCGACCGACCGCGAGCCGTACAAGGCGCGCGTGCGGTCATTCCTCGACCGGGTCACCGAAGGCGAACCGGTCGCGGTATGACCGCCGTCGTGACCCGTTCGCTGCGCTCGTGCCTCGGGCGGTTCGCGACCGGGGTCGTGGTGGTCACGTTCGACGGGCCCGACGGACGCCGCGGGATCACGGTCAACGCGTTCACCGCGGTGTCGATGGAGCCGCCGCTCGTCCTCGTCAGCGTGGCGCGGCGTGCGCGCTCGCACGATGCGCTGAAGAACCACGCGTTCTGCGTCAACGTCCTCGGTGCCGAGCAGGAGCCGATCGCCCGGCAGTTCGCAGGCACGGGCAATGGCACCGCGGTGTGGGTCGACGGTGTACCGGTTCCGCGGCTGGCCGGCGTCTTGGCGCACCTCGAATGCCGCCCGTGGCGGGACTACGACGGTGGCGATCACACCTTGTTCCTGGGCGAGGTCGTCGACTTCGACTATCGCGACGGCGCGGCGCTGGGTTTCCACACGAGCAGCTTCACCGCAATTGACGACCCACAGCTGGGCATCGAGGACTTGTTTTGAGGCGCAACCGGCTCGCGGTCGACACGGGCCGGTGCCAGCAGCCCGCGCTGTCGCCGCCCGACGCGCCGGGCCAGGGTGTGAGCTGATGCCGTTGCCCGACGGCTTGCAGCCCACCAAGGTGATCGCCGTCCACCTCAACTACCGCAGCCGGGCCGAGCAGCGTGGGCGCGTCCCCTCGGAGCCGTCGTACTTCCTCAAGCCGCCGTCGTCGCTCTCGGATGGAGGGCCGGTCGAGCGGCCCAGCGGTGCCGAGCTACTTGCCTACGAGGGCGAGATTGCGCTGATTGTCGGCACCCGTGTACGCGAGGCGACGCTCGCCGACGCGCAGGCCGCGATCGGCTGGTACGCGCCGGCCAACGACTTCGGGGTGCATGACTTCCGATGGGCCGATCGCGGCTCGAACGTGTTGTCCAAGGGACACGACGGCTACACGCCGATCGGTCCGGCGGTCGCGGCAGACGAGGTCGAGGCAACCGCGTTGCGCCTGCGCACGTGCGTCAACGGGGATGTCGTCCAAGACGGCGCCCCCGACGACTTGCTTTTCGGGTTCGCGGAGTTGATCGCCGACCTGTCGCGCTTCATGACGCTGGAGCGCGGCGACGTGATTCTGACCGGGACGCCTGCCGGGAGCGGGGTCGTGACGCCCGGCGACGTCGTCGACGTGGAGCTTGTCGGCCTCGGCTCGTCGGTGCGCAGCACCGTCGTCGAAGCCGGGCGGCCGTTGGCTCAGTACGGCGCCATGCCGCGCGCCACGCCCGCCGCGCGCGCATTCGCCACCGGCGTAAGTGCGCCGCGACCGGTCACGCTCTCGACCGACGCGGACGCCGCGCTGCGTCGGGTGTCTACGGCAACGCTGACCGTCCAGCTGGCCAAGCGCGGCGTCGCAAACACGTTCCTGGGCGGCCTGCGTCCGACGCGTCCGGATCTGCGCATGGTCGGCTACGCGCACACGCTGCGGTACGCGGCGCTACGCGAAGACGTGCGCGATGCAAGAAGAGGATCTGAGGATGCGCAGAAGCTCGCCGTCGAAACCGTGTCACCAGGGGACGTGCTGATCATGGAGGCGCGCGGCGAGGTCGGCGCTGGGACGATCGGCGACATCCTCGCCGCCCGCGTGCTGACCCGCGGGGGCGCAGGGATTGTCACCGACGGCGGCCTTCGCGATTCGCCCGGCGTCGCAGATCTGGCGATCCCCACCTACTACCAGGCGCCGCACGCAGCGTCGCTCTGGCTGAGGCACATTCCGTTGGAGGTCGACGTACCGATCACGTGCGCAGGCACGCTGGTCATGCCCGGCGACGTGATCGTCGGCGACGCCGAGGGCGTGATCGTCTTGCCCGCCGCGCTGGCCGAGGAGATCGCGCACGACGCGCTCGAGCAGGAAGAGCGTGAAGAGTGGGCGCTCGAGCGTGTCCAGGCCGGTGAGTCGATCCGGGGCGTCTACCCAATCGCCGACGAGCGCCGCGCCGACTACGAGCGTTGGCGAGCCATCCGCAACAAGGAGCAATCGCGATGAGCAACCCCTTCGCTGCCGATCCGTCGGCGGTGCGCGGCGCGATCACGCCGCTCGTGACGCCCTTCGCCGCCGACGGATCGCTGGACCTGGACGCGATCAAGCCGCTGGTGGACTGGCAGCTCGAACAGGGCACACATGGCATCTCGGTCGGCGGCTCGACGGGAGAGCCGACCTCGCAAACGGTCCCGGAGCGGATCGCGGCCATGCACGCGGCGGCCGAGGCGATCGACGGGCGCGTCCCGTTCTTGCCGGCCACCGGCACCTCGCTGATGGCGGAGACACTGGAGCTGACTGCGGAGGCGCAGCGCCTCGGCGCAGCGGCTGCGTTGGTGGTTACCCCTTACTACGGGCGAGCCCAGCAGGAGGGCCTGTTCCGGTGGTACTCGGCTATCGCGTCCGAGTTCCCCGACCTACCCATCATCGTCTACAACGTGCCGGTCCGAGCAGCGGTCGAAATCGCGCCGGAGACCGTGGGCCGGTTACGCCGGGCGCACGACAACATCGTCGGCATCAAGGAGACGACCCACGACTTCCAGCATGTCTCCCGCGTCCTGAACGAGGCAGGTACCGACTTCATCGCGCTGTCCGGGATCGAGCTGCTCTGCTACCCGATGCTCTGCCTCGGCGGTGTCGGGCATCTCAGCTGCGTGGGCAACTTCGCACCGCGCCCGGTCGCGCAGCTCTACGACGCGTTCGTTGCCGGGGATCACGAGCAGGCCCGCGCCCTGCACTACGACTTGCACCCGCTCGTCGATGCAGCCTTCGCCGAGACCAACCCCGTTCCAGTCAAATGGGTCATGGAGCAACTCAGCCTGCTGGAATCCGGGCTGGCCCGCGAGCCGCTCGCACCGCTGAGCAACGCTGCTCGAAGGCGCGTACGGCAGCTTCTCGGACCAAGCCCTCACGTGAGGATGCCGGTCGCCGTCAGCGCGTAGGAGATCATGTCCTAGACGCGGCCGGAGACGGCCGCAGTTGGCCGACAAGGAGGAGAGATGGCGATTCTGTGTGATACGGCAACCGTCCCGCTGCGGGACAGTGCGGAGCTGTGGGTAGAGGCGGTGTCGGAGCTGTTCGTTCCGCTCGAGTGCGTGCCGCAGCGCGGCGCGGCTTTCCACGGCCAGCTGCGCGCGGGCACGCTCGGGCCTATCCGGATGTGTGCGATGGCGGTGAGCCCGCACACTGCGAAGCGGACGCCACGTCTCGCGGCGAACACGCAGGGCGACCAATACAAGCTGAGCCTGATCCTCGGCGGCGAGGCGCTCATCGTCCAGGACGGCCGTGAGGCGGTGCTGCGCCGGGGTGACTTCGCAATCTACGACTGCTCGCGGCCCTACACGTTCGTGACCGACGAGCCGTTCCGAATGCTCGTCTCCGTGCTGCCGCGGGACATCATCGGCGTCTCGCCGGAGCGGGTTTCGCAGATCACGGCAACGCGTATTCCCAGCTGCAACGGGATCGCATGGGCGATGGCGCCGTTTCTGATGCGGCTGGCCCAGTTGGCCGTCCGTGATGAGGTGCCGCCGGACGAGTACCGGGTCGTCGAGAGCGTCGTCGACCTTGTCGGGTCGCTGTGCGCAACGGTGACGACCGAGGACGGCGGACTGCACGCGCACTCGCGCGCCGAGCTCATGCTTCGGATACGCGCCTACATCGACGCCCACCTCGGCGAGGCCGATTTGACGCCGACGCGGATCGCCGCCGCGCACTTCATCTCCAAGCGCTATCTCCACAAGGTCTTCGAGGCGGAGGGCGTGAGCGTCTCCCGCTGGATCCGCGAGCGGCGGTTGGAACGCTGCCGGTCAGCGCTCGTCGACCCGCGGAGTCGCGAGGAGACGGTTGCGAGCGTTGGCCTGCGCTTCGGCCTCACTGACGCGGCGCACTTCAGTCGACTGTTTCGAGAGACCTACGGATGCACGCCGACCGAATACCGTCACCTGGATCTCCTAGCAGCGTCATGACCTGTGCGCCGAGCGCTAGCGGTAGAGGCGCTCGACGTAGTCTGCGCCGATGCCGACCTTGGCGTAATGCTCCTGGCAGAGCTTGATGTAGTCGAAGACGTCGAACTGGCCGACCGGCTGACCGTTCTCGTCGATCCAGATCAGAGGTCCCGTCACGTTGAAGTGGACCTTCATCGGCTCGGGGTGGTCATAGGCTACGAGTGTGTGGCCCTCGCCGGGCGACTCGTAGACGAAATCTCCGGCCGTGGCGACCCACTCGTGCTCTAGATAGCCCCACTTGCCGGAGATGGTGTACGCGAAGACCTGATGCGGGTGATAGTGACGATTCACCAAGCCAGGTCCCTTGGCGTAGAGCACGTCGGCCCAGCGGTTTTGGGCCGGGGAGATCCAGAGCGGCCGGCTGGAGACCGTCTCGGTGAACGGAACGTAGTAGCGGTCGTCGTCGGTCGCAGCGTCGGGGATGTAGACATCCGCGCCCGCGCCGGGACGAAAGACCTCCTCGATCGGCTTGAGGTCTCGCCAGAACTCCCGCTCGATTGTCTCGGCCATGCACAGTCTCCTTGTGACCACGGGTGGCTACGGACCGACGCTACGCCGCCCAACGCCACCGCGAAGGAAGCGTGCGCTCTCTAACAAGCGCCATGCACCGGCATCCAAGCTGCACGCACGCTCCCGATCGATACTGCGGCACGAACGTCCACCGCGACGACCGTAGGAGACACATGGCAGCCGTTACCGAGGTCATGGAGAGCATCGATCCCGCCACAGGGGAGGTCATCGCCGAGGTCCCGCACGCCTCCCCGGCCGACGTCGACGAGGCCGTCGGCCGCGCTCGCCGGGCGTTCGAGCCCGGCGCGCCGTGGCGCTCACTGCTCCCCGCCGACCGGGCCCGGGTGCTGTGGGGCATCGGCGATCTCATAGACCGCCACGCGGACGAGCTGGCCGAGCTCGAGACGCGTGACCAGGGCCAGCCGATCGGGATTTCGCGCCACGTGAGCGTCGTGGCCGCCGCCGAGCACTTCCGCTACTACGCAGGCTGGGTCACGAAGATCGCCGGTGATACCAACCCGCTGTCGTTCCCCGGCACGTTCAACTACACCGTGCGCGAGCCGGTCGGCGTCTGCGGGCTGATCGTCCCGTGGAACTTCCCGCTGATGATCACGTCCTGGAAGCTCGCCCCAGCGCTGGCGTGCGGGAACACCTGCGTGGTCAAGCCGGCAGAGCAGACGCCACTTACTGCGTTGCGCCTGGCGGAGTTGATCGCCGAGGCGGGCGTGCCCGATGGCGTCGTCAACGTCGTGACGGGTGGCCCCATCGTCGGCGCCGCGATTGCCGAGCACGCGCTCATCGACAAGGTGTCGTTCACGGGATCGACCGAGGTTGGCAGGTCGATCGTGCGTGCTGCCGCCGGCAACTTCAAGCGCGTCTCGCTCGAGCTCGGGGGCAAGAATCCCGCAATCGTCTGCGACGACGCGCCGCTGGACGCGGCCGTCGCCGGCGTCCTGCAGGCTGGGCTGCTGAACAGCGGACAGGTATGCGCAGCCTACAGCCGCGTGTACGTCCACCGATCAATCGCGGAAGCGTTCGCCGAGGCTGCCGCCGCTGCGGCCTCGTCTATGCAGCTCGGCCCTGGCCTGCATGCCGAGACGCAGCTCGGCCCGCTCGTCTCGCTCGATCACCGCGAGAGCGTCGAGGCATACATCCAGATTGGCATCGACGAGGGCGCGCAGCTCGTCTGCGGCGGCAAGCGCCCCGGTGGCGATTTGGAGGCAGGCGCATTCCTGACGCCGGCCGTCTTCACGGGCGTCGACGACAGCATGCGGATCGCCCGCGAGGAGATCTTCGGCCCGGTCATCTGCGTGCTGCCGTTCGATGACGACGACGAGGTCGTCGCACGGGCAAATTCAACCGATTACGGCCTCGGCGCCTCGATCTGGACCCGCGACGTCGGTCGCGCTCACCGCATGGCGGCCACCGTTCGCGCGGGAAACGTCTGGGTGAACATGCCCAACCCGCTCGACGCCGCGGCGCCGTGGGGGGGCGTGAAGGCCAGCGGCTGGGGCCGCGAGATGGGCCGGGAGGCGATCGACTTGTACACCGAAGTCAAGAGCGTCTGGATGGCGCTCGCTTGAGAGACGGGAACTAGCCTGCCGGGAGGCTCCTACCGGACACCGAGGTCACGCCGGTCGATGATCCTTTGAGGAGACATCACGTGACGGAGGCTTCAATCGCCCCCGCCGTTGCAGACGGGGACATCGACGACTTCCAACCCGACGTCATCGTCGTGGGCTCTGGCTCCGCCGGTGCCGCCGCGGCTCGCCGGCTCGTGGATCGCGGCAACAAAGTGCTCGTGCTCGAAGCGGGCGGTCCCGATGCCAACCCGGCGATCCACGATCCAGGGCGTCTGCATGAGCTGTGGCTCTCCGACGAGGACTGGGCCTACGAGACCGTGGCACAGCGGCACGCCGCGGGTCGACGCCTGGCCTGGCCACGGGGTCGCGTGCTGGGCGGGTCGAGCTCCCTCAACGCGATGATCTGGGTTCGGGGTGCGAGCGCCGACTATGACGCGTGGGCGTACCTGGGCGCCGACGGCTGGGCTTGGGACGACGTTCGGCCTGTCTACGAGCGGATCGAACACCGCAGCCCCGACGACGGCGGGATCGTCACGATTCTGTCTTCGTACCGTGCCGACCCGATCCACGAGGCGATCGTGGCGGCTGCCCAGGCGTGCGGCATTCCCCTCAACAGCGATTACAACGGCGAACAGCAGGACGGCGTGTCCTATATGGAGTTCAGCATCGCCGACCAGGTGCGGCATAGCACGGCAGCTGCGTATCTGCGCCCGATCGCCGACGACCCGAACCTGCGAGTCCTGCTGCGCGCCCCCGCACGGCGCCTGCTATTCGAGGGCAGTCGCTGCATTGGAGTGGAATGGGTGCGCGACGGCCAGCTCGAGCGGAGGCATGCCGCCGAGGTCATCGTGTCGGGCGGGACGATCGGATCGCCGCAGTTGTTGATGGTGTCCGGCATCGGCCCGGCGAACCACCTTCTCGAACATGGGATCGAGGTCATCGCTGACGTGCCAGGCGTGGGGCAGAACCTCCACGACCACCTGCTCTCACCGGTGATCTTCAGTGCCGAACGCGAGGTCGGCGCGCCGTCCCCCGGCCTGCCTGCTTGTCAGACACATCTCTTCTGGCGGTCGCGCCCGGAACTCGTCGTTCCTGACATCCAGCCGATCCACTTCATGGTGCCCATGTACGAGCCCTGGATGGAGGGCCCCGAGAACGGGTTCACGCTCCTGGGCGGGATGGTGCGGCCACTGAGCCGAGGCACGATCCGCCTCACCGGTCCTACGGTCGACGACCCGCTGGCCATCGACCCGAACATCCTGGCATGTGATGCCGACGTCGACAGCCTTGTCGCCGCAGTCGAGTTGTGCCGACGCCTGGGCGCGAGCCCCGCTCTGCAGGAGTGGGGCGCCGTCGAACGCTACCCAGGCCCGGACGTTGGGTCCGTCGAAGAACTCCAGAGCTACGTCCGAGATACGGCGATCACCTACCACCATCAGGTCGGGACGTGCAAGCTGGGTCGCGACCCAATGGCGGTCGTCGATCCGCGCCTTCGAGTCAGCGGCGTCGACGGGCTGCGCGTCGCGGATGCCTCGGTGATGCCCTTGGTCACCACCGGCAATACCAACGCCCCTTCGATCATGATCGGCGAGCGGGTCGCGGACTTCGTGACCGGGGACGTAGCCGCGGTCGGCAGCCCGGGAGCGACAACGACGGGTACCGCGTAGCGGACTCGTTGTAAACGGCCGGGAGGAGCCGTCGGCTTCGCAGCCGTCGAGGCCTCGAAGACCACCGACGCGGGGCTATCGCCTCAACTAGAGCGTCCAGCGAGCGTCCTCCCTAGCCGGGCTCCTTCCACCAGCGGAGGTGGATGCGGGCGCCTCCTCCGGCTACCCCACGACCTCAACGCCGACGCCGTGCGTTCCCGCGATCTGCCGGACGATCGCCAGCCCCGTCGGCGACGTGGTATGAGATCTATCCTTGCCATGAACGACCCCGTTGAGGAGCACATTCAGGCGTACAACGCGCGCGACGTCGATCGTTTCGTCGCGTGCTACTCGCCCGACTGCCTCATGGAGGACGCCCGGGGTACCGTGCTGGCCCGCGGGCACTCAGACGTCCGCGCCCACTTCGGACGTGTCTTCGCCGACAACCCGGAGCTCCACTGCGCGGTTCTCCACCGTGTGCGGGTTGGCGACTACGTTGTGGACGAGGAGCACATCACCGGCCGCTACGGCGAGGCGCAGCGCGGCGTGGTAGTGAGCCACGTCAGCGGTGGCGTGATCGACCACCAACGCGTCATCCGCTGACGGAGTTAGGGCATGGCGAGCAAGCCTTCGGAACGGTTCGTGTGGGCGGTGGACACCCTGGCGCCCGACCCAGCCGATCGCGCGCTGGAGGTCGGCTGCGGACAAGGTGTGGCCGTATCGCTGGTCTGCGAGCGGCTGACCAACGGACGGATCACCGCGATCGATCGCTCGAAGAAGATGATCGAGATGGCCGCGCGTAGGAATCGCGAGCACGTCGCGGCAGGCCGGGCCGTGCTGATGACGGCCGCGCTCGAGAAGGCGGACTTCGGGGACGAGCGATTCGACAAGGTCTTCGCCTTCAACGTCGCGCCCTTTTGGCTTCAGCCGAAGGAGGCGCTGGGGATCGTCGGGCGCCATCTCGCCTCCGATGGAGCGGTCTATCTCTTCTGGGATGCTCGCCACACGCAGCCCGGCCGAGCTCGCGACCTGGCGGACCAGCTGAGCGAGAAGTTTCGGCTGGCCGAGTACTCCGTGGACCAAGTGTTGGTCGAGGACCTGCGCCCGGTTCCCGCGGTTTGCGTGATCGGGCGGCCCAGGCGAGCTTCAATGGCCGACGGGTGATGCGGACTCCCGGAATCGCTACAGAGAACGGGTCATCCGCAGATCACGCGCACGGAGCGTTCGGCAAAGCCTCTCCACATCAGCGATTCGCGTCTCGGGATGGAGCATCAATGGAGCCAAGCGGTCGCAACCGGTTGCCGATCGGAGCGCATGGCAAGGAGGAGGTCGATAATCTCCAGGTGGAGCGGCTGAGCCGGCTAGCTGTCTTCGAGCACGGACCGCCACTGTTGCCTAACGCGGCAACCGCCCGACTACACATGTACTACACAGGCTCTGCCGGGTGGTAGCCGGTCGCAACCGATCACAGCCGGTTCGGCGTGGTACGAAATGCCTGCTCTACCGGGTAAATCCGGACGCGAGCCGACTGTGCCGGTTGAGCTCGTACCGGTCTGTCACGCCGGAGGTCGCGGGTTCGAGTCCCGTCGCTCCCGTCCCGCGATGCCCCTGCTAACGCGGGGGTTTCGCGTCTCTAGGGCTCATTGGACACGCCCAAGGCGTGCCCCACAAGTGCCCTAAACGTCCAGGCGTGAAGGACGCTCGCGCAGCGGCTGACACGCGCGTCGCGGGTGCAAGAAACCTCGCGGGTGTTGACAACAGGCGGGCTGGGGCGTAGACACGTACTTGAGGGGTTGTCCCTCGACGGCTCTCTGCGGCTGTCGGCGGACGGGCAGCCCGAACTGAAATCAGTGGAAGGAGACCGCGATGGAGCGTGTCCAGTCTGTCTCGCGCGGGTCGAAGTTGTTGCTCGCGCTGATACTCGGTGCTGCCGTGTTTGGGGTCGTGAGCGCGGTGCAGGCCGCGATTCCCGACTCGAACGGAGTCATCAACGGCTGCTATCAGAAGAACGTCGGCAACCTGCGTGTGATCGACCCAAGCGCGGGCGACAGCTGCCGGCCGTCGGAGATCGCGATCAGCTGGAGCCAGACCGGACCACAGGGGCCGCCAGGTGCGACTGGGCCTGCGGGTCCCGTCGGCCCCGCCGGTCCGAAGGGTGACACCGGCGCGACCGGTGCGACTGGGCCTGCGGGTCCCGTCGGCCCCGCCGGTCCGAAGGGTGACACCGGCGCGACCGGGCCGCAAGGGCCGCCAGGTGCAACCGGCGCTACAGGGCCGGCAGGGCCGGCAGGGCCGGCAGGGCCGAACAATGCTGCCGGAACCTCTTGCCCGACCGGCACCCAGGTGATCGGCTTCAACCCGAACGGGACCATCATCTGCAACACCGTCGCGCCTCCGGCGTGCGCATCTCACACGTTCACGTTCACGATGACCAGCTCAACAGGCGGGTTGTTCAACAATGCCGTCTGGCCGGGTGGGACGGTAACAATGAACGGTCCGGAGGGCGCGACCTGCTCAGTCACGGTCCAGAGGCCGTCCGGCGATATCGTGCTCGTCGGCACCCTGGGCGATGCTTGGTCGGTCGTTTCAAGGGTCGGCTATGGAACTGCTGTCGGCACGGCATTCGCGCCGTCGAGTTGTCCCCCGTTTGGAATCCCCAACGTCACGGCGGGCAGGCCGTCCTGTTCCACCGGGCTGAATGGAAGTGCGACCGCCTCGTTCTCGGTGGCGGCCGGGTAGTCGTTCTCCGGATCCTTTGGGAGCACGGCGGGTAGTGCACGGACGACGTTCTCCCTGGCGCTCGCGACGGGGTATTGCAAGACACCTCACGAGCGCCAGGGAGGCGCTTCTACCAGTTCGGGATCGACCAAGCTGAGAAACTTGTGACGGCGTGTCGGACCGAATAGTTCAGGCGTCATAGCGCAATACTCGCCCAGGCGAGCGCCCTCTCGCCACACTTCACTCTCCCGCGCCTTTCTCGAGGATCCGCCGGACGAGCTCGCAGAACTCCCGCCGTGCTGATGAACGAGCATCAGTGGCGGCAGCGCACCGGGCCCGATTCCTGAGCACTCGACCCGAGCCGACGGAATGCTCGCGGCTGACTTCCATGAGAGCAGCTTCGGTGGGAGTATCACTCGATGAGCTGGCGGGATTGGACGGGCGTGGGAGAACGGCGCTGGAAGAAGGCGCCGGACGAGGAGGTGCAGCCAGGCAAGACTTTGTGGGATTGGCTGCAACTGCTGGTCGTGCCCGTATTCCTCATCGTTATCTCGTTGTGGTGGAGTGCCGAGCAGGAGCGCCGCGATAAAGAGTTGGAGGGTCGGCGCGGCGCGGCGGTTGAATTCGCCGCGGAACAGACACGCCAAGACACGACGCTCAACGGCTACTTCGAGCAGATGAGCGACTTGATGCTCGACAAGAATCTGCTGACCTCTGACTCTAGCGATGGGGTAAGGGCGGTCGCGCGTACCGTCACCCTCACCACCCTTCGCCGTCTGGACGCGTCTCGGAGAGTCGAGGTCGTCCGCTTCCTGCACGAGGCCGGGCTTATCGAAAACGATTTCGTCCGGGGAGACCGGCCTCGGGTCGACCTCGACGATGCCGACCTTAAGGGCGTCGATCTCGCGGGCGCCGACCTCGCGGGCGCCGACCTCAGTGGCGCCAGCCTCATGGACGCCGACCTCACGGGCGCCAACCTCACGCGCGCCAACCTCGGGGGCGCCGACCTCAGTGGCGCCTACCTCGACGACGCCCGCCTCACGCGCGCTTACCTCAGTGGCGCCACCCTCGCGGGCGCCACTCTCGCGGGCGCCGACCTCGGTGACGCCATCCTCATGGACGCCATCCTCACGGACGCCAACCTCACGGACGCCAACCTCATGCGCGTCAACCTCATAACCGCCGTCCTCACGAACGCCAACCTCACGCTCGCCGACCTCGCGGGCGCCGACCTCAACAGCGCCAGCCTCACGGGCGCTGTCCTCACGGGCGCCAACCTCGCGGGCGCCGACTTCAGGAGCGCCGACCTCTCGGGCGCCGACCTCACGGAGACCATCCGCAAGGGCGCCAAGGGGCTTCCCAAGGAAAGACCCTAGTACCGCGCTGCTCAGCGATGGAGTGAGCCTGCTCGCGCTCACGATCGACGAGCGGGTGATCATCCGGCAGCGTTCGACGATCCGCTCGAGCTCGCAGAGCTACGCGCTGTGCTCGTCAACGAGCACCAGTGGCGACGGCGCGAAGGACTCGGACCCGTAGCCGAACCGTGCCCCACTCATGCCCCAAACGTCCGCAGGAGCGCCCACGCAGCCATGCGGGTCGCGGTCGCCCGAGGAGGCGCAGCCTGTGCATCCATGCGGGTCTGCGCACATTCGCGCGTATCGGCGCAAACCGGCTGGCGCGGACTGTCACGCCGGAGGTCGCGGGTTCGAGTCCCGTCGCTCCCGTACAAAATCCCTGTAAATGGCGCATTTTGTTGTCACGTCCGAAACCGTCATCGCGCGCTCGGGCAGCAAACAATCAAAGCGGGACGCACGTAGAGCCGTCCATCGGCGCCGAAGCCGACGCGAACCTGCCCGGATCGTGATGTTTCACTAGATCCGATGGAGGTCGCGGACGCCGTCGTCACTTGACCTCCGGCGTGTTATCGGCGCGTCGCGTCTTATCCCTGCCTCCCAAGCATGGGGGGCAAGGTCGGCCGAGATGGCGCAGCTGGACGCGTTGCGCCTCGCAGTCGCGCGTTGGCAGCAGCCCACCCCGAGGGAACTAGTGCCCATGAAGGCGGACTCCAAGAACTCGGCAATCGGTTGTTCATGCGTCTTTCTGCACTCCCGCCGACTCGCTCACAGCCTCGCTCGATGTTGGCCCATGGGCAACGCGACGTGCGGATAGCCCCTCGGTGGTGATGTAGGCGACGACCACCGCCACGATGATGAGTGGGGCGACTGTTAGCCCCGCTTGGGTTGTCAGCAAGAGGGCGATCACAACGGACGCGAGCGGCAGTCGAAGGATCGACACGCAGGCTGCGGCCATCAAGGCCGCGACGGCTGGTGTCTCCGAAAATCCCGGCAGGTCGGCGGCGAGGAGCCCTGCGACGGTGCCAAGGAACAAGGCCGGGAACGTTGGACCGCCTCGAAAGTTGCCCAGGGAGATGCTCCAGGCGAGCCCCTTGAAGACGAGAAGCAACGCGAGGGCGGAGAGGGAGAGACCAGGTTCTTCGAAGAGCGCCTCGAAGGCGTTCTCGCCGGAGAACAGCACTGCGTTGGCCGGCTGATCGGTGGCCTGGTGGAAGCCGATGGCAAGCCCTCCGACGACGAGCGCCGCGGCAACGGTGAGCACGAACGGCTGCTTCGAGACGAGGCGGATCGTCAGCGTCGCGATTTCAACGATGACGAACACAACGACTGCGGCGGCCATCGCGAGCACGATCGTCCACGCAAAGTCACCCCAGTCAGGCCCGCCGTACGCTGGCAGATCCAACGGGCTCAGCGCCCAGGCGCTCGTGCTTAGCCCCGTCCAGTCCCCCATGCCGATGAAGACCAGGGAGCCGAGCCCGGCGGCGATCAGGCCGGGGAGCAGTACGAGCGATAGCGCCGGTCCACCTCCACTCAAGGCTGCGGCCTCGAGCAGGATCACCGCGCCGATCACCGGCGAGCCGAACACCGTCGAGATGGCGGCAAAGCTCCCGGCGGCGGCCATCAGCCCCAACACCTGCTGGGAAGCATCCTTTCTGACGAGCCGAACCGCGAAGACCGCGAGGCCCATGCCAAGCGCGATCAACGGTCCTTCCGGGCCGAGCACGAGCCCGAGACCGAGTGTGGCGAGCGCCGCCAGGAGCACGCCTGGGAGCTCGATCGGCTGTGTGGGGCCACCGCCGACCTTGAGACCCTCCGCAGGCACGTGACCCCCATGTCCGGGGAGGCGCAGAAGCGCAAGAGCTGTCAGCGCGCCGGCCAGGCCGAGCCAGGGCAGCGGCCACCACCAGGGAACGGTGTCGTACCCCAGCTCACCGGGGAGATGCTCGTAGACACCCACTTGGATCTCGTGGATAAGCGCCAGGAAGCCCCATGACGCCAGCGAGACCAGCACACCGATGATCGCTGCCAGCACGAGCAGAACCTGGTACTGCCGGCTGCGGATCAGGGTGCCTGGATCGACCGGGGTGGTGTCGACGGCCACTACGACGCCGGCTCGGTCGTAGCGTCGTCGACGTCCTGATGCCGGTGCAGCAGCCCAGCCGTCCAGCCCTGACGACCTGGTACCGGACTGGCACACTCTCGAAGCTAGGCATGGCGTCGCGCGGGTGGGCCGCGAACCATCCGGCGTACCGCGCGGCGAGTGGGGTCGCTGTCAGGCCGTGCAGGAGCACCGAGATGCCGATCGTGAGGAAGATCGTGTTCAGCAGCACCGACTCGTTCGCCGAGTTGGCGTCCTCGCGGCGAACTCCCACTCCGCCTCGCTCGGCAGCGGCCCCTGCGTCCGGCGGAAGACGAGTGAGCCGGGGGCAAGGAGTTCGGGCTTCGCGTCGGGGTAGAGCGCGGGTTCGACCGGCCGCTCGGCCAGCGTCACATAGTTCGTCTCGCGGACAAACCGGCGGAACTGCGTCGCCGTAACCGGCATCTCGCCCATCCAAAACCCGTCCACCGCGACGCGATGGACCGGGCGCTCCTCGAGGTAGAAGTCATCGGAACCCATCGCGAACGACCCACCCGGGATCCAGCGCATCCCTCGCGCGGGAGGGCCGTTCGCATCGGACGGAGCAGCACGCTCCGCCGTCGGTGAAGACGCCGCTCGCATCAGTCGCAGTTCATCGAGGTCGACGCCTACTGCCTCGCCATCGCCACGCGGAACAGTTCCTCCGGGTCGATCCGATGGTCGGCATCGTCGGCCGCCTGACCCACGTCGATCTGAACCCAGTTCACTTCGCCCGTAAACGCGTTCGGCACGGGGTAGTCCTCGGCTACGAGGGCGCCGTTCTCCTCGCCGACGTCGCAGGTGTCGTCGGCGGAGAAGACCAGGGCAGCCGTCGCCGCGACCTCACCCTCCCCGCACTTGACCCCGTCGAGGAACAGCGTCGCCGTCCCGCCCTTGCCCAGCCCCGGCCCGGCGTAGTCGAACTCCATGCGCACCTGGTGGATGCCCGCGGGCACCTCACTGTCGCTGTCGACATAGAAGCGCTGGATGCCGAAGAGGTTGTAGCAGTAGCGAGGCTTGCCGTCCTTGAGATAGAGGCTCCAGCCGCCGATGCTCCCGCCCTGGGCGATGATCACGCCCTGCGCGCCGCCGTCGGGCACCACAACCTCCGCGGTGACCGCGTGCGACTTGTTCTTGATACTGACGATCGAGCTCTCGGAGAGACGACCCATTCCGCCGTAGAGGAGCTGCGTGTCGCCTTGCACGAGCGTCGGCCGCCCGGCGGCTTCCGGCATGAGGCGCTCGATGGAGCGGTCGTCGAGCGGGAGCACGTTGTGCTTGGTGGCCTCGATCAGGAAGAGCCGCTGTAGCACGGCGAGCTTCTCGGGCTGCTCCTGAGCCAGGTCGTTGTTCTGCGTCCAGTCGGTCGGGTCGTACAGCTCCCAGACGTCGTCGTCGAAGGCCGGCTTCTCCACGCCCATCATCAGCCAAGGGATGCCGTGCCTGGTCACCGCAGTCCAGCCCTTGTGGTAGATGCCGCGGTTGCAGAACATCTCGAAGTACTGCGTCGTGTGACGCTCGTCCGCCCCCGCGTCGCCGAAGGAGTAGGCCATGCTCACTCCCTCGATCGGCTTCTGCTGGACGCCGTGCACGAACGTCGGGTGGGGCAGCCCGGCCGCCTCCAGCACGGTCGGGGCAACATCGATCACGTGCGTGAACTGGCTTCGAATCTCGCCGTGTGCTGAGAAGCCGGCGGGCCAGTGGACGATCGTCCCGTTGCGCGTGCCGCCCCAGTGCGACGCGATCTGCTTCGTCCACTGGTACGGCGTGCACATCGCGTGCGCCCAGCCGACGGCGAAGTGGTTGTACGAGTCGGGGCCGCCGAAGTCGTCGATCCGCTCCATCATGAACTCGGGCGTCTCGAGCGCCGCGGCGCCGTTGAAGTTGATCATCTCGTTGTAGCTGCCGTTCAGCGTGCCCTCGGCGGACGCGCCGTTGTCGCCGATGATGTAGTAGACGAGCGTGTTCTCCAGCACGCCCAGGTCCTCGAGCGCGTCGAACAGACGGCCGACGTGGAAGTCGGTGAACTCGAGGAAGCCTGCGTAGACCTCCATCTGCCGGCGCAGCACCGGCTTCAGCTCGTCAGGCATCTCGTCCCACGACGGAATCGCATCGTGGCGGGGCGTCAGCTCGGCATCCGCCGGGATCACGCCCAGCTCCTGTTGCCTGGCGAAGATCCGCTCGCGGAGAGCGTCCCAGCCGTCGTCGAAGTCACCCTTGTACTTGTCGGCCCATTCGGGCGTGACGTGGTGCGGGGCGTGCGTCGCCCCCGGCGCGAAATACGCGAAGAACGGCTTGTCCGGCATCAGCGCCTTCTGCTGGCGCACCCACTTGATCGCCTTGTCCGTCATGTCGGCCATGAAGTGGTAGCCCTCCTCGGGCGTCTTCTCGGGCTCGACCGGGACGGTGCCTTCGTAGATGGCGGGGTAGTACTGGTGCGCCTCGCCGCCGATGAAGCCGTAGAAGTACTCGAAGCCACTACCCGTAGGCCACGCGTGGTACGGCCCCATCGGGCTCGTCTCCCAGACCGGCACCTCATGGCACTTGCCAAACTGCGCGGTCGAGTAGCCGTTCAACTTCAGCGTCTCGGCCAGAGGCGCGCAGGTGTTCGGCCGGATCGAGTTGTAACCGGGTGCCGAGGTCGCGATCTCAGTGATGCCGCCCATGCCCACGGTGTGGTGGTTGCGGCCGCTCAGAAGCGCCGCGCGGGTCGGTGAGCAGAGCGCGGTCGTATGGAAGCGGTTGTACTTGAGACCCTTGGAGGCCAGTCGCTCGGCGTTCGGCGTGGCGATCGGGCCGCCGAACGCGCTCGCTGCTCCGAAGCCGACGTCGTCGATCAGAACGATCAGGACGTTGGGAGCTCCGTCCGGCGGCCGAAGCTGCTGAATCGGTGGGAACGCGGTATCAGGATCCTTCGCGTCGTACGTCGTCAGCCCGACGGAGGCGGTGTCGGGGATGGGCAAGACATCTCGCTTGACCTGCGGTCTATCGGACAACGTTGCCTCCTCTGTCGGGGTACTGCGCTTCCCGGTGGACGATCGCTCGGACGAGTTCGATCCCGGCGACGACGAGTCCGATCAGCACGACCGCCGTCAGCCAGCCGCGCGCGACTGGCGGAGCGAAGAGCGCGATCACGAGCAGGGCGACCGCGGCGATCGTGTACGTCGTCGGGCGATTTTCGAAAACTGGTGCAGCAGCGCGACGGGCCTGTCCGGCGCGACGGCTCTCGCCGACGAACCAGACTCCCACCAGCGTCACGACGCCGAGGACGATCCACACCCAGGCCCGGTCTGCGAGGGTCTGCGTGAGGATGCTCCAGGCATCGTGTGCCGCGGGCTTGACAGCGTCGTCTTCTGCGAGCTCGTCGACCAGGTAGTCGCCGGCAAAGCGGCGCACCGCCAGCAGCACGAGCCCCACGAGGACGAGGCCGATCGCGAGCGCGCGGAGCTCGAGCCTGCGACGGCCGCGCGCCAACCAGATCGCGAGCGCCGCAACGGCGAGCGCGACGAGCCACATCCAGTCGGCGACGGCACGCAGAATCTTCGTCAGCGTCTGCGCCGCTTCGAGCTGGCTCTCTTCGATGATCGCGATCCGACCCGAGGACTCGGGCAGCCTCTGCGCGAGGCGTCCGATCACGACGACCTCGTTGCCGACCTCGAGCATGAGGGGGCGTAGGTCGATGACGACGGTCCCGCCTTCGGCCTGGACGAACTTCGTCTTGTCGTCCAGAAGGCGCACGAGCTGCCGCTGCGTCCCGGTCGTCGTCTCCACCCACAGCGCCTGCACACGCGGTCGCTCGAGCGCCGCCTGCGCCGCCCGGTCGGCACCCGAGCGCGCAAGACCGGCGAGGACAGGCGCCAGTCCTTCCTGGGCCGGCGGCAGCTTCTCCGCGATCGCGGCTTCGACATCGACGTTCGCGAACAGCCGATCGACGGTTGTGGCGGCGATCTGGGTGCGGATCTCGTCGTTCTCGATCATCTCCCGCGAGATCGTCTCGAAGCCGTCTTCGTCGAGAACCGTGTGCTCGACGTAGAAGGCGACCATTCCGACGAGCGCGAGCACGATCGCGACGACCGTGAGCGCTCGCGCGCCGATCAGGCGCAGTCGAGACGGTCTTCCAGGATCCGAGTCGTGCATCGCGTCCGCCATTTCGCCGAGCATCGCCTGCAAGCCCGTCCCTCTGCCTCATACCGATTGCATGAAATGAGCGTTCTGGCGAGGCGGTCGGCACGCCGTTGGTCAGATCGACCCCTGTTTAATTGCGTTCCTGTGGCTACGGACGTTCCTTTCGATCTCGCGGAGATCAAGCTCGCAGCACCGCTGATTCGGCCCGGCACTGTCGCCAAGGAGGACGTGATCGCGCGCCTCAGCACCGCGGGCGTGCCGTTCGCGAGCGTCGTTGCGCCGGTGGGGTACGGCAAGACAACCCTTCTCGCGCGTTGGGCAGAGGCTGACCCGCGCCCGTTTGCGTGGGTCGTGCTCGACGCGCGAGACAGTGACGCCGTTGTGTTCCTGCGCTACATCGCAGCCGCGATCCACCGGGTTGAGCCGGTCTCGCCGGAGGTGTTCGACGCGTTGTCCGGCCCAGGGACATCCACCTGGGCAAAACGCGTCCCGCGTGTCGGGGCCGCTCTGGCCGCCCTCGAGCGGCCCCTGGTGCTCGTGCTCGACGATCTGCACCTCCTCGGCAGTCGGTCGTGTCTGGACGTGGTTGCGGAGCTCGTCCAGTACGTTCCGCCCGGCTCGCAGATCGTTATTGCCAGCAGGGAAACGCCGGCGCTGCCGCTGGCCCGCTGGCGGACGAACGGGTACGTGCAGGAGATCGGCGTCGCGGATCTCCGGCTCGACGAGCAGCAGGCGGCCTTGCTGCTGGGAGCTGCAGGAATCTCGCTCGATGCACGCGAGCTGTCCGACCTGACCGAGCGGACGGAAGGGTGGCCCGCGGGTCTGTACCTCGCGGCGCTGTCGATGCAGACGGGGGCGGCAGGCCCACGGGCTGATGAGGGCTTCAACGGCGACGACCAGCGACGAGCGATGAGATCGTCGCCACTCTCGACGCGGTAGCGCCGGTGGCAGGCGCTGCGCGAGTCGTCCGATGCGTCCCGAAGGTCGCCCTCGCGCTCGGCTACGACGTCGAGGAAGCACTGCTCGAACCGTGACCGAGTTGCCAGTTCATGCAATCGGTATGAGGAAAGCCGGACGCTAAGGCCCCAAAGTCCTCGGGGACAGGACGGACACCGAGAGACGGAGGTTAGGATGCTCGGCTGGTGGTTTGGATCGATTCTCTTCATCATCGTCTGGGTGGCGATCGCTTTCTGGCCCGCCCGGGTCGCTGCCAGGAAGGGCCACAGCTTCTTCGGCTACTTCCTCTTCAGCCTCGTCTTCTTCCCAGCGGCTCTCATCGTCGCCTACCTGGTGTCCGACGAAACGGCACCAGCACCCGCGTAGTCACCTACGCAGCGAGGAGGTCTTCATGACCGACGTCACGACCGAAGCTGTACAGCAGAACACTGACCTCGACACACTGGGTCCCGTCGACTACCTCATCGTCGAGTTCCCGGCCGGCGCGAGCAACTTCACAGGCGAGATGGCGAAAGAGCTGCTTGCCCTGGTCGACGCCGGAACCATCCGTGTCATCGATGTGTTGATCCTCACGAAGAACGAGGACGGCACGGTCGATGCAATGGAGCTCTCCGACATCGAAGAGCTCGGGCCGCTTCAGGCGGTCGAGGCTCAGCTCGCCGAGCTCCTGGCGGCGGAAGACGTCGAGAACCTCGCCGCTGCGATGGACCCTGGCAGCACAGCCGGGGTGCTCATCTGGGAGAACCTGTGGGCCGCGCCGTTCGCCTCAGCCGCACGGCGTTCCGGTGGCCAGTTGATCGCCAACGGAAGGATTCCCATCCAAGCGATCATCGCCTCCATCGAGGCCGATGAAGCGCGCGCAACGGAAGGAGACTGAGATGCCTCTCGGACCAGGACGTGTAGGACGTGTCGGTGTCATCGGCCACCCAGTGGCGAAGACCGCCGTGGTGGCCAAGGCCGTCACACCCGGCCCCTCACCGGTCGCCAAGACCGCCGTTGTGGCTGCGGCTGTGACGCCCGGGAGGCCAGGTCGCCGCCGGCGGATCTAGCCTGAGCTCCGAGACGGTCTCCAGAAGAGGCCCTTCAACCTTCATCCTCGCGGGCTGGAGGCAGAAGCTCCAGGCAGACCGAGACGCCGCTGCGACCACGGAGTCGCACCGGCACTAGCTCCCGATGAACGCCGACAACCCTCGCCTATACCGCGACCATCCCGTCGTCGCCAACACAGACAACGTTCCATCCCGCACACATCCCGCGCGAGGCCGCCGGAAGCCGGTCTTGGTCGGATCGAGAAACACTCCGGTGCGCCAGTGTTCGGGAAGGTCCCCTGAGCGACTCGATGCCGACCTGACGATGCTCGGACGCCTCAGCCTCGCCTTTGCGCGAGCGCGAGCCATGCCGCTCGCCCCATGATTCCGGTCTGCTCTACGCAATCGTCGTAGCCGGTGGCTTTCTCGTCGGCCTCATCGTTGGCCGCTGGTGGGCGCTCACCGCACCAGCCGCCTTCGGGGTCTGGGTCGCCCTTGGATCAGACGTCGATGAGGTGCCGCCCTGGTTTCTTGGAGCGGCTTACGCCCTAATCGGCGCGGGCGGAGTGGCCCTCGGGGTCCTGGTCAGGCGTTTCGCCAATCCCTCCTAGTGACAGCGGAGGGCCGTCGCTTGCGCCAGCGTTCGGGACTGTCACTCGGTGGCATGTCGGGCGCGGGAGCCAGGGCGGTCGCTGCGAAGAATCGCATACCCGACACTGTCGACCCAACCGCCCTCACCATCCGGCCACGACGCGCGATAGTGCGCCTCCTGTATCCACCCGCAGCGTTCGAACACCCGCCGCATCGCCACGTTGTCGATCCTCGTCTCCCCGCCGAGACGATGACGGTCAGTCTCCGTGAATGTGTACGCCGCCGCCCATTCGACCATTGCAGTGCCGACTCCGCGGCCGCGGAAGCGCGCCAAGACCCGCACGTCCACGTCGGGACTCGGCTCATCGAGATAGCGAAACCGGAGCAAGCCCACGCGCTCCTCCCCGGACACCACCCAGAACGAACGGTTCGTATCGCCGGTGAACTCGCCCGCCGCGACGGCTGCACGGACGTCCGCCTCGGTCCACTCCTGCCGTAAACCGTGAAACGGCCACCGCTCCGACGCCAGCCAGGCCGCGAGCTCGCCCGTGTGGCCGGCGACGAACGGATCGAACGCGAGATCCACTGCGAGAGAATACGCACCACCTTCGCCTGGGCGAGCGATGCTTCTATGTCTGTCAAGTCGCCATTGGGGTTCCGTGTTCGAGGAGGCGGTAGAGACTGCGGGCGAGGTAGCGCTTGAGGCAGCGGGTTGCTTCGCGTCGTGTCTTGCCTTCTTGGATGCGTCGTTCGATGTAGGCGATCGTGGCGGGGTGTGAGCGTTTGCGTGTGACGAGGATCATGTGCAATGCGCGGTTGAGTTTTCGGTCGCCGCTTCGATCGAGGCGGTAGCGGACTGTCTGCCCAGAGGAAGCCGGGATCGGTGCTACGCCGGCGAGTCGTGCAAAGGCGGCTTCGGAGCTGATCCGTCCTTGGTGCGACCAGGAGAGCACGAGTTGAGCGGCGGAGTGGGGTCCGACGCCTGGCTGGTCGAGCAGCTGCGGTGCGAGTTTGCGCGTGATCGTCTCGATCTCGCGTGCGAGCTCGCGTTCCTCGGCGGTGACCTGCAGGACGCGACGGGCGATCGAACGCAGCGCGAGCACTGTGCCGCGGAGTTCTGGATCGCGTCGATGGTCAGGTCGCGTTGCTGCGAGACGTTTCAGCAGCCGTGCGGGTGTCAGCGGCCGCAACTCGCTGCGTAGCGGCTCAGGGGTTGTAACCAACAGATCTCGGAGTTGGCCGAGTGCGGCGCACTTGGCATTGACCGCTCCTTCCCGTGCGGCAACGAGTGCCTGCAACGCTTGCCTTTCACCGCCCGCCCGCGGCGTCGCCGGCCGCTCCTGGGCAAGCACGCTGCGCGCGGCGCGGATAGCGTCGAGGGCGTCGGTCTTGCCGCCCGAGCGGCGCTCCCGGCGCAGCCGGCCGACCTCGAGCACCCGCTCACCGCGGCCGGTCAGGAAGCGCGTCAGGCCGGCACCGAAGGAGCCGGTACCTTCGACAGCGAACGCGCGCCGACCCGAGGCGTGCACCTCGACGAGCTTCAGCGCCAGTGCGTAGCCGTCACTGCTTGCGGCAACCGTCGTCTCCAAGACGACCGCGCCGCTGAGGACGTGCACGACCGCGAGCGCGTGCAAGTCTCGGTGCGGGTCGACACCGACGACGTAGTCCAACTGATCTGCGAGCATCTGCAACCGACCTCCAGCCCAAGCGTTGGGGGACACATCCGGTGTCGGTCTGGGGTGGAAAACCGCGGGCGGCAAGACTGTGACGGGTCACGCCCCAAACAGGGCGGACAGGCTTCTGATCAGGCCAGCAAGCGGGCGCCAGGCCGGCACCGGTCTCTCCACCCGGACACATCACTCGCAAGACACCCGCGGGGTCATCCTCTCACTGAGTCACAAGCAAAGAGCACCAGCGCCAACCTGACAAACGCCCCAGACGGGACCAGGACACACTCACAGTCCTCTCACCTGAGGCCGGCACATCGGTGCGGATGATCGAGCGGCACTACGGTGCCCTGCTCGACAGGGCGCACGCCCTGCTCGACAGGGCGCACGCCGTGATCGCCGGTCGCCTAGACGCGCTCGAGGCCGCGGGCGACGGACTTCGATCCGCCGCCGCCCGTCGCAGCACCGCTACTGCGTCGTCGTTCCCGACACCGTGGCTGGTGCCTTTGCGTGCTCGACCGCCCAGTCGAGGGCGTAGTCGGCGATCTCCTCCCAGCCGGTCTGCGAGGGCATGAGGTGCGCGCGGCCCTCGTACTCGACGACCTCGGTGATCGTGCCCTCTGCCTTGTAGTGCTTCGCGTTCGAGCGCTGGATCGATGGGGGCATGAGGTGATCCTCGCTGCCAGAGATGAAGAGCAGCGGCGCCCGGTTGGCGTTCTTGTAGTCCACGTGCGTGTCGTCTGGCCCCGGATGGATGTTCGCGAGCGCACTGCCCCAGAACACGCGGCCCGATGCGGGGATGTGGTAGCGCTCGTAGAGCTTTCGCGCCTCCTCCTCGCTGAACGTGTTCGTGAACACGTAGCGCCATTGCTCGAAGGTGAACCCGACGGCCTTGTGCCGGTTGGCGGGGTTCTTGAGGACGGGGAAGCTCGACCTGATCTGTGACAGCGGCACGCGCTTGACGCCCTCGGTCGGCGCCGAGTTGATCGCGACGCCAGCGGCGCCGTGGCCCCGATCCATCAGCAGCTGCGTGAAGACGCCACCGGCCGAATGACCCATCAGGATCGGCGCCGGCTCGATCTGCGAGACGACAGACTCCAGATGCTCGACGACCGCCGGCACCGTGAGATCCTCGATGGGCGTCGGGTCCGCATTCAGCGCCTCGACCTCCACCTCGAAGCCGGGATAGGCGGGGGCGAGAACGTTGTAACCGGCGGCCTCGTAGTGCTCGATCCAGTGCTCCCAGCTGCGCGGGGTCACCCAGAAGCCGTGGATGAGCACGATCGTGTCGGGTGTGGCGGCCATGAATCGCTCCTTCCCGTGGGGTCGGCAGCAAGGTTACTAGCCACCACGGGGAGAGAGAGGAAATGAGTCCGACTCTTGCGGGCCCTGTCGCTCAAAAACCCGCCCTCGAGCCGCGCAGCCTCGGGCTCGCAACGGGCGAGCCAGCGCGCCTGAGCGTCGCTGCGCGCAACGCGTCCGGACTATGGGTACGGGCTCCAGCGCATCGAGGCGGCGATTGCCGCGACTGCGAGGAAGGCGCCGAGTGCTGCGAAGAGCCAGGTGATCTCGGTGGGTTGCTTCTGGGTTGCGACATCCTTGGGGAGATCGGCGAAGACTTCTCGTAGCTGATCGGCGTCCTCGGCGTTGTGGAAGGTGCCTCCGGTCTGCTTGGCGACTTCCTGGAGGGTTGGTAGGTCTGCGCGGCCCCGGAATCCGAACCCGCCACCGCCGCCGAAGCCGCCTCCGCCCCCGCCGAACCCGCCGGACTGGTTTTCGAAGACGCGGCCGCCGAGTTGGGCTCGCGTGCAGGAACGCTCGGCTGGGTTTTCCGTTCCGAAGCCGATCGTGAACACGCGAACGCCCCGCTCGACCGCGTACGGCACGGCATCGAGCGGCTCGATCCCCCGGTTGCTTGCGCCGTCGGTCAGAAGCACGACGATGTCCGGCACGTAACCGGCGGCGCCGGGCGCCGCCATCGACGCGGGCGGTGGCCCGTCCTCGGGAGCCTCGCCGACCGGTGGGACGTTCGGGTTCGCGTCGGCGATGGCGTCGATCCCCTTTAGCATCGCCGCGCCGATGGCGGTGCCACGCCCAGTCGTGAGGGACTCGATCGCGTCGATGAGCGCCTTGCGTTCGGTCGTCGGCGGAACGCTCAACTCCGCAAAGCCGGAGAAGACGACGAGGGCCATCCGTACGCCCTTCGGCTGGTCCTCGATGAACTCGCGAGCGGCTTCCTGTGCAACGGCCAGCCGGTTGGGCTTGACGTCGGTCGCGCACATCGACCCCGAGACGTCCATTGCGAGGATGACCGACGTGCGCGCGAACGGGACGCTGCGTTCCAGGTGTGGACGACCGGCGGCGAACGCGAGCGCGACGAGGCTCGCCAGCAGCAGGGCGACGGGAAGATGCCGCTGCCACCGGTTGCGTCGCGGCAGCACCGAGCGCAGCAAGGCAACGCTCGAGTAGCGAACGGCCTGCTTCCGCCGCCGGCGCAGCAGCCACCAGTACGCACCGAGGAGCGCTGGGGCAACGACCAGCGAGAGCAGCGCGAGCGGCCATGCAAACGACAACTCAGATCACCCGTCCGAACCACGCGATCGAGAGCACCGAGCCGAGTGCGAGTAGGAGCCCACCCGCTGCGGCGAACAGTGCCGTCACCTCACGAGGCTCCTCGACGCGCTTGAAATCGAGGTCGATCGACTGATAGATCCCGGTGAGCGCCTCGGCGTCGGCTGCCTGCTCGTAGGTGCCGTCCGTGACCTTGGCGATCTCCTGGAGCAGGCCTTCGTCGAGCGCCGTCGCGATGCTGAACCCGTCGATCTCGACGACCGTCCCCTCTTCGGTACCGACTCCGATCGCGTGAACGCGGACGCCGGCGGTCGACGCGACCTCGGCGAGCCTCAGCGGGTCGAGCTCTGCCGTGTTCTCGCCGTCGGAGAGCAGCACGATCGCAGACGAGCCGAAAAAGCCGATGTTCACGGCGCCGTCGTCGCGTTCCAGCGCCGCCTCGTCGATCGTGAGCGGCTTCCCCGCGATCGCGCTGAGCGACGTGTGGAGGCCCTGGCCGAGCGAGGTTCCCCCGCCCACCGAGAGGCGCTTGATCGCCGCGATCACGTCCTCCTCCACGTTGCTCGGCGCAAGCGTGGTGACGGCGCCGTCGCCGAACGCCACGACGCCGATCTTGATCGTCCTCGGCTGCTGCTTAACGAACGCGATGGCCGCCTCCTTCGCCGCCTCGATTCGGGTCGGCTCGAGGTCGTCGGCGCGCATGCTGTTCGAGACGTCGAAGGCGAGGATCACCGTACCCTCGCGTTCCGGCAACGCGAGGCTCACGGTCGGGCGGGCCAGCGAGAAGCAGACGAGCGCAAGGGCCGTCGCGAAGATCGCGAAGGGGATATGGCGTCGCCAGCGGACACGCCGACTCGACGCCGTCTGTACGAGCCCTTCGGTCGCGAGCCGACCCACGCGCTCGGCGCGCAGCCGGAGCGCCCACCGGTAGGCGAGCACGAGGGCCGGGACACACGCGAGCCAGAGCAGCATCCACGGCGACCCGAGCGACATCAGCGCCGCCGCCGCCGCCGTTTCCGCGACTCGATGATCCGGACGAGCGCCTGGACGAGGTCGTCCGCGGTCGACACCTCGTGGATGTCGACACCGGCGCGGAGCGTCAGCCCGCGCAACTCCGCCTCGCGGCCCTCGCCGGCCTCGCGCAGGCGGCGGCGGAACTCGGCATCGCTCGAATCCACCACGAGTTGCTCCCGGGTCTCCGCGTCCTCGACCACGATCACGCCGGCGTCGGGCAGCTCGTACTCACGAGGGTCGAGCAGGCGGATCGCGACGACCTCGTGACGCTCGGTCAGTTGGAGCAGGGGCCGTTCCCACCCCGGCGCGGTGATGAAGTCGGAGACGAGGACGACGAGCGAGCGTCGCCGGATCGCACCAAGCGCGAACTCGAGGAGCCCGGTGAGATCGGTGACGGCCCCGTTCGCTCTCGCGGGCCGCGACAGGCTGCGAGCGAGCGCGAGCACGTGGTTGCGGCTCGCACGCGGGGGGAGCGTCTCCTCGATCTCGTTGTCGAAGAGGATCGCCCCCACGCGGTTGCCGCGGCGGGTCAACAGCCGGGCGAAGGTCGTCGCGAGCTCGGTCAGGACAAGCTCCTTCGGCCGGTCGATCGGGCCGAACCCCATCGACGGCGACCGGTCGAGCAAAAGCCATCCGGTCAGCTCGCGATCCTCGGAGTACTGCCGAACGAACGGCGTGTCCATCCGCGCGGTCACGTTCCAGTCGATGTGGCGGACGTCGTCGCCGGGCTCGTACTCGCGAAGGTCGAGGAAGTCGAGGCCGACCCCGCGAAACGCCGTTCGGTAGTTCCCCTGGAGCTGGCCGTCGAGCCGGCGGATCACCTGCCACTCGAGCCGGTTGAGAAGCCGCTCGGGGGTCTCGGCTCCAAGGGTGGGCGTACCTTCCATGTGTTAACGGGTCATGCGCTCTCTTAGCGCGAGCTCGGGAACCGGCACCGCCGCAAGGATGCGGTCGATGATCTGGTCCGCGTCGACGCCGTCCGCCAGAGCCTCGTACGCGAGCACGATTCGGTGGCGCAGGACGTCGTGGGCGATCTCCTGGATGTCCTGCGGCAGCGCGTACTCGCGACCCCGCACGAGTGCGAGAGCGCGACCGGTGAGAATCATGTTGATCGATGCACGCGGACTCGCGCCGTAGGTGATGTAGCGCGCCAGCTCGCCGAGCCCGACCGAGGAGATGTTGCGAGTTGCGTTGGCGAGCTTCACCGCATACTCCTTCAGTGCGGGATCGACGAACACTGTGTCGGCGGCCCGCTGGAGTTCGATCAGTTGGTCGGCATCGAGCGCCTGCCCCGCGGCCTCGTGCCCACCCGTCATGCGGTCGACGATCACGAACTCCTCCGTGGGAGTCGGATAGTCGATCAGCACCTTGAGCATGAACCGGTCGATCTGCGCTTCCGGCAGAGGGTAGGTGCCCTCCGACTCGATCGGATTCTGCGTCGCCATGACGAGGAACGGATCGGGAAGACGATGCGTCTCGCGGCCGATCGTGACCTGTCGCTCCTGCATCGCCTCGAGCAGCGCGCTCTGCACCTTCGCCGGTGCACGGTTGATCTCGTCGGCGAGGACGAAGTTTGCGAACACCGGCCCGAGCGCGACTTGGAACTCCCCGAGCTTCTGGTTGAAGACGCGTGTGCCGACGATGTCGGCCGGGACCAGGTCCGGTGTGAACTGGACGCGCTGGAACTCGCCGCCGATCGCCTGGGCGAGTGTCTTCACCGCCATCGTCTTGGCAAGCCCGGGGAGACCCTCGACCAGGAGATGGCCGCGTGCGAGGAGCGCGACGACCATCCGCTCGAGCAAGGCGTCCTGGCCGACGATCACCCGCTTGACCTCGTAGAACACCTGCTCGAGCGATGCATCGAGTGTGGATTGCTGATTCATGTCACCTCGCGTCATTGGGATGGGACCATACGACCATCAGCACCACCGCCCGCGCCGCCGATCGGCACCGCGAAGCCGATGCCGATGAAAACGTCGCTGCGGCCGGGGTTGGCGAGCGCGGTGACGATCCCGACCACCTGCCCGCCGCGGTTCAGCAACGGCCCGCCGGAGTTGCCGGGGTTGACCGCCGCGTCGAACTGGATGAGGCCGCGCAGGGTCTTGCCGTGCTCCCCCTTCACCGAACGGTCGAGCCCGGAGATGACACCGGCGGAAATCGAGTCGACGAAGCCGAGTGGGTGTCCGACTGCGTACGTCTCGTCACCGACCTGGACGCCACCGCCGAGCACTGCCGGCACAACCACCTCCGGGAGGCGCGTTGGCACTAGCACGGCGGTGTCGGTGTCCGGATCGGCCTGGGCGACCTCCGCACCCGCTTTGGTGCCGTCCATGAAGGTCACGCGGATCCTCGCCGCCCCCTCGACCACGTGGAACGCCGTCATGATGGTGCCGTTCGCGTTGACGATCACCCCGGTGCCGAACCCCTCGCCGTCCCCCTTCGTCGTCGCGCGCTTCGTCTCGATCGCGACGATCGACGGCAGGATCTGCTGGTAGACGGCCACCGAGGTCGCAGGCTTGGCGCGGAGATCCTTGATCGCGTCATCGACGACGCCCGAGGCGATCGTCCCCGCCTCCTCCCGGTCGAGCGGCCGTGGCGAGTCTCGGGTCGCAAGCACGATCCCGCCCGCCACGACACCGGCCACGGCGACCGCCGCGAGCGCGACTCGACCGCGCCGGCCAACCCTCCCGCTCCTGCCAGGCGGCTCGTGTGCGGCGGGCGCTCCCGGGCTGGACCCCCTGGTCACGCGCACACAACCACTTTACTGGTCGAGCCTAAGAGCGTGATCGCGTGCGTAGAACGGGTTCCGCCTGAGATCTCGTGGATGCGGCGAAGGGCCGGACGCGCGAGCACAGGTCCGAGGGTTCGGGGCGACCAACGGGTGACTCAGGCGCGCCCGCGCGTGGCCGGCTTGAGCGCCGCTGCTCGCACGCGACTCGCGTGGGGAGCCGCTCCGAGCTGCTCGTACGTCGTGAGCGCCTCGTGCCGGAGTCGCGAAGCGTCCGCCGCCGACGTCACCGCAGCCAGCTGCTCCCTGGTCAGCGCCGCCTCGAAGACGACCCCGAGGCGCTCGAACCCGGCCAGCGCGCCCCGAAGCAGCTCTTCGCCGCCCACCGGGTCCGCGGACGCGATGCGCGCCAGCGCCTCTGCGTAGTCACTGGCCGGCCCTACGAGCACGAGCGCGCCGGCGAACGAGCGCGCCCGCGGGAGGAAGGCAACGAGCGCGTCCCAATCC
Organism: uncultured Gaiellaceae bacterium; assembly: GCA_963752405.1. Taxonomy (GTDB): domain Bacteria; phylum Actinomycetota; class Thermoleophilia; order Gaiellales; family Gaiellaceae; genus Gaiellasilicea. The sequence goes on from CAVVYB010000010.1 coordinate 47,439, forward strand.
TCGAGCGCGACGAGCGCCTCGAGCATCGCCAGGACCTCGAAGGCATTTTCCTCGGCGTAGACGGACCGGCCCATGATCTGCTCCGCGAGCTCGCGACCGGCGAGCGCTTCGCCGCGGGCGACGTGGTAGCGGGCGAGCCACGCGTCCGCGAGGCCCAGCTTGTCAGGATCGGGCTCGAACGTCGCCACGACCTCCGCGGCGCGGTCGAGGCGGCCCTGATGCGAGAGCACCAAGCCGGCCAACGGAGCCCCGCCGCGAACATACACACAGCCGATCCCCGGCTCCTTTGGAAACTCCTCGAGGTGCTCCGAGGCGGCACGCTCGACATCTGCCCAGCGGCCGAGGTGGTACGTCGCGTTCATCACCGTGTACGTGCCGTGCATCCGCTCGTGCGGGGACAACGCCCGCGCGACCTCGAGCGAGCGCTCGGCGTGAGGCAGATGCTCGGCGAACTCGCCGGCGATCTCCATCAGGAAGAGCGCGTTCCAGAAGAGCGCGAACGCTTGCTCCGTCGGTTGTAGCTCGTCGGCGAGGGCGAGATCCCGCCGGGCAATTGCAGTCGTAACGTCCCACCGCCCCACGAACGACTGCAACAAGCCATATGTGCGGTACGCCTGGCTCAGGAGGTCGGGATGACCCAGGCGCTCCGCGATCTCAACTGCCTTCTCCGCGACGGCGATCCGCTCTGCGCGCGGAAGCGGATCCTCGAGCCCCATCCACACATAGCGCAGCCCCGCGTTGCCCTTCAAGACCGTCAGCCAGTTCCGGACTTCCTCGTTCTGGGCGACAGCCAGCCCTTCGTCGAGGAAGCGCTCCATCAGCGCCGGCGACGGCTTATCGCGGAACCCGCCCCACTTGACCGCCGCCATCCGGCTCGCCGCGAGGTAGATCCGAGTCCGGAGCTCTTCGGTGCCCGGTCGGTCGCGGAGGAGGTCGAGCGCCGGCTGGTAGGCCGCCCACGCCTCGTCCCCGTGATATGCCGCTTCGTGGTCGTCGCCGATCGCCGCAAGCGCCCGGGCGCGCGCGACCTCGTCGGCGGCGAGCGAGAGCGCCTCCTCGTGCAGCTCGAGGGCCTTTGCGATCGCGAACCGCCGCCGCGCGACATCCCCGGCTTCGAGCAGCGCCTCGAACGCGCGCTCCTGCAGCGCGGCGTGCTCAGCTGGGCTGTCGGCCCAGGCTAGGCCTGCGTCGTCGCCGACGACTGCGTTGCGATAGTGGTGTGCGATCAGCTCGAGCAGCTCGTCCCGACGGCCGAGCTGCTCGATCCAGGCAGCGTGGTCGGCGTGGGCGCGCGCGCGGCGCGTCTTCGGCAGAGCCGCGTAGGCGACGTCGCGAACGAGCGCATGCTTGAACTGGTACTCCGTGTGGCCGCGAAGCGACGAGCTCGGCCGTTCCGCAACGAGCGCGCGTTCCTCGAGCCGCGGTAGCGCAGCGTCGACATCGACGCCCGCGAGAGCGCGGGCAAGCGGCTCTGGCCAGAAGACGCGTCCGATCACCGCCGCCTCCTGGAGAACCCGCTTCTCGTCCGGAGGCAGTGCATCGATCCGCGCGGCGAGGACGCCGTGGACCGTGTCCGGAATCGTGATCCGGGCGGCGTCCGCGGTGGCGCGCCAGCCGTCGCCGGCCGCCACGATCGCGCCCGTATCGACGAGGCGCAGAATGATCTCCTCGAGAAAGAAGGGATTCCCCTCGGCCGTGCCGACGATGCTGCGCCGGAGGGCGTCCGGCACGTCTGCCGCGGGGAGCAGCCCGTCGACGAGCGCGACGGCCTCCGCCTCTGTCAGAGCCTGGAGCGTGAGCGACGTCACGCCCTCGCGCCCCGCCCCGAAGCCGGGATGAGCGTCCGCGAACTCCGGGCGGGCGGTCGCAACGACGACCAAGGGCCCTGCCGAGCGCACGAGCAACCGGTCGAGCAGGGCGACCAGAGCGTCGCCGGCCCAGTGGAGATCCTCGATCACCAGGATCGTCGGCCGCTGGGTGGCAAGCGCCGCGGCGAACCGCGGCCAGGCCCGGGCGAGCTCGTCCGCGACCGTGCGTGGCTCCAGCTGGTCCAGCGGGTTTCCCGGTAGCGCGAAACCGGCTGTCGTCGTCAGCGCATACGCCGTCCGCTCGAGCTCGTCGTCGGCGAGGCCGAGCGGTGCGAGCAGGACGCGTGCTCCGCCGAGCACGGTCTCCCCGGCGCGATCGGCGGGCAGGTCCAGCGAGACGCCGAAGGCCTCGCGGAGGATCTCGGCGAGCGCCCAGAAGGTGATTCCGCGCCCGGCCGCCACACAACGGCCCTTGTACACCGCGAGGTCTGGTTCCGCTTCACGTGCGGCAGTGAGGAACTCGGCGACGAGCCTGCTCTTGCCGATCCCGGCCGAGCCGAAGACGAGCGCGAAGCGTGGCGCTGCCGCCTGCACCGACTCGTCCAGGAGCTCCTGGAGACGTGCTAGGTCGCGCCCGCGCCCGACCAGCGGCGAGCGGCGCGCAGCGGGCATCTCCGGCTCGAGCCGCGTCCCGCCCAGCCGATGCCCGAGCACCGGCTTACTCGCGCCCTTCAGGTCGAGTGTGAGCGCATCGTCAAAACGGAACAGCCGGCGCGTCGCGGCGAACGTCCGGTCGCCGGCGAGGACCGTGCCCGGCTCAGCCGCCTGCGCCAGCCGGGCGGCGACGTTGACCGCGTCGCCGGCGACCAGGCGCCGCTCGCCGGTGACGACCTCGCCCGTGTTGATCCCGATCCGAATCGCGAGAGTGATGCCGTAACGCTCGCGAAAGCTTTCGTTGAGCAGCTCAAGCCGGTCGACGAGCTCGAGCGACGTCCGCACCGCACGTTCGGGATCGTTCTCGTGTGCGGCCGGGACGCCGAAGACGGCGACGATCGCGTCGCCGACGTACTTCTCGACCGTCCCGCCCCACGAGGCGACGACCTCGGACAGCGTCTCGAAGTAGACGCCCAGGAGCGCGTCCAGCCGCTCGGGGTCGAGCCGCTCGCCGCGCTCCGTCGAGCCGACCACGTCGGCGAAGACGATCGTCGCGAGCTTCCGCTCGACGGCCACGCCTGGCTGCGACTGCGTTTCATCGGCGTGACGGTCGACATCGAGTGAAGGATCCTGGTTCAGAATCCGCCGCTCGAGCTCCTGGAGGGCAGGGCCGGGAGCGATCCCGAGCTCCTCGACCAGCCTGTGGCGCCCGCTCTGGAGGACGTGGAGCGCATCCGCTTGCCGGCCGCAACGGTAGAGCGCGAGCATCAGCTGGCCGCGTAGGCGCTCGCGGAACGGATGCGCGGCGACGAGCGGTTCGAGCTCGGGGACGAGTGCATGGTCGCGGCCGAGCGCCAGGTCGGACTCGATGCGCTCCTCGAGCGCGCTCATGCGCAGCTCGTCGAGGCGAGCGGCCTCGGGCCGCGCGAACGGCTCGGAGGCGAACTCGGCGAGCGCGGGGCCTCGCCAGAGCTGTAGCGCGGCGCGGAATCCCTCGGCCGCCGGGTCGGGATGCCCCGCGTCGAGCGCCGCGCGAGCAGCCGCGACGAGCTGCTCGAAGCGGTGGAGGTCGAGGGCTTCCGGCTCGACGGCGAGCGCGTATCCCGGCGGGCGCGTCTGGAGCATCCCGGCCGGCAACGCTTTGCGCAGACGCGAGACATGGATCTGCACCATCTTCTGGGCCGTCTCGGGTACGTCCTCGCCCCACAACTCGTCGACGATCCGGTCGATCGCCAGCGTGCGGTTGGCATTGACGAGCAGCAGCGCCAGCAGCGCCCGCTGCTTTCCCCCCCGCAGCCGCACCGCGCGGTCGCCGTCGCTGACCTCGAGTGGTCCGAGGATGCGGAAGTCCATAAGGCCTCGCGGTGACCGTACCACGGCATCGATTTACCGGCTGATTACCCGCGAGCAGCCGACGGGCAGCCGCCTCCGAGTCTCCTTTGCTCCACCGCGCTCACCAGGTGAAAGGAGAGAGGAATGGCGATCCCCGCGTCACACACCGATCACGGGCAGGGACCTGCCCCGTTCCACAGCTCGCCCGCGGACGCGCAGAAGGCGCCGCCGGAGGAGTACCTGTATGTCGCCGCGATGCGAGCCGCGTCGGACGTGGACGCGCCCGACTTCCTCGCGGTAGTCGACACACGCCCGGAGTCAGAGACCTACGGGCGGATCGTGCACGAAACGCCGATGCCGTACGTCGGCGACGAGCTCCACCACTTCGGCTGGAACCGCTGTGCGTCCGCCTGTCACGGGCTGGACCGCTCGCACCTGATCGTGCCGGGCTTCCGTTCGTCCCGGGTTTACGTCGTGAACGTCGCCGACGACCCGCTCCAGCCGCAGATCGAGAAGGTCATCGAGCCGGAGGACCTCGTGCGGGCGACCGGCTACACACGCCCGCACACGACGCACTGCATGCCGGGCGGGAACGTCGTCCTGTCGATGCTCGGCGACGCCGACGGCAACGCAGCCGGCGGCTTCGCGGTCCTCGACGCGACGACGTTCGAGGTGAAGGGCCGCTGGGAGAACGGAGGCCCGCGGCCGGCGATGAACTACGACTTCTGGTACCAGCCGCGCAAGAACGTGCTCGTCTCGAGCGAATTCGGCGTGCCGAACGCCTACGAGCCGGGCTTCGACCTCGCGGACGTGGAGGCCGGCCGCTACGGGCAGCGGCTCCACTTCTGGAACCTCGAGCGCTGCGAGCTCGAGCAGACGATCGACCTCGGCGCGAACGGCCTCGTCCCGCTCGAGATCCGCTGGAAGCACGACCCCGAAGCGGACGAGGGCTTCGTCGGCGCTGCGCTTTCGTCGACGCTCTGGCACTTCCACCGTGCGAACGGCTCATATGCGGCCGAACCGGTCGTCGCGGTCGAGCCGGTGGACCTCGACGGCTGGCCGATCCCCGTTCCGGGGCTGATCACCGACCTCGTCCTCTCGCTGGACGACAAGGCCCTCTACTTCTCCAACTGGCTGCACGGAGACCTGCGCCGCTACGACGTGTCCGACCCGGCGTCCCCACAGCTGACGGGTCGCCTGTGGCTCGGCGGCGTGCTCGGCAAGGAGAGCGACGCGGGCCGCCCGCTCACGGGCGGGCCGCAGATGCTGCAGCTCTCCTACGACGGGCGGCGGCTCTACGTCACCAACTCGCTGCTCTCGAGCTGGGACAACCAGTTCTACCCCGGGCTGCGCTCGTACTTGCTCAAGGTGGACATCGGCGAAGACGGCTCGATGGCGGTCGACCCGAACTTCTTCGTCGACTTCCACGACCGTCCGGACGGCCCAGCGCGGGCGCACGAGGTGCGGCTGCAGGGCGGCGACTCGACCTCGGAGGTGTTCCCGTGATCCTCGGACACCACGGCGGCGAGGCACCGCTCCTCCAGGCGGCACTTGCTACCGCCGGCTCGCTGTCGATCACGCTCGCCTTGTTCCGGCTCGAGCTCTTCCGGCTCGGCAGGCGGCTCCGTCGCGGACCGCGCAGAGACAACGAAGCCCGCGCCGACGGCGCGGTAACCAGACCAGGAGGAGAACGATGAGAACTCGAATCACAGTCGGGCTGATGGCGCTCGCCTGCGCCCTGGCGGCACTGGTGGCCTTGGTCGCCACCGCGTTTGGGTCCGGAGCTGCGACGCCCGGACACAGTCACGGCACGAAGCAAGGCCGGACGCAAGAGCGATACCTCTACGTCAGCACAATCGCGCAGAGCACGACCGATCCGGACTTCATCGCCGTAGTGGGCGCAGATCCGCGTCGGCGCGACTTCGGCCGGATCGTGAACCGCATAGACATGCCGAACGTGGGCGACGAGCTCCACCACTACGGCTACTCGCACGACCAGAAGCGGCTGCTCGTGCCGGGCCTCTTCTCGAGCCGGATCCACGTCTTCGACGTCAAGGGCGACGGCCGGCGATTGAGCTTGAGGACGGTCAACGACCAGCTGGCCGCGAAGAGCGGCTACGTCGTGCCACACGGCGTGATGGGTCACGGCATGCCCCACGGCCGTGCCCTCGTCACGATGATCGGTGCCGCGAGCGACACGACGCTCCCCGGAGGCATGGTCGAGATCGACGACAAGACCGGCGCGTTCGTGGGGCATTTCGGCCCGGGACCGGTGCGTGGGCCTGGCGATTCCGACCCGAAGTACATGTACGACTTCGAGTCGCTGCCCAACGCGAATCGTGGGATCAGCACGACGTTCGGCTCGCCGGCCGGGTGCGCGAAGGGCATCGACCCAGGCTGCCTCGGCGATGAGGTTGCAGTCTGGGACGTTCGCAAGCGAAAGGTGATCCAGACCGCTAACCTCGGTCCTTCGAGCGGGGCGCTGATGGTGCACTTCGTCCTGAAAAAGGGCGTTCGGCGGGCGTTCATCAACGCGCCCGGGACGAGCGCGATCTGGCTGGCCGACGACGACGACGGCGACGGCGTCTACGACTTCCAGCAGGTGCTCGGCCCGAAGGACGAGCTCGCGCTGCCGCCTGATGTGATCGTCTCCAACGACGGCAAGTACCTCTATGTGAGCAACTGGTTCGGCGACACGGTGCAGCAGTTCGACATCAGGGACCCGTTCAGGCCCGTTCTCAAAGCCACGGTCTCCGTGCCGCACCCGAACATGCTGCGCCTGAGCCGCGACAACAAGCGCCTCTACGTGACGAACTCGCTGCTCACGCCCTGGGACAACGACCCCGACTTCGGGGCGCCGCGTAACGACAACTACGGCATCTGGCTCTTCCGAGTCAACCAGCAGTCTGGTCGCCTCACTCCGTCGCGTCCAAACGGACGAGCCTGGGTCAGCTTCACGAACGTTAAGAAGAAGACCACTACCGGTCCGGCAGGGCCGCACATGCTGCTCTTCGACCCGAGCATTCCGCTCGTGCCCGGAGAGCACTGAGGGCAGACGCCTCGACCAGACCCGACGACATCTCGCGCTGCTCGCGCCGCTCCTCGAGAAGCGGCGCGAGCGTGCGCAGACTCCCGCACGTCGTCAGGTAAGACAACGAACGATCCCGCACTCATCCCGCGTGAGGTAGCCGCGAGCTGCCGCAAGTAGCCAGCAATCCCCACAGGATCACGAGCAAAGAGCCCTGCTCTCGTCGCAAGTCTCCGACTTTGTCGCGGCCGCGGCTCGCTTCGCCCGCTTCGCGCTGCCGCGGTTCTAGACCCGTTGCGTTGGGAGGTCGAGGGCACTACTGTCGCCTCGTGGCGTTCGCGACAAAGTGCGCTGCTGCGTTTGCCGCCGGCTCGCTCGCATTCTTCGGCAGCTCCGCAACGTCCGTGGCGGCCCAGCCGGCACCCGGCGCCGTCTGCCAGCGTGCGGATTCTCTCCTTCGCAACAACGAGGTCGACAAGGCTCGAGATGCCTACGTGGACCTGCTCGAGGACAGCGGTCCGCAGTGTGCGATCGACGGCCTGCAGGACGTCGCCGTCGTCAAGCGTCAAGAGAGCCATCTCTGCGAGCAGGGTGCGGAACTTGCACCGAGCGACCATGACGCTTCGGTGCGGAAATATGCGGAGGCGCTGCGCGAAAACACCGAGAGCGAGTGCGCACTAGCAGGACTTGCTCCATCAGCGACCGACGACCCCTGGTCCGAGCGCATCGCAAACTATCTGCCGAAGTTCCCCGTTCACCTCGGTGCCGTTCTTCTGATGCTTCTCGTCCTCATCGCGCTCGGCTCGATTGCCACATCTCTCATCTTTCGGAAAGCGTCACTCGTCGTACGGCCGTTCACCGACGGTGCAGTGAACCCCAAGGTTGGAGCTGGCTTCAGCGCACTCGTTGAAGAGCAATTGATCGGCGTCTGGCGCAGGGAGAGACGCGTTCGCGACGACGGCTACAACCTCGATTTCGTGGTCGCCAACGTCGAGCTGTTCTCCGACGAGGACGCGCTCTCCAGGGCGGTCGGCGACATGGCCCAGGTGGACCAGCTACAGCTCATCGCGGCGGTGCTGTCGTTCGTCGACAACCTGGGCTTCAAGCGCCGACTCGCAGCGACCGGTGAACTGCTTCCGACGGGAGCCAACGGGAGCGGAGTAGCGCTTGCTCTCTACAACCGTCGGCAGCTTCAGGCACGCGGTGTTCTGTGGGACCACATGCCGGCGGCCGCACCCGGACCCGCCGACGAGAACTCGCATCAACCGGCCGACACTCCTCCGCCCACAGGGGAGGAGGACCCACCCAAATCGGTCAGCACTCCCTACTACAGATTCGCGGGTCCCGCCGCAGCATGGGTCCAGTACGAGGCAGCCCTGGCTCTCGACTCCCGCGTGGGCGTCATTACGTCCAACGCGGAGAGCTTCTCACTGCTGTGTACCGCGATCGAACTTCACCGCAACAACAGCTACGACGAGGCCGCGGAGACGTACGCCCAGGCGTTGGAGATCGACCGCAACAACGTGGCCGCGCTTGTCAACTTCGCTCTCCTGCTCGCACGGTCGTGGGGCCTCTTCCCCGAATCAATCCTCCTACTCAAGCGCGCCCAGCACGCCCTCGCTAGCGCGTACGCCGCGAGACCATGAACAGCGCCGCGTCGCGTAAGAGCGAGACCGTGAACAGCGCCGCGTTGCGTATGAGCGAGAAGCTCGCCGACCCCACCTGGTATCGAATCTCGTACTCCCTCGCTGCTCAGAAGCTACACGCGGCCAACGGCACCAAGAAGGGACCGGACGGGCTAGTCAAGAGCCCCGACAAGGGCGCCTCGGCTGCCGTGAAGGACATGGCCGACCTGCGCAGCTCTGTGGGCGTGTCCGGCAAAAGGGGCTTCAAGGAGGCCGAAGACGACGCGCTCGAGGTAATCAGAGTGACCGCGGCGGTCCTCGCCGACATGGGCTGGCGGTGGGCGGGCCGGAACCCGTCCTGGTACGTGAGCTGGTCGGAACGACTACCTGCGGCCTTGCTGCGCCTTGTCCGTCGGCTCAGACGAAAGCCGCGGCGCCGATCTATCGCAGGTGATTGGCCGCTAGCCAAGTTTCTCGATCGCACAGTCGAGCCGGCCGCGGTCCTGCTCGTCTGGTCGGCACGGATCGAGCGACGCGTGCTGAAATCGCTCTTGCGGCGCGAACTGCGCGAGCTCGAAAATCATCTGATTGCACTCGCCGAGAACCGGGCGCCAGAACGCCGGCCCAACAAGGAGCTACGGCCCGACAGGCGTCAGTACGCTGAGGGTGGGGGTGGCGACTGGCTCTTCCGCTACGTCATCGAGCTCGCCGACGATCGCGACCCCGAGCACGACAGATGGAAGAGATTTGTGGCCTGGTTGGGCGTCAGCCGCTACCGCCTGCGGGGCAAAGCGAACTATCGCGTTCAGTACGAGCTCGCTTGCCTCTTTTCGCGGCTTGCACAAAAGAGACCGGGGGCCGACGGCAAAGCCAATGCTGCCGTAATCGAGCGGGCGCGTGAGCACCTTGGACGCTCCCTCTCCGAGCTCCCCGAGCCCCGCCGTACCGAGGCGGCCGACTGGGCGACGCGAGATCCCAGCCTCGTCGGCCTCCGAGACGCTGACATGTCCAAGTTCGATCAACTTGTTGGGGTCGCCGGAGAGCAAACACCGATTGGAGATACGAAGCTTCGATCCCGATTCCGGATCGTGCTCCGCCTGCTTGCGCCCGCCGCGACCGTCGCCGCAACCGTCCTGATCGTGGTCGGCCGCATCGCCGACGTCGACCACACAGAGACGGCAGGCTGGATCCTCCTCGGAGTCACCGCGCTCATTTCAGTAGGCGCAGGTATCAAATACGTGTACGACCGAGTCACCGCCTGACCTCCAGCGCACCTTGACTTGCCCCGGGCGAGAGACCTACGGTCGCTCCTGAAACATTCGACGGGAAAGAGGTTCCTTTGGGTTCGCTGTGGGTTGTGCCTGGAGCTCCGCTCGAAAAGGGGGATGGTTGGCGGATTTGGCTCTCGCAGCCCGGGGACGACGACTTCAAGCCGCCCAAGCCGATCGAGGTGCGCCACCAGGGCGTCGTGCAGAGCTATGACGAGGCCGACGCCAACTGGAAGCTGTTCCCACCCTACGAGGGGCTGAGCCGCAGGATGGGAGTCCTGACGGTCAAGCTCGACGATCCGAAGCCCGGTGCGCGCTACGAGATCACGATTCCCGGCGCCGGCACCTACCGGTGGCGGAGCCTGCCCGCCTCGCTCGACCCGAAGGGAATGACGTTTCTGGTCTCCTCGTGCTTCTGGCTCCCCGGCGACAAGGAGGGCGCCTACCGCCGAGGTGTCCTCGAGGTCTCGAGAATCGTCGATCCGACCTTCAAGCTGCTGATCGGCGACCAGATCTACCACGACTACCCGCTTCACCCCCTGCCGAGGAACATCCCGAAGCTCTTCGGCGACCGCTACGAGAGCTACTGGGGCGACACGTACTACCGCGATGTGCTCACCTCGGCCCCGAACTACTTCACGTGCGACGACCACGAGTTCTGGAACAACTACCCCGAGAAGCAGATCTGGCTGCCGCAGACGTACGACAAGTTCCGCGAGAAGTCGAGCGAGGCTGCCCAGGAGACGTACCTCCGCTTCCAGCGCGGGCTCAATCCCGAGGAGGGGCGGTACTTCCAGTTCGACATCGACCCTGTCTCGTTCTTCGTGACCGACTCACGGTCGGAGCGCGGCGACATCAACCACGACAAGAAAGCCGCCGCTTTCAGCGAGGACCAACGGAACAAGCTCGCCGACTGGGCGAACGGCTTGAAGGGGCCGGGAGTAATCGTGCTGGGACAGCCACTCTTCGACCACGAGGGCGGCAAGACCGACCGGTCGCTCGCGAGCTTCACCGAGGACTTCGCCCGCCTGTGCGGCGTCTTCGAGACGAGCCTGACCAAGAGCGAACCACACGACATCCTGATCCTGACCGGTGACATCCATACGGGCCGGTACGCCGCGGCCACGCTCGTCGGCCGGCAGCCGGCCGCGTACGTGCACGAGTTCGTCACCTCGCCTGCTTCCCGGGTCGGTCCGTTCATCGCCGAGGTGAAGGCGAAGGAGGCTCCGCTCAACGTCAAATTCGCCGCGGAGGCCGTGGAGCACAAGTGGGACGTCGCGGAGGTCGAGCTGAGCCGGACGATCGACGACAACATCGCCGCCGTGCGCATGCGGCCATGGGGCAACCAGGTGCTGTTCGAGCTCGAGCTCTGGCGCCTGCGGAGCCGCGACCCGCGCCCGTACTGGAAGCGTGTGCTGCGCGGCCGGTCGCAGGGTGGCCCGGTCGTCCAGATCTATCGAAAGGAGCTCGTACTCCGCTAGCGCGAGAAAGGACGCCATGATCCGCAACTCAGGCTCGACCACGAAGAGCGAACGGGTCCACGACTGGACCGATGACTACCGCGAAAAGGACAACCTCGAGTTCTTCGAGGCGGCGCTCGGCAAGCTGACGGAGAACGACGCCGGCCACGGCGGGCTGATGACGATCGGCCTACTCGGCCAGCGTGACCTTCCGGGAGTGACGCTGAGGCACGCTCAGGCGGTCCTCCGCTGGGATCTCCGCCCGAGTCTCTGGTCCCACACGTTCCTCATCGCGGGGCGCCTGTCCGACGTGGCGTCGATCGGCGAGCTGCCGATCAGGGAGGTCAGCATCTATTCACGCACCGGCAGGTTCCCCGAGCCGGCCAACAACGCGGTCAGCGACGCAAAACTCGCCGTCTACGCCGACAACCAGGTCGACGCAAACGTCGCCCTGCTCAGCGTTGCGATGGATGAGAAAGAAGTCGAAAAGGTCGCAGACCGCGCGATCTCGAATCCGAACCTCGACCGCCTTCGCTACGACTTCTGGGAGACGCTGGGAGTCTGGGCGAGCTACCTCTGGTCGGGCGGCCTGCGCCCGAACCCGCTCCGCGAGGGGTTCCCCCTGTTCTCGTCGGCGTTCGTCGAGTACGCCTTCGAGGGGGTTCCGCTCGACCTCTCTCCGGCAGCCTCCGAGCGGAACAGCGCCCCCGAGCACCTCTGGAACAGCGCGCAGTGGTGGGACAACGCGTTCACCGAGTTCGGGCACCCGATCACCGGGTACTGCTGCCTACGCGACAAGGGCGGCGCGCTCCTCGACTCGGCGTGAGCCCACGCCTGGTCAGCCCGCGCCGGCGCCACCCTCCCCACCGGCAGCCGCATGGCGCGGCTCGAGTGGATTCGCGTTCATGCGGCGCTTGCGCGAACGGCAACGCCCTCTTGCGGCGGCCAGTTCCTGCTCAGCCATCAACCCTTTCGATCTCGCCGGGTCTCCAGGTCTTCTCGAACCACGGTTCGAGTGGCCCGTAGAGGCGGAGGATCGTGAACCAGCCCCTTTTCGGGATCGTCTGGAGCCAGTTGATCTCGCCGTCGGGCTTGTCGGGCGAGAAGTGGATGACGGTGTCGCCGTTGGCCTCGGTCACCGGGGTCTCGCCGGCGAAGCTGTTGATGCTCGGCCAGGGGTTGTCGGTCTGGAGCAGTGCGCGGGTCTGGGTGTCGTAGATGTCGATCGACCAGAACGTCTTGGCCGGGATACCAGCCGGAAGCCGCAGCGTGTAGTGGTTGCCTCCGTCGAGCCACGCCCCGCTCGAGTCCTCGGCTGTGAATGCGTATTGGGAGCCGACGCCGACGTGGGCCTGGGTCATCGCGGGTGTGATCCCGGTGCCGACGTAGTGCATCATCGCCCGCATGTCGAGCAGCCGCGCCCCGTCCTCGCTGAGGAACTCATAGCTGCCCCCGACGAAGGCGTTCTTCCAGGAGCCATCGGGGTAGTAGTAGGCGCGCGGGTCTCGCGGCTTGTACAGGAGCGTGCGCGCGATCCCCGCTGCCGTTCGCGCGCCCGTTTCGAGGATGCCGCGCATCCGCTCGTCGGGCGCGAACGGCCGGCCCTTGACGATCCCGATCGACGCGACCTGGCCCGCCCGCTCCGGGTCGAGCGCCTCCGACGGTTCCTCCTGGACGATCGTGTCGATCTCCTCGTAGAAGCTGAAGTCGTTGGAGTGGGTGCCGTTGAACGCGACGCGCGCGATGTTGATGAACTCCATCTCCGGCGGGCGCGCCCGCTGCGGCGAGTGGGTAGATGCGCGTGGTCTCGAGGCTCTCGATGCCGTCGAGGGCACGGATCACGATCCAGTTGGAGTAGGTCGGGGAGCGGGCGACGAAGTAGCCGTCCGGGACGTCGCCGTCGTAACTCGGAGGCAGGAACAGGTACTTCCCGCCTGCGCCCTTGTCAGGGCCGGCGAGGCCCATGTCGGCGACGTAGCGTTGCCACGCGTCGTCGACGAACGAGAGCGAGTTCGGCGGCGCCTCGATCACGGTCGGGCCGTCGCGGCGAAGGTCGAGGAATCCGGTGCCGTAGGTCGTGACCGTGTTCGCCGTCAGCATCAGCTGCGCCGAGTCAGCCTTCGGGTCGGTCACAGCGAGCTTGTTCGAGGCGTCGACGCCGACGCTGCGCAGCCCGTTCCGCATCGCGAGCATCGACGCGCCGGGCACGCAGTTCAGGAAGACGTCAATCGCCCGCAGGAGATCGAGCGTCTCGTAGCTACGGTCGACCGTCTCAGGCAACGGCAGCCCGTCGAAGAACTCAAAACCGCCGAACGGCGTCTCGACCCGCGCCGGGCTACTGATCGAGGCCAGCGCCTCCGGTGAAACCCCCACGCTCCTACCCACGCTCCGCTTGACCAACGGTTCCCTCCGTGAAGTGGCTCCCGCGTCTTTCACGATCCTATGGGTCTCACCTCATCCAAACCTCGCTTCGCCTGTGCGAATCGCGCAAGACATCCTGCGCGTCGCCAACCAAGACAACGGCGGATTACGACGCTGCGACGCCCGCGGCTGTCGTGCGTCGCGTCTCCGTTTTCTCCGCAACGAAAGCGAACTTGCGGACCCGTCCTTCCCGAAGCCAGTCGCTCCAGAGCCGGTGGGCGGCCAGTAGCTCCTCCAGTGCCCTGCGCCCGATCTGCGCGCCAATCTCCGTCGCCTCGGCGGCGAATGCGTTGATCAATGAGTCTGCCACGGCGCGGTGGGACTCACTGCAGTCGTCCTGCCAGCGGACACTCAGCCCGACCAGCTCCAAGTAGGCGAGCATCTCCTCCAGCGGGGTCAGCCAGACCGTATCGGCGTCGGGCATGCTCTCTCGCTCTGCCTCCGTGAGAGGCAGGCCCTCTTCGAGGGTGAAGGCGAACCGCCCGCCGGTCGTGAGCGCCCGGGATATCTCCTGAAGCAGCGGCTCCTTTTCAGGAAAGGCGAGCATGGTCTCGAGCAAGAGCACCACGTCGAACGGGCCGGGCGGGACCGGAGGGATCCGCGAGACCTCGAAGCGACAATGAAGATCGCCGGCGCTCTCACGTGCGATGTCGATGGCGCTGGAGCTGGAGTCGACCCCCAGATACGTGCAGCCCAACTCCTGAACGATGAACCGTCCAGGCCCGGCAACGCCGCAGCAGAGATCCAGCACGGAGACCCCGGATGCGATGCCGGCCCGATCGGCCAGAGCTCGAATCTCTGTAGCGCGCATGAAGCTCTCCTGCCCGACGAACTCGCCAGCGGGGTACGCCGATACGCGGGCTCGCTGCAGGGCCTGGACGAACGGAGCTCGCTCGTCCTGCTTCATGGCCGTTCCGCGCGCCCACAGTTGAACCGGATCACCGTGCTTCCCGTACTACCGCGTCGCCGGGTGCGAGCCGAATGCGCTGAGGACGCGGTCGCGGAAGGCGTTCATCGGCCAGACCGGCGCTTGCGGGCCGGGCCGCATGCCGTCCTCCCAGTCCCACCCGGCGATCTGGTCCAGCACCGCCGGGTCGTGCGCGATGACCGAGATCGGCACGTCGTGACTCGGGTCCTGCCCGCTGATGATCGTCCAGGGCGAATGGTCGCCCAGGACGACGAGCACGAGATCGTCGCCGCCGTAGTGCTGCACGAACGAGAACAGGGCGTTCAGCGTGTACTCGATCGACCGGCCATACGCCGCACGTACCCGGTCGGGGTCGCTCCAGAGCTCGCCCTTTGTCACCTGGTCCACCGGAATGTTGTTGAAGACCGAGCCGTCGCCGATGTCGCTCCAGTCGATCAGCCGCGGGATGCGAGTCCACGGCGCGTGGCTCGACACCAGGTCGACCTCCGCGAAGACGGGGCGGCGGTCGGGTTTCGCGAGCTCGAGGCGTTGCAGGGCGGCGAGGACGTACTGGTCGGGCATGGAAGCGTACGCGAACCGCGGGCCGCGATAGCCGACGTTACGCCGGTCGTAGACCTTGTCGTAGCGGTAGAACGACTCCCCCTGCGGCCACTCCCGGTTGTTCGACGGCAGGTCACCGACGGTCCGCCACCCGGCCCGCTTGAACGCCCGGCTGAGTGTGAAGCGGTCAGTCTTGACGAGCTGGTAATAGCGCCGTTGACTGTCGACCCAGAGTCCCGAATGCACGGTGGAGTGCGCCAGCCAGCTGGCGCCGCCGAACGTCGACGAGGTCAGGAAGGCGCTCCGGGAGGAGAAGCCGGCGGCCTGCAGTCGTTTCGTCCCCTTGTCGAGAGCAGCGTTGATCCGTGGCGAGAAAGAGGAACCCTGGACCGCGCCTCTTCCGTAGCTCTCGACGAACGCGAGGATGACGTCCTTGCCGCGCAGGCCGGTCAGGAGCTGGTGGCCAGGGGTGTCGCGGAAGCGGTCGCGGACGATCTCGTCGGCGAAGATCTCGTTGTCGTGAAGTCCAGCCTGCACCGCACGTACTTCGTCGATAGCGAGGCCGGCGGCGCTCGCGGAAGCGATTGGCGCGTCCGAGACGAGCTGGGCGCCGAACACCCAACAGAGCACCCAGACGACGCCAAGCGCCGTGACGGCCCGGAGCGACCAGCGGCGGTGGACGGCCGTGACGCGGGTCAGGCGAAGCACCGCCAGGGTCGTGAGGACGAAGACGGCGACGCCAAGCAGCGCCGCACCGACGATGGCCAGGTTCGCGTCCGTCCGACCGATCGAGTCACGCAGCGTCTCGATGCCGATCCCTGCGTAGCTCCAGTCACCAACGGGGTCGAACGGCCGGTCGAAGGTCGTGAAGAAACCGAAGTCGAGGATCTTCACGAGAACCAGCAGACCGAGAGCCGGCCCGACGACCCAGGCCAGGAGCCGTCGCGCGGCGGCGGGCAGGGCGAGTGCCAGGGCGATGACGACGAGGCCCTCGAGCGGGATCCTCAGGAACGCGCCGGCCGTGAGCCGGCTCGGCTGGTTCGGAGCGACGAGGGCGACCCACACAAGCAGAATGGCGAGGATCGTGAGCACTGCGGCCATACGTGCTCGCACCTGTCCGCGCCGGAGGCCGCCGTGAGCGCCGGCTCGACTGTGCGTGGCGTGCCGGTGGCTCCACAGCCACCACACGTCGCGGCCGAACGATTCGGCAAGCAGGGCAAGCGCGGCGACGAGGGCGGCTTGGGTCAGAGCCGGCGGCAGGACGTCTGCAGCTGCGATCGTCAGAACGATCCCTTGAGTCGCAGCGACGACCTTGCGCCAGTAGCGCGGCGGTAGCTGCTCACGCATCCAGGGCAGCACCCACCCGGCTGCGAGGAACGCATAGCGTGCCGCGCCGATCGCCAGTACCCACACGCCGGTCGAGCGGGCGACATACACGCTGAGGACGAGGATCAGGAACGCGTCGACTTCGCCGTCGAAGCGTGCGCCCAACGTCGTCGTCCCTGTGCGTCGCGCGAGCCAGCCGTCGACCGCATCCAGTGCGAGCGCGACGACCGTGAGTGTCACGAGCATCGTGACCGGCGCGGGCTGGTCGAACGAGTCCGCGGTCAGTGCCGCGACTCCGACGGCGAGCGTCGCCCGAGCGAGGGTCACCCAGTCGGCCGGGGCCAGCCGGTCGGAGCGCTGGCGGGCGAGGCCGCGCGCCAGTGCCGCATTCATGATCACGCCGCAGGTGACTCCGACCACCCAGCCAGCGCCGCCGAGGCCGACGGTCCCCGCGAGGGCCCCGAGCAGCAGCACCTGGGCGATCAACCCGGTCGCCGGACCGGCTTGAACCGCTCGCACCGTGCCTCCGTGTTCGTGGGTACGTGGGCTAGTACGTTCCTGGGTGTCTCGGTAGCTCACCCCGCTGACAGTCGGACGTCGAACGTGTGCGCTCCCCTTCGCGCCTTCGTCTCCAGATAGCGGGCGTTCGCGGCGGACAGGTGCACGCCCGTCGGCACCAGCGCCGCGACGGTCACTCCATACCGTCGGAGTTGCCGGGCCTTGTCCGGGTTGTTGCTGAGGAGAGCAATCCGCGACACCCCCAGCGCCTGCAGCATTTGCGCGGCGACCAGGTAGCTGCGTTCGTCCTCGCCGTGGCCCAGCGCCAGGTTCGCCTCATAGGTGTCCAGCCCCGTGTCCTGCAGCGCGTAGGCGTCGAGCTTGGCGTAGAGACCGATGCCGCGCCCCTCCTGCCGCAGGTACAACAGGAAGCCGCCGGAGTCGGCGATGCGCTCGACGGCTTCGCGTAGCTGCGGCCCGCAGTCGCAGCGTTGACTGCCGAACACGTCGCCGGTGAGGCACTCACTGTGCGGCCGGATCAGCGGTACCCGCTCGCGTTCAGCGGACGTGAGAGCAGCGGCCCGATCGCCCAGACCGAAGGCGAGGTTCTCCTGGCCGTCGACGAGCCCGTCGAAGCTGAACACTCGGGCGGGCGTGGCGTACCCGTCGGGGAAGCGCAGGGGTACGGACAGCTGGGTGCGGATCGTCGCAGTGGGCAGCGGCAGCGGCATTGGTCTCCTCGGTCAGTCGGTCCTGAATCGCTGCGAGAGCGCGTAGCGCAGCAGCACCACATCGCCGATCTGGCAGACCTCGGCGAGCGTCGCCCGCCGGTCGGGGTTCCAGGGGAAGAGACCGTCGCTCACGAACCGCGGGGCTCGGGAGTCGCCGACGAAGAAGGGAGCGACGACCAGCTGCAGCTCATCCGCGAGGTTGTCGGTCAGGAACTGGGTGTGCACCTTGCCGCCGCCCTCGACCATCAGCCGCTCCACTCCGCGGGCACCGAGGTCCTCGCTGATCCTGCGCATCTCCACCGGCTGGCCACCGTCGACCACGGTCGCGACCGGTCCGAGTCGCGACCGGGCGTCGGCGACCCGCGGGCTCGCGCAGTAGACGAGCTTCTCCGTGTCGCCGGTGGTGAAGAAGTCGGCGCAGGCGTCCAGCTCCGCCCGATCGGTCACGGTGACCTTGATCGGCGACGGCGCGAGCCCACGTGCTGTCCGCTCGTCGCGGCGGGCCTTCGAGCGCACCAGCAGCCGCGGGTTGTCGTTCCGCACGGTCGCCGCGCCCACCAGGATCGCGTCGCAGGTGGCGCGCACCGCGTCGACGCGGTCGAAGTCGGCGTCGTTGGACAACGCGAGGCGCCGCGGCGACGCGCTGCCGAGGTAACCGTCGATCGACATGCCGCAGCTCAACAGGGTGTACGGGCGGTCAGGCATGTGCGTCTCCGTCCTGCCGCACGGCGATCGGGACCCGCCACTGGAGCTGCGGTTCGGACCGCCCCGGATGCCGAGTACTACGGAACCATGCCGCCACGAGGAAGGCGGCACCCGGCAGGCTGGCGACGAACACCATGACGCCGTAGACCACGGCGGTGGCGACACCTTGCTCCGCACCCAGGCCGGCCGCGGCGAACACCCATGCCGTCATGCCCTCGCGCGGCCCCCAGCCACCGACGCTGGGCAGCACCATGGCCAGCAGCACGAGCAACGCCAGCGGCAGCATCCTGGATGGTGGCGCGGTGGTGCCCGCGGTCCGCGCGGCGATCAGGAAGGTGACCACGTGGCCGCCGACGACCAGCGCAGACGCGAGCGCGATGCCCAGCCAAGCCCCCCGGGCGAGCAGCCCATCGCGGATGTCGCCTGCCGCTGCGCTCCGGACCCGCGCCCATCGGGATCGACCGCCGCCGGGTCGCGCCCGAGCCACGAGCACGGCGCCGAACACCGCCGCCACGACGCGCGATCGCGATCAGCGGCATGGACGAGTGCACGGGCGACGGCAGCGCGAGGAGAACGACGATGGTCAGGACGGCCTGCACGATCTGCCCGGCGGAGCGCTCCCAGGCGACGGCCCGCAACCCGCGGCCGACATCGCTCACGTCGCGACCGTGGCTGACGCCGCGGTGGATGTCGCCCACGACCCCGCCGGGCAGTGTGACGTTGAGGAACAGCGACCGGTAGTACGCCGCCACCGCAGCGGACAGCGAGAGGTCGACGCCGAGACCACGGGCCACGATCTTCCACCGCCAGGCACAGCACACGGTGGTCAGGACTGCGAGGGCTGCCGCTGCCGCCAGCGCCCGGCCGTCGACCGTGCGGATGCCGTCGAGGAACGGGCCTGCGCCCAGGCGCCAGACCAGAACCGTGAACGTGACGGCAGTGCCCACGAGGCGAACCCACGCCCATGCGGTCCGGCTCATCCTGGCGTCCGATCTGCTCGGGGCAGGACCAGCAGATCGGCGTGGTCCACGCGTGACTGCAAGTTGTCCTGCAGTTGCCTCCGCCAGACGTCGGCGCGCGTAGGCGCCGGTCTCGGCGGCCAACTCGGCCTGCTGCTCGCACGCGGCACCCAGCCACCCGGTGAACCACTGCGCCGCCAGGTCGGCATCGGAGGCGCCGAGTCGCCAGGGGCTGGGCCGGACGAGGACCTCGGCCCCGAGTCGCTCGAACTCCGCGAGGGCGACCGCGACGGCGTCCGGGCCGAGCAGGCGGCCCCTCTCCGTCGTGCGGCGTTGGTGGGCGTCGAATGCGGCGGCCACGGCGGCGTCCAGCGGATCCGCCGGGTTCAGGTCGACGCGACCGACGACGGACAAGGTCAGCAGCACTGGACACCCCGCGTCGGCACAGACGGCGACCAGCCCGGCCAGCTCCTCGCCGGTCAGCAGGTCCAGCATCGCCGAGGCGGTAATGAGGGTGGCGTCGGCGAGATCGCCCGGGTCCAGCCGGGTGATGTCGGACCGCCTGGTCTCGACGGTGACCGCGGTCCCGTCGGCGGCCTCGCCGGGAGGTCCTCGGCGGCGACGGCAAGCAGGTCGGCGTCACGGTCGTGCAGGATCCAGTGCTGCGGTCCGGGCAGCCGTGGCGCGAGCCAGCGGCCCATCGCTCCGGTACCGCAGCCGAGGTCGTGGATCACCTGGCGACCGGACGTCGGAAGACGTATCCGCAGCTGTTCGACGAGGTCGGGCGCGCGGGCCGCGGCGTCAGCAGGCTCGCGGAGGGCGAGCCATTCCCTGCTGACCCGGATGGTCTCGACAGTCATCGCGAGGCTCCGGCCAGGACATCCGCGACGGCGGCCGTGGTGGTCGACCAGCCGGAGAGCGACGCACGGCGCTCGCGGGCGGCGCGGCGGCGACCGCTCCCGCAGCTCGGCGTCGGTGAGCCACGCCCGGAGCGCGGCGCCGAGTGCTGCAGGATCGTCGGGCGGAACCAGCACCCCCGGCCGGATACCGTCGGCGCCGTGGCCGAGGGCCTCGGTCAACCCGCCGACATCGGCTGCGACGACCGGTAGGCCGCGCGCCAGCGCCTCGGTGACGACCATGCCGTAGGTCTCGGCGCGCGACGCCAGCACCAGCACGTCCGCGGCGGCGTAGCTGCGCTCGAGGTCGACTCCGGTCCGTGGTCCCGGGAACGACATCCGGTCGGCGATCCCGCCGTCCAGCGCGCGGCGACGGAGACGGTCGACGAACGCCGGGTCGCGGTCCAGGCTGCCCACGCACGCGCAGTGCCACGACAGGTCCGCGATCGTCGCCAGCGCATCGAGCAGCACGTCGTGCCCTTTGTCGGGGGTCACCGCTGCAACGCAGAGCAGCTCCCGGCCGGCCGCGGTCCCGGTCGCGAGGTCGGCGGCATCGACGCCGGGCTGGGCGACGTGCACGCGGTCGGCCGGCAATCGGTAGAGCTCGAGCAGCCGGCGCCGGGTCCACGCGCTGGTCGTGACGACGGAGGCGGCGACCGAGAGGACGGCACGTTCCCGTGTCCGGGCGTCGTCGACCCCGTCATCCGCCGGGCGGTGTCCCAGCGGCATGTGCACGAGGACGACCAGGCGCAGCCGGCTCGCCTGCGGCACCAGGACCTCCGTGGCCGCCGACGCGACCAGTCCGTCGATGAGCACGACGGAGCCGTCGGGGATCCGCTCGACGACGCTGGCCAGGGCGGCGCACGCCGCCGCGTCCGGTCGCGGCCAGGAGCCGGCCACGGCGTTCTCGTGAACCGACCAGCCGCGCAGGGTGAGCCCACGGCAGACCTGGCGGTCGAACGTGTTGCCTCCGCTCGGCCGTGCCGGGTCGTCGATGCCTTCGGGTATGACCACGTGCACCTTCATCCCAGCGGCCGCTCGTAGCTCGCCCAGGCGACGTGCGACTCGTGCAGCGTGACGACCAGCCCGTCGAGCGCCCGGGCGGTGTCGCCGAGGGCGCCGGCGTGCACCCGGTCGGCGAGCCGGTCGGCGACCACCTGAGCGAGCGCCTCGGTGGAGGTGTTCATGCCGGCGAAGGCGGCCTCGTCGTCGAGGTTGCGATAGCTGAGCTCGGCGAGGACGGCGTGCAGCTCCTCGGCCGCGCGGCCGATGTCGACCACGATGTTGTCCGCGTCGAGCGCCGTGCGCCGGAACGTGGCGTCGACGACGTACGTCGCTCCGTGCAGCCGCTGCGCAGGCCCGAACACCTCGCCGCGGAAGCTATGGGCGACCATCATGTGATCGCGGACGGTCACGCTGAACACGATCTACCCCTCCCCGTAGGTGATCGTGTGGCAGAGCGCCGGCAGGCTCCCCGCGGCCAACTGGGCCATCACGTCGGGAAGCTCGCCGAACTGGGACTGCCCGGTGACGAGCACGTCGAAGGCCGGATCGCGCAGCAGGTCGAGCGCGAGTGCCAGCCGGTCGGCTGTCGTGCGGCGGCCGCTGCGGGCCGGGGAGACCGTCCCGACCTGGCTGGCGCGGATGCCGAGGCGTCCAGAGTGGAACGCGCCCCCGAGCGACAGCCGAACCTCGGTGTCGCCGTACCAGCTGAGGTCGATGACCGTGCCTTCGGGGGCGAGCAGGTCGAGCGACTGCTGGAGCCCGGCGGACGTCGCGCTGGTGTGCACGACCAGGTCGCGACCGTCGGCGGCGTCGGCCGGCAACGCGAAGTCGACGCCGAGCGCGGCCGCGACATCGGCCCGGCCGGCATCGACGTCTACGAGCGTGACCTGCACGGCCGGGAACCGCCTCAACAGCCGGGCGACGCTGCAGCCGACCATCCCGGCGCCGACCACGGCGACCCGGTCGCCGATGAGAGGTGCGGCGTCCCACAGCGCGTTGACGGCGGTCTCGACGGCGCCGGCGAGCACGGCACGTGCGGGCGGCACGCCGTCCGGCACGACGGTCACGGCGCCGGCCGGAACCACGTAGGCGGTCTGGTGCGGATACAGGCAGAAGACCGTTCGGCCCTGCAGCTCGGGCGGGCCGTATTCGACGACGCCGACGTTGAGGTAGCCGTACTTGACCGGCCCCGGGAAGTCCCCCTCCTGGAAGGGTGCCCGCATCGCGGCGTACTGGCTCGGCGGCACACCGCCACGGAACACCAACGTCTCGGTGCCGCGGCTCACGCCGGACCGCAAAGTGCGTACCACCACGTCGCCCCGCCCCGGCTCGGGCAGTGTGACCGGCCGGATCTCCCCGCAGCCGGGCGCGCGCAGCCAGAACGCGCGCTCATCGTCCCGCACGGGCATCACCTTGCCAGCCCTCGGGGTGAACGGACCTGTCGAAACACAGTGCCCATCGAAAGACCTACGCAAAACGGGGAGGCCCGGATTGACGCCGAGGCCAGAGCTCTCTGGCCTGGTGCTCCCCACGACGGCGAGCCGTAAACCGCCGAGGGCTGCCCCACCCGTACCGTGACGGGACCATAGCCACCGCCATGAGGGCGGGCTACTGCACCTGACTGGCACCCTGCGGCCTCGACGTTGGCGCGTCTTCGCCGAGCGCATAGTCGACTGCCTCCTCAAAGCCAAGAGCAGCGCCAGAGGCGACTGCAGCCGTCCATGACGGAAGTCCAGCACGATCGCGCGCCCGTTCGATCGTCGCGGCGTAGACGGCGCGCGCTCCCTCGAGCTCTGTCGCTGAGGCTCCGGCTCGTTCGAGCAAGGCCTCCGCCGCGCCCGTGAGGTTCGCCGCCTTTGCGTCGGCACCCGAGTCTGCCGCGATCGCCCCGAGAAGGTCGATGAGCGCCGAGGCGCACACGACGTCGTGCTGCTCCCATGACATCCGAAGCGCACGCTGCGCAACGTGGAGCGCCTCGCTGCTCGCCTCGAGGCCGAAGAGCGCTAGAGCCAGCGTATGCTGGAGGGGCGGGTTTGCGGACTCGCTCGTCCAGCCGAAGCCGGCGAGACTTTCCTCAGCTAGACGCGTCGCGCTTTCGTATTCACCGCGAAGAACCGCACTCCAGGCCATGTCAGCGAGGACGACGCTTGCACCTAGCTCCTCGCCCAGCTCGCGATAGACAGCGAGGCTGCGTTCTTCAAAGCTTGCCGCTGGTTCGTCATTTCCACGGCGGCGTTCGACGACGGCCAGCATGCGTAGCGCGCGGGCGTACATGTGGCGCCCGCCCGCGCGCTCGGTCCTCTCGAGTGCCTCCTCGAGCAGTGCGTGAGATGCATCGAGATTCCCAGTGAGAAACCCCATCCAGCCTCGGGCGAGGCCAACACGGGCGCGGCTAGCTTCGTCGCCGAGCTGGGCGAATAGCTGCTCTGCCTGGTCGAGTGACTCTGCGGCCGAAGCGTAGTCATCCTGCTGGATCGCGAGCTCGCCGGCAACGAGACTCCCCTTCGCTCGAACCTCTACACGCGCCTCTGGGGCCGCCTCGAGGAGGGCATCGACCAAGAGACGTCCCTCGCGAATGTGTCCTCCCCAGATCCAGAACTCCACGAGAGCGGACGCGAGCCGCAACCCGTCTTCGGGAGACGGCGCTACGCGAAGTGCCGCTCGCACGTTCTCGTGTTCTGCCTGCACACGCTGCAGCCACTCGTGCTGCCGCGACCCGAACCCAACCTCCTCTGCGAGCGCCAAAGCCCAGTGAAAGAAGCGTCCATACAGCTCAGGAGCTGCGCCTGACTCTTCCAGGCGCTCCTCCGCATACTCGCGGATCGTCTCGAGCATTGAGAAGCGCGGCTCGCCGTCGCGATCGTCGAAACGGCTAAGAAGGCTCTTGTCCACGAGCGCGCCGAGGACTTCGAGCACGTTGTGGTCCTCGCCAGGCGTGGGGTCGCAGACCTCCGCGACCACCTCCAACCGGCCGCCGCCGGCAAAGACGCTCAGCGTCGCGAAGATCGTCGTCTCCTCCTCCGAGAGGAGCTCGTGGCTCCATTGAATCGCGGCGCGTAGCGTCCGGTGTCGTTCGTCGGCGTCGCGGGTGGCCGCCGTGAGCAGCGTCAGTTTCCCGTGCAGGCGGTTGAGAATCGCCGTTGGCGAAAAGACATTCGTCCTTGCGGCCGCCAGCTCGATCGCGAGCGGGAGACCGTCAAGCTGCGAGCAGATCCCGGCGATCGCGCGAGCCTCCTCGAGAGAGAGGGTCGTGGTTCCTTCCAGCGACGCTGCGCGTGCCAGAAACAGTTCGGTGGCGGGGAAGGGCACGCAACTCAGCCGCGTCCGTCACTCCTTCGACCGGCGGAACGGCGAGCGATGTGACGGGGAACACCCGCTCGGCCGCAAGACGAAGGGGTTGGCGGCTGGTGACAACGAGGCGCACGCTGTCACCGGCACCGAGCATTGGAGTCAAGTCCGTTGCCGCATCGACGACCTGCTCGAAGTTGTCGATCAGGAACAGGATCGATCGCCCGGCGACATGGGCAGCAAGCGACTCTCCAGCCGTCTCTCCCAGGTCCCCGAGCCCGACCGCCTGTGCGAGGGCGGGAACGACGAGCCGAGGCTCGCGCACCGCAGCGAGGGGAACGAAGAAGACGCCATCTTCGAAGTCGTCTGTGAGCTGTGCAGCAGCTTCCAGCGCGAGTCGCGTCTTACCCGTTCCACCGGGTCCAGTCAGCGTCACCAACCGCGCTTCCGGCCGGCGAACGATTTCAATCAGTTCCCGGAGCTCTCTCTCCCGACCCAAGAGGGGAGTTGGTGGCGACGGGAGGTTCGTCGGTGGCCGCACCGGGAGTCCCTCGACATCAAGGGTTGCATCCTGGTTCAGGATGCGGCGATGGAGCGCCTTCAGCTCGACTGACGGCTCGATTCCGAGCTCGCTATCCAGGTCGGCCCTGGCTGCGTTGTACGACTCAAGGGCATCGGCCTGCCGGCCAGACCGGTAGAGCGCAAGCATGAAGTAGCCTCGAAGCTGTTCACGAAACGGGTTCTCAGCGACAAGGTGCTCCAACTCGACCAGCACCGATCCATGGCGACCAAGCGCAAGTTCTGCTGCGATCCGCTCCTCGAGGCACGAGAGACGAGCCTCCTCCAGCCTGTTCACTTCCCGCTCGGCCCACGGTTCATAGTTGAAGTCGGCTAGGGGCGCCCCGCGGAAGAGGGACAGCGCCTCACCAAAAGCGCGGTGGGCCGCAACTGCCCGACCGCGCTCGAGTTCATCACGGCCGAGCGCCTGTAAACGCTCGAATCGCGCAAGGTCGAGCTCGAACACATCGGTCCGAACGAGGTAGCCCGGAGCACGAGTGTCAATGACGCCTGACCCGAGCGACTTCCTCAGGCGCGAGACAAACACCTGGACCGTATGCGGGGCATCCTTCGGCGGATGTTCGCCCCACAAATCCTCGACGAGCCGATCCCGGGACACGACCTCGTTGGCGTTCAGGAGAAGCAATGCCAGTAGAGCACGCTGCTTGAGCCCGCCCAACTCCAGCGGAACACCGTCCCGGAGCGCCTCGAAGGGTCCGAGCAAGCGGAACTCAGTTGTGGTTCGCGCCTCCTGCAAGACCGCCGCCTCCCCACGAGCCTACGCGGGTACAAGGCCCCCGGCAAACGCAGCAGCCGATCGGGCTGGAGAGCGCGTGGTGAGGGATCAGTGAGCGGCCCTCCCGACACTCGCCTCACCGGATCGCATGGGCGATCTCAGAAAAAGGAGAGCACGATGCGTACCGCACTTCTCAAGGCCCTCGCAGTGGCCGCAGTCAGTTTGGCCGCGGTGGCAACACCCGACGTTGCCAAAGCCGGGCAATCGTTCCCTGACGGGGGCACGGGCTACTTGAATTTCGCGTGCTATTCAGCGGCCTACGGAAACGGCCAGATCCGCGTTGTCGCGGATCACTATCCGTTCGGCCTCTACGCATTTCGGTATGGCGTCTATAACGCGCGAACCGGCGCGACGCTCGTGGATCTCGCGAAAGCTCCGTGGCAGTCGAGCGGGCAGAGCTTCTCGCTCTTCGCACCGGCAGGGTCGCAATACCGGTTCAGGGTGCAGTACGCGCACGTTGTCGGCGGGCAGTGGCTCTACTCGGGGTGGGAATGGGGTGCGGTCTCGCAGAATGGCGGCGCCTGGTACTGGGGCGGCGTCTGCAGCACGTAACTGCGCTGACATCGGGGTCTCAAGAGGGTCGCGGCACTAGACCGCGACCCTCTTTGTGTTTCCAGGCAAACAGGTCGCAGAGAGCACGCGGTGAGCGATTGGTGAGGCAGCTGATCCACGATCGGCTCAATCGGGTCGTTATGGACGACCCAACGAGCGGAAGGAGTCAAAGATGGCAGGCAAGGCACACACCCTCGTTCTGCTGATCGCACTCGCCCTGATCGTCGCTTTCGCCCCCGGCGCAAGCGCCGCCAGTGGGGATGGCGCGTATCGCCCCGGTGCGAGCGAAGCGAATCCGCGCATCAATTGGGGACTGCAGCGCCACCCCGCGCGGGTGAAGCCGAACCCCAGAATCCACTGGAGCTTGGCGCCGCAAGCCGGTTGGCGGCCCTGACTCGACGGACAGCGGCTATCGGTCCGAGGTGGCCGACACGAATGAGACACGAGCGGCGCCCACACGGCGCCGCTCGTGCGTCGCTGGTTCCGATCCACCGCAGCAGCAGCCTCCCCGACGCTACGTCGTCCAGCGGAAGCCGACCGCGTCGGGGCGCGGTGCCAGCGGGCTGGCCGGCAGCTCGCCCGTCGGGTCGTCCTCGTTGTAGGCGCTCGGCGCCACGTCGTTGGGCGCGTCGGCGTGGAACAGCGCGGCCAGCAGCTCGATCTGCCCGCGGCCGACGCCCAGCTCCCCCATCCCGCCGCCGTACATCGGCCGCCGCTCCCGCGCGCAGCGCGCGTACACCTCGAACAGCGCACGCAGGCTGCCGATGCGCGACGGCTTGACGTTCACCACGCGCGCCGGAAGCGGCGTAGTGCCGATGTCCTCGGCGCTGTGGATCGGCGCGTCGTAGGAGACGCGTTCGACGTGATCGCCGAGCCGCCGCGCGATCTCGGGCAGGTCGTGCGGATCCTCCAGGTACGCGTTCGCGAACGCCGCGAGCACGCGGTCGTACAGCGCGCCCAGCGCCTCCGGATCCTTCACTTCCAAGCCGTACTGGCCTTTGAAGTCGATCGTGTCGACCGCGCCGGTCGCCGCGACCTCGTCGACGAGCGCGGGCGACCAGGTCGCCTCCGCGTCGAGCTTGAAGCGCACGCCCGGCGAGCGGGCAAGCCGCCTGCGCACGGGCTCGATTGAGGGCTCCTCGCCGAGGCCGAGCGAGTTGACGAAGCGCACCGGCTGCGGCTCGAGGCCGAGCACGTCGTGCAGGTCACGGCCGGCCTGGCGCAAAGCGAGGTCCAGCGCCGCCGACTCGAACGCCCAGTTGCGATAGCGCCGCGCCGCCTCCCACTCCGGCGGCTTGGGCCACGGATCGAGCGTGGCGAGGTGACCGCAGAAGCCGGCAAGCGTCCACTCGCCCGCGAGCGGCAGCGCGGGCTGCTTCTCGTGCAGCGAGCTGCCGTCCTCGACGTGGATCGAGATGTCCTCCCCGAGCCCGTCGGCGCCGGCGCCGACCAGCCGCACGTGCGTCGTCACGCGCTGGAACTCTTGGGCGAGGACGGCGTGTAGCCGGTCGTACTCGCACGACTCGACGACGAGCGGCAGCTCCGCCAACCGCGGCCAGAGCGATTCCATGTGAGCCATCGCGCAGCCTCAGTCGGCCGTGGCGGGTGGGTACTGCGGCCGCCCGGTGGGCCGGTAGATCACTCCATCGACAGTGACTTGCGTCATGGTCGTCAGCTTCATCGGTTCGTCCTCTCTCTCAGTCTTTCGTTTGACCGCACCGAGGCGCGGATCTCATCGGTCGAGCGTGGCTCCGTGCTGCCCTGGCAGCCCCTACGACCCGCGCCCGAGGGACCGGATGGGCGAGTCAACTGCTGATTGAGGCCAGAACATGGCCTATTTGTCGGTTACGTTCGCACCGCCGAGCGACTAGAAAGGCTGACGGCAGAAATGAATCTTGGTGTCCTGATTGTCGGGCAGGAGGGCGTCACCTGGGATGACTGGTGCGCTCTCGCTGATTCGTGCGAGCGCTTCGGGATCGAGACCCTATTCAGTGGTGATCACTACCTCTCGCAGAACGACGAAGTCGGCAACGTCGCCCACGACGCCTGGACGACGATCACCGCGTTGGCTGCGACGACATCCAGCCTGCGCCTCGGGACTCTCGTGACCCCGGTGACGTTTCGACCGCCGGCGCTGCTGGCGAATGTGGTCGCGACTGCGGACCACGTCTCGGGTGGCCGGATCGAGCTGGGGCTGGGCGCGGGCTGGATGGAGCGAGAACATCAGGCGTTCGGCTTTCCCTTTCCGGAGATGCGTGTTCGTCTAGAGATGTTCGCCGAGCAGCTCGAGATCGTGCACGAGCTGTGGACCGAGGAACGGGTTTCCTTTGCCGGCGAGCACTACACGCTCGTCGATGCCCCGGGGATGCCGAAGCCGCTGCAGTCCCGCACCCGTTGATCGTGGTCGGTGGAAGCGGTACGCGCGGCACTGCGATTCCGGCGGCACGCTTCGCCGACGAATACAACACGGCATGGATTGAGCATCCAGGAGAGTTCGCCGCCATCCGGGAGCGAGTGCTTGCCGCCTGTACGGAGGTCGGTCGCGATCCGGCGACGATGCGCTTCTCGATCGCGATCCATTGCGTCGTCGCTACGAGTCGCGACGAGGCACTGGAGAAGTCGCGCGCGCTCTACGCATTGAGGTCACGAGAGCAGGGATTCGACGACTGGTTCGCCAGCTTCACCGAATCACGACTTGTCGGGTCTGTCGACGAGGTCGGAGAGCAGCTTCTCGCCTATGCGGAGCAGGGCGCTGACCGTGTGATGCTCATCCACAGCCTGCACAGAGATCTCGATTCGATCCAGCTGATCGGCGAGCGCCTCGTCCCTGTTCTTCGTCAAGCGGGCAACCTGGTTCCTGATTGATGCGGAGTTGATGGGGAGGCTGGTCATCCGACCGTAGTGGGGGCGTCGGATCGTTGCGCACGTGTGTAACGGAGCTCGTCGCCTGCCGCGAGGACGCCTAGCGCCTCGGAGCTGACCGGGCGCGTCGGGAATAGCGCCGCCACATCGGAGTCCTTAGCTCCGAAACCCGACAACGCCACGAACGAGGCCACCGTTCGCGCAACGCGGCCGGTTGCTCTCGAGGGGAGGAACGATGACCGCAGGACGTACCAACAATCGGCGACACGCAGCGCTCCGGCTGCTGACCGGTGTCGCACTCGCTGCCTGTGTATTCGGCGCCACCAGCAAGCCGGCGAGCGCCGCCACGACTGCGACGTTCAGCAACGGGGTACTCACCGCGTCCGGTGACAGTGCCACCGACAACATCGCAATCAGCCGCAACGCGGCAGGGAGGATCCTGATCAACGGCGGCGCGGTTGCCATCGCCGGTGGCACGCCGACTGTCGCCAACACCGCGCTCATCCGGGTCTTCGGCCTGGGTGACAGCGACGTGATCAGCTTCAACGAGGCAAACGGTGCGCTGCCACAGGGGAACCTGTTCGGCGGCCCCGGCAACGACGTCCTCACCGGCGGGTCCGGTGGCGACCAGCTCTTCGGCCAAGGCGGCAACGACACGCTCCTCGGCAAGGGCGGGTTCGACCTGCTGTTCGGCGGCAGCGAGAACGACACCCTCACCGGCGGCGACGCCGACGACCAGGCGTTCGGCCAGAGCGGCAACGACCGGATGATCTGGAACCCCGGCGACGACACCGACCTGAACGAAGGCGCCGGCGGCGTCGACACCGTCGAGGTCAACGGCGGCGGCGGTGGCGAGCAGTTCACCACGACGGCGAACGGCACGCGCGTCCGGTTCGACCGCCTCAACCCGGCACCGTTCGCGATCGACATCGGTACCTCCGAGAACCTCGTCCTCAACGCGAACGGCGGCGACGACAGCTTCTCCGCGACGGGGAATCTCGCCGCCCTGATCAAGATCACGGTCGACGGGGGTGCGGGCAACGACACGCTCCTCGGAAGCAACGGCGTCGACCTCCTGCTCGGGGGCGATGGCAACGACTTCGTCGACGGCCAACAGGGGAACGACGTCGCGTTCCTCGGTGCCGGTGACGACGAGTTCCAGTGGGATCCTGGCGACGGCAACGACACGATCGAGGGCCAGGACGGCACCGACACGATGCGGTTCAACGGCAGCAACGCCAACGAGAACATGGAAGTCTCCGCCAACGGATCGCGGGTGCGCTTCGTCCGCGACATCGCCAGCATCGTGATGGATCTCAACGATGTCGAATCGATCGTCGCCAGGGTCCTCGGAGGCAGCGACAACCTCGTCGTCAACGACCTCTCGGGGACCGACGTCGTCAACGTGGCGGCCGAGCTCGGCGGCGGAGCCGACAGCGACAACGTCGTCGTCAACGCGACCAACGGCGACGACGTCGCGACCGTCGTCGGCGCGGGATCCACCGCCCAGGTGGCCGGTCTGTCCGCCGTCGTCTCGGTGTCGGGCGCCGGCGTCGGCGACCGGTTGACGGTCAACGCCCTCGCCGGCGACGACGTGATCGACGCCTCCGAAGTGACCGCCAACTCGATCCGCTCACGCTGGCCGGCGGCGACGGGGACGATGTCCTCATCGGCGGCGACGGCGACGACGTGCTGCAGGGCGGTCCCGGCGACGACGTCCTGATCGGCGGATCGGGGAACGACGTCATCGACGGCGGCGCCGGCGACAACGTCGTCATCGACTCCCTCACCGCCAACACCGTGACGTCGGCGAAGCGCGTCGGAAAGAGTTGGCTCGCAACCCACGCCCACATCGTCAACGGCAAGACCGTGATCGAGGTCGGCGGTAGGAAGCAAGCCCTTCCTCGAGCCGATCTCTCCCAGCTCGTTCGGGACGCGCCCTCCCGCTAGCTCCACGAGCTACGGCCGGCGCCAGAACTGCACGTCCGGTTCTGGCGCCGGCCGCCGACGGTCTCGCTCACATGGTGCTTCGCGGTCGAGGGTGTCCCCTCGTGCGCTTCTCGTTCGTCGTTCCAAGGAACGCAACCGAAGAGAAGGAGCACAGTCGATGCACGCACACGGAAAGATCGCAGTCGCAGGTGCGACCGGGAGAGTCGGACGCCATGTCGTCGACGTGCTCGAGGAAAAGGGCCAGGACATCGTCTCGATCTCGCGCTCCCTCGGAGTCGACGTCGTTACCGGCGAGGGGCTGGCGGAGGCGCTGGCCGGGGTGGAGACCGTGATCGACGCGGCCACTCAGCCGACGCCCGATCAGGAGGCCGGCCACGGCGTTCTTCACCGCCGCGACGCGCAACCTGCAAGACATCGGCGAGCAGGCCGGCGTGCAGCGAATCGTCGTCGTCTCGATCATCGGCATCGACCGCTTCACCGCAGGCTTCCTCGCCGCGAAACGGGTCCATGAACAGGCGATGCTGGCGGGCCCGATCCCGGCCCGGATCCTGCGCGCGGCGCAGTTCCACGAGTTCGTGGCGGAGCTCGTCGACTGGGGCAGACAGGACGGAGTCAGCTACGTACCGAACATGCGAACGCAGCTGGTCGCCTGCCGCACGGTCGCCGAGGCGCTCGCCGACATGGCCCTGGCGCCCGAGCCGGAAGACCCGGCCTCCAACGCGATGCCGATCCCGGAGATCGCCGGTCCTCGCGCGGAAAGCCTCGTCGAGGTGGCGAGCCTGCTCAGCGCCCGCCGCGGTGACCCGGTCCGCATCGAAGGCGTCACCAACCCGGACGATCCCGACGCCGGCCTCTACGAGCAAGGTGCACTGCTGCCCGGGCCGCACGCCACCCTCGCCGGCCCGACCTTCGAGGAGTGGCTCGACAGCGAGCCGGCAGCGTCCCGGGCTGTCCCCTCTGCGGGTGTACGTTCGTCGTAGAGGCGAGAACCCGCCTACAGGAGGACTCCATGAAGTACCTACTCCAGATCTACCCGGACAGCGCGATCGCCGAGTTCGAGCGGCTTTCTGAGCACGAGCAGGAGGCGATCGTCGGCGAGTACAGGCCATCCGCCAGGTTCTCGAGGCGTCATCGGCGGGGAGCAGCTCCAGCCGTTCGAGACCGCGACCACGGTGCGCGTCCAGAACGGCAAGACGCTTCTCACCGACGGTCCGTTCGTGGACGCGAAGGAGCACCTCGGCGGCTACTACCTCGTCGAGGCCGACGATCTCGACGCGGCGCTCGAGATCGCCGCGCGGATCCCGGCCGCGCGGATGGGCGGTGCGATCGAGGTGCGGCCGCTGGTGGAGAGGTAGCGCTGCTCGAGCAGGTCTTTCGGGACGAGTGGGGCCGCGTCCTCGCCAGCCTGGTCGGCTTCCTCGGCGACTTCGATCTCGCCGAGGACGCCGCGCAGGAGGCGTTCGCGATCGCAGCCCAGCGCTGGCCCCGGGACGGCACGCCGCCCAACCCGGGCGCATGGCTGACGATCACCGCCCGCAACCGCGCGATCGACCGCCTGCGCCGCGATCGGACGCTCGCCGAGAAGACGCGCCTGCTCGACGTGCCCGAGGCCGTGGAGGACGAGATGGGAGAAGACCTTCCCCGACGAGCGGCTGGAGCTGATCTTCACCTGCTGCCATCCGTCGCTCGCGCTCGAGGCCCAGGTCGCCCTGACCTTGCGCGCGCTCGGCGGTCTGACCACGGAGGAAATCGCGCGCGCCTTCCTGGTCCCCGAGGAGACGATGAAACGGCGGCTTTCGCGGGCAAAACGCAAGATCAGAGATGCCGGCATCCCCTTCCGCGTCCCGGCCGAGCACCTGCTGCCGGAGCGGCTGGATGCGGTGCTGGCGGTCGTCTACCTGATCTTCAACGAGGGCTACAGCGGCCGCGTCGACCTCGCGGCGGAGGCGCTGCGGCTGGGCGCGGCGCTCACCGACGCTGATGCCGGACGAGCCGGAGGTGCACGGCCTGATGGCGCTGATGCTGCTCGACGACGCGCGACGCGACGCCCGGTTCGCGGACGGCGAGCTCGTGCTGCTCGCGGACCAGGACCGTTCGCGCTGGGACGCCGCGAAGATCACGCGCGGGCGCGAGGCGCTCGTCCTCGCGTTCGCGCTGCAAGGTCGAGGAGCGTACGTCGTCCAGGCCGCGATTACGTCGCTGCACATGGAGGAGCCGCGCGACTGGCCGGAGATCGCGCGCCTCTACGGGGAGCTCGTCCGCATGACCGGCTCGGCTGTCGTGGAGCTGAACCGCGCGATCGCCGTCGCCGAGGCGGACGGGACCGAGGCCGGCCTCGCCCTCGTCGATCGGCTCGACCTGGACGGCTACCAGTACTTCCACTCCACGCGAGCCGACCTGCTCCGCCGCCTCGGCCGTGCAGACGAGGCCCGCACGGAATACGCGCGCGCGCTCGAGCTCGCGCACACCGAGCCGGAGCGCCGCTTCCTCCAGCGGCGCCTCGCCGAAGTCGGCGCGTAGCGCCCACCGCATCCCGGCGACGGGCTCTGTCCCCTTCGGCCCTTCTCGTTCGTGGTCCTGGCGACACCGCGTAGAAGGAGGAGGAATGAAGGACACCGCACTCGTACATTCCGTGCAGGGAAGTCCCGCGGTCGCACCCGGCCGCACGAAGTGGTTCGCGCTGGCGCTCCTCTGCGCCGTACAGTTCATGGTCGTCCTCGATGTGGCGATCGTGAATGTCGCGCTGCCGTCGATCCAGTTCGACCTCGGTTTCTCGCAGGAGAACCTGCAATGGGTGATCAGCGCCTACGCCCTCGTCTTCGGAGGGTTTCTCCTGCTGGGCGGCCGCCTCGCCGACATCCTCGGCCGCCGCGCCGTCTTCATCGCCGGTCTCGTCGTCTTCTCGATCGGATCGCTCCTCTGCGGCCTCGCTTGGAGCGAAGCGTCACTGATCGGTGCGCGGGCTCTCCAGGGGCTGGGCGCGGCCGCGATCACCCCGTCGGCGCTCTCGATCCTGACCACCACCTTCAGCGAAGGACGCGAGCGCAACGTCGCGCTCGGCGCCTGGGGTGCGGTCGGGCGGCTTCGGCGCCGCCGCCGGCGTCCTCCTCGGCGGGATCCTCACCGACCTGCTCTCCTGGGAGTGGATCTTCTTCGTGAACGTCCCCGTGGGCATCGCCGGGCTCGCGCTCGCCCCGGTCCTCCTCGGCGAGAGCCGGGACGCACACGGGCAAAGCCACGACTTCCCGGGCGCCGCGCTGGTCACCTCGGGACTTGTCCTGCTCGTCCTTGGCGATCACGCAGGGCCGGCAATGGGAGTGGACTCTCGACCCGGACGATCGGCGTCTTTCGCCGCGGCCGCGGTCCTGCTCGCCGCCTTCGCCCTCTGGGAGCGGCGGCAGCGCGATCCGCTCGTTCCCTTCTCGATCTTCAAGCGTGCAGACGTTGACCGCGGCGAACCTGGCCGGACTTGATCATGGGTACCGCCCTGTTCTCGATGTTCCTGATGCTCACGCTCTACATGCAGCAGGTGCTCGGGTTCTCGCCGCTGAAGACCGGGGTCGGCTACCTCGCGGTCGCGGGCACGGCCGTGATCTGGGCGAACGTCGCCGCGCAGGTCGTGAACCGGACCGGCGTCAAGCCGGCGCTGATCTTCGGCATGAGCATGCTCACCGTCGGCCTCGTCTACTTCACCCAGGTCTCCGTCGGCGGCTCGTACTGGGCCGACCTCTTCCCCGGGTTCTTGATCCTCGGCGTGGCGATCCCCTTCGCCGTTCGTGCCGATCACGATCGCGGCGCTCTGCCGGGACGAAGCCCGAGGAGGCAGGTCTCGCCTCAGGGCTGATCAACACCTCGCAGCAGATCGGAGGAGCGCTTGGGATCGCGCTCCTCTCGACCATCGCCGTCTCGACCACGGACAACGACGTCGCGAGCGGATCCACCGTTCCGGCTGCCCTCACCGCCGGGTTCGTCAACGCATTCTGGGCCGGAGCCGCGATCGCGTTCGCCGGCGTCCTCGTCTCGATCTTCCTCGTGCGCGGGCGTGATCTCAGTGTGGCGGAGACGGTCGTCCCGGAGCCCGTGCTCGAAGAGGCGGCGTAGTCGCCCTCAGCGGGCTCGCCTGTTACGTCCACATCGAGTCCCGCGGAACTCCGGGTCGCGGGACTCGAGCAGGTGTTAAACGGGACGAGACGTGTTACGTTCAGATTGCGGCAGTTTTTTACAAGTTTCACAACTAGAGCGCTGCCGCTTAGGTCACCGGCTCATGCGACGCCGCGTCGGCGATTGAGCGCCTCGTGCATCGAGCGGACGACGAGGGCGCCGTCTCCGACGGCCGACGCCACTCGTTTGGTCGAGCCGCTTCGCACATCCCCGATGGCAAAGACATCCGGTCGAGTGGTCTCCAGAAGCAACGGCTGGCCGTCACGGTCTGCCCGGTGTTCGGCAAAGCTCTGATGACGCCGTGCGTCATCGCCGGTGACGATGAATCCCTTGTCGTCGAGACCGACGAGGCCGCCGAGGTCTTCGGTCCGCGGGGAAGCGCCGATCATCGCAAATACCGCGGTGGCGTCCAGTCGACGCTCGGTCTGATCGGGGTCGACGACCGTGACACCGTCGATCTCATCGCCGCCGTGAAGTTCCTTCACTCCGCATCCCTCATGGACCTCGACATTGTCGGCGGCGTCGATGCGATCGATCAGATAGCTGGACATCGTCGCGGTCAGTGGCCGCCGCACCACCAGATGGATCCGGCGTGCGTAGGAGGTCAGGTTGACAACCGCCTGTCCCGCTGAGTTGCCGCCGCCGACCACGACCACGTCTTCGTCCGATGCCTGGAGCGCCTCGAGATGAGTCGCCGCGTAGTAGAGCCCCCGGCCCTCGAACCTCTCGGCGCCGTCGGCTCGCAGGCGACGATAGTCGGCGCCGACGGCGAGAACGACGAAGCGGGCGCGCACCTGTTGACCGTCGGCGAGCACCAGCTCCCGCAGGCCATCGCGCTCGGACACGGAGAAGCGACAGCCTCCGTGAGCGCTGGAGATGACTGCGCCAAATTTCCACGCCTGCAGCGTCGCCCGCTGGGTCAGGTCCGACCCGGACAGACCGGTCGGAAAGCCCAGGTAGTTCTCGATTCGGGCGCTGGTTGCCGCCTGCCCGCCGGGCGCGAAGCGCTCGATGACCAGCGTCGTAAGCCCCTCAGAGGAGGCGTAGACGGCTGCGGCCAGCCCCGCCGGGCCCGCACCGAGCACCACGGCGTCGAAGGTCCTCTGGTCGACGTTGGCGCGCAGACCGAGCTCGTCGGCGACCTCCGTGACGGTCGGGCACCGCAGGACGTTGTGGGTGCGAACCAGAATCGGGCACTCTTCGGCGCCGATTCCCAGCCGGTCCAGAAGCGCCTTGCTCTCGTCGTCGTTGTCGATGTCATGCCAGCTGAACGGAACGAGATTGCGCTCGAGCAGCTCACGGATGGCGAAGGCGTCCCCGGACGAGCGTTTGCCGATCAGCCGTTCCAAACCGTACCCCTGGGTGATCAGCCACTCGCGACGCACGACCATCGTGCGCAGGAGGAGGTCGCCGAGCTCCGCGGCACCGGCGACCACCCTGCGCAGTTCATCAGGAGCCATGACCAGCACCGACGACTCCTGGGCAACGACGCCTCGGGCGAGCGTCGGCTCGCCAGTGAACATCGAGATGTCGGCAGCGAACGTCCCTGGCTGACACTGAGTGAAGTAGTGATCGCCGTCGGGTTGGCGGTCGATGACGTCGACCGCGCCCGAGAGGATGACGAAGAACGGCGTATCGCGTT
This sequence comes from uncultured Gaiellaceae bacterium, assembly GCA_963752405.1. Classification (GTDB taxonomy): domain Bacteria; phylum Actinomycetota; class Thermoleophilia; order Gaiellales; family Gaiellaceae; genus Gaiellasilicea. The sequence goes on from CAVVYB010000010.1 coordinate 84,432, forward strand.
GTCCCTGCTCGAAGAGGATCTCGCCCGGGGAGAACGAGACGGTCTCGGCGTGTTCCGCCAACTGCTCGATCTGAGCCGCCGTGAGGCGCGGGAACAGGATCGCATCGTCCGGATCCAGGAAGCCACTGACCGGGGTTGGTGGGGTGTACGGGCTCATGATCGAACGGTATTGGAACTGGCTACCCCGTCGCGCTGACGTCAGCGCTCACGGCGTCGGTGCTGTGGGTCGGCTCAGTTCCTGTGGTGAGCCTGCGTTGGGCCGAGCGTTCGCCAGGCGCAAAGCATTACGATCTTGACCGCGACGGACACGCGATCAATCATCCCGTCCGGCGATTCTTGCCCGGAAACTGTGCTCTCCGCCGAGTTCATCGATCCACCGGCGCGTTTCGTCGATTCCGGCAACGAAGGGCGGTTGATCCCGACCCTGCGCGACGCCGCCCAGACGCGGAACCCCTACGAGATCCTCGCCCGGTCGGCGGCAGCGTTCTTCCGCGCCCAGATCCCCCCCCGCAGGACGACGAGGACCTCGGCAACGCGCTCGCAGATCTCGCGGTGACTGGCCGTAGGGCCTACTGCCTCCTGGCGCATCCACCCCTCACCCCCCTCCACGACCTCCAGGTGGCGGGAGCCGGGAGCCACATCGACCTCGGCACGACGCCGTACACCACGTCTCAGCTGGTGACCAAGGTCGGGGGACTGCTCGCGCCCTTGTTGTCCGCTCCCGCTTCGGCCGCGCAGTCGGACAACGCCGTCAACGCCGCCCTCGATCGCGCGTTCACCACCGCCTGGGCGCTCCGCGGCCCGTTGGCGGAACGCACCGCCTCGCGTGCCGCGCTCGGGTGGATCGCAGTCTCGGGCGAGGACGACATGCCGCACCGACCGACCAATGTGCCGGCGCCCCCGTTCGAGCAATACGAGATCCCAGTGACCGTTCCCGCCACGGGCAGCCATCCGGAACTGACGCTGCAGACCCGGTTCCTCATCGCCTCACCGGCGGTCCCCGCCTCTGCGCCGCACCCCACACACGCTTCGCGAGCTCCCAACGGACCCCGCGCCACACGTTCCCGACGGCAACAACGTCATTCTGTTCCTGCACGGTCACGTGTCCGGCGCGGAGGAGGCGCTCACGATCATCCCCCTCCTCCACCTGGCCGGTCTGGCGCGCGGCACGAAGCTCTCGATCATCTCGGTCGACCTGCCGAACTGCGGCTACTCGGAGAGCTTCGACCACGAGCAGGTCGCCACCTCGAGCGCCACCCAGTGGCCGTCCGGACCCACGACAGGGAGCCGATCCGCACACCCGTGCTCGACTTCATCGAGGACTTCGTCGTCGCGTTCGTCGACGCTCTCGACCAGATCATCCCGATCACGGGTCGATTCTCGGGAGTCATCGGCGGCAGCCTCGGTGGGAACCTGGGACTGCGCCTCGGCCGGCGAAGCCCGATGCCCGGCTGGCTCGACAAGGGCATCGTCTCCTGGAACGCAGCCTCGGTCTGGGACCCGATGGTCAACGACCACATCAAGAGCCAGGCGCCGGGAAAATGCATGAACAGCTGGCAAGCGAGCGAGTTCGACGATTCGCGGCGGGATTACTTCCACGAGGTCTACGACACGGTCGTGATTCCGATCGTGGTTCCGGTGACGCAGCCGGAGCTGTGGTACCGGCCGGGGTGGCAGCCCTGCAAGCGTCTGCACATCACCGGCTCGCGTCTCGCGCGCCGCGAGGTCTACAGCGCGAACCTCCGGACGTGGCACTGGCGCGTCGCAGGCGAGCAGCTCATCTTCAGCCACGTCGACAGGGTGGATCGCTGGGACACCACGAGCGAGTGGCGCTACAAGCTCAATGTCGTGAAGCACCTGCTGATCGGAAGCGCCCAGGACAACTTCCCGGGGTCGAACATCTACGACGCCACCAAGAAGCTCGCGGCCTTGATGACGACGACGCCCGGAACGGGCTTGTTCCTCTCGAACACCGGTCACTCCGTCCACTTCGAGCGGCCGCGGTTCCTGGCGGGGGAAATCGCCGACTTCCTTCCGTGGGTTGAGACGCCGAAGGAGGAACCGACGGAGGTGCTGAGCCTCGAGATCACCGGCGTCTACCGGGAGGTCCTGATGTACAGGCGGAGGCCCCGCTACGGCCGCATCCTGGCGGTGACCGGGACCAACCACACGAAGAACGCGCCGTTCTCATTGACGGTCGAGGAGTGCGTCGACTTCATCGACTTCGGCTGCGAGGTGTTCGTGGCCCGGGCCGACGGCGGCCGGACCGCCGTGCACGTGGTGAGAAAGCAGGGAATCAGGCCGTACATCGCGACCGCCCCCGACGCGACCGGCGACAACAACCTGCTCTCCCTCGCGATCTTGAGCTGACGCGTCGCGCAGCGTCAACCTGAGAGCTGGAACTCCGCAGGAAGCTCGTCGGGCTCATCCGCCGGCTCCAGCTCGACCCGTGCCCGCGCATCGAAATAGACGTAGGCGGTCGTGAGCGCGACGAACGGCATCGTCACCGCATTGACCACTCCCGCCACGAGGTTGAGCACCGAGAGCGGGGCGCTCGTCAGAAGGATCAAGAGAGCACCGATGAGCGGGCCGAGGACGAGCGCGAGCGCTGCTCCGAACACCGTGAGAGATGCGACCTTCAGCCAGTGCCGTCGAACCAGGCGACGACTTCGTCTCAGCGCGTCGATCGCGGAGCAGCCCTCGAACTCGACCGCGAAGATTGCGAGGGCCCAGCGGACTGCCAGCCAGATGGCGATCGGGACGAGCACCACGGAGCTCACGAGGAGCGAGACCGCAGTGACCGCGATCAGACCGCGCCCAGGAGCGGTCGCGCGCTGTCGAACGCCAACCGGTAGGCGCCGAACGGGCCGATCGGCCTGCCGTGATCGATCTCTACCAGTGCCCGCCCGGTGGCCGCGATCACCAGGCTGAGACCGAGCAAGGTCAAAGCGGTTCCGATCACAAAGACCAGGAAGACGAGAAACCCACCGCTCTCGCCATCGGTCGAGATACCGGCGATGCTCGAGGCACGGATGACGACCGCCTGCAGGAGCGTCACGAGGAGGGAGATCGGCAAGAGGACAAGGCCGATGCCGAGGAACAGCGTCAGGCGCCTGGCGTACATGCGGGCCGCCGCCGTGAGGACCTGGCCCCACGCGCGGCGGCGCGCCAGGCGGAGCGGCGCCGTCGGCCGCCACGTCGCGCGGGAGAGCCCGAAAGCAACGAGCGCAACGAGCGCTCCGAGGGCCAGCAAGACCGGAAGCGGTTCGTCGACCAGCCGCCGCAGAGCGGTCGAACCGCCACCGATCACGCTGCAGAAGAAATCGGTCGTGCTCGTCCCGAGCGCGCCACCTGCCGGGACGGCATAGCTCCGATCGCGCCAGTTCTCCGAGATGGTGATTGGCTCGGTCCACGACGTCTTGAGGTTGGGGCCCGTCGGGCCGTTGAAGAACGCCCTCTGAAACTCACCCCAGCGACCCTCGAACCCGATCCACGGAAACACGGTGCGGGCCTCGGCCGGATCGCTCGGAATCGTCCGCACGACCGGGCGGACCTCGAGGTGCGGGCCCGTCGTGTCGTCGCAGCCGACGCCCTGCTCGGCCGAGCTGCCGAGGTAGAGCGCCGAGTCGAAGAAGTTCGCATGCGACCCGGCCGCCGGGTGCACGACCGGATGCGTCGCGTCGACGAGCTCGAGCTTCTCGTCGCCCCACAGCGCCTCCTCCGACCCTTCGTGCTGGCTGTAGCCGACGGAGACCGGCTCGCGCGAGAGCGCCTGTCGCGCGTCGGCGGCATCGAAGATGAGCTGGATGTTCTCCCAGTCGCCCTCGTGCGTGTTGTTCCAGTCGTTGAAGACGTAGTAGAACCAGTACTGCAGAGCGATCCGACCCGGCGCGTCGGCCTCGGTGGCGACGTGCGCATAGACGGTCGGCGCCTCGCCTTCGGTGAGGCGGTCCGCCCACCGCTCGTAGTCGCAGCCCGGGTCGAGTGCGTTCCCGGGGAAGTCGAGGTGGTACTCGTAGAGGTTGCGGGACACATCCTCCGCCGTCGGCGCGACCTTGATCAGATCTCCGGGGCCCCACGGGCCGCGGAGAGCAACGGTCTGCTCACCGAAGAGCAGGTCGACGTCGATCGGCTCGTACGACTCGCCGTACCCACAGTCCTGAGCCTGGGCGACGAGCCGCACGACCGGGGCGTACCGCTCGGCGAGCGCGGTCTCGTCCGCGGTGTCGGCCGCCGCGCACGGCGCCGCAACGAGCGAGAGCACGGCGACGAGGGCACACAGCACAGGGCGCGAGTGGGTGGGCATGAACCGCGATTCTTCCAGGGCCGACGGCGGGTGGCGGCTCCTGGGGTCGTTACGGCTCCGCGTCCGTGTTCTAACGGCTCGGGGTTGACGCCCGCGTGACCCGTACGCACACTCACCTGATGCCCTTGCCGGCCTTGAACATGGGCAGTGACGTCGCCGAAGCGCTCGAGCACATCAACATCCCGAGCTACGTCATCGACGAGACCGGCGTCATCCGCTGGGTGAACACGGCCGCCCGCCGGATGGTCGGCGACGTCAGCGGTCGCCAGTTCACATCGGTCGTTGCTCCAGAGCAGACGCGGCGCGCGCGCGAGTTGTTCGCGCGCAACCTGCTCGGAACCGCGCCGGTCACAGACTCGGCGGTGGTGCTCGTCGACAGCGCCGGCGCTCGCGTCGGCGTCGAGGTGAGCTCCGTCCCACTGAAGCGCGGCGGCCGCGTGGTCGGCGTCTTCGGTCAGGTCTCCGACGTGCTGGAAGAACCCCAGGGGCACCCGGAGCTTCTCTCACTCCGCGCCAGGCCGAGGTTCTGCAGTTGCTCGAGCGCGGCCGCTCGACCGATCAGATCGCGGCCGAGCTCCACCTGAGTCGCGAGACCGTGCGCAATCACATCCGCCACCTCCTCCACGCCGTCGGCGCGAGCTCACGGCTCGAGGCGGTGGCGGTCGCTCGCGGCGAGCGGCTTGCCACGAGCTGATCGGCGCCATCGACCCCGATTGATCCAGACGCGTCATACGGACCGCGGCTGCCTTCGGCCACCCTGTCGGTGTGGAAGCCATAGAGGCCGAGATGAGCGAGATGATCTTCTTCGAGATCCCGACATATGTCGATGTCAAGGAGTTCTGCGCGCGCATCCGACCCCACTGGCCGGGATGGAAGATGCTCGACGTCGACGTGTGGCTGGTCGGGGCCACTGTCAAGGTCGACGACGTCGACCTCGCGGTTCTTCTGCGCACGGTGGAAGCCGCCATCGCCGAGCTGGACCTGCTGGCGATCCGCTATTGCCTGGACGGTCGCTTCTACGTCATGGACGGAGGCCGCGTCGAGGGCCCCACGGACGCCGCGACCTCGGTTCCAGATCAGCAGGCTGTGTGACGTCCAAGGTAACCGTCAGAACGACCAGATCACCGGGACGAGCAGTACGGCGACGGCACCGAACAGGATGAGCAGGGGGAGCCCGAGCTTCCAGTAGTCCGCGAACCGGTACCCGCCGGGGCCCATGACCATCAGATTCGCGGGAGTCGCGACCGGCGTCAGGAACGCGGCGGCCGACGCGACGCACACAGCCATCAGGACCGGTTTCGCGGAGACGTCGAGCTCCGACGCAGCCGAGACTGCGATCGGGATCACGATCAGCGCCGTCGCCATGTTGCTGATCAGCTGACCGAGCGCGAGGGTGAGCAGGACGAGCCCGGCGAGGAGCGCGTGCGGTCCCGCGTCGCCGACCAGGTCGACGAGGCCGTCGGCGAGCTTCTGCGCGGCACCGGTCTCGACCATCGCGGTCGAGAGCGGGATCATCCCGCCGACGAGGATGACCGTCGTCCAGGCGATGCCGCGGTACGCCTCGTCGACCGTGAGCACCCCCGACAGGATGATCCCGCCCGCCGCGAGCAGCCCCGCGACCGCCGGCGGCACCACGCCTGTGACGAGCAGGATCACCATCCCGGCGAGGACGATGAGCGCCCGCTTCGCGCCCGGGCCGAGCGGGACCGCCTGCCGGCGGACGAGCGCCGGCTGGTCGACGACGAGCACGTCCGGATCGTCGAGGTGGTACTCGAGCGCTCCCCAGGTGCCCTGAAGGAGCAGCGTGTCGCCCACGGCGAGCTCCGTCTCGCCGGGCAAGTCCTCACCCCTGCGCTGCACCGCGAGCACGACGAGATCGCCACTCTCCGTCACCATCCCCGGGAACACCGTCTCGCCGATCAGCGCGGAGCGCGGCGGGACGATCACCTCCGCCATTCCCGACCGCCGGCTGACGAGCTGCGTCGGGGTCGTCGGCGAGCGCGTACTGATCGACCAGCGTCCGGGCGAGGTCGCCGAAGTCGCGCGTGATCGCCCGTGCCTTCCGTGCCGGCAGCAGTCGCTCGCCGAAGAACACGACGATCGCGATCGTCCCGGCGAGCAGCGGAACGCCGACGAGCGCGAACTCGAAGAAGCCGAACCGGCCGACCCCGGCTTCGTCCGCGTACTCGGAGACGATCACGTTGACGGGCGACCCGGTGAGCGCGACGAGCGAGCCGGCATGAGCCCCGAACGCGAGCGGCATGAGGAGCTGGGACGGTGACATGCGAAGGCGAACCGCCATCACGGCAACGACGGGCAGCAGGGCGGCGACGGAGCCGTTCACGCTGATCAGCGCGGTGAGCACGGCGACGAGCAGCATCATCAGGACGATCACGCGCGCACGACTGTCTCCCGCGCGCGCGATCAGCTCCTGACCCAGCCACGCTGTCACTCCGGTCGAGTCGAGCCCTTCGCTGACGACGAACAGCGACGCGATGAAGATCACCGTCGGATCGCCGAAGCCGCCGAGCGCCTGCTCGAGCTCGAGCACGCCCGTCGCCCAGAGCGAGAGCGCGACCCCGAATGCGACGACGCCGACCGGCAGGTGGTCCCAGACGAAGACGGCCACCGTGACGGCCGAGGATCAGGAAGGTGATCGTCGACTGGCTCATCGGCCGCTGCTCGCGGCCGGCGCTGCGACGTCCTGCGTCTTCACTCCAGAGCGGCCGCGATCACGAGCATCACCACCGACGCGACGGCGAGGATGCCCATCAGTCGTTGTGCACGGGCGCGCCGGGGCCGAGGGGGATGCCGAACAGGTACCAGGCGACGAAGAACAGCGTCCAGATGATCGACAGCACGAGGACGTACGGGAGCATCATCGCGACGACGGTGCCGATGCCCGCGTCCCGCCGGTAGCGCTGCGCGAAGATGATGATCAGCGGGAAGTAGGCCATCAGCGGCGTCACCACGTTGAAGGGCGAGTCGCCGACGCGGTATGCGGCGAGCACCGTCTGCGGCGCCACGTCGAGCCGCAGGAAGAGCGGAATGAAGATCGGGGCGAGGATCGCCCACTTGGCGATCGCCGCCGGCATGATCAGATCGACGAGCATCGTCACGAACACGAAGCCGATCAGCAGCCAGACCACCCCGATGTTGGCCTCCTCGAGCCAGTCACCGAGCTTGACGGCCGCGACCTGCGCCATGTTCGAGAAGTTGAAGTACGCGATGAACTGCGCGATCAGCAAGAACAGAAACAGCAGGCTCGCCAGGCCCGCCCACGACTTCGTGATCGACGCGAGCACCTCGTCGCTCGTCCGGATCGTTCCCGCTCCGCGCCCGTAGGCCAGCCCGGCCGCGAAGAAGATGATCGTGATGATCAGGATCAGGCTGTCCATGAACGGCGAGTCGCCGATGATGTCGCCGGTGATCGGGTCGCGCAGCGGTGCGTCGGGGAACACGGTGAGCAGGCCGATCACGACGAGCACGGCGGCGGTCGCGATGAGCGCGTAACGGAGACCCTTCGCCTCCGCCTCGGGCGAGACCTCCGGGCCCTTGTCGGCGTCGAGCGACTCGTCGTCGCTTTCGAGCGCGGGGTCATGCTTGCCGAGGCTTCGCTCGACGATGTACACGGAGACGAGCGTCAGGACGATCGTGACCAGGATCGTCGAGGCGATCCCGAAGTAGAGGTTCGCCGCGAGGTCGATCGACTGCTCCGGGTCGACGAGCGCACTCGCGTCGTTCGTGATCTCGGTCAGGACGCCGTCGAGCGGCGTGATCAGGAAGTTGACGCCGAAGCCGGCGGCGACGCCTGCGAAGGCGGCGGCCATGCCCGCGAGCGGGTTGCGGCCGACGCTCTTGAACGCCGCCGCGCCCAGGGGTATCAGCACGAGGTACCCCGCATCCGAGGCAATGCTCGAGAGGACGCCGATGAAGACGAGGATCGGCGTCAGCATCGCTTCCGACGAGACCTTGACGAGCTTCCGGATCAGCGCCCCGATCAGTCCGGCGGCCTCGGCGAGGCCGACGCCGATCATCACGACGAGGATGATCGCGACGGCGGCGAAGTTGCGGAAGCTGGCGACGAAAGACGTGAAGAGGAAGCGGATTCCGTCTGCGGACAGCAGGCTTTCAATTGCCGCCGTTTCCTCCCGGACCGTGTACTCGCCTTCCTGGACGGACGCGTCCGGCAGGCCGCCGGAAGGTTGCGTGGAACCGCCCGGAACCGTCTCCTCGACTGCGATCGGCGGAGGCTCGACGACCTGGTAGGTGACCTTGATGTCTGCCCAGGCGAGCAGGGCGGAGAGGACGATCACGATCACGCACAGCCAGACGAACAGGATGGCTGGGTTCGGCATCTTGTTCCCGCCGCGCTCGATCGCGCCCAGGATGCGCTGCATGATCGGCGTCCCGGCAGGGACCGCTTCCGGTGCGTTCGTCACGATCTCGCCTTCCTCGCGAAGGTCTCTGCGAGCCGGCTGAAGAACTCGGTCTCGACGGCCACCGCCTTCTCGAACTCGTCCAGCACCACGCGCTCGTTCGGCGCGTGGATGTTCGCGAAGCCGTCGGTCGTCCCCAAGAGCAGGATCTCCGCATCGGGGGCCGCTTCTTGGAGCGCGCTGACGAGCGGGATGGAGCCACCGGTCGCGACGAACGACGGCTCGCTGCCCCAGACCGTCTCGAAGGCGGCGCGCGCAGCTTCGTACGCGGGGCCTGTCGTCCTCGCGAAGTAGCCCTTGCCTGTCTCCGCGGCCTCGACCTCCAGCGCGATCCCGAACGGCCGCAGCCCTTCGAGATGCCGGATCAGCGCCGCTTGCGCCTCGGCGGGGTCCTCCTCCGGATGGATCCGAAGGCCGAGCTTGGCGCGCGCGTGCGGGACGACCGCATTGAGCGCCTGGTCGACGGGCTGTGCGTCGATGCCGGTGACGGTGATCGCCGGCCCGGACCAGATCCGCTCGCCGAGGCCGCCGGTCCCGAAGAACGGCATCCCCGGCACGATCTCGGCCAGGTCGCGGAACTCGTCGTCGCTGTACGAGGCGCCGGTCCACTCCTCGCGGCGCAGGCCGGGCACGGCGACGTCGCCGTTCTCGTCGTGCAGCGAGGCGAGCGCGTGCAGCAGGACGAGCAACGCATCGGGAGCGGCGCCGCCGAACTGACCGCTGTGCTTCGGGCCGGCGAGCGTCCTCACCTGGACGATCACGCCCGCCATGCCGCGCAGCCCGATGGTCAGAGTCGGAACACCGGGACGAAGGCTGCCCATGTCTGCGATTACCATCGCGTCGGCCGCGAACAGCTCCGGCCGGCTCGGTGGGAACGTCGTGAACGCACTGCCGATCTCCTCCTGCCCCTCGATCACGAGCTTGATCCCGACCGGGGGCTTCCCACCCCACGCGCGCAGGGCGCCGACGTGGACGAGGATGTTCGACTTGGAGTCGGCCGTGCCGCGGCCGTAGATCGCGCCGTCACGCTCTGTCGCCTCGAAGGGCGGCGACTCCCACTTTGCCTCGTCGCCGGCCGGCACCACGTCGTAGTGCCCGTACAACAACACCGTCGGGGCGCCGTCGGGTGCAGGGATCTCGCCCGTGATCACCGGAGCCGTGTCGGGCAGCTCGAGCGTGCCGAGCGTCTCGACCCCGGCTTCGCGCAGAAGGCCGACGATCAGCTCGTAGGTGTCGAGCAAAGGCTGGCGCGGCTCGGGAAAGCCCGCCGCCGAGACCGACGGAATCGCCACGAGACGCGCCAATTCCTCCTTCAGCTGCGGCATCAGTGACGCCACACTCTCGGCGGTGGACGAGCCCTTCGCCGTCACGTCTTCGTTGGGTTGGCGCGAATGAGGTCTCCCCGATTCGACTCGCCCTGGGCAGATTCAGGCGAGGAGGTCGGCGCGATCTTCAGCGCCGCGCGGGTGGCGGAACATCACCCCGAGCGGGTGACGCCGCTTCACCTGTCCCAGGCGGACACTTTCTAGCGGTTCGCGTGCCCGAGTGGCCCGGCTCCGGCAGCAAGGAGGTTGATCGACGTGTACAGCCGACTCGAAGCGGTGATCCGTGGCCACGAGCTGGGCCCGGTCTGACGCGGACGATTGACCCATCTGTGTCATCCCGGGCGGACGTCGCTCGCGCCAGGCTTGCGCGGGGAGTCGAAGGGCGAGGCCGCCCCTTCGCACCCGCTCGCCCTAGCTCGAGGTGTCCGGCCCGACTCCACGGCTCGGGGCCGGCGCCTCTGGGGGCTGATTCCCGATCTGGGCTCCGTCGCCGCCGCTCACCCAAGGTCGGTGAAGCCTCGGCTCTGACGAGACCTCCACCTCCATGAGCACGCCGGACCCCGCCGAGGGGGCGTCGCCGGGCTCGCGGCTGGCACGGGCCCGAGATCAGGCACGCTACGCGGGCGACTGGGCGAGCGAGCGGGTACCCGGCGCCAGTCTCGCCGCCACGGCCCTCGAGCGCGAACGATTGGCTGCCGCCGGGCTGCTCGCCGGAGGCCTCGCCTACAGGCTGTTCTTCTGGTTGGTGCCGCTCGGTCTGGTCTTCGCGTCCGTGCTGAGCTTCTGGGTCGACGAGGATCGCGTCGGTCTTCAGGATGCCGCCCACGACTTCGGAATCAGCGGTGCTGCAACCCAGTCCGCAATGAGAGCGATCTCAGAACAGCACCACGCCCGCTGGTACTTGCTGCTCGCCGGCATCGTCCTCCTCGTGTGGTTCGGCATCGGGGTGATCCGCGCCCTCAACGTCGCCCACTCGATCGCCTGGAACCTCCGCCCCGAAAGGCTTCGCCGGCCCGTGGTCGCAAGTCTTGCCTTCACGGGAGTCGTGACCCTGTTGATCGTCGTGTCCGCTTCGACCCAGTTCCTGCGCGAGCAGGACCGCGTCGCCGGGCTCTGGGTGACCCTGGCCCTCGTTGCTGTTCTATCTCGCAGCCGTGCTGTGGGTCATGGACAAGCTTCCTCACAGCAGCACGTCGTGGCGCGATCTGCTCCCCGGCGCCGTGCTCGTCGCTCTGGGCACGGAGGCGATTCATCTCGTCGTCGTGCTGTATCTCGTGCCGAAGCTGGGCCACTCCTCCGAGCTCTACGGCGCGCTCGGATCGGCGACCGTGATCCTGCTCTGGCTCTACCTGCTCGCGCGGCTCCTGGTCGCAGCTGCGTTCCTCAACGCCGCTCTCTGGGACCAGCGGAGCGACGGCCGACGGTCAGACCCTCAACATCACATCCCTGCCTAGAGGGTTTGGGATCGGCGCGCGCCGCGCTGCTGCCGGGTGAGCGGCTTCACCCATCGGGGGTGATGCCCCGTCGCTCCCCCGCACCGCATCGTCGACGACTTGAACTGCCTGTCCTCACCTCTCTTCAGGGCTACCGGGCCGATTGGGCACGCCGCGACGTGATCGCCGGCTTGACCGTCTGGGCGGTCCTGGTGCCCGAGGCGCTCGCTTACGCCTCGATCGCCGGCGTCTCCCCGGTCGTCGGCCTCTACGCGGCGCCCGGTGCGCTCGTTCTCTACGCCGTCTTCGGAAGCTCGAAGCACCTCGTGGTCGGGCCGATGGCGGCGACGGCCGCACTGTCCGCGGCGGCCGTCGCGCCCTACGCGGCCCTGGGGACCGACGACTTCCTCTCGCTGACGGTCGCACTCACCCTCGTCACCGGTGCGATCGCGCTGATCGCAGGCCTTCTCCGCCTCGGATTCCTGGCGAGCTTCATCTCGGAGCCCGTCCTGAAGGGGTTCATCATCGGCCTCGCGCTGACGATCATCGTCGGCCAGCTTCCGAAGCTGTTCGGTGTCGAGAAGGGCGACGGTGACTTCTTCGAGCAGCTCTGGGACCTGCTGAGCGAGCTCGGCAACACGAGTGGGCTGACCCTCCTGGTCGGCCTCCTCTCGCTCGGGCTCGTCGTGATCCTGAAGGAGCGGGCGCCGGTCGTGCCGGGATCGCTCGCGGCCGTCCTGCTCGGAATCGCCGCGGTCGCGCTCTTCGACCTCGACCAGCACGGAGTCGAGATCGTCGGCGAGATCGACGGTGGGCTGCCGTCGCTCGGGCTCCCCGACGTGTCGGCAGAGGACTACCTCGACCTCGCGGCATCGGCGTTCGCCGTGATGTTCGTCGGGGTTCGCGGAGGGCGTCGGGGCGGCCAAGACCTACGCCGCTCGGTTCCACTACGAGATCGACCCCAGCCGCGAGCTCGTCGGGCTGGGAGCGGCCAACCTGGCGTCCGGGTTCTCGAGCGGGATGATCGTCAACGGCAGCCTCTCGAAGACGGCGGTGAACGCCGGAGCCGGCGCGAGGTCGCAGCTCTCCGGGCTCGTCGTCGCCGTCCTCACGGTGCTGACGCTCCTGTTCTTCACGGGGCTCTTCGAGCAGCTTCCCGAGGCCACTCTCGGCGCGGTCGTGATCGCGGCGCTCGTCGAGCTCGTCGACATCCGCGCGCTTAGCAGGCTCTACCGAATGCACACGCGCGGGTTGAAACGGATCTACGGAGTGGCCGCCCGCGCGGACTTCATCGCCGCCGTCGCAGCACTGGTCGGCGTGCTCGTCTTCGACACGCTGCCGGGGCTCTTCATCGGCGTTCTCCTTTCGCTGCTCCTGCTCCTCTTCCGCGTGTCGCGGCCGCACGTCGCCGAGCTGGGACGCGTGCCGGGAGCGCCCGGGCAGTACGGCGACATCGAGCGCCACCCGGATAACCAACCGATCGACGGTGTCGTCACATTGCGGGTCGAGGCCGGGCTCTTCTTCGGAAACGCCGATGCGGTCGCGGACGCGGATCCGGGCGCACGCGAGACGGCCGGGCACGAAGGCGGTCGTCCTCGACGCCGAGAGCGTGCCGTTCATCGACGTGACGGCGGCCACGATGCTGGCGGAGCTCGCACTCGATCTCGAACGCGACGGAGTCGCGCTGGTGCTCGCGCGAGACATCGGCCAGGTCCGCGACGTCCTGCGCAGCCTGGCGGACGGGCCTCCGATCCGGACCTATCCGACCCTCGACGAAGCTGTCGACGCTGCTGGAGACGCGAGTGCCTGAGGCGATTCACCCACGTGGGGTGAACACTGATCACCTTGCGGCAACGTACCGTCGCGTCATGGCTGTGGCTGCAGAGGGTTTCGCAGTGCTGAGATGAGCCAGCGCTACGAAATTCGCGTACGCGGGCACCTCAGCCCCGCCTTTGCGGCGGCCCTCGGCGACCCAGGCGCGACCCCGGCGCCCGCCCAGACGATCGTCCGGCGCAGCGTCGAATGCTCCGCCGACCTGCATGAGATCCTTCGCCGCTGCCAGGAGCTGGGTCTCGAGATCGTCGAGGTGCACCGACTTCCCGCTTCGGCCAGCCCTACTCCGGCGGGTCGTCGTCGGGCAGACGTCTGACCTCGAGCAATTCGACGCCCAGCTGTTCGAGACGGTCGAGCACTCCGTGCAGGGCCGACTGATCGACCCCTTCGCCGTGCAGCACTGTCTCTGCGGGCGAGAACTCTGTCTCGAAATGCGGCGGCAGGCTCGTGGCAAGCTCCTTGTCCAGGCGTCCTCGGACCCGAATCTCGTACCGCGCTTTCGTCATCCTGGTCTCCTCGAGGCACCACGATCCCGCGCAAGCAGGTGAGGAAACTTCACCCTGGTCGGGTGATGCTCCGGGAACAGACACACTTGACACTCGTATCGCTGGTGGTGTTTTCACCAGGGTGAATCGCACGAGCGACGCTCAGAAGGGAGCCGGCGTTGGCCGCCGTCTCGCCACTCCCAACGACAAAGCTGCTTCCTCCCCGTGTTCCGGTGCGGGCGATAGCCCGCCCGCGCCTGCACCAGCTGCTCTCCCACGGGACCGCGTCCACGCTGACGCTCGTGTCCGCGCCGCCGGGGTCCGGGAAGACCACGCTGCTTGCGGAGTGGACGGCACACGGACAGCTTCTGGGGCCCGTTTGCTGGGTGGGCATGGACGAGGACGACAACGCCCGTGCGCGGATGTGGCGGGCAATTGCCTCCGCCGTCGCGGAGGGCGTGCCCGCTCTCCGCGAACCAGGGATCGAGGCCGGTGCCAGAACCCCCCTCGACACGGCGACGCTACTCATCAACCGCGTCGCGCAGCACGACACCCCTGTGGTGCTGATCCTGGACGACGTCCACATCCTCGACGAGCGGTCGACACTCGCCGACATCGCTCATCTGATCAAGCATGCTCCGCCTCAGCTGCGGATCGTCCTCTCCACGAGATCCGACCCACCGATCCCGCTGGACCGGTACCGCCTCTCGGGACAGCTCGTCGAGATCAGGGCGGCCGAGCTGGCGATGACGGTCGACGAGACGCGAGACATGCTCGGCGATGTCGCGAACGAACTGACCGACGCCGAGATCGATGCTCTCTGCGAGCGGACCGAGGGCTGGGCCGCAGCCATCCGCCTGGCCGCGATCTCGCTCGAGTCCGCCGAGGACCCCCACCAATTCATCGCCGACTTCGCCGCAGACGACCGCGCCATCTCCGACTACCTCCTGAACGAGGTGCTCGACCAGCAGCCGGACGATCTCCGGACCTTCCTGCTACGGACGTCGCTCCCCGACCGGCTCACCGCGGAACTCGCCGCAGACCTCACCGACCGGCCGGATGCAGGGGCAGTCCTGGCGGAGCTCGCGAGGCGGAATCTCTTCCTCCACCGGCAGGGACGACAGGCCGGCACGTACCGGTACCACTCCCTCTTCCGGTCGTTCCTTCAGGCCGAGCTCGCCCGCGAACGACCCGACGAAGTCCGGGAGCTCCATCGCACCGTGGCCGCCTGGTGTGTTGGACGCGGAACGGTCACCGAGCGGATCAGGCATGCAATCGGAGCAGCGGACTGGCCGCTGACGGCACAAGCCGCTACCGATGCGTGGCCGCAACTCGTTCTTCTCGAGCCGCCAGGAACGATCCGCAAGCTGTTGGATGCGATTCCCCGCGAAGTGCGTCAGCGCTACCAGACCTTGTCCGTCCTCGACGCGATCGATCTGGTTCAACACGGCGAGCGAGAGGAGGGAAGCGCCTTGCTGGCCGATGCAGCCGACGCCGTCTCGGACCCGTCGGCGGGATCGCTTCTCACGCTGGGCCTGATGGCAATGGCGCGAATCGACGGTGACATGGCCGAGCTCGACCGACAATCGCGCGAGCTCCTCGAGCACGGCACGACCTCAGCAGGAGCAGGCCCGTCTGCCCGGCGTGTTCTGCGGACGACCGCACTGTCGCAGCGGGGCACATCTCTCCTGACGCAGGGAGAGGTCGATCTCGCCGAGTCCCAGCTCGAGGAGGCACTCGAGCTCGCTGTGGCCGAGGACGCTCATTTCGCCTATCTGAACAGCGTCAGTCAACTGGCGCTGGTGCAGGCCGTGCGCGGTCGGTTGACGCGATCGGCGAAGCTCGGGACAGAGGCAGTCGACTTCGCGTCGCGGCACGGGTGGAGCGGGCTGCACCACACGATCGGAGCTCATCTCGCACTCGGCTGGGCTCACTTCCACTGGGACGAGCTCACGCTCGCCGAAGAGCACTTCGAGCACGCCGGCACGGCCGCCCGCGCCGCCGGGGATCGTTCGGGACGTGCTGTGTCCGCGCTTCTCATCGCGAACGTACTCGCGGTCGAGGGTCCTGCCGGCGCGGCGAAGGGGCTGCGTCACCTTCGTGCCGCGCTCGGCGAGCTCAACGGAATCCCGGTTCCGGCCTACCTCCAAGGAAAGTTCCAGGCAGCCGTGCCGAACCTGCTGGCGGAGCGCGGCGATCTCGACGACGCGACCAAAATGCTCGAAGCGGACACCGCATCATTCGTGGAGCTCGAGTCGCTCCGCGCGAAGCTCGCCATGGCGGCTGGGGACGCCGAGGCCGCCCGCGCGGCGACGAAGGCGGGAATCCAACTCATTGGCCCGAAGGCGTGCTATTCCGCCGGGATCGAGCTCTGGCTGCTCGACGGTCTGGCGCGACGCGAGCTCCGTGAGCGAGCGGAGTCCCGCGCGTCGCTCGAGCACGCGCTGGAGCTCGCCGCCCCCGACCACTATCGACGCGTCTTCCTGCGGGTGGGTCCGGCTGCACGCGCCGCTCTCGTGGAGCTCGTACGCGAGGGAACCGCCTACCGCTCGTTCGTCGCCGAGCTGATCGCCGCGTTCGACCGGCGCGCCCCGCAGGTATCGCTTACGCACTCGCAGCTCCTGGAGCCGCTGAGCGATCGTGAGAAGGCGATCCTTCGCTACCTGCCGACGATGATGTCCAACGTCGAGATCGCAGGTGAGCTCTACCTCTCGATCAACACCGTCAAGACGCACCTCCGGCACGTCTACCGGAAGCTCGGCGTGAGCAGGCGCCGGGACGCGGTCGAGCGGGCGCGCCAACTCTCGCTGCTGTAGGTAGACCTGGCTCGACGTCCTCAGAGAGCGTCGAGCTCCACCTTCTGTGCCTCGTGCGATCTGACCCAGACGGCGAAGGCTTCGATCGCATCGACGACCGTCTCGAAGCGGATCGAATGGAACAAGTCGAACACGTGCTGCCCTCCGGGCAACTCCGCGTAGACGACTGGACGAGACGAGAAGCTCCGCATCCGCTCGACGAAGCGTCGGGCGTCCTCTGCGAGTACCACCGTGTCGCGATCGCCGTGCGCAACGAAGAACGGTGGCGCCTGCGCTCCGACGTATGACGTGGGCGAGGAAGGTGGCTCGTTGGTGGCGAGGGAGCCGTAGTAGCCGTAGAGGGAGATGGCGGCGGTGACCGACGTGTCTGCCTGCTCGAAGCCGGGCTGGAACGCTGCGTTGTCGGGCGTCAGGGCCGCCAACGAGGCCAGGTGTCCGCCTGCGGAGCTCCCGGCCACGAACAGCACCGTCGGGTCGGCGCCGTATTCGTGACCGTGCTCCCGCACCCAGGCGATCACCTTCTTGACGTCGATCAAGTGGTCGGGAAACCTCGCGCCGGGCCCAAGCGGTAGTTCGCGCTGATGCACACCCAGCCCTGGCTCGCGAGCCGATAGAGGAGAGGACGCGCCTCGCGGCTCTTCTTGCCCATCGCGAACGCTCCTCCGTGCAGATGGACGAGCGTCGGACCGCCGGACGGATGCGAGCGATGGCGGTACAGATCGAGCAGATTTCGCTTCCCCGCGTCGCCGTAGCGGATGTTCGACACCCGCTCGACGTCGCGACGACGGAAGAAGAACGGCCCGAACAGGATCCTGGCAAACGGGGGGCGGCGGCGCAGCGGAGCGGCCAACTCGGCGTCGAGCTGGCGTGCGCCATTCGGAGCCGAGCCCCTCGTTCAGGGCGCGATCGACCGCTGTGTGCGCGCAGTACCCCCTCCAGGCGACGACCGCCAGCCCGAACGTCGACAGGACCGCCAGACCGAACGCGACCCAACCGATCGGCGAGTCGATGTCGCCCTGGCCGACGGCCAGCGCTGTCGAGGCGAGGAGCCAGTAGAAGGCAACGAACGGCAGCTCATTAACCAGGAAGCCGAGCCAGAAACTCCGGTTCGATGCGCTCGACCGGCGCGGCCGCGGTGGCGACACGGCGAACACGGTGCACAACGCCACAAGCGTCGTCGTCACCAGATAGCCGATCGGCATGAACGCTCCTCACTTCTGGACAACCGCGTGCGGTGAATCTACTGCGAGTCACGCTCGCTCCTTTTCGTGACGGTCAGAGTTGTCGGCCCCGCGGGGGAGCGCCCCGACCTCGTCCTTTGTGAGGCGCAGCTCCACCGAGTCCGTCGAGACCCGACTCACCGAGCCGATTGGTACGGCTACCTCGCGCCGCCCCCAGAGATGGCGTGGGGATGATCGCGTGTAATCCGATCGTGACGAGCGCGAAGAGTGCTGAGGGGGGCCGCGGAGGGGTTGCCGGCCCCCTCAGCTCTTCATGTCAGTCGTCGTCGCCGCGGCGGCTGCTGAGCCACTCGGTGCGTGTCGCGACGGCCGTGTCGGCGTTGTCGCTGAAGACGCCGTCGACGCCCAACTCGTAGTGGAGGGTGAGTTCCCCTGGCAGGTTGCCGGTGGCTCCCGGGTACACCGGGCTTGCGGGGTTGCCTTCGCGGAAGTCCAGCGGCAGAAACGCGTTCTCCTTCCGGAACGTCCAGGGATGGACGACGAGGCGGGCGCGGTGTGCGTCAGCGACGAAGCTCGTCGGCGCGAGCAAGCGGCCGGCCGCGTCCTGGGGCACGATCCAGTTCTTGTTCGGACCGACGCCGTCTGCGTAGCGTGCGATCTCCCTCAGACCAGCCGGTTTCGTCATGCTCTCGTAGGTCGTCGGGTTGCCGGTGACGACGAAGTCGTATGGCTTGCCGGTGCTGTTCAGCAGCTGCACCAATGGCGCATCGGTCATCCGGTTGAGGTCCTTCAGGTTCGAGACCTCGAAGGACTGAATGAAGACCGGGGCACGCTTGGATGACCAGCCGTTCGCCCTTAGCGTCGCGACTAGCGGCTCTTCGAGCGAGAGCCCGATCGAGTCGAAGTAGGTCGGATGCTTCGTTTCCGGATAGATGCCGACGCCGTGCGTCTTGGCGAGGGCGATGACCTCCTGCAGCGTCGGGATCTGGTACAGCCCATTGAAGGCGACGTTGTCGGGCCGGAGCGCCGGGATGCGCTCCGTGGCGCGAAGCGTCCTCAGCTCGGCGAGCGTGAAGTCCTCGGTGAACCATCCTGATACGACGCCGCCGTCGATCGTCTTGGTCGTCGAATCGGGAGGCGAACTCGGGATGGGTCGCAACGTCGGTCGTCTGCGAGATTTCGTTCTCGTGCCGGGCGACGAGGACGCCGTCCTTGGTCGAGACGAGGTCGGGCTCGATGTAATCGGCACCCATCTCGATCGCGAGCTTGTACGCACCGATCGTGTGCTCTGGCCGGTATCCGCTGGCACCGCGATGGGCGATCACGAGCGGCTCGTCGGCGCGGCTGTGTTTGCTGTTGCGATCAGCGTCGTCGGCGGAGGCCTGCATGGCAGGCAACAAGACGGCGACTCCGAGCACGGCAAGCGCTGCAAGCAGGGTTCGTGCGGATCTCACGGACGCTCCTTCCGTACGGGTGTGGACGCCGCGAACCTAGGCCGCTTGGAAGCAGGCATGGGTTGCCCTGCCGTGACACTCTGGTGAGAAGGCGGCAAGCGCGACGCCGGTCGCACCGCCGGACGCCGGGAAGATCAGGCCGTGAGGCGAACGAGCTCCGGCGAGCCGGGGCGGCGCTCGAGCGGATGCTCGCGCTCGACCTCCTGCAACCACTCGCGCGGGAACGACGTCACAGCGGTCAACTCCTCGTCCGCATGCCACTCGCCGTCCTGCAGCAGGCCGACAACGGCTGGATAGGTGAGCTCGCGCGAATGGTTGAGCATTGAGTCTCCTCTCCTGTTCGGACCGGACACGCTGGGAGGCGGAAGTTTGACATGGCTCCCGCGGATTGCAAGGTCCCACCATCGCAACGCCCCTGCAAGGGCGCCGAATTTCTTCCAGTCTGGAAAGGTCCGGTGACGATCCGGTGAAGGTCGGCCGACTCCCGTCGCTCAGCTGAACTCGGTCGGGAGCTGGAACACCGGAAACAATTCCGGGTAACCGGCGAAGCCGGTGATACCCGCGATGCGATCGCCCTCGACCGCGAAGACCATGATCCCGTAAGCGCGGAACGGCTCTGAGGGCGAATCCTGGACGTACGCGGCGAGCGCCGGCTGGCCATTGGCGCCGACGGGCTGCAGCCGGATCAGGTCGAGCCGACCGTCCATCGGCACCGTGGCGAAAAAGGCGCCGATCTCGGCCGGCCCGGCGAATCGCATCGGCTCGGGCGGCATGGTCATCAGAGCATCGGTCGCGAGCAATGATGTGAGGCGCTCGATGTCCACCGCGTCCCACGCGTCGATGAAGCTCTGCATCAGCGTCGCCTCGGTCCGCTCGTCTGCGGGCCGGTGCACCCGAGCGAGCGTTCCGTCTCGGCGTTCGCGGTCGATGCTCTCACGCGCCCGCTGGAGAGCGCTGCTCGCAGCCGCGACGCTCACGCCGAGCACGTCCGCGGCCTCGCGACCCGACATGCCGAGCACATCACACAGGACGAGCGCTGCGCGCTGTCGAGGTGGCAGGAGCTGCATTGCCGCAACGAAAGCGAGGCCGATCGTCTCTCGTCGCTCCGCCTCGCGCTCGGGCGTTTCCGGCTCGAGCAGTACGTCCGGGTACGGCTGCAGTCGGGCATCGACCGTCGCCAACTCGCGCCGGCCACGCTGCTCGATCATCCGGAGGCAGACGTTCGTCGCGATCCGGTAGAGCCACGACGACAACTCCGCCCGCGGCTCGAAGCGACCGATGCCACGCCAGGCGCGCAGCATCGTCTCCTGGAGCGCGTCGTCGGCGTCGTGCACCGAGCCCAACATCCGGTAACAGTGCGCGTGCAGCCGGCGGCGCAAAGGCGCCGTCAGCTGCCCGAACGCCTGCTCCTCGCCGGCCGCGGCCGCCGCCAGCAACTCCATGCCCAAACGCTACTGCGGCATCGGCGGCGGCGCGCCGAGCTCCGTCCAGGCCGGCGCCTCGAACGCCCCCGGCGTCCCACCGAGCGCCACGAACCGAATTCCCTCCGGCCCCGGCAAGAGCCGCCGCTGCTGCTCGGGGCCGACGCGCGCCATCATCCCCGGCGCGAGCTCGAACCGCTCGTCACCCGCGACGAGCGTCGCCGAGCCGGAGAGCGGGATATAGACCTCCTCCTGGTTCGGGTCGAACGCGGTCGCATCGTGGTTGTGGTCCGGGTACCCATCCCACCCCGGCGGCAGCGTCAGCACCTGCATGCCCCACGCCGAGACCCCGAGCGTCGCCCGCGCCCGACGCGCGAGCCCGCCGTGGATCGGCTCCATCTCGTCGATCTCAGTCACGACCACGTCTACAGCCGCCACCTCTCTCACTCGACCCTCCTTTTCCGCGGGCCCCGACGGGCCCATCACGAAGTACAACCCGCAGCGTGATCCGATTTCATCGCTCCCCTGCCGGAACCGGCGCCGTGTACCGCAGCGCCACCGCGCCCGACCGCCGCGAGTGGACAACCGGCATGATCGCGGCGTGGGCGAGGAGGCGATCTTCTTCGAGACGCCCGGCGAGCTTCGTGCGTGGCTGCAGGAGCATCACGCGGCGGCATCGGAGCTGTGGGTCGGGTATTACAAGAAGGAATCCGGCCGACGATCACTGACCTGGTCGGAGGTCGTCGACGAGGCGCTCTGCTTCGGCTGGATCGACGGCAAGGCCCAGCGAATCGACGAGCAGCGGTACCGGCAGCGGCTCAGTCCGCGCAGGCGGAACAGCAACTGGAGTGAGATCAACGTCGCCAAGGTTGCCGAACTGCGGGCGCAGGGGCGCATGACCCCGGCGGGCGAAGCCGCATTCGCCGCACGCCGTGCAAAGTCGCCTGGGACGCTCTCGTACGAACGGAGGCACGAGGCTGCGTTCGACCCCCAGCAGGAGGCGTCGTTTCGCACGAATGCGCCGGCGTGGAAGTGGTTCGCAGCGCAGTCGCCTTCGTACCGCAGCATGGCGACGTTCTGGGTCGTCAGCGCGAAGCGTCCGGAGACACGGGCGCGGCGGCTCGCCATCCTGATCGAATGCTCGTCGGAGGCGCGACGCGTCCCGCCGCTCTCGACGTAGGTCTTCAGCTGACGTCGATGATCGTCATCAGCCCGCCGCCGCCGTCTTCCTCGACGTTGTCGTTCGTCGTGTGATGTGGGATGTGGCAGTGGAGGAGCCACTTGCCCGGGCGTCGCGCGGTCCAGATGACGTCCCACCGCTCGCCCGGCCCGACGTTGACCGTGTCCTTGAGTAAGCGTGCGCCGGCAGGGACCGGGTTGCCGTCGGTCTCGACGATCTCGAACGAGCCGCCGTGGATGTGCATCGGGTGGACGAAGTTGTTGTTGGTTCCGATGAAGCGGATCCGCACTCGCTCGCCGACGCGCATCCGGATCGGCTCGGTGTCCGGGTATGCCTTGCCGTTGATCGTGAAGAAGTTCGGCAGTCCGCCTTCCATCAGCATCGCCGGATAGGTGAGGCCCTCGCGCTCGAGCCACTCCTGCAGCTGGACGACGACGTCGTGCTGGTAGCGGTATGACTCGTCGCGGCTCGGGTTCTTCGGCTTGATGATCAGCGCGCCGTACAGGCCAAGCGCCTGTTGGCGGTCCGGATGGTCATGTGAGTGGTAGAAGAATGTGCCCGCTTGCCCAGCGGTGAACTCGTAGGTGAAGGAGCCGCCGGGTGGGATCGGCGCTTGCGTGATGTCGGCTGGGCCGTCCATCCGGTTCGGCAGGACGAGGCCGTGCCAGTGGACTGTCGTGCTCTCGGGCAGGCCGTTTCGAACGTTGATGCGGAGCCGATCGCCTTCGGTCACCACGATGCGCGGGCCGGGCACCTGCCGGTTGAACGCGTAGGCGTGAACCCGCTCGTAGGAGAGGATGTTCCAGCGGATCACCGAGGTCGAGAGCTCGAAGACCTTCACGCCACCCTCGAGGCGCGGCACCAGCGTCCGGTCGCCGCGCGCCGCGGCGGGAGCCGAGTACGAGGTGTCGCGGGAGTCGACCGCGGCCATGTCCCGCATCGCCTGGGCCGGCGTGTCGCGCGTCATGATCATCCCGGGCGGCATGATCGCCCCGCCGACGTCGTCGGCGCTGAGCGTGAGGTTCACCTTCTGCGCCG
Organism: uncultured Gaiellaceae bacterium; assembly: GCA_963752405.1. Lineage (GTDB taxonomy): Bacteria > Actinomycetota > Thermoleophilia > Gaiellales > Gaiellaceae > Gaiellasilicea. The sequence goes on from CAVVYB010000010.1 coordinate 107,343, forward strand.
GCAGGATCATGCCCAGCACGAGCGCGAGAACCGTCAGAAACCCCACTGATGCAAGCTGCGGCCGCGTCACGTTCCAACGCACGCCGCCTCCGTGCCCGCCGTGGCCCGAGCCTGAATGTCCGGACGGCGCGGCACTCACGCTCATCAGGCCGTGCTTCATGTTCCGGGAGACCATCCAGACGTTGACCGGATACGCGGTCGTGAAACCGACGATCACCCCGAGCGACATGACGGCCCAGAAGAGCGGCTCGGTCGGCTGCATGGCGCGCATGTCGCGGCCCATCATCAGCAGGGCCATCGTCGGGAACATCCCGGCGGCCATCATGTTCATCGAGAGCCACTCCGGCACGAAGGTCGCCTTGATCGCTCCGAAGTACGAGCCACCGAGCATGTTCTTCATGAACAGCGACTGGAAGATGAAGAGGCCGAACGCGAAGCCGGCCGCGTACTCGACGATGAAATCGATCCACATCGGCAGGCCCAGAGCTGCCGTGATCGCCGCCGCCGCGATGATCCCGGTCGCGTCCCCGGCGACGCAGTGGACCGTGGAGCCGATGCCCTGCTTCCAGAGCGGCCGGATGAATTCCGCGTGGGTTCCGGGCTCGGGCTCCTTGTCCGTCAGGACGTAGAGGGTGAGCCCGATCGGCCCCATGTAGAGCGTGATCAGCACCCAGCCCCACTTCATCACCGTCTCTTCGGGGTTCTTGCGGACAAAGTTGTCCCACGCGACATAGAGCGTCGAGAGCGCCGCGAGCACGAACCAGCCGTAGAGGATCCAGTGCGGGATGATCATGGCAGCCGCATCAGGTCGACTGACCTTCGGCCGTTCGCATGAAGTCGCTGATCGCCGCCAGATACGCCTCTGTCTCCTCGAGGACGGGCGTGTGCGAGCTGTTCTCCAACACAACCTCTCGTGCGCCCTCGATGCCCGCCACGAGCGTCGCGGAGATCGGATCCGTGCTCATGTCGTGGCGACCGCGGATCACGAGCGTCGGGATGTCGATCTCTCCGAGGCGGTCACGAACGTCCCAGCCGTCGATCACACCCGTGACTGTCCACTCGTTCGGCCCCTGCATCGCCCGGTAGACGGCAATTGATTTCTCTGCGTTCATTCGCTCGAGCTCCGGGCGTGGCTGCGGACCGCGATAGAAGTGGCGATCGGAGTACGCCTTCATCGCCTGCTCGTACTCCGGATCGTCATACGTGCCGGCGTTCTCGTGCCGGTCGAGGACTTCCACGACCTCCGCAGGAAGCGCGGCGCGGAGCTTCAGCTGCTCCACCGACCACTGCTCCACGCTGGCGAGCGTCGAGCTGAGGATCAGACCGACGACGCCCTCGGCGCCTCCGAGCACGTGCTCGAGCGCGAGCATCCCGCCCCAGGAGGTGCCGAGGAGATGGATCCGGTCGAGGCCGAGTTGCGAGCGCACCACGTCGACCTCTTCACGAAAGACGTCGACCGACCATTCGAGATCGTCCGGCCGGTCCGAGCTCCCGCACCCGATCTGGTCGTAGACCACAACCGGGCGCTCCGCCGCGAGCCTTTCGAGCGGAGCGAAGTAGTGGTGCGTCGACCCCGGCCCGCCGTGGAGAGCGAGAAGCGGCGTGGCCCCGGACCCGAGCTCGCCGGCGACGCGATACCACGTCCGGTAGCCGCGAAAGTCAACGTGACCCTCCGAGACAGTCAGCGCCATCAGGCGGCTAACAGTACGACGTCAGCCTCGGTATCGGTGTGGCTGCGTACCCGATACGCCCGGGCGAGCGAGGTACAGGTCGCCGGCGCCGACCGCGGTTGGTTCGAGATCGCGCGAGGCGGTCGTGATGTAGAGGTCCTCGAGTGACGGGCCTCCGAACGCACAACTCGTGACGAGTGGTGTCGGAACCTCGACCACGCCGAGCAGCTCCCCGGCCGGCGAGTACCTGCAGATCCGGGATCCGAGCCAGCGGGCAACCCAGATGCACCCCTCCGCGTCGACCGCGATTCCGTCCGGAAACCCGTCGCCGCGCTCGAATTCGATCAGGACCCGCGGAGGTCCGAGCGCCCCGGTCAGCGCGTCGAAGGAGTACGCCGAGAGACTGAGCGCGAGCGTGTCGACGTGGTACATCGTCCGCCCGTCGGGCGACCAGCCGATGCCGTTCGAGAGAGAGATCCCGGCGAGGACTTCGACTGACGAACCCTCCGGCTCGAGCCGATAGAGAGATCCCTGGCCGAGGACGCCGTCCGTCAGGGCCATGCTGCCGGCCCAGAATCGCCCGGCCGCGTCACAGGCGCCCTCGTTCATTCGGCAGAGGCTGTTCGACCCGAGTGGACTTGCCACAACGTCGACGCCGGCCTGTCCGGGTCGCCAGGTCGCAAAGCCCTCGCGCACCGCGAGCACGAGACCGCCGCCGTCACGCAAGCCGACGGCGCCAACCTGGCGATCGAGTGTGAGAACAACGGCGTCCCGTTGCGTCACGGGGTCGAAGCGGTGCACTTCCCCGCGCTCGATGTCGACCCAGTACAGGCAACCCTCGCCGGCGTCCCAGACGGGTCCTTCACCGAGAACGGCTGCACTCGCGAGTACCCGCTCCGCCGACCAGACGTCTACCACCCCGTCCCTCCCTCGTCGCTCAACGGCTCTACAGTCTCAGTCTTGCGCGCTTGGTCATCCGAGGAGTGGTTCAGCGGGACCGTGGTCGCCGTCACCGGGGGCGCCCGCGGCATCGGCGCGGCGACCGTCGCTGCGTTCAGTCAGGCCGGCGCGAGTGTCGCCTCGCTCGACCTCGACGCCGAGGGCACGAGCGACGCGTCCGGCGGCACGCTCTTCGCGCGGTGCGATGTCAGCTCGCCCGCTGACGTCGCGAAGGCGTTCTCCACTGTCGAAGCGGAGCTCGGTCCGGTCGACGTGCTCGTCAACAACGCCGGCGTGAACGCCGGCTTCGACCCGGTTTCGATGTCGCCGGACGACTGGGATGCGTTCTTCGCCATCGACCTGCGCTCGATGTGGCTGTGTGCGCGCGCAGTCCTTCCGCGCATGCGGGAGCGCGGAGGCGGAGCGATCGTCAACGTGGCTTCCATCCAGGCGACCCTGACCCAAGCCGGCGACATTTCCCTATCCCGCCGCAAAGGCCGGCGTGCTCGGATTGACGATCTCGCTCGCACTCGAGGAGGGGCCGTTCGGTATCCGGGTCAATGCCGTCTCCCCCGGCTACACCCGAACCCGCCTCGTGGTCGATGCCTTGCAGGCGACCGGCAACAGCGACGCCGCGGAGCGCGAGATCGCGGCCAAGCATCCGCTCGGAAGGATCGCGGAGCCCGAGGAAGTCGCGAACATGATCCTCGTCCTTGCCTCACCCTTCGCGTCGTTCGTCACGGGTGCGAATATCGCCGTCGACGGCGGTCTCGGCTGCCGGTTCGCTTGACGAGCTTGATATACTGAGTATAGTACTCGGTATGTTGACCGTGCGGAACCGTTCGTGAGCGTCCCCCACGCCCTCCTTGCGCTGCTGAGCGAGGGGCCGAAGTACGGCCTGCGACTGCAGAGCGAATTCGAGTCCCGGACGGGCGAGGTCTGGCCGCTGAACGTCGGGCAGGTCTACACGACCCTCCAGCGCCTCGAGCGGGATGGGCTCGTCGAGACCGACGACGGGGAAGGCGAACGGTCGCGCAAGCAGTACAGGATCACGCCCACCGGCGAGCGCGAGCTGGGCGAGTGGCTACGCACGCCGCCTGACCTCGTGCCTCCCCCGCGCGACGAGCTCGTGATCAAAGTGCTGGTCGCCCTCCAGATCCCCGGAACGGACGTCCACGAGATCCTGCAGGTGCACCGCCGGCACGTGATCGAGATCATGCAGCGCTACACGAAGGTCAAGGCGGCGGCCGGAGACGACGATCTGGCGTTGACGCTCGTCGCTGACGCCGAGATCTTCCGGCTCGAAGCGATCGTCCGCTGGCTCGACACCGCCGACGTCCGCTTGCAGCAGCAGCTACCCGTCACGCCGCCCGCGCCGGCCGACCTGCCGCTCGAACCAACTCACCCGATGGAGGTTTCGCAATGACCAGCGTGCTCGAACTGCGCCAGGTGTCGAAGGTCTACGGCTCCGGCCCCACGGAGGTGCGCGCGCTGCACGAGGTTCATCTCTCGGTCGAGCGCGGCGAGCTCGTCGCGATCATGGGGCCGAGCGGCTCGGGCAAGAGCACGCTCTTGACGATCGCCGGCAGCCTCGAGGAGGCGACCAGCGGCCAGGTGCTCGTGAACGGCGTCGACCTCGCGACCGTCTCGCGCTCGGATCGAGCGAAGATGCGGCGCCGCGTGATCGGCTATGTCTTCCAGGACTTCAACCTGCTCCCAGGACTGACGGCGGTCGAGAACGTCACTCTGCCGCTCGAGCTCGACGGGATTCACGCCAAACCTGCACGTGTGACGGGACTGAAGGCGATGGAAGAGCTCGACGTCGCAGACCGTGCCGATCGCTACGCCGACGAGCTATCGGGCGGCGAGCGCCAGCGGGTTGCGATCGCTCGAGCAATCGTGGGCGAGCGCGGGTTGCTGCTCGCGGACGAGCCGACCGGCGCTCTCGACTCCGTGAACGGCGAAGCGGTCATGCGTCTGCTGCGAGCCGCCACCCACCGGGGCATCGCGGGTGTCGTCGTCACCCACGAAGCACGCCTCGCGTCCTGGGCGGACCGCGTCGTCTTCTTGCGCGACGGCCGGGTCGTCGACCAGACCGTCGCGCCGCCCGGACCGGAGTCGCTCCTCGCCACTGGTGATCGGCACTGACGACGGTTGCTCACGAGCCGGCGCTGCAGGGGCGGGCGAACGGCGGCGCGGCAGCTCGCCGCGCCATCGTGCGGTGGGCGTGGCGCATGTTCCGCCGCGAATGGCGCCAGCAGATCCTGGTGACCGCTCTCCTCACCGTCACCGTCGCCGCCGCGATCGGCAGCGTCACGATCGTCTCCAACTCCGACGCCGCCGATGACGCCGAGCACGGCTCCGCCAGCCACCTCCTCAGGTTCGACGGCGGCCAGCCACGAAAGCTCGAGGCGGGTCTCGACTCGGCCAGGGCATGGTTCGGAACGACCGAGGTAATCGGCTACCGCTCGGTTGTCGTCCCTGGGGGCGTCGAGAAGGTGGAGTTCCGCGCCCAGGACCCGCGCGGCGCGTACGGGAGCGCGCTGCTCGCACTCCGCCGAGGCAGCTACCCGGCGGGTCAGCGCCAGGTCGCCGTCACCGTCGGCGTGGCCGACCTGCTGGCGCTCGAGATCGGGGATGCGCTGTCACTGGACGGCAATCGCCGGACCATCGTCGGCATCGTCGAAAACCCACGTGATCTGACCGACGAGTTCGCCCTCGTCCCGCCCGCGTCCGCGGGGGCGCCCGACCGCGTCACGGTTCTCGTACAGGCCAGCACCGACTCGATCCGCGCCTTCTTCACTCGCGTGGAGAACGACGGCCCGTCGGCACTGGTCGGGTCCGAGGATCGGCCAAGCGGGCAGTCTGCCGGCACCCTGGCCGTGTTCTCCGTGGCCACAGTCTTCCTGCTTCTGGCCTCACTCGTTGCCGCCGCAGGCTTCACGGTCATTGCACAGCGGCGGCTCCGCCAACTAGGGATGCTGGCCGCGATCGGCGCGACGCAGAAGCACCTGCGACTCGTGCTGCTGACCAACGGCGCCGTCGTGGGCGCGATCGGCGCAGCGCTCGGGACGGTCCTGGGGCTCGGGCTCTGGTTCGCGATCGCCCCGACGCTCGAGACCGCCGTCGACCATCGCATCGACCGGCTCAGCCTGCCCTGGACACTGCTCGCAATCGCCGTCCTCGTTGCCGTGCTCGGGGCGACTGCCGCTGCCTGGTGGCCGGGGCGAGCGGTCGCCCGCGTCCCGGTCACGCTCGCCCTCTCGGCACGACCGCCACGACCGAAGCCGGCACATCGTTCGGCCGGCGTCGCGGCCTGCTGATCGCGGCGGGAATCGGCAGCCTCGCGTTGTCCAACCGGAGCGTCCCGGCGCTCATCGTCGTCGGGGTCCTGGCGACGATCCTCGGCACGCTGCTGCTCGGTCCACTGGCGATCCGCTTCTTCGCCCGGGCGGCGGGGCATGTCCCCATCGCCCCACGCTTGGCGCTGCGAGACCTCGCCCGGTACCAGGCTCGGTCCGGAGCGGCACTCGCCGCCATCACCCTCGCGCTCGGCATCGCGGCGGCGGTCGTCATCACGGGGGCCGCCGAGGAGAAGCAGGAGAACGAACGGTTGGCCGCCGCGCTGCCCAACCTTTCGGACCGCGAGATCCGGGTGTACATCGGGCCGACGCGAGACCCGGAGCTCATCCCCGTGCCGCTCCAGACCCCTGCCCAACTGACGCGAAGCGCTGCGCGCGTTCGTCAGCTCGCCGCAGGTCTCGAGCAGGCAGCCGTGATCCCGCTTCAGAAGGCCCTCGAGCCCGGTGATCCGCCGATCGTCATCGAGGACGACCGGGCATTTGTCGCTGTCGGCCTCTCGAAGCAGATCGGCCCTCGCAGCTGGACCCGGGGATCGGGTATCTACGTCGCCACTCCTGCCCTGCTCAGGCACCTCGGAATCGACCCAGCCACGATCGATCCGAGCGCGGACTACCTGGCCGACCCGACCGTCCCCACCGACGAGTTCGTGATCCTGAGCATCGGGGCGAGGAAGAACCTCGCCGTCACGAATGTGCAGAGGATAGACAGCCGGGCTGTCTTCGGCGCCGCTGAGGGGGACACCGGCCGCGTGCCCTCCTCGTTCGTCACCCCCGGCGGTCTTCGCCGTCACGGCTGGAAGCAGACCGCGGCCGGCTGGCTCGTCGAGTCGAGCCGGCCCCTGACGAGCGAGCAGATCGCGGCCGCCCGCGAGCTCGCAGCCGAGGCTGGGCTCGCGATCGAGACGCAACGCGAGAGCACTTCCCTCGCAAAGCCCATCGCCATTGCGACCGCCGCAGGCGCCCTCCTGGCGCTCGCGATTCTGGCCCTGACCGTCGGGCTGATCCGCAGCGAGAGTGCCGGCGACCTCCGCACCCTGACGGCGGCCGGAGCCACGAACAGGGTCCGCCGCATGCTGACGGCCGCCACCGCCGGTGCGCTCGCCCTCCTCGGCGCGCTCCTGGGTGTCGCGGGCGCCTACGTCGCGCTCGCAGCGACCTACCTCGACGACCTCGGCTATCTCAGTCGCATACCGATACTCCCCCTCGTCCTCATCGTCCTCGGCGTTCCTCTTCTGGCCACGACCGCCGGCTGGCTCCTAGCCGGCCGCGAGCCGCCGGCCATCGCACGGCCCGCCATCGAGTGACCCGCCGCTTCGTCGCTAGGGCCGCGCCGGCGGAGTCGCCAGGCTTGCAACATCCTGCGCGCTCACGTTCTCCGAGTCGAGATCGAGACGGGCTAGCGCCGTGCGGGACTTGATGCCGAGCTTCCTGTAGACGTTGCGGAGGTGGAAGTCGATTGTCCGCGGACTGAGGAAAAGCTGAGCGGCGACCTCGCGGTTCGTGTGGCCCTCCGATACGAAGCGGGCGATCTGGAGCTCCTGCTCGGTGAGCTCAGCTCGTGTGCTCGGGTCACGCTTGCGCGCTGTTTGGCCGCTCGCCCGCAACTCGACTCGCGCCCTCTCGGCCCAGAGCGTTGCTCCGAGGCCCTCGAAGGCGTCGAGAGCCGCTCGCAGGTGCTCACGTGCATCGACTCGGCGTCGGCCCCGGCGTAGGAACTCGCCGTAGGCAAGGGACGTTCGGGCATGCTCGTAGGGACGGGACGCTTCGGCGTGAGCGTCGAGCGCAGCGAGGAAGAGGTGTCCGGCATCGCTCTCCTCCTCCGAGAGCAGTGCGCGGCAGTGCAGGACCACTGCTCGCGACCACGCCGTCCCGCTGCTCTCCGACCACGACTCGAAGACGTCCAGCCAGGCGCGCGCAGTGTCGCGTTCGCCTGCGCGGATCGCAGCTTCGATCCGATCGAGTCCAGCCCAGAAGACGACCATCGTGGCCGAGATCTCTCGGGCACGTTGAAAGGCTTCTTCGAATCGGCCGAGCCCCAGCTCCAGCGCTGCCAGCCCCCAGTTGGCGAGCTCTGCGACGACTCCCAGCCCGCGCGCCGAGGCGAGCTCCCGACTTTCGGCCGCCAGCGACCGGCACTCGTCCTCCGAGCCCCGCAGGCCCGCGAGGACCGCGAGCATCACGAGTTGCTGCGCGGCCAGATCGTGTTGGCCGATTTCGCGCGTGAGCTGGAGGCCCTCTCGCGCGTTGGCGACTGCCGAGGGCCAGCGGCCCGCCCAGAGCTCCGTAGTCGCGAGGCGGGGAAGGATCTGAGCCACGATGGCGAGGGCGCCGCTCGCCCGCGCGCGGGCCGCCGCCTCGTTGTGGGTCCGGTACGCCGCTTGGTCATCGCCGAGGTAGAGGGCAGCGCGTCCCGCAAACAGCAGTGCCACTGGCTGCTCGCCGGCGTCGTCGTCGAGCTCCTCCGCCAGCTCGAGCGCCTCGCGGAGCTTCGGAGCAGCGTTGGCAAAGTCCCCCTGTGCGTGGTCCCCGAGCCCGATCAGAAGCTGGGCGAGCATCCGCGCGACCGGGGTGTCCGCGACTTCCAGACCGCGAGCCACATCGGCGATCGCGACGGCTGCCTCGAGGTCGCCCGCGTATGCGGCGGCGAGGCCGGCGATGTTGAGCAGCTGGAGGCAGCGCTCGCCGTCGATCGGCGCCACCTCGGTTGCTGCCCGCAGAAGCAGCCGGCAGGCATCGGCCGGCACGCCGCGGGTCATCTCGATCAGACCGAGAAGGCGGTCGATGTCCGCGCGCTGGACCGGCTCCGAGACCAGCGGGCGTGCAGCTTCGAGCAGCATCAGTGCCCGCTCGAGGCGCCCGGCCAGCCAGGCGTTGTCCGCCGCGGCGGTCAGACGACGAGCTCGGTGCTCCTCGTCCGGCGTCAGCGCGGCAGCCCGTTCGAAGGCCAGCGACGCGGCGGCGAAGCCGCTCCGCCGCTGCGCACGCTGTGCTGCCTGCTCGAGCTCCTCGACGACGGAGGAGTCCGGCTCCACGCTCGCCGCCGCGCGGTGCCACGCGCGCCGATCGGCGTCGACTTCGCCGTCGAGGATGGTGGCGAGCGCGCGATGGGCAGCCTGTCGCTTTGAGAGCGGCGCCGCCTGATAGATCGCCGACCGAACGAGCGGGTGGCGAAGCTCGAGACGCGTTCCTCGTACGTGTGCGAGCCCTACCTGCTCGACGCTGTCGAGCGCCTCGGCCGCGGCTCCGAGCTCCGCGGCTGCGCGCAGCACCGTCGCGAGCTCGCCGCTGTCGTCCGCGGCGGCGACAAGCAGAAGCGTCTGCGACTCCTCCGACAGCCGGTGCACACGCGCGAGGAAGGCGTGCTCGACACGGTCGCTGACCGGTATCGGCCCGAGCAGCGCCTCGGCGCCCGAAAGCTGCGCGTCGGTCAGGGCCGGGGAGAGCTCGAGTAACGCGAGCGGGTTGCCGCCTGTCTCCGAGACGAGCCGGTCGCGAACTTCTGCTGAGAGCGCGACGCCCGCGTTGCGATCGACCAACGCGGCGGCCGCCGCCGGGTCGAGCCCGCCGAGGTGGAGCTCCTGAAGCCCGGGCGCGTCGAAGCGGCGAATGTCGCCCTCACGCGCGGCGAAGAGCATCGCGATGTCCTCTGCCTCGAGGCGCCTTGCGACGAAGAGGAGCGCATCCGCGGACGCGTCGTCGAGCCACTGCGCATCCTCGACGAGGCACAGGAGGGGCTGGTGCTCGGCCGCCTCGGCGAGCAGGCTCAACGCTGCCGCCGAGACGAGGAAGCGGTCGCTTCCTCCCGGCGCCAGCCCGAGGGCACCCTGGAGGGCAGCGGCCTGCGGTTGCGGGATGTCTTCGATGTGACGCAGGACCGGGCGAACAATCTGGTGCAAGGCGGCGAACGGCAGGTGCATCTCCGATTCGACCCCAGCACCGCTCAGAACGAGCATGTCGCCGGCCTGATCGCGCGCGTCCTCCAGGAGCGCTGACTTGCCGACGCCCGGCTCACCGGAGATAACGAGGACTGCGCTTCGCGACGAACGAGCGTCGGCGAGGAGCTCGCCGATCCGAGCGCGCTCCAGGTCTCTCCCGTAGAGCATCTGCGCTGATCGTATCGCCGCTGTTCTGCGAATCCCGGCGAAATCACCGGTGCGATCAACGGCCTGACGGGCGATGGTGACAGCTATCCCGCTACCGAACCCCAAAAGGAGTGCAGCCCGATGACCATCGACCCCGTCCACCACGCCCGCCGTTGGAAGACGCTCGTGGTGCTCTCGCTGAGCCTGTTCATCATCGGGCTCGACAACACGATCCTCAACGTCGCCCTACCGACCATGCAGGCCGAGTTCGACGCCTCCTCCTCGAAGCTGCAGTGGATGGTCGACTCGTACCTGCTCGTCTTCGCGGGCTTGTTGCTCGTATTCGGCACGCTCGGCGACCGCTTCGGGCGCAAGCTCGCGCTTCAGGCCGGCGTGTCGATCTTCGGACTCGCCAGCCTCGGTGCACTCGTCGCCGACTCTGCCGATCAGGTGATCGCCGTACGCGCCCTGATGGGCGTCGGTGCGGCGTTGATCATGCCCGCCACCCTCTCCATCATCGCCAACCTCTTCAGCGGCAAGGAACGCGGCAAGGCGATCGCCATCTGGGCCGCTCTGGCCGCAGTCGGAATCGGGCTCGGGCCGCTGGCCGGCGGCCTGTTGCTCGAGTGGTTCGACTGGTGGTCCGTCTTCCTCGTCAATGTGCCGGTCGCAGTCGTGGCGCTGCTACTCGGCTTCCGCTACGTGCCCGAGAGCCGCGATCCCCGGCCGGGCTCGTTCGACCTGCTCGGCGCCGCGCTCTCGACCGCCGGCTTCAGCACCCTGGTGTACGCGATCATCGAGGCTCCCGAGAAGGGCTGGACGTCCGGCTTGACGCTCGGACTGTTCGCAACGGCGTTGGCCCTGCTGGGCAGCTTCTTGTGGTGGGAGCGTCGCATCGACGAGCCAATGCTGGACCTCGGGTTCTTCCGCAGCGCCCGGTTCAGCGTCGGCACGGCCGCGGTCAGCGTCGCCTTCTTCGTCCTCCTGGGTGGGATCTTCGCGCTGACCCAGTACCTGCAGTTCGCGCATGGCTACAGCGCAATCAAGGCGGGCGCAGTGATGAGCCCGATGGCGCTCGGACTGATGATCGGCGCCGGTTCCTCGAGCAAGCTGGTCGGGCGACTCGGCACCGCACGCGTCGTCGCAGCAGGGCTGACGGGCATCGCGATTCTCCTGGCGCTGACGGCGCTCTTCGAGCCGGACACGAGCACCCTCGTACTGGTTGCATGGTTCTTCGGCCTCACCGTGTCGATGGGCTGGATCATGGCCCCGGCCACCGAAGCCGTCGTCGGCGCAGTGCCGGCCGCAAAGTCGGGCGTCGCCTCGGCCACAAACACCGTCGCGCGAATGGTCTCGGCAGCCCTCGGCGTGGCGATCATCGGCTCACTGATCAGCTCCCTCTACTCGAACGAGGTCGAAGGCTCGCTCGGCGCTCTACCCCCCGAGGCGCAAGCGAGAGCCGAGGACTCGATCGGCGCCGCCAACGCAATCGCGGCTCAACTGCCGCCGGCGGCGTCCTCCGACCTACTCGCAACGACCGGCGACGCATTCACGCAGGCCATGGGCACAGGCCTCCTGATCGCCGCCGCATTCGCGGCCGCCGCAGCCGTGCTCGTCGCCCGCTTCCTGCCCGCCCGCGAACCGGGCGCTGCGGAAGTGGAAGCGACGGAGCCCGTGCTGAGCCCGCACGCCGACCGGGCCCGAGCAGCCTAGGTGCCGGATCGGCAACCTTCCGCGCCGCGCACGCCCACCGGGCTGCGCGGCGCGAAGGTGCCCTCGGGCTTACGAGGAGATGACGGAATGACGCCGCGGATCGAGGGCTCCCTGGTCAACGAGAACGGTCGCTGGCAGATTGCGCCGCACGGGCCGGTACGAGCGACACGTCGCCGCTTCCGCGGCAACACGCCCGTCCTCGAGACGGACTTCGACACCGCCGAGGGCTCGATCCGCCTCGTCGACTTCATGCCTGCCCTGGGCATCGCGCCCGTTGTCGTGCGTCTGGTCGAAGGTGTTCGCGGCCGCGTGCGCGTGTGCATGAACCTCAGAGTCCCCTGCGACGACGGTAGGAACGTTCCGTGGCGTCGCCACGTCGACGGAGCGCACGTAGCAATCGCGGGCGCGGACAGTGTCTGGCTACGCACGCCGGTCGACACCCGCGAGGAGGGCTGCGGGGTGCGGGCGGACTTCTTCGTTGCGGCCGGTGAGCTCGTACCTTTCGTCCTCACCCGGCAGCCCTCGCAGGATGCCGCACCCGCGGCGATCGACCCGTTCCGGGCGCTCGCAGACACGGAGTCGCACTCGATCGAGTGGGTCGGCTCCAACCCGACGCGAAGCCGGATTCGACCGTCGCCGGGCGAAGGGGCGTACTGTCATCAGCGAACCGACAAGGTCACGCTGCGATGAAGTGCGCCCCGAGGGTCGTGGCCAGCGTGCGGTGCGCGGGGCTCGTGCCGACGAGCGTCGACAGCGACCAGTCGACGTCGTGGGCTTGAGCGAAGGCAAGGATCAGTCCGGGCAGCGGCGGCCGGCACCAGCACGTCGGCGGGCCACCGGGATGAGGACAAACGGCCGCCTCGACCGCGCCCGTGACGTGTGCAGAGACACGCTCGACTTGGGCGGCGAGTGCGTCCACGCTGCCGTCGGGGAGCCAGTCGAACACGAGATGCGGAGCATCCCCGGCGGCGACCCAACCGTTCTCCCGCACCGCGGACGCAGCGACGAAGACGCCCTCGCGCGCTCCGCCATGCCGCACGCGGGTGAACTCGAGTCGCTCGACTTCGAGGAAGCCCTCGTCGAGCAACGGCGGCTCCAGCTCGCGGACAGCTCGCATCTGCGAGGTCGGTGCGAGCACCCCCTGCTCGCGCTTCGCCAGCTCGCGCAGGTCGGCGGGACCGGGCAGCACTCCGAACCGGTCCAGCAGCCGTGCGGTGAGGTTCACCTGCGCCTGGGCGAGTGGAGTGTCGAGCCACACGCAGCGAACGGGAGCCCCATGGCGTGCCGCGGCGTCGAGGACGTAGCTACGCGACGCGCGTGTGAGATACGTGTTGTCGAGCACAACGTGCGCGTCAGGCGATTCGAGCTCTTCCGCCAGCATCACCGCGAGCGCGCGTAGCGTCCCGCCACGCTCGTCGCGGTTGAGCCGGACATATCCCCGCGCCACGTACTCCTCGGCGACGTGACTCTTGCCGGCGCCGGGAATGCCCATCACGACAACGACCTCCGAACCGGCTCGCGACCGTGGACGACCGACGCGGGGACGCCCGAAGGCGCGGGCGAGCGCGGCTGCTGCATCGGCGTCGAGGGCGAGCGATGCAGCCCGAGCCGCGGAGCGTGCGGTCTCCGGCCGGCGCGCGCCGGGAATCGGGACGACAACGGGCGAGAGCCCGAGCAGCCACGCGAGCGCTACCTCCGCGGGAGTTGCACCACTGGCCTCAGCCGCGCGGGCGATCTCCTCGACTCGACCCACGCGTCCCGCGCGACGCGGACCGCCGAGGGGCGAGTGCGCCATCAGTGCGATCCCCTCCTCCGCACACCGGTCGACGACGCCCCCGCGCAGCGCGCCGTCGTCGAACGGGCTGAGCGCAACCTGGACAGCCGCGACCGGTGCGAGCTCGAGCGCCTCGTCGAGCTGCCGGCGGTTGACGTTCGAGAGACCGACATTGCGGACGTGACCCTCGTCGAGAAGCCGCGCCAGCGTGCGCACCGACGTGCGCCACGGCGTGCGCGAGTCCGGTGCGTGCAGGAGGTAGAGATCGATCGGCAGGCCGTCGAGCGCGGCGAGACTGGCCTCGCAGTCGGCACGAATCGACTTCGCTCGGCCGTCGGGAACCCAGGCTCGGGTCATCCCGCCCTTGGTCACGATCCGCGCACGCTCGTGCGCGCCGCCGCACGCGCGTAGCGCTCGAGCGAGCAGCGACTCGTTGTCGCCGTACGCGCGCGCGGTGTCGAAGACGATGATGCCCGCGTCCGCGGCGGCGGCGATCGTCGCGTCAGGATGCTCGCCCGTCGACAGACGCATGCAGCCGAGACCGATGCGCAGCTCCGAGTCGTCGAGCCAGCGAAGAGCGCCCAGAGCCGGCCTCAGGCGTCGGAGCTCGCCGGCGCGATGAGCGCCTCGAGGCGCTCCAGGCTGGCGGCCGGCCACAACTTCTGCGTGTTGTAGTAGACGTCGAACGCCGGCACCGAGTCGGGGAGCACCACCCACGGCAGCTTCGAGCGCGTGAAGATGTGCACGTCGGGAGTGACTGCCGCCGGATCGTCGAGCGTGCCGGCGCGAACGAATCGCACCTGCCGGAGCGTGTACTGGCTGTAGACCGCTACCTGGCAGTCTGGACAGCGCCAGATCTTCTGCTTCTTGCCGCCGCTGCGCGGCACTGAGACCGCCTGCGGGTCGCCGGCGAGCAACTCCACCCGATCCGTCTCGATCAGCAGGTTGATGACGAACGCACTTCCCGTCTGCCGCTGACAGTTCAGGCAGTGGCAGCAATGCGTGAAGAGCGGCTCGGACGTGAGCCGGTAGCGAACCGCTCCGCAGGCACAGCCTCCCTCAAGTGGCACGCTCATGATCCTCCTCGAGACGGGAAGTTGGAGCTCTGGACAGAGGGTAATCCGATCCGACCGGGCAGCACCTTGACTCGCGCCGACAAATGGCTTAGCTTCGCGGCCGAAAGCACGAGAAGGAGATACCTGATGTCTGTCCCGTTTCTGAGTCCAGGGCAAACGGACGCCGGTGTACCACGGATGAAGAAGCTGCTGGTCCCGCAGCTCCTGAAGCTGGGGTTGACGGCGGTCGCGCAGAAGATCCACGTCGACTCGACCACGTACGGCCCGACGGCGGAGCACGGCGTGCGGAAGTTCCAGGAGGCGAAGAAACTCCAGGTCGACGGGTGTGTGGGGAAGAACACGTGGAAAGCGCTCGGGGTGAACGAACCGGTCGTCGGCGGCCCCCAGCCCAACAAAGCGGCCGACGTGGCCCACGGCGGTCAGGTGATCATCGCACCGGGCGCCAACTTTCCCGGCCAGCCCGTCCAGGCGATGACGCTGGAGTTCATCGCCCGCATGGCGGCCACCGTCGGGAAGCCGATCACGGTCACCACGGGGACGAACCACAAGAAGATGTCGGCCAGCGGCAAGGTCTCCGACCACTTCACCGGGCACGCCGTCGACATCGGCATGTTCGCGAACGGTGGCGCCGACGACAGCCCGGTCGGCGACCGGATCATGGAGGCAGCGTGCCTCGCCGCGGGTGACTCGAAGGAGGGGGCGAAAGCGAAGGCGCGCGACGGCGGCCTCTTCAACTTCAACATCAACAATCAGCGGGTTCAGTGCATCTGGAAGACCGAGATCGGAGGCAACCACCACAACCACGTGCACGTGGGCATCCGTCCCGCGTGAGGTGTCACGCGCGTAGCGGTTAGCCCGGGTACCAGACCACGCGTGGCTCGTCGGCGGGGCGCTGATAGTCCCAGGCGGCGTCGGTCATCGTCCTCAGGTCGTACTCGGGCCGCCAGCCGAGCAGGAACTTCGCCTTGGCGTTGTCGAGCCAGGTCGAGAAGTACGGAGTTGGAATACCGACAGTAGGTAGACCGCGGGACTCCTTGAGGTAGGCGCCGAGCTCGCCGTAGTCGACGGGCTCGTCCATGCAGACATTGAACGTCTGCTTGCGCGCGGCGGGAGAGTCGATCGCCGCAAGAATCGCGTCGACCAGATCGTCGACGTGGACGAAGTTCCGTTTGACCGGCCGACCCTCCGCGTCGAGCATGATCGGAACCGTCTGACTCTCGACGTATGCGTCGGCCTGCTCCGCGCCGACGAGATCCCGCCAGCGTGGCCCTCCGAACACGTCCTCTCCGAAGGACAGCTGGTACTTGAAGTCGTCCTTCTCCATGATCCACGGCGCACGCAGGCAGCAGCCGTTCAGGTCGTACTGGATCTCGTACTGCTCGAGCATCACCTCCTCGAGCACCTTGGAGAGCGCGTAGCAGCCCGGGTACGCCGTGTGGCTCTGGGTTTCCGTGACGGGAGTCGGATGCGGGTAGAAGAAGTGCCCGACGCCGGCGTCGCCGCCGACGAGGATGAACTGCTCGAACGTCGGGCTCTCGCGGCAGGCCTCGAGCAGCCAGAAGAGGCCCTTGACGGCCACGTCCATGATCGACTCGGGCGTCTCCTTGCTCGTCGCCAGGTGCAAGACATGCGTCACGCCGGCCACCGCCCGCTCGGCGGTCTCTCGGTGCTCGATCGACCCGCTCACCACTTCGAGGCGGGAGCCGGGCTCGAGCATCCGGTTGTGGCACAGCGCCCGAACGACGAAGTCGCCGAAGCGCTCATCCGACGAGCGCAACAGTCTCGCGATGAAGGCCTGTCCGACCTTGCCGGCCGCGCCGGTGACGAGAATCCGTTTGCCGTCGCTCACTCGCCGAGCTCAGTCCTCCCCGTCCCAGTAGTCGACGCTCGGCCCCGGCCGGCTGAGGAAGATCCGCTCGCCGGCGGCGTCGCGGGTGCCGACCTTGCCGGTGTCGAGGTACTCGACGATCTCCGGCCAGATCAGCGTCGAGAGCATCAGGATCCGGATCGGGGACTCGGTGCGGTTGCTGACCTGGTGCGCGCCGTCCTTGCCGCGCCGAAAGGCCACGACATCGCCCTCGCGCAGGTCCTGTTCGCCTTCAGGCGTGCGCAGCGTGGGCGCTCCACGGATGACGATCAGCCACTCCTCGTTCGCGTGATGCGTGTGGTACGGCCACAGGCGATCGCCGGGCTCGAGCTCGTACAGGGTTCCACCGATCAGCTCGGCGCCGGTGCGCTCGCGCACGGAGGCCTCCCTCATGCGCCAGCCCTCCCGCTCCTGTCGTTCGTCCCATTCGTCGCCGTGGAGGTTGAAGACCTTCACAGCGCGAACCTACCAACCGGCCGGACGCCAATAGCATTGACGACGTGACAGCTGCGGAGCTCGTCGAGGACGTTCGACGTGAAACGGCGACCGACGCGCCGGTCGAAGTGCGGGCGAGGAACGCAGCCGAGCTCATCCGTGCCCGGACGGGCCGTCGCTGGGTCGGCATCTACCGTGTCACGACCGACGAGGTCAGAAATCTCGCCTGGAGCGGACCGGCCGCTCCCGCATACCCGAGCTTCCCGATCGACCGCGGCCTCACGGGCGCGGCGATTCGCTCCCGCAGCACCGTCCTCTCGAACGACGTCGCAAACGATGCCCGTTATCTCACGAACCAGGATTCGACAGGATCGGAGCTCATCGTCCCCGTGCTGCGTGACGGAAGAGTGGTCGGAACGCTCGACATCGAGGACGCGAGAACGGACGCCTTCGACAAGGACGACCAGACACTCTTCGAGGAGCTAGCCGCCGCGCTGCCCGATCTCTACCGCTGATCGGGCGGTGACGCGCAGACTCGCGCCGCTCCTCGAAGGAGCGGCGCGAGAACTGCGACGTGACTGCGCTCAGTGTTCGCCGGGCACCGACCGGATGCTCGGATCGAAGAGCATCAGGTGTGGGCCGGCCGGTCCGGTGGTGGTCTTCTTCTTGACGTTCGTGAAGCTGACCCAGGCGGCCCCGCCGGGCTTGAACGGGGTGAGACGACCAGACTGCTTGTTCACGTTGAACCCCCAGATCCCGTAGTCGTTGTTCCGTGCGGCTCCGAAGGCGGGGTCGTTGTCCCATGGCGTGAGCAGCGAGTTGGAGACGTAGAGGCGCCTGTTGTCGCGACTCACACGCAGCATGTTCGGGTGCGGCACCGAGACGGTGGCCTTGAGGGCCGGCTTGAACGGGTCCTTGATGTCGAACTGCTGCACCGTGTTCCCGAACCAGTTGCTCACGTACAGGTACTTGCCGTCGTGGGACAGCAGCGCGTCGGCCGGAAGCACAAGTCCGTCGTCCGGGCCGAGCACCTGCTGGAAGTCGAAGACGCCGTCGCGGTCGTCGTCGTCGGCCAGCCAGATCGCGTTGGTGCCCGGGGTGTTGATGAACGCTCGCCGGACGCCCTTGCTCCGGACGAAGTGCACCATCAGCGCCCCGCTGTTCGCGCCGAGATCGGCTGTCTGGATCACCCTCTGCCGACGGACGTCCCAGACCGCGACCTCGCCGCCGAGGCAACTCGGCTTGATGCCGCCACCGCACAGCGCCGGCGGGCCGAACGTCGTGCTGATGCCGCGGTTCGCCTCATCCAGCGACTCGAAGTCGTACATGTACTTCGGGTTCGGCTGGTTGGGGGCGCGGTCGGCCGCCGGCCCGAAGTGGTCGAGGAACGCTCCCGTCTTGTCGTCGATCTCGACGATGCCGCCGGGCTGCGTGTCCCGGTCGCCGCCCCGATCATGGTCACCATCGCCCGGCCATGAGGCATGGCCATGACTCCGTGCGGGACGACGTAGCCGCTCTTCGCCGCCAGCTTGTCGTTGACAGTCTTGAGGTCGATCCGCCTGCCGTCGCCTTTGATCTCGAAGACATGAATCCGGCTCGAGAACAGGCCGGGCACGAGCAGCCGCTTCTGATCGTGCGAGTAGCCGTAGTGGTGGAGCTCGTCGCCGACATTCGGCATGTCGACGCGGTTGACGATCTTGCCGAAGTCGCGGCGACGCGGGTCCGCGCCGATCACTGCGATGAAGTCGGGATCGGTTGCGCTCTGCGAGATCGTGCTGACGTAGAGGTAACGCTCTTGGAGATTCCCGCCGCGTTTCTTGTCGTTGCCGGCTGCCCCGTGCTTGCCATGCCCCGGTGGCGAGCCACCCGCTGCCGCCGTTTGCGGGCCGGGCGAGGCGGCGAACGCCGTACCCAACACCGCCACCAACGGAATGGCTGCGATCCACGCGATGGTCCGGATCTTCATGTTCCCCCTCCTGGTCGTGTTGACCTAGAGGCGTGAACAAACCCGGAACAGTTGTGCCACGTCGCGGCACGGGCTTGCCGAGAGGCTTAGAACGGCGCCGGCAGCCAGGGCGGATGGGCGAACACAATCGCCGCCAGCCCCAGCAGGACGACTCCGACGACCGGCGTCAACGCGCGGCCATGACGTCCCGTCTTCTCGTAGACCATCACGGCGGTCAGCGCAGCCATCCACCAGAGCACGGCCACGCCGGCAGCGAACATCACGAGCATCAGCGCCCAGCAGCAGCCCAGGCAGAAGAGGCCGTGCCCGAACCCGAGCCGGAACCCGGCCTCAGCGCCACGGCGGTAGTGCGCGAAGAGATAGGGGCCGGGCTGGCGGCACTTCGACAGGCACTGGTCCTTCAAGTCCGAGAACTGGAAGGCGCCGGCGAGCGCGAGCACGCCGCCCGCGACGACCCACGGCCGCTCAGCGAGCCACGGAAATGCGTCGACCGTGTGGTGCAGAGCGGAGTCGCCGAGGAGCGCGAGCGCACCGAACCCGGTCCAGACAGCCGCGTAGCCGGCAAGGAACGCGCCACGCACCAGCCACGCGCGTTCCTGGTTGCGGCTGACGGCGTCGAAGAGCCGGATCAGCGGCAGCGCGGACGGCAGCATCATCGCCGCGACCATCGCCTGCCAGGCAAGCAGGAAGAGGAGGGCGGCCCACGCCGAGCCGCCCTCGATCAGCGCGTCGTGATGGAGCGCGCCGGCGGTATCGGTCAGCTCCGCCGTGACGGCGAGCGCCCAACCGGCGGCGATGGCCAGGAGCACCGGCCGGGGAACACGTCCACGCGGACGCTCGAGCGCGGACGCGACCACGGTCATCCAGCGTGCTCCATCTTCCACTCGGACTGGATCGCGTTCCGGCCCGCGTACTCCCACGTCATGCCGTACTGCGGCAGGTTCACCCGGTTCACGCTCGCCTTGGCGATCCAGGCGGGGGAGCCGGGGACGGTCGAGAAGACGGAGTTCTGCAGGGTGGTCACGCTGCCGTCCGGGCCCCGGTAGGGCTCCATCTCCGTCTCGACCAGGCCGGGGATGCGCAGGATGCCGCTGCCACCGTCCACCTCGTGGGTGATGGGGACGAACTCCACGCCCTTCACCTCGCCGATCAACGCCGTCCAGAGGTCGCCGAGCGGGCCGCCGAGCTTGCCGGTGAACGCCTCCAGGAGAGCGTCACGCTGCTCCTGCGTCGCGCTCTCGTCGACCAGCGCGACGACCTGCCAGTTGCCGGCGAGGACATTGCCCGGGATATGACAGATCAGAACGAGGCTGAGGCCCGAGACATCGAGCTCGCGGATCTGCCCTCGCTCGATGCCGTAGGCGACGATCGCGAAACACTCCCCCAGATCTGGATCTTCGCCGATCCAACACGGGCAGTTGACGTTGCAGGAGCAGGCCTCGATCAACGTGCCGTCGAGGGTGTAGATCGTCCGCGTCTCCTCGCCGGCCTCTTGAACTGCGGTCACAGCGACTCCTCTCGTCGGTGGTGGGCATACCAGGGGCGTGAATCGCGACGGAACGATCGTTCCGCAGACGTCCTCACGTCAGAGCAACCAGCTGGGCGGCGCTGCGCCGGGTGTGGCATAGGAACAGAACCGCCCGGTCTGGATCGAGGCCTCGAAGTGCGCCGCCAAAGCGGGGCTGTGCGTGCCGATCAGCCTGATTGCGGTTCTGATCGCCTTCGTGACGCTGATGCGCGCCCGCTCAGCGGGCGAAGAGAAAGTCCGGTCGCGGCCGCGGAGGCCGACCGCCCGCGCGAGCTCCTGAGTCAGGAGCTCGATCTCCTCGTTCAGGCCGGCGACGCGCTCCGGGTCTCCCCAGTCGCGCGCCTGCTCGAGCTCCCCTTCGAGCTCGAGGAGTCGGCTGCCGTACTCCTCCTTCGCCTGTTCGTCCAGCACGGGAGTGAGGTCGGACGGGAACGAGCTGACGAACTCGGTCTCGACGAGCCGCGCGCGGCGTTCGACCGGCTGCCCCGTCGCCGCGCTCGCGAGCTCGAGCACGTGCACCTGGCGTCCAGGGCGCGCCAGAAGGGAGGCGATGTAGCGAAGTCCCTTGACGTCGCGGACACGGAAGGTCTGCCCCTCGTACACGATCGTCCAGAACTCCCCCTCGCGCCGGAAGACCCCGTCCATGGCCGACGGTTTCGCCAGGAGATCGTCACGGAGGGCCGTGACGCGCTCGGAGAAGCCGGTCATCCCAAGCTCGGCGCAGAGATCCGCGGCCTCCTCGAGCATCACGTTCAGGCGGCCCTGGTCGGCCGGCTCGCCGCGCGCCGCCAGTGCACTCGCATGCTCGAACAGGACGCGGGTGCGGATCGCCCGCGCTCCGAGCAGCTCGCAGCGGGCAAGCGCAGTCGCGAAGTGGCGATCGGTCTCCTTCCAGCGCCCGAGCAGAGCCGCGAGCTTGCCGAGGCGGAGCGCGACGGGACCGAACGGCTGCTGCGTGTAGGAGACGGCGTTGTCGTCGGCGTGCGGGAGCAGGAGCTCGTAGAGCTGAAGGGCGCGACCCTCGTCGCCGGCGAGAACGCATGTCTCGGCCAGCGTGCACAGATGGAGGATCCAGAGGCCGTCGCGAGGGAGATCGGCGAAGTCGCGGGCCGCGTGGTGCTCGAGCTCGCGGCGTGCCTGCTGATCGTCGCCGAGCTCGACCGCGGCGAGGGCTTCCCGCCAGCGAGGGATCCACGGGAACCGCTCGGCGTGGTCCTCGATCTCGGGCCAGAGCTCGGGCAGGCTTCCCTGCGCCCACCGGATTGCAAGCATCTGTGCGTACCGGAACACGTAGGTCGCGTATTCGCTCTGGCGGACGCGGCCGAGCTCGAGCGCCTCCTCGGCAAGGCGCTCGGCATCGGAAAACCGGCCGTCGAGCGTCGCCCGCAGGGTCCTGAGACAAACGGTGTGCCAGCGGTAGAACGGCTGCTGCAATCGTTCGGCGAGCTCCGTCATCGCCTGGCTCTCGGCGTCCATTCCGCGCCGGTCGCAGAGCTCGAGGAAGCAGTGGAATCGCGCATTGTGGGCGAGGAACTCGATCTCTGGATTGACCGTCTCTTTCGCGACGCGGAGCATCTCCTCGCTGTGCGCAAGCCGCTCGAGCGCCATCCCGGGCGTCGTGAGAGCCCAGTGACGCGAGTGGAGGGACTGGACGAGCGCTTCGGAGTCGCCGAGGCGGCGCGCCATCTCGATCGCCTCCTGGCTCACGGCGACCCGGCGCTCGACCGGCTCGTTCCCGGACCACATCTCGAGGGCGAGGTGGGCGAGGAGGTGGGCACGGAGCGAGCTGTCGTCGGCGGGTAGGACGGAGAGGGCTTCCTCCAGGAGCCCGACGCCGGTTCCGCCGACCTCGAATCGTGCGTAGAGAAGGAAGCCGCCGAGGGCGGTCACGTATCCCAGGGCCGCCTGGGCGAGCAGCTCGCCGTTCCCGAGCCGGCGGCCACCTTCGATCGCCTGCTCGAAGGTCGTTCGTGCCTCTGCCCCGTCCCCGGAGCGCCATTGCGCGTCGGCGAGACGCAGCAAGAGCTCGGTTCGCTGCTCGCCGGATGCGTCTGGCGACGAGGGCGAGGAGCTCGAGCGCGTGCCGATAGTGGGCTGCGGCATCCTCGTAGGCGAGGACGGCAGAGGCGTGATCTCCGGCTCGAACCAGGTACTCGAGCGCCTGGCCGGCGTCTCCGAGCGGTGCCGCGAGATGCAGGTGCCGCGAGATCTCCGAGAGGTGAGGGTCGAGATCGTCGCCGTACACGGTCTCGAGCATCAGACCGACCTCCCGGTGGAGCTCGAGTCTGCGCGCCGGAGGAAGGTCGTCGTACAGCGTCTCCCGGACGAGCTCGTGCGCGAACGAGTAGCGGCGCGGCGTCGAAGGAAGCTCGGCGATGACCCCCACAGCGGCTGCCTCGCCGAGGACGGCAAGGAGCCG
This sequence comes from uncultured Gaiellaceae bacterium, assembly GCA_963752405.1. GTDB lineage: Bacteria > Actinomycetota > Thermoleophilia > Gaiellales > Gaiellaceae > Gaiellasilicea. The sequence goes on from CAVVYB010000010.1 coordinate 130,174, forward strand.
GGTGGGAGTCAGCCGGCTCGTCCGCTGCAGCAGGTGCAGCTCGAACTCCCGCCCGATGACGGCCGCGACTCGGAGAACCACCACCGCCTCGTGGGGCAAGGTTGCGACGCGGCGGCGGATCAGCGCCCGAACCTCCTCCGGAATGCGGAGGAAGGGATCCTTGGTCGTCTCGTCGAGGCTCCCGAGCGTGTCGTCCGCGGCCAGCAGGCGAACGATCTCTCCGAGGAAGAAGGGGTTGCCGCCGGTGATCTCGTGCAGTCGCGCGACGGCTTGGTGCGTCGGCTGCGACCCGGTCACGGTCCCGACGTAGGCCTCGAGATCGGCCGACGTCAGACCGCGAAGCGGGATCCGCGTTCCGACCCGGGAGAGCTCGGCGAAGACGTCACCGAGCTCGCGGATCCGCCTCTCCGCCTCTCTGTAGGACGCCACGAGCAGGACACCGGACTCGGCGAGCGCGTCGCCGAGGAAGCGAAGCAGCAGCAGCGACGGCTCGTCTGCGGCGTGGACGTCGTCGAGCGTGACGAGGAGGGGCTGCTCGCGGGAGACGGCAGCGAGGAAACGACCCACCGCGTCGAACAGCCGAATGCGCTCGCCTTCGGGCACGACCGCGTTCGCCGCCCCGCGCCGTCCGGCATGCGAGTCGGCAGCAGAGGCGAGTTGCTCGAGGTCGCCTCCAAGGGAGCGGACGACCTGCATCCACGGCCAGTACGGCGGAGCGCCGCCCTCCTCCCAGCAGCGACCGGTGACGACGCGCACGCCGTGCTGTCCGGCGACCAGGGCGAACTCGCTCATCAGTCGCGTCTTGCCGATGCCCGGCTCACCGGTCAGGAGCACGAGCGACCCGCGCGCGGAAGCGGCCTCCTCGAGCGCAGACGCCAGAGCTGCCAAGTTCCTGGATGCGCCCGACAAACGGTCGCGTGGAGGATCGTCCCGCGACCGCAGGTGGCGTGACCTGATGCACGACCCCCTCCTCCATCGCGGAAGTGTTGACCGGACCGGGCCGTGTGTCCAGCGAGAAGCTCGATCCCGTGCTCGGACTTGACAACGCGTCCGCATCGGTGGTAATGACTAAGTCAAATGACTAAGGCGTCTGTACAAGGAGGTCTCATGGACGCACACAGCACACCATCGTTCCACGCCTCGCCGGCGGAGGCACGGAAGGGACCGCCGGAGGAGTTCCTGTATCTCGCCTGCCTGCACGAGGGCACGGGCGTCGAGGCGCCGGACTTTCTGGCCGTCGTCGACGCCGAGAGCGGGCGGATCGTGCACGAGCTGCCGATGCCGAACGTCGGCGACGAGCTCCACCACTTCGGCTGGAACCGCTGCAGCTCGGCCTGCCACGGCCCGGATCGCTCGCACCTGATCGTGCCGGGCTTCCGCTCGTCGCGGATCCACATCGTCAACGTCGAGGACGACCCGCGCCGGCCGCGAATCGAGAAGGTGATCGAGCCGGAGGAGCTGGTCGAGAAGACCGGCTACACGCGCCCGCACACCGTGCACTGCATGCCGGGCGACAACATCGTGATCAGCATGCTCGGCGACGCGGACGGAAACGGCGCCGGCGGGTTCGCAGTGCTCGACGCGAAGACCTTCGAGGTCAAGGGTCGCTGGGAGAACGGCGGCAAGACACCTCCGCTCAACTATGACTTCTGGTACCAGCCGCGCAAGAACGTCCTGGTCTCATCCGAGTTCGGAGAGCCGAAGGCGTACGAGAAGGGGTTCGACCTCGACGACGTCGCAGCGGGCCATTACGGCAGCCGGCTCCACTTCTGGAACCTCGCCGAGCGCAGCGTCGAGCAGACGGTCGACCTCGGCGAGACGGGACTCGTCCCGCTCGAGGTGCGCTGGCTTCACGACCCCGAGGCGGAAGAGGGCTTCGTCGGCGCCGCGCTCTCGAGCACGATGTGGCGGTTCCGCCGCGATAACGGCGGCTGGGGAGCCGACCAGGTGATCGCAGTCGAGAGTGTCGAGCTCGAGGGCTGGCCGTTCCCGGTGCCGGGACTGATCACCGACCTCGTGCTCTCGATGGACGACCGCTTCCTCTACTTCTCGAACTGGCTGCACGGCGACCTGCGCCAGTACGACGTCTCCGACCCGGCGAACCCGAAGCTGACGGGGCAGCTCTGGCTCGGCGGCCTGCTCGGCAAGCCGGGCGACTGCCGGACGCGAGCTGAACGGGGGGCCGCAGATGCTCCAGCTCTCGTTCGACGGCCGGCGGCTCTACGTCAGCAACTCGCTCTACTCGACCTGGGACAACCAGTTCTATCCCGGGCTCAAGTCGTGGCTGCTGCGCGTGAACTGCGATCCCAACGGCGGGATGGAGGTCGACCCCGACTTCTTCCTCGACCTGCACGACCGGCCGGGTGGACCGGCGCGGGCGCACGAGGTGCGGCTCCAGGGCGGCGACTGCACGACGGAGATCTTCCCGTGATCCTCGCGCACCACATGGGCGAAGAGCTCATCCCCACTCTGATAACGGGAGGCGGGAGCGCAGTGGCGATGCTGCGTTCGTCTGGCGGGTCTGGCTCAACGACCTGGTCGACCGGCTGAGGCGGCGGTGATGACCGTCGACGAGCGAACGACTGCCGAGCAGGCGGTGCTGAGCGCCGTGCTCGACTACTTCGAGGGCTGGTTCGACGGCGATGCGGCCCGGATGGAGCGCGCGCTTCATCCGGGCCTGGCCAAGCGCTCGCTGGGGCGGGATGGCCGCACACTGGACGAGATCACCGCGGGGTGGATGTCGACGCGACGGGACGAGGGGTCGGGCGTGAACGAGACCCCGGCGACCGCCGGATCGAGGTCGAGGTCGAGGACGTTCACGGGTCGATCGCGAACGCAACCGTCCGCTCCGCGGTGTACAGGGAGTACGTTCAGCTCGTGCGAACGCCTGACGGGTGGAAAATCGTGAACGTGCTCTGGGAGCTGACATAGCCAAGGTCTCGGTTGCGCGCTCGGCCGCCGAGGAGGCTCTCCTCGACGCGGCCGAGCGCGTGCTCGTGACGCCGGCTACGCGGGCATCACGACGCGGCGCCTGGCCGAGGAGGCGGGCGTCAACCACGGGCTCGTCCACTACTACTTCGGCTCGGTCGAGAACCTGCTCGTACGGGTGCTCGAACGCTTCACCGAGCGGCAGATCGCGCGGCAGCGCGAGATGTACGCCGCCGACATGCCCTTCCTCGAGAAGTGGCGGACGGCGATGCGCTACATGATGAGCGAGGACCGAGCGTACGAGAAGGTCTGGTACGAGCTCCAGGCACTCGCCTGGAACCGGCCCGAGCTGCAGGAGCGCGTCGACCGCGTGAACGCCGCGTGGCGGGCGGTGCTGGCAGAGGCCTTCGCCGAGCCACGCGAGCACTACGGGATCGAGATGCCGCTCGAAGCGCTCGTCTCGCTGGTGATCACCTTCAACGAGGGAATCATGCTCGAGCGGCTATCGGGAATCGAGACGGGCCACCAGGAGCTGCTCGACTGGATCGACGGATGGCTGTCGAAGTAACCGCCGCCGCGCGCGAGCAGTCGCGGGCCCGCTACCCGGACGAGGAGGGCTACGTCGAGCGGGACGGCGTCCGCGTGTTCTACGAGGTCTACGGCTCGGGCGAGCCCACGGTGCTGCTCATGCCGACATGGTCGATCATCCACTCTCGGCACTGGAAGATGCAGATCCCGTTCCTCGCGCGCCACTGTCGAGTGGTCACGTTCGACGGGCGCGGCAACGGACGGTCGGACCGCCCGCCCGAGCCCGACGCGTACCGCGAGGAGGAGTTCGCCGCCGACGCGCTCGCGGTGATGGACGCGACCGCCACGGAGCGCGCGACGTTGGTGTCGCTGTCGCGGGGCGCGGAACGATCGCTGCTTGTCGCCGCGAACCACCCGGAGCGGGTCGACAGGATGGTGTTCATCGCGCCGGCTCTACCGCTGCCCCCAGCTACCCCGCGGCTGAGAGCGATTCAGGACTTCGATCAGCGGCGCGAAGAGCACATCGGCTGGGGGAAGTGGAACCGTCACTACTGGGTCGAGAACTACCACGACTTCCTCGAGTTCTTCTTCTCGCAGTGCCTCACCGAGCCGCACTCCACGAAGCAGCACGAGGACGCGCTCGGCTGGGGCCTCGAGACCGACGCCGAGACGCTGGTCGCGACTCAGCTGGCACCCCGGCTCCAAGACGAGGAGAGCGTGCGTGAGCTTCTGTCCCGGATCGATTGCCCGGTGCTCGTGATCCACGGAAGCGACGATGCGGTACGGCCCTGCGCATCCGGTGCACGGCTCGCCGAGCTGGCGAACGGTGCGTTCACAATCCTCGAAGGGTCGGGCCATTTTCCCCATGTCCGCGACCCGGTCAAGGTCAACGTGCTCCTGCGCGACTTCATCGAGCCGGCGCCGCCGCCGCGCCGCTGGGTGCGGGGCAGGTCGCGGCGGAAGCGCGCGCTCTACATCTCCTCGCCGATCGGGCTCGGCCACGCCCAGCGGGACGCTGCGATCGCCGACGAGCTGCGCAAGCTCCACCCCGATCTGGAGATCGACTGGCTCGCGCAGAGCCCTGTCACGGCGGTGCTGGAGAAGCGGGGCGAGCGGATCCATCCGGCGAGCGCCGACCTCGCGAACGAGTCCAGTCACATCGAGAGCGAGTCCGCGGAGCACGACCTGCACTGCTTCCAGGCGATCCGGCGGATGGACGAGATCCTCTTCTCGAACTTCATGGTCTTCCACGACCTCGTCCGCGAAGAGCAGTACGACCTCTGGATCGGCGACGAGGCCTGGGAGCTCGACTACTACCTGCACGAAAACCCCGAGCAGAAGCAGGCCGCCTACGTCTGGCTGACCGACTTTGTCGGCTGGCTGCCGATGGAGGACGGCGCCGAGCGCGAGGCGTTCCTGACCGCGGACTACAACGCCGAGATGATCGAGCACATCGCGCGCTTCCCGCGCCTCCGCGACCGCGCCCTCTACGTCGGCAACGCCGAGGACATCGTCCCCGACGCGTTCGGCCCCGGCCTGCCGCAGATCCGCGACTGGACCGAGGCTCACTACGACCTCACCGGCTACGTGACCGGCTTCGACCCCGCTGACTTCTCCGACCGCGAGGCGCTCCGTGCCGAGCTCGGCTATGCCCCGGACGAGCAGGTCTGCATCGTCACCGTCGGCGGCTCCGGCGTCGGTGCGCACCTGCTTCGGCGCGTGATCGACGCGTTCCCGGAGGCGAAGGAGCGCGTGCCTGCACTGCGGATGATCGTCGTCGCCGGGCCGCGGATCGACCCGCACCGCCCTGCCCCAGGCGGAGGGGCTCGAGATCCGCAGCTACGTGCACGATCTCTACCGCCATCTCGCGGCCTGCGACCTCGCCGTCGTGCAGGGAGGACTGACGACCTCGATGGAACTGACGGCGAACGGACGGCCGTTCATCTACTTCCCCCTCCGCCACCACTTCGAGCAGAACTTCCACGTGCGCCACCGGCTCCAGCGCTACGGCGCCGGACGCTGCATGGACTTCGAGACCGCGACACAAGAGACGATCGCGCGGGCAATCGCCGAAGAGATCGGCCGCGAAGTCGACTACCAGCCAGTCGAAACCAACGGCGCCGCACGCGCGGCAGCGCTGATCGCCGAGCTGCTCTGACGGGAGGAACCTTCCAACCGAAGTCGAGCCTGTCCAGCCGTCACCGAAGGACACGAGGAGCTTCTCGCGTGGATCGACGCATTCCTGGAGAAGAGACGATGACAGTCGAGCTCGAGGCGCTGCAGCGGGAGCAGACCAGAGCGCGCTACCCGGACGAGTCGGGATACATCGAGCGCGACGGCGTTTGTGTGTTCTGGGAGCGATACGGCGAGGGCGGGCCTGACGTCCTACTGCTGCCGACGTGGTCCCTCATCCACTCGCGCCACTGGAAGATGCAGATTCCGTACCTCGCGCGCCACTGCCGCGTCGTCACGTTCGACGGCCGCGGGAACGGCCGCTCCGACAGGCCCGTGGGCGCCGAGGCGTACACGATTCGCGAGTTCGCGCTCGACGCACTGGCCGTGCTCGATGCGACCGCGACCGAGCGCGCGGTCGTGGTCGGCGTCTCGTGCGCCGCGCTCTGGGGCGTCTTGCTCGCTGCCGAGCACCCGGAGCGCATCGCCGGCGCCGCGTTCATCGGACCGGCGGTCGCGCTGGCGCCGCCGCTGCCGGAGCGCGCGGTGTACTCCTTCGATGAGCCAGCTCGACACCGACGATAGGGTGGGCGAAGTACAACATCCACCACTGGCTGCGCGACTACCGCGACTTCCTCGAGTTCTTCCTGGGGAAGTGCTTCACGGAGCCGCACTCGACGAAGCAGATCGAGGACGGCATCGCGTGGGCCCTCGAGACCACGCCCGAAACGCTCGCCGACCACGACCTGGGGATCGGCTTGCCGACCGGTGTCGAGTTCACCGATCTCTGTGCGCGCGTCCGCTGCCCGGTGCTCGTCATGCATGGCGACGAGGACGCGATCCGGCCGCAGGCGCAGGGTGTGGCGCTCGCCGAAGCGACGCGCGGCGAGTTCGTCTCGCTCGAGGGGTCGGGCCACCTGCCGCAGGCTCGCGATCCGGTCAAGGTCAATCTGCTCCTGCGCGACTTCATCGCGCCGGCGGCGCCGCCGCGTCGGTGGGTGCGGGGCAGGTCGCGGCGGAAGCGCGCGCTCTACATCTCCTCGCCGATCGGGCTCGGCCACGCCCAGCGGGACGCTGCGATCGCCGACGAGCTGCGCAAGCTCCACCCCGATCTGGAGATCGACTGGCTCGCGCAGAGCCCTGTCACGGCGGTGCTGGAGAAGCGGGGCGAGCGGATCCATCCGGCGAGCGCCGACCTCGCGAACGAGTCCAGTCACATCGAGAGCGAGTCCGCGGAGCACGACCTGCACTGCTTCCAGGCGATCCGGCGGATGGACGAGATCCTCTTCTCGAACTTCATGGTCTTCCACGACCTCGTCCGCGAAGAGCAGTACGACCTCTGGATCGGCGACGAGGCCTGGGAGCTCGACTACTACCTGCACGAAAACCCGGAGCAGAAGCAGGCCGCCTACGTCTGGCTGACCGACTTTGTCGGCTGGCTGCCGATGGAGGACGGCGCCGAGCGCGAGGCGTTCCTGACCGCGGACTACAACGCCGAGATGATCGAGCACATCGCGCGCTTCCCGCGCCTCCGCGACCGCGCCCTCTACGTCGGCAACGCCGAGGACATCGTCCCCGACGCGTTCGGCCCCGGCCTGCCGCAGATCCGCGACTGGACCGAGGCTCACTACGACCTCACCGGCTACGTGACCGGCTTCGACCCCGCTGACTTCTCCGACCGCGAGGCGCTCCGTGCCGAGCTCGGCTATGCCCCGGACGAGCAGGTCTGCATCGTCACCGTCGGCGGCTCCGGCGTCGGTGCGCACCTGCTTCGGCGCGTGATCGACGCGTTCCCGGAGGCGAAGGAGCGCGTGCCTGCACTGCGGATGATCGTCGTCGCCGGGCCGCGGATCGACCCGACCGCCCTGCCCCAGGCGGAGGGGCTCGAGATCCGCAGCTACGTCCACGATCTCTACCGCCATCTCGCGGCCTGCGACCTCGCCGTCGTGCAGGGAGGACTGACGACCTCGATGGAACTGACGGCGAACGGACGGCCGTTCATCTACTTCCCCCTGCGCCACCACTTCGAGCAGAACTTCCACGTCCGCCACCGGCTCCAGCGCTACGGCGCCGGACGCTGCATGGACTTCGAGACCGCGACACAAGAGACGATCGCGCGAGCAATCGCCGAAGAGATCGGCCGCGAAGTCGACTACCAGCCAGTCGAAACCAACGGCGCCGCACGCGCAGCAGCACTGATCGCAGAGCTGCTCTGACGGCAGCGCTAGGCGTCGGCGTACGGGCTGACGCTCAGATACTTGAACCCGGTGTCGACGGCGAGCGTCACGATCACGGCGTCCGGCCCGAGCCGCTCCGCGACGCGATGGGCACCGACGACGTTCGCCCCGGTCGAGATGCCGGCGAAGACTCCCTCCTCGACCGACAGCCGCCGCGTCATCTCGATCGCCTCCTCGTCGCCGACCGGTTCGACGTGGTCGACCTTCTCCGGATACCAGTGCGGCATCACGAGGCCGGTCCAGCCCTGGATGGCGAACGACCCCGGCTCGCCGCCGCCGATAGCTGCGGAGCTCGCCGGCTCGTGCGCCTGAATGAAGACCCCGTGTGGCCTGAGCGCGTCGGAGACGCCCATCACCGAGCCGGCGGTGCCCATCCCGTGACAGAACGCGGTCACGCGTCCCTCGGTCTGCTCCCAGATCTCGCGCCCGAGGTTGTCGCGGTGGTCGGGGATGACGTACGGGTTGTTGAACTGGTCGGTCGCGTAATGCCTGGGGCACAACGCGAGCTCTGCCGCCCGGGCCACCATGTTCTCGATGTCTTGCGCGGTGACATTCGGCCGGCCTCTCACGGAGGGGATGACGTCGAGCTCGGCGCCGAGCGCCCGCATCAGCTGGAAGCGCTCCTCGGTGAAGCAGTCGGCGATCACGATCAGCGCGCGATAGCCCTTCGCAGCACAAACGAGCGCGAGCGCGGGGCCGGTGCTCCCGCCCGTGTACTCGACGATGGTGTCGCCGGCCGAGATCAGGCCGTCACGCTCGGCGCCCTCGATCATCGCGAGCGCCATCCGGTCCTTCATCGATCCCGTGGGATTCCGGTTCTCGAGCTTCAGCCACAGCTCTGCGCCGTTCGGCGGGCCGCAGCGGTGCAGCCGAACGAGGGGTGTGTCGCCGATCGCCTCGAGGATCGAGTCCACGCCGTCATCATCGCCCATCGGGATCAGCACGCCGCGGCTGTGCGATTGTTCTCGGGATGACCCAGACCGCGACCGAGGCGCTCGCACCCGAAGTCTTCGACGAGGCGTACCTGCGCGTCGCGCCGCTCGTGCACCGGACGCCGTTACTCCATTCGACGTCGCTCTCGAACGAGACCGGTTACGACGTCTGGCTGAAGGCCGAGATGTTCCAGCGGACGGGCTCGTACAAGGTGCGCGGGCCGAGCAACAAGCTGCCGCAGCTGTCGCAGGACGAGCAGCGGGCAGGCGTGATCTGCTCCTCCGCCGGCAACCATGCACAGGGCGTCGCCTACGCAGCTGCCCGGCTCGGGATTCCGGCGATCGTCCTGATGGCGAGCAATGCGACGCCCGCGAAGATCGCAGCCACGAAGAGCTACGGCGCCGAGGTCATCCTCCACGGCACGATCTGGGACGAGGCGAACGACGAGGCGATGCGACTCAGGGACGAGCGCGGCCTGACGTTCGTCCACCCGTTCGACGACCTGCAGCTCATCGCGGGCCAGGGAACCGTCGGGCTCGAGATCCTGGAGGACGCGCCCGATGCCGGCACGGTCGTTGTCCCGATCGGCGGCGGCGGGCTGATCTCAGGCATCGCCGCCGCGATCAAGGGTCGGCAGCCGGAGGTCAGCGTCGTCGGGGTCGAGTCCACGGGCGCACCGGCCATGACGCTGAGCGTCGAGCGCGGCGAGCTCGTCACGCTCGACGAGAATCACTGCGCGATCGACGGCCTGAAGGTGATGCGCGTCGGCGAGAAGACGTTCTCGATCGTCAGCGAGCTCGTCGACAAGCTCGTGACGATCGACGACGAGGTCATCTTCGACGCCGTGCTGTGGACGATGTCTCGCTGCAAGCTGGTCGTCGAGGGGGCAGCGGCGGCCCCCGTCGCGGCGCTGCTCGCGGGGCGCGTCGAGGCGGAGCCCGGCTCGAAGGTCGTCTGCGTGCTCAGCGGCGGCAACATCGACCTCGAGCAGCTACGCGGTCGAGTCCTGAACTAAGACTGGCGAGCGGCCGCGCGTCGAGCCGGATCGTCCACGGGTCGATCGTGTCGATCCGAAGATGGCGTCTCGCTCCACGGATCGCGCGCGAGCGTGGCGCGTACCGCGTCCTCCGACTCGGCTTCGACGGCGTGCACCACGCGCACCTCGTCGGCGAGCGGCCCGCCGAGGACGATGAAGCCGGCGTCGACGAGCCCGTCCATGAAGGAGGCGTGCTCGGGCCAGCCGGACTGCTCCTCCAGCGGCCGCGCCAGATCGTATTCAGGGCCGGAGCGGCGGAGCACGACGTGGAACATCGGCACGCCCGCGTTCTAGCACAGGCTTCGCCGACCACCGGGTCGTCATGCGCGAGAGTTCGCCCGCCGCGTCTTCTCATCGCAGCACCGATGAGTTTCCGTCCGTGCCGGCGTTACATGTCTCGAAACGATCAAAACCAAGACCCAGGAGGCTGCATCATGGATTTCAAGCTCGAGCTCGTGCTGGTTCCCGTCTCGGACGTCGACCGGGCCAAGGAGTTCTACGTCGAGAAGTGCGGCTTCAACCTCGACGTGGATCACCAGCCAAACGAGGAGTTCCGCATCGTCCAGATCACCCCGCCCGGCTCCGCGTGCTCGCTCACGATCGGGATCGGGCTCAGCGACGCGGCACCGGGCTCCTACCGCGGCACGCACCTCGTCGTCGCCGACATCGAAGCCGCGCGCGCTGAGCTGACAGGACGCGGCGTCGAGGTGAGCGAGATTCGGCACATGACCCCGAACGGCTGGGCGCCGGGCGCGGATCCCGAGCACGCCGACTACGGTTCGTTCGCCGACTTCAGCGATCCCGACGGCAACAGCTGGGTCCTCCAGGAGGTCAGGAAGGGGAAGCCGGCCGCATGACCGGCACGATCGACGAGGACGAGTCTGGCTTCGCCGAGCTCACCGAGCGCCACCGGCGCGAGTTGCACGTCCACTGCTACCGGATGCTTGCCTCGTTCGACGAGGCCGAGGACGCCGTGCAGGAGACGTTCTTACGAGCGTGGCGAAAGCGTGAGCAGTTCGACGGGGAGCTCTTCCGTGCGTGGCTCTACCGGATCGCGACGAACGTTTGCATCGACATCATCAGGCGCAGGTCCCGGCAGGTGCCGATGCTCCACTCGTTCGCCGAGGTTCCCTGGCTCCAGCCCTACCCGGACCGATTGCTGGACGAGGTCGCGCCGAGCGACGAGCAGCCGGACGCGATCGTCGTCGAGCGCGAGACGATCGCGCTCGCGTTCCTCGCCGCGCTGCAGGTCCTGCCGCCGAGACAGCGCGCAGCGTTGATCGTCCGCGACGTGCTCGGCTGGCCGGCGGTCGAGGCCGCGTCGCTCCTCGAGACCAGCGTGGCCGCGGCCAACAGCGCGCTGCAGCGAGCGCGCGCGACGATGCAGGAGCACCTGCCGGCGCGGCGCGCAACGTGGTCGGCCGGCGCGCCGAGCGCGGAGGAGCGCGCGCTCCTCGAGCGCTTCATCGACGCGCACGAGCGGTGCGACGCGGCGGCAGCTGTCGCGATCGCGTCGGAGGACATCCGGATTTCGATGCCGCCAGACATGCTCGTCTTCGACGGGCTGGTCGCGATCACACCGCTCCTCGAGCGCGCTTTCGGAGAGGACAGGGACGGCGACTGGCGTCTCGTGCCCACGCAGGCGAACCGGATGCCGACGGCCGCGAGCTACCTCCGCCGGCCGGGCGACTCCGAGTTCCGGGCGTTCAAGTTCGACGTCCTGCGCATCGAGAACGGAGCCATCGCGGAGATCACGACGTTCGGCGCCGGGCTGTTCCCGGCGTTCGGCCTACCACCGACGCTCTGACGTCAGTCGACGTCGGCGCGGCGGTAGCGCCACGTCGCGATCAGCCAGCCTGCGACCGCGATCGCGGTGAGGACGACGAACGCGGCGCCCAGCAGACCCGGCTTCGTGCGACACATCGACGTCGGGCGCCAGGCCGAGAACGGAGTTCGCCCACCCGCTGACGGTGAAACGGGCTGCGCCGTCGACGGCGTGGGCGACGACGTTCTCCCACAGGAGGACGAAGGCGAGTCCCCACCAGACCGCGCGCCGGAACGCGATTCCTGCAGCGGCGAACAGGCCGCCGTACGCGAGCGCCGGCGAGCGAACGCGGCGAGGAACGCCGCCGGCGCGACCTCGCCGGCACCGGCGGCGAGCGCGGAAACCGCGAGCGGTATCGCAGTCAGAGGCACGACGACGCTCACGGTCGCAAGCACGGCCGCGGCGGGAAGCTGCCAGCGCGCGACGGGCTTCAGCCAGAGGTAGACGAGAAGTCGGTCCTCGACGAGATCTCCGATCGCCGACGTGCCGAGCCAGAGCGCCGCGAACGGGACGAGGATTCCGAGCCCGTAGGTCGAGACCACGTTCGACGGCGGCCTGAGCCGGATTGTCGTCCCAGCGAGCGAAGAGCCCGATCAGGATGGACAGCGCGCCGAGCCCGGCGATGCCGAGCAGCCGCGTGACCGTGATCTGCATGCGCAGCAGCAGCCGATAGAGCGCGAGCAGCGAGACGAGCGTGCCCGGGCGGGCCGGCGCCGCTGCGACCTCGACGATGCTCATCGCTGCACCACGTAGCGGAAGACGCCTTCGAGGTCGGCGTCGAGCGGAAGCACCTCGAACAGGCGAGCGTCCCTCGTCGCGCGCGACCGACGCGAGCGCATGGGACAGCGCTCGGGCATCCGTCGTGTCGAGCTCGAGCACCTGATCGCCGTCGAGCCGCACGCCGACGGCGGTGCCGGCTTCGAGCAGCGCCGCTGCGAGCTGCCGCGGACGGTCGGTGCGCACCCGGATCCGCATCGGCCGGTCGTCCATCAGCGCCCGCAGCTCCCGGAAGTCGCCGGCAGCGGCGAGCCGGCCCTGCGACATGACGAGAACCTGCGAGCCGAGCCGCTCCACCTCGTCGAGCACGTGGCTGGAGACGATCACGCAGCGCCCCTCGCTTCCGAGGCGCCGGAACAGCGCAACGAGGTCCGCGCGCTGGCGCGGATCGAGGCCGGTCAGCGGCTCGTCGAGGATGAGAACAGCCGGGTCGTGGACGATCGCCTGCGCGACCTTCACGCGCTGTCGCATTCCCTTCGAGTACGTGGGCAGCCGACGCGGGTCGGACGGGTCGAGGCCGACGGTCTCGAGCGCCGACGTCGCCGCGGCCTCGGGATCGGCGAGGCCGTGCAGCCTGGCGGAGAGAGCGACGAACTCGCGTGCGCTCAGCGGCTCGAACACGCTCTCCTGCTGCGGAACGAGGCCGATCAGCCGGGTCACGCCGGTGTCCGCACGCGGGTCGCGGCCGAGGACGCGAACCGTGCCCTTGGAAGGCCGGGCGAGCCCGCAGAGCATGCGGAACATGGTCGACTTGCCGGCGCCGTTCGGGCCGAGGAGCGCAGTGACGCCGGGGCCGACGTCGAAGCTGACGTCGGAGACGGCGACGAGCGGCCCGAACCACTTCGAGACGCCGTCGGCGACGACGCGTGGCTCGACCGCGCTCAACGGAAACCCTCGATTCGCCGGTACCGGAACCAGCAGACGAGAAAGCCCGCCACGATCGCGGCGCCGAGCCCGCCTGCGACGACCCACGTCGCGAGCGCCTCGACCGGCGCGTTGTCGTCGGGCTCCTCGCCGAAGATCCGGTACGCGAGATCGGCCGCGACGAACGGGAAGCTGAGCAGGTCGAGCTCGTTCGGCGCGTCGGCGCTCTCGATCGCAGTCCGGACGACGCTGACCGGCACGGACAGCAGCCAGCACGACACCGACCGCAGCCGCCGCTCGACGGGTCGTGAAGCTCGAGACCGCCATCGACAGGGACGCGTAGAGCAGCGCCGTCGCGATCCCGGCCGCAAGGATGCGAAGCACGAGCATCGGCGTCTCGCCGGCCGTCGGGCCGAAGCCGGCGAGCACGTACGCGGCGAGCATGAAGAGCAGCGGGCCGACGGTGATCAGGAGCATGACCGCGACGACGCCGATCCCCTTGGCGAGGAGATAGCGGTTGCGGTCGAGCGGCCCGGCGAGATAGAGGCCGAGCATTCCCGTGCGCCGGTCCGGGCAGAGCGCCTCGGGAGCGACGAGCGCCGCGAAGAGCGCGAGCGCGCTGCCGATGAAGAACATGTAGTCGCCGTACGTGATCAGGTCCTCGGGTTCGATCACGTCGACGATCGACGCGACCGCCACCGATGACGAGGGCCGGCAGGAACGCGATCACGAGCGTGATCGCGGGCAAGCACCTTGTGCCGGCCGCCGCGCCCGAGCCCGAGCACGCGCTTCATCGTGAACACGGCCAGCGTGAGGATCGCCCGGGCCGGACGCTCGCGGGCGCCGTCGTAGCGGCGGTAGCCGAGGTCGAAGAGCTGTGCGTCCTGTCCCGTCGTCACGTGCCGGCCCCCAGGTACACGTCCTCCAGCGTCCGTCCGCGCGGCCCGAGCCGCCGCAGCCCGACTTCGAGGTCGGCGACGGCGTCGCGAACGGCGTCGTGGACGCCATCCTCGCCGCCGAGCAGGAGCACGCCGCCGTCGACGGTCACGGCGAGGCCGCGTGCCGGTCAGGATCGACGCCAGCTCGTCGGCTCGCCCGTCCACCTCGACCACGAGCCCTTCCGGGCCTCGCCGAACGTCTGCGAGCGTCCCGGCGTGCACGACCTCGCCGCCCTCGACGATCACGACCCCGTCGCAGATCCGCTCCACCTCCTCGAGGTGGTGGGACGAGACGATGATGTGCATGCCGAACTCGGTGCCGATGCGACGGATCAGATCGAGCATCTCCGACCGCTGCATCGGGTCGAGCCCGTCGGTCGGCTCGTCGAGGAGGACGACCTCCGGGTCGTGCGCGATCGCGGAGGCAAGCTTCACGCGCTGCCGCTGGCCCGTGGACATCGTCCCGACGGGGCGGAAGCGCTCCTCGCCGAGGCCGACCAGCCAGAGCGCGTCGTTGGCGCGCTGCACGGCCGCGCGGTGCGGCAGCAGGTGCATCTCGGCGAGGTGCCGCACGAGATCGGTCGCCGCCAGCTCCGCCGGCAGGTCGTGGTGCTCGGGCGCGTAGCCGATGCGCGATCGCAGCTCGAGCCCGGCCGTCGCCGGATCGTGGCCGAGCACGGTCAGCTCGCCCGCGTCGCGAGAGCGAAGCCCGAGGAGGACCGAGATGAACGTCGTCTTGCCGGCGCCGTTGGAGCCGAGCAGGCCGGTGATCCCGGGGCCGATCTCGGCGTCGAGGCCCGCAAGCGCGACCGTCTTGCCGTAGCGCTTCACGACCCCGCGCGCCGAGACGACGGCGGGACCTGCGGGTGGCGGAAGGATCGCTCATGCCCTGAACGCTACGTGCGCCGCTCGCGGCGTGCATCGGGCGCGAGTCGGAATTCATCTCCGACTTCAGGATGAGCGCGGGCGCACGAGCCCGAGTCGTAGGCGAGCACGACCGCCTGCACGCGGTCGCGGAGCTGGAGCTTGCGCAGCACGGAGGAGACGTGCGTCTTCACCGTGGCCTCGGTGACGACGAGCTTGGCGGCGATCTCGGAGTTCGACAGCGCCAGCGCGACGAGACGAAGCACCTCGAGCTCGCGCTCGGTCAGCTCGCCGAGGTCGGGCGCGACCGGATCCGTGTCCGGGGAGCTCCTGGGCGAAGCGTTCGAGCAGCCGTCGCGTCACCGTCGGAGCGAGCAGTGCGTCGCCGCGCGCGACGACACGAATCGCCTCGACCAGGTCGGGAGGCCGAACGTCCTTCAGCAGGAAACCGCTCGCCCCTGCGCGCAGCGCAGCGAACACGTACTCGTCCGCGTCGAACGTGGTGAGGACGATGATCCGAGCCGCGTTGCCCGAGGAGACGATGCGGCGCGTCGCCTCGATCCCGTCCACGCCGGGCATCCGCACGTCCATCAGGACGACGTCGGGCCGGTGCAGCTCCGCCAATGCGGCTGCCTCGGCGCCGTCCTCGGCCTCCCCCACCACCTCGAGATCCTCCTTCGCGTCCACGATCATCCGGAAGCCGCCGCGCACCAGCGCCTGGTCGTCCGCCAGCAGGACGCGGATGCTCACTCCACCGCCTCCAGCGGCAGGCGCGCGTGAATGCGGTAGCCGCCGCGCCGAGCCGGACCCGCCTCGAGCGTGCCGCCGAGCATCGACGCGCGCTCGCGCATGCCCGCCAGCCCGCGGCCGTTTCCATCGCCGCGCTCGCCCGCGGCGCCGCGGCCGTCATCGAGGACGTCCAGCTCCAGCACGTCCGAGCCGAGACGCACCGTCACCTCGGCGCGCGTGGCGTGCGCGTGACGGAGCGTGTTCGTCAGCGCCTCCTGGACGATTCGGTACGCGGAGAGGTCGACGCCCGCCGGCACCGTTCGCGCCAGGCCTTCCCTGCGCACCGCGACGTCGAGGCCCGCGGCGCGCAGCGGCTCGGCCAGCTCGTCGAGGCGGTCGAGCCCGGGCTGCGGATGCGTCGGGTCGGCCTCGGCGCCCGGTCGAACCGCGGCGAGCAACAGGCGTAGCTCACGCAGGGCGTCGCGCCCGGCGGTCTCGATCGAGTGCAGCGCCGCGCGAGCCTGCTCGGGCTGGGCCTCGAAGATCTCGCCGGCCGCCGCGGCCTGCACGACGATCACCGAGACGCTGTGCGCGATCACGTCGTGCAACTCCCGCGCGATGCGCGCCTGTTCCTCGCTCGCCGCCCGGCGCATCGCCTCCTCGATCGCCGCCCGCCGGTTACGCGCGACCTCGCCGAAGGACCACGCCGCAAGCACGACGACCATGGCGAACAGGGTGTCTTCCACCGTCGGCCGTGAAGAAGTTCGTCGCCGCGAGAGCGAGCACCGCCACGAGCGCGGGCAACGACACGCGCGGCGGTCGAGCGGCCGCCAGCGAGCCGAGCGCAAACACCGCGGCATAGGGGAAGAGCCCATCCGCCGCGATCAGCTGGATCCCAAGCCCGCCGACGAGCGCGATCGCCAGCACCCGCTCGGGATACGACGCGACGCCACCAGAGCGCAGCGGCCTGGACCACGACGAGAACGAGCCCCAGCCGCTTCAGATGACCTGCCTCGACACTGGGATCGAGCAGGACCAGGAGGAGGACCCCGCCGACGGCGAGCGGGATCGCGATGTCGAAGAACCGCTGACGTGAGGCGCGGGAAGGGCGGCGCACGCTTGGATCGTGCCGGACGCGGGCGGCCGCCGCATCGGGCGCGAGAGTGGACTTCGCCTGCCACTTCAGGCTGAGCCCGGACGAGACTGGCGAGGCGTTTATCGTCCTTGACAGCGGTTAAGTGGCGGACGAGGATTGCAGGACCGTCGAACCCGTGGGGAGACGATGACCGAGACGCCGTCCGAGCCGACACCCGAGCCGACGTTCGTCTTCGTCGGCGTGGTCGAGCGGCTTGGCGCATCGAACGTGCGCGAGGCGCCGCGGAGCGAGCTGACGGCGGTGGTGTCGATCGAGCAGATTCTCCTCGCGCCGCCCGATTTTGCAGACCTCTCCGGTGAGATCACCGTCCTCCTCCCTGCCGAGCGTCCGGTCGACGAGCGCGAGCGCCTTGTTTTCCACTGCATCGGCTGGATCCTCGGGTCCGGCGTCGCCCTCCGGGCGCTCGACCTGACGCCACCGGAAGAGCACGAAGTCGCCGCGATGGGCGACGCCGCTCCCTCCCCGGACCCGGCAGAGGCGTTCCTGCGACAGAAGCTGAGCCGCCGGGTCACGTCTTCGGAGCTCATCGTCTCCGGCTTCGTAGCGGATGTCCGCAGCGTCCAAATCACGGGTGAGAACCGCCCCGTCAGCGAGCACGACCCGGACTGGCACGAGGCGGTCGTTCAGGTCGAGGCGGTGACGAAGGGCGACCCGCCGGCCGAGGGCGTGGTGGTGACGTTCCCGCTGAGCCGCGATATCGCCTGGCGCGACGCACCGAAGTTCGAAGTGGGACAGCGCGGGGTGTGGCTTCTCAGCTCGGCACCAGCCGCAGCGATTCCGAGGGAGGACGCGGCGGCGCTGGCGGCGAGGCCGTATCCGGTATACATGGCCCTCGATCCGCTCGACTTCCAGCCCGAGGACGAGGCCGCGCGGGTCGATGCCCTCATGGGGCAGGAGCCGCTCGGAACGTGATCCGCGTCGTCAACATCGTCCCACAGGCTCAGAGCAACGAGACGAGCCAGGACAGCGAGCCGAACATCACCGTCAATCCGGCCCGCCCGCGGCAGATCGCGATCACCGCTTTCACACCCGACCCGCTCGGGGGCGCGAACGCGCCGATCTACGTCTCGACGGACGGCGGCGCGAACTGGGCTCTGAACACGATCGTCCCGAGCGTGGCCGGCTCGACGATCGGAACCAGAGACATCACGCTCCGCTTCGGCGGCGCGCCGGGCGAAGGCTGGAACCTGCGCTCCGGCGACACGTTCTACCCAGCCGACATCGACAACGACGGCGGCGACGAAATCGTGATCGTTAGCCCAGACGGAAAGTGGATCGGCGTCCTCGACGGCAGCGGCGGCGGGCTCGCGGCCGCGTGGCTCGTCCGCGACTGGGTGAACCCTCCCGGCGGCAGCGGCCCGAGCGGCTGGAACCTCAAGCAGGGCGATCGCTTCTTCGTCGCCGACATCGACGCCGACGACCGCGACGAGCTGATCGTCGTCAGCCCGAACGGCCAGTGGATCGGCATCCTGCGCGAGTCGGGCGGCGGTCTCGCAGCGAGCTGGATCAAGAACGACTGGGTCAACCATCCCGGCGGCAGCGGCGCCAGCGGCTGGGACCTCAAGCAGGGCGACCGGTTCTTCGTCGCCGACATCGACGCCGACAACCGTGACGAACTGATCGTGGTCAGCCCGAACGGGGAATGGATCGGCATCCTTCGCGAGGACAACGGTGGCCTCAGCGCGGGTTGGATCAAGAACGACTGGGTCAACCACCCCGGCGGCAGCGGCGCCAGCGGCTGGAACCTCAACCAGCCGGACCGGTTCTTCGTCGCCGACATCGACGGCGACAACCGCGACGAGCTGATCGTCGTGAGCGGCAACGGCCAGTGGATCGGCATTCTGCACGAGGACAACGGCGGCCTCGCGGCCGGTTGGATCAAGAACGACTGGGTCAACCATCCCGGCGGCAGCGGCGCGAGCGGCTGGGACCTGAAGCAGGGCGATCAGTTCATCGTGGCCGACATCGACGCCGACACCCGCGACGAGGTGATCGTGGTCAGCCCAAACGGCCAGTGGATCGGCGTTCTCCACGAGGACAACGGCGGCCTCAGTGCCGGCTGGATCAAGAACGACTGGGTCAACCATCCCGGCGGCACTGGCGCCAACGGCTGGGATCTCAGACAGGGTGACCGGTTCTTCGCCGCCGACATCGACGGCGACAACCGCGATGAGCTCGTCGTCATCTCTCCGGACGTCCAGTGGATCGGCGTGCTGCAGGAAGCAGGCGGCGGGCTCGAGGCCACGTGGCTCGCGAACGACTGGGTCAATCACCCCGGCGGCAGCGGTGCCAACGGCTGGGACCTGAAGCTGGGCGACCGGTTCTTCGGCGCCGACGTCGACGCCGACAAGCACCAGGAGCTCCTCGTCTCCAGTCCGAACGGCCGCTGGCTGGGTCTGCTCAGAGACTCCGGCGCGGGCCTGGCGGCAACGTGGATCGAGGCGGACTGGGTCGAGCCGCCGGGCGGCGCGGCCGGCGCGCTCCTGGCCGGCGGGATCCTGAGCGCGGCCGCGAGTCTCCGGCTGCAGACTCTGCGGACCTTCGACTTCACGAACCCGGCGCCGATGCCAGTCCTCAGCACCCGGGACAACATCGACCAGCCCTACACAGAGGCGATCCGTGCGGGCTCCGGCCAGGCGGCGGGGAACGACGCCCTCTACATCGGAATCAACGACTTCGGAGGGACGGCCGGTCGCACGGCGACGATCGAGGCGTGCTTTGACGCGAGCGCAGCGACACCGGCTTTCACATCGATCAGGCTCGAGCGCCGCACGACGAGCGGCCAGGACGGGCCGCCGATCCGACCTGCCATCCATCCCGACGGGACTGTCTACGCGGTTTTCTCGAGCTGGCGGACCTTCAGCAATGCAACGAACGTCGGTACGGCGGACGTGGTCGTCGTTCGCGACGACGACTGGGGCCGGAGCCGAGACCCGTTCTCGGCGCTCGTCGACCCGGGCGACAACGTCGCCGGGATGCGCGTCATCAGGGGGATGGGCTTCACGTTCAACTTCATGGCGGGGCAGGAACGCCACTCGTGCCCGCTCTCGATCGCGGTCGACCCCCGCGACAGCGACAACGTCTGGATCGCCTGGGGCGACCTCGTCGGAACCGCGCCCACGTTGCACGTCACCCGCTCGACCGATCGCGGCGTGAACTGGTCGGCAGACCTGCGCACGATCGCGAACGCGACGAACCCCGCGCTCGCGATCGCCGACGACGGCACGGTCGGCTTCATGTTCCAGCAGCTGACGGGCACCGCCCCGACGACACGCTGGAACACGCACTTCCAGCGTACGAGCGACGGCACGAACTGGACCGACTTCACGCTCGCGACCGTGCCGTCGAACGTCCCCGCCAGCACCGGCCCTCCGTACATGGGGGACTACCTCGGGCTGAAGGCGCTCGGGAACGACTTCTACGGGGTCTTCAGCACGAACAACACGCCGCTGGCACGAACTTTCCGCAGAGGATCCGCTTTCTCCGGAACGCCGACTGGGCGACGAACAACCTCCGGAACGTCGCGAACACGGCGAACGTCGCCGTCTCGATCGACCCGTTCTTCGTCAAGGTGACACCGCCGCCCGACGCGCTCGAGGTGCGGGTGACGTGCACCGACAAGGCGACGTCGGCCTTCGGCTCCGGCAGGATCGAGGCGCTCGGCGGAGTCGAGAACGGCGTCCCGTGGAAGCTCACCGTTCCGCAGGTCATCGCGCGGATCGAGGAGGAGGGGCAGCGGTTCTTCGTCGAGGAGCCCGTCGGGGACCGCGTCGGGATCGTGATCGCCACGACCTCCCGGGGGCGCCGCTTCGTGAAGACCGTCGCCGACGGCGACGAGCCCAACAACCTGATCGCTCTCCCGGACTGCCCGTAGAGAAGACACTCGACACGATCGGAGGACACTGGTGCAGGAGCTCTTTCCCATCCTGTTCGGCCTCATCCTCGGCGCGGGGTTGGGCTTCGTCCGTCCCTCGCTGCGCTTGCCCGTCGGCGCCATCCTCGCGGTCGCGCTCGGCGTGCTGGCCACGGTGATCACGGGCGAGTTCAAGTCGAGCTGGGGCTATCTCCTGATCGACATCCCGCTCGTCGCGCTTTCAGCGCTCGCGGGACTTCTCGCCGGGCGGAGGGTCGCCGCCCGCACCTCGGCGCCTTGACGCGGGCTGGCGGCCGCGGCTACCCTCGATCGCGTCCAGCGACCGTGGAAGGAGGAGCGTCCCGATGACTGTGAGTTTCGCCCCCTTCCCCGGCGTCGCCTGACCCGACCCACGAGCAGCCTCCTTCTCTGAAGCTCTCCACGCGGGCGGCGCCCCGACGCCAGCCTCTGCCAAGGAGATCGATTGCTCGAGCTCGACAGCAGGGCCGACAAGCCGTGGCCCGCGCACCCAGGTCAGCAGAACTCAGGTCAGCCGATGCGACTCCACGCCATGGACGCGTGGGTTCGCGACGCCTCGGTCCTGACTGATGCGGACGAGCTACGGGCCGTCCTCCGGGCGGCCGCGGCGGCCGGCGGCGCGACCGTCGTCGGCGAGGAGTTCTACGCATTTCCGAACGGCGCGGTGACGGGCGTGCTCCTGCTCGCGCAATCGCACCTCACCATCCACACCTGGCCCGAGCTTCGGCTCGCCAACGTCGATCTCCTCACGTGCGGGGACATCGACGGCGATGTCGTCCTCAGGACGATCCGCGCGCGCCTCGAGGTCGAGCGCGCGCAGGTCCGCTGCATCCAGCGAGCCCTTGACTGAGGAACGCCGCATCGTCCGTGACGTGGCCGCCGCCGTCGGGCTCGCCGAGGGCGAACAGGGTGTCCGCACGGTGCTGGCGACGCTCGCCCGCCTGGAACCAATCTCGACGCGGCGCATCAGCCGGGAGGCCGAGCTGCCGGTCCCGATCGTCGCTGCGGTCTGCGGCGAGCTTCGTAAGCACTCCGTCGTGGCAGAGGAGCGGCCGACGCGGCTGACGGTCACGGGACGCGAGCTCTTCGCCGGCGGCAGCCTGCAGCTCCGCCGCGCCGCGTGCCCCGCCTGCACGGGGCGCGGAATCGTCGTCAGCGGCGAACTTTCACCCCTCGTGCGCGAGCTCTCGCAGGCCGTCCGTGGCGGGCCGCCCGCTCGGCTGGAGCTCGACCAGTGCCATTGCACCGTGGACACCAAGCTCCGGCGACTGCTCGCAATCCACGAGGCGGGCGCGCTCGTCGGCCGCCGCGTCCTCCTCCTCGGCGACGACGACCTGACCGCGCTCGCGCTCCAAGTGCTCGTGCGGAGGAACGGCTCGCGCTCCACGATCGCGAGCCTCGCGATTGTCGACGTCGATCCCGCGCTGGTCGCCTTCCTCCAGGACGAGCTTGCAGACGCGCCGTTCCCGGTCACCTGCGTCGAACACGACCTTCGCCGGCCGCTGCCTCCCGGGCTCGTGGGCGCGTTCGACACGGTCGTCACCGATCCGCCCTACACGACTGCCGCCGCGCGCCTCTTCCTCTCGCGCGCCGCGAGCGCGCTCGACGACGGCCGGGGTGACGTCTTCCTCTCGTTCGGGTCGAGGCGTCCCAACGCGGCGGTGCAGCTGCAGCGCGCGATCGCGGAGATCGGCTTCGTGATCCAGCGGCTCACCCGGGACTTCAACGACTACGTCGGTGCCGGCGTCCTCGGCGGCACGAGCCACCTCTACCACCTCGCCGCGACCGACGCGGTCGCACCCGCGGTCACGGGGACCTTCGCCGGCCCGCTCTACACCGCTGACGACCGGGAGTCGACGGACATGCGGAACACGGTCGTCGACGTTAACGTCTCCTCCGGCCTCAACTCGGTCGAGGGGAAGTTCGGGTGACTCGGAGAGTCGGGAAAGTTCTGCGTCTCGAGCGCTAGCCCGGCGGCTTGGTGATACGCCTTGCGCTCGTCCCGGTCAGCGTCCCGTCGAGCGAGTTGCCGGTGCAGAGCTGGACTCCGGCTCGGTTTGCAGCCCCCAGAATCCGGCCGCTCCCGGAATGGCTCGTGCTGCCGCCGCTCCTCGGAAAGCGGGTCGTACCTCTTCCTGCTGAACCACACCGAGCACGAGGTCGAGGTCGAGCTTCCGCCGACCGCCGAGCTCGTGCTCGGTGAGAACCCGTTGGCGCCACTCGGAGTGGCCATCGTCCGCGAGCCGTAACCCGCGTTACCGGATGCCTTCCAGCCGCTCCCGATACTCCTCGCCCGTGATCTCGCCGCGGGCGTAACGCTCGGCGAGGATGTCCCTCGCGCGGTCGGCGCCGGTCTGCGAGCGCGGCCCGCCCCAACGCCCGCGCTTGAAGAACCACACGACCGTCACGATCACCACGAGCCAGAGCAGCGGCCAGAGCGGCCACCAGGCGTGATCCCAGTCGTTCTGGCTGGCGAGCATCGTCATCAGGGTGATGTCCATCGATTCATCTCCTTTCGTTGTCTCGACCGTCAAGGTACGAGCGCGGCCGTTCGTGGACGACACCCCGCGGGCGGAACCTTTTCGCCACTCGTGGACGACTTCGACGTCCTCCCGTGGGCGGAGCGGGATCCTCCTCAGGGGAGACTCGCTGCGCCACAAGGGCCGTTACCCTCGCAGCGTGAATCGCAAGGAGCTACTCACGGACGCCGTCATCGCCACAGGCGTGTTCGTCCTCTCGCTCCTGGTGCTCGCCGCCGGTGGCCGTGACTCGGAGCTGGACGCACGCGGCTTCGACGCGCTCGGCGTCGCCCTGGCCGCGCTCGGCTCGTTCCCGCTCCTCGCCCGCCGGCGAGCGCCCCTCGCCGTGTTCGCGGTCACCGCGGCGGCAAGCGTCGCCCTGACCGGGCTCGACTATCCGCCGGGGCCGCCGCTCGGGCCAACCGTCGCTCTCTTCTTTCTCGGCCTCGACCCAACGGCCACACGCGCTCGTCCTCAACTGACCGTCGCCGTCGTCGCGGGGTTCTTCGCCCTCCACGTCACCGCTTCCGGACTGGCCCAGGACGAGTTTCCAGTCGTACCTCTCCTCGCCGGCACGCTTGTCTGGGGCGGCGCGTGGGTCATCGGCGACCGGATCCGTCAGCGCCGCGCGCGCCTGACCGAGCTCGTGGACCGGGCACTGCGGGCCGAGCGCGAGACCGAGCGCGAGCGACGCCTGGCAGCCGCGGAGGAACGCACCCGCATCGCCCGTGACCTCCACGACTCCGCCGGCCACGCGATCAACGTGATCCTCGTCCAGGCCGGGGCTGCACGCCTGCTGCAGGAGCAGGATCCAGCGCGAGCGCGAGCCGCGCTGGAGACGATCGAGGAAGTCGCACGCGAGACGCTCGGGGAGATCGACCAGCTCGTGCGCGTTCTCCGCGAGGACGGCTCCGCCAACGGGAGTGAGGTCGAACCGCCGCCGGGGCTCGCCGCCCTCGAGACGCTCGCCGAACGCCATCGCACGTCGGGGCTTGCCGTCGACGTCCAGGTCGACGGCAGTCGCCGGCACCTCGCACCGGCCGTCGACCGGGCCGCCTACCGGATTCTCCAGGAGGCGCTGACCAATGCGGCGCGGCACGGCAGGGGCGGCGCAGAGGTCGAGGTCGCCTTCGGCCCGCAGGCGCTGGAGCTCACGGTCACCAATCCGACCCCTCGCAACGCAACCCAGGCCGACGGCCACGGCCTCGTCGGCATGCGCGAGCGTACGGAGCTGCTCGGCGGCAGCTTCGAGGCGACCGCGGCCGGTGGTCTCTTTCGCATCCGGGCGCGCCTGCCTACAACGGCGGCGAACCGGAGCGGACGTGACGCCGGTACGCGTTCTCCTGGTCGACGACGACGACCTGATGCGCGCAGGCCTCACGGCCGTGCTCTCGAGCGACGCGACGATCGACGTCGTCGGCGAGGCTCCCGACGGGCGAGCGGCGGTCGAGCGAGCGATCGAGCTCCGGCCGGACGTCGTGCTGATGGACGTGCGGATGCCCGGCCTCGACGGTATCGCCGCCACCCGCGAGCTGCTCGCCGTCTCGCCAGACGTCAAGGTCGTCGTCCTCACGACCTTCGAGCAGGACGACTACATCTTTGGCGCGCTCAGCGCCGGCGCCTCGGGCTTCCTGCTCAAGCGCACGAGACCGGAGGAGCTGATCGCCGCCATCCACACCGTCGCGGCTGGTGACTCGCTCCTCTCACCCTCCGTCACGCGCACGGTGATTCAGCGAGTGGCGGGGCAGCCCGCGCCCGACGCCGCCGCGGAGGCGCGGCTGGAGGAGCTCACCGCTCGCGAGCGCGACGTGCTCGAGCTGATGGCGCGTGGGCTCTCGAACGGAGAGATCGCGGCGACGCTCGTGATCGAGGAGTCGACCGTCAAGACCCACGTCAGGCACATCCTCAGGAAGCTCCGCCTTCGCGACCGCGTACAGGCGGTGATCTTCGGCTACGAAAGCGGCCTGATCCAGCCCTGATCAGGGCGTGGCCGGCTTGTCCGGGTCGCGCAGGGCTGATGGCCGAGATCGGCGTCGAGCCGGCTTCGTTCCCCGCGTAGCGAATTCGCGCTCGACCGATGAGTCTTGGCCCGCGTCGCGGTCTGAGTAGCGTGACCATTCAAGAAGCTCATCTGAGCCAGCTCGAGTCCCTGCAGAACGAGATCCGCGGCGACGTGATCCGGCCGTGGGACGGCGAATACGACCGCGCGCGCACGCTGTTCAACGGCGCCTTCGACCTCAGGCCGCAAGCGATCATCCGCCCGCGCAGCGCCGAGGACGTCGCTACCGCGCTCCGGGGCGCTCGCAGCAGCGGCTTGCCGGTCGCCGTTCGAGGCGGAGGTCACCACGTCGCGGCCTTTGGTTCGGTCGACGGCGGCGTGACCATCGATCTCTCGCTGCTGCACGAGGTCTCGGTCGACCCCGAGCGTCTTGTCGCGCGGGTCGAGGGCGGCGCACTCTGGTCCGACGTCGACCGCGCAACGCAGCCGTACGGGCTGGCCACGGCGGCTGCGACAATCGCCAGCGTCGGCGTTGCGGGGTTCACGCTCGGCGGCGGCATCGGCCGCCTCGCGCGAGCCCACGGACTCGCGGCCGACAACCTCCTCTCGGTCGAGCTCGTGACCGCCGACGGCCGGCACGTCACGGCGAGTGCCGAGGAGAACCCCTCGTTGTTCTGGGCGTTGCGCGGCGGCGGCGGCAACTTCGGCGTCGTGACGGCCTTCGAGTTTGCTCTGTACCACGTCGGCCCTGAGGTCTGGGCCGGGCCGCTCGTCTACCGGATCGACGACGCGCCACAGGTGCTGCGGGCGATGCGCGATCTGATCGCGTCGGCGCCGGACGAGCTCAACGTCTCGGCGACGATCGTTCGGAGCGAGGGCCATCCCCGCCTCGTCCTGAACCCATTCTGGATCGGGACGCCCGCGGCAGCCGAGGCGGCGGTGCAACCGCTGCGCGATGCGGCGACGCCGGTCAACGACCTCTACGGCCCCTCCTCGTACCTCGCCCTTCAGTCGGTCGACGTCCCCGGCGGACGCAGATCGTGGGAGACGAGCGCCTATCTCGGACAGCTTTCGGACGCCACCCTCGACCGGCTCGTCGCACACGGCGCCGCCGCGCGGCTCGAGGCGCCACGGATCGGCCTCCTGCCGCTGAACGGCGCCGTCGCGCGTGTTCCCGGCTCTGCCACTGCATTCGGCGGTCGCGGTGCGGGCTGGCTCGTCTCCGCAGGCGCCAGCTGGGAGGCCGAGTCCGACGACGTTGTCGCCCGCACCTGGATTGAAGAGCTCCACGAAGCGGTCGTGAAGGACGCCACAGGCGTCGGCTACGCGAACATGATGGGCGAGGGGCGGCCGGTTTACCCGGCGTGGACGCACGCCCGCCTCCGGGCAGTCAAGGCACAGTGGGACCCCGAAAACGTCTTCAGGTCGAACCACAACGTCTCGCCGCTCGGAATCGCGTAGCACCAGGAGTTGGTTACAGGAGTCGACATACGCCTCTTGTCGACCCATTGCCCTCCGATGTGAGGCGTTAGGATCGCACTCCGTGGATCTGTACGACTGGCTGCTCTTCCTGCACGTGCTCAGCGCCTTCCTCGCGGTCGGTGCGCTGACCGCACTCTGGGCGCTCGTGCTGAGCTCGGGCGGTGCAACGCCGATGGTGTCGCCTGCCTCGGCAATGCGATTTGGACAAACCGCGGGCATCGCCGTCGGAGTCGGAATGATGGGAGCGATCATCTTCGGCATCTGGCTCGCAATCGACGTCGACGGCTACGAGCTCTGGGACGGCTGGATCCTGGCGTCGATCGTGATCTGGGCGATTTCCGGCTGGGCCGGCGGCCAGGCCGGTAAGGCCTTTTCCGGCCAGGCGGTCGGCGGGCGACAGGCCGGCATCCGCTATCAGGCGATCAACAGCGTCGGTCTCTTCGTCATCCTGCTGCTCATGATCTGGAAGCCGGGAGCGTGAGCATGCTCGCTGCGATCCGTCCGGACGACGTGAACTTCCCGCTCTTCCTGCACGTCTTCGGTGCGATGCTGCTGATCGGGGCGCTGTTCGCCGTCGCTCTGGCAACCCTTCTCGCCTGGCAGCGGCCGGACGAAGCGACAGGACTGACACGCTTCGCTCTGCGCACGCTCCTGATCGGCGTGGTGCCGTCGTGGATCCTGATGCGCGTCGCCGCCCAGTGGACGGAGTCGAGAGAGGGCTTCCCGGAGGACTTCGAGCCGGCCTGGCTCGGCATCGGCTACAGCACGGCCGAGGGCGGCGGCTTGCTGATTATCGTCTCGATCATTCTCGGGGTGGTCGGCCTGCGGAAGCTGCGGAGCGGGTCCGGCGGCGCCGGCTTCGGGCGTGCGGTCGGCGTGATCAGCATCCTGCTCCTGATCGCCTACGTCATCGCCATCTGGGCGATGACGGCAAAGCCGACCTAGCTCGACCGGGAGTGCGGCTTTCTGGTGGGACGAATCCGACGTCGTCGGCGGGTCAGACGACCGGCAGCAGCAGGTCGATAACGTCGCGGCGC
The DNA here is from genome assembly GCA_963752405.1 of uncultured Gaiellaceae bacterium. GTDB lineage: Bacteria > Actinomycetota > Thermoleophilia > Gaiellales > Gaiellaceae > Gaiellasilicea. The sequence goes on from CAVVYB010000010.1 coordinate 158,090, forward strand.
CGGTAAAACTCGATGCCGGGACGCGAGCGGTCACGATCGGGGCGACGTGATAGCCGCTCGAACGTTGGCCCGATCAGACGGTAGACCTCGGGCGGCTCGCCGGTGAGGCGCACGCGCGCATAGCGCCCGCCGGGCAGCGTTCCCACCTCCAGCCCAAGCGCGTCCGGATCGTCACTTTCCCGCAGTTGCACGCACACGCGGTACTCGTCGCCATCTGCGTCGAACGCGCCGTAGTACTTCCTTCCGCGCAAGCCGACCGCTTCCTCCACATCGGCCATACCGCGGGTGATCGCGTCAGGCTCGTCGGCGACCCGCTTGAACATCACCGAAACGTCGTCAAGCTCGATGAGCACCTGCTCCTCCGCCACCTGCCGAGCATACCCCCGAGACCCATCCCAACGAGAAGCCGCACCCCCGGCTCGACCTAGTCCGACGCGCGCGCGACGTGCGCGAGCTTGTCGGGGTTCAGGATCGACCGCACCGCGACGACGAGCCCGTCGGCGATCTCGAACGCGGCAACCCAGACCGCGCCCTCCGGGCCGGAGAGCACGAGGCCGGGGTCTCCGTTGACGAGCGCCGCGCGGTGCGTGAAGCCCCGCTCGTGTGCCAGGCGGCCCCAGCCGATCAGTGCTTTCGCCACGCGCTCGGCACCGACGAGCGGCACCGGCACGGCCGGAGCCTTACCGCCACCGTCGCCGTAGACCGTCGCGTCCGGAGCCAGCAGCTCGACCAGGCTCTCGGTGTCGCCCTGCTCCCAGGCGGCCAGGAAGCGGCGGGCGACCTCCTCGCGCTCCTCGCGTGAGACCTCGAAGCGGCGTCTCCCCTCGTCGATGTGCCTGTGCGCACGGGCGAGGATCTGGCGGCAGTTGTCGGGGCTCTTGTCGACGATCCGCGCCACCTCGTCGTACGGATAGTCGAACACCTCGCGGAGCAGGAAGACGGCACGCTCGACCGGAGAGAGCTTCTCGAGCAGGTGCAGGAACGCGAGCGAGAGCGAATCGGCGGTCTCGGCATGACGGACCGCCTCGTCGTCGACCAGCGGCTCGGGCAGCCACTCGCCCGGATAGACCTCGCGGCGAGCCCGCGCCGAGCGGAGCTGATCGATCGCCAGGCGCGTCGTGATCGTGGCGAGATAGGCCTTCGGCGAATCCGCCTCGATCTCGGCCTCGTGGTAGCGCAGGAACGCGTCCTGAACGACGTCCTCCGCCTCGGCGACCGAGCCGAGCATCCGGTAGGCGATCGCGAACAGATACGGCCGTAGCTCCTCGTGAATCTCCATCACTGGCGAAGACGGAATAGCAGCTGCGCGTGTGACGCGTCACAGAAGCGCGTGCCGCCTCGTCTCCTCCTTGATCGATCGAAAGGAGAGAACGATGCGAGTGTTCGTTGCAGGAGCGAGCGGGGCGATCGGATCGCGCCTCGTTCCACAACTCGTCGAGCGCGGTCACGAGGTCGTGGGCAGCTCTCGCTCGCCCGGAAAGTCCGATCGGCTGGCCGCCCTGGGCGCCGAGCCGATCGTGCTCGACCTCCTCGATCCAGACGCGGTGCGGAAAGCCGTCACGGCGGCCAGGCCCGACGCGATCGTCCACCAGGCGACCGCGCTGAGCGACCTGAGCGACTTCAAGAACCCCGACAAGGAGTTCGCGGAGACAAACCGGCTCCGCACCGACGGCACCGACGCGCTGCTCGCAGCTGCACGCGAGGTCGACGTCAGCCGCTTCCTCGCGCAGAGCTTCACGAGCTGGCCGTACGCCCGCGAGGGTGGCCCAGTCAAGACCGAACAGGACCCGCTCGACCCCGACCCCGTCCCGACGATGCGGAAGACCCTGGACGCGATTCGGCATCTCGAGCAGACAGTCGTCGGTGCGGGCGGCATCGCGCTTCGCTACGGCGGCTTCTACGGCTCCCCCGACGACGCGCAGCTCGAGCTCGTCCGCAAGAGACGGTTCCCGATCGTCGGCGACGGCGGCGGGATCTGGTCCTTCATCCACCTCGACGACGCCGCTGCCGCAACCGTGCTTGCACTCGAGGACGGCGCGTCCGGGATCTACAACGTCGTCGACGACGAGCCCGCGCCGGTTTCCGACTGGTTGCCTGCGCTAGCCGACGCGATCGGCGCGAAGCCGCCGCGGCACGTTCCGCGCTGGCTCGCCCGGATCGTGGCCGGCGAAGCCGGCGTCGCGCTGATGACCGAGATCCGCGGCGCTTCGAACTCGAAGGCGAAGCGGGAGCTCGGCTGGACGCTCCGCTACCCGAGCTGGCGGCAGGGGTTCCCTGCCGCCTACTCGGCCCTGGCTCACTCTGGATAGATCTGTCGCGCGATGCCCACTGCCCCGGCGGCGGCGCTTGCGCCCGTTCCGCCCACGCCACCGTCGCCACCGCGGCCTGGATTCCCGATCGAGACGCCGGAGCCACCGGTCAGGAGCGCCGTCGACGCACCCGCCTTGAAGATCCCGATGCTCGGTCCGCCGGCACCCCCGCCGCCGCCGCCGCCGGTGCCGCCTCGGCCGCCGGGACCACCGTCGGCACCGGCGCCGATCTGCTTGATGCACGAGACCGCACCCAGGCCGCCGTCTCCGCCTGCCCCACCGGATCCACCGTAGCCGCCGTCCGAGCCGGTGCCACCGACCTCGGACTTGATCAAGCTGGCCTGGGAGATGGTCACGGTCGAGTTGTGGAGATAGACGCCGAACGAGCCGCCGCCCGCGCCGCCGCCGGGACCGGCGCCTCCACCCGCGCCTCCCCCACCGCCACCGCCGCCGCCGTTGCCCGTGCCGTCGTAGACGAACGGTCCGCCCTGACCACCGCCGCCGCCACCGCCGCCGCCACCGTTGCCGGGCTCACCGGGCGTGCCTGGCCGGCCGTTCTGGCCGTCCCAGAGCGTCGACGCTCCGGCGATCGAGTTGGTTCCGCCCGCGCCCTTCGTGCCAAGCCCGCCGTCGGTGCCCTTCCCACCGTCATAGCCGCGGCTTCCCGGGCTGGCTGGACTGTTGGTCGAGATTCCACCGGCCCCTCCGGGCGTCCCGACCTCACCCGTGCCGCCCTGGTGTCCAGGGTTATCGCCCTGGCTGCCACCGTTTCCGCCACGGCCACCCGAGCGGCCCGCCGCGCTCCAGCCGCCGAGTCCACCGAGACCCACAGTCTTCCCGTCGCAGTACCCGATCCGGCCCGGCTTGCCGTCGCCGCCGCGCGCACCCATGGCGCCGGAGGATCCGGGCTGAGCGCCGGTACTCCCGTAGCCGCCACTGACGACGACGCGCTGCAACGTCACCTTGGAGCCGTTGACCAGGCGAATGCCGTACGCGCTCGAGCCGGGCTGCGGGCCGCCGGTCCCCCGAACCGTCACGTACTGGAGCGCGACCCCTGTCGCGTTTGCCCCGAAGACCCCCTCCGAAGCACCGGTGATCGAGGTCACGAGGCCGGTACCGCGCGCCCAGGTGTCGGCGCGGTAGCCGCCGTAGATCCCGACTCCGTCTGCCAGCTCCACGCGGCCGTATGTCCCTGCCGCCGCAAACACATCCTTGTCCCCGTCAGCTGCCTCCGCGACGGCCGCCTGGATCTCGCGCTTCGGCGCCGCCTTCGTGCCCGGGTTGGTGTCCTTGCCGAGGGGTGAGGCAAAGACCGCGCTCTTCTCGTTGCCGTCGAGGCCATCGCAGTTCGAATCGACAAAGGCGAGGTCGGGTGCATCCAGCGCCTGCGGATTGATCGCCGGGTCGTTCGGCGCGCAATCCTGGGCATCGACGAAGCCGTCGCCGTCCCGATCGCCGGGAGCCGGCGGTGGCGGGGGCGGCGCTGGTACACGCCCGTGCGGGAGAGCAGCGGCGACCATCTGCACCAGAGCCTGGTTTCCCGCCTGGTCCTTCACCGGCTTCGAGGCGGTGCGCGCGTAGCGCACGGACGGCCGCGCCGTGTGGTCGGGCTCCGTGTGCTCGGCAAGGGCAATCACGATCACCTTTCCGCTCGCGGCACTCACCGACCGCACCCGATAGCCGGCGACCGCGAACGGGTACCTGCTGTCTGCGTCGCGCAGATGGCGAATCCGTTCCGAGAAGGTCAGCCTCAGGCCATCAGCCCGGGAATCGCGATCGGCGTCCAGCATTGCGGCGGACACGATGCGCGGTGGCTTCGTGTCCGGTGCGGCCGTCGAAGACGCTGTCGCGACGATCAGTGCAACGAGCAGGACGAGCAGCATGGACGGAGCAAGCGCTCCGGCCAGATGACGCCGCTCGAACGGTGATCTCACAGCCATGGGGAGTCCTCCACTTCGGTCGTTCTCGACCAGACGTGGCATGGCCCTCGAATCTTCCGTTCACGGCATCGCCGCGACAGCGGTGGCGGCGCACCTCAGCGGCTGGATGCTGCCACGACTAGACCCGATCGTGTCCTAGCGGGTGAGGTGAGCACCAGGCACGCTCCTAGGCATACGGCGCTCGCTCTCAGGGATACGCGATCACAGCGGAACCGCCGCAAGACATCGGAGAAGAAATGAAGAAGATCATCCTCGCGCTCGCCATCGCGGCGGCCGCATCCATGACGATCGTTGGATACGCCTCGGCTGGGGTGGAGCGCTGCGATGCGTCGGCCCCCGTCACGGTCAAGACCGCGACATTCACGATGATCCAGCCCGCGAACGCCTACGAGCAGTGGTCGAACGTGTGGACGCACGACTTCACGGTCACCGTCGCGGACGACAACACGTTCAGCGGCACCGGCGTCCAGACCGGGAAGGACGCGAACTACCCCAACGGCTACACAGCCGAATGGAAGATCACCGGCAAGTTCCTCGACGGCGACAAGGTCAGCCTCGTGGCGACCCGCCCCGTCGACGGCCTCGTGCTCACGCTCAACGACGAGACGATGGGCGATGACATCGCCACCGTCGCTACGCACAACATCAACGCGGTGCTGCCTCCCATCGAGGAGAAGGTGTCGGCTGCGGTCACCGAAGTCGTGACGACCCCCGGCGAGTCCGTGAAGAACCACGGCCAGTTCGTCAAGGCGCAGGGCGGTGGCAAGATCGCAGCGCAGGCGTGCGCTGGGATGCCGCTCAACTCCACGCAGGGCAAGTAACAACACTCACGACACGGACGCGCTGGCTTCGGCTGGCCGCCTACACAGACTGCCCGGCCTCGTGCCGGGCAGTCGCCGTTACCGGTGCACCAGTCGCGGCAGCGCGAAGGCGGAATGCGCACGCAGCTGGCGGCTTGAGCTACGCACCCAGCGCGGGAGCGTGCTCGCCGTCACGGAGCGTGCGGCCGACCTCTCAGGAGAGCTGCGCCATGCGCATCTGGTTGCCCGACGGGTCGCGGAAGCCGACGTCGATGCCGTACGGCTGCTGTTCCGGCTCCCCGTGGAACTCGACGCCGCGATCCTTGAGCTTCTCGTAGCTGGCGTGCACGTCGTCCGTCGAGAAGAAGAGGCCGCCCGCGGCCCCCTTCGCCAGCACCTCTTGCACCTTCGCCTGGGTGTCGGCGTCGAACACGGGCGGGCCGGGAACGGTCAGCAGAGCCAGCCCGACGTCCTGCCCCGGCAGGCCGACCGTGAGCCAGCGGAAGTTGCCCATCTCGGGCACGGTCACATCCTGACGGAGCTCGAATCCGAGCTTCTCGGTGTAGAAGGCGAGGGCTTCGTCCTGATCGTGGACCCACACACTGACGTTGGTGAGGCTCTTGAGCATGTCTTCCTCCTGTAGCTGTCGATTGAGATCAAGCTAGCCAGGCTGCTGGCAGCTGTCTTCTCGAAAACTGCTGGACTGCGGCCTCGCCCACGCACGCAGCACGCAGGTCGGAATCCAGGCACGGGAGGCTGCCGGCGGATAGGTCGCCCGGTATGCGGTCGGGGACAACCCGAAGGCCCGGCCGAAGCTCGTCGTGAACGATCCGACGCTGCTCAGCCCGACGGTGAAGCAGATGTCCGCGACCGAGCGATCGGTGTTGCGCAGCAGCGCCGCAGCACGCTCCAGCCGGCGGGTCAGGAGGTACTGATGTGGCGTCTCGCCGAAGGCGCGGCGGAACTCGCGGCTGAAGTGCGCCTGCGAGAGGCGCGCGGCGCGCGCGAGCTGCGCCACGTCGAGCGGCTCGCGGTAGCGCGCGTCGGCGAGGTCCTTCGCCCGCAGCAGATGCCGCGCCGGATGAGGGGGAGTCATCGGATCCAGCTCACTTGACGACCCACATCGTTGCCTCCTACCTCGGTTGTCTGAGAGTAAGACCGGGACGCGCAGCGCATCTCATCGGCGGCGAGTGCGGTCCCTACTCGCCGCTCCGCAGGTCGCCGAGACGCGCCGCCTCGTACGCGATCCGCTCGAACCTGACGGCACAGCCGTCTCCCGTCGGCGACTGCGCGGCGAAGCCGATCGACGGATCCCCGCCGCTCTCGAGCGCGAAGTGGCGAATGAAGCTCCAGCTGTTGCCGTCGGTCGAGGCGTGAAACGCAAATGCCGAGCCAAGCCGCGCGATGCGAAGCCAGACCGAGGAACCGTCGACGACGAAGGAGTTGCAGTCGTCCGACACACGCCTCGTCACGACCGAGACCACCATCGGCTCACGCTGAGGCGAGAACTCGAAGCAGAGCTTCCCCCAGACTCGATAGCTCTCGTACACGACGAGCACGCCCGCGTCGTAGGTCCCGGCAAAGTCGACCGTGACCAACGCGCTCAGGAGAAAGTCACCGGTCGAGCCGCCGAAGAGCGCCGGCGCGTTCAGCTTCGGCTCCTCCGACTGTTGCGGGTCGACGAACCAGTCGGTACGCGGGCCTGCGGCGACCAGGAGCGAAGCTCCGTCCGGAACACTCCAGCTCTCCGGCTCGCTCAGCCACCGCAGCGGCATCGGCAAAGCGTCGATCCTCACCGGCTCCTGCATGCTCACCAGCCGGACGCTACCGGGAGGGGCCTAGAACGCCAAGAGGGAACCCCGCCGGCGAGCGGGGTTCCCTCTCGAGAGCCGTCGGCGTCTGCGCGCCTACTCTTCGACGGCTTCGAACACGTTGTCCTGCACGTCGATGCCTGTGTTCTGCTCGATGATCTGGGCCAGCGTGAGCCGGTAGGTGATCCCGAACAACCGCCGGATCTCGGGAAGCACCTGATCGTTCAGGTAGAAGAACCGGTCACCGTCGCGGAGCGCCTGGAACTGCTGCTTCCACATCGCAAGCTGCAGCTCGCCGAACTCCGATCCGTGCACGTGACGCTCGGAGACCATCCCGACGAACGCGTCGAGCTTGTTCGGATCTCCGTAGATCGCCTTCAGCCGTGCAGCGAGAGTGGTGCGCCGGACGCCGACGACCGCCTCGCCGTCGGCCGCCTCGCTGCCGAGCGGGATCGGATTCCCGTCGACGTCGAAGAGCGCTGTGAAGTCGAGGATGTTCGGATCGTTGATCGGATTTCCCGTGATCTTCGGGTCATTGGTCGGGAAGCGGTCCGTCGACTCGCCGGTGATCGAGGTGAACGATGACTTCGGGGCGAGCCCGAAAGCACGACGCAGGTCGTTGTACAGCGGCATGCCGTGGTCGCGGCCACGCTCGATATCGATCGCGCCGAGGTCGACAACGCCTTTGAAGCACGCCGGCAGCGTCGGCCCGTCGAGGCAGCCTTCGTTGCCCGGCACGGGAATCTGGAAGAGCACGCTGCGGAGCTGGTTGTCGATCTGCTCGTCGTTTTTGTACTGCGGCTCCCCGCCGAGCCCGTGCAGCACCGCTCCGAGACCGATCTGCTTGAGCAGGTCCGGGTTGCCGAAGGCAACGTTCAGCGGGATCACGAATTCGACCTCGTCGCCCTCTGCCACGACCTCGACGCCCTGGGCCTCGAGCGCGGCGAGTTGCGCGGCGGTGTAGTCCGCCGCCTCGCCGATCGACTCGAGCTCACCGTGGATCATGCTGTGGGCGCGGTAGCCGACGACGGCGAACTCGTTCCCGAGGCTGGCGTTCACGTTGTCCTTGTAGCCCTGATACGGGGGCAGTCTCACGCCGAGCGCGGGCAGGAACTCGTTGTAGGTGATGAACTGCTGCTCGGCCCCGATCACCCGACGAGCGATCTGGAACTTCAGCTCGGCGGGTACCCAGCTCGGCAGCTGCGAGACGATCCGGTTGTGCTCGAGCGCGAACAGCGTTGTGGGTCGACGAGAGCGCGATGTTCTCGTTCGCCCGCTTGTCCCCGGCGACGAAAGCCTTCGCGGCCCCGCCCGGCGCCTCGAGCCGGCCCATCAGCGCCATCGGCGGCGCCGCAGCGGCATTGCCGCGGGCATCCCGCTCGCGGCAGGAAGCCGTTTTGCAGCAACAGCTTCGGCCCGTTGTTCGAGAGCGTTCCGTCGACCGGCCCTTCGCGCAGCCACTCGAGCCGGTCAGCGGTCCCGCCGTAGACGCTGAAACCGTCGATGTAGCTGGAGACGGTGTTGATCTGCTGCCGCGGCTTGGTTCCCGTGCCCGTGCCGGGCGCGGCCGGCGTGCGCATGAAGGGAATCGAGCCCAGCGTGTTCGTGAAGCTCTCGAGCGGATCGGTCTTGTTGAAGGGGATGTTCGCGGTCTCGCCGCCTGCCTCCTCGCGCAGGCCGAAGGTGTGGTCCATGAACTGGCCCCAGACGAAACCCCACTGGGTGACGCTGTTCTCCGAGAACAGATTCTGGGCGGACGTCGTTGGAACGCGGTTGCTGACGTACCGGGTCGACGGCCCGCCGACAGGCTTTGCGATCCCGTCGGCGTAGTTCGTTCGGGCGACCCGCAGATACTCCGTGTTCGTCTGACCCCACGTCGGATGGTTGCGGTTGTTTCCGCTCCCGTCCAGCGTTCGAATCTCGTCGGCAATGTCCGCTCCGGCAACTGGTGTAAGCACCAGGAGGGCAGCCAGCAAGAGAACGACCTTGCGCATGTCGATACCTCCTCGAAAGGACGGCCGCAGGCGTAGTTCTTGTGGCGCCTGGGCCAGCGTGCCTCGCACCAAACTGCCCCAAGCCTTGCGCTCCATTGTCCCGCGCAGCATTTCGAAGTCAACGACCGCGCATAAGAAACAACGAAGAATTGCCTAAGAATTGTCGAGAACAGGTTTAACGATCGCGAAGCACGTATCCGACACCGCGAACGGTGTGAATCAAACGCGACTCACCTGCTGCTTCGGTCTTTCGACGTAAGTACCCGACATACACGTTCAGCGAGTTGGACGACGGTCCGAAGTCGAAGCCCCAGACATGGCTGAAGATCTCGGTCCGGTGGATCACGCGGCCTGGGTTTCTGAGCAGGAGCTCGAGCAAGGCGAATTCGGTCGGGGTGAGACCGATCGGCCGCCCGGCGCGCACCACAACCCGCGTTTCGGGATCGAGCGTCAGGTCGGCGAAGCGAAGCGGCCCCTCCGTTGCGTCGCTCCGACGCAGGAGAGCACTCACGCGGACCAGGAACTCGTCGAGCGCGAACGGATGAACGAGATAGTCGTCTGCGCCCGCATCGAGCCCGGCCACGCTGTCACGCACGCTGTCTCCGGGGCTCAAAGCCAGCAGCGGGAGGTGCTGCGTCTGCTTCTCGCGCAGGCGCCGGGTGAACGCCTTCGCGGTCTCCTCGCACGGCGGGAGGTCGACGATAACGGCGTCCGGGGACCCGGTTCCAACGATGCGCATTGCCTCCGTCGTGCCTGTGGCGAGCGCGACGTAATATCCCTCGCCCGAAAGCGCCTGCCTGAGTTCCTCGGTGCCACGCGGAATCGTCTCCACAACGAGCACGCGTCGCTGGAGGTCAGCGCTCACGCGCTCGTCTCCATTCGAGTATCTGGGACACTGAAAAAGGCAAAGCGAGACGCAGAACGGTGCGTCACTTGTGACACACAGAACAAATCAGCCGCAGCAATGATCTGTGGCGTGACCATCGCTGAACGCACCCTCGCTTTACTGTCTTTCCGAAACTACCCCCGCCCGTGAAAGGAGTCAAGATTTCGTTGAGCGCGCACAAATATGCGCCGTCGAAACCGTCCTAGTTGCGGGCGCAGGAGGGATGAACGAGCGGCACCAGCGGGCTCCAGCCCGAGCCGAGCACCGCAAGGAGCGACGGTGGCGTGATCACGAGCGTGTCGTCCTGAGCGCCTCGCGGCCTGCGCTCGAGATACCCGGACGGCGTCCACCTCCAGAGGTCCGCCCCGAACACGAGCCACGGCTCGTCCTCCCTCAGCACGAAGGCGCCGTCCGGGAGCTCGCCGAGCTCCGCGCGGTGGAGGCGCCTCTCGTTCGCAGCCGGATCAAGGCGCTCGGCGTGGAGCTGGGCGTCGATCGCGTCGGCTCCGACCTGGCCCGGATGGAGGTCGCGCCAGATCGCGACCAGACGGTCGTAGTCTTCGCGCCGGCACTCCGCACAGGGACGGTGGCCGGCTGCGAGAGCGGTCACCTCGTCGAGGAAGAAGAGCTCCGTGTAGCGGCCGGGCTGGAGCAGCGGGCCTCTGCGCCGGCTGCGGAACTCGAGCCTGCACGCAATCCAGCGCTTCACCGCGAAGCGGCGACGGATGCGGCCCTCGGCATCGTGAAGGCAGCCGCGATTGCCGTACACGAGCCCACGGGCAGAGTCCGCAACCAGATCGCCGAGCGGCGTGACGCGGTTCTGGAGGGTCACCTCAGACTGCGCAAGCGCTCAGACCTGGCCTTCGAACGTGTCGCGCAGGTAGTCCTCGCGCGCGCCGGGTCCGCGCGGCGAGTGAAGGAAGCGGCTCCACGCCTGCTGCTCGTGCCAGACGGCGCCGAGCTCCCACACGCAGAACGTCGGCCGGTGGGTCCCCTCGAGCACCCACGGCCGGAAGGAGAGGTCGCCCTCGCCGTTCTTCGCCCAGACCGTCTCCCAGACCTCGTTGTCGTTGCGCCAGGTCGCGACGATGAGGAAGTAGAAGTCCTCGCCGCAGCGGTGGAGGATCACGAAGCCGAGGTCGCCCGCGAAATCGAGCGATCCCGACTCGACGGCTGCGCGCAGGTTCCCGCGCGCCAGCACGTGGAGCTCGCACGGCACCGGCTCGTCCGCCGGAGCGATGTCGTACCACTTCAGCACCGCATCGTCGAGTGTGATCGCCGGCGCGGGCCGGATCAGCTTCGACACGTGCCGATAGTCGGGCCGGACGGCGCTCGGGCGCGGGCTCGCACTCAGGAGGGCGCTCACTTCTCGACCCCGGCGGGCGTGAAGTCCATCACCCAGTTCGTCTCCCAGGTCTCGCCACTGTCGTCCGAGAACGCCTGCTCCCAGCGCGGTGTCGGCGTCGTCACGCCGGACCAGATGAAGCGGACGCGAATCGGCCGGCCCTCGAACGTGTCGTCCCCATGGAAGACGCCGGTGTCGCCCGAGAACGACCCGAAGAGGGGCGGGTCGAGGACGCCCGGCCGGCGGCTGTCGGCCCAGTAGATCGACCACTGCCGCGTCGACGGATCGAAGAACCGGAACGACATGCCGACGAAGCCCCCGTCGTGGTCGGTGTGGAACTCGTCCTCGTTCCCGCAGCCCCCGAGAATATGCCTGGCGACGCTCGTCGCCTCGAACTCGTCCCACTCGTCCGAGCCGGCGAGCCGTTCGCGCAGCCTCCGGTTGTGCACCTTCCATTCGCCCGGCCAGAAATCGAAGTCGCTCGCCTCGCTCATCGTTCCTCCGTCTCGTGGGTACTGATGTGAGGCTACCCGGTAATTAGGGCGGTTCTTGCCCTCTATCCCTGGTTAACTCCCACTCATGGCCTCGCCCACCTCCCGCCTGCTGGAGCTGCTCGAGCTGCTGCAGGCGCGGCCGCTCACGACCGGGCGCGAGATCGCCGACCGGCTCGGCATCGACCCGCGAACCGCGCGGCGCTACATCGACGTGCTGCAGGAGCTCGGGATCCCGGTCGAGGGCCAGCGCGGAGTCGGCGGCGGGTACCGGATCCGGCCGGGCTACCGGCTGCCGCCGCTGATGCTCGAGGACGAGGAAGCGGTCGTGGTCGTGCTCGGCCTCCTCGCGACCCGCGGGACCCGGACCGACGGCTCACCCGATGCCGTCGACGGCGCGCTCGCGAAGATCAACCGGGTGCTGCCCACGACGCTCCGCCGGCAGGTCGAGGCGCTCGAGGAAACACTCAGCTTCACGAGAACGACGGGCGCGGCGCCTGCCGATGCCGCTGCAGTGCTCCTACTCGCCGACGCGATCCGCCGCCGTCGCCGGCTGACCATCGCCTACCGGACGTTCGCCGGGGAGGAGTCGGAGCGAGAGCTCAGCCCCCACGGTCTCGTCGTCCATTCAGGCCGCTGGTATCTCGCCGCCCACGATCACACTCGCGACGACCTGCGCACGTTTCGCGTCGATCGGATAGGGCGCACGGCGCTCGCCGAGGCCGCCTGCAACGCGCCGCCCGAGGGATTCGACGCCGTCGCCTACGTGTCCCGCTCGCTCGCCAGCGTGCCCTGGACCTGGGAGGTCGAGGCCCTGCTCAGCTTGCCGATCGACGATGCGGCGCGCCGCATCCCTGCGACGCTCGCCGAGCTCGTCGACGACCCGGACGGGACGGTCCTGCGCATGCGCGTGGACTCGCTCGACTGGATGGCCACCGTCCTCGCCGGTCTCGGCTGTGACTTCACGATCCGCCGTCCCGACGAGTTGCGGGCGAGCGTGCGCGCACTGGCTCAGCGGCTAGCCTCACAGGTATGAACCGCTGCGCCTGGGTTCCAATGGCCGACCCGCTCTACGTCGCCTACCACGACGAGGAATGGGGGGTGCCCGAGCGCGACGAGCGCAAGCTCTTCGAGCTGCTCAACCTCGAGGGTGCGCAGGCAGGGCTCTCGTGGTCGACCATCCTGCACAAGCGCGAGGGCTACCGGAGCGCGTTCGCCGGCTGGGACCTCGAGGCGGTCGCGCGGTTCGGCGAGCGTGACGTCGAACGGCTGGTCGGCGATCCTGGCATCGTTCGGCACCGCGGCAAGATCGAGGCGGTGATCGGCAACGCACGCACTGCGCTCGGGCTCGACGTGCCGCTGTCGGAGCTCCTCTGGTCGTTCGTCGACGGCGAGCCACGCGTGAACGCGTGGCGCACGATCGGGGGAGATCCCGGCCGAGACGGCGGAGTCGAAGGCGATGAGCAAGGAGCTCAAGCGACTCGGCTTCCGCTTCACCGGCCCGACCACCTGCTACGCCTTCATGCAGTCCGCCGGCCTCGTGGACGACCACGTGCTCGATTGCTTCAGGCGGCAGGCGCCGTGACGAAGGGCAGCAGGTCTTCGAGCGTCAGAACGGCCGACGTCGGCAGCTGGTCGGCGACGCAGATCGCCTCGGCGAGCGCCCGTGCCTCTGCCTTCGCGAGCCACGCCTCGTAGGCGTAGACGCGAGCAAAGCGGTTCAGCGAGGCCTCGATCGCCGGGCGGGACTCGACGATCGGGATCGTGCCGAGATAGACGGTGTCGTCGAGTGGGCGCACCTCGATCCGCCCGTGGATCGTCCTGACGAATCCGCGGCGTGCGAGAGAGAAGATCCGGGTGGGCGCAAAGGTCTCGATCGCGAACCCACGGGTGCGACCACCGAGCCACGCCACCGGCCGGGCCGTCTCGACGAGACGCGCCCGCAGGCCGCCGTACGTGGTGTGGAACTCGGCGATCTGGTGGCCGGCCGGCCTCGCCGGCGTGAAGCGCGCACGGACGGCGTCGCGCCGTAACTCGTCGAGGAGGAGACCGCGTGCGGCACTGCGCGACAGCGGGATCCTCTGCAGGGCGGCGAGGTACGCCGCGAGGTTGCCGCGGAAGTGATCGTCGACGAACGCGAGCTCGGCTGCGAGGACGGCGCGAGCGTCGAGCTCGACCTCCTGCCGGAGCACGAGCCGCTCCAGCACGAGGCTCGCAGCGATGTCACGGTCGCCGATCGCGCGGGCGAGCGGGTCGACGGCGGCCGAGCCGATTTGCCCGGCGGGGAGCGTGCAGAGGACGCCGGCAGGGAGGTTCAGCTGCCCGACCGTGAGGGAGGGGTCGAAGTCCGGCCCGGCTGCACCGGGACCGCTGCAGAGATTCTGGTCGCGGACCCACAGATAGACACAGACCGCCTCGCCCTTGTCGCGGTCGATGCCCGCTTCGCTGAACGTCGCCCACCCCCAGGACCAGATCGAGTGCGTCTTCAGCTCCTGGGTCACCTGACGGACGGCCAGCGCCTCGAGCTTGACGATCTCGAGCCACTTCGAGCGCGGTTGCAGCCCTTCCCTGCCGCCCGTTCCGGGAGCCGACTGGAACTGGAGCTCGAGTGCGACCCGGTTCGCGGGAATGCCGATCTCCGTGAAGCGGCGAACGAGCGAGCGCATGCCCGTCCGCATCGATCGGCTTGCCCTGATCGGGCCGAGCGCGTGCAGCTGCGGCACGTTCGGCGAGGTGAAGAAGACCTGTCGGATCAGGACTGCGACCGAGGCGAGGTCGCGCCACCACTGCTCCGCCTCGCCGCCCGTGTAGGGCGGATTCGCGATCGTCACCGCGGGCTTCGCCCCCCGCTCGGCGAGCCGTCGAACGAGTGCCAGCGTATTTGCGCGGTATTGCGCCGTCGTCGTCGTCCAGGGCGTCGGCGTCTGCGCCCCGAAGAGCTCGTTCAGCGCGATCCACGGCGTCTGACAGCCCGTCACCGAGACTGCGAAGTCGAACAGCCGGTCCGCCCGGTCGTTGATCGTCGCCGGATCGGCAGGAACCGTGGGCGTCCCGACTCGGTTGTTGAAGTTCAGGTCGAAGAAGACGGTCGCGGCGCCGGCAGCGCGCGCCTCCGCCGGCTTGACCGTGCCCGACGTGAAGGCCAGCGTCAGACTCGGCTTCTGCGGCACCGGCGCATCGTGTCCCGCGAAATCGATCCAGAGCGGGTCCGAGTCCGGGATGCCGCACTCCCGGGCCAGGGCGGTGCCGGGCAGGACCAGCGCCGCGACAGCGGCAAGAGCAACGGCGAAGCGCACGAGCTAGTTGTAGCGGGCGGACCTTACGGCGCGGTCAGCGCTGTGCGCGCAAAGGCACCGGCTCGTCGCCGACACGAACCGCGAGCGGGCGAGCGCCCTCCTCCTCGGCCCACTCGTCGATCAGCTCCTGCAGCGCATCGACCGAGGGGTGGGAGCGAGCCGGGAGGCTGCAGACAAGCCAGCGGTCGTGCTCGACCTGAACCGCGTAGGCGCTGTGGCCTCGCAGCTTTCGCAACAAGGAACTGGTCTCCCACTGGCTGCTCGTCTCGACGGTGACGAACCTGGTCGCGGTCACGGGAATCGCGTCTCTCCTAACTTCTGCGCCCTCTTTGCGGTCCGCGCATTGACCCTAGCATGACGCCGAACCTCGCTCACAATTGTCGACCGGCTTGAGAAACGGGCGTCCGGGAGAAAGAACCACAATGAGCACGGGGTCGATCGCAGCACGGAGCCGCCGCGCGGGCAAGAGCCCGTGGGTCGAGCGCCTCGGCCGCGCAGGTCTCGTGGCGAAGGGCGCCCTCTACGTGGTCGTCGGGATCCTGGCGATCAACGTCGCGCTGGGCGCTCGCGAGGAGAGCCCGGATAAGGGCGGCGCACTGCGCACGATCGCCGAGCAGCCGTTCGGCAAGGCGCTGCTGGTTCTGCTTGCGCTCGGACTCGGCGGCTACGCGATCTGGCAACTCGCCCTGGCGATCCTCGACCGGGAGAACGAGGGCGAGGATGCAAAGGGGCTCGCCAAACGCGCCACGGCGCTTGCGAAGGCCGCCTGGTACAGCGTTCTCTGCGGACTGACGGTCTCGGTGCTGGTCGGCAACGGGAGCGGCAACGAAAGCGAGCAGCAGAGAACAGCCGGTGTCTTTGACCGCCCGGGCGGCCGCTACCTCGTCTACGCGGCGGGGCTCGCCTTCCTCGCGGCAGGGGCGTTCAACGGCTACCGCGCGGTCACGTGCAAGTTCAACAAGAAGCTGAAGCAGGAGGAGATGAGCCAGGCCGAGGAGAGTGCCGCGACCGGAGTGGGCATTCTCGGACACCTTGCCCGGTGCATCGTCTTCGGGCTGATCGGCGCCTTTCTCTTCAGGGCGGCCTGGGAGTTCGACTCGAAGGAGGCCAGAGGACTCGACGGGTCGCTGCTCGAGGTCGCCCAGCAACCGTACGGCGAGGTTCTCCTGGCCGCAGTCGCGGTCGGACTGGTCGCCTACGGCCTCTACTGCTTCGTGCAGGCACGCTACCGCCGCATCTAGATCTTCCCTGGAAATAGACCACTTTCTTGCCCGCGGCGCCCATACGTTCGACCACAATCGAGGCATGGTGCGAACACGAACGGGAGCGCTGCTCGCGGAGCTGCACGCGCACACGACCTGGAGCGACGGCGCGCTCCCGCTGCCCGAGCGTCGTCGATCTGTACGGCTCGCGCGGCTTCGACCTTCTGTGCATCACCGATCACGTTTGCCGGACGGATCTCGCAGACGCGCCGGAGGGAATCACCGCTGCGAACTACGACGCCTATCTCGCCGAGATCGAGCACGAGGCGCGCCGGGCGCGCGAGCGCTACGACCTGCTCGTCGTTCCCGGGCTCGAGCTCTCCTACAACGACCCGGACCCGGGACTCTCGGCTCACGCCCTGGCTGTCGGTCTCCGACAGTTCGTCTCCGTCGACGATGGAATCGACGGGGCGATCGAGACCGCGGTTCAGGCCGGCGCAGCGCTGATCGCGGCGCATCCATACGACGACGAGCCGTCCCCGCATCCGGGTCGGCTGACGCAGCGCTTCGCACGTGATCCCGAGCTCGCGTCCCGAGTGCACCGGTTCGAGCTCTTCAACCGGACGCAGCTCTTCTCCTGGGTCGCCCGGGCCGGCCTGCCCTGCGTCGCGAGCGGCGACTTCCACCGGCTCGAGCACCTCGACGGCTGGAAGAGCGTCATCCCCTGCCGCCGGGACGAGGAGGCGGTGGTCCGGCACCTGCGCTCACGCCGGCCCGTCTTCATCGCGCAGCTGGGCGTCGAAGCCGAGCGCGCCGCGGCCTAGCCTCCGAGATACAGTCGTCTCGTGGCGACGATCACGGACGGCCGCACGCTTCCCTTCGACTGGTACTCGAATCCGGACGTGCTCCGGCTCGAGCGGGAGCGGATCTTCCGGAGCGCGTGGCAGTACGCGGGCCGTGCTGACCAGGTCGACGAGCCCGGCTCGTTCTTCTCCTGCGACGCGGGTGGAGTCCCGGTCGTCGTCGTCCGCGACAAGGAGGCGATCGCTCCGCGCGTTCCTGAACGTCTGCCGCCACCGCGGCTCGCTCGTCTGCGAGGGCGAGGGGAAGCGCGAGACGCTCCAGTGCCCGTACCACGCCTGGACCTACGGCCTCGACGGCTCGCTCCGCGCCGCGCCGCGCACGGAGCGCGAGCCGGGCTTCGACAAGTCGCAGCTCGGGCTGATGCCCGTGCAGGTGGATGCCTGGGGGCCGTTCGTCTTCGTCAACCCGGACACCGGCGCGCCGCCGCTCGCCGAGCATCTCGGAGAGCTGCCGGAGCTCCTCGCGGCAGCCGGCCTCGACCTCGGCTCGCTTCGCTTCCTCAAGCGCTCGACCTCGGAGTACGAGGCGAACTGGAAGGTGTGCTGCGAGAACTTCCTCGAGTGCTACCACTGCCAGATCGCCCATCCGGCCTTCTCGAAGGTCGTCGACGTCTCGGTGGACGCGTACGTGCTCGAGCAGAGCCCCACCTTCTCGACGCAGTACGGGCCGGTGCGCGAGGCCTGGAAGGGAGATTTCGACCCGCGCGGGCCGATCGAGCGCGGCCAGTTCCACTTCCTCTGGCCGAACATCACGATCAACGTCATGCCCGGCCAGCCGAACCTCTCCATCGGCCCGGCCGTGCCTCTCGCCCCCGAGCGCACGGGCCGCTTCCTCGACTACTTCATCGGCCCGGACGTCGACGACGCGTGGATCGCCGACATGCTCGAGTTCGACAATCAGGTCGGCGCGGAGGACACCGTGCTCGTCGAGCGCGTGCAAAAGGGGCTCCGCAGCGGCGGCCTCGAGCACGGCCGGCTGCTCCTCGAGTCCGAGCGTCTGATCGCACACTTCCAGAGCCAACTCGTCGAAGCACTCGCTTAGAAGTTCACCACTCGGTAACCCGCTGGTAACACCAAAGGGGACATACTTGATCGATGGCCGCCACGACGACATCGCGCAAGACATCCGGCGGCCGGCTGCTGAATCGCGAGCTGTCGACGTTGGAGTACAACGCGAGGCTGCTCGACCTCGCCGCCGACGACTCCCTCCCGATACTCGAACGGGTGAGGATGTGTCGCTTCGTCTCGTCCAACCTGGACGAGTTCTTCATGGTCCGCGTCGCCGGCCTGATGGGCCAGGCGGCGGCCGGGCTTGCCGTTCGCTCGGCGGACGGGCTGACGCCGCGCTCCGCGCTGTCACTCGTTCGGGAGTCCGTGCTCGCGCTCACCGCACGCCAGGCGAAGCTGTGGAAGAAGGCGCTCGGTCCGGCGCTCGCGGATGAGGGGATCGTGGTCGCGCAGATCGAGGCTCTCGATCCTGACGAGCTCGCGGACCTCGAGGCGCGCTTCCAGCGCGAGATCTTCCCGGTCCTGACGCCCCTCGGAGTCGGCCCCGGTCAGCCCTTCCCGTACATCTCCGGCCTTTCATTGAGCCTCGGCGTGCTCGCCTGCGACCCCGAGTCGGGCGAGGAGCGCTTCGCCCGCGTCAAGGTTCCCGAAGGCCTGCCGCGGTTCTTCCCGGTCGGCGACGGCACCGACTGCTGCCGCTCGAGAACGTGATCGGACACTTCCTCGACCGGCTCTTTCCGGGGATGGAGATTCTCGAGCGATCTGTCTTTCGCGTCACGAGAGACGCGGACTTCGAGGTCTCGGACGAGGCGGACGACCTGCTCGAGGCGGTGGAGGTCGAGCTGCGACGCCGGCGCTTCGGCGACGTCGTCCGGGTGGAGGTCTCGAGCTCGACGTCGCGCGGCATGCTCGAGCGGCTCTGCCAGGGGCTCGGCGCCGCTCCCGACCAGGTCTACGAGATCCACGGCCCGCTCGACCTCGCGGACCTCGACCAGCTCATCGACTTCGACCGGCCAGAGCTCAAGTTCGAGCCGTCACTCGGCGTGACCCCGTCGCGGCTCGTGCACGCGAAGAACCCGCGGGACCTGTTCGCAGAGATCCGGCGCAGCGATTTCCTCGTCCACCAGCCCTACGAGTCGTTCGCCGCCAGCTTCGAGGCGTTCGTGCAGGCCGCCGCCCGCGACCCGGATGTGATCGCGATGAAGACGGCGGTCTACCGGACGAGCGGGGACAGCCCGCTCGTCCCCGCCCTGATCCAGTGCGCCGAGGAAGGCAAGCAGAGCGTGTGCCTGGTCGAGCTGAAGGCGCGCTTCGACGAGCACCGCAACATCGAGTGGTCGCGCGCCCTCGAGCAGGCCGGCGTTCACGTCGTCTACGGCTTCCCCGACCTGAAGGTGCACGCGAAAATGACGCTCGTCGTCCGGCGCGAGGGCGACGTCCTCCGCCGGTACGTGCACGTCGGTACGGGCAACTACCACGCTGTGACCGCCCGCTCGTACGAAGACCTGAGTCTCTTCACCGCCGACCCGGCGATCGCGGAGGACATCGCCTCCCTCTTCAACTACCTGACGGGGTTCGGGCGCCCTTCGCGGTTCCAGAAGATCCTCGTCGCGCCGTTCGGGCTGCGCGCCCGGCTGGTCGAGCGTATCCGTGCTGCCGGCGCGGCCGCGGCCGCGGGTACCGACGCGCGCGTCCGGTTCAAGGTGAACGCGCTCACGGACGAGGCCCTGATCGAGGAGCTCTACACCGCGTCCCAGCACGGCGCGAAGATCGAAGTCATCGCGCGCTCGATCTGCATGCTCAAACCGGGCGTGCCCGGAATGAGCGAGAACATCAGCGTCCGCTCCATCGTCGGCCGCTATCTCGAGCACAGCCGCCTCTACGGGTTCCAGATCGGAGACGAGGTCGAGGTCTTCCTCGGCAGCGCCGACCTGATGACGCGCAATCTCGACCACCGGGTCGAGGTCGTCGTACCGGTCGAGCAGCCGCGGCTGCGTCAGGAGCTGGTCGCGATCTTCGACAGCTCGTTCGCCGACACGGCGTCGTCATGGGAGCTCGCCGCCGACGGGACCTGGACGCGGCGGAAGCGCGGCAAGGACGAGCGCGCGCACAGCCATCAGCTCAACCTGCAGCGACGGGCCCGCTTGCGCACACGCAGGGCAGGAGGTGCCCGCAGCCGGTGAGAAAGCTCGGGGGTCTGACCGGGGTGCTCGTGAGAATGACGGGCATGAAGGTCGGGGTCATCGACGTGGGCTCGAACACGGTGCGCCTGCTCGTCGCATCGGTCGCAGGCGACGACGTCCGGAGCATCCGCGAGGAGCGGCAGCACCTGGGGCTCGGCAAGGAGATCCTTCTCCATGGACGCGTGCGCCGGAGCAAGCTCGATGAGGTCCGCGAGGTGACCGCAGAGTACGCGCGCATCGCACGCAAGCACGGCGTGCGCGAGCTCGAGACCGTTGTCACTGCACCTGGTCGCCAGGGCGACTCTCCGGAGCGGCTCCTTGACGCGATCGGCCGCGCAACGGGGGCCGAGGTCCGGGTCGTCTCCGCCGAGGACGAGGGCCGGCTCGCGTTCACCGGCGCTGTCTCGCGTGCGAATCCCGGCGAAGGGGTGGTCGCCGTCTGCGACGTCGGCGGCGGCTCGACGGAGGTCGTCGTCGGGACGGAGCTGCTCGGACCGGCGTGGGTGCGCTCCGTCGACCTCGGCTCGCTGCGCCTGACCGCGTCGCTCCTGCACGGCGATCCCCCGGCGACAGCTGAGATCGATGCCGCCCGCAACGCTGTGCGCAACGGGCTGGCCAAGCTCGAGCCCCCGCAGCCGCAGATCGCACTCGCGACGGGCGGGAGCGCGCGCGCAATCGCGCGCCTGATCGGCCACGAGTACGGCCCCGACGACCTCGAGCACGTCGTCGAGACACTTGCGAGCAGGCCGGCCGAGCGAGTCGGCGGCCGCTCTCGGTCTCCGGCCCGACCGCGCACGCACGCTCCTCGCCGGCGCGCTCATCCTCGAAGAGGTCTCGCGCCTGCTGGGGCAGCCGTTCACCCCGTCACGTGGTGGCATCCGCGAGGGTGCCGCACTCCGGCTCGCGGCCCGCCTCGCCGCAGCGGCCTAGAGCGCGTCGAGCAGCGCGTAATCGCGGCTGTAGGAGAGGAGACTCGAGGCCCCCTCGGGAGGCAGCCAGCGGATCTCGTCGACCTCGTCGGTCGGCGCGAACTCGCCCGCAACCGGCTCCATGAGCCACCAGCGAACCCGCTTTGGGCGACCGCGCGAGTCCGTGTAGTAGCGTCGACGGCAGCTCAGCACCGAGCTCGCAGCGTAGACCCGTCTCCTCCTCGACCTCGCGTACCGCGCAATCCTCGTCACTCTCCCCCGGCTCGGCCTTACCTTTGGGGAACGTCCAGTCGTCGTACTTCGGCCGGTGGACGAGCAGGAGCCGCCCGTCGCGCATCACGACGCCGCCTCCTGCGCGGACTACGCCGTCTTCGCCAGTCGCTTCCACGCCGACCGCCAGTCGTCACGCCCGCGGAGCGCGCGCGCCTGCTCGCGCTCGACGAGCCGCCCGGCCGCGAGGGAGGTGTCCGGCATCCGCGTCGCGAGGTCGCGCAGCTGGCCGGCCGCGACCACCGCGTCCTGGTGCTCGCCGAGCACATCCTGCAGCACCTTCGCAGCCTTCACATAGTTGTCATCTCCAGCAAGCTCGGCCGCGTAGCGTGCACGCTTCGCCTCGATCCGGACCGCGTGCAGCTCTTCGTCGGACGGCGCGTCGTCGAGCGCCCGGACGGCCTTCCGAAGCTGTTTGTGCTCTGCGGCGTGGATCTCAGCCAGCGTCGGCGTCTCTGCGATCGTCGCGACCGGCTGCTCGAGCGCGTCCAAGAGCGCGAAGTACCGCGTCGCTGTCGAGCGCGGCCATCATCCTCTTCCGCGCCGTGCGCCGCTTCCGCTCGAGCGTGCGTAGGAGCTTGCGGCCCTCGGCCCGGTCGGTGCCGAGCGACTCGACTCCCGGCGTCAGATGCTCGATCAGCACATCGAGGTCGCGCACCGGGCCAAGCACCCCTCCCAGCCACTTCAGCTCCGTGCGCACCGGGTCCGCCCAGATGGGATCCACAGCTCCTGTCCGGCCCGGAGGAACGCGCGCAGCCGGCGGGTCGCGACCCGCAGCTGATGCAACTCCTCCGACTCGGTGCCGAGCCTCGTCCCCGGATCGTGCGCGAACACACGCTCGACCTGCTCGCGGATGCGGGCGCGGAGCGTCGCGGCGCTCGAGGCGTCGTCGCGGCTCGTCGACCAGCTCGGGCTGGAAGTCGAGGTCCAGGGCCTGGAAGACCTTCGGGCGGCTCTCGCCGTCCGCCGCGCCCGCGCGCCGGAGCTCCTTCTCGATCCGCCGTAGCGTCTTCTCGTCGCCGTCGAGCAACTCGACCTCGAGCTCCTCGAAGCTGCGGGTGACGCGCTGGTGGTCGAGGACGGCGACCGTGTCGTGGACGATCTCGGCGCCGTCGGCCCGCACGCCCTCGCGCCGGGTGCGCAGGCGCGCGATCGGCACCAGCGCGGCGCCGCGAAGGTGAGCGACGAGCAGCTCCAGCATGTCGTCCGGCGGCGAGCCGGGCCCGCCCGCGGCCTCGAGCTCGAGCCGCGCGTTGTCCTGCGGCAGCTTCAGCTGCCAGAGCCCCTTCCCGTGCTCGACCCGGTGCCGTAGCGTGACGCCGCGACGCGCAAGCCGGTGGTCGGCCGTGTCGTGGTAGGTCGAGACGAAGACCCGAGGCTCGATCGCCTCGCCGCCGAGCTCGGGCAGCCTGAACTCCTCCCCCGCGCGGAGCTTCACCTCGCGCTCGAGTGTCTCGCGAATTGCCATCGACCGAGTCTAGGCGCGGGGCGGTAAAGAAGCGGTGAACGGTGGAGCGCCCCAGTACGCGGGGCGCTCCAGTCGTCATCGGTGCCCGGCGGAGCTTACTCGGTGTGTTCGGCCTTGAGGGCCTGCGTGTACTGGTAGCGGGCCTTCTTCAGCTGGCGGTCGGTCAGGGCGATGAAGCCCGACTTCTTGGCGATCGCCTTCTCGTTGTTGAAGATGTAGCCGATGAAGCCGGCCACGACCGGGCGCTTGAACGAGGTGCGCTTCGAGTAGATGAAGAGCGGCCGCGAGAGCGGGCTTGTACTTGTTCGCCTGCACCGTGGCGACGCTCGGCGTGACGCAGCCCGCGCCCTTGCCGGCGTCGATCGCGAGGACCTTCAGCTTGGCCTTGTTCTCCTCGTAGTACGAGTAGCCGAAGTAGCCGAGCGAGCCGCGCTCGCCCTCGACGCCCTGCACGACGATGTTGTCGTCCTCGGTCGCGAGGTAGTCCGAGCGGCTCGCCTTCGCCTTGCCGTTGATGGCCTCGGTGAAGTAGTCGAACGTGCCCGAGTCGGTGCCCGCGCCGAAGAGCTTCAGCGGCACGTTCGGGAAGCCGTCCCGGATCTGGTTCCAGTTGTTGACCTTGGAGCCCGGCTCCCAGACCTTCTTGAGCTCGGCGACCGTGAGGCAGCTCGCCCACGTGTTCTGCTTGTTGACGACGACCGAGAGGCCGTCGTTGGCGACCGTGAACGCGACCCACTTGACGCCTGCGTCACGGCACTTGATCGCCTCCGAGTTCTTCATCGGGCGCGACGCGTTCGAGAGGTCGGTCTCGCCGCGGCAGAAGCGCTCGAAGCCACCGCCGGTGCCGGAGATGCCGACCGTGACGCGAGCGCCCTTGTTCTTCTTCTGAAAGCCTTCGGCCGCGGCGGAGGTGTACGGACCGAGCGTGCTCGAGCCGTCCGCGGTGACCGTGCCGCTGAGCGCGCTGACGCCTGCCGTGGCGGACGCCGCGAGCACGGCGGTGCCGAGCACCGCCAGAGCGATCAATTTCCTCATGCTTCTCCCCTGTCTCGTTTCCAAGCTGTCGAGGGGGAGTCTCGGAGCGGACGGGCTCCGCGTGGGCTGAAAGAAGGTGAAGATCGCGAGGTGAAGTGGTGAACGAGCTCAGCCCTGGAGGCCCTCGAGCAGGCGTGAGGACGCGAGCCTCGATTTCGTCCGCGATCGCGCGGACTCTCACGGGCTCCGCGCCGGCCGGATCGCCGACTTCCCAGTCCTCGTACCGCTTGCCCGGATAGATCGGGCAGCGCGTCGCCGCAGCCCATCGTGACGACCACGTCCGCGGCTGCGACGACCTCGTCCGGTCAGCGGCTTCGGGAATTCCTCGCCGACGTCGATGCCCCGGCAGCCGAATGCTTGCGCGACCTCGGGATGGATCTCGCCGGCCGGAGCGCTGCCTGCGGTGCGCACGTGGACACGACCGGCTCGCGTGGTGGTTCAGAAACGCCGCCGCCGAGCTGGCTGCGGCCCGCGTTCTGGACGCAGACGAAGAGCACTTCGGGGACGAGTTTTCTCGATCGTGCCCCTCGGACTGACCGAGCGCTCGGAGCCGCTCGCGTGCGAAGCGGTGCGCGAGCAGCGGGCACGAAGTCAGCGAACTTCGCGCCACCGAGCGCGACGATCGACTCGCTGATGAAGCCGGGCGACGGTCTCGCGCGAGAAAATGCCTTCGAATTCGCGGCAGAGGTCGTCGGTCGCCTTGTCGACGTGTGCCTGCGTTACCGGATCGAGCTGCACCCCCACGGGATCGATCGTTCCCGAACCACCCGCGGCGACGTGGTTACGCTGCTGGAGAAGATGCGGTGAACGCTAGTGCGACGCGTCGGTGAACTCGCGGAACTCGCCGGTGACGAGGTACGCGGTCTGCTCGCCGATGTCGACGGCGTGGTCGCCGATCCGCTCGAGACAGCGCGAGACCAGGATCATCCGCAGGCCCCACTCCCGCACCTCGAGCTCGTGCCCGAGCTCGAGCAGGCGGTTGACGACCCGCCGGTTCGCCCGGTCGATCAGCTCGTCCAGCTCCAGGAGCGACTCGGCGGCAACCCGGTCTCGCTGCTCGAGCGAGCGGAGCGCGACGCGGATCATCTGCTCGGCACGTTCCCCCATCTCCTTGAAGCCCTCGAGCAGCGCCTCGTCCGGCTCGAGTCCCTTCGTCAGCTTCGTCAGCTTCGCGATCGTGACGCAGAGGTCGCCCATCCGCTCCAGGTGCAGGTTGTCCTTCAGGACCGCGAGCACGAGGCGCAGGTCGCTTGCGACCGGGGTCTGGCGCGCCAGCAGGAGCTCGATTCCCTGCTCGACCTCGAAGTACTGCGAGTCGATGTCGTCGTCGAAGGCGATCACCTCGTCGGCAAGCTCGAGGTCCTGCGAGACGACCACTTCGACCGCGCCGCGGAGCGAGCGGAGGACGAGCTCGCCTTCCATCGCGAAGCGAAGCCTCCAGCTCGTCGAGCTCTTCCTGAAACGAGATGCGCATCTAGCCAAACCTGCCCGTCACGTAATCCTCGGTGCGCTTGTCGGCCGGCGTGGTGAAGATCTTCGTCGTCAGGTCGTACTCGACGAGGATGCCGTTTCGCCTGCCGCCGTCCTGTCGACCTCGACCGAGAAGAACGCTGTCATGTCGGCGACCCGAGCGGCCTGCTGCATGTTGTGGGTGACGATCACGATCGTGTACTGGCGCTTCAGCTCGTGCATCAGGTCCTCGATCCGCGTGGTCGAGATCGGATCGAGCGCCGAGGCCGGCTCGTCCATCAGGATCACGTCCGGCTCGACCGCGAGGCAGCGCGCGATGCAGAGGCGCTGCTGCTGGCCGCCGGAGAGGCCGAGGGCGCTCTCCTTCAGGCGGTCCTTGACCTCGTCCCAGAGCGCGCCCTGCTGGAGCGCCCGCTCGACGCGGCCGTCCATGTCGTCCTTCATCCCGAGCACGCGTGGCCCGAAAGCGATGTTGTCGTAGATCGACTTCGGGAACGGGTTCGGCTTCTGGAAGACCATGCCGATCCGGCGCCGCACCTCGACCGGGTCGACCTCGCTGGCGTAGAGGTCCTTCGCGTGGTAGAGAACCTGGCCCTCGATCGTCGCACTCGGCACGAGATCGTTCATCCGGTTGAAGCAGCGGATCAGCGTGCTCTTGCCGCAGCCGGACGGCCCGATGAACGCCGTGACCGCGTTCTTGAAGACGTCGAGGCTCACGTCACGAATCGCGACATTGCCGCTGTACGCCACAGCGAGGTCGTTCACCTGGAAGACCGCCTCGCGGTTCGTGACGCCCGCGTCGCCGTGCTCCTTCGCGATATCGGCCAGGCTCATCGGCTCGATCGTAGTGCTTGAGTGGTCGGACATGGTCACCATGTTCTTCGGTAGCGGTTCCGGATGAAGATTGCGAATGCGTTCAGCGTCAGAAGAATTGCGAGCAGCACGATGATGCAGGCGGCCGCGAGCAGCTTGAACTCCTCCTGCGGGAGCCGGAGGTACTGGAAGATCTGAATCGGAAGCGCGGTGAACGGCCCCAGGATCGTCGGATCGAAGGAGATATACGTGACGGCTCCGATCATGATCAACGGCGCCGTCTCCCCGATCGCGCGCGAGAGGGCGAGGATCGAGCCGGTCGCGATCCCGGGTATCGCAGCCGGCAGCACCTGACGGGAGACGACCTGCCACTGCGTCGCGCCGAGCGCGTAGCCGCCCTGCCGGATCGAGTCGGGCACCGAGCGGATCGCCTCGCGCGACGCGATGATCACCGTCGGCAGGACGAGAAGCGTCAGGATCATCGCGCCTGCGAGCAGCACCCGCCCGATCCCGATCCCGCGCACGAGGAACGCGAGCCCGAGGATGCCGTACACGATCGAGGGCACCGCGGCGAGGTTCTGGATGTTGATCTCGAGCAGGCGGTTGTACCAGCGGGTCTTGTCGGCGTACTCCTCGAGGTAGACGGCGGTGCCGACGCCGATCGGGACGACGAAGAGCAGCAGCAGGATGCCCATGTAGATGGTCGCGAGAATCGCCGGCCGCGCGCCCGCGATCGCCGGATCGGACGACGGTGGGTTCGTGAAGAGCGTCAGGTCGAGGTACGGCACGCCGTCGCGGAAGACGTCCACGAGGAGGACGCCGAGCATCAGGAAGCCCACGAAGAGCGAGAACAGCAGGGCCGCCTTGAACATCCAGCCCTTGAGCTCGCGGTGCCTCACTCGTAGACCTCGCGGTACTTGCGGACGAGTCGGATCGCGAAGACGTTCATGACCAGGGTCAGCACGAAGAGCAGCGCGCCGACGGCAAAGATCGTCTTGTACTCGATCGACCCGGTGGGCACGTCGCCGGCGCCGGTGGCGGCGATGAAGGCCGTCATCGCCTCCGCAGCCTCACGCGGGTCGAACGTGAGATTGGGCTGCTGGCCCATCGCGATCAACACGATCATCGTCTCGCCGACGGCGCGCGAGATCGCAAGCACGAACGACGCGACGATGCCCGAGACGGCCGCGGGCACCACGATCCGGGTCGCCACCTGCACCTTGGTCGACCCGAGCGCGTAGGCCCCCTCACGCAGGTCGCGCGGCACCGCGCCCATCGCGTCCTCGGAGAGCGAGGCGACGGTCGGCATCAGCATCACGCCCATCACGAGCGCGGCGGAGAACGTGTTGAAGATGTCGACCTGGATCCCGATGTCGCGCAGGAGCGGGGTCATGAACGTGAGCGCGAAGTAGCCGAAGACGATCGTCGGGATGCCGGCGAGGATCTCGAACGCAGGCTTCAGGATGCCCCGCGTGCGCGGCGAGGCGTACTCGCTCAGGTAGATCGCGGAGCCGAGGCCCAACGGCATCGCGACCAGGCTGGCGATCCCCGTCACGAGGAGGGTGCCGGCGACCAGCGGCAGGACGCCGAAATGGGCGGGCTCGAAGAGCGGCGACCAGTCCTTGCCGGTCAGGAAGTCGGTGATCGGGACCTCCTGGAAGAACTCGAACGCCGGCACGAAGAGCGCGATCACGATCCCGACAGTGGTCAGGACCGAGATCAGCGCGCAGACGCCGAGGACGCCCTTGACGACGTCCTCGCCGTACCGCCTCCGCTTGGCGCGGAGCTGGGGCGCCGCGCCCGCGGTCAGGTCAGATGAGGCCAACTACGACCCCAGCGCCGTCTCGAGGTCGGTCTTCGCCTTCGCCAGCTGCTCCTCCGTGAGCGGGACGAACTGCGAGGCCTCGGCGATCGCGGTCTCGTTGTCGAGGATGTACTGCATGAACGCGGCGACCTCGGGCCTGCGCGAGCGCGTCCTTCTTCACGTAGATGAAGAGCGGGCGCGAGAGCGGCTTGTAGGTCCCGTCCTGCGCGGCCGCGACACTCGGCGCGACACAGCCGTCGCCGCCGTCGATCTCGAGCGCCTTCAGCGTGTCCTGGTTCTCCTCGAAGTACGAGAAGCCGAAGTAGCCAAGGCCGCCCTTCTCGCCCGCGACGCCGGTGACCGTCGTGTTGTCGTCCTCGCTGGCGTT
This sequence comes from uncultured Gaiellaceae bacterium, assembly GCA_963752405.1. Lineage (GTDB taxonomy): Bacteria > Actinomycetota > Thermoleophilia > Gaiellales > Gaiellaceae > Gaiellasilicea. The sequence goes on from CAVVYB010000010.1 coordinate 186,395, forward strand.
GTAGTCGGAGCGGCTCGCGCCTTCCTCGCCGTTGATCTCGCCGGTGAAGTAGTCGAACGTGCCCGGAGTCGGTTCCGGGGCCGAAGAGCGAGAGTTCCTGGTCCGGAAAGGATGGGTCGATCTGGTTCCAGTTGTTCACCTTGGAGCCCGGCCCCCAGATCTTCGCGAGCTGCTCCGTGGTCAGGCACGTCGCCCAGTCGTTGTCCTTGTTCACGACGACTGTGAGCGCGTCGTTGGCCACCTGGAACTCGACGTACTCGATGCCCTTCGGCCTCGCACGCGGTCACCTCCTCGTCCTTGATCGCGCGCGACGCATTCGAGAGGTCCGTCTCGCCGCGGCAGAAGCGCTCGAAGCCGCCGCCGGTGCCGGAGACGCCGACCGTCACCTGCACGTCGGGGTTCTCCTGCTGGAAGCGCTCGGCCGCCGCGGTCGTGTACGGGCCGACGGTGCTGGAGCCGTCCGCCTCGATCCGGCCGGACAGGTCGCTGCCGCCGCCGGCGGAGCGTCGTCGTGCCGCTGGTGTCGTTGTGTCGTCGCGGCCGCAGCCGGCCGCCAGGAGGGCCAGCAGGCCCAGGAGCAGCGCAATTCTCGAGAGTCGTCCCGTGTTCTCTGTCATGCGGCGAGTCTTCCAACGACCCGCCGGGACAGGGGCTTCCGGATGGTGAAGATCAGGTGAAAGGGTGGTGAGCGGGCTACGAGCGGGTGGGGAACGAGCAGCGGATCTCGAGCCCCCGTCCACGTCCACCGGCGCCTCGACCGTGCCCCCCGCCGAGGTGACGACGTGCTTGACGATCGCGAGCCCAAGGCCGGTGCCGCGCGAGGCGCGCGACCGGTCGGCCCGGTAGAAGCGCTCGAACAGCCGCGCGAGGTCGGCCTGGTCGACGCCGGCGCCGTCGTCGACGACGCGGAGCACTACCTCGCCGTCCGAGCGGCGGACGGAGAGGGTCGCGTTGGCGCCCGGGCCCGCGTAGCGGATCGCGTTCTCGGCGAGATTCCTGGCGACGACGCGGAGCATGCGCGGCCGCACCTCGGCGGTCGCATCCTCGTCGCCCTCGACGATGCAGCGTCACGCCGGCCCGCGCCGCCTGCTCCTCGAGCTCTGCAGCGACCTCGTGGAGAACGGGCAGGACCGGCTCGGCGCCGAGCGAGACGACCCGGGTCCCGGACTCGAGCTCGGCCAGGAAGAGCACCTCGTCGATCAGCTCGACGATCTGGTCGATCTCGCGCCGTGACTGCTCGAGGAGCTCGGGCACGTCCTCGCCCGGCAGTCCGGCGAGCTCGAGCAGTGAGAGCAGCCGTGCGAGCGGCGTGCGCAGCTCGTGCGAGACGGCGGCGGTGAAGCCCGAGCGCAGCTCCTCGTAGGCGGCGAGATCACCGGCCTCGGAGAGGTAGACGAGCCGCTCCGTTTGCCCGGCGACCGAATAGCTCACGACGAGCGGCGTCCGGGCCGGCGTCGGTGCGAAGCAGCTCGGCCGGCAGCAGTTCGCCTTCCAGCACGCCGTCGAGCGATTGGCGCGCCCTGCGGCTGGCGGCGAGCACCCGTCCCTCTTCGTCGAGGACGACGACTGCCTCCCGGCTCTCCTCGATCAGCATCCTGCCGCGTTGCGCGTCGCGTTCCATGCTCCGGTTCTAACAGAGGCCCCGCACGCCGGTGCTGTTTCACCACCTAGATACCATCCCTTCACCACCATTTGCCCCCTGCAGCCTGCGGGGGCTTTCATGATCTGGATACCGGATGGCGAAGGTTCTGATCATCGAGGATGACGACGTCATCGCCCAGGGCATGGCGCGCCACCTGACCGCTGCCGGCTTCGACGCCGTCGGTGTCGCGAATGGCGAGACCGGCCTCGCCCGGCTCCGCTACGAGCAGCCCGACGTGTGCGTCCTCGACCTGATGCTTCCCGGGCATCGACGGCTGGCGCGTGATCGAGCAGGCACGCAGCGAGGGGATCGGCACCCCGATCGTCGTCGTCAGCGCCCGCGGCACCGAGCACGACAGGATCAACGCGCTCGAGCTGGGGGCCGACGACTATCTCGTCAAGCCGTTCTCGATGAAGGAGCTCGCGGCCCGGGTGGCCGCGGCCGCCCGGCGGGGCACTCGCGCCCAGGAGCCGCGACGCGGCGACGAGATCAACGTCGAGGAGCTGCGCCTGGATCCGCGCAACGTCCAGGCCTACATCGACGGCGAGAGTGCCGAGCTGACGCCGACCGAGTTCCGTCTGATCTACGCACTCGCGCTCGACCAGGGCCGCGTGCTCACCCGCGACGAGCTGCTGCAGCGGGTCTGGGGCCGGCGCGCCTCGCATCGCGACCGGACAGTCGATGTCTTCGTCCGCAAGCTGCGGGAGAAGATCGACGCCCGCTCCTCGACCAACACCTTCATCCAGACGCGCTACGGCGTCGGCTACAAGCTCGACCCCGCCCCGAAGTAGCCGTCTAGGCGCCGACGTAGAGGATCACGAGCGAGCCGCGCGGGATGTTGGCGCCGCCCGACGGCGTCTGTGAGAGCACCGAGCCCACGCGCGAGCGGTCGTCCGTTTGCTCTTGGAGTGTGAGGGCCTCGAATCCGGCGGATGTCAGCTGATCTCTTCCGTCGGCCTGTTTGTCCCCTGTGACATCCGGAACCTGCTCGTCGGCCGCGCGGCTCAGTCCCGGTCGAGACGTTCAGCTGAACGGTGTCGCCGGACTCGAGCTCGGCGCCCGGCGGTCGCGCCTGTGCCACGACGCTGCCTGCCGGCTCGTTCGAGGGAACGTAGACGACTGCGACCTTCAGTCCCTCCTCGTTGAACGAGCGAGCCGCGTCGGCGAGCTCCTCGCCGACCACGTCGGGCACGGTCGCCGGCTCGGGCGCAGCGGTGGTGGTCGGCGCAGTCTCCGGCTCGGTGGTCGTTGGAGCGGGCGTGGCCGCCTCGGCCACGTTCAGCCTGACCGACGAGCCTTCGGCCACCTCCTCGCCGGCCGGAGGATTCTGTGCGACCACTGTGCCGGGCGACCGATCGGAAGGCACGGAGACGAGATTCACGTCGAGACCCGCGTCGCGAAGAGTGGCCGTCGCCTCGGAGGACGTCGTGCCGACCACGTCCGGGACTGTCACCTGCGGCGCCGTCGTCGCGGCCGTCGACGTGGTCGTCGTCGCGTCGTTGTCGTCGTCGCGGGTGAAGGAAGTAGGCGGCGCCGAGACCCAGCAGCACGAGCACCAGGAGGGCGAGCAGCCACGGCCAGAGCGACCGGTCGCTTCGGAGGGGGCGGCTCGGTAACGCTCTCCTCGACGAATACCTCGTTCTCGGGACCCCAGTCGTCGGTCGGCGGGACGATGACGGTCTCGTCGTCGGGATCGGGCGGTACGCGGGGAGGCTCGGCCATGCCGACAATCGTTCCCGCAGCGCAGAGAATCCACGCCTCAGAGTTAGAGTCGGCGCGTGGACGCCTACCGCACCCCGGACGAGCAGTTCGAGGGCCTGCCCGGCTACGACTTCGAGCCGCACTACCTCGAGCAGGGCGACCTGCGCATGCACTACCTCGACGAGGGCTCCGGCCCGCCCGTGCTGCTCCTCCACGGCGAGCCGACCTGGTCGTACCTCTACCGCAAGATCATCCCCGAGCTCACCGCGTCCGCTCGGGCGATAGCGCCCGACTATTTCGGCTTCGGGCGCTCGGACAAGCCGCTGCTGCTCGAGGACTACTCCTACGACTTCCACACCGCGTCGATCGTCCGGCTCGTCGAGGAGCTCGACCTGCGCGACGCGACCGTGGTCGTGCAGGACTGGGGCGGCCCGATCGGGCTCCGCCTCGCCGTCGAGCATCCCGACCGGATCGGCCGGCTCGTGATCATGAACACCGGCATCGGCGGCGGCCGGCCGCCGTCGGAGGAGTGGCTGCGCTTCCGCGACTGGCTGGTGCGACTGGGGACCGAGATCGTCCCCGGCCGGCTCGTCCAGATCTCGGCCGTGCAGCCGATGAGCGAGGAGGTCGAGGCGGCCTACAGCGCGCCGTGGCCGGTTCCCGAGTCGAAAGCCGGGATCCTCGCCTTCCCGGGGCTCGTCCCGATCTCGCCCGACCACCCGGACCGCCCACCCACCTGGAGGTGCGCGAGCAGCTCGGCGCGCTGGGAGCGAGCCGGCGCTGGTCCTCTTCTCCGACTCGGACCCGATCTTCTCGCTCCACGCCGCCGCACGCATCGCGGCCCACATCCCGGGCGCCCTCGAGCCGGAGACCGTGAAGGGCGCAGGCCACTTCCTGCAGGAGGATCAGGGAGAGGAGATCGGCAGGCGGATCGCGCAGTTCGTCGCGAGCTAGTGCTGCTTCGGCTTCCACTTCGACGTGGGGTAGCCAGTCGAGCCAGCGCGGCAGCCACCAGTTGCGCTCGCCGAGGAGCTCCATCGCCGCCGGGCACGAGCACCGAGCGGATCAGCGTCGCGTCGATCAGGAGCGCGACGGCGACCCCGAAGCCCATCTGCTGGAACATCACCAGCTCGCCGGTCGCGAACCCTGCGAAGACGACGACGATGATCAGCGCCGCGCCTGTGATCAGGCGCGCGGTAGTCCGGACCCCGAACGCCACCGCTTCGCTCGAGTCGCCTGTCTGCGTGTAGCGCTCGCGGATCCGGCTCAGCAGGAACACGTGGTAGTCCATCGAGAGCCCGAAGAGGACGGAGAAGAGGAAGAGCGGCAACCACGCCTCGATCGACTCGACCTGCGGGAAGCCGAAGAGCTCGTTGCCGACGCCCTTCTGGAAGACGAGCACGATCAGGCCGTAGGCCGCTCCCACCGAGAGCAGGTTGAGCACGATCGCCTTCGCCGGCACGACGAGCGAGCGGAACGCGATCGTGAGCAGCACGAAGCTGAAGCCGAGCACGTAGAGGAAGACGATCGGAAGCCAGCGATCCAGCATCTCGCGGTAGTCGACGATCTCGGCGGTCTCGCCGGTGACGAAGACTGCAAGGTCGGTGCTGCCCAGCGCCTCCGGCACGAGGTCGGTGCGGAGCCGCTCGACCGCCTGTACCGCCGCCTCGTCCCGGCTGTCGCCGCGGATCTGCGCCTCGACGATCGCCAGCTCGCCGTCGGGCGACCTCGACACCGCCGGAGCGCGGAACGCCGCGTCGTTTGAGAGCCGCTCCGCCAGGTCGTCGACGGCGGCCCGCGCCTCGCTCGTGTTGACATCGCCCTCCAGGACGACCTGCGCGGAGTCCACGGTCCCGACACCGAACTCACTCTCGAGCGCGTTGAAGCCGTCCTTCGAGGCGTACCCGTCCGGGATCGTCCTCACGCCCGCCGAGCCGGTGCGGAGGTCGAGCGCCGGCAGCGCCAGCGCGACCAGTAGCGCAGTCGAGGCGATGAGGCTGATCCACGGCCGCCGCTGTACGCGCGCCACGACGCCGCCCCAGAAGCGGCCCTCACCCGTCGCACCGCGGCCCAGGAACGGGAGGCGCAGGGCATCGACCCGGTCGCCGAGCAGCGACAGCACCGCCGGCAGCAGGGTCGTCGCCGCCGCCACCGTCGTCACCCCGACGAGAACGGCGCCGAGCGCGAGGCTGCGCAGGATCGTGTCCGGCACCAGCAGCATCCCGCTGAGCGCGATCACGAACGCCGTGCCGCTGAAGAGCACCGCTCGGCTCGCGGTTCGTCCGGTCGCCTCGATCGCCTCGACCTTCTCGATTCCCCGCCCCCGCTCCTCGCGGAAGCGGGAGACGACGAAGAGCGCATAGTCGACCCCGAGCGCGAGGCCCATCCCCGTGAGCATGTTGACGACGAAGAACGAGACCTCCCACACCTGCCCGACGATCGCCACGAGCGCCAGCGCGAAGACGATCGAGACGATCGCCAGCAGCAACGGTACGAACGAGGCGACGACGGCGCCGAAGACGAACAGCAGCACGAGCAGCGCCGCCGGCAGGCCGAAGAAGAGCTCGCCCTCCTTCAGATCCTTGTTCGAGAGCGTGAGCAGGTCGTCGTCCGCAGTGAACTCGCCCGTGATCGCCACCTCGTAGGGACCGGCGTCGGCACGTTCGACGACGGCGATCACATCCTTGATCCCGTCCTCGGCATCGTTCCCCATCGCGATCGTGAACACCGTCGCGTCGTGGTCGGGTGAGACGAGGCCAGGGTCGTTCGCGCTGTACGTGGTCGTGACCCTGAAGGTCTGGCCGGTCGCCTCCAGCGCCGCGGCGAGCTCCTCGACCGCCCGGCGCACATCCGGATCCGTCATCACGTTCTTACCGGGCGCTCGGAAGACGACGACCTCGTTGACGAAGTCGTCAGAAGGACGGGCGTGCCTGCCGAGCGCCGCGTAGCCCTGCTCCGACTCCGGATCGTTCGTGACGTGGGCGTCGGTGGTGATCGCGGACGGGAGCAGCACCGCAATCGCGGCGACCGAGAGGACGAAGACCGCTCCCCAGATCGCGACCATCCGCTTCGGGTGCAGCGCTGCGTGCCGGGCGAGCCGCTCGGTCATGCGCTGCACGCTAGTTACCCGGATGGGGGACGCGCAATAGCGACCAATCTGGTAAACTCATAACCAGGTTAATGGTTAACGACGTTATCGCCGACCCGCTCACCGTCGCGAATCAGCTGCGGCCAGCGCTGCTGCGTCTCGCACGCGAGCTGCGCCAGGAGACCGAGCAGCTCGGCGTCACAAGCCGTCAGGTCACCCTTCTCTGGCTGATCCGCAACAACCCGGGCATGAGCCTGCGCGAGCTGGCGGCCGAGGAGCGGATCTCGGCTCCCGCGCTCTCCGGGCACGTCGACCGGCTCGAGAAGGCAGGCCTGCTCGCGCGTGTCCGCGACGAGGACGACCGCCGGCGGGTGGGCCTTGCTCTCACCGACGAGGGAGAACGGCTGCTGAGGCGCGTCCGCGCGCGCCGCACAACCTGGCTCGCCGATCGCCTGCGCGGGCTGGACGACGACGAGCTGGCGGCGGTCGAGGCCGCGATCGAGCCGCTCGGAAAGCTCCTGTGACGGCGGCGCTGCTCGCGCTCAACGCGCGCACGTTCGCCAGCCTCCGCCGCCACCGCAACTACCGCCTCTTCTTCACCGGACAGGTGATCTCGGTGAGCGGCACGTGGATGCAGAACATCGCGCTCGCCTGGCTCGTGGTCGAGCTCACCCACTCCCCGCTGGCCGTCGGCGCGCTCGCGTTCTGTCGCTTCCTTCCCTTCACGATCTTCGGCCTCGTTGCCGGCGTCGTCGCCGACCGGATCGACAACCGCAAGCTCGTGATCGCGACGCAGAGCGTCTCGATGACGTTCTCCGCGATCCTCGCGGTGCTCGTCCTCACGGGCTCGGAGACGCTGTGGCTCGTCTACGTGCTCGCAATCCTCTCCGGTACGGCCCTCGTGTTCGACGCGCCGGGCCGCCATGCGCTCACCTTCCAGATGGTCGGCCGCGACGAGCTGCCGAACGCGGTCGCCCTGAACGCGAGCCTCTTCAACGCCTCGCGTGTCGTCGGCCCCGCGGTCGCCGGCGTCCTGATCGCCGCGTTCGGTGTCGGGGTCTGCTTCCTGATCAACACGATCACGTTCCTCGCCGTGCTGGCCGGCCTCCTGCTGATGCGGAAGGAGGAGCTCGTGCCGCTCCAGCGCAGCGGCGAGCCGCCGACGATGATGCGCGGGATCCGCGAGGGCATTCTCGTGGGTGCTCGCCCAGCCGCAGATGCGCCTCGTGCTCGCGATCGTCACCGTCGTCAGCACGGTCGGCTTCAACTTCCACGTGCTCTTGCCGCTGCTCGCCTCGGACACGCTGGGGACGGGCCCCGAGGTGTTCGGGATCCTCTCCGCGTGCTTCGGCGGCGGCGCGCTCGTCGGCGCGCTGCTGTCGGCGGCACTCGGCCGCGCGAGCTGGAAGGTGCTCGTTCTCGGCACGGGCGGCTTCAGCCTCTCGCTGCTGGCGCTCGCCCCGATGACGACAGTCTGGGCGTGCGCGGTGCTGCTGTTCATCACCGGCATCTGCTTCACGCTCTGGACGTCGAACGCGAACTCGATCCTCCAGCTCAACGCGCCCGACCACCTGCGCGGGCGGGTCGTCAGCCTCTATCTCTGGGCGTTCGCCGGCTTCGCCCCGATCGGCGGTCTCTTGGCCGGCTGGCTCGTCGATCTCGGCGGCACCCAGCTCAGCTTTACCGTCGCCGGCCTGACCGGGCTCGCGATGACGCTGCTCACCGCTCGGCAGCTCGTCAGCATCTGCGGCGGCGGCGGCTACGGCGTAGGCGCGGCTTCCGGCGCAGCCGAATTGGCCGGTGTCGGGACGCTCGGATGCATGCCCGGCAGCGGCTTCGCGCCGAGCTCCTCCGCCGTCTCCTGCCGATAGCCCTCGCTCTCGCTCTGGGACGGAACCGGCGGCGGCCCGGCAAGCTCGCGCTCAACTCGTTCCGTCGCGGCGTGACCTGCGGCTGCGCCGGCCTGACGACGCCGACGCTCGTTCATGACGACGCTCGGCGTCGGCGCCTCGCGCTCCGCCGCGACGCTGGGCGTCTTCGGCCTCGACTCGCCGTACGGCAGGCGGTCACGGTCGTCGTCGGCTCGGGCCAGGCGGCGAGAACGTACCGCGCCCAGGCCGAAGCCGGCAAGGATCGATCCCCAGCCAGACCGGCGGTTCCCAGGCGCAGGCGACCCACAGGTCCTTCGTACCGCGAAACCGGTCCTACTCCAAACTTATGAATCCTCTCGTTTCCCGGCTGGAACCTGGTGTTTTTACACCGCCATTACACGGAGGGCACGACACGGTGACGAACGTCGGTAACAATGCGCGCATGAAACCGAGACGATCGAAGGCGCTCTGGGCTGTCGCGGCGCTCCTCCTGGTGAACGCGGTGCTGCTTGCCGCGCAGCCGTGGGCTTCGCACTTCCCGGGCCGCTGGGGAGCTACTTCTTCGGCCCCAAGCTCGTCCGCGCCGACGTCCTCGTCAAAGACGGCGGCGCCCTCCACCTCTACCGGGTCGACCGCGGCTTCATCCGCAGCAAGGCCAACGGGTCGCTGGTGCTGCGCGAGCGCGACGGCAGTCTCGTGACGATCGCAGTTGCGCCGAGCGCAGCGATCACAGTCCGCGGGCAGCCGGCTGCCTACTCCGCTCTCGCGGAAGGGCATGGTGGCGACGGTGATCCGGGAGGGCGACGCCCCGGCAACCGAGGTTCGCGCCGGCAAGGGATGACCGCTGCGGAGCCGGCGGGGTCGAACACTGCGGCCACGCCGGGCGCGCAGCTTCTGCTCGTCGAGGACGAGGAGTCGATCGGCTCGCTCGTCAGCTGCCTACCTCGAGCAAGACCGGCTACCGGGTCGCCTGGGTGCGCTCCGGCGAGGACGCGCTCGCAACGCTGGACGAGCTCCGCCCAAGGGTCGTGATCCTGGACATCGGCCTGCCCGGCCAGGACGGATTCGACGTCTGCCGCGGCATCCGCGCCCGCTCGACGGTGCCGATCCTGATGCTGACCGCGCGCGACGAGGAGGCCGACCGGGTCGCCGGGCTCGAGCTCGGTGCGGACGACTACGTCTCGAAGCCGTTCTCGCCCCGCGAGCTCGCCGCCCGCGTCAAGGCGCTGCTCAGGCGCAGCCAGCCGGCGGCGCGCTCGGAGACGCTCGAGCTCGGGGACGTCGTCGTCAACACGCTCGCGCGCGAGGTCACGGTGTCCGGTGAGCCGATCGAGCTCACAGGGAAGGAGTTCGACCTGCTCGCGTACCTGCTCGAGAACGCCGGCATCGTCGTCTCCCGCGACCAGCTGCTCGACCGCGTCTGGGGGATGACCTACGCCGGCGGGACGCGCACCGTCGACGTCCACGTCGCGCAGCTGCGCCGCAAGCTCGGCCGGCCGGATGCGATCCGCACGTTCCGGGGCTCGGGCTACAAGGCCATCCGTCCGTGAGTTTGAAGTCGCTGCGCGCGCGCCTGTTTGCGGCGATCGCAGTGGTCGCCCTGCTCTCGCTGGCGCTGGCGCTGGCGATCGGAGCCGTGCTGACGCGCCGGGCGGTCGAGCGGAACACGCTGCAAGACGTCTCGGCGCAGCTCGACCTGCTCGCCGAGCGCGAGCGCGAGGCGGTCCAGCCCTTCTCGCGGCTCCGGTCGTTCCAGGAGTTCCTCGACCGCCAGGACCAGAGGATCGTCGCCGGTGCCGCTGGACGGCTCCTCCCCGTTGCTGCCGCCGGACCAGGCCGCGCGCCTGCGCCGTGGCGCCCAGCTCGAGGGGACCATCCAATCCGAGGGGACGCGGTACCTCTACGCGGCCCGGCTCGTCGGCGGCAAGGGGTTCATGCTGCTGCAGCCTGCAAGCTCGACGAACTCCGCCTGGCGTCCGCAGCTGCAGGGCCTGATCGTCGCCGCAATCGCCACCTCCGCGCTTGCGGCGCTGATTGCGTTCCTGCTCGCGCGGGCGATCGCGAGGCCCGTCCGGAGAGTCGCCGAGGCGACACGCGGCCTCGCGAGCTCGACCGAGCGCCCTCCGCTCGTGCCGGTCGAGGGCCCGCGAGAGCTCGCACAGCTCGCGGAGAGCTTCAACGACCTGGCCGATCGCTCTGACGAAGGCGCGGGAAGCCGAGCGAGCTTTCCTGCTCTCCGTCAGCCACGAGCTGAAGACGCCGCTGACCGCAATCCGTGGCTACGCCGAGGGCCTGCAGGAGGGAGTGCTGCCTCCCGAGGAAGCGGCCACGACGATCGTCGGCCGAGTCGCGCCGGCTGGAGCGGCTCGTCGGCGACCTGCTCGACCTCGCGCGGATGAACAAGGCGGAGTTCAGCGTGCGCCGCGAGCCGATCGACCTGTCCGAGATCGGACGGGAGGCGGTTCGCCGCTACGAAGGGCAGGCCCGGGACTTCGGCGTGACCCTGGAGCTGGTCGCCTCAGCGGACGCACCGGCGATCGGGGACGCGGACCGCGTGCTCCAGATCGTCTCGAATCTCGTGGAGAACGCCCTCCGCCTGGCTCCGGCCGGCGGGCAGCGTCCGCATCGTCACCGGCCCGGGCGAGCTTCGCGTCGAGGACGACGGGCCCGGCCTGAAGCCGGAAGAGCTCGAGCGGGCGTTCGAGCGCTTCTACCTGTACTCGCGCTACGGACGCGAGCGTCCGGTGGGCACCGGGCTTGGGCTCGCGATCGTGAAGGAGCTCGCGCAGGGGATGGGCGGCTCCGTCGGCGCGTCGAGCGCACCCGGACAGCTGACCGTCTTCACCGTGCGGCTTCCCCTCGCCGCCGCCGGCGGCCCCGAGCACGCCGACACGACGCTGATCCGCGCCTGAAGCCTCGGTTTTACCCCGGTTTTACGTTCGGCGTACGGCCGGCTGACAGGCCCCGGAAAGGATGGGTCTACGAACTTCGACCGGACCGCTTCGACAGGAGGGACTTAAAATGAAGAAGCTCAGGTACATGGTCGGCACGATCGCGGCCCTCACAGCTCTCGTCGCCACCGGCGCTGCCATCGCCCACGGCGTCGTCGTGATCAAGGGCACGATGAAGGCCGACACCATCACCGGCACGCCCGGGCAAGGATCGCATCATCGCCCGTGCCGGCGACGACCTCGGTCAATGCCGGCGACGGCAACGATCACGTCTACGGCAACCGCGACAACGACACGCTGAACGGCGACGCCGGCAACGACCGCGTGTGGGGCGGCTACGGCAACGACGCCGTCAACGGCGGCGATGGCAACGACGTCCTCCGCGGGCGCCCGGGCGACGACAACCTCGACGGCGGCCCCGGCAACGACCGCATCTGGCCCGGCCGCGGCACCGACACGCAGAACGGCGGCGACGGGGACGACATCCTCCACTCGCTCGCCCGCGACAAGCAGGTCGACACGATCGACTGCGGCGCCGGCAACGACGTCCTCTGGCTGAACGCCAAGGAGACCACGGACGTCTACGTCAACTGCGAGGTCGTCAAGAGCGTCAGCGTGCACGGCGACGGCGACGACTCCTAAGCAAGCACGTTTCCCACCGACGGCCGGGGGCGCTGTGGCGCCTCCGGCCGTTTTCGTTTCTCCCCCGGTTGAGGGACGACGGCACCTGCATCGGGCGCCGATACTCAGCCTATTGCGGTGAACGAACCCCGGTCCCTTGCGGCGACCGGAGAGGACAGGTGCATTACATGTATGACTTTGCGAGCGGTCCAGAGCGCGTCCGCGAGCCTGCTGGGCGGCTCCGAACCTCCGTTGAGTCCCGAGATGGTGGGAGGCTCTCCGTCGTTTCTCGAGGTGCCCGTCCCCTTGAAGCCGATCCCGGCGGTGATGTCGACGACGACGCTGCCGGCGCCCAGCCCCACTTCCCGCGCCACCTTCGTTGGTCGAGGCACCGGCGGTCGAGACGACCGCTGCGCGCCTCGTCGTGCGGATGCTCGGCGGCGAGGAGCTGGAGCTCGGCGACTTCGACGATCGCGACGGCGCAATCGAAGCGGCCAAGGAGCTCGTCGCGCGCTTCAGCACCGCCGAGGAGTCGGGCGACTGGCCGGAGATGGACGGACGTTTCCTCCGCCCCGCCTCGGTCGCCTCGATCGACGTTCTCGTCGCGTAGCCCTTTACGCGCGCCAGTCGGCGCCGGTGCCCGTCGTCAACCGGCGGAGACCGGTGCCGTCTGCGTTCGAGTACACGATCGGTCGCGAGCTCAGTCTCGAATCACGCTTCCGAGGGACGGCGCTCACACGACTTTTGGCACATAGTGAGCGGGTGGAGTGGCGCGTCGCTCCGCAGCCGCCAACGTTCTAGGAGACGCCGTGCACGCCTTTACTGAGCCCCCACTCAGTCCCGTAATCGTCGGTGCTGAGCCTCACCCCGCCCCGCTCGATCAGCGCCGGGTCGTGATCCGGCTGCGCGACGGCGAGACGATTCTCGTCGGCGGCGCACCCTCGTACGACACCGCGTCGTGCTCGCCCAGAAGACGATCGCGAAGCTCGCTGACGTCAACAACGGCGAGTGGCCGATGCTCGGCGATCGCTTCCTGAACCCGGACGCGATCGTCTCGGTCGACATTCTCAAGTGGCACTAGCCTCGCCAAGCACTCCTCGCCAAGCGGCTTATTTCCGCGCCTCGGGTGCCGATACCAGAGCATGGTCACGTTCAAGGCTCCGGCCGCGCGCCGACTCCCGGTCTACTTTGCACTTCTCTCCGCCCTCGTCGTAGGCGGCTCGGTCGCCGGCGCCTTCTGCGTCGACCGCACAGCCAGCGTGCGACGCCCGCCGCGCTGCCGCCGACGATGCTCGGCTTCTCGGCAAAGACGGCTGCGGAGCAACGCCGGGAACCATGTCGCGCTCCTCGAGAAGCCGTTCAGCGCGAACGACCTCGCCACGAAGGGGCGCGAGACAGCTCGATCGCCAACCCTCCTAGGCCCGTTGCCACCACCGGGGCCGCGGCGCCTTCACGACGATGAGCCCTTTGCGGAGCTCGTCCGGGATCGAGTCGATCGAGCGCACCCCGATCACCACCGGTCCGTCGTGCTGCTCGATCTCGGTGCGCTTCCCGAAGAGGTCGTCCGACTCGTCGAAGAAGAGGATCGCCCCGGCGCGCTCGGCGTCGTCGAACTGTCCATCGAGGTTCTTCTCCGTCTCCCCGACGTACTTCGAGACGACCTCGGAGAGACCGATCACGGCCACGCGCGCATCCGAGCGTGTGGCAAGCAGCTTCTCGAGCTCGTTCATCTTTGAGATCGTACGTTCCGACCGTGGTCGTCTATTACGCCGCAATGAGCCTCGACGGGCGGATCTCCGGGCCCGATCACGACCTGTCGTTCCTCCAGACGCTGTCGAGCGGGCCGGAAGGCGGCGACTACGCGGGCTTCTATGCCGGCGTCGACTCGCTGATCATGGGCGCACGAACCTGGGACTTCATGGTCCGCCACGGGTCGTGGCCCTACAGCGACAAGCCGACGTGGATCGTCACCCACGCCGAGTCGCTCGCGCCGCTCGCGGGCGCGGAGCCGGTCGAGCTGTTTGCGGGTGACCTCGCCGAGCTGGTGCGGTTGATCGGCGCGCGAGGGTTCGAGCGAACGTGGCTGATCGGTGGCGGCGACCTCGCCGGCCAGATGCTCGCGGCCGACCTGCTCGACGAGCTCGTGCTGAGCGTGGCGCCGACGCTGGTCGGCCGCGGTCCGGCACTGGCAGACGGAGCGTTCCCGCTACGGGAGTTCGAGCTGGTCGAGCTCGAGCGTCTCGGTGAGAACGGCGTCCGCCTGCGGTACGAGCGAGAAGCCTAAGTCCTCGCGTCCTCCTTCGCGTCGTCCTTCGCGTCCTCGGTCGCGTCGTCGGTGACGTCCGGGTCGAGCTCGTCGGCTTTCCGCTCGAGCTCCTCTGCAGCAGCCCGCTCGCGCTGTGCGCGCTCTGCCTGCTCCTCGGCCTGCAGCCGAGCCTGCTCGGCGCGGCGCTCGGCCGCCTGGGCTTCCTCGCGTGTGCCCTGCGCCTCTACGCGGCGTTCCTCGATCTGCTCCGCCTGCCGTTTTCGCCAGATGTTCCAGGCAATGACGAGCACGATGAGAATGGCGATGACAATGATCACGATCACTGCGGTATCCATGTGTGTCCTCCTCTTGGTTTTCCCCGGAAGACGCGCCCTCGTTCGTCAGCCCCGTCCCCGGCCTCGGCGGTTCGAAAACGGGCTACCCGTCGCTAGATCCAGTCCCGGTGCTTCGCGATGCCGATCGTGATCGGTGCGATCGCGACGATCACCCCCACCACGAACCAGAACAGGACCGCCTCGTCGAAGAGCCCGACCTTGAAGTTCATGCCCATCACGCCGGCGAGCAGGGCGCCTGGCAGCAGGATCACGGAGGTCAGCGTCAGCACTTTCATGATCTCGTTCGTCCGGTGACCGTCGCGGGCGATCAGGACGTCGAACGAGCCGACGATCGCCTCGCGCGCATCGCGTGCTTCCTGCACCGTCGACTCGAAGCGCTTCAGCAGTGACTGAAACTGCTCGCCGGAGTCGTGGTCGCCCAGCGCTTCGAGCTCGGGATGGGTCAGTGACACGAGGGCGGAGCGGTGCGCTGCCAGCGCGCGTCGGAGGTTTCCCACTTCCTGCCGCATCTCGACCAGCCGTTCGATGTCCTTTTCGGCATCGCTATCGCCGCGCATCGCGTCGATGTCGAACTCCTCGAGCCGATGCTCGATCCGCTCGAAGGCGGCCGAGTACGAACCGAGCACCCACTCCAGAAGCGCCGCTAGGAATCCGGGGCCGTCCAGCGAGCCCGTGTCACCCGAGCCGGACACCCGCTCGGCGAACTCCTCGAGCACAGGGATCGGGATGTCGTGAGCGGTTACGACCCACCTCTCGCCCACGACGCACTCGAGCGCGATCAACGCTCCTTCGTCGTCTTCGTTGGGCGCATAGGTCGTGACGTGGATGTAGCGGCCATGGTCGCGGAAGATCGCGCGATCCTTCGAGGTCGCGAGGCAATCGCGGGTCTTGCGGTCGAGCCCGAAGGCCTCCGCAACACGGTGTGCGTCCTCTTCGGAACCTCGGTCGACATCGACCCACAGCAGCTCCGATCCGCGTAGCCGCTTCGGGCGGTCGGCAACATCGCCAAGCCGCTCGGTGCGGTCGCGATCGAACAGAATTGCTTGGCTCATCCCTCAGATCTCCTTGCCGCATGAACGAGGCCGGGCTCTCGCCCGGCCTCGCACCGCGAACGGTCGTGCGCGCCGCCGCCTAGCCGCGCGCGCCCCGCTTCGCGGCATTGCGTGCGTGAACGACGTGCTTCACGCACTGTCCTTGGTTCTTGAACTTCGGACTCGTGAAGGTCTTCCAGGCGCCCTTCGTGCACGCGGCCTGGGCCAGATTCTTGCCGTGGCCCTTCGTGACCTTCTGCGCCTTGCCGTTGAGCGTGATCCTCGTCAGGTCGGCCTTGCCCTCGACGTCGATCAGGACGCTGACGGACTGGATCGTGCCGGTCGGTGTCGCGACCTGCTGTCCGGCCGCCGCGAGCGTCTCCGCGGTGAAGACGTACGTCGCAGTGCCCTTCGCGTTCGTCGTCGGCGTCACGTTGTTGCAGCCGAGCGGGAACAAGCCCGTCGACGTGACGATGACGAAACGGGGCGAGCCGCCCTGGCACTGGCTCGGGCTGGCGAGCGTGAACGAGCCCGACGTGAACGTCTGGCCCTCGGCGCCCGAGAGGTCCGCGCCGGCGGCCGCGTTCACGGACGTCGCGCAGTTCTTCTCGAGATGGAGGGTGCCCTTGGAGTAGGTCGCCTTGGGACAGCCCGTATTACCCGGGTCGTAGACGCCGGGGCTCAGAGCCGCGGCGGCAACCGCCGCGAACACGAGCATGGTGAGTGCGGCAACGGCCGCAACGAGAACCTTCTTCATCTTCGGTGTCCCCCTGTTCAATCGAGCACTGCGGTGTGGCGTCCAGGGGGTAGATGCGCGGGACCACTCAACTTGCGCGCTCAGATGTAAGGACTTTGTGCGGGCGCGTGAGAGAGCGCTCTGGCGGGCATCTACACACTGATGGCCACGACCGCGACAGGGATCCAGGCGAAGAGTGACCTGGATGAGCTCTACCGCGCGCACGCGGCGGAGGTCTACCGCTACGTCTACGCCGTCCTCGGAAACCGGGCCGATGCGGAGGACGTCACGCAGACGACGTTCGTCAACGCCCTGCGTGCGCTGGAGCGAGGCGAGCGGCCGCGAAAACCGGCGAACTGGCTGATCACGATTGCGCACAACCTGATCCGGCAACGCTTCCGCCAGCAGCAGTCCCGCCCGCGACAGGTCGAGCTCGACCGCGATGTTCCGACGCTCGAGGCGGACGCCGACGGACCCGCGATCGAGGACCTCGTGCGAGCCCTGCAGCGGATCCCAGAGTCGCAGCGCGAAGCGCTCGTCCTCAGGGAGATGGAAGGGCGCTCGTACAAGGAGATCTCGGGGATCCTCGGCGTCTCGGAGACCGCGCTCGAATCGCTGATCTTCCGGGCCCGCCGCTCGCTCGCCGAGGAGCTCGAGAACCTGGTCACTTGTGACCGCGCCGAGCTTGCGCTCTCCCAGCAGACCGACGGCCGCCTCGGCCGCAAGGAACGGAAGCGGCTCGTCGCCCACCTGGAGGAGTGCCCGAGCTGCGCCCGTGTCGCCACCCTCGGGCTGAAGCGCCGGCGTGCCTTCAAGGGCCTCGCGGTCTTGCCGTTGCCGTTCTCGCTGACCTTCTTCAAGGGCGCTCCGAGCGCGTCGGCCGCGATTGGACTGCCGACGATCGGCGGCGGCGCTGGGGCCGGCACAGCGGCAGGTGTGGGGGCAAGCGCCGTGACAGCAAAGATCGCGATCGGCGTCGCCGCGGTCGCCATCGCGGGCGGCGCGGGCTACGAGGGTGTGAAGGTGGTGCGCGAGCCGGCGACTCCTGCCGATCCCACGCAGAGCGTGCCGGTCGCCGTGGTCCCAGCCGTTGCGCAGCCGGCGATCGTGCGAGCCGAGCCCGGGGTCGCGAAGGCGACGCCCGCCGTGACCAAGAGCAAGCCGGTCGGCAAGCAGGCGAAGCCCGCCAGGAAGAAGTCTCATCCAGTGAAGCCGGTGCAGGCGAACGTGCCGGTGAAGGGCAACAGCGCAACCGCACCTGGGCAGACGAAGGCGGCGCCGGATCCGCGAGGCAAGAGCGAAGCGGCGCCCGGTCGGACGAATGCACTCCCAGAGCCGAAGGGCAAGAGCACAGCGGCGCCCGGCCAGACGAAGACCGAGCCGAAGCCAAAACCAGAGCCGAAGCCGAAGCCGAAGCCGGAAGCAAAGGAGAAGGTGCAGCCGGCCCGCGACAGGCCGGAACCTGTGCGCGGCACGATTGCTACTCCGCCGGGCCAGGCCGATCCCCTCGCCGAGCTCGACAAGAAGCCGAATAGGACGCGCTAGGCGGCGACCGCCGACCACTCCGGGCGGCTAGCTAACCGAAGAGGCAGCGACCCGCTGCGTACCGACCCAGAGCGACAGAGTCTGGGGCTAACGTCGACGAAAGGCACAGCTTTCGGCTTGCATCCGCCAAAAGCGACGGCATACTGACGAGGTTGTGAGCGAAAGTCAGACAGGCGTACGCACGTTCGTCATCGCCGATGTGCGCGGCTACTCCCGTTTCACCGAGGAGCACGGGGACGAAGCGGCCGCGCGGCTAGCCGCCAAGTTCGTCGAGTTGGTCGCCGACGGTGTCGAGGCTCATGGCGGCGTCCTGATCGAGGTTCGAGGCGACGAGGGGCTTGCCGTCTTCACGTCTGCTCGTCAGGCGATCAGGGCTGCCGTCGATCTCCAGGCGCGATTCGCCGAGGAGACCGACGTGGATTCGAACCTTCCGCTCAAGGTTGGGATCGGCATCGACTCCGGCGAGGCCGTCCGCATGCCGGACGGCAGCTACCGGGGCGCGGCGCTGAACGTGGCGGCCCGCCTGTGCGGCCGTGCGCATGGCGGCGAGGTGATCGTCAGCGAGGGGACGTCGAGGCTTGCCGGCCACCTGGGCGGGATCCAGTACAGCGATCGCGGCCGGGTGCACCTGAAGAACATCCCCGACCCGGTTCATATCCTCCAGGCCTACTCCGAGCACGACGCGCCGCCCGCCACCAATCGCTGGGTGCTGATGTTCTTCGGCAAGCCCGGCCGGACACTCGGTTGGAAGCTGGGCCTTGCCGTGGTCGTCCTCGCCGCCGTGACGGCCGCATCCGTTGCGTACCTCACGACCGGCGACACCGAGGGCAGCAACGCCGCGCTGACGACCACAGGCACGAACGGCGTCCTGGGAACGCAAACGTCCGGCGGAGACCGCCCTAGCTCCAAACGCGGGGCTCGACAAGATCGTGCCTGCGGCGATCTGGAAGGATTGCGCGCTGCAGACGGTGCCCCAGCCGAACGCAACCCAGACGGCCGTCTGTCTTCCACCCTCCGGGTTGCCGGACCGGTGGGAGATTTCCTCATACCGGAGCGGCTCCGACCTGATGTCGGCGTACCGCTCCGAGTTCCAGCGCCACCCGAGCCTCAGCTCGAACACCGGACGATGCAACGCCTTCACCTGGGGCGGCGAGCTTCAGTGGCTCCATGGCCGCGACAAGCCGGGCGGGCGCGCCTTCTGCTATTTCGACGGCAACGACGCCGTGATCATCTGGAGCCACCAGCGGCTCGGTCAGCTGACTCATCGTGACGTCCTGATCACCGCCCGCGAGGGCGGGAGCGACCACGTCACCCTGACGCGCTGGTGGCGTCCGTGGCACCACCTGATCGGCAAGGCCCAGTAGCGCCGGCGCGGCCTTACGATGCGCCGGTGTTCGGCGATGAGACGTTTGCAGACGTGCTGGCCGCCAACGCGGCCTACGCACACGAGTTCCGGCTCGCCGGGCTCGAGCCGCGCGCGGCCAAGGGACTCGCCGTGCTCACCTGCATCGACTCCCGCATCGAGCCGCTGAAGATGCTCGGCCTCGAGCCCGGCGACGCGAAGATCCTGCGCAACGCGGGTGCCCGCGTCACCGATGACGTGCTCCGCACGCTCGTACTCGCGTCGTACCTCCTCGGCGTCGACCGCACGATGGTGGTCGCCCACACGAAGTGCCGGATGGGATCGGGCGACGAGGACGACATCCACGCGGCGCTGGACGAAGCCGGCGGCCCCGACACCCGCAGCCTGGCGTTCCTCGTCACTGACGACCAGGAGGCCACGCTCCGAGCCGACGTCCAGCGGGTGCGCTCGTGGCCGTACCTCTCACGCCTCCGCGTGGGTGGGTTTCTGTACGACGTGGATACCGGGCGGCTCGCCCAACTCTGCTGAGCTCAGGAGATCGACCAGGTGTCGCCGCTGCCCAACAGCGCGGCGAGCTCGCCTTCGCCCTTCCCCTTCGCGACGCTGATCTGCTCGGCCATCAGCTCGTCGTAGACCGGGCGGTCGACCGCGCGGAAGACGCCCATCGGAGTTGCGCCGATCACTTCCTGCGTCATCCGCGACAGCGCGAACGCGTGCGCCGGCTCGGCGGCGTGTGCGTCGTGTACGAGCAGGCCCGGCTCGGTCGCCGCCACGACCTCCGGCGACCCGTCCGGCCGCAGGCGAACGCCCTTGTCGCCCCACACGATCGGCTCGCCGTGCCTGAGGTACAGCCGGTTCTCCTTCTCCTCCCGCACGAAGTCGAAGGCGCCGTCGTTGTAGATGTTGCAGTTCTGGTAGATCTCGACGAACGCGCTCCCCTTGTGGTGCGCGGCGGCGCGGAGCACCTCGGTCAGCTCCTTCTTGTCGGTGTCGATCGCGCGCGCGACGAAGCTCGCCTCGGCGCCGATCGCCAGCGACAGCGGGTTGAACGGATGGTCGATCGACCCCATCGGCGTCGACTTCGTCACGGTGCCGGACCTGCTCGTCGGCGAGTACTGGCCCTTCGTCAGCCCGTAGATCTCGTTGTTGAAGATCAGGAGCTTGAGATTCACGTTCCGGCGCAGCGCGTGGATCAGGTGGTTGCCGCCGATCGACATCGAGTCGCCGTCGCCGGTCACGACCCACACCGACAGGTCCGGACGGGACACGCTCAAGCCGGTCGCGATCGCCGGCGCGCGGCCGTGGATCGAGTGCATCCCGTAGGTCTGCATGTAGTACGGGAAGCGCGCGGCGCAGCCGATCCCGGAGACGAAGACGATGTTCTCGCGCTTCAGCCCGAGTTCGGGCATGAAGGACTGAACGGCGGCCAGGATCGCGTAGTCGCCGCAGCCCGGGCACCAGCGCACCTCCTGGTCGGACTTGAAGTCCTTCGCCGTCAGCTTCACAGCGGGTTGCCGTTGCCCTCGCTCATCGACCCTCCTCGAAGAACTCCGCCAGCCGCCGCACGACCTCGCGGCCCTGCTCGTCCTGCGCGCCGACCGACAGCTCCCGCGCGTCATCGTCGTAGGCGATCGCGAGGAACGCGCAGCAGCCCTGCTCCGTCGTCACGACCTGCTCGAGAAGCGCGCGATCGACGCCCTGCTCGAAGGCGACAACCAAGGCGTCCTGCGACCGATCCACGCTTGCGACCGACGGGAGCAGCCGTGCGACTCGTCCGGCCTGCTCGACGAGAGCGTCCGACGACAGCGTGCAGCCGTCCGGGACGATCAAGGGCAGGCTCTTCATCGCTTCCTCTCGTTCCCGCGCTTGAAGTTCCCGGTCGCCTTCGCCATCAGCAGCTGCTGGCCCTGCTCGTCCTCGGTCGGCGCCACCTCGAGGAACTTCTCCGCGATCTTCCCCGCGAGCGTCGTCGCGTGCCGGCCCTTCCAGAGGATCTCGACCGTGCCGTCCCGGCGGGGACGGTAGGAGAACGGCCGCTCCTTCAACAGGATGCCGCGCTGGTCGGGAGTCTTCTTCTTCGGTCTCACGACTCCACCAGCGCCGTGATCGCTTCGGCGAGCTCGCTCGCCTTGAACGGGGTGCCGCGCACGCGGTTGTAGCCGATCGCGTCGACCAGGAACTCGGCGCGAACGAGCTTCAGCAGCTGGCCGAGGTTCATCTCCGGGATCAGGATCTTGTCGTAGCTCCGCAGCACCTCGGCCGTGTTGAGCGGGAACGGGTTGAGGTAGTGAAGGTGCGCCTGCGCGACATGATGTCCGGCCCGCCGCACGCGCTTCACCGCGGCGCCGATCGGGCCGTACGTCGAGCCCCAGCCGAGCACCAGCGTGTCCGCACCGTCGGGGTCGTCGACCTGCGAGCAGAGGGATGTCGTTCGCGATTCCGGCCACTTTCGCGGCGCGCAGACGGGTCATCAGGTCGTGGTTCTCGGGGTCGTAGGAGATCGAGCCGGTGACGTCGGCCTTCTCGAGCCCACCGATCCGGTGCTCGAGCCCGGGCGTGCCCGGGATCGCCCACTCCCGTGCGAGCGTCTCGGGGTCGCGGGCGTACGGCATGAACTCGCCCTCGCCGGCCGTCGCGAACTCGATCGAGATGTCCGGCAGGTCGGCCACGCTCGGGATCAGCCACGGCTCGGAGCCGTTCGCCAGGTACGCGTCGCTGAGACAGGTAGACGGGCGTCCGGTACTTCAACGCGATCCGCGCCGCCTCGATCGCGGCGTGGAAGCACTGCGCCGGGGTCGAGGCCGCGAGCACCGGCACGGGGCTCTCGGAGTTGCGCCCGAACATCACCATCAGCAGGTCGGCCTGCTCCGGCTTCGTCGGCATCCCGGTCGAGGGGCCGGCGCGCTGGATGTCGAGGATCAGCAGCGGCAGCTCGAGCATGATCCCGAGCCCGATCGTCTCCTGCTTGAGCACGATCCCCGGCCCGGCGGAGGTCGTGACGCCGAGCGAGCCGCCGAAGGCCGCGCCGAGCGCTGCGCCGACTGCGGCGATCTCGTCCTCGGCCTGGAACGTTCGGACGCCGAACGACTTGTGTCGCGCGAGCTCCTCCAGGACCGAGCTCGCCGGCGTGATCGGGTACGCGCCGAGGAACAGATCGAGGCCTGAGAGCTTCGAGGCGGCAATCAGCCCATAGGCGAGCGCCGTGTTGCCGCTGATCTGCCGATAGACGCCCGGCGTCATCTTGGCCGGCGCGATTTCGTAGCTGACGGCGAAGTCCTCAGACGTCTCGCCGTAGGCGTAGCCCGCCTTGAACGCGGTCGTGTTGGCCTGAGCGATCTCGGGCCGCTTGGCGAACTTCTTCGCGACGAAGTCGAGCGTCCCCTCGGTGGGCCGGTTGTAGAGCCAGCTCATCAGCCCGAGCGCGAAGAAGTTCTTCGACCGTTCGGCCTCGCGCGACGTGATCCCCTCGATCCCCTTCAACGCCCCGACCGTCATCGACGTGAGCGCGACCTCGTGGACGTGATAGTCGGCGAGCGAGCCGTCCTCGAGCGGGCTCGTCTCGTAGCCGGCCTTCTGCAGGTTGCGATCCTTGAACGTGTCGGTGTCGACGATCAGCGTGCCTCCCTTGGGCAGGTCGCCGATGTTTGTCTTCAGCGCCGCGGGGTTCATCGCGACCAGCACGTTCGGCGCGTCACCGGGCGTGAGGATGTCGTGGTCCGCGAAGTGGAGCTGGAAGCCCGAGACGCCCGGGAGCGAGCCCGCCGGAGCCCGGATCTCGGCCGGGAAGTCCGGGAGCGTCGAGAGGTCGTTCCCGAGCACGGCCGTCTCGCTCGTGAACCGGTCGCCGGTGAGCTGCATCCCGTCGCCCGAGTCGCCCGCAAAGCGGATCGTGACCTGGTCGAGCTGCTCGACAGCTTTTGCCATGCCCTAGTTGTATCGCACGCGCGTGACACTCGAAACGAGCGTTGACCAGGCGGAAATCCCTACCGTGAGGACGAGTGCAAGCAAGCCAAGGAGGCCCCGTGCAACCTGAACTTCACTCACTTTTCGCCAGCGAGCGCCTGCGCGACGACCATGGAGCACGACCCGAGCAAACGCCACGAGCAGCGCTGAGAACGGCTATTCGGCCCGGCGACGAACAACCGACAGACCCCATGCCTGACCCGACGCGAACAGCTGATCGGGATCGACATCGTCGCGCCAGCCGATGAAGTGCTTCTCGGCGTCGTCCGCGGTCGAGCCGAAGACGGCAAGCCGCTCCTCCGGAGCTTCCTCGACCGGGCGCTCGAGCTCGTCGAGCCTGCGCTCGGCCTCGTCGGCGGCGGGGCCTTCCATGTAGCCCCTAGGCATCAGGCGCCTCCGCCAGCAAGCGCGTCCAGGTCGAGCGGGATCGACATCATCGCGACGCTGCCGTCCGGATCGTGCGGCCATTCCTCTCGGGGCCGATCGCGGTAGAGCTCGATCCCGTTCCCGTCCGGATCGGCCAGGTAGATCGCCTCGCTGACGCCGTGGTCGGAGGCGCCGCTGAGCGGGATGGCCGGCCTCGACGAGCCGCCGCAGCGCATCGGCGAGCGTCGCGCCGGTCGGGATAGCGGATCGCGAATGGAAGAGCCCCGTGTGGCCCGGCGGCGGCGGCGAGCGCTCCGCGGCTCTGCCACGTGTTCAGGCCGATGTGATGGTGGTAGCCGCCCGCGGAGACGAATGCGGCCTCGTCCCCCAGCCGCTGCTGCAGCTCGAATCCGAGCACGCCGGTGTAGAACGCGAGCGAGCGATCGATGTCCGCCACCTTCAGATGGACGTGGCCGATGTCGACGCGCGGATCGATCGTGCTCATCCAGCGACGATACCCGGGTTAGGGATCGCTATGCCCTGGAGAGAACCGCCGGGTGGAGACGTGCTCGCATTGCGGCGGCGACCTGCCCGAGAACGCGACCTTCTGCCCCTCCTGCGGGCGCCGCACCGATCTGCCTGCTCCGGAGCCGCGCGAGGAGCCGATCGACATCCAGCACGCGGAGACCCGGTACTTCGGGCTCGCGATCGCCGGTGTTCGTCTTCGGTGTCCTGCTCGCGCTGCTCGTCGCTCGGGATCGTGCTGGTCGTCCTGGGGGCGCTCGTCGTCGGCGTGATCTGCGATCGTCCTCGCAGCCTGTCTCGTCCCGACATTTCTCGCCGGCTGCGCGGCGCTGGCCCGAGACGCGGCTCGCACGCGCGAGCGTGAGCACGGCCGACCGGGTCCGCGACGAAGCAGACGTGGCCGTCGAATCGATCTCGACCTGGTCGAAGGCAGGCCGGGACGTGGTCCGGCTACGGAAGGAGCAGTTTCGGCTCCGCCGCGAGCGGGACGCGAAGATCCGCGAGCTCGGCGTCTCGTTCTACGCGGAGGACGGACGGGCCGACGAGCTGAAGGCTTCGGCGAAGGAGCTCGACGACCGACGCTCGCGCAACGAGCGAGAGCTGCAGCGAACCATCGCGGGCGCTCGTCGCAGGAGACGAAAGAGCCGCGCAGCGGTCGTCGCGACCGAGATCATCGAGCCGGAAGAGGAGAGCGCGGAGGAGCCGGAGGCGAACGGACGAGAAGAGCTAGACGCGCTCGACGTACGCACAGCGCGGGCCGCCGGGCACCGGCCGGCCGTGCTTGCGGACGACGAAGTGGCCGGCATTCTCGGACTCGCCGTCGACCTCGACCGTCGCCCCGATCTCCGGAGCCGGGCCGGGACGCTCGAGCAGCGAGTAGCCGCTCTGGGTCGGAATGAAGAGGACGTGTGTCTGCTCATCCTCGACCGGCGTGGCGCCTTCTCCTCGGTCCGCGCTCTCCGCCAACTGTCGCTCGCGGTCGGCGAGGTCCTCGCGCAACCGGTTCGTCGTCGCCTCGTGAGCGCTGTTGATCCGTGCGATCTCTTCGGCGATCTCGGCCAGCTGCCGATCCCGGTCGGCGAGCTCCTCGCTCGTGCGGGCGATCCGCTGCTCGCGGTCGCTGAGGTCGTCGCGCAGAGAGGTCATCGCGTCGTGCTCGACATTCTCGACCAGCATGGCCCTCTCGGCCAGCTGCCGATCGCGGTCGTCAAGCTCCGAACGCAGGCTGGTCATCGCGGCCTCGCGCTCGGCGCTCTCCGCCAGCTCGCGGTTCAACCGCGCAATCTCGTTGACGTTCTCGGCCAGCCGCCGGTCGCGGTCGGCAACGTCCTCACGCAGACCGGCCATCGCCTCGTGCTCGACGTTCTCGACCAGCGCGCGGAGACCGAGAGTCGGCGGCTTCGTGCTCGGTGGGACGCTCCGCAAGCTGCCGATCGCGGTCGGCAAGCTCCTCGCGCAAGCTGGTCAGCTGCGCCTCGAGCTCGATCGCTCGGTTATCGGACGCCTCGCTGCTCTCGCTCGCGACGGCGGCTGCGGCAAGCTCGGCCTGCTGAAGCTGCGCCTCCAGCTCTGCGACGCGCGCCACGGCCGCGGCGGTTGCGCTCTCGATCTCTGCGGCGCGGGACTGCTCTGATGCAAGTTGCGCCTCGAGCTCGACAACCCGGCTCGAGTCTTCCTCGCCAACGCTCTCGGCGGCCTCGTCTTCTCGGCGAGCAGCCGATTTCGGTCGGCGAGGTGCTCGCGCAACGTGGCCACCGTCGCTTCGTGCTCGGCGAGCCCCGCCAGCATCGCGTCGCGCTCGGCGCTGACCGCCTGAAGCTGTGCCTCGAGCTCGACCGTGCCGGCGGCCGGCTCGGCGGCGTTGACTTCGGCCTGCTCGAGCTGCGCCTCGAGCTCGGCGACGCGCTCGAGGGCTTCCGCGACCGCAGTCTGGATCTCTCCGGCGCGTGCCTGCTCTGACGCGAGCAGCGCACCCTGAAGCTCCGACGTGCGCTTCTCCAGGATGCCGCGCTCCTGCGCCGCATCCTTGAGCTGGCCCTCCAGCACCGAGACGCGGGCTTCGGCACCGGCGGAGGCTTCAGTGCGCTCCGCGTCACGTGCCTGTGACGTTTCACTCAGTCTGGCCTGAAGCTCGGTGAGGCTCGCGGCGAGCCCCTCCCGCTCGACCGCGGCCGCCTGCAGCTGGGCCTCGAGCTCCTCGATCCTCGCCGCCTGGGCGGGGTCGGCCTCGGGTGTCGGCTGCCTGGGCAGCCGCGAGCTGAGTCTGGAGCTCGGTGTAGTGCTGCACGATCGTTCTCGCGGTCGGCTGCTGCAGCCTTGATGTGCTCGTCGAGCTGCTGAATGTGTGTCTCGAGCTGCTCGATCCGGGCAGCCTGCGCGGGGTCGGCCTGAGGCGCCGCGTCACCCGATGCCGCCGCGAGCTGCGCCTCGAGCTCGCTCACGCGCTTCGAGAACGCGTCACGCGCCTGCTGGCTGATGCGGAGCTTGCCGGCCGTGTCGTCGAGACGCGCAGAGAGATCCGCGATCCGCGCTTCCTCCGCGTTGGGGATCTGGGCGGGTGGGTCGGGCATCTCCACGGCCGGCGTGGGCACCAGCGGCGGGCCGTCGGCCGCGGGGCGGATACAGCGGGATCACGCGGAGCGCGACGGGCTCGTCCTGACCGTCGCTCTCCTCCGCCGACTGGCGATCGTCCTGAGCCGGGATCAAGGGCCGAACGGGCGCGTTCGCGAGACCGGCGTCGGACACAGTGCGCAGGCCGGCGCTGACGCCGTACTCGGTCTTCAGAAGGCCGCCGTGCTGCTCTGCAAGGGAGTTTGCGACCGCGCCGGGGGACGCGAAGCCGAGCTCGACGAGGATCTCGCCCAGCGGTTGGCCGGTCCGATCCTGCTCCGCGAGCGCCTGCGTCAGCTGGTCGGAGGTGAGGATTCCCTCGTCGACCATGAGCTGGCCGAGTTGGCGTCGGTTGTCGTGGGCCGCTTCCACCGTTCTCCTATCGGCCTCGAAGGCCCACGACTAAAGGGTTAGAGGCCTCTTACGCTCGCTCGCCCGCAAGTGCCCAGAGCACGAAGGCAAGCCAGTGCACGCCGATCACGTCAGTCTGGATCGCGAGCACCAGAACCGCGCCGAGCGAGGCACCCAGCCACGGGGCGCGGCGCAGCGTCACGCGCAGCAACGCGATGTTCCAGGCGATGAACGCCAGCATCCCGAGCAGGCCGATCTCGACGCCGAGCTCCGTGTACGTCGACTCCCCCGCCTTGATCTCCTTCCCGGTCCGCTTCGCCGTCACCCCCGAGTTGCCGAGCCCGTAGCCCTACGGGTGCTCGACGACCGTTCTGATCCCCTCGCGCAGGCTGTCGAGATGGCTTCCGAACGACGATTCGTCCGGGTCGAGCGGATTGCCGCTCGTCTCCTCCTTCTGGCCTCCGGCCCGCTGGATCTCGAGCTCGGCCGGCGTGAACCGCGTCTCGGGCGCGATGTCGGGATAGGCGCGGACGAAGAAGAACGCGGCGGCGAGGAGCACCACGGCAGCGGCGACCGGCCACCACGTGCGGAGGGCGTACGCGAGCAGGGCGAGCCCGACCACGAGCGCCGCGATCGCCGTGCGCGAGTACGTGAAGAACAGGCCGACGGCGAGGAGTGCCGTGAGAGCGGGAAGCCAGCGGCTGCCGCGCCAGGTCGCGGCGAGCAGGATCGCGACGACGAGCAGGTACGCCGTGGCGAGCGGGCTGAGGAAGGTCGAGACGAGCCGGCGCAGCGGCCGTTCGTCGCCGGGGTTGTAGACCCAGTTCTCCGGCAGGCCGGAGAGCCCGTCGCCGTAGTCGAGCCCGAGCTGCTCGCTGAACCATCCCGGCACACCGGAGTCGCGCCAGGTCTGGAGCGAGATCGTGTAGATGTCGACGAGCCCCCAGGCGGCAACCACCGCGGCGACGCCGAGGATCGCCCAGCCGATGCGCTCGCGGTCGCGATGCGAGAGCGTGATCGCCCGGCCGAGGAAGTACGCGGCGACGGGCGCCAGATCGTGGCGGAGTCCGAAGAGGACGCCGCGCGTCGACGCCTCACCGCCGAGCCAGTCCTGCGGAATCACCGCGTACAGGACGACGAAGGCCGTGTAGACGAGCGCGAGCCAGTCGGTCGAGGTCGATTTGAACGGGATCCCGCGGCGCCGCCAGACGATCGCGGCGAGCGCGAGTGCGAGCAGCACCTCCTTCCAGGCGGAGACGACATCGAGCGCGGTGTCCCGGATGCCGGCGTCCCAGAGCATGGCCATCGCCAGGTTGTGGAACGGGAGCGCGACGATGAACGCGAAGAGCGCCCACTTCGGGATCCGCTCAGTCAACGAACGGCCACCAGGGTCAGGCCGAGGTTCACGATCCGTGCCTCGCTCGGGAAGAGGTTGCGCAGCTCGCGCGGTCCGAGCAGGTGGTTCTCCTTCGCCCAGGGCTTGCGCGCGAGGTCGTACGCACGGTGCGCAACGGCTTCCGGGTAGCCAGTGGACGAGAGGAAGCCGCGTGTGCACCTCGACCGGGAACCACCGGTTCGGCGTCGTCACGAACGCTCGCCGCGAGACACGCAGACGCCTCGTCGACGAAACGCCGCTGCTCCTCCGGGCCGCCGACGTGCTCGATCACCGCATTCGAGAACGCGATGTCGAACTCGTCGTCCTCGAAGGGAAGAGCGAGCGCGTCGCCCTGGACGTACCTCGCCTGCGGGTAGCTCTCGCGAAAGCGCGTCCCTTCGTGGACGCCGAGCGCCGTGACCTGCTGCGGCCAGGGGTACAGCGCCTCGAAGAAGTTCAGCGTCCGGCAGCCCGCGTGCTCGCCGAAGGCGACGTCGTCAACGCCGATGTCCAGGACGGTCGTCGACTCGGTCGGCGCCATCGTCTCCATGAAGAGGCCGAACTTCCGCCGGCGCGAGCGCAGACGAAATCGCGTCGGCCAGGCCCATCAGGTCACAAGAGTAAGGTGCGGGGCGGTGATCGAGGACGTCGTCAGACCACGCGGGCCGTACCGCCTGCACCTGATGACCTACCGGCGCCCGACGTTCGAGACGCCGCTGCCGGGCGGCGGCCGCGGGCAGGCGTGGCAGCGGTCGGACGGCCTCGTCGTCCTGCGCGCGCCGGACGAGGAGTCGCTCGAGTTGCTGCGGTTCATGCTCGCGCTGGACTCCGACACGACGGAGTTCTCCCAGCGCTTCCGCCACGACCCGCTGCTCGGCCCGTCGATCCGGAGCCTGCACGGCCTCCGTCCCCTCGCGCCGCCCCACCGTCGCCCACGCCGTACTGCGGGCCGTCTGCGGGCAGCTGATCGAAGCCAGGCGCGCGCTCGCGATCGAGCGGGCGATCGTGCGGGCGTGCGGCGAGCCGGCGCCCGAGCCGCCAGGCGATCGGCGCGCTCTCGCCGGCGGAGCTGCGCCGGCTCGGGCTCGCGACGCAGCGCGCGTCGACTCTCGTCCGCGTCTGCCGCACACTCGACCTCGAGGGGCTACGTGCACATCCGATCGAAGCGGTGGCGGCGCGGCTCCTGCGCGAACGCGGCCTCGGCCCGTGGTCGCTCGGGGTGATCGCGCTCGAAGGCCTCGGCAGCTACCGCCACGGGCTCGTCGGCGACCTCGCCCTCGTCAAGCTCTGCTCCGCGCTCCGAGGGCGGTGGGTGGAGCTGCACGAGACCGCGGAGCTGCTCGCTCCGTACGAGGAATGGGCCGGGCTCGCGGGCGTCTACCTGATGAAGGGCTGGAGCGCGGGACTCGTTCCCGGTGCGAGCGCGGATCGCGCCCGGCTCGTGCGTTGCCGAGCTGCATAACAGAGGCGTAGGATCGCGTCATGCACCTCGGGCACAACTCGAAGATCGATCTGATCAAGCGTGTGCCGCTGTTCGCGTCCGCCTCGAAGTCGGAGCTGGCCGAGATCGCGTCGATTGCGGACGAGATCGATCTACCGGCGGACAAGACGCTGATCAAGGAAGGGGACTCCGGGCACGAGTTCTTCGTGCTCGTCGAGGGGACGGCCGACGTCGAGCGGGGCGGCAAGAAGATCGCCAAGCTCGGGCCGGGCGACTTCTTCGGCGAGATCGCGCTGATCGCGAAGACGCCCCGGAACGCGACGATCAAGACGACATCGCCGGTGCGCGCTCTCGTGATCACCGACCGCGCCTTCCGCCAGCTGCTCGACCACTCGCCGAACATCCAGGTCAAGGTGCTGACCGCGCTCGCCGAGCGGCTCGCGCCGACCTCGCTGTAGGGCCCGCCTGTACACTTCGCCGATGGCAGTCGACGAGCGCAGGATCGCGATCCTCGGTGCGGGCCAGATCGGGGAGGCGCTGATCGCCGGTCTGCTCTCCGCCGGGTGGCGAACGGCGGACGAGCTCTCGGCCTCGACGCGGCGCGAAGAGCGCGCGACCGAGCTGCGCGAGCGGCACGGCTGCACGTCACGCTCTCGAACGCAGAGGCCGCGGCCGGCGCGGCGCTCGTCGTGATCGCCGTCAAGCCGCAGGACATCGAGACGCTCCTTGGCGAGATCGGGCCGCTGATCCAGCCCGAGCAGACCGTGCTCTCGATCGCAGCGGCGATCCCGACGGCCGCGATCGAGCGTCACCTCGGTGACGGTGTCCCGGTCGTGCGCGCGATGCCCAACACGCCCGCCGTCGTCCACGAGGGCATGGCCGGGATCTGCGCGGGGTCGCACGCGGGCGAGGAGAGCATGGTGCTCGCCGAGGAGGCACTGCGGCATGTCGGCGCTGTCGTCCGGGTCGCGGAGCCCTACATGGACGCGGTCACCGCCGTGTCCGGATCAGGCCCGGCCTACTTCGCCCTGCTGGCGGAGGCGATGATCGAGGCGGGCATCCTGCTCGGCCTCTCGCGCGAGGTCTCGACGCAGCTCGTCGTCCAGACGATGCTCGGGACGGCGAAGCAGCTGCGGGACCTGAAGATGCATCCCGGTGGAGCTGCGCGAGATGGTCACCTCGCCGGGCGGGACGACGATCGCGGCGATCCGCGAGCTCGAGCAGGCAGGCGTGCGCGCCGCGTTCCTGAACGCGATCCAGGCCGCGATGGACCGGTCGCTGGAGCTTGCCGCCGGCGACCAGTGAAGCGTCGAGATCCGGGTCGAAGACGAGCCGGCGCGTGCGGCTGCCGAGCTCCTGGTCGCCGCTTCCGCTCACGTCGCGCTCTCCGGCGGCTCGGCGCCCGGCCGCCGCCCACGAGATCGCTGCGGAGCTTCGCCCCGACTGGTCCGGCATGCACGTCTGGTTCGGGGACGACCGCGCCGTGCCGCCGGACGACGAGCTCTCGAACTACCGGCTGGCGAAGGAGACGCTGCTCGACCGGCTCAGCGTGCAGCCGGAGGTGCATCGAATTCGCGGCGAGCTCGGCGCCGCGAAGGCGGCAGACCTCTACGACGAGGAGCTGAAGGGCGTCACGCTCGACCTGGCGCTGAACGGGATCGGCCCCGACGGGCACACCGCGTCGCTCTTCCCGCACGCGCCGGGACTCGACGAGACGGAGCGGCGCGCGATCGCGGCCGAGGCCACAGCTCGAGCCGTTCGTTCCGCGCGTGACCATGACGCCACCGGTCTTCGCGGCGGCGAAGCTGCTCGTCTACCTCGTTCTGGGCGAGGACGAAGGCCGAGGTGGTTCGCCGCGCCTTCGCGGACGAGCCGAGCCGCGAGATCCCGGCGAGCCTGATCCGCGGCCGCAGGACGATCGCGATCCTCGACAGCGGCCTCCGCCTCGCAGCTGCCTCAGGGATAGCGGCGCGGGCCGGGGCGAGCGGGAACGAGTCGTCCGAGCCGGCCGCGGTTCGCCGCGACGAGGCGGTAGGGCGCGCTGCTCGGGCTCCAGACCGAGCCGTCGGGCCGGAAGAGATGCGCGCTCGCGTATCGCCTCGCCTCGGGCAGCCGGGCGAGCAGCGGTGCGGCCTCAGCGTCGTCGAATGGCAGATAGGCATAGCGGCCGCGGTCGAAGCGGGCAGCAACACGGGCGGTGAAGCGGCAGAACCGGCAGCCGCCGTCGTAGAGGAGCACCGGTCGCTTCACGGCAGGAGCTCCGACTCGAGCTCGGCCGCCATGCCGCGGCGGCCGGCGAGCGCCTGGAGCACGAGCACGGTGTCCGCGACCGGGACGTCCTCGAGATACTCGTCGCGCGTCTCGAACGACTCGAGGACCTCCTCGACCGCCTCGACGTAGCCGACCACGTCTTCCGCCGCGATAAACGCGAGCGCGTCGGCGACCGCACTCGGGAAGATCGCGTGCGTGCGGGCGACGTCGGCGTGTGGCCGCACGTCGTCCCACTCTCCGAGCGTCGCGAACGCGAGTGCGGCGGCGTAGCTGCCGATCGGGGAGTCGGACTCGGCCGCGCCGACCTCGAGCGCCCACCGTGCATCGTCGGCCGCGCCCTCCCAGTCGCCGCCCAGGATCCGCGACTTGATCGCGCCGATCGGCCGGCCCCAGCTCTCCGGCGGGGCGTGCTCCCAGCTCTCGCGGTAGCGGTCGGCCGAGCGCGCGAACCACTCGCCGCCGTCGCGGCCGGCCATCAACGCCGTCAGCGCCGCCGCACCGGCCGCGTTCCCCATCCTCGTCAGCTGCCGCTGCCGCTGGTCGGGATCGTCGGGAAGCCGCGCCTCACCGTCCTCGTAGCGCTCGCGCGCCCGCGCGTGCAGCTCCTCCCAATCAGGCATCGACCCAGAATAGGCACTCCGAACGGCCGCGAATTCGGGTATGCTGCGAGAAGCGCCGCTCGTCCGCATTGGTCAACAAACGGGCGCGCCACTCCTGAGGAAAGCAGCACATCCGATTCGTGCTGCGCATATGTCAGAAGCGATACTGAACCCGACACTCACGTCGGACGCGACGGATGGCTTGAATGCCGACGCGCTCCGCGCGCAGAAATGGGCCGGAGAGCCCTTCCTTCACCCCGGCGAGGAACCGGGTGAGGCACTGGCCCCCGGTACAGCGCGCCGTGCGGCGCTGGACGAGGCTCTGGCCGAGCTCAACGCCGGCCGCAAAGCACCCTCGTCCCGCTGGAAGGTTCGCTTCGGCTTCCTGCTCGGACTCGAGCGCGTTCTCTCGATGAAGCCTCCGACGACCGCCGCCGGGACCGAGCTCCGCAAGCACCAGATCGACGCGCTCGCCGGGATGCTCACCGAGCTGATCGCGGCCAACCAGCGCCACGCGGAGGACGAGAACGGGAACGGCAACGGCGACGCCGAGCTCGAGCCGGAGGAAGCCGAGGACGAGGACGAGGAGGTCGAGCGACGACGAGGGCGAGGACGAGCCCGAGGGGCTTCGTGGGCGAGGATCCGGGCGCCGTCCGCCGCTACCGCTTCCGCCACCCGACGGCGTCGGGAAAGACGATCGCCGCCGCGGGCTTCGTCGAAGCAGCGCGCACGCTCGGGATCCTGATTCTCACGCACCGGCGACTGCTCGTCACGCAGTTCCAGCGAGACCTGACGACCGAGGGCTACGGGGAGCGCGTTCACCGACGCAATCGAGCCGGGGCAAGGAACCGCTCCGCGGCGATCCGATCACGATCCAGACGTACGCCTGGTTCGCGCGGCACGCCGACTCGCTCTCGCGCGAGGCGTACCAGCTCGTGATCTGCGACGAGGCGCACACGGCGCTCGGCGAGAAGACGAGCGCGGCGATCCGCAGCTTCCCGGAGCCGATCTACATCGGCATGACGGCGACCGAGCAGCTGATCGCGAAGCAGGTCTCGGACGTCTTCCCCGCCTCGGTCGACGACCTTCCGCTCGCCGACGCCGCCCGCCGCGGGCTGATCGCGCCGCTGCGCTGCCTGCGCGTGCCGCCCGCCGCCGCGATCAACTCGGTCCCGATCGTCGGCGGCGACTTCGAGGAGCGCGCCCTGGCCGCGGCCCTCGACCACCAGGCTCTGAACCAGGCGGCGGCGAGCCTCTACCGCGAGCGCTTCGACAGCGACGCCCGGGATCGTCTACGCGGCCGGCGTCGACCATGCCTACAACCTCGCGCAGGAGTTCCGCGCGGCCGGACTGAAGGCGGAGGCCGTCTCGGGCCGCACGCCGCCGGTGAAGCTCGCCGAGACGCTCGCCGCCTACGAGCGCGGCGAGATCAACGTGCTGATCAACGCGATGCTGCTCGCCGAAGGCTGGAACTCGCCCCGCGCGACCGTCTGCATGCACCTCGCTCCGACGGCGTCGAAGCGCGTCTACCAGCAGCGGATCGGCCGGATCATGCGCACCCATCCGCGCAAGGAGGCGGGCATCGTCCTCGACTTCACGCCCAAGTCGGCGACGCACAACGAGCGCGTCGTCTCCCTCCATTCGCTGCTCGACGCCGACTTCTACCGCGAGGGAGCGCGCGTCACGCCGGCACCGCGCCGCCGCGTCCAGCGCCGCGCCCGCCGCAGGCTCTCGCCGGCGACGTGGCTCGTCCCGGTCACGCCGGACGTCTCGCGCCGGCTCGCCGTGATCCAGCGCGAGTGGCAGCGGATCGACCCGAAGTACATGGACGAGGACGAGCAGCGCTACTGGGCGACCATCGCCGGCCGGCAGCTCCGCTTCGACCAGCGCGCCGAGTTCGCGAAGAAGTTCGCCGAGGGCCGGGCCTCGAAGGCCGCGCTCGAGACCTTCCTCTCGATCTGCGCGGCCGAGAACCCGAACCGCCGCCTGCGGATGACGGCGCTCCAGGACCGCGTCTCGATGACCGTCGAGCGCGCCGACTTCGACGATCTCGTCACGCTCGTCAGCCAGGCGCCGCCGTGGGACAAGGACCGCGCGGCAGGGGCGAGGATCCTGCTCCGCGCGATCGGGGAGGGCAAGGCGAACGCGCCCGATCAGATCCTCCAGCGCTGGACGTGGAAGCTCGCCAAGGCGACGCGGAAGGTGCAGGACCGCCGCGCCAGCACCGAGTTCCCGGAGGCGAAGCGCCTGCTCGGTGCGGTCGCGAACTCGCGCGGCCACCGGCACGAGGAGAACGTCGCGAAGCTGATCCAGGTCGCGAAGGCGCTGCCGCTCGAGGTCGGCGCGGCGCTGCTCGCCTCCTCCGAGGGGTACACGCCGCGGGCCAACAACGCGCTCGACCGGGCACGCGAGGAGCTCGGCGAGATCCGGGAGATCGCGAACGCGCTCGCCGACAACCTGCCCGCGCCGAAGGCGCCGTCGCGCAAGTCGCGCAGGCGCAAGCGCAGGAAGAAGGTCGGCGGCCAGCAGCAGCCGCAGCAGCGCAGCCGCCGCGGCGCCGAGGTCGCCGCTGCGACGTAACGGCGGCGCGCCGGCCGACGGGGCGACGGCGAAGCCCAAGCCGCGGCGGCGGCGCCGGCGCAAGCCCGCGGCAGCCTCCGACGGCTCGGCACCTCGAACGACGGCGCCGCCGAACCGATCGCACCCTCCTAGGCGAAGGTCCTTCGATGCTGATCCTGCTGGCGATCGGCTTCGTCGCGGGAATCGTCACCGCGCTCTCGCCGTGCGTGCTGCCCGGTGCTGCCGATCGTGCTCGCCGGCGGAGCGACCGGCCGCCGGCCCGCTGGCGATCGTCGCCGGCATCGTCGTCAGCTTCACCGTCTTCACGCTCTTCGCCGCCTGGCTGCTCGACCTGCTCGGGCCTGCCGCAGGACCTGCTGCGGAACCTCGCGATCGCGCTGCTCCTCCTCGTCGCGCTGACGCTGCTCGTGCCGCAGGTCGGCGAGCTGCTCGCGCGGCCGCTGCAGGCGCTGACGCGGCGCCGCGCCGGCGATCTCGGCGGCGGCTTCTTCCTCGGCGCGAGCCTCGGGCTCGTCTTCGTCCCGTGCGCGGGGCCGGTGCTCGCGGCCGTGACGGTGATCGCCGCCAAGCGCGAGGTCGGGTTCGACGGTCTGCTGCTCACGCTCGCGTACGCGATCGGCGCGGCGCTGCCGATGCTCGCGATCGCCTTCGCCGGCCAGCGAGCCGCGAGCGGCGTTTCGCGCCCACGCCGAGTGGCTCCGCCGCGGCGCAGGCGTGCTCGTCGCCGCGGCCGCGCTCGCGATCGCGCTCGGCGTCGACCAGGAGCTCCAGACCGCGATCCCCGGCTACACCGAGTCGTTGCAGGAGCGGTTCGAGCGCTCGTCCGCCGCGCAGCGGGAGCTCGGGAGCTGACCGGCGCCCGCGCGCCCGAGGCGACCGGCGAGCAGGCGAGCGGGCTCGACGGACTACGGCCCCGCGCCCGAGTTCCGAGGGCTCGACGGGCTGGCTCAACTCCGAGCCGCTGACGATCGCAGGGCTGCGCGGCCGCGTCGTGCTGATCGACTTCTGGACGTACTCCTGCATCAACTGCCTGCGCACGCTGCCGTACATCCGCGAGTGGGACGAGCCGCTACCGCGCCGCCGGGCTGACGATCGTCGGCGTCCACACGCCCGAGTTCGCGTTCGAGCGCGTCGCGTCGAACGTGCGCGAGAACGTCGAAGCGAGCTCGGGCTCCGCTACCCGGTCGCGCTCGACAACGACTTCGGCACCTGGGAGGCCTGGCGCAACCAGTACTGGCCGGCGAAGTACCTGATCGACCGCGAAGGGCCACGTCCGCTACTACCACTTCGGCGAAGGCGAGTACGGGAGACGGAGGAGGCGATCCGCACGCTGCTCGGCGAGCGACGCGCCGCCGGCGTCCGGCCTGGCCGAAGACAGCCCGCACGGCCTGCGTCACGCCGGAGAGCTACCTCGGCTACCAGCGGCTCGCCCGGAACGGCGGCGAGACCGGTCGAGGAGGACGCCGAGCACGCCTACCGGCTGCCGGCGAAGCTCGCGGACAACGAGCTCGCGTTCGGCGGCCGCTGGAGGTCGAGGACGAGCGGGCG
Source organism: uncultured Gaiellaceae bacterium (assembly GCA_963752405.1). GTDB lineage: Bacteria > Actinomycetota > Thermoleophilia > Gaiellales > Gaiellaceae > Gaiellasilicea. Next base: position 223,174 of record CAVVYB010000010.1, read on the forward strand.
GTCGCGCGGCGCGACGCGCGGCTGCGGCTGCGAGTACCGCGCCCGCGACGTCTATCCTCGTCCTCACGGGGCCGCGGCACGGTACGAGTGCTCGTCGACGGGAAGCCGGAGCGGACGGTCCGCGTCGCCGGCGACCGGCTGTACACGCTCGTCGAGCGTCCGGAGATCGGCGACCACCTGCTCGAGCTTCACTTCAGCCCGGGCGTCGCGGGCTACGCCTTCACGTTCGGTTAGGGTCAGCGCCATGTACGTCGCGGCGCGCCGATCGCTACGAGCGGATGCAATACCGCCGCAGCGGCCGCAGCGGCCTGCAGCTGCCGGCGGTGTCGCTCGGGCTCTGGCACAACTTCGGGCACGACCGGCCGTGGGAGAACGGCCGCGCGATCGTCCGACGGGCCTTCGACCTCGGGATCATCCACCACGACCTCGCGAACAACTACGGGCCGCCCTACGGCTCCGCCGAGGAGAACTTCGGCCGGATCTTCCGCGACGATCTGCGGCCCTACCGCGACGAGCTCGTGATCTCGACCAAGGCCGGCTACGACATGTGGCCCGGCCCGTACGGCGAGGGCGGCGGCACCCGCAAGTACGTCCTCGCGAGCCTCGACCAGTCGCTCGCCCGGATGGGCCTCGAGTACGTCGACATCTTCTACTCGCACCGCTTCGACCCGGACACGCCGCTCGAGGAGACGATCGGCGCCCTCGACACCGCGGTGAAGCAGGGCAAGGCGCTCTACGCCGGCATCTCCTCCTACTCGCCGGAGAAGACGCGCGAGGCCGCCGCGATCGGCCGCAGCCTCGGTACACCGATCACGATCCACCAGCCGTCCTACTCGATGCTGAACCGCTGGATCGAGCCGGAGCTGCTCGACACGCTCGAAGCGGAAGGGATCGGCTGCATCGGCTTCTCGCCGCTCGCGCAGGGCGTCCTCACCGACCGCTACCTCGACGGGATCCCGGCAGGGCTCGCGCGCAGCGACCGAGGGCACCGCGCTCTCGCCGCGACCAGCTGAACGAGCAGACGCTCGCGAAGGTGCGCGCGCTGAACGAGATCGCCGCGGCGCCGGGGCCAGACACTCGCCGCGATGGCGCTCGCCTGGACGCTGCGCGACCCGCGGATGACCTCGACCCTGGTCGGCGCCTCGAGCGTCGCGCAGCTGGAGGCGAACGTCGCCGCGCTCGACAAGCTCGATTTCTCGGACGAGGAGCTGGCGGAGATCGATCAGCTACGCGACCGAGAGCGACATCAATCTCTGGGCGGCGTCGAGCGAGAGGTAGCTACTGCTCGCGCGGGCCGTCGTCGCCGTTCTCGGCGTCGCGCTCGCGCAGGAAGCGCGTGAGCTCGGCGGCGAGCGAGTCGCCGGACGGGAGGTCCTCGTGCTCCTCGAGGTCGAGCTCGTCGGTGCGCCGCTCGAGCTCGGCGACGTACGCCGCGGTCTCCTCGTCGGAGGAGACCGCCTCGGTGACCTGCTCGGCGTACGACTCCTCGGCCTCCGCGAGCTCGGCCGTGTCGATCTCGACACCGAGCAGCTGGCCGAGCCGGTCGCAGAGAGCGCGGGCAGCGCGCGGGCTCGGCGCGAGCGAGACGTAGTGCGGCACCGCCGCCCACAGGCTCGCGGCCGGCACGCCCTTCGCGGCGGCAGCTGTCCTGGAGGACGCCGACGATCCCGGTCGGGCCCTCGTAGCGGGAGTGCTGCAGCCCGAGGCTCTCGACGAGCGCCGGATCGCTCGCCGCCCCCGTCACCGGCGCGGCGCGCGTGTGCGGCACGTCGGCGAGCAGCGAGCCGAGCGTGATCACGAGCTCGACGTCGAGGTCGCGGGCGAGGTCGATCACGAGCTTCGAGAAGGTCTTCCAGCGCAGGCTCGGCTCGACGCCGAGCAGCAGGACCGCGTCGCGGTCGGAGCCGGGAATCCGGGCGTGGTAGAAGGCGTTCTCCGGCCAGTCGATCCGCCTCGTCAGCCCTCGTCGAGCGACACGTGCGGCCGGTTCGCCTGGAAGTCGACGAAGCCCTCGGGGTCGATCTCGCGCGAAGCGCTCGGCGTGCCACACGCGCGCCAGGTAGCCGGCGGCAAGCGTGGCGCCCTGACCTCCGTCGTTCCAGCCGCGGAACGCGGCGATCAGGACCGGACGCTCGAGCGCCGGACGGCCGACCATCCGCAGCTCACTCATGACGCCAGTGTACGACGCGGGGTGCGCCAGAGGGCCGTGACGAGACCGACCGTCCACGCCCAGACGGCTGCAGCAAGCCCGACGTGGATCAGCACGAGCCACCACGGCAGCTGGTTCCGCCACTGGAGCTCGCCGACCGCCATCTGCACCAGCAGCAGCGCCAGGAGCACGACCGCGCCCGGAGCGAGCACCCCGGCGCGCTCTCGGTTCCGGACGAGCCAGCCGAGCAGGAGCAGGAAGGCGATCCCGAACACGGCCGTCGCGCGGACGTGGATCGTAGACCGCGTCGAGCAGGTTCCAGAAGCGCTCGATCTCGGCGCTGTCGCCGGGGTGCGGGCCGGCCGCGGTCGAGAGCGTGCCGGTGACGACGAGCACCCCGCAGGCGAGGGCGAGGACGAGCCCCGCGAGCTTGAGCCACATCGGCGCCGGCGACTCCACGCGGCCGCGGGCGTTCCCCCAGGCCTCGACCGCGACCACCATCGCGCCGGCGAGCACGACGAGCGCGAGCAGGAAGTGCGTCGCCACCATCAGCGGGTGCAGGTCGAGCCGGATCGTCAGGAGCCCGAGCGGAGCCTGCGCGATCGTGCCGAGGAAGACGAGCGCCGCCGTCCAGACGACCCAGCGGCCGAGCCCGGGCGTCTTGCGGACCGCGATCCACGTCAGCGAGCGAGAGCACGATCGGGAAGAGCGCGAAGACGCGGTTGCCGAACTCGATCGTCGAGTGCTCTCCCACCGCGGGGAAGAAGGCGCCCTCCTGGCAGCCGGGCCACGACTCGCAGGCCAGCCCCGAGCCGGTCAGCCGGACCGCCGCGCCGGTGAGCACGATCAGGTAGAGCGAGAGCGCGGACGCGGCCGCGAGCTTCGCGAACCGCACGGGAGTCACTGGGCCGAGCCTACGCAAGCGAAACGCCGGCGCCCTCGACGACGCGGCCGATGCGCGCGAGGAAGAGGCCGTGCGCTGCGAACGTCGCAGCCAGCACCGCGCCCTTCTCGGCGGGCAGCGCGATGAGCAGGCCGCCCGAGGTCTGCGGGTCGTAGGCGAGCGCCAGCAGATCCTCCGGGACGCCGTCCGCTTCGACGTGCGGGCCTGCGAAGTCGCGGTTCCGCGAGTCGCCGCCCGTGCGGACGCCGGCCGCCGCAGCGTCGCGCGCGCCGGGGAAGAGCGGCAGGCTCGCGCGCGTCCAGCTCGATCCGGACGCCGCTCCGCTCGGCCATCTCGTGCGCGTGGCCGAGCAGGCCGAAGCCCGTCACGTCGGTGACGGCGTTCGGCTCGAACGGCCGCAGCACGTCGGCGGCCTCGCGGCTGAGGAGCGTCATCGACCGCGTCGCCGCGTCGAGCCCTTCCTCGTGCCGCCGCCCGGCACGCGCGGCGTGGAGGAGCATCCCCGTCCCGAGCGGCTTCGTCAGGAAGAGCGCGTCGCCCGGCCGCGCGCCGCTCTTCGGCCAGAAGCCGTCCGGGTGGACGGTGCCGACGACGGCGAGCCCGTACTTCGGCTCGTCGTCGCGGAGCGTGTGCCCGCCGGCGAGGATCCCGCCGGCCGCGCGCACCTGCTCGTCGGCGGCGCCGAAGATCGCGGCGAGCGTCTCGTTCGGCAGGCTCTCCGGGAAGGCCGCGATCGAGAGCGCGAGCAGCGGCGAGCCGCCCATCGCGAAGACGTCGTTGAGCGCGTTCGTCGCCGCGATCCGCCCGAAGAGCGCGGGGTCGTCGACGAGCGGCGGGAAGAAGTCGAGCGTGAAGACGAGCGCGCGCTCGTCGTCGAGCTTGTAGACGACGGCGTCGTCGGCGGGCGAGAGCCCGACGAGCAGGTTCTCGGCCTCGGCGGGCACGAACCCGCGCAGGAGCTCTTCGAGGCGCGCCGCCGAGTACTTCGCGGCGCAGCCGCCGCTCGTGCGCGAGCGAGGTGAGGCTCTCCGTCATGCCTGCAAAATACGCCTAGGCAACACAACGGCGGCCGGGGAGCCGCCGCTGCGTCTCAGGGGAGAGGAGGAGCCTTGTGATTCGCGCCCAGGTTCGCCATCCTGACAGGCCAGTCCTCTGCGCATTTCTGAGATAGTCGCAACCGTGGCTTCGGCGCTCGTCACCGGCGGCTCGTCGGGCATCGGCCTGGCGATCGCGACGGATGCTCCGCGAGGAGGGATTCGCCCTCACGCTCGCGTCCCGCACCGCCGAGAAGGTCGAGGCTGCGGCGGCCGAGCTGCGGTGCGCACGCGATCGCGGCGGACGTCTCGAAGCCGGAGGACTGCGCGCGCGTCGTCGAGGAGCACGTCGCGCGTGAGGGCGGGCTCGACCTGCTCGTGAACTCGGCCGGGATCGGGATCGCCGGCCGGGTCGAGGACGTCCAGCTGAAGCACCTCGACCGGCAGCTCGCGATCAACCTGCGTGGTCTCGTGCTCGTGACCCAGGCCGCGATCCCGCACCTGCGCAAGACGAAGGGCTGGGTGGTCAACCTCGCCTCGATCGCCGGGACGCAGCCGGTGCCGATCCTGCCGATCTACGCCGCGTCGAAGGCGGCGGTGATCTCGCTCACGCATTCGCTGAATGCCGACCTCGACGACGACGGCGTCCGGGCGATCGCGATCTGCCCGGGCTTCGTCGACACGCCGATGGCCGGCTTCGCCGGCCTGTCCAGCGAGGAGATGATCCGGCCGGAGGACTGCGCCGAGGTCGTGCGCATGTGCCTGCGGCTCAGCCCGCGCGCGCGCGTGCCGCAGGTCGTGATCGAACGCGTCGGCTCGAGCGGCAAGATCGCCTGAGCGAGCCGCGTCTTCCTGTCAACCGCACGGACGGGGTCAGACCCCGCCCGTCGCGCTGACGGAACGACGTGTCTGAGAGAGTCAGCGCTCGATCGGGACGTCGACCAGGTTGCCCCACTCGGTCCAGGAGCCGTCGTAGTTCTTGACGTCCGGGTAGCCGAGGAGCTCGCGGAGCACGAACCACGTGTGCGCGCTGCGCTCGCCGATGCGGCAGTACGCGAGCACCTCCTTCTCAGGCGTCACGCCCTTCGCGCCGTAGAGCTCGCGCAGCTCGTCGGCGCGACTTGAACGTCCGTCGTCGCGGACGGCCTGCGCCCATGGGATCGACTGCGCGCTCGGGATGTGGCCGGTGCGCGACGCGCCCTCCTGCTCGTATCCGGGCGGCGCCATCAGCTCGCCGCTGTACTCCTGCGGGCTGCGAACGTCCACGAGCGCGCGACCGCCGCCGTTCTCGAGACCCTGGAGCACGTTGTCGCGCCGGACGCGGATCGACTCGTCCGCATCCTTCGCGGTGTAGCTCGCCGAGGCAGGCTCGAGCGTCTCCGTCGTCAGGTCCCGTCCCTCGTCGATCCACTTCTGCCGGCCGCCGTCGACGATCCGGACATCCCCGTGGCCGTAGATCTTGAGATACCAGTACGCATAGGCGGCGAACCAGTTGTTCTTGTCGCCGTAGAGGATGACGCTCGTGTCGTTGCCGATCCCGCGGGCGCTCATCAGGCGCTCGAACTCGGCCTTCTCGACGATGTCCCGCTCGATCGGATCCTGGAGGTCGTCGCGCCAGTGCAGCTTCACCGCACCGGGGATGTGTCCGTCCTCGTAGAGATCTGGGTTCTCGTCCACCTCCGCCACGACCAGGTTGTCGTCACCGAGGTGCGCCGCCAGCCATTCGGTCGTCACCAGCACGTCGACCATCCCGCCTCCTTCCCGCAAGTTCTCAGGACGTGAGCCTAACCGCTACGGGAGCAGGTATTTCTTGACGGCCGCGTCTAGCTCGCTCACGGAGACCGTGCCTTCGAACCGCTCTCGCACCTTGCCGTCCGGCCCGACGAGGAACACCCACGGCTCGGATGGCAGGTGCCACTCCTTGAACCACTTGTTCTCGCCCTTTGCCGGGTCGTTGTCCTGGTAGACCTCGACGTGGATGAAGCGGACGTTCGAGCCGGCCTCGCGCTTGCGTACCGCGCTGACGACGTCGACGATCGGGCCGCAGGTGCGGCTCTGGCAGTACGCCGGCGTGGCGAACGTGACGACGAACGGCACCTTGGCCGCGAGCGCGTCCTTCACCGAGAGCCGGTAGAGCTCGCGGTCCGGCACACGTGAGGTCGACAACTGCTTGATCGTGGCGTTCTCGAGCGTGGGCGTGTCCGAGGACACCGCCTGCTCGCCGACCGCCGGGGCAACCGGCTTGTCCTTGACGACGACGTTGCCCACCGCCTGGATCTTGCGGCCGCCGATCGGCTCGGTGAGCAGCCAGTACTTGCCCGGCTTCGGGATCTCGAGCCTGGTGACGAAGATCGCGCCGACACCGGCATCGTCGCCGCCCTCGACGCCGATCAGCTCGGAGCGGGCGGTCGTCTCGAGGAACGGCTTTCCGTTGAGGCTGCGCGCGAGCCAAACCTTGGCAGTCGGACGCGTGATGACACGGCTCTGCCCGTCGACGACGAGGATACGTCAGCCGAACACTGCCTGGGCCGAAATCGGCCGTGCCGGGGACGATCGCAACATCTTCACCGGGAGCGTGCAACAGATCCTCAAGAGTGGCGTCCGGCTCCTCCTTCGCTGAGGAGGAGCCGCCGCAGCCTGCCGCGATGATGCAAGTGACGAGACAGAATGCCGCAGCGCTACGCACTGGGCGAGTCTAGCCAGGTTGTGCTGGTCTAACTCCCGTCGTGCCAAGTGAAGAGCCGGGCCGCAGCCCCGCCCCACGCAGCGAAGAGGACCGACGCCGACAGAGCGACGAACATCAGGCGAGTCTTCATGGAGGATCCTCCTTTCTTCATCACTAGAACCGCATGTCCTGAAGAGCTTCTGCGGCGTTCCGATAAAGCCTGGCTGCCTCCGAGTCCAGACCCCTGCGCGCAGCCAGATCGCCGAGAGCAACCCAGACGTTGGCGCGGTGGCTGACGGAGGAAAACTGCTCGAAGGTCGCGTCGGCAACGCGGAAGCACTCTTCCGCCTCGTCGAAGCGGTCACGCTCGAGCAGCGAACGTCCGAGCTCGAGCTGAGCCTGGCCGATCACGTCGAGGTAGTCCTCACGGCCGTCGAGCAGCTGCAGCGCCTGGCGCGCGTGCTCGTCGGCCGCTTCCCACTCGCCGAGCCGGAGGTGAACCGTGGCAAGACCGCCCATGGCCTGGGCCGCGTCACCCTTCGAATCGACTTCGACGGCGACTGCGAAGGACGCCTTCAGCTGCTCGATCGCCTGGTGCGGCTTGCCGAGCAGGAGGCTGAGCCCGCCGAGGTTGTTGAGCAGGCGACCCACCGTCCGCTCGTCGTCGAGCTCCTGGAAGAGATTCTTCGCACGCTCGGCGTAGTTCCGCGACAGCACCCAGTGGCCCGTGCGCTCTGCGACGAGCGAGGCCTGGAAGTACGCATCGGCCATCTTGCGCCGGTCGTCGAGACCCTGGGCGAGCTCGAGCGCATGCTCGACGTCCTCGCGGGCGGCTTCGAAGTCGCGCTGCCGGCGATGGCAGCGCGAGCGCCAGTGGTAGACGTCGGAGCGGAGCCCGTCGCACGGCAGCTCCGAGCGCTCGGCGAGCACGAGAGCCTCGTCGAGCAGCGCGATCGCGGTCGAGACACTCGCAAGCTTGTAGCGGCAGACGCCAAGTCGGAAGACCAGCTCGGCGCGGTCGACGTCGGAGAAGATCGAGCCCTCAGCGATCGCGCGCGCGCCGTTCAGCAACTCGACGGCGGCGCGAACGTCCCCCTCCTGCATGCGGGCCCAGGCCTCGCCGGAACGCGTGCGCACATCGAGCTCGATCGAGTTCGTGACTGCGACGGCTGCGCTCGCCTCCGTGTAGGCCTCGACGGCCTCCGTGTAGCGGTGCGCCTGCGAGAGCGCCTCGGCTCGCGCGAGCAGCGCCTCGACGCGGCTGCGCTCGTCGGTCGAGACACCACTGGTGAGAAACGCGGGATCGACTTCGAGGCGCTGCGCCAGCCACTCCACGGTCTCGGCGGTCGGCCGGGTCTTGCCGCGCTCGATCTGGCTGACGTACTCCTTGGAGAAGCGATCGCCGGCGAGCTCCGTTTGCGTCAGTCCGGCAGCTACACGCAGCAAGCGCAGCCGGTCGCCGAGGCGGGCCCCGGAGGGTGCGGAAGCTTTACGTGTGGCGGCGGCGGAAGTTTCGTTCATGGCGGCGGGAGACGTCGGTTGACTGAGTCAAGCGGGAAGTGGCGTGGCGCGCATACCCCTTTGCGGGGATTTTCGGCGTGAACTGAACCGCTGTAGCAAGTGAAGCGAGCGTACCACGAAAACACTTGACCGACCTACTTGACTTTTGCGGACATGGCTCCTACAGTGGGCACAACTTGCACGGCCGACGCCAGGTCTAGTGCAAGGGCGCGCCACCCAGAAGGCGACCGCCGCAACCGAAGTTCCGTGACTGGGCCGCAGAGTCACGTCGCTCGGAGTGTCGCCCTCGTGGCAGCTTGCCTCACAGATCGTCCCCGGAGCCGCAGCCGGGGACGATCTTCCTTTTTAAGGGGCGCAAGCAGGGTCGGGATCTGCGGGAGCAGATCCCGACCCGCGCCCAAGACCCCTAAAGGGTCGCTTCGCTCCCGGGCTCAGTGTTTCCAGGTAGCTGTGGGGCTTCGCTCCCGGGCTCACTGTCTCCAGGTAGCTGTGGACGCGTGGGCGAGCCGCCTGCGTATCTACTCGGCGCCGGAGAGCCAGCGGATCCGTTGCGCAGCGATCGCGGCGAAGTCCGCCTCGTCGAGCAGGCCGCCGAGGCGGTCGCCCACCGAGAGGAGCAGGATGCCGGACAGGAAGATCCAGGCCTCGGCGTCGGGATCGCGATCGGCGGCGATCGCGCCCGCCGCCTGCGCCCGGCGAATCCCGTCGGCCATGAAGTCGTGGACGCCGCGCATGTGCCGGCGCAGGTATTCCGCGATCTCGGGGTCCTCGCCCGCCTCTGTCAGCGCCTGGATCCAGAGGTTCGGCGGCAGCACCCGCGCCGTCTGCTGGAGACGCCGTGCCATCTCGCCGGGCTCCGGCATCGCCCCATACTGCTCCTGCAGCGCGTGCTTCTCGTCGAAGAACTCCCGCAGCCGACGCCACGCCTCGTCCAGACATGCGAAGTAGAGCTCCCGCTTCGAAGCGAAGTGGCGGTAGAGAATCGGCTCCGAGACCCCCGCCTCACGGGCGAGGTCGGCCGTCGTGGCACCGCTGTAGCTTCCCGTCGAGAACACCCTCATCCCGGCCTCGACGAGCGCCTGCCGGCGCTCGGCAGCCGGCAGGCGGGTCTTCCCGAATGTATTCAGGCTGCGACCTCCATCGGCGCGGGTTCCTCAGTCGCGGCCTCCTGGCGGACGAGCGCGAACGCGACGACCGAGCCGGCGAACGCGATCACAGCGGCGACGATCAGGGCCCGCTCGAACCCGGCCATGAAGCCGTCGATACCGGGACGGCCGCTCGCCTCAGCGGCGACGATCGCGCCCATCAGCGCGATCCCGAGCGAGCCGCCGACCTGCCGCATTGCGTTCAGCACGGCCGAGCCGACACCGGACTTGTGCACCGGCACGGCGCGGGTAGCTGCCGCAACGGTCGGGGTCATCGTCAGCGCCATGCCGAAACCGCCGACGAGGAAGCCGGGAAGGAGGTTCCAGAAGGTCGCGTCCGTGCCGAGTTGAGAGAGGTAGAGCAGTTGCACGCCGAGCAGGACCATCCCGGTCGTCATCAGCCAGCGGGAGCCGTACTTGTCGGACGCCTTCCCGGCGAACGGCGCCACGAGGATGATCAGGATGGTCATCGGCAGGAACGCGGCACCGGCCTGAACGGCGGAATACCCGAGCACGTTCTGCATGTAGAGGGAGACGAAGAAGAAGACGCCGAACATGGCGAGCGCCACGAGCAGCATCGCGACGTTGGCGCCGGCGTAGGTGCCGCTGCGGAAGAGGCTCAGATCGAGCATCGGCGAGCGGCGGCGGCGCTCGATCTGGACGAACGCGGCGAGCGAGACCACCGCGACGACGAAGGAGCCGACGATCCGGGCCGACGTCCAGCCGTAGGAGTTCGCCTCGATCAGGCCATAGGTGAGGGCAAAGAGGCCAAGTGCGGAAGTGACGAGCCCGGGCAGATCCAGGTTGTCGTGCGTCTCGTCCCTCGACTCGGTGATCAGCAGGTAGCTCGCGGCGATCGCGATGACGCCGACCGGGACGTTGATGAAGAAGATCCAGTGCCAGCTCAGGTGCTCGGTGAGCAAGCCGCCGACAAGCGGGCCGATCGCGAGCGCGAGCGCGGAGACACCGGCCCAGATCCCGATCGCCGTCCCGCGCTCCTTCGCGGGGAAGGTCGCAGCGATGATCGAGAGAGTGGCGGGGTTCATCAGCGCAGCGCCCACGCCCTGCACGACGCGCGCAGCAATCAGCATGTTCCCCGAGTCAGCGAGGCCGCACCAGAGCGAGGCGCCCGTGAAGACGACGATTCCGACGACGAAGAGCAGGCGGCGGCCGTAGGCGTCGGCGAGCTTGCCGCCGATCAGCATCAGCGCCGCGAAGCTCAGCGCGTAGCCGGCGACGATCCACTGCAGCTCGGAGATGCCGACCCCCAGATCCTCCTGGATCGCCGGTAGGGCCACGTTCACCACCGTGTTGTCCAGCATGATCATGAAAAGCCCAAAGGAAACGGCGGCGAGCGTCCACCACTTGCGCCGTTCCTCTGAAAAGATTGCGAGAGCCATGAACTTCCCTTCTGCGTACGTTAGTGACTACTAGGTTAGTGATCGCTAACCCGCTCGTCAAATTCGCCTGGTCACCGACGTCCGCGCAGCTCGAGGCGGCGAACGTCGTCCGTCTGGCCCGTGTCCTCGGCTGTGAGGACTACGCGTCCCTCCACCGCGTCTCGGTCGAGGAGCCCGAGCGCTTCTGGCGCGCCGTCGCCGACGACCTCGCGCTCGAGCTCGCACGCCCGTGGGACAACGTGCGGAACGACTCGCGCGGGATCGAGTGGACAACGTGGTTCGAGGGAGCTCGGCTCAACGTCGCAACGGCGTGCGTCCACGTCTGGGCCGAGCGGACGCCCGCTGCAGTCGCGGCGGTTTTCCGGGGCGAGGACGGCGCTCGGCGCGGAATGGACGTTCGCGCAACTCTCGCGCGAGACGATTCGGGTCGCGGAGGCGCTGAAGGCGTTCGGCGTCGAGCCCGGAGACCGCGTCGCGATCTACATGCCGATGTCGCCAGAGGCGGCCGTCGCCTCGCACGCTTGCGCCCACATCGGCGCCGTGCAGGTGCCGATCTTCTCCGGCTTCGCTGCGCCCGCGATCGTCCAGCGGCTTCAGGACTCCGGCGCGAAGGTCGTGATCACCGCCGACTACTCGCTTCGCCGCGGAACGCGAATCCCGATGCGCGAGACGGTCGAAGAGGCACTCCGCGACTCGCCGTCGGTCGAGCACGTGCTGCTCTGGCAGCGCGAGTCGATGGAGTGGGACGCCGAGCTCGGCCCCGGCGTGCTGCCGACGCTCGACGTCGAGGCGGAGCAGCCCTACCTGCTGGCCTACACGTCGGGCACGACCGGTAGGCCGAAGGGCGCTCTGCACGTGCAGGGAAGCTTCCTGCTCTCGATCGCGCGAGAGGCGGCCTACCAGTCCGATGTCCGAGCGGACGACCGTGTCCTCTTCGCAACCGACATGGGGTGGATCATGGGGCCGTGGACGGTGGTCGGCGCCGGAGCGCTCGGAGCGTCCGTCGTGTACATGGAAGGGGCGCCCGACTGGCCCGAGGACCGGCTCTGGCGGCTCGTCGAGGAGGAGCGGGTGACGATGCTCGGCGTCTCCCCGACTCTCGTGCGCGCGCTGATCCCGAAGGGCGTACCGGATGCCGACTTCTCATCGCTGCGTTCGATCACGACGACCGGCGAGCCGTGGAACGCCGGTCCGTACGACTGGCTGAACGAGCACGTCGCGGGCGGCGGGAGCATTCCGATCATCAACATCTCGGGCGGAACGGAGGTCGGCGCCTGCTTCCTCGCCGTGACGCCGATGGCGCCCTCGAAGCCCGTCTCGCTCGGCTTCGCGGCACTCGGCCAGGCGATGGAGGTCTACTCGCCGGAAGGCAAGCCGCTGCGCGGCGAAGTCGGCGAGCTGGTCTGCACGAACGCCTGGCCGGGGATGACCCGTGGCATCTGGGGCGACGACGAGCGCTACCTCGACTCGTACTGGCGGCGCTTCCCCGGCGTGTGGACGCACGGTGACTGGGCTTCGATCGACGAGGACGGCTACTGGTACCTGCACGGCCGCTCCGACGACACGCTCAACATCGCAGGCAAGCGAATCGGCCCAGCCGAGCTCGAGTCGGCGGCGCTGGACCACCCCTCGGTCGCCGAGGCCGCGGCGATCGGCGTGCCGCACGAGGTGAAGGGCGAGACGGCGTGGATCTTCGTCGCGCTGAAGCCCGGCGCCGACAAGGATGCTGCCGGGATCAAGGCTGCCGTCGCCGCCTCGCTCGGCAAGGCGTTCGCGCCCGAACGCGTCGTGTTCGTCTCGGCGCTCCCGAAGACCCGTTCCGCGAAGATCGTCCGCCGTGCGGTGCGCGCGACGGCGCTCGGCGAGGACCCCGGCGACCTTTCGACCCTGGAAAACCCCGACGTCCTGGAGGAGATCGCAAATGCCGTCTAGAGCACTCGTGACCGGAGGCGGCCGCGGCATCGGCGCCGACATCGCCCGGGAACTGGCAAACGCAGGCTGGCACGTGACCGTGACAGCACGTTCGAGCAAGCAGGTCGACGAGATCGCACGAGAGATCGGCGGCACCGCGGTCGCCGGCGACGTCTCGAAGCGCGCCGATGTGGAGGGAATGATCGCGGCGGCGGAGCCGATCGACCTGCTCGTCGCGAACGCTGGCATCGCCCTCTGGGAGGAATCCTGGGAGACCGACCTGGACGAATGGTGGCGCGTCTTCGAGGTCAACGTCCTCGGCGCGTACCTCACGTGCCGCCTGGCGCTCCCGGGGATGATCGAGCGCGGCGGCGGCAGGATCGTGATCACCGGCAGCGGCGCGTCCTACCTGCCCGGCTCCACCTCGGGTGCGTACAGCGCGAGCAAGGCCGCGGTGGGGCGCTACGGCGAGACGCTCGCGAAGCAGGTCGAGCCGCACGGAGTGAAGGTCTTCGTGATCAGCCCTGGCCTCGTCAACACCGAGATGACGGGCGACTACTTCTCTGAAGACGCGCCGTGGACTCCGCCCGAGCTGGCGCCCCGGCTCGTGCTCGAGCTCGCCTCCGGACGCTTCGACGCGCTCGCCGGCCGCTATCTCCATGCGGAGCACGATCCGCCCGACGTGCTCGAGTCGCGGATCGACCGGATTCTCGCCGAGGATCTGAACGCGATCAGGCTGCGACGAGAGAGCTGATGCTCTACCAGCCGGAGGGATACGAGCCTCTCGCCGGCGAGTGGGACGAGGAACGCGCTCGCGCCGTGATCCGGGCCATCGTCGCGGATGCCGATGCGGCGTACGGCGGCGAGTCGCTCTGGCCGGCCGCCGACTGGGACTCGTGGCGGACGCCGACGCCGCTGAAGTCGCTCTACGTCGGCGCCGCAGGCGTGATCTGGGGGCTCGACACGCTCGCGCGACGGAGCTACGCAGAGCCTCGTACCGATCTCTCCTCGGCAGCGACCGCCACGGTGGAGGCCTGGCGGCGCGAGCCCGACTTCATGGCGGAGGTCGAGCTGCCCTTGCGCAAGGAGTCGGGGCTGCTCGCGGGCGAAACCGGGATCCTGCTCGTCGCGTGGCTCCTGACCGGTCGCGCCGAACATGCCGACGACCTCTACAAACGGGTGCGGGAGAACGAGGACAGCGAGGCCGAGGATCTGATGTGGGGCACGCCGGGAACCCTCGTCGCAGCGCGCGCCATGCTCGAAGCGACGGGCGACGAACGCTGGCGCGAGGCGTGGCAGATCGGCGCCGAGGCGCTCTGGTCGCGGCGGGACGACGAGGGGTACTGGACGCAGCGTCTGTACGGCGAAGAGCACAAGGCCCTGAATGCGCCCCACGGGCTGGTCGGGAACGTCCAGGCGCTCCGGCCGATGCTCGACCCCGAGCGCCGGGCGCAGCTCGAGCGCGACACGAATGCGCTGCTCGAGCGGACGGCGTTCCGCGAGGACGGACTCGCGAACTGGCCGTACGTCGAACGGCCCGAGCTGGCGTCGGCGGCCGGCGAGATCCGGCTGCAGTGGTGCTGCGGTGCTCCGGGAACCGTGATCGCGGCCGCCGAGTATCTGGACGAGGAGCTGCTGCTGGCAGGCGCGGAGCTCGTCTGGCGTGCCGGGCCGACGACTCTGGAGAAAGGGCCTGGCATCTGTCACGGCACCGCCGGCAACGGCTACGCGCTGCTCGCCGCCTTCGCCCGAACCGGCGACGAGGAGTGGCTGACCCGGGCACGAGCCTTCGCGGCGCACGCCCTCGGCCAGGTCGCGCGCGCAGACGGGCGGTACTCGCTCTGGACCGGCGGGATGGGCGTGGCGGTCTTCGCCGCCGACTGCCTCGACGCCAGCAGCCGCTATCCCGTCCTGGGCTGAATCCAGGTCTGGCGGGCGACGGCGAGCAGCTCACCGTCCGCGGCGAAGAGCGCGGTGCCGGCGTAGAGCTTGCGGCCGTCCTCGCCCAGCGGCCACGAGACCACGATGCAGCTCTCCCCCTCCTCAGGGAGGCGGATGATCTTCGCGGCCATCCGGCCGAGCACGATCTCGCCGCGGCCGGGCGCCCCCACGGCCCAGGCACCCGGGCAATCGATGGCCGCCCAGACGACCTCCGGTGAAACCTCGGTCGCCGTCCACGGCGCCGCATGGCGGTCGGTCCCCTCGACTGGTCCAACGTGGATGCAGAGACCGTCGTTCGGCCGGATCCCGCAGCTGAAGCACTCGGCGAAGCTCTCGCCGCTGAGATGGACATGGGCCGCCGCAGCCTTCTGGGCGTCGGCGAGCGACGGCGGCGGCGGCACCTCGAGCGCCGGCGCACCGGGCCGGGCCTCGGCGACGAGCGCTTCGCCGTCGAGCAGGCGGACGAGACCATCCTCGCGGACGACGGTGAGCGGACGCTCGAGCGGCGGCGGCAGGCGAAGCGTCACCTCGGCAGGCCCGTCGACGAACGCGGCAAGCCTTCCCGACGTGTAGCCGCCGTTCCCCGAGTTGAGTGGACCGCGGAAGCGGCGCTCGATCGTGATGTTTTCGCCTGAGAGTCGCAAACCGGTAGAATCGTCTCAATGCGGCTTGCTCTCGCCCAAATCAACGCGGTGGTCGGTGACCTGGAGGGCAACCGCAAACGCATTCTCACCGCTATCTCCGATGCCCGCTCGGAGAAGGCGGATCTGGTCCTCCTCCCCGAGCTGGCGGTCACCGGTTACCCGCCGGAGGATCTTCTGTTGCGGCCGGCGTTCGTGCGGGCGGCCGAGGAGTCGATGCGCGAGATCGCCCGCGCGTGTACCGGCCTGACGGCGCTGGTCGGAACGCCCTGGTTCGACCGCGACCTCTTCAACGCCTGCGCCGTCTGTGCGGACGGCGAGCTCAAGACGCTGTACCGGAAGCGCTACCTGCCGAACTACGGCGTCTTCGACGAGGACCGCTACTTCGCGCCCGGAAGGGACCTCGTGCTGCTTCGGCTCGGCGAGGTACTGATCGGACCGACCATCTGCGAGGACGTCTGGCAACCCGGGCCGCCGGCGACCGACCTCGCGCTTGCGGGCGCAGAGCTGCTCGTCAACCTCTCTGCGTCGCCCTACCACGTCGGCAAGGCCGAGGAGCGCGAGGAGATGCTGGTGACGCGCGCCCGCGACAACTCCGCGTATCTCGCCTTCTGCAACCTCGTCGGCGGCCAGGACGAGCTCCTCTTCGACGGCCACTCCGTCGTGCTCGACGACGAGGGCGAGGTACTGGCACGTGCGCCGGGATTCGAGGAAGCACTGCTCGTCGTCGACCTCGACCCGAGCGAGGCGATCGGCCGGCGGCTGCGCGACGTGCGGCGGCGCTCGCTCGCGCGCGAGCGCGAGGACGAGCGCGAGCCGGCCGTGATCGAGCTCGGACGACCGGGAGGCGGCGCGCCGCAGAAGCTCGGGGGTCTGACGACCCCGTTCGAGCCGGAGCTCGAGCAGATGCGCCGCGGCCTCGTGCTGGCGCTGCACGATTACGTCGAGAAGAACGGCTTCGGCGACGTCGTGCTCGGCCTTTCCGGCGGCATCGACTCGGCGCTCGTGGCGACGCTCGCGGTCGACGCGCTCGGGCCGGAGCACGTGCACTGCGTCTCGATGCCGTCCCGCTACTCCTCCGAGGGCACGCGCTCGGACGCGCGCCGGCTTGCGGAGAGCCTCGGCTGCGACTTTCGCGAGATCGCGATCGAGGAGATCGTCACCGCGTTCGATGCGGCCCTCGACGGTCTCGAAGGGCTGGCAGCGGAGAACCTCCAGGCGCGGATCCGCGGCACGATGCTGATGGCCCTCTCGAACACACACGGCTGGCTCGTGCTCGCCACGGGCAACAAGTCGGAGCTCTCGGTCGGCTACTCCACGCTCTACGGCGATCTCGCGGGTGGGTTCGCGCTGATCAAGGACGTGTACAAGACCGATGTCTTCCGGCTCGTGCTGCACCTGAACGAACGCGCGGCGCGCGAGCTGGTCCCGACGTCGATCATCGAGCGCGCACCGTCCGCGGAACTGCGCGACGAGCAGCTCGACTCCGACTCGCTGCCTCCCTATCCCGAGCTCGACCCCGTGCTCGAGGCGTACGTCGAGCTCGACCGCTCGCGCGAGGAGCTCGTGGCGGAGGGATTCGACTCCGGCGTCGTCGACCGGGCGCTCGCGCTGATCGACCGGGCCGAGTACAAGCGGCGGCAGGCGCCCCCCGGCGTGAAGCTGCGTCCGAAGGCGTTCGGGCGCGACCGGCGCACGCCGATCACGAACCGCTGGCAGGGTTGACACCACGCATCCGTAAGTGCATACTTACGGTAAGTGGATACTAACGGAGTAGTCCTCGATGCTCTCGGCGACGCGACTCGGCGCAGCATCTTCGAGTCGCTGAAGTCCGGCCCCCGCTCGGTCGGCGAGCTGGCCGAGGGTCTTCCCGTGAGCAGGCCGGCCGTCTCGCAGCACCTCCGCGTGCTGAAGGCGGCGGGTCTCGTCAGCGACCGCAAGGACGGCACGCGGCGCGTGTACCGGATCGAGCCGGACGGGGTCGCACGGGTGCGGGACTACTTCGACGGGTTCTGGTCGGAAGCGCTCGACCGCTTCCGCGAGGCAGCACGAAAGGAGACAGGATGAGCAGCCCCGTGACAACGGAGGCAATTCGCAAGTCCGTGCTCGTGGACTTCGCGCCCGCGGAGGCGTTCGAGCTCTTCACGACGCGCGTCTCGTCGTGGTGGCCGACGGAGACACACTCCTACGCACACGAAAAGGTCACCGGCGTCGTCTTCGAGCCCCACGTCGGCGGCCTGCTGTACGAGGTGACCGACGAAGGCACGGCCGAGTGGGCGAGGATCACGGCCTGGGAGCCGCCACATCGTCTCGCGCTGGAGTGGCTGATCGGCAAGGTCTCCGGCACCGAGATCGAGGTGCGCTTCTCGCCAGAAGGGCCAGGATCGCGAGTGGAGCTCGAACATCGAGGCTGGGAACGCGTCCCGGACGCGACCGATGAGTACCAGGGCTACAGCCACGGCTGGGACGCCGTGCTTGCGCCGTACATCGAGACCGCGAAAAGCTAGACGCCGACGTCGAGCGGTTCCCCGGGCGGGCCGTCGCGCAGGAGCGCGGCGACGAGCTCGGGGAGCCGGCGCGGCGCGAACAGCTCCTCGGAGGCCGCTAGCTCCTCCGGCGTCCACCAGCGGATGCCGGTCACGTACTCGGAAGCAAGCTGCTCCGCTCGTGAACACCGGCGCGGGCTCGAAGGCCGGCGTGCGCAGCAGGTAATACCGCTCCACCTGACCGTCGGCCGAGCCGTCGAGGAACGGGATGACGTGCGTCCGCGACCAGATCCAGGGGCCGAGGTCGACCACCTCGAGGCCAGCCTCCTCGCGCAGCTCTCGCGCGAGCGCATGCTCGTGCGTCTCGCCTGGCTCGAGCCCGCCACCCGGAGCCGCCCAGACAGACCGTGCCGGGAAGTCGAACCGGACGAGCAGGATCCGGTCGGCCGGGTCCAGGACGACCGCCCGTGCGGCCTGGCGAAGCCTCATCGCAGGAAGTCGCGGAACGCCTGGAACCAGCGCAGCCGCTCTGCCCACGGGACCGCGGCGTTGGCGGGTGAGGTCGACGGGAGCACGTAGAGCGCCGTCTCGCCGAGGCAGCGCTCCTGTGGCCCGAGCTCGGCGCGCTCGCCGAATGCGCCCCGGTAGGCCTCCTTACCGACGAAGCCGATCGCCCGTGGCTGCAGCTCGAGCGCGATCCGCTCCAGGCGTTCCGCGGAGCCCGCGAAGTCGCCGCGCCTGAGGTCGCCGGAGCCGGGGGTCGTCCGGTACGCGGCGTTGGTGGCGCCGATCCCGAGCTTCAGCAGCTCGAACTGCTCGCTCGGCTCGTAGAGGCGCGGCGTGAAGCCCGCAGCGTGCAGGAGCCGCCAGAAGTCGTTGCGCGGATTGGCGAAGTGGGCGTTCGCGGCGGCGGAGACGCGACCCGGGTTGATCCCGCAGAAGATTGCCGTCAGCCCAGGGCCGAGGACGTCCGGGACGTCGCTCTCAGGCGGCTTCGGGTTCTCTGGAGTCGAGCTTTTCTTCAAAGAGCGATCGGAGCAGCTCGCCGGAGATGGGCGTCTCGTAGCGGGAGCGCCGATGGACGACGCTGACGACCTTCACGCCGTCCTCTCCCCGCCACCCGTAGCAGCGGGCGTAGCACTCGGCCTCGCTCAGCGTTCGGAGCCGTTGCATTGAACCGCACCGTAAGCGCCGGACCGGACGACATCACTCCGCGATCCGCAGGTACGGCCCGAGCCGGCCGGCAAACGTCCGGGCATCGAATGCCTCGGCCGGCGCGAGCACACCCGTGCCGCGCGCCTCGCCGGCGAGGAGAGCTTCGGCGCCGCGGACGATCAGCAGCGCAGTGAGCCCGTAGACGTCGGTTCCCTCGACAACGGCGCGTCCGGTGCCGCCGGAGCCGCGCGCCTCGGCGACGACCGCGAAGCGGCTCTTCCGCCGGGACGCCTCCGACGGTCCGGAGGGACCGAACCGAGAGGCGGCGCGGATGAACGGCGCAGCGAGCCGGCCCACGCCGGCGGCCTTCGCCGCGATTGCGGGCGCGCGGATGTACGAGCGCACGCTCTGGACGTCGGTATGCCGTGGCACGGTGATCGGCTCCGTCCCGCCCCACTCGACGACCGTCCGCTCACCGAACGGGAAGCGGACATTGCGGGTCGTCGCGCCGAAGGCGGACGGGACGAGCCGGCCGTCCTGCCAGGCCACCTGCTTCTGACCCATCACGTGACCGATCGTTCGCCGCGTCCCCCGGCTCGTACCGACGCCTTTGACCGAATAGGCGACCACGACCTCGTCGAGCGGCCCTTCGACCTTCTCCGCGGCAAGGCGCGCAGCGAGGTCGCCCGGCACGTAGTCGAACCCGAAAGCGGGCAGGACGACGGTGTCCGCCTCAACCCGATCGTGAACGAGCCGCACGAACTCCTGCTCGCCGGTCGAATCGAGGTAGTGGGCGCCCGCGGCCACCGCGGCCTGAACGGGCGCGAGACCGAGATCGAGAAACGGGCCGGCGAGCGACACGACCACGCTCGCGCCCTCGAAGGCCGCACCGAGCGACGCCTCGTCGCGAGCATCGGCGACGCGCACCTCCTCGCCCGGCGCGGCAAGAGCGTCGAGCGCTTCGCGGCGCCGCCCGACGAGCCGTACCTGAAGCCCCGCCCGCCGGGCTTCGTCGAGCACCAGGCGGCCCGTGAACCCCGTGACACCGAGGATCGCGAGCAACATGAGGTGAGTGTAGGTTGCCTCCGTGGCTACAGGGGCAAAGACCTTCTCGTACGCGGTCTCGGTCGACCGCGACGGGATCGCGCGCAGTGACGAGGGTGGCTCGCCGCTGCCGGAGGAGGAGGCGTGGTCGCCGGAGCACCTCGTGCTTGCCGGGCTTGCCCGCTGCATCCTGACGAGCCTCGAGTACCACGCACGCCGCAGTGAGATCGAGGTGAACGGGAGTACCGAGGCCCGCGCCGAGGTGACGCAGCGCGACACCGACGGCCGCTATGCATTCGTGCATATCAAGGTCGACGCCGACGTCACGCTCGAGCCAAAGCCCCAGTCGGTGCGCGAGCTCGTTGCGAAAGCAGAGCGTGACTGCTTCGTCGGCGCCTCCCTGACCGCGAAGCCGCGTTATCACTGGACCGTGAACGGAGAGGAGCTTCTTTGAGCACGACCCTGCTCGACGCCGAAGCGGTCCGCGCCCGCTACACCGCGCTCGACCGCCGGCTCGCGTTCTTCGACGGGCCCGGAGGCACGCAGTGCCCCGACGAGGTGATCGACGCGATCGCGCGCTACCTGCGCGAGGACAACGCGAACGTGGGCGCGCCCTACGACACGAGCGTGCACACGGTCGAGCTCGTCGAGAGCGCGCACGTCACCGCCGGCCGTTTTCTCTCCTGCCACCCCGACGAGGTCGCGTTCGGGCAGAGCATGACGTCACTCAACTTCCTGCTCACGCGCGCACTCGCCCGGACGCTCGAGCGCGGGGACGAGATCGTGTGCACCCGGCTCGATCACGACGCGAACGTCGCTCCCTGGCTGGAGCTCGCCGAGGATCTCGGCGTCGTCGTCCGCTTCGCCGGCGTGCACGAGGACCTGTCGCTCGACCTGGACGACCTGGAGGCGCAGCTCTCGGACCGCACGAAGGTCGTCGCCTTCCCGATCGCCTCGAACGCGGTCGGGACGACCCCCGACGTCGCCCGCGTCGTCGAGCTCGCCCACGGCGCCGGTGCACTCGCCTGGGCCGATGCCGTCCACTACGGACCGCACGGCCCGATCGACGTCGCCGGCTGGGACGTCGACGTGCTCCTCTGCTCGCCGTACAAGTTCTTCGGCCCGCACATGGGGATGGCCTTCGGCAAGCGCGAGCTGCTCGAGAGCGTGCGCCCGTACAAGGCTCGCCCCGCGCCGAACGAGCCCGTCGGACGCCGTTTCGAGCACGGCACGTTGCAGCACGAGCTCCTCGCCGGCTTCGTCGCCGCGGTCGAGTACATCGACTCGCTCGGCTGGGAGGCGATCGTGGCGCGCGAACGACAGCTCGGCGCGCGCTTCCTCGACGGGCTCCCGCAGGCGGTCGAGCTCTACGGGCTACGGACGATGGAAGGGCGCGTCCCAACGTTCGCCTTCAATCTCGCCGGCCGCACGTCCGAGGAGGTCGCGCACGAGCTCGCCGCGCGCGAGATCGCGGTGTGGCACGGCGACTACTACGCGGTCGAGATCATGAAGCTGCTCGGGTTGGAGGGCACGGGCGCTGTCCGGGCAGGCATCGTCCACTACAACACCGAGGACGAGGTCGACCGGCTGCTGACCGCGCTCGACGAGCTGTGCTGAGCACGACTGAGCTCCTCCAGGAGCTGATCCGGTTCGACACGACGAACCCGCCCGGCAACGAGGAGCCGTGCATCGAGTTCCTGCGCGGGCAGCTCGAGGACGCGGGATGCGAGACGAAGCTCTACGAGAAGGAGCCCGGCCGGCCGAACCTCGTCAGCCGCATCGCCGGCGGCGACGCACCGCCGCTCTTGCTCCAGGGCCACGTCGACGTGGTCACGACGGCCGGTCAGGACTGGACCCACCCTCCGTTCGAGGCCCGGCTCGAGGACGGGTACGTCTGGGGGCGCGGCGCGCTCGACATGAAAGCCGGCGTGGCGATGCTCGTCAGCGCCTTCGTGCGCGCGAAGCGGGAGGGCGTCCAGCTCCCCGGTGACCTCGTGCTCGTCGTCCTCTCCGACGAGGAGGGGGGCGGCAACCTCGGCGCGCGCTACCTCGTCGAGGAGCACCCGGAGCTGTTCGAGGGCATGCGCTACGGCCTCGGCGAGTTCGGCGGCTTCACCCTCGAGGTGGGCGGCAAGCGGTTCTATCCGATCCAGGTGGCCGAGAAGCAGATCTGCTGGCTGAAGGCGACCATCCGGGGGCCGGGCGGCCACGGCGCGATGATCAACCGCGGCGGCACCGTCGCCCGGCTCGCCCGCTTCCTCACCGACCTCGACCGCAAGCGGCTGCCCGTGCACGTGACGCCGGTCGTGCGCGAAACGGTCGAGAGGATGGCTGCGGAGCTGCCACGGCACCAGGCGCTGCTCATGCGCTCGCTGCTGAAGCCGCGCCTTACCGATGGCGCTCTCCGTCTGCTCGGCCCGCGGGGTGCGCAGTTCGAGCCGATGCTGCGCAACACTGTCAACGCGACGATCGTGCGCGGTGGGGCGAAGGTCAACGTCGTGCCGAGCGAGATCGAGCTCGAGCTCGACGGTCGCGCGCTCCCAGGCTTCACGCCCGAGCAGCTGATCGCCGAGCTGCACGACCTCGCCGGAGACGACATCGAGGTCGAGCTCGTCCGTCACGACCGCGGGGCGTCGACACCCGATCTCGGGCTGTTCGACACCCTCGCGGAGGTGATCCGCGAGCTCGACCCGGAAGGGATCCCGATTCCGCTGCTCCAGATCGGCGTCACCGACGGCCGCTTCTTCGCGCAGGCGGGCGTGCAGACCTACGGCTTCCTGCCGATGCGGCTGCCGCCGGACTTCGCCTTCCTCAAGCTGATCCACGCCGCGGACGAGCGGATCCCGGTCGACGCGGTCGAGTTCGGCGCCGAAGCCGTCTGGCGCGCCGTGCAGAGGTTCCACTGAAGATCCTGATCCTCGGCGGGACGAAGTTCCTCGGGCGAGCGGTCGTTGAGGACGGGATGACGCGCGGGCACGAGCTGACGCTCTTCAACCGCGGCGAGACCGAGCCCGGGCTGTTTCCGGAGGCGGAGCAGCTGCGCGGGAACCGGAAGAGCGACCTCTCCGCCCTCGAGGGCCGCGCCTGGGACGCGGTGATCGACACGTCCGGCTACGTGCCGGCCGACGTCCGTGCGTCGGCGGAGCTGCTGCGCGAGAGCGGCCGCTACGTCTTCGTCTCGAGCGTCTCGGTGTACGCAGACTTCTCCACGAGACAGACCGAAACGAGCCCGGTCGCAGAGTTGAACGGGCTGCCGGTCGACGAGGTTGCCTCGGACTACTCCAACTACGGGCCGCTCAAGGCGCTCTGCGAGGCGGAGGTCGCGCAGGTCTTCGGCGAGCGCGCGTTGCTCGTCCGGCCGGGACTGATCGTGGGCCCGCACGACCCGACCGGCCGTTTCACGTACTGGGCGCTCAGGCTCGAGCGCGGCGGCGAGATCCTTGCTCCGGGGCCGGAGGGCCGGCTCGCGCAGTTCGTGGACGTCCGTGATCTCGCGACCTGGCTCCTCGACGCGGTCGAGCACGACCTCTCGGGCGCGTTCAACGCGACGAATGAGGGCGTTCCCTGGGGTGAGCTGCTGGCCGGCGCGAAGGTCACATGGGCCTCGGACGACTTCCTGCGCGCGCAGGAGGTGGGAGAGTGGATGGAGCTCCCGCTCTGGATCGCCGACCCGGCGTGGACTGGCATGCAGAGGGTGGATGTCACGCGAGCGGTCGCGGCGGGCCTCCGCTTCCGGCCGGTCGAGGAGACGCTCGCCGGAGCCGCCACGGCACCGGCTGTCGAAGGCGTCGGTCTCACACCGGAGCGCGAGGCCGCACTCCTCGAAGCATGGCGCGCGCAGTGAAGGTCGCCTATCCAGGCCGCGAAGGAGCGCACAGCGCCGCCGCGTGCGCACAGCTCTACCCCGACGCCGACGCGCAGGCCTTGCCGTCGTTCGCGGACGTGGTCGAAGCCGTCGCCTTCGGCGGTGTCGAGTCGGGCGTGCTGCCGATCGAGAGCTCGGTCTCAGGTCCGGTCACCGAGACGCACGACCTCCTGGTGGACTCGCCGGTCTCGATCAACGCGCAGACGATCCTCCCCATCCGGCACTTCCTCGTCGGAACCGCCGAGATCCCGCTGGCCGAGATCCGCGTCGTGCGCTCCCACCCGGCGGCGCTCGACCAGTGCCGGAAGCTGCTCGGGTCGCTCCCCGCCGCGACCGCGATCGCTGCGGGGACGACTGCCGATGCCGCGGCGCAGGTCGCGCAAGACGGCGATCCGACCGAGGTCGCGATCGCGAGCGAGCGCGCTGCGGCGCTGAACGGGCTGGTCGTGCTCGCCACCGACGTCGGCGACCACCCGGACGCGTACACCCGGTTCGTCGCAGTCTCGAACCGGACCGAGCTGGGCGGCGGGCCCAACTGGCGGATTGCCTTCTCGTTCCAGACCGACCACCAGCCGGGCGCACTCCACCGTGCGATCGAGCCCTTTGCCCGGCACGCGCTCGATCTCGTCCAGCTCACGTCCCGTCCGATTCCGCAGACGCCGTGGCGGTACCGCTTCGACGCCGTCGTCGCCGGCCATCCCCACGACCCGGATGTGGCCGAGGCGCTCGCCGAGGTTCGCCGCCAGTCCCAACGGTTCACCGTGTTCGGCTCCTACCCGGCATGAGCGCCCAGAAGGACTATTCGGCCACGCCGCTGTCACAGAAGCTCGGGGCGAAGCAAGGCGCGGGGGTCGTCGTCTACTTCACGACGAGCCGGGCGGAGCTCGAGCGGCGCTTCGAAGCGCTGAAGGGGACGCTCGATCCGGCAGACGGGCTGTGGATCGCCTGGCCGAAGAAGGCCGCCGGAATCGAGAACGACCTGACATTCGACGTCGTCCAGCAGACGGGCCTCGCCGCCGGGCTCGTCGACAACAAGAGCTGCGCGATCGACGAGAGCTGGCAGGCACTCCGCTTCGTCTACCGGCTCACGGACCGCTGACCACCGAGCACGGCCACAGCCACGGCCTCATCGATCCGTCGATCATCCGGTCACGCGCCGGCGTCCGGGCGGTCTCGATCTCCCTCGTCGTGCTGCTGCTCACAACGCTGGTGCAGGTCGCCGTGTTCGTGTCGACGAACAGCGTCGCCCTGCTGGCGGATCTGATCCACAATTTCGGCGACGCTCTGACCGCCGTGCCGCTCGGGATCGCGTTCTTCCTCCGAAGCGAGCGGGGCGAGAAGGCGGCCGGCTACTTCGTCGTGGCCGCGATCTTCTTCAGCGCCTGCGTCGCGCTCGTCCAGTCGATCGAGCGCCTGATCGACCCGCAGCCGCTCGACCACCTCTGGGCGCTCGCCGCCGCCGGGGCGATCGGCTTCGTGGGGAACGAGATCGCGGCTCTGATCCGGCTCCGCGCCGGCAGGCGGCTGAGCAGCCCGGCACTGGTCGCGGACGGGTACCACGCGCGGACGGACGGTCTCGTCTCGCTTGGTGTCGTCGGCAGTGCGATCGTGGTCGCGCTCGGGCTCGAGATCGGAGACCCGCTGATCGGCCTCGCGATCACGCTCGTGATCCTCCGGATCACCTGGCACTCGTGGCGCACGATCCGTGCGCATTGACGAGCGACGGGACTACGCGACGATGGTCCGCCGGCCGCCGACGTTCCGCTCGGTGCGCAGTGCACAGAAGACCTCGACGACGACGGGATCGAACTGAGTGCCGGCACATTGACGCAGCTCGGCGAGCGCAACTTCCTCACTCATTCCGAGCCGGTACGGGCGCGGCCCGATCATCGCGTCGAACGCGTCGCAAACGGCCACGATCCGCGCACCAAGCGGGATCTCCTCGCCCACCTTGCCTTCCGGGTAGCCGGTGCCGTCGTACCGCTCGTGGCTCGAGCGGACGAGCTTTGCGACCTGGCTGAGAGCAGGCGCCGCGGCGAGGATCCTCTCGCCGATGAGCGTGTGCTGATGGACGATCGCCCATTCATCCGCATCGAGCGGTCCCGCCTTGGAGAGAATCGCATCGGGGATCGCAACCTTGCCGATGTCGTGCAGCTCACCGGCGAGGCGGACTGCGTCGAGCTCGTCCGTGTCGAGTCCGAACCGCGCGCCGACGGCCGCGGTAAGGCCGCCGACGTCGTGCAGGTGGGACCCGAGCTCCGCGTCCCGCTCGCGCAACGCCTGCAGGAGAACATCGGTGCTCTGGCGACTCGGCGAGCGGCGTCCGCTCCCCTTCGCCTCGTAGAGCCGCTGATCGGCGAGGCGCATCGCTCCTTCGGCGTCGCGCGCGTCCGCTGGTAGAGACACCGTGCCGTACGCGGAGTCGATCGTCCAACCCTCGCCGTGATCGGCGAGTGCTGCAAGCGTCGCCGTGAGGATCTCCTCCACGCCGCCGTTCGCATTCTGGATCAAGACGCAGAACTCGTCGCCGCCCAGGCGATAGGCGCTGCCGTCATCCACGGCGGCGGCGAGACGCGCACCGAATCGCGTCAGCAGTATGTCGCCGGCCGGGTGGCCGAAGGAGTCGTTGTAGTTCTTGAACCCGTTGAGGTCATAGACGCAGAGCATGAGCCGGTTCGAGTCGTCGGCGTCCGGCAGCAACCGGGAAAGGTCACTGTCGAGCTTCCGGCGATTGCCGAGACCTGTGAGCGCGTCGGTCTCCGCCTGGGCCGCGGCCCGTGACCAGCGGCGGCCGACTACGAGGGCGAGTGCAAGCAGCGCCAGCAGCACCGCCCCGATCGCAACCGAGCTGATACCGCCCGCCTGCGGTGCGACAGCGACGACCAGCCAGCGATTGCTCGTCCCGCCGTCGACTGCGCGATAGGCAATCCGGCTGTTGCCCCGCTCGACTAGGCCGCGTGCGCCGGCGAGGTCGACGAAGCGACGGTCGGTCGGATCGCCGAGCTTCGCGCCGATGCGCTGCGGTTTGCGGCTGTTGACGACGACGTTGCCGGTGTCCGCATCGACGATCGCCACCTCGTGGCTACCGCTGAACCGGGCGGCGGCGGAGCGGAAGCTGTCGATCGTGAGCTCGAAATGGATGATGCCGGCGATTGCTCCCGACGGGCCGGGAATCGGCGTTGTGTTTGCGATCACCCACTCATCCGTGTCGGGTGAGACGTAAGGCGGAGACTGGTAGACACTGCCGAGCAGCTGGGCGAATGACGGCTGGAAGAAGGCGTTCTTCGACTCATCCGAGAGATCTGCCGGGAGCGCTCTGTCTCCGCGCACGACGCGGGCGTTCTCGACCCCACTCTTGTCGATGAAGCACACCTCGCCGATCTGCCCGGGATAGAGCGTTTCGAGATAGGTGAGCGCCTTGTGCACGCGGTCGATCGTCGGCCCTTGCGAGGCCACTTTCTGCAGACGGGTACCCGGCTCGAGGTAGAAGTCGGCGAACGAAGGGTTGCTCGCCATCAGCAGGGCGATCGTCCGGCCACGGGCAAAGCCGGCCTCGAGCTCGGTCGCCTGAACGTTCGCACGACTGACGAGCGCACTGTCGACTGCGGCGTGGTCACTCCCGCGCTGCGCGATCAGCACACCGACGATCAGCAGTGGGACCAGGCCGATCGCAACGATCAGCGCAGTGAGCTTGAAAGTCCTGGTCATACCGTCGGCTCACCAATCGGCTCGTGAGCCGCTGAGCCTTGAACACCTTTCTCTGCGCACAGATCGCAGAAGATCGCGATGATCGCCGGGTCGAATTGCTCGCCGGCGCACCGGCGCAACTCGGTCAGCGCAACCTCCTCGCTCATGCCGAGCCGGTACGGCCTCGGGCCAATCATCGCGTCGTACGCGTCGCACACGGCGATGATCCGCGCGCCGAGCGGGATCTCCTCGCCCGCCTTTCCGTCCGGGTAGCCGGCGCCGTCGAACCGCTCGTGGCTGGCGCGGACGAGCTTGCCGACCTGCGCCAGCGCCGGAGCCGCCGAGATGATCCGCTCCCCGACAAGGGGGTGCTGGCGGACGAACTGCCACTCGTCGGAATCGAGCGCGTCGGGCTTGGAGAGGATCGAATCCGGGATCGCAACCTTGCCGAGGTCGTGCAGCTCGGCGGCCTGGCGGAGGACGTCGAGCTCCTCGACGGAGAGTCCGAGCCGCTCGCCGACGCGGTTCGCGAGATCACCGACGCCGTGCAGGTGGTCGTAAAGCTCGGGTTGGCGCTCGTGCAGAGCCTGGAGGAGCGCATCGGCGGCCTGCCGTCCGGCGGAGCGCCTGCCGCTCGACTTGCTGGCGTAGAGCAGCTGATCCGCGCCGCGCAATGCTTCGTCAGGGGCTTTCAGGTCGCCGGCCGCGACCACCGCACCGTAGGAGCAACCGACGTCGAAGCCGTCGCCGCGCTCGGTGAGCGCGCGTAGCGTCATTGCCGCCAGGGGGGCGAGGCCTTCAGCGCCAAGCGGCGCGACGACGCAGAACTCGTCGCCGCCGAGCCGGTACGCAGCTCCGACGAGTCCAACCGCGTCGTCGAGGCGACGGCCGAGCCTGGCCAGCAGCGCGTCGCCGGCGGGATGGCCGAAGGCGTCGTTGTAGAGCTTGAAGCCGTCGAGATCGCAGAGGAGGATCGCAAGCGGCCGCTCGGGGGTTGCGAGCGGAAGCTGGTGTGCGAGGTCGGCAATGAGCTTGCGGCGGTTGCCGAGACCGGTGAGCGCGTCCGTGATCGCTTCCTTGCTCGTTCGTACCCAGCGCCGGGACATCGCTGCCCCGATCAGCAGGACACCGAGCAGCGCGAGCGCGATGGGGAGCGAGTTGACGCCGACGAGGCTGGCAGCGCGAACACGCGGCGCCGAGGCGACGACGATCCAATCGTTCTCGGAATCTGCGGCCACGCCAAGCGGCCGGTAGACGGCACGAAGGTCGTCGAGCTTGCGAACGCCGTCGCCGGTCGCGCCGGCGAGCCTGCGGAAGCGATCGTCGTCCGGAACGCCGAGCTCGGAGCCGGTCTCCTGTGGCGAGCGGCTGTTCAACACGACGGCGCCGGTGGTGGCGTCGATGACCACGACCTCGTAGCGGTTGCCCGAGACCCCGAGTTCGTGGCGGAGACTCTCTACCCGCTGCTCGACGTGGACGAGCGCTGAGCCAAACCGACGCGGGATCTGTGTCGAGTACGACACGACCCACTCGCCCGCATTGCGCGAGACGTGTGGCCGTGACTGGTGCACGCGGCCTTGCGGGAGCGCGAGCGCGGGCCTGAAGAACGAGTCGCGCGAGACGTCGGTGGCGAGGAGCTGAGGCGCGTCACGAGTGCCGCGGACGATGCGGGCGTTCTCGCCGCCGCCACCGTCGACGAACGAGGCTTGCACGATGCTCTTGGGGTAGAGGCTGGTGAGATACAGGAGCGCGCCGTTGACGCGATCCATCGTGCGGCCTTCGCCGACGATCTTTGCGTAGCGGTCGCCGCCCGCGCGGTAGAAGTCACGGAAGGCGGGGTTGTGGGCGGTGATCAGAACCGTGGCGCGCGTCTCGGCGATGCTGTCGCGCAGCCGGGCGGCCGCGGCGCCTGCTTCACTCTCGAGCGCAGCGTCCTGCTCGACCTGCGCCTGCTCGCTCTGCTTGAGGACCATCACGCCCAGGCCAAGCGGCACGAGTGCGATCGCCGCGATCAGCAACACGAGCTTGAGAGATTTCACACAGGCGTAGTTCGGCTGTGCGGATAAGAACTTGAATCGCTGAGTTGAGTCAGCTGTACGAGTCGCGTGCTCGCTTCCAGCGCGGATCGTCCCAGCGAATCAGGTCGGGATTGGTCCCCTGCGCCTCCGCGAGATCGACCGTCAGCAGCTGAAAGCGAACGATATCGACCACCGGGTGCCGGGTCGGTACGAGCGTCACATCGCAGCCAAGCTCCGTCAGAGCGGCCACGGTCTCGGCGGCACGCGCGACCGCGCGGCCCTCTCCCTCGAGCACGAAGCAACGAACGTTGTCGTCGACAGCGGCGAGGTGCCCGTGCAGGAGCTCCTCGAGCGGATAGGCCTCCGCGGCCAGGTAGACGCCTTCGCGCAGCTTCAACGCAGCCTCCTGGGCGGTCGGCCAGTCACGCCCCGCGCCGGCAAACAGCCACCGGTCGTGTCCGGAGACGGGCAGCCGTTCGCCCTCGAGCTCGTCCGAGACGGCGGCCGGAAGCCACGACACGTCCTCGCCCCGGAGCGCTGCGAGCGTCGCGACGGCCGACGTGTAGCTCGCGGTATGGCAGTAGCTCTCCTCAACCGCGGGCGTCGCGACAACGACCTCGTCACACAACGCCGCGAGACGGCTCTCCGCCTTCGCGGTCACGAGCCACTTCGGGCCGGCAAACGACTCGGCGGCCTCGATCGTGAGAGGCGTCGTTCCCTCGTGGCTGACGAGCACGAGCACGTCGGCCTCGGGTGGGTGGAGCACGAACTCGAGCGCGTCGACGCCGGCACCCGAGGTCTGGGCGGCGTGGAACGACGTGCCGCACCCGACGACGGCGACGCGCCCCGCGGGGAGGCGCCGGCCGGTCGGCACCTGCGACAGCCATTCAGGCTGGTCGGCGATGGCCTTCCTCGTCAGTTCTCCCGCCACACGCCCTCTATACCATGGCCGCATGGGGGTCTTCGAGCGCTTCGAGCTCCAGAACGGGCTGCGAGTCTTGACCGCGCCGATGTCGCATGCGCAATCGGTGTCGTGCATCGTGATGCTGGCAGCCGGCTCGCGCTACGAAACACCCGAGACGAACGGGATCGCCCACTTCGCCGAGCACATGTTCTTCAAGGGAACGGAGCGGCGGCCGACAGCGCGTGACATCGCCGGCGAGATCGATGCGATCGGCGGCGAGTTCAACGCCTTCACGGGCAAGGAGTACACCGGCTACTACGTCCGTTGCGCAGCCGCAACGCGCGACACGGCGCTCGACGTGCTCGTGGACATGCTGCGCAACTCTCGCTTCGACCCGGACGAGATCGAGCGCGAGAAGGGCGTGATCGTCGAGGAGATGAACATGTACTTCGACACGCCGCGCGACTTCATCGGCGGGGTCTACGAGTCGCTCCTCTACGGCGACCAGCCGCTCGGCTGGGACATCATCGGCCGCAAGGAAACGGTTCGCGGCGCCACGCGCGAAACGTTCCTCGACTACACCGGCAAGTGGTACCGGCCGAACAGAATGGTCTTCGGCATCGGCGGCCAACTCGGCGACGGCCTGCAGGAACGACTCGAAGCGCTCGTCGGCGACATGGCGCCGCAGGAGACGGGCTCGCCCGAGCCGGTGCGCCCGAACGGCGCCGGGCGCGTGAAGGTGCACACCAAGCAGTCCGACCAGGCACACCTCGTCCTCGGCGTCCGCAGCCGCCCGCTCATCGACCCGGACCGGTATGTCCTGCAGCTGCTCGCGACGGTTCTCGGCGGCGGTATGTCGTCGCGTCTCTTCACCGAGGTGCGCGAGCGCCGGGGCCTCGCGTACTACGTCTTCGGCACGAACCACTCGTACACCGACGCAGGCTCGCTCTACGCGCAGTCAGGTGTCGACATCAACCGGATCGACGAGGCCGTGACGACGATCGTCGAGCAATTCCGGCTGCTGGCAGAGGAGCCGGTCCCTTCCGACGAGCTCGAGAAGGCACGCAACTTCGCCAAGGGCCGCTTCGTCCTCCAGCTCGAGAGCCCGCACGGGACGATCATGTTCGGCCTCCGGCGCGAGGTGCTCGAGGGGAAGGCGGAGGAACCGCAGGCCGTGCTCGAGGCACTCGATGCGGTCACTGCCGAGGACATCCAGCGCGTCGCGCAGGACATCATCGACGAGGGTCCGTACCTCGCCGTGATCGGGCCGTTCGACGACGCTGAGAGGTTCGAGAAGCTGCTCGGCTAGTCCGGCCGACCGAGAGCCTGGCGCGCCTCGGCGACCGCCTCGCGGGCCAGCTCGATCGCGGCCGGGTTCTCCGGCTCGCGCAGCCGCACCTCGAGCGCACGCTCGAACGCCTCGAGCGCCTGCTCGTGCTCACCCGCGTCGAAGTACTCCCAGCCGAGGTTGTTCAGCAGCGGGCCGAGCCAGTAGGCGGCCGCGTCGGAGGATTCCGCAAGCTCGATTCCACGGTTCGTCCACGCGATGAAGCCGTCCTTGTCGGGGGCAGCCAGCGCGCACATGTGCGCGGCATCGCCCGCGAGCCAGTCCTCCCCGGCCTCGAGCGCTTTCGCGAACGCAGACTCGAAGAGCGGCAGCGCCGCCTCCTTGTCTCCGCTCGAGCGGCGAAGCCGCCCGCGCTCCAGCTCGACGCGGATCCGGACCCGGGCGTCCTGCTCGACGACCTCGTCGAGAAGCCGGTCGCCCTCCTCGAAGCGGTCGCGCAACCCTTCCACCCGCGCCAGCTGCGTCAGCGCCTCGGCGCGCAGCGCCCGGAAGCGCGCCTCGGTCGCGTCGAGGTCGTCGAAGTCCCAGAACGGACGAAGCGGATCGGTCATCGGCCCGTCGTCGAGAAGTGCTGGTAGTCGCCGAAGGACGCGCCCCACTTCCAGCCGATCGAGGCGAACGCGCGCACCAGAACACCGTCGCGGACCGCCATCCCCTTGCGGTAGCGGCTGCGGTCGAGGAAGGCCCGGCCCGCCGGCGGCGAGACGGTCGAGCCGCGGATGTACGGATTCTCCACCGGGTTGACGTCGATCGCCTCTCCGTACGCGTGCATCGACCAGCGTGTTGTGCCCCCGACGAAGCGGCAGTTGAAGCCAGAGGTGTTGTCGGCGGCCATCGAGGCGTCGTCGTCGCCGCGGTAGGCCGCCACCGGCTCGAGGCGCTTGATCGGGAAGCGGGCCACCCAGAGCTGCTGGAAGACGAACACCACGTCCTTCGCCACCCTCCGCGCGACGACGATCGAGCCGACGTGCGGCTTGCCGTCGAAACCCCAGTAGGAGACGCGCGCGGCCCGCAGCTCGGCCGGCGCGACGGGGCAGCCGACGCGGTACGAATGGCGCAGGTCGGCCCAACGAACGGATTCCACCTTCCCCGAGAACTCGGGCGCCGCCTCCGTTGCCGCCGAGGCGCCGCCGGCGACGACCGCGGCGATTACCAGCGCGGCGATTCGCATCGATCCAGCGTAACCTGGATCCCGTGCTCGCTCTGACCCTGCTCGTGGCCGCGACCACCGCGGCATGCCCGCAGAACCTCGCGAATGGACTGGAGACCCCGGCGACAGCGAAGCAGCTCCTCACGGTCGAAGCCAAGGTGGCTCGGACGACGCACGCGACGCTCCGCACCTGGCGACGCTCCGGCTCCTGCTGGGTCGCCGCCGCCGGACCGTACCCGGCGCGCCTCGGCAAGAACGGCCTCTCCGGGAACCGGCGCGAAGGCGACGGCACGACACCCACGGGCACCTTCCGAATCGGCCGGACGATGTATGGCAACGAGCCGGATCCCGGTGTCAAGTTCCGCTACCGCAAGCTCCGTTGCGGCGACTGGTGGGACGAGGACTCGTCGTCGCCGACCTACAACTCGTTCCAGCACGTGCGCTGCGGCGTCGACCCACCCTTCGGCGGCGACAGCGAGGGGATGTGGCAGCAGCCGAAGGCCTATCCCTTCCTGGCGGTCGTCGAGTACAACACCCGGCCGGCCGTGCCGGGCCGCGGCTCCGGAATCTTTCTCCACGCCCAGACCGGCGGCCCGACGATCGGCTGCATCAGCCTCCAGAAGGACCAGCTGCGCGCCGTGCTGCGCTGGCTGCGACCGGAGGCCGCGCCCGTGATCGCGATCGGGACAACCGCCCAACTCCGCAGCTGAAGCTCAAAGCCGCAGCCGGAACCCTGCTCTTCCTCGTGGTCGTTCCGGGCACCGTCGCCGGGCTGGTCCCGTGGTGGCTCACGGGCTGGGACGTGCGCGATCCATGGCCGCCGCTCCAGGTGGTCGGAGTCGTCCTGATCGCTGCAGGCGTGGGCGTGCTCCTCCACGCCTTCGGTCGTTTCGTCAGCGAAGGCATCGGCACTCCGGCGCCGGTGGCGCCGACGCAGAAGCTCGTGGTCGGCGGCCTCTACCGCTACGTCCGCAATCCGATGTACCTCGCCGTCGCGGCGACGATCGTGGGACAGGGGCTCGCGCTGGGCCAGCTCGTGCTGCTGCTGTACGCGGCGATCTTCGGCGCCGTTGTGTACGCGTTCGTGCGGCTGTACGAGGAGCCCACACTTGGCCGGCAATTCGGCGAGCAGTACGAGGAGTACCGGCGCGCCGTGCCCGGCTGGTGGCCGCGGCGGCGCCCCTGGCGCGCGGGCGGCTAGAGCAGGCCGGCCGCTAGCGAGGACATCGCGACCGAGCCTCTTCGCTTCCGCGTACGTGATGCCCGGCCGGAAGGCCTCGACGACGACGATCGTCGCCCGGCCGCCCTGGTAGACAATCGCCGCGGTCGTCCGTGTGTCGGAGAGCCAGCCGTTCTTCTGGGCGATGGTCGAGCCGCCGAGCCACGGCTGGAGCAGCCCGGCGTTGTCTCCGACCGGCTGCGCCGACGCGAGCACCCGCAGCGCCGCGACCGCCTGCGACCGCTGCAGTCCGAGCAGGCGCAGAACGCGGGCGTCGCCGTGGGCACCGGCGTGCAGACGGTAGAGGGCGCGACCCAGATCCTGCGCAGTCGTCACGCGCGTATGCGGTCCCGGTGGCCGCCAGGCGGTCGTGGCGCGGTACGGGCCCGGGTACGTGCTGGAGGTCATTCCGAGCCGGCGCAACCCGTCGCCGATCGCGCTGTAGCCGAGCCCGCCGGCGATCCGGTTCGCGGCCAGGTTGGACGACCAGAAGCCGATCTGGCGCACGTCGTACCACCAGCGGCTCCGCTCGGGACTCGGTGAGACAAGGAGGCCCGCGACCAGCGCGCCGATCTTGACCGTCGAGGCCGCCGCAAACTGCGAATCCGCCTGATACCCGGCATACCGTCCGGAGCCGAGCTCGTGGACCCAGACCCCGACGGCCCCGTTGACGTCCGCGGCGGCCGCTGCCAGACGGCGCGCGAGACCGGCATCGGGACGACGCGGGCCAACTCCCGCGTTGGCTCCCGGAAGCGGCGCGAGCGGCGCCACGCTGCGGAAGCCGCTGTCGCGATCGAGAGACTCCGCACGCGCAACCTGAGCCCGACCGCGGGCAAGCAGGTCGGCGCGCAGACCGCTACGCGCCGGGCTGACGGGGCCGGCCGCAAGCACGGCCTCGACGAGGTCCCGCCCCGCGTCGTAGCGCGCCTGGGCGCCGTCCGGCGTGTTCGCGTAGCGAGCCTGCGTCGCCGGGAGATACCGGTCCTTCGCGGCAAGCAGCGCACCGTCGCTCGCACTCGCTCCGGCGGGTAGGAGCAAGAGGAGGAGGATCGCCAGCCGCCGCATGCACACGTTGTACCTGCGTCACGCCTCGGAGCCGAGTGCGTAACCTGATGGCGCATGGCCGCCGTCGAAGCTGAGGGACTCGTCAAGGTCTACCGCTCGCGCAAGAGTGAGGTGCGCGCCCTCGACGGCGTCGACCTCGAGGTGCAGGAAGGCACCGTTCTCGGGTTGCTCGGGCCGAATGGGGCCGGCAAGACGACGACCGTCCGCATCCTCGCGACGCTGCTGAAGCCGAATGCCGGCAGCGCACGCGTGGCGGGCTTCGACGTCGTCCGCGAAGCCCAGGCGGTGCGCAAGACGATCGGCCTCTCCGGCCAGTACGCGGCTGTGGACGAGAACCTGACCGGACGGGAGAACCTCTGGATGTTCGGACGGCTCTACCACCTCTCGAAACAGCAGGCCCGCACGCGCGCCGACGAGCTGCTCGAGAGCTTCCAGCTCGGGGACGCCGCAGACCGGGTCGCCAAGACCTACTCGGGCGGGATGCGCCGGCGGCTCGACCTCGCGGCGGCGTTGACCGGCCGGCCTCGCGTCCTCTTCCTGGACGAGCCGACGACCGGGCTCGACCCGCGCGGCCGACTCGGCATGTGGGACGTGATCCGGACCCAGGTGCGCGAGGGCGCCACGCTCCTCCTCACCACCCAGTACCTCGAGGAGGCCGACGAGCTCGCGAACGAGATCGCGGTCGTCGACAAGGGGCGGATCATCGCGCGCGGTACGGCAGATGAGCTGAAGTCGCAGGTCGGCGGCGAGCGGATCGAGATCGTCGCACACGACCCCGCCGAGCTCTCCCGCGCCGCCCAGCTGGTCGCGCCGGATGGAACCGCGACGACCGAGGAGCACACGCGGCGGATCACGATCGCTGCCCACGGCGGCGCGACACACCTGATCGACGTCGTGCAAAAGCTCGGCGAAGCCGGGATCAAGATCGACGACATCGCGCTCCGCCGGCCGACGCTCGACGACGTCTTCCTCGAGCTCACCGGTCATGCGGCGGAGGAGCTGCCGGTCGAGGAGGAAGCCGCATGAGCGAGCTGCGCGCAGCCATCAACGACGGCCGGATCATGACCTGGCGGAACCTGAAGCGGGTGCCGCGGATTCCGGAGCTCGCGATCTTCGCGATCCTCCAGTCGATCATGTTCGTGCTGCTGTTCGCGTACGTCTTCGGCGGCGCGATCCCGCTCCCGGACGGCGGTTCCTACCGCGAGTACCTGATGCCCGGCATCTACATCCAGACGCTCGGCTTCGCCTCGATCACCACCGCGATCGCGGTCACCGACGACATGGCCAAAGGGCTGATCGACCGCTTCCGCTCGCTGCCGATGGCGCGTTCGGCCGTGCTCAGCGGCCGCACGGTCTCGGACGTGGTCTACAACGCGGGCATCCTCGTCGTGCTGATGCTGTCCGGCCTCGTCGTCGGGTGGCGCGTGCACGGAACGTTCGGCGAGTTCCTCCTCGCCTGCGCGCTGATGCTCTTCTTCACGTTCGCGATGGCCTGGATCGGCGTGTGGATCGGGCTGAGCGTGCCGTCGGTCGAGGTCGGGCAGCAGCTCGGCTTCCTGATCATCTTCCCGCTCACGTTCGTCTCGAATGCGTTCGTCCCGATCGAGACCTTGCCGAGCTGGCTGCAGCCGATCGCCGCGTGGAATCCGTTCAGCGCACTGGTCGCCGCGACGCGCGAGCTCTTCGGCAACCCGAATCCGTACACGTCGGGCTTCCCGGGCGAGCACCCGATCTTCATGTCGCTCGTCTGGACGGTCGGCCTGCTCGTGGTCTTCGCGCCGCTCGCCGTGCGGAAGTACCGCTCGATCGACCGCTAGCGCACGCAGCGGCGGCCGACGCCGAACCAGAGCGTCTTGCTGCGAGCGCCGACCCGGTAGAGGAGCGGCACGCAGTCGAACTCCCTGCGGATGAAGAACCCGCCCGCGTACGCATTGCCCTGCGCGCTATCGATGCCGCAGCGCGGAAAGCGCAACGTGTGGAAGACGGTGTGCTGTGCGTTCCCCCACGAGATCGCGACGCGCGCACGCCAGGCCCGCGGCACGGTCACGGTGATGGCCGGGCCGGCTCCACCGCGCACGACCATCCCCCACTTCGCGAAGTACGTCCACGGCCTCGACTCCGTCGGAGTCGTCTGGGGGACGAACGGCCCCGGCGCCGACACGGCATCGAGCACGAGCCGTGCGCGGAAGCGCAGATCGCGATTGCCGAGGTACGGAAAGCGCACGTGATCGATGACCTCCTCGCACGGGACCGTGCGCACCGGAGCGACGGGTGCCTCCGCAGGCGCGGGGGCGCAGCAACCGGCGAGCGCGAGGACGAACTCGGCGAGCATCGGCTCCTCTACACCGTCGCGGCGCCGTCGGTTCCACTCCGGACGTCCGCGAGAATGGGGGCGTGGTACAGGGATCGGGTTGGGAAGAGCTGCGAGCCGGACGCTGGGAAGCCGCGCGCGCAGCCTTCGAGGCAGCTGACGAGACGGCAGAGTCGCTCGAGGGCCTGAGCTGGGCGGCCTGGTGGCTCGACGACGCCGAGACGGTGTTCGACGCGCGCGAGCGTGCCTACCGCCGCTACCGAGAGGAAGGCAACGTCGCCGGCGCGGCGAGGATGGCGACCTGGCTCGCGGCGGACGAGCTCGACTTCCACGGAGCCGCAGCGGTCGCCCAGGGCTGGCTGCAACGAGCGCACCGGCTCCTCGACCCGCTCGAGCAGGGGCCGGACCACGGCTGGCTCGCGTTCCACGAGGGCTATGCCGCGTTCGGCGAGCCCAAGACCGAGGTGCTAGCGCGGCAGGCGGCCGAGCTCGGGCGCCGCTTCCATGTTCCGGACCTGGAGATGCTCGGGCTCGCACTGGAGGGCGCAGCGCTGGTGGCGCGGGCGGAGGTCGATGAGGGCATGCGCTGCCTCGACGAGGCCACCGCGACCGCGCTGGCTGGCGACGCGACGATCCCGATCTCGAGCGCCTGGACCTGCTGCATGCTGGTCACCGCGTGCATCAACGTGCTCGACTACGAGCGCGCGTCGGAGTGGTGCGACCGCATTGCCGAGTTCGCGGACCGCTACGGCAGCCGCTACATGCTCGGCTTCTGCCGGGCGAAGTACGGGACCGTTCTCCTCTGGCGCGGCCGCTGGGAGGAGGCGGAGGCGCTGCTCGAGGCCTCAGCTGCAGACCTCGGGCGTTCTCGCCCTGCCAACGCGAGCGGACCGCTGACGGAGCTCGCCGAGCTTCGGCGCCGGCAGCGTCGGACGAAGGAAGCCGCGGAGCTGCTCGAGCAGGCGGGCGCCTCTGCGGCCGCGCAACTGTGCCAAGCGCGCATCGCCCTCGATGCAGGCGATCCGCTGACCGCGCTCGAGTTGCTCGAGCGCCTGCGCCGGCAGGGTCAAGGGCCGGGTCAGGCTTCCGCCCTCGAACTGCTCGTCCGCGCGCGAGCCGCTGAAGGCCGGTTCGACCAAGCGCGCGAGGTGCTCGGCGAGCTGCGTGACCTGGAACGCATGATCGGCACGACGCCGCTCAGGGCCTCCGCCGACCTCGCCGACGGTGTGCTTGCCGCAGCCGCCGGCGACCACGAGCGCGCGCGGGCGCTGCTGGAGGACGCCGTCGATGCCTACGAGCGGAGCGGAGCGCCATACGAGACCGCGCACGCGAGGCTCGAGCTCGCCGCGACCCTCACGGCGCTCGGCCGAACCGACCGCGCCACAGCCGAGACGGCCATCGCGGCGACCGCCCTTCGCACGCTCGGCGCACAGCCGGTGGCTTCCACGCTGGTGACGCCACGTGAGCGGGACGTGCTCGCACTCCTCGCAGACGGATTGACGAACCGCCAGATCGCCGAACAGCTCGTTCTCAGCGAACACACTGTCCACCGACACGTCGCGAACATCCTGCGGAAGCTGGGTGTGCCCTCACGGGCAGCCGCGGCAGCCCATGCCGTTCGCGCCGGTCTCTGACTCGAATTCGGGCCAGGCGAGACGGCGACAAGATGGCCCGTCCTGGCGAAGTCGAGCCATGCTCAGCCCGCTAGCGTCGGTGCCATGAAGGAGCAGATGACGGCCCCAAGCACTGTCTGGGCGCTCGGCGACTACCACCGCTTCGCGAAGCAGATGGTGTGGAGTGTCGGCCCCGAGCTAGTGGAGGCGTGCGGCATCTCGTCCGGGCAGAGCGTGCTCGATGTCGCCGCCGGCACCGGCAACGTCGCGATCCGTGCGGCCGAGGCGGGCGCGAACGTCGTCGCCTCCGACCTGACGCCGGAAAGCCTTGCGGCCGGTGAGCGGGAGGCGCGCGAGCGTGGAGTCGAGATCGAGTGGGTGGTGGCCGACGCGCAAGCGCTTCCGTTCGCAGACGACGAGTTCGACGTCGTCACGTCGGCGTTCGGGGCGATGTTCGCGCCCGACCAGCAGGCGGTCGCCGACGAGCTGCTCCGGGTCTGCCGGCCGGGAGGCGCGATCGGAATGGCCAACTTCACGCCCGAGGGCGGCGTCGGCGAGTTCTTCGGCGTCTTCGCGCCGTACCTTCCCGCTCCGCCGGAAGGCGCCCTGCCGCCGGTCCTCTGGGGCGACGAGGAACACGTCCGCAAGCTCTTCGGCGATCGAGTCGCGTCACTCGAGCTGACGCGCACGTGGCTCATCGAACGGAGCGCGGGCGGTCCGCGCGAGTACTGCGACTTCTACCGGGAGACCTTCGGGCCGGCGGTCGCGGCCTATTCGGGCGAGCCCGACCGCGTCGCGGCGCTCGACCGCGAGTTCCTGGACTTCGCAACGCGTATGAACCGAGGCGAAGCGGACGGCCCGTCCGAGTACCACTACGAGTACCTGCTCGTCGTCGCCCGGAAGCGCTAGGCGCGGGCCGGGCCTACTCTTCCGCGGCGTCTGCGACTGCCCGGTCGGCGATCTCACTGACGACCGTCGGGTCGGCGAGCGTCGTCGTGTCCCCGAGCGGCCGGTTCTCCGCCACGTCGCGCAGGAGGCGGCGCATGATCTTCCCCGAGCGCGTCTTCGGCAGCTCGGGCGTGAAGACGATGTTCGCCGGCTTGGCGATCGGGCCGATCTTCGCCGCGACGTGGTTGCGAAGCTCCTCGAGCATCTCGACCGAGCCCTCGTCGCCGCCTTTCAGCGTCACGTAGGCCACGATCGCCTGCCCGGTCAGCGCATCGGCGCGGCCGCAGACAGCAGCCTCGGCGACCTTCGGGTGGTCGACGAGCGCTGACTCGACCTCGATCGTCGAGATCCGGTGGCCGGAGACGTTCATCACGTCGTCGACGCGGCCGAGCAGCCAGTAGTCGCCGTCCTCGTCGATCCGGGCGCCGTCGCCCGCGAAGTAGAAGCCGGGATACTTCTCCCAGTACGTCTCCTGGAAGCGCTTCGTCGTCGCCGTAGATCCCGCGCGTCATCGCCGGCCACGGCCGCTTGAGCACGAGGTAGCCGCCGCCACCCGGGCCGACCTCCTCGCCGGCCTCGTTGAAGACTCCCGCCTCGACTCCGGGAAACGGCTTCGTCGCCGAGCCGGGCTTTGTCGTTGTCACACCGGGCAACGGCGTGATCATGACCATCCCCGTCTCGGTCTGCCACCACGTGTCGACGACCGGACAGCGATCGCCGCCCACGTGCTCGCGGTACCACATCCACGCCTCGGGGTTGATGGGCTCGCCGACCGAGCCGAGGAGCCGCAGGGTCGAGAGCTCGTGCTTGGCCGCGTGCTCCGGCCCCCACTTCATGTGCGCCCGAATCGCCGTCGGCGCGGTGTAGAGGATCGTGACGCCGTAGCGCTCGACGATGTCCCACCAGCGGTCCTTGTCGGGGAAGTCGGGCGTCCCCTCGTAGAGGACGGACGTGGCGCCGTTCGTCAGCGGGCCGTAGACGATGTAGCTGTGGCCGGTGATCCAGCCGATGTCGGCCGCACACCAGTAGACGTCCTCCTGAGGCTTCAGGTCGAAGATCAGCGCGTGCGTCGACGCGACACCGACGAGATAGCCCGCCGTCGTGTGCGCGATCCCCTTCGGCTTCGCCGTCGTGCCGGACGTGTACATCAGGAAGAGCAGGTCCTCGGCGTCCATCGGCTCCGGCGGACAGGTGGCCGGGTCGTCGGAGACGTCGAAGTCGTGCAGCCAGGAGTCGCGCCCCTCCTGCATCGGCACGTCGTTGCCGGTGCGGCGGACGACGAGGCACTTCCGGATCCCGGGCGCGTCCGCCATCGCCGCATCCGCGGTCTGCTTCAGCGGGACCGTGCTGCCGCGCCGCCAGGCCTCGTCCTGGGTGATCAAGACCTCGCAGCCCATGTCGTTCGCGCGGTCGGAGAGCGAGTCGGCGGAGAAGCCGCCGAAGACGACGGTGTGCGGCGCGCCGAGGCGCGTGCACGCCAGCATTGCGATCGGGAGCTCGGGAACCATGCCCATGTAGATCGCGACCTTCGTCCCCTTGCCGACACCGAGCTCCTTGAGCGCGTTCGCGAAGCGGACGACCTCGGACTGGAGCTGTGCGTACGTGAGCTCCCGCCGGTCGCCCTCCGGCTCGCCCTCCCAGAGATACGCGATGCGATCGCCGAGGCCGGCGTCGACATGCCGGTCGACGCAGTTGTAGGAGACGTTGAGCTTGCCGCCGAGATACCACTTCGCGTAGGGAAGCTCCCATTCGTAGAGCTTCGTGAAGGGCTCGAACCAGGTCACACGCTCGCGGCCCTCGCTCTCCCAGAACTCCTCGAAATCGCGCTCGTAGATGTCGGGCTGGGCCACCGCGAGTGCAGCGAAGTCGGGTGGCGGCGGGTACCGGCGGTCCTCGACGAAGATCGTCTCGATCGTCTGATCGCTCATGTCCCGTTTCTTACCACGCCGGGTGCCTCGAGGTCGGGGCGCCCGCCGGCGCGGGCGCCCCGAATCTCGTTCAGCGAGCGCGCGCCGGCAGGCCCGCGGGCCGCACGGGTGCGGTCTCGCCGAGATGGATTCGCCGTTCTGCCTCCGCCCAGCGGGCGGCTGCCGCCGGCTCCGGCCGGAGCAGCGAGACGAGGATTCCCGGACGCGAACGCGAGCGGCATCGAGATCAGCGCCGGGTTCGTCAGCCCGATCAGCGCCGAGTCGTGGCCGAGCACGTCGACCATGACCGTCGGCGAGATCGAGATCAGGACGAGGGCCGACGTGGCGCCGACGACGATGCTCGTCACCGCGCCCCAGGTCGTGTAGCCACGCCAGTAGATCGACATCAGGAGCGCCGGGAAGTTCGCGCTCGCCGCGATGGCGAACGCGAGCCCGACCATGAAGGCGATGTTCTGGCCTTCGAGCACGATCCCGAGCACGATCGCGAGACCGCCCATCAGGAAGGTCGCGACCCGGGCAACCCGGAACTGCTCGTGCTCGGGCGCATGCCCGTCCCGGACGACGTTCACCCAGAGGTCGTGCGAGAGCGCCGCGGCACCGGAGAGCGTCAGGCCCGCGACGACCGCGAGGATGGTCGCGAACGCGACCGCGGCGATGAAGCCGAAGAACGGCGTGCCGGCGACGTTCTCGGCGAGCAGGAGCGCAGCCGCGTTCCCACCCTTGTCCACCGCCTTGATCGGCGCCTGCCCGACGAGCGCCATGGCGCCGAAGCCGAGCACGAAGGTCAGCAGGTAGAAGAAGCCGATGAAGAACGTCGCCCAGTTGACCGAGGTGCGCGCAGCCTTGCGGTCGGGGACGGTGTAGAAGCGCATCAGGATGTGCGGCAGCCCCGCCGTCCCGAACATCAGCGCCAGCCCGAGCGAGAGCGCGTTCCAGTGGTCGGATACGAGGCTCCCGGGCTGGAGCACGCTGGCTCCGAACTGCTTCGACGCGTCCTGGAAGAGATTGACCGGGTTCATCCCGAACTCGAGCAGGACGAGGAAGGCCATCACGGTCGCGCCGCCGATCAGCAGGCACGCCTTGACGATCTGCACCCAGGTGGTCGCGATCATGCCGCCGAGGAGCAGGAACGTGAGCATCACGGCACCGACGATCACGACCGAGACGGCGTACGGCAGGCCGAAGATCAGATGGATCAGCGTCCCCGCGCCGACCATCTGGGCGATCAGATAGAAGATGACGACCGAGAGCGTGCCGAACGCCGTCGCGACCCGTACGGGCTTCTGGCGGAGCCGGTACGCGACGACGTCCGCGAACGTATAGCGGCCGAGGTTGCGCAGCGGCTCGGCGATCAGGAAGAGCACGATCGGCCAGCCGACCAGGAAGCCGATCGAGTAGATCAGGCCGTCGAAGCCGGTCAGGGCGACGAGCCCCGCGATGCCGAGGAAGCTCGCCGCGCTCATGTAGTCGCCGGACAGCGCGAGCCCGTTCTGGAAACCGGTGACGCTGCGGCCGGCGGCGTAGAACTGGTCGGTCGTCCGCGTGCGCCGCGCCGCCCACCAGGTGATCCCCAGCGCGAGCACGACGAAGAGGACGAAGAAGACGATGGCGATCGTGTTCGGCTCGCCCGGTTTGAACGCTGCTACGACCATGGCGACGCCTCCAGGTCACGGATCGCGGGCTCGTAGACGCGGTTCGCCCAGCGGACATACGTCCACGTGAGCACCCAGGTCGAGAGGATCACAACGACGCCGAGCGCCATCCCGACGCTCAGCCCGTCGGTGATCCGCCGCCCGAGAAAGCCCGGAGCGAAAGCGATCAGCAGGATGAAGCCGAAGTAGACGACGAGCATCGCGGCGGTCAAGCCGAGCGCCACTCGTAGCCGTTTTGCCGCCAGTTGCTCGAGCACTCCGAGATCCGCCTCGTCCGGCGCGGGCCGGGCGTAGACGCGAGCCCGATCGGTCGTCACAGACATACCAGCCTCCTAAAAGGACTAGTTGAAAATGATGTCTGCCACTACCGCGAGTGATAATCCGGTAAACCTGCGGTCGGGCTAGGAGGTGCTTAGAGCTCGAAGTCGTACGGGAAGGACGTGAGCACCTCGGCGCCGTCCTCGGTGACGAGCACGAGATCCTCGAGCCGGACACCGCCGTAGCCGTGGCGGTAGAGGCCGGGCTCGAGCGCGATCACATCGCCCGCGACGAGAGGCTCACTCTCGATCCTGCCGACACCCGGCCGTTCGTGGACCTCGAGGCCGACCCCGTGTCCCGTCGCATGGAAGTAGCCGTCGACGAGCGCCTCGCCCTCCTCCTTGTGCAGCTGGGTCTTGTGGCCGTGCTCGTGGAAGAAGTCGCAGACCTGCCGGTGGATGTCGCTTCCCTTCACGCCCGGCTTGACGGCAGCGGTCGCCATTTCGAGCGCCTCCTTCGCGAGCCGGTGGTACTCCTGCAGCTCGTCGGAAGGCGGGCCGAGCGAGAAGGTGCGCGTGAAGTCGGAGTAGCACGCCGACTCGCGATCGCGCGGGAAGAGGTCGAAGAGGACGATGTCATCGGCAGCGATCGGGACCGGAGCCGCCGTCGTGGCCGACGGCAGTCTGGGCGCCGTGCGAGACGATGAACTCCTCGGCGGCCGAGCCATGCTCGCCGAACGCACGCTCGACTTCGAGCTTGACCCGCTCGCACGTCAGCGGCTCGCCGTCCCGCATGAGGACTCCGTTCGAACGCTCGGCGCTCTTGATCAGCTCGAGGCCGGCGGCCATGCCCGCCTCGACCGCCCGAC
Source organism: uncultured Gaiellaceae bacterium (assembly GCA_963752405.1). Classification (GTDB taxonomy): domain Bacteria; phylum Actinomycetota; class Thermoleophilia; order Gaiellales; family Gaiellaceae; genus Gaiellasilicea. Next base: position 268,004 of record CAVVYB010000010.1, read on the forward strand.
AGCGCGCGGCGGATGCCGGCGAGCTCGTGCTCGGTCTTCACCCGTCGCCGCTCGTCGAAGAAGCGCTGATCGGCGGTCAGCTCGATCCCCCGTGAACGCAGGTAGTCGGCCTGGCCCACCGGAAAGCCGTCTGGTGTCACTGCGGCCTCCAGACCGAGTTGCCGCACGGCGTTCAGGTACAGCTCGCGCTCGAAGTCGTACTGGTCGAGTCCGCGCTTGAGCAGCTCGTCCAGGCCGACGTCCTCGTAAGGGAGCACTTCGAGGCCGGTGCCGAGCTCCGCCACGCGGCCCGATTCGAGCGAGCTGACGACGACGAACCGCTTGCCGCCGGTCTCGGCGTAGAGGAACGGGTCGGGCACGGCGAGCGGCACCTCATGGCGCAGCTCGGGCGAGCGAACGGTGTCGGCGATGATCAGCACGTCAGGCATCGCGCAGATCCTAACGGCAGGTAGGTTTGCTGCTGGTGAACCAAGCTCTTGCGGATCTGAAGCAGCGCCTGGCGGAGCTCTACGACCTCGAGCGCGCCCTCGGGGTGCTGGGCTGGGACCAGCGCACGATGATGCCGCCGAAGGGCGCAGCCGCCCGGGCGGAGGCCTCGGCAACGCTCTCCGGTGTCATCCACGAGCGCTTCATCTCGGACGAGATCGGGCGACTGCTCGACCAGGTCGCCTCGCTCGAGACGGAGCTCGGCCACGACTCTGACGACGCGAGCCTCGTCCGCGTCACGCGCCGGGAGTGGGAGAAGGCACGACGCGTTCCGGCCGAGATCGCAGCCGCGTGGGCGCGTGAGGGCGGCAAGGCGCACGTCGCGTGGCTCCAGGCGCGCGAGCAGAATGACTTCTCGGTGTTCCTGCCGGCGCTGCAGCGGGTGCACGACGTCGCGCTCCGGTGGGCCGAGCTGATGGAGCAGGGCGACTCGCCCTACGACGCGTTCCTCGACGAATACGAGCCCGGGATGACGACCGCAGAGGTGAAGGCGGTCTTCGACGTGCTCCGGCCCGAGCTGACCGCCATCGTGCGCGACGCCGGCGAGCCGGCGGACGACTCGTTCCTCGAAGGCGACTTCCCGCTCGCCGCGCAGGAGGAGTTCCTCGGCCGGGATCCTGCGCGACTTCGGCTTCGAGGAGGGCACGTACAGGCTCGACCCGACCGTCCATCCGTTCGCGACCTCGTTCGCCGGGACGGACATCCGGATGACGACGCGGTACAAGCCGGGCAACCTGCGCGCACTCTGGGCTGCGATGCACGAGGCGGGACACGGGCTGACGTATCAGGGCGTCGATCCGGCGCTGGGACGCTCGCCGCTCTACGGGAACGCGTCGCTCGGGCTCGGCGAGTCTCAGAGCCGCACGTGGGAGAACCTCGTCGGCCGCTCGCTCCCCTTCTGGCGCGGCCGCTACCCCGAGCTGCAGCGGCTCTTCCCGCAGCTCGAGCGGGTCGAGCTCGACGACTTCTTCCGCGGCATCAACCGCGTCGCGCCCGGCCTGATTCGCGTCGATGCCGACGAGGTCACCTACTCCCTCCACATCATCATCCGCTTCGAGCTCGAGCAGGAGCTCGTCGCCGGAACGCTCCCGCTGGAGGATCTCCCCGAGGCGTGGAACGCGCGCATGAAGGCGTTCCTGGGGATCGACGTCCCCGACGACCTGCGCGGCGTCCTCCAGGACGTGCACTGGACGCGGGCGTCGTACGGCTACTTCCCCACGTACGCCCTCGGGAACGTGCTCTCGGTACAGATCTGGCGTGCAGTCGAGGAGGAGATCCCCGACCTCGACGCGCAGCTCGAGGCGGGTGAGTTCGGGCCGCTCTACGAGTCACTGCGCACGCGGCTCTACCGGCACGGCCGCAAGTTCACGCCGATGGAGACGCTCGAGCACGCGATCGGCGCAAACCAGATCGACCCGCAGCCCTATCTCGAGTACCTGCGCGGCAAGGTCGCCGGGCTCCAGCCCGCCTAGACCCGTCCGCCTGAGTCGGGTCGCCGTCCGCGCCGTGGCCAATCCGTAGACTCAGGGATCGTGGAGGACGTCCTTCTGCGGTCACAGGCGCTCGTCGAGAGCTTCGAGAAGCTGGTCCGCGAGGAGCTTCCGAAAGGCCTCGAGATCTTTGATGCACACGTCCACCTCGGCACCGACATCGATGGGCGGGTCGGCGATTTCGACGAGCTGGTCGCAGGCCAGGAGCGGTACGGCATCTCCGGTGCGTTCATGTTCTGTCTCGACGAGCCCGACCGCCACCCGGCCTTCACCGCCGCGAACGACCGGACGCTCACCTTTGCAGCGCGCTCCGACGGGAGGTTCGTCCCGTTCGTGCGCCTCGATCTGAACGAGGATCCGATCGGCGAGGCGACGCGTTGCCTCGATGCGGGCGCACGCGGCATCAAGCTCCACCCGCGTGCCCAGAAGTTCCACCTGAACGACGAGCGGCTCGCGCCGGTCTTCGAGCTTGCAGCCGACCGCAACGTGCCGATCCTGATTCACGGCGGCCGCGGCCTCCCACCGATCGCCGTCGAGCTGTCCGCCCTCGTCGACCGCTACGACACGCAGCTGATCATCGCCCACTGCGGCATCGCCGACCTCGCGGCACTCGCGAGCTGCTTCTCGGGTCGGCCGGGCGTGTTCTTCGACACATCGGTCTGGAGTGCGCTCGACCTTCTCGACCTCTTCCGGCTCGTGGCGCCGGAGCAGGTGCTCTACGCCTCGGACTACCCCTACGGGCAGCAGCCCGGCTCGCTCCTGCTCGCGCTGCGCACGTCGCGGATCGCGGGCCTCGGCGACTCGCAGCTGCGGGCGATGTTCGCCGGCAGCGCGCAGCGGATCTGCCGCGGCGAGGAACCCCTGCCGCTCTCGCCGCCGCAGGGTCCCGAGTCGATCTCGCAGCCGCTGACGTTTGCGCGCATCCACGCCTACCTCTCGATGGCGACGCCGCTTCTCTGGATGCGGCAGGCCGACACGATCGGCGTGCTCGGGCTTGCTCTGAACGCCTGCGACGAGCGCTCGAACGGCCACCGCGAGCAGACCGAGCAGATTCGCGAGCTCATCCTCGCCGCCCGTGACCTCTGGCTCGTGCTGCCGGACGTCGACTGAGGAGGACCGGTCGGTCGCCGGCCGCGCGGCATTCCGGATGGTTCACCTCGCCAACATCCTGGCGGTCACGGCGGGTGACTGAGCTTCGCGTCAACGGACACGACTACTCGTTCGCTGCCCCGGTCGGTCAGACGCTCGCCGAGACCCTGCGCGAGGACCTCGGCCTGACCGGCACGAAGATCGCGTGCGGAGAGGGCCACTGCGGCGCCTGCACCGTTCAGCTCAACGGCGTGCCCGTGCTCTCGTGCATCACGCTCGTCCACACCGTTGGCGTCCGCGAGGTGACAACGATCGAAGGACTTGCCGACCACCCGCTCGTCGACGCGTTCGTCCGCACCGACGCGCTCCAGTGCGGCTTCTGCACGCCCGGCCAGATCGTCTCTGCGGCGGCTCTCGTCGCCGCAGTCCCGCACCCGACGAGCGAGCAGATCCGGCACGGGATGGCCGGGAACCTCTGCCGCTGCGGCACCTATCCGCGCATCGAGGAGGCGATCTCCACATGGCGCGATTGATCAAGTCCGAGAAGGAGGTCGAGGGCCGCTACGAGGAGGTCTGGACGCTCGTCGAGGAGGACGCGCTCGACCAGTGGCCGGCCGGTCCCGGCGATGTCGTCGGCCGCCCGGCGGTGCGCCTCGACGGCTACGAGAAGGCGCGCGGCATCGCGCGCTACACCGGCGATCTCCAGCTGCCGGGGACGCTGCACACCGCGCTCCTGCGCAGCCCGTTCGCGCGCTGCCGCGTGAAGCGGATCGATCTCGCCGCCGCGGCGGCCGCACCCGGCGTGCTCAGCGTGATCGGGCCGGACGAGGTGCAGGGCGTCGACTCGGACGCGCACTACGAAGGGAGCGCGGTCGGCGCCGTGGCGGCCGAGACGTTCGCGCAGGCCGAGGCGGCGGTTCGGCTGATCGACGTCGAGTGGGAGGAGCTCGAGCCGCTGCTCGACGCCGACGAGGCTGTGCGGCAGGGATCGCTCGTCGCCGAATCGCGCCGTTACGAGCGCGGCGACTACGAGGCCGGGCTCGCGCTGGCCGACGCGGTCGTCGAGGCCGAGTACCGGACGCAGACGCTCAACCACAATCCGCTCGAGACACATCAGTGCGTCTGCCAGTGGCGTGGGGACACGCTCGACGCCTACGTCTCGACCCAGTGGATCTGGGGTACCCGCAACGATCTCGCGGCCGCGCTCGGGCTGCCGCCCGACAAGGTGCGCGTCGTCTGCGAGTTCATGGGCGGCGGCTTCGGCGCGAAGGCCGGCCTCGACAACACCATCCTGCTCGCGGCCGAGCTCGCGAAGCGGACCGGGCGCCCCGTGGGCTGCGCGGTCACGCGCCGCGACGAGAACGTCATCGGCGGGAACCGCAACGCGACGAGGCAGCACGTCACCGCCGCCGCCCGCGCGGACGGCACTCTCACCGCGCTCGGCGGGGAGTACACCTGCGCGCTCGGGTGGGACGGCTGGCTGATACCGACCGCCGGCCCGGTGCAACTCCTCTACGCCTGCGACAACGTGCGTACGGTCGAGCACGGAGCCAAGCTGAACCTGCCGCCGATGACGGCCTTCCGCGCGCCCGGCTTCGTCGAGGGCACGTGGTCGCTCGAGTGCCTCCTCGACAAGCTCGCCGCCCAGCTCGGAATCGACCCGCTGGAGCTGCGAAAGCTCAACTACGCGCACGTGGACACGATGGACGGCCGGTCCTTTTCCTCGAAGGGGCTGATGGAGTGCTACCGGCGAGCCGAGCCGCACTGGGAGCGCCGGCACGAGGTCCGCGCGCGCTCGGACGCGATCTGGAAGCGCGGGATGGGCATGGCGAGCCAGACCTGGTACGGCGGCGGCGGCCCGCCGAGCTACGCGTGGGTTCGGCTCGGCTCCGACGGGCGCGCGAACGTCGTCACTGCGATGCAGGACATCGGTACCGGCACCCGGACTGCGATGGCACAGATCGCCGCCGAGGAGCTCGGCCTCACACTCGACCGCGTCGAGGTCCAGCTCGGCGACTCCGCGCGCGGCCCGTACGCCACCGTCTCCGGCGGCTCGTCGACACTCCCGTCCATGGGCCCGGCGGTACGCTCGGCGGCCGCCGACGCCGCACGCCAGGTGATCGAGCTCGCGGCACAGCGCTTCGAGTGCGAGGAGCGGCTCCTGTCGCTGAAGGGCGGCCGGATCGTCTCCTCGGACGGTGGCTCGTGGCCGCTGGAGGACGTCACCGGCTTGCTCGACGACGGCCAGATCCTCGGCAAGGGTGCGCGCGGGCCGAACCCGGCCGGCATGCGCGTCCTCACGTTCGGCATCCAGCTCGCCGAGGTCGCGGTGGACATCGGCACGGGCGAGGTCGTCGTCGAGAAGATCGTTGCGATCCACGACATCGGCCGCGTGATCAACCCCCTCGGCGCGCGCAGCCAGGTCGAAGGCGGGATCATCCAGGCGCTGGGCCACACGTTCTCCGAGGTGCGCCTGGACGACCCGGAGACCGGCATGGTGCTGACGAAGACGCTCGACGCGTACAAGCTGCCGACGATCGCGGACGTGCCCGAGATCGTCTGCGAGTTCGTCGACGAGCCCGACGCGCACCTGACGAACCTCGGCTCGAAAGGTCTCGGCGAGCCACCGATCGTCCCGACCGCCGCCGCGATCGGGAACGCGATCCGCGACGCGACGGGCGCGGACGTGACGTCGCTGCCGATCAACCGCGAGGAGATCCTGCGGGCGCTCCGCGAAGCCGAAGCCAGGAGGAAGGAGCCCGTTGCAGCTGGAGCGCCCTAGCTCGCGCGAGGACGCAATGGCGGCACTCGCGGGCGGCGGACGCGCCCTTGCCGGCGGCACCGAGCTCGTCCCGCTGCTGAAGGAAGGCCTCGTCACGGCCGAGCTGCTGGTGGACGTCACCGGCGTGCTGCCGCGCGGGATCTCGGATGGAACGATCGGCGCAGGTGCCACGCTCGCGGAGCTCGAGGTCGATCCGCAGATCCCGGCGGCGCTGCGCGAGGCGTGCCGGCTCGCCGCCTCGCCTCAGCTTCGCAACATGGGCACGATCGGCGGCAACCTCCTGCAGGCCACACGCTGCTGGTACTGGCGACTCGACTTTCCGTGCTACCTGCACGGCGGCGACCGCTGCCACGCGAAGGAGGGCCAGCACCGCGAGCACGCGTTCTTCGGCAACGAGCTCTGCGCCTCGGCGCACCCGTCGGACCCGGCTGCGGCACTGCTTGCGCTCGGCGCGACGATCAGAACCGACCGGCGGGAGCTTCCGATCGCCGAGCTGTACCGGCTGCCGACGTCGGACGATCGCTCGACGACGACGCTCGAGCCGGGCGAGCTGATTCTGGAGCTCGACTGTGCCCGACGTGGACTCGAGCGTCTACCTGAAGGCGATGGACCGCAAGCGCTGGTCGTTCGCGCTCGTCGGGGTGGCGGCGGCACGGGTCGGCGGAGAGACGCGAATCGCCCTCTCCGGTGCCGCGCCCATTCCATGGCTTCTCGAGTCGCTCGACGCGGCAACGCCGCTGCCGGGAACCGCGTACAAGGTCGAGATCGCCCGCACTCTCGTCGACCGGGCGATCGCGGCACTGTGACGTGACGCTACGATCTCGGTCGCCCATGCGGCTCCTCTGCCTCTTTCTCGTTGCGATCGTGGCCGGCTTCCTCGCCGGTTGCGGCAGCGACGACGAGGGCGGGGCCGGAGGGGCGGCAACGACTGCCGCGGAGACGAATGCCGTAGAGACGACTGCCGCGGAGACGACGGTCGACGGGGAGTGCCACGAGGTCGAGGCGCCGGACCCGAAGCCCGACGGCGGGCAGCAGGCTCCGACGGAGGACCTCGATCCGGCCAAGACCTACCAGCTCATCGTCGAGACCAATTGCGGCAAGTTCACGATCGAGCTCGACCAGAAGAGTGCACCGAAGACAGCTGCCTCACTTGTCTCACTTGCCGAGAGTGGGTTCTACGACGGCACGACCTTCCACCGCGTCGTGCCCGGCTTCGTGATCCAGGGCGGCGATCCGACCGGGACGGGAGGCGGCGGGCCCGGCTACAAGACCGTCGACGTGCCGCCGGCCGGGGTCGCCTACACCAGAGGTGTCGTCGCGATGGCGAAGGCGCAGGCTGAGGCGCTGGGGACCTCGGGCAGCCAGTTCTTCGTCGTCACCGCCCCGGATGCGGGTCTGCCGCCCGAGTACGCCGTGGTCGGCAAGGTCATCGAGGGGATGGCGACTGTCGATGCGATCGAGGCACTCGGAGCCGGCGACGGCCCGCCCTCGATGCCGGTCGTGATGGAGCGCGTCACGGTTCAAGAGTCCTGATCGGAGCCGTCGTCCTCGCGGCCGGTGCCGCAACACGCTTCGGTGCGCCCAAGCAGCGCCTGCTCCTTCCGGCCGTGCTCGAGCGCCTCGGCGGCGTCGACCAGGTCGTCGTCGTCTCCGGCGCGTACGAGCTCGAGGGTGCCGTCCCCTGTCCGGACTGGGAGCGTGGACCCGGTGCCTCGCTCCGGTGCGGGCTGGCCGCGCTCGGTCCGAAGGTGGAGGCTGCGGTGGTTGTGCTCGCAGACGGACCCGGGCTCGACCCGGCCGCGGTCGAGCGTGTCGTCGCGGCCTGGAGAGAGACCGGCGCACCAATCGTCGCCGCGAGCTACGGCGGCAACCGCGGCCACCCCCTCGTCGTCGACCGGTCGGCCTGGACAGACATCCCTGACGACGGGCTTCGCTCGCACCCGCCGCTGCTCGTCCCGTGCGACGACCTCGGTGATCCCGGAGATGTCGACTACCCTGAGGATCTCCCGGAAAGGTTCAGGACAGCACCCGGCGAACCGATGTAGGTGCAGATGCAGCTGGTCCACCCCGCCCCCGAGAACGCCGAGGCCCTCACCGACCGCAGCCCGCTTGCGTCCGCGCGCCTTCATCGCAGGCTGACGGTCGAAGAGGTCGCGAAGCGGGCCGGCGTGACGCCGGACCAGGTCGAGTGGCTCGAGGAAGGGCGCGTCTATCGCTTCCCGTCGGTGGACAGCGCGATCGAGGCGACGCTGCTGATCGCCGCCGCGCTCGAGATCGACCGGCGCGAAGCCCGCCGGCTGGCCGGCCTCCCGGTCCCGCCCCGGCCACTCGACGTCAACCCCACCGGACGGCTCGTCGGCGTCGCCGCGATCTCCGCGGCGCTGATGGCACTCATCTCGTTCGTGCTCGTTCCGGCTCTGGTCGGCAAGCCCGCACCCGCCGTCGACCCGGTCGTCGCCCAGGCGGCGACCCTGCCGAAGCCGTGGCAGATCAAGGTCGACGTCCTGAACGGCGCCGGCGACATCAACTGGACGCGCCAGGTCGGAAGCCAGATCCAGTCGCTCGCCTACACCGTCAAGAAGGTTGGCCGTGCCGACCGCTTCGACTACCCGCTGAGTGCCGTCTACTACTCGCCCGGCGGCCGCCTGATCGCGGTGCGGCTCGCGCGCCAGCTCGGCTTCGTCACTCGCCCGCTCCCCGGCGGCTCTGATCCCAACCGCCTGGTCGTGATCGTCGGACCGCAGCGCGGTCCCGGTTAGACGCTAGAGCCCGTCGGCGGTCGGCCCGCGCAGCTGCGCGAGCTTCGCGAGCAGGCCGGCCGGCATGCGCTCGCTCGCGGAGATGCGGATGTAGCGGCGGAGCTGCGCTTCGAAGCGGTAGCGGCGGCGGCAGTAGTCGCAGTCTTCGAGATGGCCTTCCGCGATGAGTACCTCTTCAGCCGCCAGATCGCGGTCGAGGTACCCCTGGAGCAGCTCCTCGCATTTCTCGCAGTCGGGGTCTTCAGTCATGTGAGGCTCTCCTCCGCCAGCGTCTTCTTCAGGATACGGCGCCCACGATGCAGGCGCGACATGACGGTGCCGATCGGGACGTCGAGGATCTGGGCTGCGTCGGCATAGCTGAAGTCCCCGAGATCGACGAGGACGACGACGTCGCGGAAGTCGTGCGGGAGCGCAGCGAGCGCATCCACGACACCGCCCTGCGAGAGTCGCTCGACCACCCGTTCCTGGTCGAGGGCCTGTTCACCCTCGACCGCCGCGAGCTTGTTCGCGAGGAAGTAGTCGCTCTCCTCGAGCGGCTGCTGATCGGGCGTCCGCTGGATCTTTCGCCCACGATCGGTGTTCAGGTTCGTCAGGATCCGCAACAGCCAGGCGCGCATGTTCGTCCCCGGGGTGAACGACTTCCAGCTCCGGAAGGCGCGTGCATACGTGTCCTGAACCAACTCTTCGGCCTCCTCTCGCGTGCCGACCATTCGGCGCGCGACCCGGTAGACCTGGTCGGCGAGCTCGAGCGCCTCCTCCTCGAAGCGGACACGCTCGCGGGCTTCAGTGGCTGCCCGCCGTCCGGCGTCCTCTTCTGCTTCGGCTGCGCCGGAGTCACTCACCCGGCCACCCTAACAATCGGTCGTACGGGCCTGAGAACGCCTCCGGGCGCGTGCCTATTCCCCGCTCAGACCTGTTGGAGCTCGGGGAAGCCGCCGCGGGTGAGCGTCTCGACGATCGCTTCGCGGGTCGTCTGAGTGTCGTCCCAGGAGAGCGCGACCAGGCCCATCAGGTTCGCGTTCGCCGCCTCGATCCCCTCGTGGGCTCGCAACGTCCCGGCGAGGCGTCCGACGCAGCGCTCGCAGCGCACACCGCTGACCTGGATCGTGTCGCTGACCGTCGCCATCTAGGCGGATGCTAGCGAGAGCTCGACGTCCGCCTGCTCGATCAACAGCGGGTCGTGCGTCGCGCAGATGACGGTGGTGCCGAAGGTCCGGGCAACCTCGGCGAGCAGGGTGCCGAGCGCCAGCGAGTTGGCCGCGTCGAGCCGGGACGTCGGCTCGTCGGCGATGATCGCCAGCGGCCTCGACGGCGAGTGCGCGGGCGAGCGCCGCACGCTCGCGCTGACCGGCCGAGAGCTCGGACACCGGCCGCTCGGCGTGCTCTTCCAGTCCGACGGCGGCGATCGCCTCTGCCGCCGAGTCGGTCGGCAGGCCGCGCAGCTCCAGTGCGATCTCCGCGTTCTCGCGCGCGCCGAGGAACGGCACGAGGCCGACCGTCTGGCCGACGAACGCGATCGAGCGCCGCCGGAGCTCCGCGCGTCCCGCACGGTCGAGGCTCGTCAGCGATACGCCGTCGACGAGCACCTCGCCCTCGTCGGGAAGGTCGAGTCCGGCGAGGAGGTGCAGCAGCGTGGTCTTGCCGGACCCCGACGGCCCGGTGACGGCCGTGACGGCCCCGGTCGAGAAGGCGGCGTCGAGCCCCTCGATCGGCGCGACGTCGCCGAACCGGCGCGTCACGCCGCGCGCAACGATCGCTTGTGTTCCTGTAACACTAAGTCGCTCGGAACGGCTTGGTTCGGCGGCAGGACTTTGTGTTACTGGAACACTAAGTCCCTCGAGGCCGGGTTCCTCGCCCGCAGGGGCGACGACCAGCTCGTCGGCGCGAAGGTGGGCGGTCGCGTGCCGGCCGATCCCGGCCGAGCGAAGCAGGTCCTCCGGCAGGCGAAGCCAGCCGCCCCGCCCGACGACGATCGCGCCGTCGGCGCTCCCCGCAACGCGCTCGTCGCTGACCCGGCCGTCGCGGACGTGGACGACGCGGTCGGCGCGGTCGGCCGACGCGGGATCGTGGCTGACCACGAGCGCCGTGCCTCCCTCCTCGCGGGTCAGCTCGGCGATCAGGTCGAGCACCTCGCGCGCCGTGGCCGCATCGAGCTCCCCCGTCGGCTCGTCGGCGATCAGCAGGTGTGGGCGGCTCGCGAGCGCGGCGCAGAGCGCGATCCGCTGCTGCTCGCCCCCGGAGAGCTCACGCGGATGCGCGTCGCGGCGGGCGGCCAGGCCCACCCGGGCGAGCAGCTCGTCCGCGCGCGCGTCGCGCCGGGAGCGCGGCTCCCCCGCGAGGCCGAGCTGCACGCCGACGAGCTCGCGCGCCGTCAGCTCGCCCGCGAGCGCACGCCAGTAATGCTGGTCGGCGTAGCCGATCGAGCGCGAGCGGTAGCCGGCAGCCTGCCACCGTCCAAGCATCGCAACGTCCGTTCCGGCGACGGTGACGGAGCCCGCGGAAGGGCGGTCGAAGCCCGCCACGATCCGCAGCAGCGTCGACTTGCCCGAGCCGCTCGGACCGAGGACGACGCAGAGCTCACCCTGCTGCACGGTCATCGTCAGGCCCTGAAGCGCGGCAACGCCGCCCTCGGCCGAGCCGTAGACGCGAAACAGATCCCGGACCTCGACGAGTGCGGTCACTCCATCGCCTCCACGCGTCCTGGAACGGGCGCAGTGAATGCACGTCGCGTGACCCAGAGCACGAGCGCCGCGGCGACGACCACGTAGATCGCGGCCGCAGCGAGAACGGCGAGGACGTCGACGGCGAGGACGAGGGGCGGCTCGGCCGCGGTGGCGCGGGCGGTGAGGCCGACGAGATCGGTGACGACGGCGGCGAGAGCGACGCCCGTCAGCGCCCCGGCGACAAGGCCCGCGACAGCAATGGCTGCTGCTCGCAGACGTACGATCCGGCGCAAGAGCGACGGCGATGCGCCCTGGGCCTCGAGGTCGAAGAGCTCGCCCCGCTCGTCGCGCAGATCGCCGACGACGGTCAGCAGGATTCCGGCCAGCGCGAGTAGGAGGGCAACGGCTGCCGCGACGGCGAGCGCGATCAGCGTCCCATGGGCGATCGGATCGCGCCGCGCGTCGGCCTCGAGCGCCCGGCGGGACTGAATCGCGAGCACGTCGAACGGCTTCGCCGCGAGTGCGCTGTCGACGGCCTGTACCCGATTCGGGTCGCGTAGCCCGAGCCACACCTCGTTCACGCGGGCCGCACCTGGACGCGCGAGGTTGACGACGGCCGCGAGCGCACCACCGTCACCGACCACCGCCTGACCGTCGACACCGGGGAACCGCCGCACGGTCCCGACGACGCGCACCGAGACGCGTTCGCCCGCGATCTGCAGTGGGAGCACGCCGCCGGAGTCCGCCGCCGCCGCCAGCCTCGGTGTCGCGAGCACCGGCACCGGCCCGTCGTCGTACGGCTGGCGCGGGCGGATCCGCGTCGCGACCGTGTTCGTGAGGGTGTAGTCGACCATGCTCCCGTCGATCCGGGCGCCGCCGACGCCGATCCAGCCGTCGAGGGCGTTGGGCACGTCCGGGAGGGCGATCTCGACCGACCCCTTCAAAGCCTGGCCCGCGTCGGCGCCACGCTCCTGCAGCCGCGTGTTCGGCTCGAGAGCGATCCCCGCGAGGCGGCCTCCGCGCGCCTCCGGCGGAATCAGCGCGTTCGGCTCGACGCGGACGAACCGTCCGTTCGGCGCCTCGATCTCGGCGAAGAGCCGGATCTTGTCGTCGCTCGTGGTGGCGAACCGCAGCCGCTTCAACTCGTCGGGCAGCCGCGGCCCTTTCAGAGGCCGCGCCGCGTCGATTCGTCGCACGAGCTCGTCCCGCGACGCAGACGCGTCGGAGTCGCGCCAGCCGTGCAGCTCCGGCAGGGTCGCCGGCGGCAGGCCGAGCAGCGTGATCCCGCTCTCCCCCTCGAGCCGTGCGACGCTTCCGGTGACGCGGAGCACCGGAGCGACCTCGACGCCGAGCTTGCGGAAGCGGTCGAGTGACGCCGCATCCTGCACCGGGATCAGCCGCCGCAGGTCTTCCCGGACGACGTAGTCGAGCGGGACGCGGTGCGCCGCCTGATCCCGCTCGCCGCGGGCCAGCGTCGCGCGGTAGCTCTCCGCGAAGAGCGCGAGTCCGAAGCTGACGACGAGGAACGCGGTCGCGACGACGGCGTAGCCGGCGTTCCGTGAGAGCGAGAGGGACGCGAGCCGGACACTGAGCGAGCGGCCGCGCGACAGCCGCTCGGCCAGCCGCAACGCCGGTCGCAACCCACGTCCGACGAGAACCGCCGCCGCAAACGTCACGAGCGCCGGGAGGAGGAGGACGAGATCTCCCTCATCGTCGCCGCGCCACAGCTCGAGCAGCACGAGCAGGACCGCGGCGACCGCGGCCGCGTCGACGAGCGAGAAGCGGCCCGGGCCGGGACGGGACGTGCGGGAGGCGACAGCCGCCACGAGGACACCTGTCGCCGCAGCTGCGACGAGCAGCGCGAGCCCGAGCCCTTCGACCGAGAACGTGCTGCGGGACAGGATCTCCCCAACAGGCGCGCCGGCCCTGTGGGCGACGAACGCGCCGCCGAGCGCGCCCACCGCAAGTCCCACGACGGTGCCCGCGAGAGCGAGCGCGGCCGACTCCGCAACGGTCACAAGCGCGAGCTGCCAGCCGCGCGCGCCGTACCACGCGAGCCGGCGGCGGGCGGCAGCGAGGTCGGTGCGAAGCGTCATCGCTGCCAGGAGCGCGAACGCGAACAGCAGCGCCGCCGCCTCGCCGCCGACGATGCCCAGCCGATGCCCGGCGGCCCGGCTCGTGGCCTGCGCCTCTCGCAGCTCCTCGACCGGCGCGATCAGGTCGAAGCTCGATGTCACCGACTGGAGCTCGGAGCGCGCACGCCCCACGCCGGCGGCAAGGTCGTCCACCTGCCACAACCGCGGGCGTCCGGCTTCGAGCGGCGCAACCCACGCATAGCTGCGAAAGACCACGTCGAGAGCCGGAGCTCCGGCGAGCGTCCTCACGCCCTCGGCAAGGAAGAGAGGCGGCGGCGCAGGGCGGTGATAGCCGGCGGACCGTGCGAGGGAGGGGCTCACCTCGGCCGCAGCAAGCGCGTTGTCGGTCGGCGCCAGAAAGTCGCCGAACAGCAGGCTGCTCTTCAGGGCGCCGGTCCCGACCTCCACGAGCTTCAAGCCCTCCGGCTCGGGCAGCCGTCCGGCGGCTCCACGCAGGCGGAGCACCTCGCAGCGCTCGGGGCGGCACTCCGACGGCAGCCGGCCCGAGCGAAGGTCCACCTGCGAACCGAGGCCCTGGACGCCGCCGAGCCCGGCAAAGGTGCCCCCGATCGTGGTCTCGCGGAACAGGACGAGGGCGCGCGCATCGGCCGCGACCACATGTCTCAGCGCAGCGCGCGCGCGGCGGTCGAGAACGGGCTGCGGCTCGGCACTCTGGGCAGGAATGCCGAACCAGACGGCCCGCACCGACCGCGATCCGTCCGGAATCCGCTCGACCGCCTGCGCGACGGCACGATCCTGGGCGACGAGGGCACCCGCCCGCCCGCCGACGACGACCGCGGCGCCGGCCGCGATGCCGAGGACGACGAGGACAACCGGCCCACTCCAGGTGCCCAGCCGCGCCCGAACCAGCCGGAGCGGGTAGAGCACGGAATGGAGCAGAGTCATGCCGCGGTCCTCTCCACGAGCTCGGCCACGACGGCCTCGAGCCCGTCACGGCGACCTGTCTCGAGCTGGCGGAGAGCCTCCGGCGGCTTGCGCAGCTCCTCGACGAGATCCCAGGTGCCGAGCTCTCGCGCTGCCGGCTCGACGTACGCCAGCAGGTCGGCGGTCGGCGCATGGCCGGCGGCGGCCGCGGCTCGGTACGTCAGGTACTCGTCGCTCGGAACCTCGCCGGCGCGCAGCGGCGTCGCGCAGAAGCGCCTGGACGAGCGCTGCGAGAGCCGCCGACCGGTCGACGCTCGTCGGCTGATCGGGGATGCGGACCTCCAGCGTCCCGAGCCGCGGATGCGGCCGCGCATCCCACCAGCTTCGTGTGTAGTCCATGCCCGTCTCCGCGATGTAAGCCTCCCACTCTGCGGGCGAGGCGAACCATGGCGGCCGACCGCCGCGCGGGAGCTCGAGCAGCCGGACCGCGCGAGCGGAGAGCGCGCCCGTGCTCCCGACCATCGAGATACGGCGAGTTGAGCGAGAGCGCGAGCACGGCAGGCAGCCACGGCACGATCGCCGCGAGCGTGGCCAGACACGCCTCGAAGCTCTCCATGCCGATGTGAATGTGGAGGCCGCAGACGAGCTGCCGTCGCAGCTCCAGGCCCCAGCTCCTCGAGCATCTTCAGGTAGCGAGGCTCAGGAACGATCTCCTGCTCTTCCGCCCGCGAGAAGGGGTGCGTACCCGTCGCGGCGACGGCCAGTCCCTCGCCCGCGGCCGCCTCGCGCACCTCGGTGCGAAGCCGTGCGACCTCCGCGAGCGCCTCCTCGGCCGACTCGCAGATGGGTGTGTTCGTCTCGATCAGGCAGGAGAACAGCTCGGTCTTCAGCCCGTCAGGGCCGAGCAGCTTCTCGACCCCGGGCGCCAGCGCGAGCGTTTCGGGGTCGATGAGCTGCAGCTCCTCCTCGACGCCGATCGTCAGCGCCCGGCCGAAGTTATTTTCCACGTACCGCGTGCACGGGACGACCCGGCAGCCTCCCAGGCGTAGTAGGAGGCGCTCGGCCCGAAGCCGCGCTCGTACGGGACGATGCGCGGATTGCGACCGACCTCCAGCGCGCGTTGCGCGTGCCAGAGCAGGTTCGGGTCGTCGCTTTCCTGCCAGACGAGCACCAGATGGGCTGCGGTCATGAAGACCGCGACGAACGTGCAACCGGCCGCCGGGCACGGAAACGGGTCGGTCCGGACGCAGAACCAGCCGGAATGGTCGTCCTCGGCCTCGTCGATCCAGAGCTCCTCCTCTTCGAGTAGCTCGTCTTCGACGACCAGGGACAGGCGCCTTGGTTCGTACTCCTCCACCCCGGAAGGTTAGACGGATGGGGGTGGCGCCGGTCCGGTGAGGGGACCACGATGAAGATATGAGCGAGCGGGACGTCGCGATCGTGCTGTCCGGTGGTGGGATGAACGGCGTGCTGCTCGAGCTCGGCTTCCTCAAGCGCCTGCGCGTCAGTTCGCTGTGGCCGCGAGTCGGGCGAATCTACGGCACGTCCGCAGGAGCCCTGACCGGCACGATGGCGGCGCTGGACCTGCTGGACGAGCTCGAGGAGTTCGTGCTGGACCTCCAGCCGGGCGACATCTTCCGGCCGCAGAGCCTCTGGCGGCTCCCGCTGAACGGCTTGCACGAGTACGCGCTCCCGGCGACGGTCGGGGAGCGGATGATCGATCCGGTCGAGCTGGGCGAGAGGCTCTGCGCGGCGCCGATCGAGGTCGTGATCTTCGCCACCGACGTCTCGGACGAGGACGACTCGGACCGCGCTCACTCGTACGAGCTCGTGTACTCGTCGCACGAGACGCCGCCCGAGATCCTCGCGCAGGCGGTGCTCGCCTCGGCAGCGATCAGCGCGCTCGTCCTGCCGCTTACGGTCGGAGACCGGATCGCCACCGACGGCGGCTGGGTGCGGAACTTCCCGCTCGGCGCCGCTCTCGACCATCCGGACGTGAATCTGGTCGTCGCCTTCCGGTACGTCCCCCGCTACCCGCACATCGGCATCGACTCGCTCGCCAGGGTCCGGCGGCGCCTGCACCGCTTCCGCGCCGTCCCGCCGGTCCGCGCCTTCATCGCCGAGCTCGACGAGGCCGAGGCGCGCGAGCTTCGCGGCGAGCCGGTCCATCTCGGCGACATGCTGATCCGCCTGATGCGCGTCGCAATCCAGCGCAACACGGCGCTCGAGGAGCGGCTCGCCGACGAGCGTGACGCGGCGATCAGCGAGCTGGAGAACCTGCGCCGCGACGTCACCCGCATCGTCGCTCAGCATGCTCGCCCGGGCCGTCGCGGCCGCGCAGCACGTGCCGTCGAGGAGCGCTTCGCGCAGACGGCGCTGCCGAGGCTGGTCCCGCGGATCACCGTGCGCGGCTCCGGCGGCGCCGAGAGCCTCGAAGCGGGCTTCCGCACCCAGCGCGAGTGGTCAGAGGACTCGAAGCGGGCCCTGATCGCGCGCGGCTACGCGGCGGCGGACGCCGAGCTCGCCGCACACGGCATCGACCTGATCGAACGAGCTGTCTAGAAACCCTCTAGGGCTGGGTGGGCTGACGCCCGAGCGTGACGTCGACGGTCATCGACTTCGAGCCGCGATAGACCTGGAGCTTCACGGTCTGGCCGGGCTTGTGGTCGGCGAGCACGTCGCGAAGCTCTTCGAGTGAGGCGACGCGCTTGCCGCCGACTGCGACGATCAGATCGCCTCCGAGCGTGTAGCTCTCACCGGCGACGACGGTCGTGTCCGTCCCTGCCTTCAGACCGGCTCTGGCGGCGGCCGTTCCTTCGCCGACGTCCTCGACGAGGACGCCGGAATCGACCGGAAGCCGGAAGACCCGCGCCAGCTCCTCGGTGACGGTGCTGCCGCCGATCCCGAGAAACGCACGGTCGACCTTGCCGGTCGAGATGAGTTGGGCGACGACCGCCTTCACCGTGTTGGACGGCACCGCGAAGCCGATGCCGACGTTGCCGTTGGCGCCCTGCGCAGTCGAGATCTGGGAGTTGACGCCGATCACCTGCGCGCGTTCGTTGAGCAGCGGGCCGCCCGAGTTGCCGGGGTTGATCGGCGCGTCGGTCTGGATCACGTGATCGATCGGATAGCCGTTCGGCGCGGTGATCGTGCGCTCCTGCACGGCGCTGACGATTCCCGCCGTGGCGGTGCGAGCAAGCCCGAACGGATTGCCGATCGCAACCACGGGATCCCCGACGCGCACCGCGCCCGAGTCTCCGAACTCGAGCGGGGTCAGACCCCGCGAGGTTGCTTCGACGCGGAGCACAGCGATGTCGGTGGAGGGGTCACTGCCGACGAGCATCGCCCGCAGCGTGTCCCGATTCGAGAAGCTGACTTCGATCTGGTCGGCACCCTCGATCACGTGATAGTTCGTGACGATGTGGCCGGCCTTGTCGACGACGAAGCCCGAGCCCAGCGCCTGCGGCGGCGCGCCGGAAGGACCGGCCGGGGCGGCGGTGGGGGTATCGGCGGTGCCCGACGTCGAGGTGATCTGCACGACGCCCGGCGCGGCGCGCGCGTAGATCTCGCGAACCGACAGCCGGTTGTTGTCGACGACCGGAGCGGCGGCTGCAGGGGAAGGGGAGGTCCTCACGACAGTCGTCGTGCCGCCGCCGAGGTCGCCCGTGAGAGCCACGCCGCCGAGCACGACCAGGCCGCCGAGCAGAGCCGCGGCGGCCAAGCCTGCGGTGCGATGAAAGATGGCGCGCGTGTTCACGGGCCTCGTTGTAGCCGCCGGGTCTTAACGCGCAGTGTGGAGTGCGTTAAGTGACGGTTGCGATCAATAAACGCGATTCGCCACTTCGGCGGGTGTCTTCTCGCTCGCCTCGTGGTCAGGGCCTAGCGCCTCGTCGAGCTTCGCCTGCAGCTCGCCGCTCTCGTAGAGCTCTTCCACGATGTCAGCCCCGCCGACGAGCTCTCCCTTGATGAAGATCTGCGGAATGGTCGGCCAGCCCGAGAGCGCCGAGAGCTCCTGGCGGATCTGCGGGTCGGGGAGAACGTCGACGGTGGTGACCGGCGCACCCGCGGCTCGAAGCGCCCGCAGCGCGCGGTCCGAGTTGCCGCACATCACGAGCTGGGGCGTGCCCTTCATGAACAGGCTCACCGGCTCGTTCTCGATGATCTCCTTGATCGTTTGCTTCAGCTCGCTCATGTGGTTCCTCTCGTCTTGATTCGCAGTTCGTGGATCGACCCGTCGCCGAGCGGCGCTGCAAGCGCCTCGTAGACCAGCCGATGCTGCTCGACGAGCGAGAGCCCGTCGAAGCGGCCGCTCTTGACCGTCACCTGGAAGTGGTCGCCCCCACCCGTCCGGTCCTCGACCTCGAGCTCGCGCGCATCAGGGAACGAGTTGCGCAGCAGCGATTCGAGCGTACCGGCGAGGCCCATGGAATCATCGTAGCCGTGGCGCGCCCCGGAACCTTCCTCCTTTCCGTCCCGGAACGGGTAGTCCGCGCACTCGCAGCCGCGCTCGGCGGGGCCGTGCACGAGACGGCGGAGGTCGTGCTGCCGCGATTTGCGCGCCGCTCGCGGTTCTACGAGGCGACGGCGAAGAATCTGCTGCGGATCGTGATCGAGCTCGTCGGCGACGTCGAGCGCGAGGCGCCGCCACCGGGTCAGCTCGAGCCCGACGAGCTGCTCAAGCGAAAGGCGGCCGGCAACGCCATGGAGCTCGGCTCGATCGCGGCCTTCGGCTTCTCGCCGCTCTGGTTGCTCGCCGCCGCGTCGGACATCTCGCACGGCTCGCGGGTCTATCTCGAGGCGCTCGTCGCCGAGCTGAAACGGGCCGGCGTGGTGGCAGAGGCCGCCGAGGTGCGTTCGCTCGACGACCTGCTGAGCGCGTTCGAGGGCGCCTCGGGCACGACAGCCCGGCTCGTCGACCTGCCGCCGCTCGAGCTCGCCGGGCTGCGCGCTTCCTTCTCCGAGCTGCGCTCGAGCGCCTCCGAGCTGCCGACCCCGAAGCAGCTCGCCGCTCTCTACCAGGGCCTCCAGCGCACGGCCGCACGCGAGCGGCAGTCGTTGCTCGAGGTGTCGTCCGGCATGGGTCTTGCCTTTCTGCTCTCGGCCCGCCACGTCGGCCGCGAGCACCTGTTCGTGCCCTACCGGGAGGACTGGAAGCCGCTCCGCGAGGAGGGCTTCGCGGCCTATGCGCGCCGGGTCTCCGAGTCCTACCGCGCTGCGATGACCGGTCACTTCGACCCGGAACGCGTGACCTGGACCGAGCGCGCACTGAACCGCGTTCGCCGTTGAGGAGTACTTTGTCTATGTGAAGCGGCTCCTCGTCGGGCTGGCGGTGGTCGCAGCGCTTGGCTCGGCCGCGCCGGCTGGGGCGTCGACGCCGATGCCGTGGTGCGGAATCGGCTCGAGCACGGTTGACCGGCTGCCCGACGCGACGCCCGGCTTCGCAGTCCACGTCACGTATGTGCGTCCGCCCGGAGCGGCCGATCGTCTGGCGGAGTGGGCGCCGCGCATCGTCGGCGACGTCGCTGCGATCGACGCGTGGTGGCGCTCGCAGGACCCGACGCGCTCACCGCGCTTCGATCTCTACCCCTTCGCGTGCGCGAGCCCGTTCGGACAGCTCGACATCTCCAACGTGACGCTGACGCAAACAGCAGGGCCGATCAACAGCGCATTCACGACGATCCGTTTCCTGCTCGCCCAGCAGGGGTTCATGAGAGCCCGAAAAGGCCTACCTCGTCTACTACGACGGGCCGGTGGAGCAGCAAGCGCCCGATTTCGAGGTCTGCGGTGTGGGCGACACCCCCTCCGGTGGGCTACCCGGAATCGCAATCGTCTTCCTCCAGGCCTGCGGGGCGGAGGGGACGACACTTCGGCCGATCGTCGCGGTGCACGAGCTCGCGCACACGTTCGACGCCGTCTCCGGCAGCGCGCCGCACCACTGCAGCGAGGGGCACGTCTGCGACATCACCAACGACCTGATGAACGCCTCGCTCTCCGGCAACGAGCTGGAGACGCACGTGCTCGACGGCGGGCGCGACGACTACTACGGGCACAGCGGAACGTGGATCGACGTCCAGGACTCGCTGTTCCTCGAGCGGCTCGACTCGCCGGACCGTGCCGCTCCCTCCCTTCCCGCAGGCCTCACTGCGACCGATGGTGCCGCCCCGGGAATCGTTCGTCTCTCCTGGCGAGCCGCCACCGATGACGTCGGGCCGATCGCCTATCGCGTCTACCAGGACGACCGTTTCATCTCCACGACGACGTCGACTTCGGCCATCCTCGGCATCGCCGCGGGCGACACGAGCTCGTACTCGATCCGCGCGTCCGATTCCGTGGGGCACCTGAGCCAACCCCTGACGATCCGCTTCCGCCTCGGCCTCGGCATCATCGACGCACAGGGAAAGCTCGTCCGCGACACGGTTCGACCGCCGGCGGTCGGACGGGTGTCGGTGCGACGCGCGGCCAAGACCGTGCGGCTCTTCTGGACGCCGGCGCGCGACGCGGGTGGCCTGCGTGGCTACCGGATCACGATCGGGTCGCGGGTTCTCACGGTGACGAAGCCGGCCGTGACGCTGACCCGGGCGACGCTGCGCACCGCCGTCTCCCTGGCGGCGGTCGACCGGGCCGGCAACATCGGCCCGAAGACGACGGTCCCGCTCCGCCGGCTGCGCTAACCGTCTGGCCGAAGCGGCCATGTCCGGGGTCAGACCCCGTCGTGTCCGAAACGGCCGGTGAGCCGCTCTGTCGCGCCAGTGAGCGTCGCGGCCACCCGTCGCAACGGGACATGTCGGGGGTCAGACCCCGTCGTGTCCCTAAACGACACGTCGGGGCCAGGACCCGACTGGTCGGAAGCAGCCATGACCGTGCGGCTTCGATAGATTCGAGGTATGGCCACCGACGAGTTCTCCTCTCGCTCCACTCTCTCGGTCGGCGACCGCAAGCTCGAGATCCACCGGCTCGATGCGCTCCAGCAGCAGTGGGACGTCGAGCGCCTTCCCTACACGCTTCGGATCCTGCTCGAGAACGTGCTCCGGAACGGCGACCGTTCGGACGTCGAGGCCGTCGCCGGCTGGGTCGCAACGGACGAGCCGAACCGCGAGATCTCGTTCGCGCCGGCCCGCGTCCTGCTCCAGGACTTCACCGGCGTCCCGGCCGTCGTCGACCTCGCCGCGATGCGCGACGCGATGGCAGACCTCGGCGGCGACCCGGAGCAGATCAACCCGCTGATTCCCGTCGAGCTCGTGATCGACCACTCGGTGCAGGTGGACGTCTTCGGCTCCCGCAGCGCGTTCGTCCGCAACGTCGAGTTCGAGTTCGAGCGCAACCGCGAGCGCTACGCGTTCCTGCGCTGGGGCCAGAAGGGCTTCCGCGACTTCAAGGTCGTGCCGCCCGGAACGGGGATCGTCCACCAGGTGAACCTCGAGTTCCTGGCTCGCGTGGTCGAGGAGCGGGACGGCTGGGCCTTCCCCGACACGCTCGTCGGCACCGACTCGCACACCACGATGGTGAACGGGCTCGGCGTGCTGGGCTGGGGAGTCGGCGGGATCGAGGCCGAGGCCGCGAAGCTCGGCGAGCCACTCTCGATGCTCGTCCCGCAGGTCGTCGGCTTCAAGCTGACCGGTCAGCTCCCCGAGGGCGCGACAGCCACCGATCTCGTCCTGACGGTGACCCAGATCCTGCGCCAGGCGGGAGTGGTCGGGAAGTTCGTGGAGTACTTCGGGCACGGGCTCGACGGCCTACCGCTCGCGGATCGCGCGACGATCGGGAACATGTCGCCCGAGTACGGCGCGACCTGCGGCTTCTTCCCCGTCGACGACCTCACCCTGAGCTACCTGCGCCTGACCGGCCGCAGCGAGGAGCGGCTCGCACTCGTCGAGGCGTATTGCAAGGAGAACATGCTCTGGCACGACCCGAGCGAGGAGCCGACGTACTCCCAGGTGCTGGAACTCGACCTCTCGACCGTCGAGCCCTCGCTCGCGGGGCCGCGCCGCCCGCAGGACCGCGTTCCGCTCACGCACGCCAAGACGGCCTTCCTCGACTCGCTCGGCACGTTCGGAGTGAAAGACCCGATGAAGAACGGGAGCCACGACCAGGCCGTCGCGGACACCTTCCCGGCGAGCGATCCGACCACCGAGCAAGCACCGGGCGGATCACCCGAGCCGGTTGCCGACGCGACTCCCGTCGCCGTCGTCGGCCCCGGCCGGAAGAGCGTGCCGGTCAAGGGGACCGACTACGCGCTCGAGCACGGCAGAGTCGTGATCGCCGCAATCACCTCGTGCACGAACACGTCCAACCCGCAGGTGATGGTCGGCGCCGGCCTGCTGGCGAAGAAGGCGATCGAGCGCGGCCTCACCAGCAAGCCCTGGGTCAAGACGAGCCTGGCGCCCGGGTCGAAGGTCGTGACGGAGTACTACGACCGCGCCGGCCTGACGGACTACCTCGAGCAGCTCGGCTTCCACACCGTCGGCTACGGCTGCACGACCTGCATCGGAAACTCGGGCCCGCTGCCGGAGGAGATCTCCGTCGCTGTCGCCAAGGGCGACCTCGTGGTCTGCTCCGTGCTCTCGGGCAACCGCAACTTCGAGGCCCGGATCCACCCCGAGGTGAAGGCGAACTACCTCGCCTCGCCGCCGCTCGTCGTCGCCTACGCGCTCGCGGGCCGGATGGACATCGACCTGCTCGCGGAGCCGCTCGGCGAGGACGAGGACGGCAACGAGGTCTATCTCCGCGACATCTGGCCGACGTCGAAAGAGATCACCGACACGATCGCCGGCTCCGTCCACGGCGACATGTTCCGCTCGACATACGCCGACGTCTTCACCGGCGACGAGCAGTGGCGCAGCCTGCCGGTGCCGGAGGGCGAGCGCTTCGCCTGGGAGCCGGGCTCCACCTACGTCCGCCAGCCGCCGTACTTCGAGGACATGTCGCTGGAGATCGAAACGGTCGGGGACATCGCCGGCGCACGCTGTCTCGTGATGCTCGGCGACTCCGTCACGACCGACCACATCTCACCCGCCGGTGCGATCAAGCTCGAGTCGCCCGCCGGCGAGTACCTGCTCGCGCACGGCGTCGAGCGCAAGGACTTCAACTCCTACGGCTCGCGCCGCGGCAACCACGAGGTGATGGTGCGCGGCACGTTCGCGAACGTGCGTCTGCGCAACCTGCTCGTCCCCGGCTCGGAGGGAACCTGGACCGTGCACCTGCCGGACGGCGAGGAGACGACGATCTTCGAAGCGTCGGAGCGTTACCTTGCCGAAGGAACGCCGCTGATCGTGATCGCGGGCAAGGAGTACGGCTCCGGCTCGTCTCGCGACTGGGCGGCGAAGGGCCCGAAGCTTCTCGGCGTCAGAGCGGTGATCGCCGAGAGCTATGAGCGCATTCACCGCTCGAACCTGCTGATGATGGGCATCCTGCCGCTCCAGTTCCAGGCGGGCGAGACGCCGGACACGCTCGGGCTGACGGGCCGGGAGGCGTTCGCGATCGAGGGGGTCGAGAACGCCGAGGCAAACGAGGTGACCGTGCGCGCCGACGACAAGTCCTTCACTGCGCGCGTGCGGCTCGACACCCCGCGCGAGCGCGATTACCTGCGCCACGGCGGCATTCTTCCCTTCGTCTTGCGCCGCCTGCTCGCCGCCTGAGTCTCTAGAGTGCGCAATCCGGGGTGCCGCACGCGCGGCTGAGATCACACCCGCAGAACCTGATCCGGGTCATGCCGGCGAAGGGAGGAGCACGAGACAACGTGGAGAGGACGCCCGCCTGGGGAATCGAGCCGGTGCCCGAACGCCTCCGCGTCCTCGGGCTCCTCGACAACGCTCTTCTCTGGGGGAACCTGGGCGTGTCGCTGCTCGTGCTCGTGGCCGGCACCTACCTCGTGCCTGCGCTCTCGCTGCCCGAGGCGGTCGTGGCGATCGTCCTGGGCAGCCTGATCGGAAACGCGATGCTCGGCGTCGCCGGGCTGATCGGCGCGGATGCGCGCGTGCCGGCGATGGTTCTGTTGCGCGCGCCGCTCGGACGGCGTGGCTCCTGCGGGACCGACCGTGATCAACGCGGCGCAGTGCGTCGGCTGGTCGATCTTCGAGCTGCTGATCATCGCGACCGCCGTCGCGGCGCTCTCCGACGAAGTGTTCGGCTTCCGGGCCCAGTGGCTCTGGACATTGGTCTTCGGCGGGATCGCACTGGCACTCGCCCTGCTCGGCCCAATCGACTTCGTCCGCAAGTTCATCCGCAAGTTCGCGGTCTGGGCGGTGCTCGCATCGCTGCTCTACCTGACCTGGTGGGCTCTGGACGACGCCGGGCTCGGCAGCCTCTGGGACCAGGACGGCGAGGGCGGGTCGTCCGTGCTCCAGGGAGTCGATCTCGTGGTCGCGATCACCGTCTCGTGGATCCCGCTCGCTGCCGACTACACCCGCTTCAGCCGCACCCGCGCCGGCGCCTTCCTGGGCTCGGGCGGGGGCTACCTGCTCGCGAGCATCTGGCTCTGGCTGCTGGGAGCGATCCTCTTCTTCTCACGTGACATCACCGACCCGGCGGCGCTGCCCGTGGCGGTTGCGGCCGGCGGAATCGGCGCGACGCTCGCACTGCTCGCCGTCACCGTCGACGAGACCGACGAGGCCTTCGCGAACGTCTATTCGACCGCGGTCTCGATCCAGAACCTCGCGCCGCGCCTGCCGCAGCGCACGCTCGTTGTCGCGGTCGCAATCGTCGCGACGGTCGGCGCACTCACGATCGACCTCCTCTCCTACCAGACCTTCCTGCTCCTGCTGGGCTCGTTCTTCGTCCCGCTCTTCGGCGTCCTGCTCGCGGACTGGCTCGCAGCCGGATCGCACTACAGCGAGCAGGACGTCTTCGGCGGCCCGGCCGTGCGGCCCGGCATGATCGGCGCCTGGATCGCAGGCTTCGCCGCCTACCAGTGGCTCTATCCGACCGGGCCGCACTGGTGGGTCGACCTCGTCGAGAAGCTCGATCCGCCGGACTGGGGCATCGGCGCGTCGCTCCCGAGCTTCGCCGTTTCGCTCGCGCTGGGCCTCGTCATCGCGGCGGCCGGCAAGCGGCGGTTCTAGAGGCTCTACAGTAGGCCGCCGATGGGCGGCATCGCAGTCATCGGAAATCTCGCGCGCGACACGATCGACGGTGGTGAGCCGCGGGTCGGAGGCGCTCCGTATCACGCCGCCCGCGGCCTGCGGCTGCTGGGCGGGGATTCGCGCATCGTCGCCCGCTGCGCCGATGCCGACCGACGGTCGCTCGTGCCGCCTCTCTCGGCACTCGGCGTCCCTGTCACGTGGCTCCCAGCTCCGCGCACGACCGCTTTCGAGATCCAGAATGACGGCGAAGAGCGTGAGATGACGGTCGGCGACCCCGGTGCACCGTGGACCGTCGCCGACGCAGGAGCCGTCGGCCGTGCGGCATGGGTTCACCTGGGCGGGCTGACGCGCGGCGACTTCCCGGCCGACGTGCTCGCGGTGCTCGCCCGCGACCGCAGGCTCGCTCTCGACGGGCAGGCGCTCGTGCGTCCTGCGGAGACCGGGCCGCTGGTGCTCGACGCCAACTTCGACCCCGAAGTCCTGCGACACATAACGGCACTGAAGGTGAACGAGGAGGAGCTGGAGGCGCTAGGTGGCGAGGAACGCGTCCTCGCGCTCGGCGTGCCCGAGCTGCTGCTCACCGAGGCCTCCGCAGGCGCGGTCGTGATTGCGCGCGGCGTACGGGAGCACGTGCACGCGCGACGGATCGAGATCGACAATCCGACCGGCGCCGGCGATGCCTTCCTCGCGGCGTACGCCTGGGCGCGAGCAGCAGGGCACGGGCCGACCTCGGCAGCTCGCCAGGCCGCGACGACCGCCGCCCGCGTGCTCGAAATCGCGCTCGAGCCAGCCCGAGCCCGAGCCCATGGCATGACCGCCTGGGTTCGTACCGTCGACGGCGTCTTCGAGGTGGACGTCGAGACCGAGGCCGTGCTCGGAGAGCTCGATATCGCGGTCGACCACGACCGCCTGGACGTCGAACCTGCCTCGTCTCGTCGCCGCCTCGGCAGGCGGCTCGACCGTCGTAGCGCTCGTTGCGCGCCGGCCGCCGCTGCTCGTCTCGTGGGATGCGGGAGCGACGTGGCACGAATCCGGCGGCGGCTTGCCGCCGGGATTCGACGTGGCAGTCGACTCCACCGCACCGGACCGCGTCCTCTACGCGGCTCGCAACAGGCTGTACCTCTCGCTCGACGGCGCCCGCTTCTGGCGCTCGCTCGCGCCCGAGTTGCCGGACATCGAAGCTGTGGCCTGGTCTACGGGAGCTTGAACTCGCCGCGCGCGACGGTGACCGCAGAGCCACCAACCTCGACGGACTCGATCTTCTCGCCGGAGCCGGCTGCCCGCGCATAGAGCGTCGAGGGCCGGCCGATCTCCGTGCCCTGCTCGATCTCGATCTCCTCGCCCCAGGGCACGACGCCGTGCCGGCCGAGGTGGCAGGCGAGCGGGCCGGCCGCCGAGCCGGTCGCAGCATCCTCCCCGACTCCGTCGGACAGGCGAGAACATCCGCACCTTCCAGCTCGTCCCCGATCCCGCGCAGGCGAGCGCACCGACGAGGTCGAGCTCGCCGAGCAGGTTCACGTCCGGCTTGAGCCCGGCGACGTCCTCCTTCGACGGGAGGACGACGTAGGCGTGCCGGATCCCGTTGTCGTACACCTCGACCGGGAAGCTCGGACGCCCCGACGCCGAGCGCCGCGAGCATCTCGTCCGCGCGGTCGTAGGGCGCGACGGTCGGCACGGGCTGCGTCATCCGGCCGAAGACGATCCGCCCGGACTCGTCTCGTTCGAGCTCGACGGGGACGATCCCGTTGCCCGTCTCGAGCGCGATCACGCCCAGCTGCAGCGGCGCGCCGAGGACGAACGCGGTGCCGAGGCAGGGATGCCCGGCGAACGGGATCTCGTTGCGGGGCGTGAAGATGCGAATGCGAACGGTGCCGCCTTCGCGCGGCGGCAAGACGAACACGCTCTCGGAGAAGCCAAGCTCGAGCGCCAGCTCCTGCATCGTCAGCTCGTCGAGGTCGCGCGCGTCGGTGAAGACGGCCAGTTGGTTGCCCGCGAGCGCCCGGTCGGTGAAGACGTCGGCGATGACATAGCGAAACGAACGCATCGTGCGCAGACTACTGCGGCTCCTATGATCGACACGTGGCCGACCAGCCGATCCTCGAGAGCCTCCGCGTCACGTCGCTGCTCGCCGGGCGTCTGCTCGACCGCGAGCTCGCCGCGCGGGGTGTGCGCGGCCGAGCAGTTCGCGCTCGTCGACGAGATCGGCCGTGCCGAGCCGGTGACGCCGAAGCGAGCTCGCGCGCCGGACCGGGCAGCCGCCGACGACACTTTCCGACCATCTCAACCGCCTCTCCAGCCGAGGGCTCGTCCGCAGCGAGCGCAACCCCGTCGACGGGCGCTCCCGGCTGATCTCGTTGACCGACGCCGGCAGCAGCCTGCGGGCGGCGGGCTCTCCCGCCGTCGAACGGGCAGAGGCGCTCGTCGCCGCCCGCCTGCGCACGCCCGTTCACGACGTCGACCGCGCGCTCGCTCATCTCGAGTTCGCCGCGCGTTCTGCGCTCGATATCCGACTCCGTGATATCTCCTCCGAATCCGTGCTAATTCACCTGATTCTCGTTCGTCATGCGCATTCCGACCCCGGCGATCCCGACTCGCTGCGCCCACTGAGCGCGCGCGGCACGAGGCAAGCGCGAGAACTGGGGGAGCGCCTGGCCAGCCTCGCTCCCGACGCAGTCCTCACGAGCCCGCTCTTGCGCGCCCGC
The DNA here is from genome assembly GCA_963752405.1 of uncultured Gaiellaceae bacterium. GTDB lineage: Bacteria > Actinomycetota > Thermoleophilia > Gaiellales > Gaiellaceae > Gaiellasilicea. The sequence continues at coordinate 296,073 of CAVVYB010000010.1, forward strand.
GAGACCGGGGCCGCGATCGCGAAGGCGGCCGGGCGTCGAGCTGCGCGTCGACGAGCGGCTCGCACCGGGCGCGACCGCAGAGGACGTCCTCGCCGCCGTCGAAGGCGCGGGCGCCACGGTCGTCGTGGTCGGCCACCAGCCCGACTGCTCGGAGATCGCGCTCGCACTCGGCGCCGGGCACCGCGACTTCGCGACGGCGGAGTTCGCCGAGATCGACCTGCCGTGACCGCGATCTCGGTCAGCGGCCTTCGGAAGTCGTACGACGGCGTCGAGGCGGTTCGCGGCATCGACTTCGAGGTCGCCGCGGGTGAGGTCTTCGGCCTGCTCGGGCCGAACGGCGCCGGCAAGACGACCACGGTCGAGATCCTGGAGGGCTACCGACAGCGCGACGCGCGGCGAGGTGACAGGTGCTGGGCTTCGACCCCGGCCGCGCCGAGCGGGCTTTCCGCGAGCGGATCGGCGTCGTGCTGCAGCAGTCCGAGCTGTGGCCGATGCTGACCGTGCGCGAGGTGCACCGAATCTTCGCCGGCTACTACGAGCGCCCGCGCGACGTCGACGAGGTGATCGGGCTCGTCGGACTCGCCGAGAAGCGGGACGAGCAGGTGAAGACGCTCTCCGGCGGCCAGAAGCGCCGGCTCGACCTCGGCGTCGCGCTCGTCGGCGACCCCGAGCTCGTCTTCCTCGACGAGCCGACGACCGGGCTTCGACCCGGCGGCGCGGCGCAACGCCTGGGCGCTGATCCGCTCGCTCCGCGAGCTCGGCAAGACCATCCTGCTGACGACGCACTACCTCGACGAGGCGCAGCAGCTCGCCGACCGCGTCGCCGTGCTGCGCGCCGGTGAGATCGTCAGGATCGGCAAGCCGTCCGAGCTGACCGGCGAGCGACGAGCGTCGCAGATCCGCTACCGGCGGCTACGGCGAGCAGGTCGTGCTCGAGACCGACGAGCCGACGCGCGCGCTGCACGAGCTGACCGCACGCGCGCTCGCCGAGGGCGTCGAGCTCGAAGGAGCTGGAGGTCCGCCGCGCGACGCTCGAAGACGTCTACCTCGAGCTGGTCGACGAGGAGCGACGCGTGAGCGCTCTTCTGTCCACCAACTCCGGGCCGAGCAGCTGACTTCTGGCGCAGCCGCGAGGCGGCGATCTTCGTCTTCCTCTTCCCCCCGCTGCTCTTCGTGCTGCTCGCCTCCGTCTTCGGAGACGGGATCGACGACGGACGCTCGGTCTCGAGCTATGCTCGTCGCCGGCCTGATCGGCTACGCGCGTCGCGAACACGGCTCTCGGCGGCCTGGCGATCACGCTGGTGATCCGGCGCGAGACCGGGATCCTGAAGCGGCTGCGCTCGACGCCGCTCCCGGCCGGCCTCTACCTCGCCACCGTCCTGCTGCTCGAACCTGCTGATCGTCTCGCGCTCCAGTCGCTGACCGTCGATCGCGCTCGGCGTGCTGCTCTTCGACGCCGACGCTACCCGACCAGGCCGCTCCAGTTCGCTGCTCGCGCTCGTGCTCGGCGCCGCCGCTTCGCCGGGCTCGGGCTCGCCGCGGCCGCGCTGATCCACTCCGCCGAGGCGGTCGCTGCGGTGGTGAACATGATCGTGCTGCCGATGTCGTTTCTCTCCGGCGCCTTCGGCACGACCGACAACCTGCCCCGCCGTCCTGGAGGTCGTCGCCGACGTGCTGCCGCTCCAGCTATCTGATCGAGCTCGTGCTCGGCGCCTACGTCGACGGCGAGCCGATCCTCGAGCAGCCTCGGCGCGATCGGCGGTGCATCGCCGCCTGGGGCGCGGCGGGCTACGTCGTCGCGCGCGCCGCGCTTCGGCTGGGAGCCGCGCGAGCGTTAGAGGAATTACAAGTCGGGGTAGACACGGCTTTCGATGCAGGATCTTGCTTCCATCGCGTTCCTCGACGACGACGGAGACATCCGCGTCAACTTCGGCATGTTCGCGGGCCGCGACGCCACCCAGGCGGAGATCGACGAGCTCGCCCAGGACCTCCTGGCCGAGGTCCAGGCGATCACGATCGTCGCCGAGCAGCGCACGATCGCCGACCGCGACATGGAGGCGTCGGTGCACCAGATCCGGATCGAGCTGGGCGAGGAGGACCCGCAGCGGCCGCTGCTGATCGCGGAGCGCTGGGCAAAGGCCTGCGTCGCCGAGCGGCACGCCGAGATCACCGAGACTGACTAGCTGGCGCAGATGACGATCCGCGAAAGCGGATGCTCATCGCGCGAAGACCCCGAGGCCCTTCGCGGCCCAAAACCACTAGCCGGCTACCCTGGTCGGCTATGGCGAGCCGCTCCGATCTCCGAAACGTCGCGATCGTCGCCCACGTCGACCACGGGAAGACGACGCTCGTGGACGCCATGCTCTGGCAGTCCGGAGCCTTCCGCGCGAACCAGGACGTCAACGAGCGCGTGCTCGACTCGATGGACCTCGAACGCGAGAAGGGGATCACGATCCTCGCCAAGAACACGGCCTTCCGCTACGGCGAGACGAAGATCAACATCGTCGACACACCCGGCCACGCCGACTTCGGCGGCGAGGTCGAGCGCGGGCTGACGATGGTCGACGGCGTGCTGCTGCTGGTCGACGCGAGCGAAGGGCCGCTGCCGCAGACCCGCTTCGTGCTGCGCAAGGCGCTGGAAGCGCGGCTGCCGGTGATCCTCGTCGTCAACAAGGTCGACCGGCCCGATGCGCGGATCGAGGAGGTCGTGAACGAGGTCTACGAGCTCTTCCTCGACCTCGACGCCGACGAGAGCCAGATCGAGTTTCCGATCGCGTACACGAACGCCACGGACCGGCCAGGCGGGGCTCCAGCCGGACGAGCTGGAGGACGACCTGAGCCCGCTCTTCGACCTGCTGCTCGAGCGGATCCCGGCGCCCGAGTACGACCCGGACCACCCGCTGCAGGCGCTCGTCACCAACCTCGACGCCTCGCCGTACGTCGGCCGGCTCGCGCTCGCGCGCGTGCAGCACGGGACGATCAGGAAGGGCCAGCAGATCGCGTGGTGCCGCGCCGACGGAACGATCGAGCGCGCCAAGGTGACCGAGCTCTACGTGGCCGAGGCGCTCGACCGCGTCGAGGCGGACGAGGCCGGCCCGGGCGAGATCGTCGCGGTCGCCGGCCTGCCGGAGGTCACGATCGGCGAGACCCTCGCCGACCCGGACGATCCGCGGCCGCTGCCCGTGTCCACGGTGGACGAGCCGAGCCTCTCGATGACCGTCGGGATCAACACCTCGCCGCTCGCGGGCCGCGAGGGCGACAAGCTGACCGCGAGCATGCTGAAGGCGCGGCTCGATCAGGAGCTCGTCGGCAACGTCTCGCTCCGCGTGCTCCCGACCGAGCGGCCGGACACCTGGGAGGTGCAGGGCCGCGGTGAGCTCCAGCTCGCCGTGCTCGTCGAGCTGATGCGCCGCGAGGGGTTCGAGCTGACGGTCGGCAAGCCGCAGGTCGTGACGCAGATCATCGACGGCAAGGTGCACGAGCCGGTCGAGCGGCTGGCGATCGACGCGCCCGAGGACTACGTCGGCGTGCTCACGCAGCTGCTCGCGCTGCGCAAGGGCCGGCTCGAGCAGATGGTCAACCACGGCACCGGCTGGGTGCGGCTCGAGTACCTCGTTCCCGCCCGCGCGCTGATCGGCTTCCGGACGGAGTTCCTGACCGAGACGCGCGGCACCGGCATCCTCCACCACGTCTTCGACCGCTACGAGCCGTGGCACGGCGAGCTGCGGACGCGCCCCACCGGCAGCCTCGTCGCGGACCGCCGCGGCCCGGCGACGGCGTTCGCGCTGATGAACCTGCAGGAGCGCGGCTCGATGTTCATCGGGCCGACGATCGAGGTCTACGAGGGGATGATCGTCGGCGAGAACGCGCGCGCCGAGGATCTCGACGTGAACGCGACCAAGGAGAAGAAGCTGACGAACATGCGCGCGGCTTCCTCGGACGAGACCGTGCGCCTGATCCCGCCTCGCCCGATGTCGCTCGAGCAGGCGCTGGAGTTCATCCGCGAGGACGAGTGCGTCGAGGTCACGCCGGCGAGCGTGCGCCTGCGCAAGCTCGTGCTCGACGCGTCGCAGCGCCAGTCGAGCGCGGGCAAGAAGGCTCGCGCGCTGGCGGCCGCGGGCTGAGCTAGCTGCGCGCGCTCGAGTACGCCGGCAGGTAGTAGCGCTCGACGTACTCGATCACCGCTCGGTGCATCGAGAAGCGCGGCGCGAGCTGAGCGATCGACTCCTGCATCATCTCGACCCAGCGGGCGCGGTTGTCCGTGAACGTCGGAACGACTTCCTCCTCGAGCAGGCTGATAGAGCTGCTCGCGATCTGCCTCGTCGGAGGAGCCGTCGATCGCCCAGCCGACGTCGGGCGAGTAGCCCTCCGCCCACCAGCCGTCGAGCACCGAGAGATTGAGGACGCCGTTGATCGCGGCCTTCATGCCGCTCGTCCCCGAGGCCTCCAGCGGGCCGGCGCGGCGTGTTCAGCCAGACGTCGCAGCCGCGCACCATGGCCCGCGCGACACCCATGTCGTAGTTCTCGAGGAACACGACCCGACCCTGCGCGCGGGGCTCGCGGCCGAGCTCGATGATCTACTGCATCACATCCTTGCCGGGCGTGTCGGCGGGATGCGCCTTGCCGGCGACCACGATCTGGATCGGCAGCGCGAGCAGGCGCTCGATGTCGGAGAAGACGAGCCCGGCCCGCTTGTAGGTCGCGAAGCGGCGGGCGAAGCCGATCGTCAGCCGGTCGCGGTCGATCGCCGGCGCGCTCGGCCAGGCGCGCCTTCGCTGCGGCGTGGACACGCCAGATCGCCTCCGGGCCGACGCGTCCCGCGCAGCACCCCAGTTCGCCTCGTCGGGCGGCGCCTCCGGGCACGACGCCGCCGTACCGCAGCAGCTCGCCGAGCGCAGGGATCGAGCCACGTGCCGATGTGCACGCCGTTCGTCACGTGACCGATCGGCGTCTCCTGGCCGGGCCACAGCGACGACCACATCTCGCGCGCCACCTCGCCGTGCAGATCCGGACACGCCGTTCGCGTACGCGGACAGCCGGAGCGCGAGCGGCGTCATCCCGAAGCCGGGCTTGTCGCCGAAGCGACCGAGCTCGAGCAGCGCCTCCCGGTCGAGGCCGGCGGTCTCTGCGAGCTTGCCGACGTAGCGCACGACGAGCTCTTCGTCGAACTCCTCGTTACCTGCCGGGACGGGCGTGTGCGTCGTGAAGATCGACGTGCGGCGCACATGCTCGAGCGCATCTGCCGTCTGCATCCCCTCCGACGTGAGCTTGCGCAGCCGCTCGATCTGCAGGAATGCCGAGTGGCCCTCGTTCAGGTGGAAGACGTTCGGCTCGATCCCGAGCGCCGTGAGCGCGCGGACACCGCCGACGCCGAGCAGGAGCTCCTGGCGGATCCGGTGCTCGCGGTCGCCGCTGTAGAGCGCGTCCGTCAGCCACTCGACCTCGAGCAGGTAGAGCGGCACCGAACCGACGTCCTTCCGCCAGACGGCGGCCTCGATCGTCTCGTCGGCGAGCTCGACCGTCACCGTCACGGGCTCGCGCACCAGGCCGACCGCGTTCGGGTCGACGCGCTGGTAGTCCTCGGTCTGCCGGCCGTCGGCGTCGATCTCCTGCCGGAAGTAGCCGCCGCGGTAGAGCAGGCCGACTCCCACGAGCGGGACCCCGAGCTCGGCTGCGGCCTTCAGATGGTCGCCGGCGAGGACTCCGAGGCCGCCCGAGTAGATCGGCAGCCGCTCGTGCAGCCCGAACTCCATGCTGAAGTACGCGACGAGGAGATCGTCCTCGCCCCGGGTGCGCTCCCACCAGCTGACGGTGTCTGCGATCGCGTGCGACACAGGCGGGGAAATTACCTCGCGCGGTGTGTCGCGCGCCGTACCATGCTCCGATGAGGGTCCGGATCGGCTGCCGCTTCGTACACGACGCTACGTCGGCGACTCCGGCCGTCGTGCTCGCGGAGCCGCACGAAGAGGTCCACGAGCAGGTCGTGGAGGAGCAGCTGGAGCTCGGAGCCCGACCTTCCCTCTTCGACCTACGTCGACGTCTACGGCAACCGCTGCCGCCGGCTCGAGCTGCCGGAAGGCACCTCGACGGTCAGCTACGACGGCCTCGTCACGATCGATCCGGAACCCGAGCCGACGCCCGGCCCCGAGGACGCACAACACCGGATCGAGGACCTCCCCGATCACCTCCTGCACTGGCTTCTGCCGAGCCGCTACGCCGAGTCCGATCTCCTGAACGACACGGCGTGGGAGCTCTTCGGGGGGACCGAGCCCGGCGCCGAGCGCGTCCACGCGGTCACGAGCTGGATCCATGAGAACGTCGAGTACGGCGTCTCGAGCCTGCCGACGACGTCGACGGTCGAGATCTTCGAACGGCGAGGCGGAATGTGCCGCGACCTGGCGCATCTCGGGGTCACGTTCTGCCGCGCGCTCGGCATCCCCACCCGTTACACCTGCGGGTACATCCCCGACATCAACGTCTCAGGCCCGTTCCCGGTCATGGACTTCCACGCGTGGTTCGAGGTGTGGCTGGGTGAGCGCTGGTGGGCGCTCGACGGCCGCTACAACACTCCCCGGACCGGACGGGTCGCGATCGGTCGCGGCCGCGACGCGGCGGACGTCGCGATGGTCACGACCTACGGCGACGCTACGCTGATCGAGATGACCGTATGGGCGGACGAATCGGCCGAGGCGGTGCTGCCCGGTGGTGGATGAGGCACTCGACGACCTGAACCTGGGCGACCTGATCGCGACGCTCGGGTCGATCGACGACGACGAGATCGACTGGCAGAACGTCGCGCGCACCACCGTCCTGATCCACCAGACGTTCCGGTACGAGTACCCGGGCTCGATCACCTCGCTGCGCCAGCGGCTGATGGTCGTACCGCCGGACTACCACGACGATCAGCGGCTCGTCACCCACAAGCTTCGTGTCACGGGCTCCAACGTGGACACGGAGCGCTCGTACGACACCTTCGGGAACGTCGTCCTCGACCTGACGCTGGCGCAGGTCGAGCGCGAGGTCGAGTTCACGAGCTGGATCGTCGTGGAGCGCCGGGCCAGCGGCGCGCAATTCTCCGAGGCGCTCGCGCCGGACGTGCGGTTCTCGGAGCCCTCACGGCTGACCCGGCCGGACTCTGCGCTGACGGCAGTCGCGTCGGAGCTCGAGGCGACCGGTGCGACAGGGCTCGAGCTCGCGGAGCTCGTCAGTGCACGTGTCCACGATCATCTTCGCTACGACTGGGAAGCGACCTCGGTCGCGACCACGGCCGCGGAGGCGTGGGCCGGCGGCGCCGGTGTCTGTCAGGACTACACGCACTGCATGCTCGCGCTCGCGCGGCTCTGCGGCCTCTCCGCCCGGTACGTCTCCGGGCACTTGCTCGGCGAGGGCGGCACCCACGCCTGGGTCGAGATCCTCGTCCCGCACCCGCAGCACCCCGAATGCGTCTCGGCCGTTCCCTTCGATCCGACGCACGTCCGGCGCGCCGGGCTCCGGTACGTCACCGTCGCCGTGGGCCGTGACTACGCCGACGTCGCACCGACCTCCGGCACCTACGACGGGGAGTACGAGGGCCTGTTGACGACGAGCAAGCGGGCCGCAGTCACGAGCGTCGAGTACCTCCGGCCTCGCCGCCGCCGAAACGGCGCGCTCCCCAGCTAGTCGCGGAGCAACGCTTCCAAGCCCGGGCAGGTGCCGCTTGCAGAGCGCCGGCAGGCCGGCGTGCTCGATCTCGTAGACGAGGACGGGCGTGCCGCGCTCGGTCAGCCAGTCGTCGAACGCGCCGGGACAGTGGCCCTCGAATTCGTTCTGCCACGGCATGGCCGCCGGGCCTGCGAGTCCCTCCGTCACCTCGACGGGAACCTCGCCGCGCACGAAGATCAGCTCGAGCGGGCTGTGCAGATCGACGACGAGCGGCGGGTCGAGGCGCTCGATCAGTGCGATCAGCGCCTGGGTTTCCGGCTCCGAGCCGGCGTGCTCTCCCGGCGAGGAGCGGTTCTTCCGGTTCGCGAGGACCCGCAGCTCCGGATCGATCCCCGGAGGGAAGGTGAAGGTCGCGTCCGGCTCCCAGGTCGACGACGGGAAGTTGCGGTTCAGATCGACGCCGGCTGCGTTCTGCCTGGTTCCGGCGAGCAGGCCGTCCGGGTTGAGCACGGGAATCACGGCCCAGCGCGTCTCGGTGCCCGGAATCCGCTCCAGCAGCCGGCGCACGAGCAGAGAGGTGTCCGCTTCTTCGCCGTGCTGGCCGGCCGTCAGCAGGCCGGCGACCGCACCGTTCCCCTCCGGCAGGAAGGCCCGCAACGGCAGGTCGCCTCGCGAGCGGCCGTATTCCTCGACGCGCCAGCCGTCGAGCTCGCTGCCGAGCCGCTCGCTCACAGGACGGCGATCCGCACAGCGACCTCGAGCGTCTCCTCGGCGGTTCCCTTGAAGACCCCTCGCGTCGGGGGCACGTCCGCGTAGTCGCGGCCGACCGCAACGCGGACGTAGGCCTCGGTCTGCTCGCGGTCGTGCGTCGGGTCGATCGAGACCCAACCGCGATCGGCGTCGAGCACGTCCACCCACGCATGCGACGCGACCTCGCCCTGCCCGAGCGGGTCGTAGAGGTAGCCGCTGACGTAGCGCGACGGAATTCCGGCGCGGCGACAGGCGGCGAGCATCACGTGCGCGAAGTCCTGGCAGACACCGCGCCCGAGCGCGAGCGCGGCGTCGGCTCGCGTCATCACGTCGGTTGCCCCCGGCTCGTAGACGAGCAGGCCACGCATCGTCCGCATCAGGTTGACCGCGCGCTCAGTCTCAGTTCCCTCCCCCTCGGCGGTCGCCGACAGCTCGCGTAGAGGGTCCGAGAACGGCGCGTACTCCGTCGGTGCGAGGTAGTCGAACACCTGGAGCGGAGACGGGTCGCGAGCACGGTCCGAGAACACCGCCGGCGTGCTGACCTCGCTGAGCGCGGTGATGGCGATCTGGTCGTGATCCTCGAGCACCTCGAGGTGCTGGACGTCGTTCCCAAGCCGGTCGCGGTAGGCACGCGACTCGCACGCCGGGCGGATCGGTGACGAGACGAAAGGACGTGCACTGCTGGCCGCCGCTCGAGAGCGGGCGCAACCGCAGCTCCGTGTACGCCTCGGAGATGCGGTCCGCGTAGGTGAAGGACGTCGTGTGCTCGACCTTGATCAGCATTCGGTGCTCCTCATTGCTGTTGCTGCAGCTGGGCGTAGGGGCCGGGCATGACGACGCGGGTTGCGAAGTAGGCGCCACCGAGCTCGCTGCCGACGGCGTGGACGCCCGCGAGCACCTCGCGGAGCAGCACGCCCAGCGAGGGAGGATCGAGCTGGCGAACCTCCGTGAAGGTGAGCTTCGCGACGAGCATCCCGAGCGAGCGTTCGGGCTGCTGGGAGTAGCCCGAGATCACCCTCACGGCCTCGAGGCATCGCTCTGCGCAGAAAAGCACCGAACGCGGGAAGCTGCGCTCGAGGAGAAGGAACTCGACGACGCGCTCGCCCTGCACGTCCTCCGACTCGTGGCGGCGGAAGGCCTCGAAGCCGCCGCACGACCGCAGCAGCGATGCCAGCCGGTCGCCGGGTCCTTCAACCAGCCTCGGCATGCTCGTCAGGAGCACGCGTGAAGTCGCATCGGCGCGCTCGAGGTGCGCGCCGAGCTCGAGGAACTCGAAGGCCTCGCCGCGGGAGAGCGTCGCCTTCGTCACGCCCTGGAAGGCATGCGACCCCTCGCGAACCCGGACGAGGAACTCGTGCGGCGCCTCGAGCACGCGGGCATGGCGAGTCCGCGCCACGAGGAGGTGGAGCCGGTTCAGGTGCTCCCACATCTCGCTCGAGATCTGCTCTCGGACGCCACGCAGGTTCTCGCGCGCCCGCGCGACGCACGCGGTCACGCTGTCCGGGTTGGCGGGATGCCAGAGCAGAAACTCGGTCACGGCCTTCGGCGTGTACTCGGAGAAGTGCTCGCGGAAGAGCTCGTCGCGCCCGGTCGCGCGCAGCACGTCACGCCACTCCTGCTCCGGGTCGTGCACGCGCGCATCTAGTAGGCCGTGGAAGCTGACGTCGAACAGCCTGCTCGTGTTCTCGGCGCGCTCGATCGCCCTTGCCGTCCAGAAGAGCGACTCTGCGACGCGGCTCAGCACCCATCCACCTCAGTCACGAAGCACCCAGGTGTCCTTGCTGCCGCCGCCCTGCGAGGAATTGACGACGAGCGAGCCCGGCTCCATCGCCGCGCGAGTGAGCCCACCGGGAACGACGGTCGTGATCCGCCCCGAGAGGACGAAGGGTCGGAGGTCGACGTGCGCCGGCCGCAGCTCGTCCACGAAGATCGGCAGCCGGCTGAGCGCGATCGTCGGCTGCGCGACGAACTCGCGCGGCTCCGCCTTGATCCGGCGCTTGAACACCGTCCGCTCCTTCGCGGTCGAGGCCGGACCGATCAGCATCCCGTAGCCGCCGCTTCCATCCACCGTCTTGACCACCAGCTCCGGAAGGTGGTCGAGGATGTAGGCGAGATCCTTCTCGTCGGAGCCGAGGAAGGTCTTCACCTGCGGCAGGAGTGGCTCCTCGCTCAGGTAGTAGCGAATCATCTCCGGCACGTAGGCGTAGACCGCCTTGTCGTCTGCGACGCCGGTTCCGGGCGCGTTGGCAATCGCGACGTTGCCCGCGCGGTACGCGTTGAAGAGCCCGGCGGCGCCGAGCAGCGATTCGCGCCGGAAGATCAGCGGGTCGAGGAAGTCGTCGTCGATCCGTCGGTAGATCACGTCCACGCGCTGCAGGCCGCGGGTCGTCCGCATGAAGACGACGTCCTCGTGGCAGACGAGGTCGCCACCCTCCACGAGCTCGACCCCCATCTGACGCGCGAGGAACGAATGCTCGTAGTAGGCAGAGTTGTGCACCCCGGGCGTGAGAAGAACGACCGTGAGATCGCCGCGCGCCGATGCGGGCGCGACGGCGTTCAGCACCGCGAGGAGCTCCTGCGGGTAGTGGTCGATGCCCGCGACGCCGTGCCGCTCGAAGAGCTGGGAGAAGGTGCGCTTCATCGCCGCCCGGTTCTCGAGCATGTAGCTGGCGCCGGAGGGGGTGCGCAGGTTGTCCTCGAGCACCAGGTAGTCGCCGTTGTCGTCGCGGATCACGTCAACTCCCGCCACGTGGGCGTAGACGCCGCCGGGCGGCTCGACGCCCACCATCTCCCGCATGAAGTGGCGCGCCCCGAAGAGCAGCGCACCCGGGATCTTCCCGTCCCGGACGATTCGCTGCTCGCTGTAGATGTCGTGGAGGAAGAGGTTCAGCGCGCGCACGCGCTGGATCAGGCCGCGTTCGAGCCGATCCCACTCCGCGCCGGGAATGACGCGGGGAATCAGGTCGAACGGGAAGATCCGCTCGATCCCCTCCTCCTGTCCGTAGACCGTGAAGCCGATCCCTTGGTTCACGAACGAGAGCTCGACCGCGTGCCGCCGCTCCTCGAACTCCTCGAAGCTGAGCCGGCCGAGCTCCACGGCAAGAGCGCGGTAGTGCGGCCGGGGCGTCCCGATCGCCGAGAACATCTCGTCGTAGAACACGCCGGGGTCGTAGGTCGCTCCAAGAGGTTGGGTGGGCACCGGATCGAGCATTGCAGGGTGGCAGGTTCCCGGTCGAGCGATCTCGGGAACGCTGCACGCCATGGGAGCGAGCCGCGTCCTCGTCACGGGCGCCGAGGGAGTGATCGGAACCGCGGTGAGAGAGCATCTCGCCGGGCGGTTCGAGCTCGTCTCGCTGACGCTGACACCGCAGGACTTTCCGAGCCACGTCGGCGATATTTCGGAGCTCGACGCGATCCGGCCCGCGTTCCAGGACGTGGATGCGGTCGTCCACCTCGCAGCGTCGGCGGACCTCGAGGCGTCCTGGGACGACGTGCTCCGGAACAACATCGTCGGCACCTACAACGTCTTCGAAGCGGCACGACAGGCAGGCGTCTCGCGTGTCGTGTACGCGTCCTCGAATCACGTCGTAGGCATGTACGAGCTCGACGGCGCCCCCGAGCTGTACGACCCCGATGACGGGCGGAGCTTCGACCACACGACGGAGGCCCGGCCCGATTCCCTGTACGGCGTCTCGAAAGCCTACGGGGAGGCGCTAGGACGTCTCTATATGGAACGCCATGGTCTCCGCGTCTTCTGCCTGCGGATCGGCGCGGTGCGCGCGAACGACGACCCGGCTGCGTCGACCCCGAATCCTCTGATCGATCTCGACGCCGAAGGGCAACGGAACCGGCTGCGTGCCGTCTGGCTCAGCCGGCGTGACTGCACCGAGCTGATCGCCCGCTGCCTCGAGGTCGAAGACCTGTCCTGGGCGATCGTGTACGGCGTGTCCGGGAATCCGCGCCGGTTCTGGGATCTGGAGCACGGCCGCGAGCTGCTCGGCTGGGAGCCGCAGGACGCCGCGCCCATCTAGGTGGGTCAAGTCGCAGCGGGAAACTGTGGCTCGAGCCGCCGCAGCGCCTCGAGGAGCACCGTCGCAACCGCGAGGTTCCGCACCCAGTTGCGGTCGGCCGGAATCACGTGCCAGGGAGCCCACTCCGTCGAGGTCGCGGTGAGAGCTTCCTCGTAGGCGGTTGTGAACTCGCCGTACCGGCGGTTCGTCTCCTCGTCGTCCGGGTTGAACTTCCAGCGCTTGGCGGGGTCGGAGAGCCGCTCGGCGAACCGCTCGCGCTGCTCCTCGGCCGAGACGTGTAGGAAGCACTTGAGCACCGTCGTGCCGTCCTCGACGAGGTAGCGCTCGAACTCGACGATCTGTTTCGGACGCCGCCGCCACACCTCCTGGGGCGCGAGTCCGAGCACCCGCACCGTGACCACATCCTCGTAGTGGGAGCGGTTGAAGATCCCGATCATCCCCCGCGCCGGGCACTCGGCATGGATCCGCCAGAGGAAGTCGTGCGCGAGCTCGAGCGGTGTGGGCGCCTTGAACGACGTCACGCGACAGCCCTGCGGGTTGACGCCCGTGAAGACGTGACGGATCGTCCCGTCCTTGCCCGACGCGTCGAGGCCCTGGAGGATGAGGAGGATGCTTCGCTCTCCCTCGGCGTAGAGGCGCTCCTGGAGCGACGAGAGCTCCTCGAGCAGCGTGGCGAGCTGCTCTTTCGCCTCGTCCTTTCCCGGCAGGCCGAGCGTGTCGCGCGGGTCGCGCCGCTCGAGGTCTGCACTGGAGCCGGGATCGACAAGGAGGCTGGACAGCATCAGCGCAGCCTACTCCCGGTCGGCAAAGCCGCATTAGAGTTGGTCGACACTCGACAAGGAGGCCCGTTATGGCATTCGCACGAGTCGTATCGTTCGATGGCGTCACCAGCGAGCGGGTGGCGGAGATGAAAAGAGAGATGGAGAGCGGCGAGCGCCCGGAGGAAGTTCCGGCCAAGGAGGTCGTCGTGCTTCACGATCCGGACAGCGACAGGTCGCTCGTCATCCTCTTCTTCGAGAACGAGGACGACTACCGCCGCGGCGACGAAGCCCTGAGTGCGATGCCAGCGTCTGACACTCCTGGGCAGCGGACGTCGGTGGCGAAGTACCAGGTTGCGTTCCGGATGGCTGACTAAGTCTCCGAATCACGGGTCGGGTTGCGTGCGAAGGGCCTGCCGAGGGTCGGGATACACTGCGGTCGAGAGCAGACCCACCGAGTGGAGGAATCCCGGGAGGCGCTACTCTCGCGAAGTTCCTGCAGACAGGAACATTCCGCCCCCGTAGCTCAGTGGATAGAGCAGCGGTTTCCTAAACCGCGTGCACAAGTTCGATTCTTGTCGGGGGCATCCCATGTAGCGGAGTCGGTCCTCCACGAATCACCCGCAAATCAACGCTTTTGTCCACTCGACCGCGTTGTCCCGTTGGGAACTGTTCGTAACCGTTTCAGACCCTATTACCAGGGTCTCGGCAGGGTCTCGACACTCGGCCAGGGTCTCGGCAGGGTCTCGGCGTAATCCCGCAGCAACGTCTTGCGCCGCTCGACGGGAAGCGCAAAGTAGATCGCCGCGACGCGATCCGGGTCGAGAACTCCGAGCTGGCACGTCCTCGACCTCGACGCCCGCGACATCGCGCTCCACTTCGGGCACCAAGACGGCGGCTCGGCGGTTATGTCCCGACGATCGTGATCGTGCGCCGGAGCGGGGCCGTCGTGACCGTGTTCGCGTCGATCTGCGCCTTGTAGGTCTGGCCCTTGGCCACTCGCAGGCCGACGAGTCGGACCGTAATCGTGCAGTCGACGGCGAGGGAATGACTGCTCTGGGCGTTCTGCACGCGCGTGCTACCGCGGAAGGTTTGCGACCAGGCGCCGACCCGCGCGCCGACCGGGTTGTTCGCGCAGAACTCGCGCAGATAGACGACCACGGACGGGTTTGCAGTGCCGCCCTTGACGGACACCTTGCCGTTGACGCGGTCGACCGGCTTCGCCGCCGAGTCCCACTTGGGCGCCGCGGGCTTGGCCGCCCCTGTCGTCCGATAGACGCCGCTCTGCCACGGGCTCGACGTCGAGTCGCGGAAGACGAACCAGATGAACATCGGGATGCGCTTGTCCTTCTTCGCATTCGCGATCGCCTGCGGCACGTACTGGGCTTGCTGGGCCATCGTTACGCCCTTCGGCTCGCCGGGTTTCGTCTCGTTTCCATACTCGGTAATCCACACCTTGATGTTCTTCCGCCCGAACCACTTGTCGAGGTCCTTCTCGAACTGCGCCATCGTGCTGAAGGTGACGTTCGGGTAGCGCACCTTCTGGTTCGGCCCCTGATTGACGGGGACGGGGTACGGATGCTGCGCCCAGGCGTCGAACTTGAGCTTCTTGTTCGCCTGAGCCAGCAGCTTGGCGAACGTGCCGGGGGTGGTGGAGTCGGTCGCGCGCGCCCTCTTCTTATCGCGGCCGCTGGACGAGGTCTCGCCGATCGCGACGAGGGCCTTCGGGCTCCCCGCCTTGACGCCGGCGTAGCCTGCCGCAGCGATCTTCGCGTAGTTGGCCGGGCTGACGATCTTCCCCGCGGAATTGAACTGCGGCGCAAGGAAGTTGCCCAGGTTCGACTCGTTCCAGATCCCGTAGAAGCGGACGAACGGGTAGCCGGCGTAGCGGCCGGAGTAGCGGGAGGCGACTGCGCGCGCAAAGTTCTGGAAGTCGGCGGGCTTCGTCGGCAGGTAGTTCGGCCCCTTGTTCTTGTTGGCCCACTTCGGCGTGCCCCAGAGCGTGATGAGCACCTCGAGCCCGCGGACCTGCGCGTTGCGCACGAACTCGTCCAGGTCGTCGAAGCGGTAGCCCTTCGAGAACGGGTTCGTAGCGTTGCTCGGGCGCTTCGGCGCAACACTCCGCCATTCGACGAGCGTTCGGACGACGGTCGCGTTCGAGCGCTTCACCTTGTCGAGCTCGGCCTGGCGGCTCGCGCCGTAGCGCAGCATCGGATCGTCGTGGAAGCCGATCCACATCCGCTCCTCGGCGGAGGCGGAGCCTGCCGTGACGGCCAGGATCAGGACTGCGATGACGAGCGCGCGGGTGAGAACGGACACAGGCGGACCTCCGGAACGGTTGTTGAAGAGGGGCAAGGTACCGAGAGGCCCGGAGGGCGCTCCCTACAAGCGAGCTACTCGCTTCCCGGACGCGGCGACGTTCGAAAACGCCACATCGGGCAGCGGCCCGCGCGCCTTCCGATCCGACGTGAGCAACTCGGGACGGCGCGCGAGCAGGGCGAACCGGCGGGCGTTCGCCGCGATCGCGAAGGCTCGACCGCCACTCATTACGACGTAACCGGGCGCTCGCCCCTGCGCCTCGCGAACCATCCGACCGGCTCGACCGGCCCTATGAGTTCGAGGCCCGGCTCGACCCTGGCGGATCGAGGATCAGGTCGGCGACCAGTGCTGTCCAGCCGGTCTGGTGGGTCGCACCGAGGCCGGCGCCGTTGTCCCCGTGGAAGTACTCGTTGAAGGTCATGTTGTCCTTCCAGGCGGTGCTCTTCCATAGCTTCTCGGTGTCGCCGTAGACCGGGCGGCGGCCGTCCGCGTCGGGGAGCCAGATCGAGACGAGCCGGTCGGAGATGTCCTGCGCGATCTCGCCGAACGTTTTCTGCTGGCCGGAGCCGGTCGGGTACTCGAGCTTGAAGTCGTCGCCGAAGTAGCGTTGGTAGATGACGAACTGGCGGACGGCGAGGTAGTTGAGCGGCATCCAGATCGGGCCGCGCCAGTTGGAGTTGCCGCCGAACATGCTCGTGACCGCCTCGGCGGGTTGGTAGTCGATCCACGCGCCCTCGATGCCGGGAAGGGTGTACGGGTTGTTCTCGTACCGCTTCGATACCGCGCGGAGCCCGTGGGGCGAGAGGAAGGCCGACTCGTCGAAGAACTCCTCGAAGGTGCGGCGGAGCTCGTCGGGGTTGATCACAGACAGGAGCACCGTGCGCCCGTCCACGGTCTCCCGCACACGACCGATCAAACTTCCGCCTGTCTCCTCCCAGCCTTCACGGAGGCGCGCGAAGCGTTTGCCGAGCTTGTCGGCGAGTGCGACCGCCTTGGCGGGCAGGCCCACGGCGGGCAGCACGGGGATCAGGCCCGAGATCGTCTGCACTTTCACCTGGGTCGACTCGCCCGACGGGTAGACGAGCCGGTCGTAGAAGAACGCGTCCTCGGTGTCGTAAAGGCCCTGCCGGTCGAGCGCCCGCGCGATCAGCACGAACTGCTCGAGGAACTTGATCACCATGTCCAGGTAGACGTCGTTCTCCTCGGCGAGCACGATCGCCATCACGAGCATCGACATCGCGTAGTAGGCCATCCACGCCGTGCCGTCGGCCTGCTCGAGCGCGACACCTTCGGGCAGGTTCGAGCGGTCGATCGGGCTGATGTTGTCGAGCCCGAGGAAGCCGCCGCTGAACACGTTGTTGCCGTCGGCGTCCTCCCGGTTGACCCACCAGGTGAAGTTGACGAGCAGTTTCTGGAAGACGCGCTCGAGGAACTCGCGGTCGGTATCGCCGTCGATCCTGAAGACGCGTAGCGCGGCCATGACGTGGACCGGCGGGTTGACGTCGTCGAAGTTCCACTCGTAGGCCGGCAGGGCGCCGTTGGGGTGCTGAAACCACTCGCGCAGCAGCACGAGCACCTGGTATTTCGCGAACGCCGGATCGAGGTGCGCCCACGGTACGCAGTGGAACCCCAGGTCCCAGGCGGCGAACCACGGGTACTCCCACGGATCCGGCATCGAGAGCACATCGAACGAGTCGAAGTGCCGCCAGGTGTTGTTCCGCCCGTGCTGGCGTGACCGGGGCGGCGGCGGCTCGCCGGGGTCGCCGTCGAGCCAGCGGCGCACGTTGTACGGGTACATCTGCTTGCTCCAGACGAGGCCGGCGCTGGCCTGCCTCAGGATGTGCATCTCATCGGCGGCCGTGCCTTCCGGCGCAATCGCCGAATAGAACTCGTCCGCGTCGGCCTCGCGCGCGGCGACGACCTCGTCGAACGTGTCTCCCGCCCACGTCGGGTCGGCGGAGGGCCTCGGCGCCGTCTCGGGCTGACGGAGGCGCAGCCGCAGCTCGGCCTTGCCGCCCGCCGGCCACGGTCACGCGATATCGGAACGCCGCCTTTGTCCCGACGCCGTCCGGGTTCACGGTGTCGGCGCCCGAGACGACGTGGTCGTTGATCCCGTCTTTCGGGTACGGCGTCGTCGCCTCCGACCCGAAGACTCGCGGCGCGTTCGTCTCGTTCTCGCAGAAGAGCGCCTCGGGCTGCGCGCCGTCCGGGCCGGGAGCGGCCTCGAGCCGGTAGCCGGCGAGATGGTGGTCCGAGACCACGACCGCCGAGCCGTCGCGCGTTAGCTTCGGACGCTTCGCCTCGTCGCCCCAGGACCAGGTGTTGCGGAACCACAGCGTCGGCAGCACGTCGATCGTCGCCTCGTCCGGCCCGTGGTTCCCGAGCTCGATCCTCATCAGCACCTCGCTCGGCGAGGCCTTCGCGTAGGTGACGTCGACCGACCAGAAGCGGTCGTCGTCGAAGACGCCGGTGTCGAGCAGCTCGAGCTCGGGGTCGTTCAGCCCGCGGCCGTGGTGGACGAGCGTCTCGTACGGGAACGCCGCTTGCGGATAGTGGTAGCGCCACTTCAGCAGCGCGTGGCTCGGCAGCCCTTCGAGATACCACCAGTACTCCTTGACGTCCTCGCCGTGGTTGCCCTGCGGCCCGGTGAGCCCGAACATGCGCTCCTTGAGGATCGGGTCGTTTCCGTTCCAGAGCGCGAGTGCGAGGCAAAGCTCGTGGCGGATGTCGGAGATCCCGGCCATGCCGTCCTCGTTCCAGCGGTACGCTCGCGAGCGGGCGTGGTCGTGCGGAAAGGAGTTCCAGGCGTCGCCGCTCCTCGGAGTAGTCCTCACGGACGGTTCCCCAGGCGCGCTCGCTCAGGTACGGGCCCCACTCATACCACGGGTTCGCGCTGAAGAGGTCGTCCTCGGCGCGTCCGGTGGCCTCGGCGAGCCGCGCATGCTCGGCCGTCTTCGGCATCGTCGATCAGCCCTCCCGTCCGTCGAGTGGCGTCAGGTCGAAGAGGTGCCACGACCATGGCTCGAGAGCGACGTAGAGGCCGTCGCGTAGGTCGTCGCCGCTGCGCTCGTAGCGCTCGCCCCCGGCTGCGTCGTCGAGCTGCCATGCCCGCCCGCGTAGCTCGTCCCAGGGTAGCGAGACGTGGCCTGACGCCGACCTGCCGCTCAGGTTGACGACCACGAGCTTGCGGGACTCGCCGCGCCAGCCCCAGGCGGCGAGGTTCTCCCAGTCGTCGTTACCGTCCCAGCCGCTGCGTCCGCCGAGCTGCCACTCGCCCTCGCGGAAGACGTCGTCTGCGAGCGCGGTCAGCAGCTGCTCGTAGAACGCCCTCAGGTCGGGGTCGGCCGGCTCGTCGGGCCGGCGGGCGAGGAAGACCGGCAGGTGCACGGTCCGACCCTCAAGCTGGCCCTCGTGGACGAGCCGCGCCCCGGTCTGGCTCAGCGTGGACACGGCGGCGGCCCGCGACTGCTCGCTCGAGAAGGTCGCCGCCGCACGAGGCTCGTCGTGGTTCTCGATGAAGCGAAGGAGTCCCTCTTGGTAGCCGCGCTCGGCCGTGAGGTGTCCAATCACGGCCCCGGCCTGGTCGGCAGCAAGGCGGTCGTAGAGCCGCTTGTCGTAGCAGTAGTCGAAGCCCTGCTGCTGGAGCGCCCATTCGAGGTCCCAGTACGCCTCGGCCGCGAATACGAACCCAGGATGGACGCTCCTGACGGAGGGGATCACGCTCGGCCAGTAGTCGTCGGCCGGTCGCGGCCCGGCGCGGCCGCCCCAGGTCCGCTCGAAGATGTCGTTCATCATCAGCATCGCCATGTCGCAACGGACGCCGTCGCACTGTGCGGCGACCACGGCGAGCGTCTCCACGACCGCGGCCCGCAGGTCAGGCGAGAAGGCGTTCAGTTGGACGACGTCCGGCCAGGCCGGGAAGTACGGATCGCGACCGTTCGCCAGGACACGACCGCCGACGCGCACGAACGACGCCGGATCACGCTCGAGGTCGTCGTCGCCGCCGCGGACGAAGTACTCCGGGTGCGCGTCCGTCCACGGATGGTCGGGGGCGACGTGGTTCGGCACGAAGTCGAGGATCAGGCCGATTCCTCGCTCGGCCAGCGCTGCGCGCGCCGCGGCGAGTCCCTCCGGCCCGCCCAGGTGCGCATCGACCCGGTAGTCGCGGATGCAGTACGGCGAGCCCACCGCGTCCTCTGTCCCGAAGTCGGGCAGCGCGCGCCGGAAGCTCTCGACCAGCCCTTCGTTCTCGAGCGCGATCGCTATCCCGGCCGGGCTGCGCTCCCAGACGCCCATCAACCAGACCGCGTCGAAGCCAAGCTCGGCCAGTGCGTCCCACTCGCGCTCGGGCACGCCGGCCAGGTCGATCGCAACTCCTTCGCGGCGGCTCAGCGCATCGAGCCAGACCCAGGTGTTGATCTCGTAGATGAAGGGATGCTTGACCAAATCGCCCACTCGCTGACTGCCTGCCTACGCCAGCGCAGCCGGTACTTCGGACTCTTCCAGACGATACGTGAACGAAGGGTCTCGGATTGGTGACGGACAGGAGTCCAGGCCCGTACTAGACTCGCGTCTCGATGCCCCGTCCAGTCACGCTGTTCACCGGCCAGTGGGCCGACCTGCCGCTCGAGGATCTTGCCGCGAAGGCCGGCGGCTGGGGCTTCGACGGTCTCGAGCTCGCCTGCTGGGGCGACCACTTCGAGGTCGACAAGGCGCTCGCGGACGACGGCTACTGCCGGACGCAACAAGAGATCCTCGAGCGCAATCATCTGAACGTTCTCGCCATCGGCGCGCACCTCGTCGGCCAGGCGGTCTGCGACCGCATCGACGAGCGTCACCGGGCGATTCTCCCGCCCGAGATCTACGGCGACGGCGAGCAGGAGGGCGTTCGCACGCGCGCAGCCGAGCGGATGAAGGACACGGCACGTGCAGCCGCGCGGTTGGGCGTCCGGCAGGTGAACGGCTTCACGGGCTCCTCGATCTGGCACCTGCTCTACTCGTTCCCGCCGAATGACTTCGCCGAGATCGAGCGCGGGTACGAGGAGTTCGCCGAGCGGTGGAGCCCGATCATGGACGTCTTCGACCAGGAAGGCGTCAAGTTCGGCCTCGAGGTGCACCCGACGGAGATCGCGTACGACTTCGTCACGGCGCGGAAGACGCTGGACGCGATCGGCAACCGTGAGGCATTCGGGATCAACCTCGATCCGAGCCACTTCTCGCACCAACACCTCGACACGGCGCAGTTCGCGCTCGAGTTCGCCGACCGGATCTACCACGTGCACGTCAAGGACTCGAAGAAACGGCTCGACGGACGCCGCTCGATCCTCGGGTCGCACCTGAACTTCGGCGAGGAGGCGCGCGGGTGGGACTTCGTCTCGCCCGGCCACGGCGACGTCGACTTCGAGCAGTTCTTCCGCGCGCTGAACCGGATCGGCTACCAGGGCCCGCTCTCGATCGAATGGGAGGACAGCGGCATGGATCGGGACTGGGGCGCGCCCGACGCGCTCGCGTTTGTCCGCAAGGCGGACTTCTCGCCGTCGGAGATCGCGTTCGACGCCGCGATGCAGAAGGCCGGGTCGTAGCTCGCGACAGGAGGTCGAGGTGTCTGCATCAGTGCTCTACATGTCGATGTCCCTCGACGGGTACATCGCGGGCCCGAACGACGAACCGGACAACCCCGGCGGCGACGGCTTCGGCCGGCTGCACGAGTGGTTCGTAACTTCAGACGGGGAGTTCGGCCGGCCGGCCGGGCCCGGCGGACAACTGTGGGACGAAATGATGGCGACCGGCGCCGTGCTGGCGGGTCGGCGTACGGTGGAGCAGGTCGATCACTGGAACGGTGATCATCACGGGGTCCCGATCTTCGTGCCCAGTCACCGGCCGCCCGGACCCTCCGTCGCGAATTATCCGAAGGTGACGTACGTGACTGACGGGATCGAGAGCGCGATGGCCCAGGCGAAGGCCGCCGCCGGCGATCTGAACGTGAGCGTGCAGGGCGCGTACACGGCGCAACGTGCACTCGAGGCCGGTGTGCTGGACGAGTTGGTCATTCACCAGATCCCGGTGCTGTTCGGTGGCGGCCGCCGGCAGTTCGAGGTGTTGCCGTCGCGGGTCGAGCTGGAGATCGTGCGGGTGATCGACACGCCGGACGCCACCCACATCCACTACCGCGTCCGTCGCTGAGCGAATCCACCACGTGACGAAGGCCCGTCGTAACGGGCCCTCGCCAATCCAATCGCGACCGGCGCGCTGGCTCAGCAATCGCGCCGAATGGTGTCGCTGTCGAGCGCGTCGGGGCAACCGTCGCTGTCGCGGTCCCCCGGCGCCCAGGCCGCCTGCCCCGTGTACCCGGCCAGGTACGTGACGAGCCCCATCGCGCCGCTCTGCCGGATCGTCCCGCCGAACGAGCCCTGCCCGAGCACTTCGGCGAGCGTCATCGTGCGCGACGCAGCCATCGGCGCCCAGCGGTCGTAGTACCCGTCTGCGTTGTCATCGAAGTACACGACGTCGAAGCCCACCCGCTGGTTGGTGTCCACCAGCCAGAACTCCCACCGTCCATCCTCGTTCATGTCGTACGTCATGGACTCGGCGAAGTCGTCGCCTCCGACCGAGTTCCAGATCTTCGTGTCCCAGCGGCAGTCGTTGTCCAGGTCGAACCACGCGACCTCGTAGTTGCCGTTGAAGCTCGCGTCGAGCGTGGTGCTGTCCCAGCACCGGTCCCCGTCGAGCTGCCAGTACTTCCAGCTCGCCGCCGCCGACGCGACGCTCGCCGTCGAAAGCATGGCCACGACCGCGCAGAGTGTGACTGCGAGGAAGAGAAGTGCGAGCTTCCGGATGTGGCTGAGAGTCGTGATCTTCATGCTTCCTCCGTTTTCTCGGGGCCGCCGGTGTGCAGCCGATGAGAGGAAGATGGACGGCGGCGCTCAGTAGCCGCTCAGCAACGGCTCAGTGGAATGCTGAGCCGCGCCGTCAGTCGCCGCGCGCCGCCGCCACGGCCTCGTCGAGCGTGAGGGCCTGCCCCTCCTCGCGGGCGGCGGCCAGCTCCGCCTGATCGAGCTCGGGCTCGGCCTGCGCCGCAGTCGCGTCGATCAGCGGACGCTCGCTGGCGGGCAGGACGAAGCCCAGCTGCTCGCGCTGCTTTTCGGCCGCCGCCAGCAACCGAACGGCGCGAGCAGCCTCGCCGCGACGGACGGCGACCGCTGCCAGGACCTCGATGCACGAGATCGTCGTGTCGTCGGACGCGACTGCGAGCGAAGACTCCAGTGCGGACAGGACGTGACGCTCGGCATCCACGTCGTCCCCCTCCTCGAGCGCGAGGCCGCCGAGATTCAACCTCCTGAGGGCGATCGCGTAGGCGCTGTTGCGCTCGAGCTCGAGCTGGAGGCTCTCCTCGTAGTACGCCCGCGCGGCGGCGAGCTCGCCCGCAAGCCTCGCGAGCTCCCCGAGGTTGTTCAGCGCGGAGCTCGTGAGCCGCTTGTCGTCGAGCTGCCGGCCAAGCTCGACGGCTTCCTCGAAGGCTGCGCGCGCGCCGTCGAAGTCGCCCGCGGCGCTCGTGACGACGCCGAGCCTGATGAGGTCGCTGGCGAGCTCACTGGGCTCATCGGCCTGGCGCCGGAACTCGAGGCTTTCGGTGAGCAACTGTCTTGCGTCTGCGTAATGGCCGCGCTGGCTCGCGATCAACCCCGCCCGCCCGAGCGCGCCTGCCCGGAGCGCGCCGTCGCCGCCGGATCGCGCGAGCGCACGCTCCAGCCAGTCGCCGCCCTCGGCGAGCGGACCGCGGTGGATCCACAGCGAGGAGAGGCGCCGCGCGAGCAGAAGCGCCTGGTCGGCGGTGCCGTGCTCGATCAGCCAGCCGAGCGCGACGCGGAGGTTCGGGCGCTCGCAGCTCCGCGCGCGAGAGCCACGCGGTGAGCTCGTCGCTGTCGAACGGCAGCGATCCGGGCTCCGCGAAGTCGAGGTAGTACTCGGCGTGGTGCCGCCGCGCCTCGTCCGCCTCACCCGAAGCCTCCAGCTGCTCCGAGGCGAACTCGCGGATCGTCTCGAGCAGGAAGAAGCGCGGCTCCCCGTCCTGCTCTCGACGGCGAACGAGGCTGTGCTCGATCAGGGCGGAAAGGGGGTCGAGAAGCTCGAGCTCGTCCTGCGCCGAGAGTGCAACCGCCGCCTCGAGGTCGAAGCCCCCAAGGAAGACCGAAAGCGCGCGAAACAGGCGTTGCTCGTCCGGTTCGAGCAGCTGGTAGCTCCAATCGATCGCAGCACGGAGCGTCTGCTGACGCTCGGGGCGGTCGCGGCCGCCGCCGGTGAGCAGTGGGAGCGCCTGTTCGAGACGCGAGAGGAGTCCCGGCGGCGAGAGCAGGCGCACTCGGCCCGCGGCCAGCTCGAGCGCAAGGGGCAGCCGGTCGAGCCGCTCGCAGATCTCGCGGATCGTCTCCTCGTGCTCGGCGAACGCGATGTCGGGCGCCACCGCCCGGGCGCGCGCTGCGAAGAGCTCGAGTGCCTCGTCCGCCTGCAGTGGCTGCAGCGGATACTCCCGCTCACCCGCGAGCTTGAGCGGCGAGCGGCTCGTGACGAGCAACTGCAGGCCAGGGCACTGCGCGAGGAGGTCGCCGACGAACGGAGCCGCGTCGAGGAGCTGCTCCAGGTTGTCGAGGCACAGGAGAAAGTCCTTCTCCGCGATCGCGTCCACGAGGTCGTCCCCGTCCTCGACCTGGAGCGCGAGGGCGAGCGTCGAAGGAACCAGCGCCGGATCCGTGACGGCCGCGAGCTGGATGAACCTCGCGCCGTCGGGGAATCTCGCTTCGAGCCGCCCGCAGGCGGCCAGGGCGAGCCGGGTCTTGCCGATGCCGCCCGGCCCGGTCACGGTCACGAGCCGCTCCGAGCCGACCAGCTGCTCCAGCTCCTCGAGCTCGCGCTCCCGACCCACGAGCGGGGTCGGCGGGCGCGGCAGGCTGCTCCCTTCGGCCGCCTCGGACGCCCGCTGCGGCGCGGCTGCCACATCGAGGCTCGGATCCTGGACGAGGATCGCGCGCTCCAGCTCCTGCAGCTCGGGCTTCGGATCGATCCCGAGCTCGTCGAGCAGCAGCTTCCTGGTCGCCTGATAGGCCGCAAGCGCCTCCGACTGTCGCCCGGCCCGGTAGAGCGCAAGGATCAGGTGCGCGCGGAAGCCCTCGCGAAACGGGTGCTGGGACACCAGCTCCTCGAGCTCACCGACCAGCTCCCCGTGCCTGCCCAACGCAAGATCCGCTGCCATTCGGTCCTCGAGCACCGACAGGCGCAAGTCCTCCAGCCGCGCGACCGTCGTCTGCGCGAACGGCTCGTACGCGAAGTCGGCCAGCGGGTCTCCCCGCCACAGGGCCAACGCCTCACGCAGCGTGTCCGCCGCCACGGCCGGCTCGTCACGGACAAGCGCAGCCCCGCCCTCGTCGGCGAGCTGCTCGAATCGCTGCAGGTCGAGCTCGCCTCGCCCCACTTCGATCCGGTAGCCGGGCGACTGCGTGACGATCCGGCCGTCCTCCCCGCCACCCGTAGGGCCTTGCGCAGATCGGAGATGAACACCTGCAGCGAATGGCCGGCGGTCTTCGGCGGGCTCTCGCCCCACAGCCCAGCCGCGAGCGAGTCCACGGACACCACCTCGTTCGCGCGGAGCAGCAACAACGCGAGGAGCGCCCGCTGCCGTCGGCCACCCACGGTCACGGGACTCCCTTCGAGTTGCACCTCGAGCGGGCCAAGGATGGAGAACGCCAGTGCCCTCATGTCGGTGGCATGTTCGCCCAACCCGCCTGCGTTTGCTCACGCGGCTCGGAGGGGCGCCGGCCTTCCGGCGCCCCTCCTCCACTTCAGGTGCTACTCGGCGGCGGCGAGCTCGAGAATCGCCGCGCGCAGTGCCGCGTACCGCGGGTTCCCCCGCAGCTGGAACGCGAGCGCGGCCAGCGACGTCTCCGCGGCACGCTCGTTCCCGTTGGCCCGGTGCTTCTCGGCGTTGCCGAGGAGCGTGTCGACGCGGGTCAACGTCGACTTGTCGATCCCGTTCGGCAGCCGCACCAGCTGGTCGCGGAACGAGCGGACCTTGGCGAAGCTCGGCGGGTTGACGAGCCGCGGCTGGTGCTGCGGCGTCAGCCGGTCGAGCACCACTTCCGAGGCCGCCGTGATCTCGTCCTTCGAGAGCTCGGCGTTCGGCACGAGCTTCCACGCGTCGAAGCCGCGCGCGATCTCGGAGCCGTAGACGGCGCCGTTGTAGTAGTACGTCGACCAGAGGCCGCCGAGCACGAGCGCGGTTCCGCTGATCGGGCCGCGGTCGTAGTAGCCGATCTCCTTCGGGTGCGCCGAATCCGTGAAGTCGAAGATCGACGCGCCGCCCTGGTACCAGGCCTGGACCAGGATGTCTCGGCCGGGAACCGGGACGATCGACGGCAGATGGGCGACACAGTTCTCCTGGAGCGTCTGCGCCGCGGGCATCTTGTAGTAGCTGCGGAACACGAGCTTCTTGTCGACGATGTCGAAGATCGCATTCGCGCCCCAGCTGAGCTGGTCGGTCGCGCGGCAGCGCGCGGATGTGCCGCCGCCCCACTCGTCCGTGAACACAACCGTCGTGCCGTCGTTCGAGAACGTCGCCCCGTGCCAGTACGCGTAGTTCGGGTCGGCGACGGCGTCGATCCGCTTCGGATTGGCCGGATCGCTGATGTCGATCAGCAGGCCGTTGCCCTCGCAGGCCCGGCGGCGAGCCCGATCTCCGGATAGGTCGTGATGTCGTGGCAGGCGTCCGTGATCGGCGTCGGCGCCCAGTTCATCCCCGACGGATGCTGCGGCGTCGGCGGAGCGTTCTGCAGGCCGTTCATCGCACCTGTGACCGGATCGGTGAAGAGCCTCGGGCCGTTCACGACCGCGGCGGTCTGCGGCGCCGCCAGCGGAACCTTGATCACTTCGATCCGCGGGTGAACGAGCTGTTCGTCGAAGAGGCGCCTGCGTGGACGGCAGCTCGCCATCTCGGTCGAGGAGCGAACGCCGCCCGTCCCGGACACGTAGACGTAGAGGTTCTTCGTCGCTCGGGCTCTTCAGCAGCGTGTGCGTGTGCGAGCCGCGACACGTCTGCACCGTCGCGACCTGGACGGGCGCGTCGAGGTTCGAGATGTCGAAGATCCGGACGCCGCGGAAGCGCAGCGGGTCGCCGGTCGGGACCGGGGGCGCCGCAGTCGGTGCGCGGCCGGGTCTCCTCGGCGGACATGAAGAGCAGGTTCCCGTACACCGAGACCTCGCCCTGGCCGCCCGGGCAGACGACCGCGGTGCGGATCGTCGGGTTGGCCGGGTCGGAGATGTTGTAGATCAGGAAGCCGTTGAAGTTGCCGACGAACGCGTGGTCACCCTGGAACGCAAGATCGGAGTTGACGAAGGCGAAGCTGCCAGGGTTCGCCGGGTCGAAGAAGCCGGCGGGCTTGGTGCGGTTCGCGAGCAGTTCGAGGCCGTTCGCGGCCACGCCGGGCGCTTCGAATCCGGGCGAGGCCGACCCGCGGGTCGGGGGCCGACTCGGCGGCTGCGACTGTCGTGACGAGGCGGCGCGCCGCGAAAAGAGGGCGCCGAGCATCGCGCGAAGCGCGCGTCGGCGTGTGGACGACGGTGCGGCGTCTTCGGTCATTGAACCGTCCTTCCGGGCGTTGGACAGATTTAGCGACACTAATATTGCGTGATGGTGCGGGTCAACTGGCAACCGGCTGTGCCGCTCGTCCTCGGGCTCCTGCTCGTGCTCTCCGGCTGCAGCGGCGGCGGCGACGACGACGCGCAGCCGCGCGGAGACCGCGCCGAACATCGTCCAGCCAGGCGCCCCAGGCGAACCGACCCGGACGCTGACGCCGGAGGCGCTCGCGGAGATCGAGCCACCTGGGTACACGCCGGCCGACGTGCGCTTCATGCAGGGGATGATCCACCACCACGCGCAGGCGCTTCGGATGACCGCGCTCGTGCCGTCGCGAAGCTCGGACGACGGCCTCGGCCTGCTCGCGAAGCGGATCGACCTCTCACAGGTGACCGAGATCGACCAGATGCGAAGCTGGCTCAAGGCGCGCGGAGAAGCGGCGCCCGTGCTCCACCGGGCGCATGGACACGCGCACGGCGCCGGGCAAGGGCTGATGCCCGGGATGCTGACCGAGCCCCAGCTGAAGAAGCTCGCCGCAACACGCGGCAAGGCGTTTTACCGCCTCTTCCTCGAGTCGATGATCCGGCACCACCAGGGCGCGATGCAGATGGTGACGGAGCTCTTCCTGGCCGACGGGGGCGCGGAGCCCAAGGCCGGCGCCTTCGCCCGGCATGTCGACGCCGACCAGCAGATCGAGATCGCCCGGATGCAAACGATGCTCGCCGAGCTCGGCTGAACGTGCCGAGGGTCTAGGCGGGGGTCGGAAGACCCTCGATCGCTCGCAGCGCCCGCTCGATCTCTGCCTCGTCGAGCGCCACGTCCTCGAGCTTCCCAGCGAGGAAATTGTCGTACGCGGCCATGTCGAAATGGCCGTGGCCGGAGAGGTTGAAGAGGATCGTCTTCTCCTCTCCAGCGTCGTCGGCCTGCCGAGCAGCCTTGAGCGCGCCATGGATGGCGTGCGAGGACTCGGGCGCCGGGATGATCCCCTCGCTGTTGGCGAAGAGGATGGCGGACGCGAACACGTCGCTCTGGAGGTAGGCCTCCGCCCGGATCAGGCCGTCCTGCACGAGTTGTGAGATCAGCGGCGCGACGCCGTGGTAGCGGAGGCCGCCCGCATGGATCGGCGCCGGCACGAAGTCGTGCCCGAGCGTGTGCATCGGGACGAGCGGCGTCAGCTTGCTCGTGTCCCCGAAGTCGTACGCGAACAGCGCCACGCGTCAGCGTCGGACACGCCGCAGGCTCGCACGCGAGCACGTCGATGTCGCGGCCGGCGATCAGCTCACGAATGAACGGGAACGCCAGTCCGGCGAAGTTCGAGCCGCCGCCGACGCAACCGATGACGACGTCGGGAAAGGCGCCGGCCAGCTCCATCTGCGCGATCGCCTCCTGGCCGATCACCGTCTGATGGAGGAGGACGTGATTGAGCACGCTGCCGAGCGAGTAGGACGTGTCGTCGCGCTGCGCTGCGTCCTCGACGGCTTCCGAGATCGCGATCCCGAGACTGCCCGGCGTATCGGGAAACTCTTCGAGGATCGCGCGCCCACTCTGGGTGTCGCTGGAAGGGCTCGCGACGATCTCCGCGCCCCAGAGCTGAATCATCGACCGCCGGAAGGGCTTCTGCTCGTACGAGATGCGAACCATGTACACCTTGCATTCGAGCCCGATCAGCTTGCACGCGAAGGCGAGCGCGCTGCCCCACTGACCGGCGCCGGTCTCGGTCGAGAGCCGCGTCCGGCCCTCCTGCTTGTTGTAGTACGCCTGCGCCACGGCGGTGTTCGGCTTGTGACTGCCCGGCGGGCTGACGCCCTCGTATTTGTAGAAGATGCGCGACTTCGTCCCCACCGCCTGCTCGAGCCGGCGCGCCCGGTAGAGCGGCGTCGGACGCCAGAGGCTGTACAGGTCGAGGATCTCCTCGGGAATCGCGATCTCCGCTTCCTCGCTGACCTCCTGCATGATCAGCGCCATCGGAAAGAGGGGCGCGAGGTCGTCCGGCCCGACCGGCTGACCGGTGCCCGGATGCAGCACGGGTTGCGCCGGGCTCGGCATATCGGCGGCGACGTTGTACCAGCGCCGAGGGAGCTGCGACTCATCGAGCAGGAACTTCGTCTGCTCCACGCGCCGACAATAGACGGTTCAACGCCGCGCGGGCAAGCGGCGCGCCGCTAGGAGGGTTTGGCGGAAGGTCGCTCGTCGTCGGGCTGCGATGCTCGTTCCGAGGCAAGGACGCAGGGAGCCCGCGGGCTGGTAGCCCGTGGGCGACTGAGGACGCGGCCTCGGGGCGAGCAGCGCGGCCCGGCGGCTCAGCCGATATTTCGCCAAACCCTCCTAGAAGAACGTCAGCGGGTCGAGCATGTTCTCGAACATATGCCCGCCTTCGTTCGTCTTCCGGATCTCGATGTGAGCGTGCTCGGGACCGTCATCCCACTGGCTGATGGCTGCGACCGGCCTGGCCGGCGACAACAGTGTCGCCCACGCCCACGCTCGGGACGACGTGTCTGAAGATCCAGACCTTGCGATCGGACGCCTCTATCTTCACCGTCCCGCCGAAGACTTGACCACTGGTCTTCGTGGACGGCTTGGCTTCGATGATCCTTCCCGCGACGGGCGCGCGCACGACCGCTCCCGCCGGAGCAAACCAGTCGAGCCCGGCATGGTGCTTGACGCCCGTGGCGTCCGGTGCACCCTGATCCTCCACGAACTTGAACTCTGAGACTCGCGGTTTGGGCGGCTTGAGCGGGAGCACGATGCCGTTCTTACTGGGCGCAAAGGGCTTGTTCTTCCGTTCCTCGGCGCGCTTGCGGAAGTCCGCAGGGAACGCGATCTCGCCGAAGAGGAGCCCGAGGCCAGGGAGCCCGAGCGTGCTGTTGATCCGGCTCGTTGGAAAACCCATCTGCCATTTCCACTCTTCGATGCGGAATGCGGTTTCGGGTCCGAAGTCGCCGTCGAGGGCGTCTCCCTTCAACCCGAGCTTTCGCTGAACCTCCTTGACGTCATCTCCCTCGAGGTGGGGATTCTTGAGCGCGAGTTGGCGACGCATGGCTCCTCCAGGACCCCGTTCGACGTTGCCCAAAGTATCCGCGTGTCTCCGACTGAGTTCAAGCCGAATATTCGTCGTACCGCTCGATGAAGCCGAGCACACGGCTCCACGCATCGGCCGACGCGTCCGCGAACTCCTCTTGCTTCCGATCGAAGAAGCTGTGCGGGGCGCCGTCGTAGATCACGATCTCGTGCTCGACAGCCGCCGCCGCGAGCGCCGACTCGAACTCGCGCACCTGTTCGACCGGGATGCCCGCGTCGGCGCCGCCCATCAGCCCGAGGATCGGGGCGCCGAGCTCACCGGCGCGCTGCGTGGGGCCGGGTGAGCCGTCCGCTCCCGGACCGGGCCGGCCGTAGAAGCCGATTGCCCCGGCGAGGCTGTGACCACCCGCCGCGGACAGCCAGGAGTGGCGGCCGCCGAAGCAGAACCCAACCGTGAAGATCGAACGGCTGCCGGTCTCGCGCAGCCACGCGACGCCCGCGGCGGTGTCGGCCTGGACGCCCGCCGGCGTCGTCTGCTCCACGTGCGGCCGGTACTCGAACTCGTCGCCGCGCTTCGAGACGCCAGCAGTGCGACCGAAGTAGTCGATCGCGATCGCCGCGTGACCGCGCTCGGCGAACCGGAGCGCGAGCTCCTCGTAGAAGCGGTAGAGGCCGCGGATGTCCGGAAGAATCACGACCCCGGCGCCGCCCGGCTCGTCGGGTGTGGCGGCGAACGCCGCCAACTGGTTCCCGTCGCGTGCCTCGAGGACGAGCTCGTCGTGGGAGACCGCTGCGCCCGAGATCACGGGGATCGGCGGCACCGAGTCACGGTCGAAGCACACGGCCGCCCGACTTTACCTCCCCCCACGAAGTGCGTTAGCTTTGAGCATCGGCGGGCGCTGGGGGAGGCGTCGCCCGCACCACTCTCCAGGGGAGGATCAGGTGTCTGCACCAGGTTCCGACGGCTTCGCGCGCAAGCGCGGGCTGCTCATCGCTCTCGTCGTGTTCGCCGCGCTGCTCGCACTGGCACCCATGTCGGCCTACGGCGACTCCGGCGACGACGGCGTCATCGAGGAAGCGACGGCCGAGGACGCCGCGACCGCCGACTTCTTCACCGTTGCACCTGCTCAGGCGGCAACACTGCGCGCCGCCCACCCGACGAAGGCGAAAGGCCCCAAGCAACGGCAACTCGGCCTCGCGTATCCTCTCCAACCGCCCTGCGCTGATCTCGGGCGGCGACGCTCTGGTCGAGGTCGTCGTGCCCGAGGACGTGGATCCGGACGACGTTCGCGTGGACGTCGACGGCCGCGACGTGACGAGCGCGTTCGCGCTCCGCGCCGACGGCACGTTCAGCGGCCTCATCGACGGGCTCGCGCTCGGCAGAAACGAGGTCGTCGCCCGCGTGACGCCGAAGAATCCGAGATCGGCAAAGCCGCCGGGACGCTTCTCCGCTCATCTGACGATCAAGAATCATCCCGCGAGCGGCCCGGTCTTCGCGGGCGAGCAGCTCCAGCCATGGGTCTGCGCCCAGCCGGTGGCGACGCCGACCGTCGTCACGATCCCCGGTACGAGCCTGACCGCGACCGTCAACTCGCGGGTCAGTGGCCTCGAGGGAGCAGCGGATGCGAGCTGCAGCGCACCCGCGAGATACACGTACTGGTACCAGCCGGCAACGCGGGACACAGCGACGTGCACGTTCACGAACACGGGTGCGACCCGTTGCTTCGAGCCATACAACCTCGCCGTGCCGCCCGCTCCGGCCGACATCGCCAGCTTCACGAACGATCGCGGCGACACGGTCAAGAGCATCGTTCGGGTCGAGCGCGGCACGATCAACCGCGGCATCTACGAGCTCGCGACGCTCTATGACCCGACGGTGCCGAACGCACCCTGGGCAGCGCAGAAGGGCTGGAACGGGAAGCTCTTCTGGATCTTCGGCGCGTCGAGCGGGGTCAGCCGCTTCCAGACACCGACGGGCGCGACAACGGTCTGGAACAACACGGCGCTGCGGCGCGGCTTCATGGTCGCAACCTCGTCTCTCACCGACCACGGCACGAACGCCAACGACACGCTCGCCGCGGAGACGATGATGATGGTCAAGGAGCGGGTGGCCGAGACCTACGGGCCGATCCGCTACACGATGGGCGCCGGCTGCTCCGGCGGCTCGATCATGCAGCTGAACATCGCGGCTGCCTACCCTGGGCTGCTGAACGGGATCCAGCCGAACTGCACCTACCCCGACACGTTCACCACCGCGATCGAGGTGATGGAGTGCGGCCTGCTCGGCGCCCGCTACTTCACGACGCCGAACGGGTCGGCACTTTCGACGGCACAGCGGAACGCGATCAACGGCCACGCAGGCCAGGGTTTCTGCGCGGCGTGGAACGGAGCGTTTCTCCGTCGTTCAACCCGGCGAACAGCGGCAACTGCGGCTCCGGCTGGCCGGCGGCGCTCACCTTCGACAAGGTGCTCCGGCCCCAGGGGATCCGCTGTACCGCCTCCGATCACGACGCCGCGATGTGGGGAAAGACCATCGGTGCCGACGGGATCGCGCGCGGCAACTCTCCGCTCGACAACGTCGGCGTCCAGTACGGGATGCAGGCGCTCCAGACGGGCGTGATCAACGCGGAGGAGTTCACACGCCTGAACGAGGGAGTCGGCAGCTTCAACGCCGACTTCGAGTGGGTGCCACCCGCCCGCGCAACGGCCTCACCGCTCGCGCTCGAGACGGCGTACACCGCCGGGATCGTCAGCGACGGGAAGCAGCTCGCGAAGGCGGCGATCATCGATCTCCGCGGCAATCAGGGAGCGATCGAGATCCACATGAACTGGCGTGCGTGGTCGGTCCGCGAGCGGCTCGACAAGGCGAATGGCAACCACGACAACCAGGTGATCTGGGCGTTCGTCGGGCCCGGTGGCGGCGCGGCGCAGCCCGGTGCGGCACTCGGGTTGCTCTCGTTCACGACGCTCGACCAGTGGCTGGCGAACGTCGAGGCCGATACGACCGACCGACCGGTGGAGGAGAAGGTCCGCTCCGGGAAACCGCTGACGGCGATCGACCGGTGCCTGTCGACGGCCGGGGCGACCGACGCCGAAGTAGCGGCGAACATCCCGCTCGACTCGCCCGCGTGCCCGGTCAAGTACCAGGGCTCGCCGCGTCAGGC
>CAVVYB010000011.1:0-128370 GCA_963752405.1 uncultured Gaiellaceae bacterium
TATGTTGTGGGCGCCTTGACTCGTACGTATTGCTCGGTCGGATTTGTGTTGTCGACCCGAACCGTGATCGTCGCGGAGGTAAACGAGTTGCCGGCGAAGTCGGTCGTGACGACCCGGAGGTCGTACTGGCCGTCAGCCTGCAGGTTCGTGTTCCAGCTCGCGGCCTGGTTCGTCCACGTGCCCGCGCCTGCGGGGGAGCGCTGGAAGGTGACGGTGTCGACGCCGGAGCCGCCGAGGTCCGCCGAGTTGCTCGCGAGCACAACGGTGCCGCGGATGTCGGCTGAGGCGGCCGGGTTCGTGACGGTGCCGGTCGGGTTCGTGTTGTCGACGAGGACGGTGATCGCCGCGGAGGTGAAGGAGTTGCCGGCGTTGTCTGTGGTCACGACGCGGAGGTCGTACGGGCCGTCGGCCTGCGCCGTCGTGTTCCAGCTCGCTGCCTGGTTCGTCCAGGTGCCGGCGCCCGCGGGGGAGCGCTGGAAGGTGACGGTGTCGACGCCCGAGCCGCCGGCATCGGCGGAGTTGCTGGTCAGGGCGATCGTATTGCGGACGTTGGCGGCGTCAGCCGGAGCGGTGATCGAGCCGGTCGGGTTCGTGTTGTCGACCCGCACGGTGATCGTCGCGGAGGTGAAGGAGTTGCCGGCATTGTCGGTCGTGAGGACGCGGAGGTCGTACTGGCCGTCGGCCTGTGCCGTCGTGTCCCAGCTCGCGGCCTGGTTCGTCCAGACGCCCGCGCCGATCGGCGAGCGCTGGAACTGGACGGTCGCGACGCCCGAGCCACCGGCGTCGGCGGAGTTGCTCGTCAGGCCGATCGTCCCGCGCACGTTGGCTGCGTTGGCCGGAGCGGTGACGGAACCGGTCGGGTTCGTGCCGTCGACCAGCCAGGTGTAGCTGGCCGGCGAAGCGTCGAGGTTCCCCGCCGCGTCGGTCGCGCGGACGTCGAAGGTATGCGAGCCGTCGGCGAGCGAGCCGTAGCTCTCGGGGCTCGAGCAGGCACCCCAGACGCCGCCGTCGATGCGGCACTCGAAGGTCGAGCCGCCCTCGCTCGAGGTGAAGGAGAAGGAGGCGTTCGCGGAGCTCGTCGGGTCGGCAGGCTGCGACGTGATCGTGGTGTTCGGTGCGGCGTTGTCGACCGTGACCGTGACAAGGGCGGACGTGGACGAGTTGCCGGCGAGATCGGTCGTCACTGCGCGCAGGTCGTACTGGCCGTCACCGACGGCGGTCGTGTCGAACGCGACCGAGTACGGCGCGAGCGCGTCGGAGTCGATGGTCGTCCAGCTCCCGAGGCCGAGCGGCGAGCGCTGGAACGTCACGGTGCCGACGCCGGAGCCGCCTGCGTCCGTCGAGTTCGAGGTGGCCGCGATCGAGGCGCGGACGCTCGCGCCGTCCACGGGGGCGGTGATCGAGCCGGTCGGATCGGTGTTGTCGACCCGTACCGTGATCGCCGCGGAGGTGAAGGAGTTGCCGGCGTTGTCGGTCGTCACGACGCGCAGGTCGTAGAGGCCATCGGTGACGCCGCTGGTCGCCCACGGGGAGCCCTGGTTCGTCCAGGTGCCGGCGCCCGCGGGAGAGCGCTGGAACACGATGGTGTCGACGCCTGAGCCCGCATCTGCGGAACTGCTCGCCAGGGCGGTCGAGCCGCTGATATTCGCGCCGCCAGCGGGGGAGGTGACGGTGCCGGTCGGGTTCGTGTTGTCGATCCGCCGGTTCGCGACCGCGTCCACGCCCGTGTTGCCGACGTCGTCGGTCGCGAGCGCGCGCAGGTCGTAGAGTCCGTCGGCCACGGCCGTCGTGTCGAAGCTCGCGGTGAAGCCGTCGCCGGGAGTCGAATCGGTGGAGATCGTCGTCCATGTGCCGGCGCCGGCGGGGGAGCGCTGGAACGCGACGCTGACGACCCCGGTGTCGGGGTCCGTCGCCATCGCGCTGAGGCCAACAGTGCCGCGGAGGTTCGCGCCAGGATCGGCGAGCGTTGTCGTCGGGCCGTTCCCGTCCGCGACGATCAGGTACGAGCCGTCGGCCGAGACGACGCCGGCGGCGTTGGCGGCGGTGACGGTCCGCCCGGTGCTCGGCGCGGTCGTCGTACCGTCGAACGTGTAGTCGAAGTGGTCGCCGGTCTGCGTGCCGCTGAAGTTGCTGCCGCCGTTCGTGTTCAGCGGGCCAAAGGTGTACGACGCGACGCCGGTGTGCGGATCGGTTGAGGTCGCGGTGACGCGGAACGTTCCGCCGGCCGACGGCTGGATGAAGAGCGTGCCCGCGGCATAGTGCGCGTTCGCAGAGAGATTGGAGAGGACGAGGATCGGTGCGCTCGGCGCGGACGTGTCGACCTTGACGATCGCGCTCTGGACGCTCGACTGGTTGCCGACGTTGTCGGTGCCGGTGAGCGTGTAGCGGTAGCAGCCGGTGGTGAGAGTGTCGGCGTCGTTGCCGGCGGTGATCGTGACGGGGTCGCTGCCGGAGAAGCTGCCGCACGCGTCGGCCGCGAGCGTCGCCGTCTCGCGCGTCAGGGTGTGCGCCGGCGATGCCGGAGCCTGCGTCGGCGAGGTCGACCTGGGCAAGCGCGACGATGCCGTCACCGTCGTAGGCGCCGCCGCCGTTCGCGGTGATCGAGCCGCCGGTCGGACTCGTGGTGTCGCTGGCGACGGTGAAGGTGCCGTTGGCAGAGCCACTGCCGGCGCCGTTCGTCGCCGTGACATTGCTTGCGCCCGGCACGGCGGCTGCATCCGCATACGTGTAGGCGCGGCTTGCTCCGGTGCCAGTCTGCGTCCAACCTGCGCCGAGGGCGGGGAACGAGTAGAAGGCGACGCCGGTCTGCCCGTCGGTCGAGCTCGCGGTGACGTCGAAGCTGCCTGCCGCGCCGGCCGCGGAGCGGAACCAGATCGTCGCGCCGGCGCCTGGGTAGTACGCGCTGCCGGTGGCGTTCGAGAGCGTAACGGTCGGAGCGGTCGGCGCAGTGACGTCGACCTTCACGATCGTGCTCTGCGTGCTGCCCTGGTTGCCGACGTTGTCGGTGCCCGTGAGCGTGTAGCGGTAGCAGCCGGTGGTGAGAGTGTCGGCGTCGTTGCCGGCGAGGATCGTGACCGGGTCGGTGCCGGCGAAGCTGCCGCAGGCGTCGTTGACCAGCGTCGCGGTTGCGCGAGTGACCGCCTGCGAGGCGAGGCCGGAGCCGCCGTCGGCGTAATCGACCTTCGCGAGTGCGACGGTGCCGTCGGTGTCGTATGCGCCGCCGCCGTTCGCAGTGATCGCGCCGCTGCCCGGCGCCGTCGAGTCAGCGGTCAGTGTGAACGTGGAGTTATTCGTGCGGCCGGCGTTGTTCTGCGCGGTCACCGTCTTGGCGCCGTCCGGTTCGGTCGGCGTGTTGAGCGTGTAGGTCTTCGTCGCGCCCGAGCCGCTCGCGACGAAGCCGGCGAGGGTGGGGAAGGAGTAGCTTGCGACGCCGCTCTGGCCGTCGGTCGAGCTGGCGGTGACGTCGAACGAGCCGGCGCCTGCGGGCCGGTAGAACGCCGTCGTGCCGACCGTGTGGACGCCGGCGCTCGACTCGGAGAGCGAGAGGCTCGGCGCGGTCGGATCCGTGAGGTCGACCTTGACCACCGTCGAGCGCGTGACGCTGTTGCCGACGTTGTCGGTGCCGGTCAGCGTGTAGCGGTAGCAGCCCGTGGCCAGCCCGTTCTGCGCCGGTGTACCGACGATCGTCGCGGGTGCGCCGTAGCTCGAGCAGGAATCGCCCGCGAGCGTGCCGTCCTCGCGCGTCAGGATCGAGGACGCGATTCCGGAGAGCGTGTCGGCGTAGTCGGTGCGGGTGCCGATTGTGAAGCTGCCGTCGGCGTCGTAGCTCTGGGTGCCGACGAGGCTCGAGGCGACGCCGTTGACGACGAGCGCGCCGCCGGTCGGATCGGTCGCATCGCCGGTGAGCGTGAAGTTGGAGGAGTTCGAACGCCCCGCGTTGTTCAGCGCGGAAACGGACTTCGCACCGTCAGGCTCGGTCGGCGTCGCGAGCGTGTAGGTGCGCGACGCGCCGGCGCCGGACGTCGTGAAGCCGGCCAGGGCGGGGAAGGAGTAGGAGGCGATACCGGACTGCGCATCGGTCGAGCTCGCGGTGACGTCGAACGAGCCACTGCCGCTCGGGCGGTAGAAGGCGGTCGTGCCGGTGGTGTGCACCGCGGCGCTGGAGTCGGAAAGCGAGAGCGACGGGGCGGCCGGATCGGTGGTGTCGACCTTGACGACCGTCGTGATCGTCGAGCCGTTGCCGACGTTGTCGGTGCCGGCGAGGACATAGCGGTAGCAGCCGGTGGCGAGGCCGCTCTGAGCCGGCGTCCCGACGATCGTCGTGGGCGCGCCGTAGCTCGAGCAGGCGTCACCGGCGAGCGTGCCGTCTTCACGGGTGAGAACCGAGGTCGCGAAGCCCGAGAGTGCGTCAGCGTTGTAGTTCGTCCGGGCGTCGATCGGGAAGCTGCCGTCGTTGTCGTAGCTCTGCGTGCCGCCGCCGCTTGCGACCGAGCCATTCACCGTCAGCGCGCCACCGGTTGGGCCGGCTGCGTCGGAGGTGAGGGTGAAGTTGGTGGCGGCCGAGCTGAGCAGCGCCTGGTTGCGGGCGGTGACGGGCTTGGCGCCGTTGGGCTCGGTCGGTGTCGCCAGGGTGTAGGTGCGAGTCGCGCCTGCGCCGGAGCCGGTGAAGCCGGCGAGGACCGGGAAGCTGTAGTCCAGGATCCCCGACTGCGCATCCGTCGAGGACGCGGTCGACATCGAAGGAGCCGCTGCCGGCGGGGCGGTAGAAAGCGGTGGTGCCGGTGGTGTGCACGTCGGCACTCGAGTCGGCGAGCGTCAGGCCCGGTGCTGCGGGCGCGCTGGTGTCGACTTTGACGACGGTGGTGATCGTGACGGCGTTGCCGACGTTGTCGGTGCCGGTGAGGACGTAACGCCAGCAGCCGGTCGCGAGGCCGCTCTGGGCCGGGGTGCCGACGAGGGTCGTCGGGGCGCCGTAGGCCGAGCAGGCGTCTGCGTTGAGCGTGCCCTGCTCACGGGTGAGCGTCGAGCTGGCGAGGCCGGAGAGTGCGTCGGTGTAGTCGGTGCGGGTGCCGATCGTGAAGGTGCCGTCGTTGTCGTAGCTCTGCGAGCCGCCACCCGAAGCCGCGACACCGTTCACCGTCACCGCGCCGCCCGTCGGGTTTGCCGCGTCGGAGGTGAGCGTGAAGGTCGAGCTGTTCGTCCGGCCGGCGTTGTTCTGCGCGGTGACCGTCTTCGCGCCGTTGGGCTCGGTCGGTGTGGCGAGGGTGTAGGTGCGGGTTGCGCCTGCGCCCGAGCCGGTGAAGCCGGCGAGAGTCGGGAAGGCGTAGTCGAGAATGCCGGACTGCCCGTCAGTGGAGGAGGCAGTGACGTCGAAGGAGCCGGTGCCGGCGGGGCGGTAGAAGGCGGTCGTGCCGGTGGTGTGGACGTCGGCGCTCGAATCGGCGAGCGAGAGTGCAGGCGCAGTCGGATCGGACGTGTCGACCTTGACCACGGTGGTGATCGTCGTCGCGTTGCCGACGTTGTCGGTGCCGGTGAGGACATAGCGCCAGCAGCCGGTGGCGAGGCCGGCCTGGGCCGGCGTGCCGACGAGCGTGGTCGGGGCGCCGTAGGCGGAACAGGCGTCGGCGTTGAGCGTCCCTTGCTCACGGGTGAGCGTCGAGCTGGCGAGGCCGGAGAGCGCGTCGGTGTAGTCGGTGCGGGTGCCGATGGTGAAGGTGCCGTCGTTGTCGTAGCTCTGTGAGCCACCGCCGCTCGCCGCGACGCTGTTCACCGTCAGCGCGCCGCCGGTGGGGACGGCCGCGTCGGAGGTGAGCGTGAAGTTGGTGGCCGCGGAGGTGAGCAGGGCCGGGTTGCGGGCGGTGACGGGCTTGGCGCCGTTGGGCTCGGTCGGCGTCGCCAGGGTGTAGGTGCGCGTTGCGCCGGCACCGGATCCGGTGAAGCCGGCAAGTGCCGGGAAGGTGTAGTCGAGGATCCCGGACTCTGCGTCGGTCGAGG
The DNA here is from genome assembly GCA_963752405.1 of uncultured Gaiellaceae bacterium. Classification (GTDB taxonomy): domain Bacteria; phylum Actinomycetota; class Thermoleophilia; order Gaiellales; family Gaiellaceae; genus Gaiellasilicea. The sequence goes on from CAVVYB010000011.1 coordinate 5,995, forward strand.
AGGCGGTGACGTCGAAGGAGCCGCTGCCGGTGGGGCGGTAGAAGGCGGTGGTGCCGGTGGTGTGGACGTCGGCGCTGGAGTCGGCGAGTGTCAGGCCCGGCGCGGCGGGCGCGCTCGTGTCGACCTTGACCACCGTGGTGACCGTCGAGGTGTTGCCGACGTTGTCGGTGCCCGTGAGGACATAGCGCCAGCAGCCCGTGGCGAGGCCGGCCTGGGCCGGGGTGCCGACGAGCGTGGTCGGCGCGCCGTAGGCCGAGCAGGCGTCGCCCGCGAGGAGACCCTGCTCCCGAGTCAGCGTCGAGGATGCGATCCCGGACGCGAGGTCGGTGTAGTCGGTGCGGGTGCCGATCGTGAAGGCGCCGTCGCCGTCGTAGCTCTGCGAGCCGCCGCCGGAGGCAGCGACGGTGTTGACGGTGAGCGCTCCGCCCGTCGGTACTGCTGCATCGGCGGTGAGCGTGAAGTTGGTGGCCGCGGAGCTGACGAGGGCCTGGTTACGTGCCGTTACCGGCTTCGTCCCGTCAGGCTCGGTCGGGGTGGCGAGCGTGTAGGTGCGCGTCGCAGCGGCGCCGGAGCCGGTGAAGCCCGCAAGTACCGGGAAGCTGTAGTCGAGGATCCCGGACTGTGCGTCGGTCGAGGAGGCGGTGACGTCGAAGGAGCCGCTGCCGGCGGGGCGGTAGAAGGCGGTGGTGCCGGTGGTGTGCACATCGGCGGTGGAGTCGGCGAGCATCAGGCCCGGCGCGGCGGGCGCGCTGGTGTCGACCTTGACGACGGTCGTGATCGTCGTCGTGTTGCCGACGTTGTCGGTGCCGGTGAGGACGTAACGCCAGCAGCCGGTCGCGAGGCCGGCCTGGGCGGGGGTGCCGACCAGAGTGGTCGGCGCGCCGTACGCGGAGCACGCGTCTGCGTTGAGGGTGCCCTGCTCCCGCGTCAGCGTGGAGCTGGCGAGGCCGGAGAGTGCGTCGGTGTAGTCGGTGCGGGTGCCGATCGTGAAGGCGCCGTCGTTGTCATAGCTCTGGGTCCCGCCGACCGAAGCGGCGACGCCGTTCACCGTCACTGCGCCGCCGGTCGGCGCAGCTGCATCCGAGGTGAGGGTGAAGTTCGTGGCGGCGGAGCTGAGCAGGGCCGGGTTGCGTGCGGTGACGGGCTTGGCGCCGTTGGGCTCGGTCGGTGTCGCCAGGGTGTAGGTGCGGGTCGCGCCGGCGCCGGAGCCGGTGAAGCCGGCAAGTGCCGGGAAGCTGTAGTCGAGGATCCCGGACTGTGCGTCGGTCGAGGAGGCGGTGACGTCGAAGGAGCCGGTGCCGGCGGGGCGGTAGAAAGCGGTGGTGCCGGTGGTGTGCACGTCGGCGCTGGAGTCGGCGAGCGTCAGGCCGGGAGCGGCCGGGGCGGTGGTGTCGACCTTGACGACGGTGGTGATCGTGGTCGTGTTGCCGACGTTGTCGGTGCCGGTGAGGACATAGCGCCAGCAGCCGGTGGCGAGGCCGGCCTGGGCGGGGGTACCGACGAGCGTGGTCGGCGCGCCGTAGGCCGAGCAGGCGTCTGCGTTGAGCGTGCCCTGCTCGCGGGTCAGGGTCGAGGTCGCGAAGCCGGAGGCGGCGTCGGCGTTGTAGTCGGTGCGGGCGCCGATCGTGAAGGTGCCGTCGCCGTCGTAGCTCTGCGAGCCACCGCCGGACGCAGCGACGCTGTTGACGGTGAGGGCGCCGCCGGTGGGGCCGGTCGAGTCGGACGTGAGGGTGAAGTTGGTGGCCGCGGAGCTGAGGAGGGCCTGGTTGCGTGCGGTGACGGACTTGGCGCCGTTGGGCTCGGTCGGTGTCGCCAGGGTGTAGGTGCGGGTGGCGCCGGCGCCGGAGCCGGTGAAGCCGGCAAGTACCGGGAAGCTGTAGTCGAGGATCCCGGACTGCGCGTCCGTCGAGGAGGCGGTGACGTCGAAGGAGCCGCTGCCGGCGGGGCGGTAGAACGCTGTGGTGCCGGTGGTGTGAACGTCGGCGCTGGAGTCCGCGAGCGTCAGGCCGGGAGCTGCCGGGGCGGTGGTGTCGACCTTGACGACGGTGGTGATCGTGACGGCGTTGCCGACGTTGTCCGTGCCGGTGAGAACGTAACGCCAGCAGCCGGCTGCGAGGCCGCTCTGCGCGGGGGTGCCGACGAGCGTGGTGGGCGCGCCATAGGCCGAGCAGGCATCTGCGTTGAGCGTCCCTTGCTCACGGGTGAGCGTCGAGCTGGCGAGGCCCGAGAGTGCGTCGGTGTAGTCGGTGCGGGTGCCGATCGTGAAGGCGCCGTCGTTGTCGTAGCTCTGTGAGCCGCCGCCGGAAGCAGCGACGGTGTTGACGGTGAGCGCGCCGCCGGTCGGCACCGCGGAGTCCGAGGTGAGGGTGAAGTTGGTGGCCGCCGAGCTGAGCAGCGCCTGGTTGCGGGCGGTGACGGGCTTGGCGCCGTTGGGCTCGGTCGGTGTCGCCAGGGTGTAGGTGCGGGTTGCGCCTGCGCCGGAGCCGGTGAAGCCGGCCAGGACCGGGAAGCTGTAGTCCAGGATCCCGGACTGTGCGTCGGTCGAGGAGGCGGTGACGTCGAAGGAGCCGCTGCCGGCGGGGCGGTAGAAGGCGGTGGTGCCCGTGGTGTGCACGTCGGCGCTGGAGTCGGCGAGCGTCAGGCCCGGTGCGGCAGGCGCGCTGGTGTCCACCTTGACCACGGTCGTGATCGTGGTCGCGTTGCCGACGTTGTCGGTGCCGGTGAGGACAAACCGGTAGCAGCCGGTGGCGAGGCCGCTCTGCGCGGGGGTGCCGACCAGAGTGGTCGGGCGCACCGAAGGCCGAGCAGGCGTCGGCGTTGAGCGTCCCCTGCTCCCGGGTCAGCGTCGAGGAGGCAAGACCCGAGATCGCATCCGTGTAATCGGTTCGGAGGTCGATCGTGAAGGCACCGTCATTGTCGTAGCTCTGCGAGCCGCCGCCTGAAGCCGCGACGGTGTTGACCGTCAGGGCGCCGCCGGTGGGGGCTACGGAGTCGGACGTCAGAGTGAAGTTGGAGCCGGTCGTCAGCAGCGCCTGGTTGCGCGCCGTCACCGTCTTCGCGCCGTTCGGCTCGGTCGGTGTATTCAGCGTGTAGGTCACCGTTGAGCCCACGCTCGAAGTCGTGAAGCCGGCGAGCACCGGGAAGACGTAGTCGAGGATCCCGGACTGCGCGTCGCTGGAGAGTGCGCCGACGTCGAAGGAGCCGGTGCCGGCGGGCCGGTAGAAGGCGGTGGTGCCGGTGGTGTGGACGTCAGCGCTTGTGTCGCTCAGCGTCAACGTCGGCGCGGCGGGGGCTGTCGTGTCGACCTTGACGACGGTGGTGATCGAGACCGTGTTGCCGACGTTGTCGGTACCGGTAAGGACATAGCGATAGCAGCCGGTGGCAAGACCGCTCTGTGCGGGAGTGCCGACGAGAGTTGTGGGGGCGCCGTAGGCCGAGCAGGCGTCGGCGTTGAGCGTGCCCTGCTCGCGGGTCAGCGTGGAGGTGGCGAGACCGGACGTGGCGTCGGTGTAGTCGGTGCGGAGGCCGATCGTGAAGGTGCCGTCGCCGTCGTAGCTCTGCGAGCCCCCGCCGGACGCGGCGACACTATTCACCGTGAGGGCGCCGCCGGTGGGGCCGGTCGAGTCCGAGGTGAGCGTGAAGTTTGTCGCGGTCGAGTTGAGCAGCGCCTGGTTGCGTGCGGTGACCGGCTTGTTGCCGTTGGGCTCGGTCGGCGTGGCGAGGGTGTAGGTGCGCGTGGCGCCGGCACCGGAGCCGGTGAAGCCGGCCAGGACCGGGAAGCTGTAGTCGAGGATGCTGGACTGGGCATCGGTGGAGCTGGCGGTGACGTCGAAGGAGCCGGTGCCGGCGGGGCGGTAGAAGGCGGTAGTGCCCGTCGTGTGAACGTCGGCGCTCGAGTCGGCGAGTGTCAGGCCGGGCGCGGCGGGTGCGCTGGTGTCGACCTTGACGACCGTCGTGATCGTGACGGCGTTGCCGACGTTGTCGGTGCCGGTGAGGACATAGCGGTAGCAGCCGGTGGCGAGGCCGCTCTGCGCGGGGGTGCCGACGAGCGTGGTCGGGGCGCCGTAGGCGGAGCAGGCGTCAGCGTTGAGGGTGCCCTGCTCCCTCGTGAGCGTGGAGGTCGAGATGCCGGAGAGCGCATCCGTGTAATCGGTGCGGAGGTCGATCGTGAAGGCGCCGTCGCCGTCATAGCTCTGCGAGCCGCCGCCGGAAGCCGCGACGGTGTTGACCGTCAGGGCGCCGCCGGTCGGCACCGCGGCGTCGGAGGTGAGGGTGAAGTTGGTGGCCGCGGAGCTGAGCAGCGCCTGGTTGCGGGCGGTGACCGGCTTGTTGCCGTTCGGCTCGGTCGGTGTCGCCAGGGTGTAGGTGCGGGTCGCGCCCGCGCCGGAGCCCGTGAAGCCCGCCAGGACGGGGAAGCTGTAGTCGAGGATCCCGGACTGTCCGTCGGTGGAGGATGCGGTGACGTCGAAGGAGCCGGTGCCGGCGGGCCGATAGAAAGCGGTCGTGCCGGTGGTGTGGACGTCGGCGCTGGAGTCGGCGAGGGTCAGACCCGGAGCGGCAGGCGCGGTGGTGTCCACCTTGACCACCGTCGTGATCGTCGTCGTGTTGCCGACGTTGTCGGTGCCAGTGAGGACGAAGCGGTAGCAGCCGGTCGCGAGCCCTGCCTGCGCCGGGGCGCCGACCAGGGTCGTCGGTGCGCCGTAGGCCGAGCACGCGTCGGCGTTCAGCGTGCCGTTCTCGCGCGTCAGCGTCGAGGTTGCGATCCCGGACGCGGCGTCGGTGAAGTCGGTGCGCGTGCCGATCGTGAACGAGCCGTCGCTGTCGTAGCTCTGCGAGCCGCCGCCCGTCGCCGCGACGGTGTTGACCGTGAGCGCTCCGCCGGTCGGTACGACCGAGTCGTCCGCGATCGTGATCGTGTCGTTGCCGGTCCGGCCGACGGTGTCCGTCGCGATGACGGTTACAGAGCCCGGAGCCGCTGCCGCGTTCCAGCTGTACGAGGTCGAGGCGAACGGCGAGCCGTTGTCCGTGTTGCCGGTCCCCGTCCAGCCCGAGAAGCCGGAGAGGTCGGGAAAGGTGACGCCGGTGACCAGCGTGGCAACGTCGGACGCAGTCGCGTTCAGCGTGAACGAGCCGGTCGTACCGGCGCGGAAGTAGTGCGTGTCCGAGCCGACGACGTAGAACTGATTGCCGGGGTTGGTGCCCTCGGTGGGCGCCGTGGCGGTCGCGGTCGGGTTGCTCGTGTCGACCTTGACGACCGTCGTGACGGAGACGGTGTTGCCGACGTTGTCGGTGCCGGTGAGGACGTAGCGGTAGCAGCCCGTGGCGAGCCCTGCCTGCGCCGGAGTTCCGACGAGAGTGGTCGGCGCGCCGTAGGCCGAGCAGACGTCGGCGAGCAGCGTGCCGTTCTCGCGCGTCAGCGTCGAGGTTGCGATGCCGGACGCGGCGTCCGTGTAGTCGGTGCGCGTGTCGATGGTGAAGCTGCCGTCGGTGTCGTAGCTCTGCGTGCCACCGCCGTTCGCGGCGACGCTGTTGACCGTGAGCGCGCCGCCGGTCGGCGCCGTCGTGTCGCGGTTGAAGGTGACGGTGTCGGTCGTCGCGTTGCCGACGTTGTCGGTGGAGACGATCGTCGCGTTCGGCGGCGCGGCCACGTTCGCGTTCGTGAACGTGTAGGTGTTGGAGAGATATGGAGCGGCGGCGTCCGTCAACGTCGTGCCGGTGAAGCCGGTCGTCGCGAGCGTCGGGAACACGACGTTCAGCGTGCCGGCCGCTGCGTCCGTCGCGACGGCCGAGAAGGTGAGGTTGCCGGTCGCGGTCGGCCGGTAGTAGAGCGTGTAGGCATTGGCGCCGGTGTTGACGAAGTGTTGAAGGCTTGCGTTCGCACCCTCGTTCGTCGTCACCGTCGTCGGCGGGCCGGCCGAGTCGGACGTGAGCGTGAAGGTGTTCGTGTTCGTATTGGTCGCGTTGTCCTGCGCGGTGACCGTCTTCGCGCCGGTATCCGTCGCGCCCGCCGTCCACGTGTAGGTCTGGGCGTACGGGGAGGTGGTGTCATTCGTGACGGTCAGTGGCGTGAACCCGCCGACGAGGCCCGGGAATGACATGTGCTGGACGCCGGAGCCCGTCTCGGTCGTCGTCGCAGTGACGCTGAACGTGCCGCCGTTGCCCCCGGGACGGTAGTAGAGCGTCGTGCCGTTGACGAACGTGTCGGCGTCCGCCTCGGCCAGGACCAGAGCGGGCGCCGTCGGCGGCGTGATGTCGAGCCTCCAGCCGACGAGCTGGCCGATGTTGACGGCGGCGGCGGCAGCCGTAGCGGCCCTGTTCCCTGTCGAGCCTGCCGCGGTCGCGATCCCGCCGGCGAGCTCGGAGGTCGTCCGCCCGGCGGCGAGCCCGGTCGAAGGGACATCCCACATCTCGGTGAGCACGGGGGTGGCACCCGGGGGCGCCGTGAACGTCGTGCCGGCTGCGGTGCCGTAGAAGCCGAGCACCCCGTCGCCGACGCCGACCGTGATCGCGGGCGCGGTGACCGTGACGCTCGACGCGTTCGCCTGGCCCGCGGCCGCGACGATCGGAGCCGAGTTGTCGATCCCGTAGGCGGCGATGATTCCGCCCGATGCCTGCTGAGCGAGGGGGGAGCCGCAGCCCGCCGTATTGTCGAGCGTGAAGGTGTAGCTCGCCACGACGACGTCGGCCGCGAGGGCGGTCTTGCGGAAGATCTCCTGCATCAACGCCGTGCCGCTGTTCCTGCGGTCGACCGACGTCCACCCGGCAGGGGGGCACACGAAGGTGTTCGTGCGGGCCGTCACCTGCGCGAGCATCGCGTCGTTGACCGCAAGACCGACCGGCCTGGGGATCACGAGGGTCGTGGCGGATGCGTTCCCGACGCTCGAGGTCGCTCGGAGGGCGATCGTCGCCGGGTCGATCACGTAGGGGAGTGGCAGCTCGGCGTCGTCGACGTCGAGTGCGAGGAACCAGTCGCCGTCGCGGCGCTCGAGGTCCCAGCTGCGTTCCGTCGGGGCTGACGTCCCGGCCGCGACTGTCGAGGATCGCGGCCGGAAGAATGCGAAAGCCGGCAACGAGGTTGCCGGCCGAGACGAGGACGCTGCCGTCAGGCCTCAAGTGCGGCTTGAGGGTTTCCGTCTCCAGCTTCCATCGCCAACGCTTCGGGCCCGTTCGCTTTTCGACGGTCAGGAACTGCTCGACGACGTTGCGCGTCGAGGACGACCGTCTCGGAGCCGAACGGGGTGGCGCGGGCGGCGCCCGACTCGAACTGGTGCCACGAGTCGCCATCCTGATCCTCGGAGCTCAACGCAAGCGTGTCCGTGCCGGCCTCGAGCTCGTAGCCGGAGCGCGGCAGGCTGACGACCTCGCCGGCGTCCGTCAGGCGCTCGGGCGTGCCCTCGACATCGGCGCCGAGGGCGCTCGCCAGGAAGGCGGGCGGACGTGGTGTCGCGGAGTCGCTCGGGAGCAGGCAGGCGGCGCCGCCGGCGACCGCGGCGATGAGCGCGAGGAGGATGAGTCGCAGCGTTCGCACGGGCATCATCCCGGCGTGTGCCGGGCGATTCGAAGGCCGCAGATCTTCGTTAGTCGCCAAGAGGTGTTTTTCCGCTTTCAATCGCGCGCGTAGAGGGGAGAGTGCGCGCACCGGAGGCATCGACCTGCGCAGGCCCAGACTTGAGCAGAAATACCCCATTTAAACGCGGAAAATCTGCTCAAGATCACCCTCTTGGGGTACGGCCTCGGCAGGAGTGGGTACGGGCACTCCGCCGCATGTCCAGGCCGAAAGCGACATCTGGCGACGGGGGTCTCGCCAGAATCGAGCAACGGCGACGCGAGACCGGTGTCCCTGGTCGGGCCTCGAGAGCGTAGCCGAGCGTCGAAAACGCCGCCGGCTGAGCCTCAACCTCTACTTGAGGTCGATCACTGAATCGAGGGAGGCGCTCGGGAGCGTCCGGGGCCGCGTTCTAACCCGTCAGCATGGCGGCGCGTGCGAGCTCTCCGGCGTGCTTGACGTCGGCCGCAACGACCAACGCGGTGTGGACGCCGACGCGGTCGAAGGCGATCGTCCGGCCGCTCAAAATCCAGCACGCGCTTGCCGCGCACTCCGTCAGAGTTCCGTCGCCGAAGGCGGCCTCGACGTAGGCGGCGGCGGCCGTGGCCCACTGGGTCGCATTGGCCTCGGAGTCCCAGGCGAGAGACACCAGCACCGCCTCCGTCGCCGCGTCCCGGTAGACGGCAGAGCGACCGCCGCCCCAGCCCGCGGCGGCGGCGTCCAACCCTGGCACACCGAACACGGCCAGCAGGGCGCGCACGTCCAGCTCCCCGAACGTGCCCGTGCTTCTCAAGCCGCAGACCCTCGACGCCATCGGGGAGGACGATCGGCTCTGCACGCTCTCGCTGGAGGAACTTGTCGAGATGGAAGACCTGCTCGGTGGTCGCCGGGAACCTGCGCAGCGCGCTCCTCACTGCGGGCGTTCCGCCGAGGTTGCGCAGGTCGGCGGCGAGCCGGAGCCCGACCGTCGGACGCGAAGCCCTGCTCGAGGACGAGGAAGCGGGTGAGCGTGCTCCCGGTGCCGGGCTTGGGCGTTGGGGGTGCGCCGAGAAGCAGCGACGCATGACCCTCGATCGCAGCCGTCGCGGCGACCGTTGCGTCACGGCTGCCCGCCAGCCGGCGGACGCGGTTCAGGTCGAAGTGCTGATCCTGGAGTGCATGCACGAGCTGCCTGAGGGCGGCGGCGCGCTCTCCCTTGCCGGACTGGACGTACGCGACCCCGGCGACCGGGTCGTACACCCCGGCGCGGGTATCGAGCGCCAGTAGCGCCTTCCGGAGCGTTCCGTTCCCGCCCGAGAGGAGCCCGAGCGCGCGGTAGACCTTCTCGTCGTGAGCCTGTGCGGCGCGCGGGTAGGCGCGGTCGAAGAGCGCCACCCGCCGCTGCCGAAACCGTACGGCCGGCTCGGCGACGATCCGGACCGGCTCCTGTGCGGTGAGCCCGGTCGCCTTGACGGCGAGGCGGAGCAGCGCCTGCGTCTGCTTGGCGTCGATCGCCACCGCCCCTGGAGCGGCGACGAGCGCGGCCACGAGGATCGCGAGCAACGGTCTGATCATCTACCCCTCTATCGTCGGGTTCGCGCAGAGCGTAAACCCCGTCCCTACAATCTTGTTCATGGCCACGACCGAGGACCGGGGCTCGCTGAACGCGACGGAGGCGTGGCGCGAGGAGCTGTACGGGCGCACACCGGAGCGGCAGGGAGAGCTCTTCTCCACGATCTCGGGGGTCGAGAACGAGCCGCTGGCGACGCCGGACACGGTCGACATCGACTACGACCGCGACCTCGGCTATCCGGGTGTCCATCCGTTCACGCGCGGTGTCTATCCCTCGATGTACCGCGGGAAGCTCTGGACGATGCGCCAGTTCGCGGGCTTCGGCACCGCGGCGGAGACGAACGAGCGCTTCCGTTATCTGCTCGAGCACGGCCAGACCGGGCTCTCGACCGCGTTCGATATGCCGACGCTGATGGGCTACGACTCGGACCACGAGCGCTCGCTCGGCGAGGTCGGTCGCGAGGGCGTCGCGATCGATTCGCTCGCGGACATGGAGACCCTCTTCGAGGGCATTCCGCTCGGAGAGGTGTCGACGTCGATGACCATCAACTCGCCGGCCGCGATCCTGCTCGCGTTCTACGTCGCTGTCGGCGAGCAGCAGGGCGTGCCGGCGGCCGAGCTGCGCGGGACGATCCAGACGGACATCCTGAAGGAGTACATCGCGCAGAAGGAGTACATCTTCCCGCCCGAGCCATCGATGCGGCTCGTGACGGACATGGTCGAGTGGTGTGCCAAGGAGATGCCGAAGTGGCACCCGATCTCGATCTCCGGCTACCACATCCGCGAGGCCGGGTCGACCGCAGCGCAGGAGCTCGCGTTCACGCTCGCTGACGGCTTCACCTACGTCGAGTGGGCGGTCGAGCGTGGCCTCGACGTGGACGACTTTGCGCCCCGCCTCTCGTTCTTCTTCAACGCGCATCTCGACTTCTTCGAGGAGATCGCGAAGTACCGGGCTGCCCGGAGGATCTGGGCGCGGGAGCTGCGCGACCGGTTCGGCGCCCGCAATCCGCGCTCGTGGCTGATGCGCTTCCACACGCAGACCGCCGGCGTCTCGCTCACCGCCCAGCAGCCGGAGGTGAACATCGTCCGGACGGCGATCGAGGCGCTCGCGGCGGTGCTCGGCGGGACGCAGAGCCTGCACACGAACTCCTTCGACGAGGCGCTCGCGCTGCCGACGGAGGACGCGGTCCGGATCGCACTGCGCAACCCAGCAGGTGATCGCGCACGAGACCGGAGTGGTGAACTCGATCGACCCGCTCGGTGGCTCGTACTACGTCGAGGAGCTGACGAACAAGATCGAGGCGCAGGCATACGAGTACTTCGACCGGATCGAGAAGCTGGGCGGCATGGTCGAGGCGATCAAACAGAACTTCCCGCAAAGAGAAATAGCAGATGCGGCGTTTCGCTATCAGGAGGAAGTCGAGCGGGGAGAGCGTGTCGTCGTCGGCGTCAACCGCTACCAGCTTCTCGACGAGCCGCCGCCCGAGCTCCTGAAGATCGACCCCGCGCTCGAGCCGCAGCAGATCGAGCGGGTGAAGGCGTTGAAGGGCCGCCGGGACTCGGCCAAGGTCGAGCAGCGGCTTGCGGCGCTGAAGGCCGCCGCCGCCCGCGACGAGGTGAACCTGATGCCCACGATTCTCGACGCCGCCCGGGACTACGTGACGATGGGCGAGATGTGCGACGCCTGGCGCGAGGTCTGGGGAATCTGGCGCGAGACGCCCGTCTTCTAGTTTCATCTGGCTTAACTCAGAACTAACCTAACCTCACTTCGCGGCACGCGTCTACGCCAGTGACGTGAGCGCTCGGTCGTATCTCTCCACGCGCCAGGGCCGCCGGACGGCGTCGCTCCTCTCCGGCCTGGTCCTCGCCGCCGGCGTCGTTGCCTTCATCGTTGCCTGGTTCGGCGACAGCGGGAAGTCGCTCGAGTCGCCGCTGTCGAACGAGCCGGCGCAGGTCTTCACGCCGCGCAAGCAGGTGCCGCTCGACGCCGAGGCGCGGCAGGTCGCGGGTCGCTTCATCCTCACGGCGGTCGCGCGTCAGAACCTGGGCGAGTCGTATCGGCTGGCGCATCCGGAGCTGCGGCAGGGCATGTCGAAGCGCGAGTGGCTGACGGGGAACATCCCCGTCGTCTACTACCCGGCGAAGCAGATCGAGACGGCGACGTTCAAGGTCGACGAGTCCTATCCGGGCGAGGCGATCCTGGAGGTGGCGCTGCTTCCGAAGGACGCCGAGAAGGTGAAGCCACAGGTCTTCTTCATCGGACTGAAGAAGGTCGGGAAGGGGACGGCGGCGCACTGGCAGGTGAACTACTGGGTCCCGCGCGCGGCGCCTCAGATTCCGACCGCCCGGAACTAGACCGCGCGTGCCAGGCCGGCTGTCGTCGCCCCGGTTCCGCCGGCGGCTCATCAAGGTCTCGCTGCTCGGCGCCGTCGTCGGGGCGGGTGCGCTCGTGAGCATCCTCTTCTGGAACACGGCGACGGTGGTGGAGACGCCGTTGCACGGAACCGCGGAGCTGTACGCGCCACCGATCCCGGTGAAGATGGCCGCGGCCGAGCGGCGCCAGGTGATCGCGACCGCGTCACGGTTCGTGGACACCGCTGTCAAGCGCGACCACGCGGAACGGGCATTCGAGATCGTTGGCCCGAACCTTCGGAGCGGCACGACGAGGGCCGACTGGGGCGAGGGCGACATTCCTGTCGTGCCCTATCCGGTCGATGATGCGCGCTGGAAGTTCGACTACTCCTACGCCGACGAGATCGGCCTCCAGGTCGCCGTCTTCCCCGCTGCCGGAGCAGACGTGCGGCCGATGGTCTTCAACATGTCGCTCCACGCGGATCGGGCCCGAGCCAAAACGCGCTGGCTCGTCGACTCGTGGTCGCCGCGCGGCGGTGGCGGGAATGGGCGGCCGAGCAGGTCGGAGGGATCGCCGTTTCGCGTCGACGCCCAGAGCGTCCCGGAGAGGGCTTCGACGAGCCTGAGTGCCGTGTGGCTTCTGGTGCCCGCCGGTCTGATCGGACTTGCGTTGCTGGTCCCGGCAACGCTCGTCGTGGTCGAGCGCATCCGCACCCGGCGCGCGCAACGAGCCTATGACGCCACACGTTCCTAGAAGTCGAGCTCCAGCCCGTCGTATGCAAGCTCCGAGCCTGGTGGCTGGGGACGTTCGTCTGGACGGTGGGTGAGCAGGATGCGTTTCACGTGCGCGCCGGCCGCCGCCGCGTCGACCTCGTCCGGCGCGAGGTGTCCACGCGAAGGGCCGTCGAGCTCGCCGCTGGCGAGCGTCGCCTCGCAGATGAGGAGGTCTGCGTCGCGCGCGACCTCCTCGAGCGCCGGGCATGGACCGCTGTCGCCCGAGTACGCGAGCACGCGGTCTCCCTCGACGCGGAAGCTGTGCGCCGGGACGTCGTAGTGCTCTACCGGCACGGCCGTCACCTGGAGACCCGCGGCGGTGAACGGCGTCCGGGATTCGTACTCGGCCACGTCGAAGGCGCGCTCGAACATGTCCTCACTTCCGAGGAGCGCCAGGACCGGCCTCAGCGCGTCGCTGCTACCCGGAGGCAGCCAGAGTTGCGGCCGTGGAACTGACTCGCCCGGCCCGTAGAGACTCCCCCAGACCCACGGGATCAGGTCGCCCCAGTGGTCGAGGTGAAGGTGGGTGATCGCGATCGCCTCGACCGTCGGCCACGGCTCTCGCTCCCGCAGCTTGGCGAGCACGCCGGGGCCGCAGTCCAGCAGCAGCTTGTCGTCGACGAGGTAACCCGAGCACGCCCCTCCGGGGTTGGGCCATGCCGGCGACGAGCCGATAACTGACAGGCGCACCGCCATATACTTGCCGACCGATGGCCCGGAAGATCAGAGTAGTGATCGCGAAGCCCGGCCTCGACGGTCACGACCGTGGCGCAAAGATCATCGCCCGCGCCCTTCGCGACGCCGGGATGGAGGTCATCTACACCGGTCTCCACCAGACGCCGGAGCAGATCGTCGAGACCGCGATTCAGGAGGACGCCGACGCCGTCGGCATCTCGATCCTCTCCGGCGCGCACATGACGCTCGTGCCACGGATCCTCGACGGTCTGAAGGAGAACGGGATCGAGGACGTGGTCGTCGTCGTCGGCGGCACGATCCCGACCGACGACGCCGAGGAGCTCAGAGGGAAGGGCGTCGCGGCCGTCTTCACGCCGGGTGCGCCGACGAGCGAGATCGTCGATTTCCTGAAGGCGAAGATTCCCGTCTAGGGCTTGACGACGACGCGCGACGCGGCGAGCGAGCCCTTCGCCCCGACCTGCGCTGCGAGCGTGACCTTGGCCGGCGCGGTCCAGATCGTCACCGGCACTCCCTTGGTGAGCAGCTCGAGCGCCGAGTAGGCAAGACCCGCCGGCGCGGTGGTCATCCCCTCGACGGTCGCCGTCTCGGGAACCGAGACCGCAACCTTCTGGCCGGCCTGCTTGATCCTGCGGCCGCCGGGCCACGAGCGGACCTGGTCGATGCTGAGCGACACGTCCTGGCCGGCCGCCGTCACCACGGTCCCGGTGAGCGCGAGCGTGAAGGTCGTGCCGACTCGGGCCGCGAAGAGCAGCCGCTTCGCCTTGCGAAGGTAGGGGTACGGGCTGACCGCGCCGCCGCCGTTCGGGTGCACCTCGAAGTGGAGGTGCGGATGGATCCCGTCCGCGTCGCCGGAGTCGCCGACGTAGCCGATCGGCTCGCCGGCCAGCACCTTCGCTCCGCTCTTCAATCCCTTCATGAAGGCGACGCCGGGCACGCACCCGCCCTGGTTGTCGTTCTCCGACGTGAGGTCGTTGTTCAGGTGGATGTAGAGGTACTCGGTGCCGCTCTCGCCGTTGAGGTAGAGCATGCAGCCCGCGCGCGAGGAGGTGATGTGGAACTTGACCGTGCCGGCCTCAGCGGCCAGCGCGAGTGCGCGACGCGGTGCCATGATGTCGTTTGCCTCGTGGGCGCCCTGGCCGCGTGGGTCGCCGAAGTCGTCGATGTAGCTCGCCTGGCCGAGCACCGGGAAGACGAGCGTCGGCACCTTGGCCGAGGTCGACGCCGCCGCCGCACCTGCAGTGAGCAGGAGCGACAGGAGGATGAGGAGGGCTCCTCGGGCTGTCGTCCGGGCGAGGGTCATAGGTACCGGTTCGAGCTCGAAGCGCCGGAGCCTAGCAAGGCGATCGGAGACAATGGTGTGCAAAAGGGGGATATCGCCGCGGTGACGTTCCCCCGAAGCGGCACGGCGGCGCATCGTTAGAGTCCTGTCCGTGGTCGCCCCGGCAACAGTTAGTGCGCCGCTGCCGCGCGATCTGCGGCGCGATGCGGCGTCCTCAGTCGCGCCCATGCAAACCAGCATGGGCGCTCCCTGCGTCCTTGCCTCGCTTGCATCTCGCACGGCAGCGACGCGAAACCGTCACCGGGGCAACCACGAGCGATGAAGATCGCCGTCTGCGTGAAAGAGGTCCCGGACGCCACCGCGCACAAGCGGCTCGATCCCGGCACGAAGCGGCTCGACCGGTCCGGCGAGGGCGCGCTGAACGCGTTCGACGCAAACGCGGTCGAGGAGGCACTGCGGCTGAAGGACGCGACCGGCGAAGGCGAGGTCGTCGTCGTCTCGATGGGCCCCGAGCGCGCGCTCAACTCGCTGCGCAAGGCGCTCGCGATGGGCGCCGACCGCGCCGTGCTGATCTCAGATGCCGACGCCGCTGGCTCCGACCTCGTCGCCACGAGCCTGACGCTCGCGAAGGCGCTCGAACGCGAGCAGCCAGATCTCGTCCTCTTCGGTCAGCAGTCTTCCGACTCGGACGGCGCCGTCCTGTGGGGTGCCGTCGCGGAGCGTCTGCGCCGCCCCGTCATCTCTCAGGTGGCGGAGCTGAAGCTCGACGGCGGCTCGCTCACGGGCAAGCGCCAGACGGAGTTCGGCTACGACGTGATTCGCGCGCCGCTGCCGGCGGTCGTCGCCGTCGCCGACTCGATCAACGAGCCGCGCTACCCGTCGCTCAAGGGGATCATGGGCGCGAAGTCGAAGCCGCAGGAGACGCTCTCGCTCGCCGACCTCGGCGTTGACGCGGGCCAGGCCGGGGAGGAAGGCTCACGCACCGAGGTGCTCGCGCTCTCCGACCCACCGCCGCGCGGCGACACCCGCAAGATCGAGGACGACGGCAGCGGCGCGGAGCAGATCGTCGCGTTCCTCGTCGAGAAGCGGCTGATCTAGATGTCCACCCTCGTCTTCCTCGAGCACCACGGCGGTGAGCTCCAGAAAGGCTCCCTCGCTGTTCTCTCGAAGGCCGCATCGCTGGGCGGCGACGTCGCCGGCGTGATCGTCGGCGCGGGCCTCGACGGTCTCGCCGACCAGGCGGCCGCGCACGGCGCGGCGACGGTCTACGTCGCCGACGATCCGAAGCTCGAAGCGCCGCTTCCGCAGCCTCGCGTCGACGCGATCGCGCAGCTCGTCGGCGAGAAGGGAATCGAAACCGTGCTCTTCGCGCAGTCGATCCTCGCCTCCGACATCGCGTCGGGTCTCGCGGCCCGGCTCGAGGCGGGGCTCAACTGGCAGCTGACCGACATCGCAAGCGGCGAGGGCGGCCTCGTCGGCAAGCAGTCCGCGCTCGGAGACTCGGTCGTCGTGGACGTCGGCTGGAAGTCGACGCCTCGGATCGGCCTCTTCCGCGCCGGCGCGTTCGATCCGTCGGAGCAGCCTGCGGCCGGAACGGTCGAGCCCTTCGAGGTGCAGTTGCAGGAGCATTCGCTCGCGGCGGAGATGGTCGAGCAGGCACACGCAGAAGAGAGCGGCCCGTCGATCGAGGACGCGAACGTGATCGTCGCCGGCGGTCGCGGCCTCGGCGAGCCTGAGAAGTTCTCGCTCGTCGAGGACCTGGCGAAGGCACTCGGCGGAGCGGTCGCCGCAACTCGAGCGGTAGTCGACGCGGGCTGGTACCCGTACTCGGCGCAGGTCGGGCAGACCGGCAAGTCGGTCTCGCCGACCCTCTACGTCGCGTGCGGCATCTCCGGCGCCATCCAGCACAAAGTCGGCATGCAGAGCTCGAAGACGATCGTCGCGATCAACAAGGATCCGAACGCTCCGATCTTCGAGTTCGCGGATCTCGGGGTCGTCGGCGATCTGCATCAGATCCTGCCGAAGCTGACCGAGCTGGTTCAGGCGCGGCGCAATGGCTGAGAAAGGCGTGAAGATCCGCCCCGCCGACTATCCGCCGCCGGTTGCGCCGTCGGACGCGATCGCGACACCGACCGACCCGGTCGCGGAACGGATCGAGGTGGGCGTGCTGATCGTTGGTGCGGGTCCTGCCGGACTGGCCTGCGCGATCCGGCTCGGACAGCTCCTCGAGGAGTCGCCCGAGACCGCCGCCCGCCTGGGCGACGTGCCGGTCGCGGTCGTTGAGAAGGGGAAGGCGCCTGGATCGCACCTGCTCTCGGGCGCGGTCGTCAATCCGCGCGCGCTGCGCCGGCTCTTCAAGGGCCGGTTGACGATGAACGACGTGCCGAGCTACGGCGAGGTGCACGGTGAGGCCGTCTATCTGCTGACGAAGGGCGCCGCGATCCGCATTCCGCCGCCGCCGACGATGCGCAACCACGGCAACTGGGTCGTCTCCGTCTCGCAGTTCGGCCGCTTCCTGGCCGAGCAAGCGGAGGCGGGTGGTGCTGCCGTGCTGCCGGAGACGGACGCGCAGAAGCTGCTCGTCGCCGACGGTCGCGTGCACGGGATCCGCACCGGCGACAAGGGTCTCGGACGCGACGGGAAGCCTCTTGCGACTCACGAGCCGGGATCGGACATCGTCGCGAAGCTGACCGTCCTCGCCGAGGGGACGCAGGGTCACCTCACCGGCGCCGCGATCTCGCGCTTCGGCCTCGAGGGCGAGCAGCCCCAGATCTGGGCGCTCGGTGTGAAGGAGGTCTGGAAGGTGCCGAGGCCGCTCGGGCACATCGTGCACACGATGGGCTGGCCTCTCCGCAAGAGCTCGAAGTACGGCGAGTTCGGCGGCTCCTTCATCTACCCGATGGGCAACGACATGGTCTCGCTCGGCTTCGTCGCCGGGCTCGAGTACCGCGACGTCGAGTTCTCCGTCCACGACGTGCTGCAGGAGTTCAAGACGCATAAGCTCGTCCGCAAGATCCTTCGCGACGGCGAGCGGATCGCATGGGGCGCGAAGACGATCACCGAAGGCGGCTATCACGCGCTTCCGACACGCTTCAACGCGCCGGGCCTGCTGCTGGTGGGTGAGAGCGCCGGCCTCGTCAACGTGCCGACGTTGAAGGGGATCCACTACGCGATCGAGTCCGGGATCATGGCCGCCGAGGCTGCGTTCCGCTCGCTCCAGCGCGGCGAGTCACCGAGCCGCGTAGGCGCGCTCGACTCGTACGACGACGAGCTCCGCGCGAGCTATGTCCTGAAGGACCTGCACGAGGTTCGGAACATGCGGCAGGTCTTCGACAAGGGCTTCTTCATGGGCGGCGCGCTCGCGAGCGCGATGACCGTGACCAAGGGGAACCTGCCGCCGAACGAGTTCAAGATCGAGCCGAACGCCGAGCGGACGCTGATTCGCACCGGCCGCGCACAGCGCTACCCGGCGCCCGACGGGAAGCTGACGTTCGACAAGCTCTCGTCCGTCTTCCTCTCGGGCAACCGGACGCGCGACGACCAGCCCAACCACATCCGGATCCAGCGCACTGTCCCGAAAGACCTGGCTGATGCATGGGTACACATGTGCCCCGCGCAGGTCTACGAGGCCGGAGCCGCCGACGGCGAGGGGATGGTGCAGGTCGAGGTGAACCCGTCGAACTGCGTCCAGTGCGGCGCGATCAGCGCCAAGGGCGGCCGCCTCACGCCACCCGAGGGCGGCAGCGGCCCGGAGTACACGCTTACCTAGACCGGGCTTTCCACGCCTCGGCCATCGCGATCCTCTTCTCGACGGAGGGGTGGCTGTCGAAGACCAGGTACGACCACGTCGGCGGATCGGGGTCGTTCAGCGACTGGATCGTGAACTGCGTGAAGAGGGCTTCCGCGGATGCCGGATCGCGGGTGGTCTCGAGTGCTTTCCAGTCGGCCTCTGCCTCCATGTGGCGTGAGATCAGGTTGTAGACGGGTGTCGAGAGAAGATTGAGCACGACGATCACGAGCAACGAAACCGGCACCGCCTCCGGGTTCGCCATGCCGCCGCGCCGCCGGGTCGCGACCGCGATCAGCCAGGCGCCGGGCAGAGCGAAGAGCGCGTACCACTCGAGGCCCTCGATCAGGTGGTCGCTCGAGTGATGGGCGATCTCGTGGGCGAGCACCGTCTTCACCTCGTTGTCGGTGAAGCTGCCGTCGAGGAGCGTGTTCCAGAAGACGATCCGCTTGGTCGGCCCGAAGCCGGCCGCATAGGCGTTCGGGGCGCTGGTGAAGTCCGTGACGTCCTCGACCCTCAGCGGGATCGGGTCGATCCCCTGCTTCTCGGCGTACTCGCGGCCGGCAGCGACCAGGTCGCTGCGGTGGAGCGGCTCGGTGGGAGTCAGGTACGGATAGATGAAGCTGAAGAGAGCTGCGAGCCCGATGAAGACGGGTGCCGCTCCGAGCCACCAGCGGCGTGGGAACACTCCCGCGAGCGCCATCACCACGACGAGCGCGAAGCAGATGAAGAGAAACTCGGCGCCGAGCTCGAACCAGTTCGCGAAGAGCGTCTCGAGGTAACCGCTGTCGGTCTGGTCGTAGCGGCGGTCCCACCACACCTCTGCGAGCCGGAACGGCACCTGCGAGAGCCATACGAACGCGAGCCCGATCATCCCGAGGAACATCCCCGTGCCGATGCGGCCGGCGGCCGACTCCTTCGCGAAGCGGGCGCCGTGCTTCGCGTAGAGGATCAGGACGCCGATGAGGACGAGTTGCGAGACGACGAACTCGATGCGGAAGAAGGTCTCGTAACGGTCGGCGCGGTCGAGGGTGTCCTGCGAGACCCCGTCGATCTGCACGTCGGGTAGGGACAGGTCCCCCGGCACGGCGCTGTCCCAGAGAGACCACGCCGCCACCGCCCAGATCCCGCCGAAGACGAGGAGCAGGGCGAGACGGAGCAGCGGGCTCCGCGTGCTCAGAGCGCTTCCCAGAACGACGCGGGCTCCGGCTCAGGCTCTGACTCCGCGTCCGGTTCCGGCTCGAGGACGGCCGGCGGCCGCAGCGCCGGGCTCGCGTACGGATAGTCGTCAGTGACGATGAACCAGTAGGCGTTCGTCTGCGCGAGGTACCGCACCGACACTGCGCCGATCTTCAGGAAGCCCGTGGGCATCCGGCCCATGAGCAGCGAAACGAACCAGCCGAAGAACGAGGCAACGACGAGGACGCCCCACAGTGCGCCGGAGACGATCAGCGCGGGGAGCACGAGGAAGATTCGGAAGAGCGTGACCCAACGGTTCTGGCGGACAGGCGGGCCGATCGAGATGTCGACCGGGAACCCGGGTGCGCCGACGAAGCCCGGGAACGGATTCGCGACCAGGGTGACGAACGCCGTCACGTGAGCCGTATAGCGGACGTAGGCGGCCAGAAAGCGGTGCAGCGGCTCGGCGGAACGACCGCGCACGAGCGCAACGAGCCCGTTCACGATCGCGGCCAGGAACGCCAACACGGACCAGAGCGCCAACCAGATGAAATGCGGCAGCGCGAGCAGGAGCCGAAAGAAGACGGTCAACCGCGATCGCCGGCCGTCGTCGTTGAGCTCGAGCTGAAGCTGGTGCGTCGGCAGGCTCCACTCCGGGCCGACTGCGTCAGGGTCGGAGTTCGGATAGCGGTCGGTCAAGAGCAGGAAGTAGGCGTTGGCCTGCGCCCCGTAGCCGAGTGCGTATGCGGTCAGGTCGCGCAGGCCCATCGGCATCCGGCCGAGCACGAGTGCTGCGAACCAGCCGAGAAAGGCACAGGTTGCGACGACTCCGCCGCTGATGAGCATCGCGCCGGCGACGACACCGATGCGGTCCGCCGCCGGCGAGCGCGAACGCCATCAGCAGCGCCGGGATACCGAGCAGCAGCCGCAGCAGCGTCTTCCAGCGGCTCTGTCGAACAGGCTCGGCGATCTCGACGTCGACCGGGTAGTCGGGCTGGCCGAGGAAGCCAGGGAATGGATTCGCGGCTAGGAGCAGGAACGCCGCGACGTGGGTGCTGTAGCGGAGGTAGCCGGCGAGGAAGTTGTGGAGTGCCAATGGCATGCGCCCGGTGAACAGCGCCATGAACCAGCCGGCGATCGCAGCGAACGGCGCGCCGATCGACCAGATCTGAAACCAGAAGAAGTGCGGAATCGCGAGCAGCAGCCGGAAGAAGACCGTGAGCCGCGAACGACGCAGATCGTCATCGAGACTGATCTGTACGGGGTGGCCGTCCACGCGGGTGAGTCTACGATGCGTCGATGCCGGTGACCCGCGACGACGTGCTCGCTGCGGCGGAGCGGATCCGCGGACGCGTTCACCGGACGCCGACGTTCACCTCGCACACCCTCGGCGACCAGATCTGGTTGAAGGCCGAGCTCTTCCAGAAGACAGGCTCGTTCAAGGCGCGGGGAGTGCTGAACAAGCTCGCCTCCTTGAGCCCGGAGGAGAAGGCGCGCGGCGTGATCGGGATCTCGGCCGGCAACCACGCCCAGGCGCTCGCCTGGGGAGCGGCTGCGGAGGGGATCGACTGCCTCGTCGTGATGTACGCGAGCGCGAGCGCCGCGAAGGTGGCTGCCACGCGGGGCTACGGCGCCTCCATCGACCTCGAGGCCGCCGACGCGGTCGAGGCGTTCGCCCGGCTCGACGAGCACATCCGGGAGACGGGTCGGACGCTCGTGCACCCGTTCGACGACCCGCTCGTGATCGCCGGCCAGGGCACGCTCGCGCTCGAGCTCCTCGAGGACGCGCCCGAGGTCGAGACGATCCTCGTGCCGACAGGCGGTGGCGGCCTCGTCGCAGGAGTCGCCGCCGCGGCGCCCGACCGGCACGTGATCGCGGTCGAGCCGGAGCGCTCGACGGCAGTACACGATGCTCTCGCAGCCGGGAAGTCCGTGCCCGTGACGCCGGACTCGATCGCGGACGGCCTCTCGGGCCCGTTCGCGGGCGAGACGGCGCTCGCCGTGCTTCAGGCACACGACGTCGAGAGCATGCTCGTCACGGAGGAGGAGATCGAGGATGCGTTTCGGTTCCTCTACATGCGGGCGAAGCTCGCGTGCGAACCCGCTGGAGCGGTGGCCGTCGCGGCAGTTCTGGCCGGTCGAGTGGGCGACGGTCCGATCGGCGTTGTTGTCTCTGGCGGCAACGTAGCGGCCGAAACTACCTCTGCTATTCTGGCTCGGCGATGAAGACCGGAATTCATCCCGAGTACGTTTCCACCCACGTTCGCTGCTCCTGCGGCGCCGAGTTCGAGACCCGTTCGACGCAGCCGGAAATCCACGTCGACGTCTGCTCGGCCTGCCACCCGTTCTACACGGGCAAGCAGAAGCTGATGGACGCCGGCGGCCGAGTCGAGCGCTTCCAGCGTCGGCTGGAGAAGGCCGGCGGCCCCCGCCGCGGCTAGCGCGCCTTGGCCAACATCGGAGGACAGGCTGTCCTGGAGGGCGTGATGATGCGCAGCCCTTCGAATTGGGCTGTCGCCGTCCGCAAGCCGGACGGTCAGATCGCGCAGGTCGTCACCGCCATCAGCTCGCCGATGGCGCGAAACAGGATCTTCCGGCTGCCTGTGATCCGCGGCGTCATCGCGCTCGGCGAGTCGCTGGCGATCGGCTTCCGCGCACTCGCGATCTCCGCGAACTACGCCGCCCAGGACCCGGAGGCGAACGACAGGATCCGGAGGCGAAGGAGCAGGTCGTTCAGACCGAGATCCCGCGCGGCCAGATCATCTTCTCGTTCGCGATCGCGATCGGATTCGCCCTGATGCTCTTCAAGGTGACGCCGGCGCTGATCACGAACTGGCTCCCGGTCGACACGACGGGTTTCTTCGTGATCATCGAGGGCGTGATCCGCGTCTCGATCTTCCTCGTCTATCTGCTCCTGATCTCGCTCATTCCCGACCTGCGCCGCGTCTTCCAGTACCACGCCGCCGAGCACAAGGCGATCAATGCCTACGAGGCGGGCGAGGAGCTCACGCCAGAGAACGTGCAGAAATTCAGTTTGCTTCACCCGCGTTGCGGAACAGCCTTTTTGCTCTGGGTGATGGTGATCGGGATCTTCGTCTTCGCCTTCGTCGGCCAGCCGGCGTGGTACTGGCTGATCACGAGCCGGATCCTGCTGCTGCCGGTGATCGCGGGCCTCGCGTACGAGTTGATCCGCTTCGCCGGCAAGCACCAGCAGAACGCGATCCTGATGGCGCTGCTCGCGCCCGGGCTCTGGCTCCAGCGGCTGACCACGCGGCAGCCGTCGCTCGATCAGATCGAGGTCTCGATCCGTGCGCTCCAGGAAGTGCTCCTCCGCGAGGGCGGGATCACGCCGGAGGAACGCAAAGTCGAGGTCATGGCCTAGGGAGAGTGCCGCGGATCGTCCGTACGGCCGAGGTCGCGTGGGAGGGGTCGCTCTCGCGCGGCTCTGGTGTGGCGAAGGCGGGAACCGGGGCGTTCGAGCTGCCGATCGACCTGCCGTCGCGGATCGCAGACAAGCCGGGGAAGACCAGCCCGGAGGAGCTTCTGGCGGCGGCGCACGCGGGCTGCTACTCGACCTCCATCGCGGGCGAGATCGCGCGAGCCGGCGGAACGGTTGAGCGCCTGGACGTCTCCTGCACCGTGACGCTCGACGAGGTCGGCGACAAGGGGCACCTGCATCGTCTCCTCGGAGCTCGACGTGCGAGCGCGGGCCGAGGGCATCGACGCGGCCGGCCTGCGAGCAGGCAGCGCGGGCCGCCGATGAGGGCTGCACGTTCTCCTCGCTGATCCGGGCGAGCGCTTCCGTTAGCGTTCGAGCCGAACTCGAGACGGATCTAGGAGGAGCGACATGGCTGCTGAGCGCCGGGCATCGGTGACGTGGAAGGGCGACCTGATGAGCGGGTCGGGGACGATCGACGAGGTCGGCTCGGGGGCCTTCGGGCCGCTCGACGTGAGCTGGGCGGCGCGCTCGGAGGAGGCGTCCGGTGGGAAGACGAGCCCGGAGGAGCTGATTGCGGCCGCGCACGCCTCGTGCTTCTCGATGGCGCTCTCTCTCGGTCTCGCAAAGGCGGGCAACCCGCCGGAGCAGCTTCGGACGTCCGCCGTGGTCACCTTCGTTCCGGGTACCGGGATCACGAAGAGCGCGCTCACCGTGCGCGGGCGCGTGCCGGGCCTCGACGCGGACGGCTTCCGTGAGGCGGCGGAGGCGGCGAAGAAGGGCTGCCCGGTCTCCCAGGCGCTGGCCGGCGTCCCGGAGATCACGCTCGACGCCGCTCTCGACGAGTAGCGGCTCCAGCCCCACGGCCAGTCGACCGCACGCTCGCACAGCCCGGCGCGGACCGGGTTCGCCAGCACGTACTCGCAGGCTGCGCGCAGGTGCTCGTCGTCGCGAACCTGCCACAGCGCGAAGCGGTCACCCCAGAGGTGGCCGGTGCGCGTGTACTTCGCGTTGAACTCCTCGGCGTAGACGCCGTTGACGCGATGGAGCGCTTGCGAGAGGTGATCGCGCAGGCACTGGACGACGAGGTGGTAGTGGTTCGGCATCAGGCAGAGAGCGTGAACGTGGAGGCCGAGGCGTTCGACTGCCTGCCACAGCTGGGCGAGGAAGCGGCGGCCGTCGTCGCGGTCGAGGTAGACGGCGCGGCGTTCGACACCGCGCGTCGTCGCGTGCCAGACGCCGTAGGCGGGGAACGTCGAGCGCGGCAACCGTGGCATGCAGAGAAGCTAGAGGCGAAAGAGCCGTGCAGCGCCCGTGTGGAAACATTGGCACACAACTTTGACCCTCGGACATGCCCCGCCGAGACCCGTCCGGGGACAGTCCCCGGACGGGTGCGCTGCGGTCACGTCTCTTCGGGGCGGGGGTCGGTGAGCTGGAGCACGTAGGCCCCACTCGTGGCTCGCGTCGGGATCGTCGTGCTGGCGCTCGCCGACGACGCGGGCACCGTGGCGCTCGTACAGCCGGTGCGCGTCCGTGAACCGCTTGTCCGACCAGATCTCGAGCTGCACGTGGCCGCGGCGGCGCGCCTCCGCCGCAACCGCCGTCGAGAAGAGCCGACCCCGCGCCGCTTCCGCGCGCCTCCGACAGGACGTAGAGCCGCTCCAGCGATCCGTGGCTCGTCAGCCCCGCTGTCCCGACGATCCGTCCGTCGTGCTCGGCGACGAAGAACGCCGCATACGACGCCTCCACATCTCGAAGGTCGGCGTGATAGCCGTCCTCGTCCCAGGTGAAGCCGAACTCCTCGTAGACGGTGCGGACGATCGCGGCCGCGGCGGCCGAGTCGCTCGCGACCGCACGCCGGACCCTCATGTGAGCGGCCGGAGCAGTCCGCGGCCGGCGAAGCCGACGGTTCGGTCGAGCGTGAGCGCGAACCGCCCCGCCGTGAGCGGGAGATCGCGCAGCGCCCACAGTGTCTCTGCGTTCGTCCAGGCCGCCGCCCGCGCCTTGCGCACGTTCCACATCGCGAGGACATCG
The DNA here is from genome assembly GCA_963752405.1 of uncultured Gaiellaceae bacterium. Taxonomy (GTDB): domain Bacteria; phylum Actinomycetota; class Thermoleophilia; order Gaiellales; family Gaiellaceae; genus Gaiellasilicea. The sequence goes on from CAVVYB010000011.1 coordinate 30,629, forward strand.
TCGAGCTCGCCGAGCGCCTCGTCCGCCCAGCCGACCAGACCGGTCGCGAACTCTGTCTTGACGCGCGACTCCGTTTCCGCGAGCACGCGATCGATCCGGCGGAAGTCGGCGTGCTGCGGCCCACCGCGCAGCGGGGTCACCTTGCGCGCCCGGCAGGTCGTGACGAGCGCGAGCGGCAGGTCACGATTGATGTGCGCGTTCATGCCGGCGAGCGCGAACTGGATCGGCGCCACACCTCGCCGCGCCCGGGCCTCGAAGAGCGGAGCCCACGCCCGCGGGGGCCGCTTCGGCCCGAGAACGTGGGCGCGGAGCGCGCGGAAGTAGAGATTCGCGAACACGACGTCGAGCCAGCGGGCAAACGGCGCATCGGCGAACGTGCCGGGCCGGACGCTCCTGTCCACGTCCTCTGTGACCGCACGGTAGAGGCTCGTGAAAGCGCGCACGCCGTCCCCCCGCGGAAGCGCCTTCTCGATCGAGCGCATCCGCTCGGCGACCTCGTCGACGCGGTCGGGCAGCGGGGCGCGGAGCACGTCCTCCAGAGTCATCGCTGCACTACCCTACGACCCGTGTCGAACACATTCGAACATCTGGTCGACGAGCTCGAGCGCTCGTACACCGAGGTGCAGGAACGCATGTCGGACCCGTCCGTCTACAACGACCACCGGGAGGCCGCCGAGGTCGGCCGCCGCCTGAAGGAGCTCGAGACGCCCTACAAGCTCGCGCAGGAGTGGCGCTCGATGCGGGAGGACGTCACGGCCTCGCTCGCCGACCCCGAGCTGAAGGAGCTCGTTGCCGAGTCGGAGACACGGCTCGCCGAGATCGAGGAGGAGCTCAAGCTCGCGCTCGTCGAAAACGATCCTGCCGACCAGAAGGACGTGATCGTCGAGATCCGGCAGGGAGTCGGCGGCGACGAGGCGGCGATCTGGGCGGGGGACGTCTACCGCATGCTGACCCGCTACGCGGAGAGCCGCGGCTTCAAGAGCGAGCTGCTCTCGGCGAACGAGAGCGAGACGGGAGGCTTCAAGGAGGTCGTCTTCGCGATCAAGGGAGACGGTGCGTTCTCGATCTTCAAGTACGAGGGCGGCACGCACCGCGTCCAGCGCGTGCCGGAGACCGAATCGCAGGGTCGAATCCACACCTCGACTGCCACCGTCGCGGTGATGCCGGAGGTCGAGGAGGTCGACGTCGAGATCGACGAGAACGACCTCAAGATCGACGTGTATCGCTCCACCGGGCCGGGCGGTCAGAGCGTCAACACGACCGACTCTGCCGTCCGCATCACGCACCTGCCGACGGGGATCGTCGTCGCGATGCAGGACGAGAAGTCGCAGCTGCAAAACAAGGCGAAGGCACTGCGCGTGCTGCGCGCCCGGATCTACGAGGCCGAGCGCGAACGCCAGCAGGCGGCACTCTCCGCGGCGCGGAAGCTGCAGATCGGGTCGGGCGAGCGGGCCGAGAAGATCCGCACCTACAACTATCCCGACAGCCGCGCCACGGATCACCGCGTGAAGGTGACGGTGAATCTCGAGAAGGTGCTTCCCGGCGGGCTCGACGCCTTCACGGAGGCGCTCCAGGCAGAGGACAGGCGCCGGGCGCTCGAGGCGTGACCGTGGGGGAGGTGCTCCGGCGCGCGACCGAGCATCTCGGCAAGACGTCGGAGACGGCGCGACTCGACGCGGAGCTGCTGCTCGCTCACACGCTCGGGCGGCAGCGGATCGAGCTGTACACCGACTTCGACCGGCCGCTCGAAGCAAGCGAGCTCGATGGGTATCGCGAGCTCGTGGCGCGCCGAGCGCGGCGGGAGCCGGTCGCCTACATCCTCGGCGAGTGGGGGTTCCGCCGGCTGACGCTGACCACCGACCCGCGGGCATTGATCCCGAGACCTGAGACGGAGATCGTCGTCGAGCGCGCGCTTGCCCATCTGCGCGGGCTCGACGCTCCGCGGGTGCTCGACGTGGGCACGGGGAGCGGTGCGATCGCGCTCGCGATCGCGGACGAGCATCCGGACGCCCGCGTGACCGCGATCGACGTCTCTCCCGATGCGCTCGCGCTGGCCCGCGAGAACGCGGCGCGGACCGGGCTCGCGATCGAGCTGCTCGAGCACGACCTGCGGGCAGGTCTGCCGGGCGGCCCGTACGACCTCGTCGTCTCGAACCCGCCGTACGTCGAGCCGGACGAGCTGCCGACGCTGATGCCGGACGTGCGCGAGTTCGAGCCCCATCTCGCGCTCGTCGGCAGCGGCGCCACGGAGGCGGTCGCCCGGACGGCTCTGCCGGCGCTCGTGCCCGAGGGCTGGCTCGTTCTGGAGGTAGGGGACGGGCAGTCCTCCGCGACTGCGGCGTTGCTCGGCGGGCTCGGCTACGCCGATGTCTCCACGACTCCGGACCTGACGGGCCGTGACCGGGTGGTCGAGGGACGCCGTGTCTGACGTCGATGCCGCCGTCGACGCGATCCGCGGCGGCCGGCTCGCGATCGTCCCCACCGACACCGTCTACGGCCTCGCCGCGAGCGCGTATTCCGAAGGACCGGTGCGCCGGCTGTACCGGGCGAAAGGACGCGAGGAGATCCAGCCGACGGCGCTCGTCGTGGACAGCGTCGACATGCTGCTGGAGTGCGTCCCCGAGCTGCGCGGACGTGTGGCGCTGATCGCGCGGGCGCTCCTGCCGGGGCCGCTCACGCTCGTTCTGCCGAATCCCGCGCGACGTTTTCGCTGGCTTGCGGGCGCACGGCCCGACACGATCGGCGTGCGCGTCCCCTTACTCGAGGGAAAGGCGCACGACCTCCTGTCCCGTCTCGGCGCGATGGTCGCGACGAGCGCGAACCTGCCGGGCGGCCCCGATCCGGCAACGATCGACGAGGTGCCCGAAGAGATCCGCGCAGCCGCCGATGCGATCGTCGACGTGGGCCCGCTGCCCGGGACGCCCTCGACGGTGATCGACTTCACCGGCCCGGAGCCGGTGGTCCTGCGCGAGGGTGCCGCCTCGACGGACGAAGCGCTCCGGCTCGTCGGGTCGGTGCTCTAGCATCGAGTCATCCCGCAGCCGAGGAGGAACAGGCATGGCCGTCGCCCAGGCAACGCTCGACCAGCTTCGCACCGCCGGCCTCGCCGACGTCGATCCGGAAATCGCTTCGCTCCTCGGCCAGGAGCTCGAGCGGCAGCGTGCGCAGATCGAGCTGATCGCATCCGAGAACTTCACCTGGCCGAGCGTCCTCGAGGCTGTCGGCTCGGTGCCGACGAACAAGTACGCCGAGGGCTATCCCGGCCGCCGCTACTACGGCGGCTGCGAGGTCGTCGACGAGATCGAGCAGCTGGCGATCGACCGCGCCAAGGAGCTCTTCGGCGCCGAGCACGCCAACGTGCAGCCGCACGCCGGCGCGCAGGCGAACATGGCCGCGTACTTCGCGCTGCTTCAGCCCGGGGACACGATTCTCGGTCTCCGGCTCGACCACGGCGGGCACCTCACGCACGGCCTGAAGGTCAACTTCTCGGGGCGGCTCTACACGATCGCCTCGTACGGCGTCTCGCGCCGGACGGACATGGTCGACTACGACGAGGTGCTCGAGGTCGCGAAGGAGCACCGGCCGAAGCTGATCGTGTGCGGCGGCTCCGCGTATCCGCGCACGGTCGACACAGCCGAGTTCCGCAAGATCGCGGACGAGGTCGACGCGCTGCTGATGTGCGACATGGCCCACTTCTCCGGCCTCGTCGCGGCCGGCCTGCATCCGAACCCGGTCGAGCACTGCGACATCGTCACGTCCACGACCCACAAGACCCTCGCAGGGCCACGCGCCGGCTTCGTGCTCTGCCGCGAGGAGCACGCATCGGCGGTTGATCGCGCGGTCTTCCCGGGGATGCAGGGCGGGCCGCTGATGCACGTGATCGCGGCGAAGGCGGCGTGCTTCAAGATCGCCGGCTCCGAGGCGTTCCGTGCCTACCAGGAGCAGGTGCGCGCGAACGCCGACGCGCTGGCGGAGGAGCTGATCACGAACGGCCTCGACGTCCTCACCGGCGGGACCGACACGCACCTCCTGCAACTCGACCTGCGGAAGACGGACTGGACCGGCAAGGACGCCGAGGAGCGGCTGCACGAGGTGAAGCTGACCGTGAACCGGAACACCGTGCCCTTCGACGAGCGCCCGCCGACGGTCGCCTCCGGCGTCCGCATCGGCACGCCCGCGGCGACGATGCGCGGCTTCGACGAGGAGGACTTCCGCGAGGTCGGCCGGATCATCGCCGGGGCGCTGCAGCTGGAAAATGCAGGTGACAGCCCGCTCGGCGACCTCGCCGACCGTGCCGAGGCGCTGTGCGCGAAGCGGCCGCTCTATCCGGGGTTCCGCGGCTACACCGACTACGCATGAGCGCAGGGAAGGTCACGCAGGTCGATCATCCGCTCGTTCAGCACAAGCTCTCGTACCTTCGCGACCGGGAGACGCCGACCGTCCACTTCCGGAAGCTCGTGAACGAGGTGACGCTGCTCCTCACGTACGAGGCGACGAAGGACTTCCCGACGGAGCCGGTCGAGATCGAGACCCCGCTCGAACGCATGCACGCCCAGCGGATCTCGGGCAAGAAGGTCGCGGTCAACCCCGTCCTGCGAGCGGGCCTGGGGATGCTCGAGGGCGTCCTCTCGCTGATCTCGAGCGCGCGGGTCGGGTTCATCGGGCTCTACCGCGACGAGGAGACGCTGCTGCCGGTCGAGTACTACGTCAAGCTGCCCGACGACCTGGCCGAGCGCGATGCGATCGTCCTCGATCCGATGCTCGCCACCGGAAACTCGAGCGTGGCGGCCGTCGCCGCCGTGAAGGCGGCCGGAGCGCGCTCGGTGACGCTCGTCTGCCTCGTCGCCGCGCCCGAGGGGATCGAGCGCGTGCACGACGAGCATCCCGACGTTCACATCGTGTGTGCCGCGATCGACCGCGAGCTGAACGAGAAGGGCTACATCGTGCCCGGCCTCGGCGACGCAGGCGACCGGCTCTACGGGACGAAGTAGCGACGGATGGACTCGCTTCGGGAGAACCCCGAGGTCCTCTACGGCGCGGTCGTCGCGCTCGTGATCGTGATCCTGCTCACTCCTGCGGTGGGCGGCATGGCGCGGCTTCTCGGCGTCGTCGACCGGCCGGACAGCAGGCGGCTGAACGTCAACCCGGTCCCGCGGCTCGGCGGGCTCGCGCTCTTCTTCGGGATCTTCGTCCCGGCGCTCGCGTTCCTCGAGCTCGGCCGGGAAACGCGGGGCGTGCTGCTCGGCGCAGCGGTGGCGACCGTCGTCGGCGCGATCGACGACTTCCGCGTCCTCCGTCCGGCCCCGAAGCTGGCCGGCCAGATCCTCGCCGCCTCCATTCCGCCGCTCTTCGGCGTGTGGATCGACCACTTCACGTTTCCTTTCTTCGGCGCCGTCGACCTGCCGGCAGCCGTGGGTGTGCCGTTGACGATGCTCTGGATCGTCGCGGTGATGAACATGGTCAACTTCCTCGACGGGATGGACGGCCTCGCCGCGGGCGTGTGTGGGATCGCCGGCGTCACCTTCGCCGTGCTCTCGCTCTCGCTCGGGAAGACCGATCCGGCGATCCTCTCGGCCATCGTCGCCGGCGCCTGCATCGGCTTCCTCCGCCACAACTTCTTCCCCGCCCGGATCTTCATGGGCGACTCGGGCGCACTCGTCCTCGGCTTCCTCCTCGCGGCCGTGTCGGTCCAGGGGCTCCTGAAGACGGCGTCGACGGTCGTGCTGCTCCTGCCGCTGCTCGTTCTCGCCGTGCCGATCATCGACACGTCGTTCGTCGTCGCCCGCCGGCTCAAGCACGGCCAGCGGGTGTCGGCGCCGGACCAGGCCCACCTGCACTTCCGCTTTCTCCGGCGGGGCTTCTCGCAGCGCCGGGCCGCGGTGACGATGTGGGCGTGGTGCGCCGCGCTGGCCGGGGCCGCGCTCGCGACACGCTTCATCCCGTTCCGCGAGGGCGGTGTCTGGCACCTCTGGGAGACGGTCGCGGTCGCGGCGATCGCCCTCGTCGCAATCGCGATGTCGCTGTACGTCGTCTACGTGCTCGAGATCGTGAAGCTGAACAACCCACGCCGCCTGCGGCGCGACGAGCACGGACACGAGCAGTTGAGCGCCTGAGCTAGGCGCCGCCTAGGCGCCGAGTCGCTGCGCGAGGACGGAGCGGCGCCGGAGCATCCAACGCGGATGCGGACCGCGCCGAGCAGCTCCCCGAGCGTGAACGGCTTCTGGAGGAACGAGACCGAGCCGGCGATGCTCGAGGTCGATCGAGTTGTCGGTGTAGCCGGACATCAGGAGGACGCGCACGCCCGGGCGGATGCGGGCGACCCGTCGCGCCACTTCGCACGCCGCGCATCTGCGGCATGACGATGTCGGTGACCATCAGGTCGATGTGCTCGGCGTTGGGCGCACAGCCGCAGCGCGTCGTTGCCGTTGGCCGCGGGAGCACCCTGTAGCCGCTCTCGCTCGAGCATTCGGCGGGCGAGGTCGCGGACGGAGGTCTCGTCCTCGACGAGCAGGATCGTCTCCGAGCCGCCGGGCGGGCTGGCCTCGATCGGGGCTGCCTCGGCCGGCTCGGCACGATCGGCCGCGGGCAGATAGATCTCGAACGACGTTCCGCGGCCGGGGGCCGTGTCGATCCGGATGTGGCCGCCGCTCTGCTCGAGAATCCCGTAGACGGTGGAGAGGCCGAGGCCCGTCCCCTTGCCGAGCTCCTTGGTGGTGAAGAACGGCTCGAAGACGCGTGCCTGCGTCGCCGCGTCCATCCCCGCACCGTTGTCGGTCACAGCAAGGCGGACGTAGCGGCCGGGCTCGACGCGCCCGTGCTCGCTGTCGAGCGCTGCCTCGAGCTCTACCGCCGCGGTCTCGATCGTCAGCGTCCCGCCGCCGGGCATCGCGTCGCGCCCGTTCACCGCGAGGTTGAGGATAACCTGCTCGAGCTGGCCGGCGTCGGCGAGGACGGGCCGATCGCGGCGATCGAGCTTCACGACGAGCGCGACGTCCTCGCCGATCAGGCGGTCGAGCATCTTCTCGATCTCGGCCACGATCGCGTTCAGGTCGACGACCTCCGGGCCGCACGACCTGCTGGCGGCTGAACGCGAGGAGCTGCTGCGTCAGCGACGCGGCTCGGCGGCGGCGCTCTTGATCTCTTCGAGCTCGTCGCGAACGTCGTCGCTCGGTGCGGCTCCCCGTCCGTGACGCGCTGGAGCGCGAGCTCGCTGTAGCCGGAGATGACGGTCAGGAGGTTGTTGAAGTCGTGCGCGACACCGCCCGCGAGCCGGCCGACCGCCTCCATCTTCTGCGACTGCCGGAACTGCTCCTCGAGCTGCCGTCGGTTGGTGATGTCCTGGATCTGCGCGATGAAGTACAGCGGTTCGCCGGCCGCGTCGCGAACGAGCGCGCGATCCAGCTCCGATCCAGATCATGCGGCCGTTCGCATGGAAGTATCGCTTCTCGCGCTCGTAGGAGTCGATCTCGCCGCTCGAGACGCGGCGCAGGAAGTCCGAGGTCGCGTGGCGAGGGTCTCCGGGTGGGTGATCGACTGGAAGTCCATTGCGAGCAGCTGCTGCTCGCGAGTAGCCGAGGATCTGCAGGAGGGCCTGGTTCACGTGGAGCCAGCGCCCGTCCGGGAGACGAGGGCGACGCCGATCGGCGCGTTGTCGAAAGCGACCGCGAAGCGCAGGTCGCTCAGGTCGGCACGCGTGGACGCGGCCCGAGCGTCGTTGCGAGCGGTGTCGTTGAGTCGCCAGTTGACGATGTTCGCAATGCCGGCAGCGGTGATGAAGAGGCCGTGGACAGTTGCCCAGCGCCACGGATGGGCAGAGCGCCCGGCGTGGTTGTAGACGCTCTCCGGGCTGAGCGACGCCGAGCGTGCCGTGGTGGAGGACGACGTAGCCGAAAGCAGCGGCGTAAGGAAGCCAGTCTTCGTACAGGAGGAGGACGCTCATCATCACGAAGAAGTGGAAGTGCGCCTCGATCGCCCCGCCCGAGAGGTGCACGATCGTCGCCGAGGAGGTCAGCAGGCCGAGTGCGACGAGTGTGCCGAGGAGGTGGCGGTTGCGCGTCAGGCGGCCGGCCAGAATCGCGGTCGCGGCGAGGATCCCGACCAGGCTGCCCTCGAAGAGGGCATGCTGAATCCCGAGCTCCCTGCGCGACTGCGAAGAGCATGATCGCCGGCACGTGCAGCCAGAGCAGGACAGGATGGCTCGGTGCCGGCGCCGCCACAGGTTCTCGGGCAGCGAAGCGCCGTTCGGAAGGGCGCGCCGAACGCGGGCGAGGACGTGCGGAGTCATCCGCCTCGGCAATCGGCAGGCACGGCTCGATTTGCAAGGGTGGAGGCGCGTCGCCGTGCTCCCGTGCCCAAGTCGTACAAAGTCGGCGGTTTTTCGCCGGAAGAACGCGGCTTTCAGCTGTCACAAGCTCTGCTATGCTCGCGGCGCAGATGGAGCGTCAGCCGACCCCGAAGCTCAACCTCGCCGGCGCCGGCTCCGTCCTGATCGGGACGACGGCGGCGGTGATCGCGGTCGGCATCCTGATCGGCTGGCTGGCCGGCTCGCCTGCCTGGGGCTTCCTCATCGGCGCGATCCTCGGCATCCCGATCGGCGTCTTCATGACCTACACGCGCTACAGGACGCGCTCTGATGCCCGGTGTCTTCGCCACCCCGCGGCCGATGCCGGATCAGAGGCTGCCGTTCATCGCCGGCGCTGCGGTGATCGTGCTGGCGCTGCCCGTCTTCCTCGCGGCCGGCTGGGAGCTCCGCGGCTGGGTGATCGGCGCGACCCTCTGGGCGGCCTCGCGCGCGCTCGCCGCGCTACTGACGCACCTGCGCTCGGGCATGGGTAACCTCGCCGGCTCAGGCGTGGTGGGCTTCGGAATGACCTTTCGAGCGCTGGCGGTGATGGTTGTCGTCGTCGCGCTCGCAGCAACGGACGCGCAGCTCGCGCTTGCCGTCGTCCTGCTGTACGGACTCGCCTACACGCTCGAGCTGGCCGTTTCGCTCGCGCTCTACTTCTCCGGCCAGCCAAGGGAGCGACCCGTGAAACGGCTTAGCGCTCTCGTTCTCGCGCTCTGGCTGGCGTTGCCGTCGCTCGCGCTCGCCTCCACGACGGAGGGCGCCGAGGAGGAGTTCAACCCGGAGCACGACTTCGATCCCGGCGAGTGGATTCCGATCCACATCGGCCCGCTCGACCTCTCGATCAACAAGACGGTCGCCTATCTGATCCTGGGCACGATCCTGACGATCGCGCTCGGCCTCTTCCTGATGCGCGCGCGCATCGGCTCGAAGAACGAGGTCGGCAGGAGGCAGGCGGTCGGGGAGATGATCTACGACATCGCCCAGACGCAGGTCGCCGAGCAGGGCCTGCCGCACAAGGCGATCGGGCGCTGGTTCCCGTACGTCGCCTCGCTGATGCTCTTCATCTGGGTGATCAACATGATCGGCTTCATCCCCCTGCCGCTCTCGAACGAGAAGTTCACCGTGCCGGGCACGATCTGGAGCTGCCGACACTCGCCATCTACGCGGCCACGTCGTCGATCAGCGTCACGCTGGCGCTCGCGCTGATGACCTGGATCTTCACGCACATCGAGGGGATCCGGTACAACGGCGCGCGCAAGTACTTCAAGAGCTGGATCCCCGATGTGCCGAAGGCGATCCTAGCCGCTGATCGTGCCGCTCGAGATCCTCGGCCAGTTCATGCGCCTGATCAGCCTGTCCGTCCGTCTCTACGCGAACATGCTCGCCGGCCACATGCTGATCCTGACCTTCATCGGCCTGATCTTCGTGCTCGAAAGCCTCGCCGTCGCCGTCGTCGCCGTTCCGGCGGCCGCGGCCTTCTATCTCTTCGAGGTCGTGATCGTGGTCTCGATCCAGGCGTTCATCTTCGCCGCACTCTCTGCCATCTACATCGGCTCGGCGATCGAGCCGGAGCACTAAGGAGGAAGTCGTGTTCAATTTGCTTGCGCAGGAAGCCGCCGCCGCGGCGGGCAACACCGACGCCGGGAAGGCGATCGCGCTCGCGCTCGGCATCGGCCTCGGCTCGCTCGGGGCCGGCATCGGCATCGGCAACATCTTCGGCTCGATGATCCAGGCGGTCGCACGCCAGCCCGAGCTCCGCGGCGAGCTGACCGGCATCCAGTGGCTCGGCTTCGCGCTCACCGAGGCCGTCGTCTTCTACGGCCTGATCGGCGGCCTGCTCGCCTACGTCCTGGTCTAAGGGAAGAAGGAGACGCACCTGATGCTGCTCGCAGCCTCACCGCTGATCGACGTCGTCCCGGGCCTGATGATCTGGACGCTCGTCTGCTTCGCGATCACGTTCTTCGTCCTGAGGAAGTTCGCGTTCGGCCCGATCCAGAAGACGATCGACGAGCGCCGCGAGCGCATCCGCTCCGCGGTCGAGGAGGCGGAGCATGCGCGCGCCGAGGCCCGCAGGCTGCTCGAGGAGCACAAGGCAGCTCATCGGCCAGGCCAAGAGCGAGGCGGGGGAGATCCTCGCCGAGGCGCGGAAGGTCGCCGACTCGCAGCGTGAGCGTGCCAAGGAGGAGATCGAGGCCGACCGGCAGCGCAGGATGGAGGAGACGCGCAAGCAGATCGAGGCCGAGACGGTCCGCGCGCTCGAGCAGATTCGCGCCGAGGTCGCCGAGCTCGCGCTCGTCGCGACCGCCAAGGTGACCGGCAAGGTGCTCGACCGCGACGACCACCGCAAGCTGATCGAGGACGCGATCGGCGACCTCGACTTCTCGGCTCTGGAGCGTGAGCGGGCCTAGTGGCCGTCGCCGCCCGCCTGTACGCACGGTCGCTCTTCGAGGCGGCGAGGGACGCAGGAGCGGCTCGAGCCGTCCTCGAGCGAGCTCGGCGATTTCGTCGCCGCGCTCGGGGAGGTGCCCGAGCTGCGCAGCCTGCTCACGAACCCGCGAGCTCGACCCGGAGGAGCGGGCGGCCGCGCTCGACGAGATCCTCGGCGGCGCCGACGAGCTGATCCGCAACTTCCTGCGCCTGCTCTCGGAGAAGGGGCGAACGGCGCAGATCGACGAGATCTACCGCGAGTTCGAAGAGCTCGTCGCGGCCGAGCAGAAGCGCCTGACCGTGGAGCTGACGACGGCGTACGAGCTCTCGGACGACGAAGCCGCGACGATCCTGAAGAAGATCGAGAAGTCCTCCGGCCGCTCGGTCGAGGCGACCCGCAAGGTCGATCCGCTCTGATCGGCGGGATCGTCCTCCAGGTCGGCTCGCGCCGCTCGACGCGAGCGTGCGCGGCCGCATCGACCGACTACGCCATGAACTCAGTGACAAGGAGCTGAGACGTTGAAGCTACGCCCCGAAGAGATCACCTCGATCCTCAAGTCCCGGATCGAGCACTACGACGTCCAGACCGACCTCTCCGAGGTCGGCACGGTGCTCCAGGTCGGAGACGGCATCGCCCGCGTGCACGGGCTCGACAACTGCGTCTCGCTCGAGCGGCTCGAGTTCGAGCACGGCGTCGTCGGGATCGCGTTCAACCTCGAGGAGGACAACGTCGGGGTCGCGCTCTTCGGCGAGTGGCAGGAGGTCAAGGAGGGCGAGCCGGTCAAGCGGACCGGCGCCGTCGTCGACGTGCCCGTCGGCGACGCCCTGCTCGGCCGCGTCGTCGACCCGCTCGGCAACCCGGTGGACGGTGCCGGCCCGGTCGAGTCGAGCGAGCGCCGCCCGCTGGAGTTCAAGGCTCCGGGCGTGATCGAGCGCCAGCCGGTGAAGGAGCCGCTCCAGACCGGCGTCAAGGCGATCGACTCGATGACGAACGTCGGCCGCGGCCAGCGCGAGCTGATCATCGGCGACCGCGGCACCGGCAAGACGGCGGTCGCGATCGACGCGATCATCAACCAGCGCGGACACGGACGTGATCTGCATCTACGTCGCGATCGGGCAGAAGGGCTCGACCGTCGCGCAGGTGTACGAGCGCCTGAAGGACGAGGGCGCGATGGACTACACGATCATCGTCACCGCTGCGGCGCACGAGGCGGCGCCGATCAAGTGGATGGCCCCGTTCGCCGGCGCGGCGATGGCCGAGCACTTCCTCTACAACGGCAAGCACGCCCTGGTCATCTACGACGACCTCTCCAAGCACGCGGACGCCTACCGGCAGCTCTCGCTGCTGCTCCGCCGGCCGCCGGGTCGCGAGGCCTATCCCGGCGACGTCTTCTACCTCCACTCGCGGCTGCTCGAGCGCGCCTGCAAGCTGAACGACGACCTCGGCGGCGGCTCGCTCGACGGCGCTGCCGATCGTCGAGACGCAGGCCGGCGACATCGCCGGCTACATCCCGACGAACGTGATCTCGATCACCGACGGGCAGATCTTCCTCGAGGCCGACCTCTTCTACTCCGGCATCAGGCCGGCGATCAACGTCGGCACCTCGGTGTCGCGCGTCGGTGGCTCGGCGCAGACGAAGGCGATGCGGAAGGTGGCCGGCCGCCTGCGGCTCGAGCTGGCCCAGTACCGCGAGCTGGAGGCGTTCTCGCAGTTCGGCTCCGAGCTCGACCAGGCGACGCAGAACACGCTCGCCCGCGGCGAGCGGATGGTGGCGACGCTGAACCAGCCGCAGTACAAGCCGTGGCCTCACGCCGAGCAGGTCGTCGCGCTCTACGCCGGGATCAACGGCCACCTCGACGACATTCCCGGTCGCCCAGGTGCCGCGCTTCCAGGACGAGCTGCGCGAGTACCTGCGCTCCGAGGGGACGGTCTACAAGTCGATCGACGAGACGAAGGACCTCACGGACGAGACGGCCGAGAAGCTCGACGAGGAGCTCGAGAAGTTCAAGAAGAGCTTCAACGTCGAGGAGGACAAGGGGCTCGTCGCCTAGATGGCTTCCGTTCAGGACCTGAAGCGGCGCGTCCGTTCCGTCAAGAACACGCGCAAGATCACGAAGGCGATGGAGCTCGTCGCCTCGGCCCGGCTGCGCCGCGCGCAGACCCGGATCGAGGCGATGCGGCCGTACGCCGAGACGATGCGCGAGCTGATCGCCGGCGTCGGGCGCGCGAGCGCCTCCGTCCGCGGGTTGCCGCTGCTGCAGCAGCGCGAGGAGGTCAAGACCGTGGCCGTCGTGGCGCTCACCGGCGACCGCGGCCTCGCCGGCCCCTTCAACGCGCAGATCATCCGGCGGGCGTTCGCGCTCGAACGGCAGCTGCGCGGGGAGGGGAAGCAGGTGCAGTTCATCGCGGTCGGCAAGAAGGGCCGCTCGACCCTGGCGTTCCGCGGCTACGAGACGCTGGGCGAGTACACCGGCTTCACCGACCGGCCCGCCTACGCCGACGCGCAGGCGATCGCCCACCGCGTCGCCGAGCTGTACATCGAGGGCGAGATCGACAGCGCGGTCCTCGTCTACAACGCCTTCGTCTCGCCGCTCGTGCAGACGGTGACCGAGCAGGAGCTGCTGCCGATCTCGGCCGACATCCTCGAGACCGACGAGCAGGAGCGCCGCGACGACGCGATGCGCGGCGACTTCATCTTCGAGCCCGAGCCGGAGGAGATCCTCGCCCGGCTGCTGCCGGTCTACCTCGAGACGCAGGTCTTCCGCGCGCTGCTCGAGTCGGCCGCCTCGGAGCAGGGGGCGCGGATGACGGCGATGCGGAACGCGTCGAAGAACGCGGGCGAGCTGATCGACACGCTGACGCTGCAGATGAACCGCGCCCGCCAGGCGGAGATCACCCAGGAGATCCTGGAGGTCGTCGGCGGCGCGGAAGCCCTCGTAGCGTAACCCCGGCTTAACAGCGCGTTACCGCGGTCCGAGCTAGGATCCGGCGCATGGAGCCGGGGAGGTCGAGCGGCCGATCGACGGAGCGAGAGCGCCAGGATCGCTTCGCACCCGCGATCGACGTCGCGACGCGCCTGCTCGACAACATCGAGACCGTCGTCTACGGCAAGCGCGAGGAGGTCAAGCTCGTCGTCGCCGCGCTGATGTGCGGCGGCCACGTGCTGCTCGAGGACGTGCCCGGCACCGCGAAGACGGTGCTCGCGCGCGCGATCGGCGGCAGCATGGACGGCTCGATGCCGTCGCGGATCCAGTGCACGCCCGACCTCCAGCCGACGGATGTCACGGGCATTTCGGTCTTCGACCAGCAGACGCGGGACTTCGAGTTCAGGCCGGGGCCGATCTTCGCCAACGTCGTGCTCGTGGACGAGATCAACCGCGCGACGCCCAAGACGCAGTCGGCGCTGCTCGAGGCGATGGCCGAGCGCCAGGTGACGGTCGACGGCGTGACGCAGGGAGCTCCCGACCCCTTTCCTCCTGCTCGCGACCGAGAACCCGATCGAGTACGAGGGCACGTTCCCGCTTCCGGAGGCGCAGCTCGACCGCTTCTTCCTCCGCACCGCGCTCGGCTACCCCGGCGTCGCTCGAGGAGCTCCGCATCCTGCGAGGAGCAGCGCTTCGGGCACCCCCTGGCCGCGGCTGGAGCCGGTGGTCGACCGTGGAGGAGGTGCAGGAGCTGCGGAGCGCTGCGCAGCACGTGTACGTGGACGAGGTGCTGCACGGTGGATCGTGGACCTCGTCCGTGCGACGCGAGAGCTCGACGCAGTCGTGATCGGAAGCTCCGTGCGCGGCAGCCTCGCTCTCGAGCGCGCCGCTCGCGCCTGGGCGCTCGCTCGAACGGCCGCGGCTACGTCGTTCCCGACGACATCGAGCGGCTCTTCGTGCCCGTGCTCGTCCACCGCTGGTGTTCACGCCCGCCTTCGTCGCGAAGGCCGGGCGGCCGGCTGGGCGGCGGCGATCGAGGAGTTCCGCGCCGGCTGCCTCGAGGTCGCTCCGCGGCCCGGCTCCGAAGACGGATCCGCTTCTTCGAGCAGCCGCGCTCCGCGGGCTGAGCGTGACCGACGCCAGGCACGACGTTCCCGCTCGTTCCGCGCCGGCGGGTGATCGGGCTCTCGTCCGGGACGATGCGCAGCCTGCGGCGAGGATCCGGCTACCGACGTCGCAGGCTCGCGGCCCGTACCGCCGCGGCGACAACATGGACACGATCGACTGGGCGCCTCGGCGCGGCTCTCGTCGGCGCGCGGCAGCGACGAGTTCGTCGTCCGCGAGCGCTTTGCGGAGGAGGCGCCGAGCGTCGTGATCGTCTGCGATCGGCGGCCGGAGATGGCGCTCTTCCGCCGCCGCTCCCCTGGCTCTCGAAGCGCCGCCGCATGCGGCCGCGGCCATGCGATCGAGGTCGCCGTCGCGGCGCCGTCGCGCGCGCTCAGTCGGGTACCTCGACTACGCGGACGGGCACGGCGTACTGGCGCCGCCGCAAGAGCGAGCGGAGAGTCCGCGTGCGGACGATCGACGAGCGGCTCGAGGATGGCGCGGTTCGACGGCGCCGCCGGACTGGCTCGAGCGCGCGCTCGAGCAACTGCGCGTCTACCACGCGGCGCTGCCACGCGGCACTTCGTCTTCGTGCTCTCGGACTTCCTGCCCGACCGCCGCCCGAGGATGTGGCTGCTCGTGCGCTCGAGCACCGCTGGGACATCGTCCCGGTCGTGATCCAGGACCCGACCTGGGAGCAGAGCTTCCCGGACGTCGGCGGGATTGCAGTTCCGTTCGCCGATCCAGCCACCGGTCGCGTCCACGAGGTGCGCCTGAGCGAGGCGGAAGCCGACGCGAGGAGGCGCGAGAACGAGGAGCGCCTCAGGACGTGCCTCCACGGGTTCGCCGAGCTCGGCGTGGAACCGATCCTGCTCTCGTCCGCCGCTCGCGAGGAGATCGTCGCGCGCTTCGTCGCCTGGGCGGATGAGCGCATGTACACGGCGGTCACGGCGTGACCCAACGACCGCGGCTCCTCTTCGTCCTCGGGCTTTCGGCGGTCGGCGTGGTGACGACGCTGGCGATCGTCGCGATCGCCGGTCTCGGAGACGACGTGCCGTCGGCCGGTCTGGCGGTACCGGGACAAGCGGCGGTTACCGCCAAGGCGGACGTCACGCCCCGCACGCACCTGTTCGGGGACACGCTCGTCGCCCGCATCGACGTCGTCGTCGATCGCGATGCCGTAGGCCCGGAGCTGCCAAGGGTCGTGCGTTCGTTCGCTCCATACTCCGTCGAGGGCACGACGACCGCCCGTCGCGACGCGGGACGGTTCAGCCAGCTCCGCTACACGTTCCGCCTCCGCTGTCTGCGAGAGGCCTGCCTCTCGACCTCGGGCCGGGCGCGAGTTCGTTTCGACCCGCTGCGTGTGCTCTACCGGACGGCCGCCGGCGAACCGCGCGTCGTGCGCGTCACCTGGCCGCAGGTCGAGCTGTACTCGCGCCTCGCCTCCGTGCCGAAGGAGGAAGAAGAGGAGCAGAGCTCGACGAGTCGTTTCAACACGCCGGTCATGGCACCGTGGCGGGCCGACCTCACCGCGCTTCCTGCCGTGTCGCACCGCTCGTCACCCACGCTGCTCACCGCGCTGCTCCTCCTCGCTGCCGGCCTGCTCGTCCTACCCGCCTGCGTCCTCATCTACCTCGCGCTGCCGTGGCGCGCATCGCCGTCGTGGGAGTCGTGGCTCGCGCAGCTACCGCCCATCGAGCGCGCGCTGGCAGTCCTCGAACGCGCTCGAACCCAGGGCGACGCGACAGCGCGCCGACGTGCGCTCGAGCGGCTCGGGATGGAGCTGCGAGTACGGGGGGCAGACGAGCTCGCGCGCGAGGCTCTCGAGCTCGCCTGGACCGAGGCAGCGCCGACGTCCGAGGCGATCCTGCGCCTCGAGCAGCACATTCGGCTCGCCGGCGAGGACGGGAGACGTCGTGCTGCGTAGACGCTTCCTACGGCCGGTGTCCGCGATTCCGTCGGCCGACATCGGCGCGCTGGCGCCGCACGCGCGGCGCACCCGCCGCTTGCGCGCGGCACTCGCGGCGGTGCTGGTCGGCCTCGTCGTCGCTGCCGTGCTGCTCGCTCGCGGCGGGAACGACACGCCGTCGCGGCTGCTGCCGCCGGGGACGTCGGGGATCGTCCTCATCGACGTCTCGCGCAGCGTCGACGGGCAGACGTACGAGCCGATCGCAGACGTCCTCCTGCAGCTGATCGCCCTTCGCGAACCGGTCGGCGTCATCGCGTTCTCGGACGTCGCCTACCAGCTGCTGCCGCCGGGTTCGCCGGCGCGCGAGCTTCGGCAGCTGCTCCGCCTCTTCACGCCCGAGCAGAGTGGTGTGGAAGAGAGTCCCTGGAGCCCCGCGTTTACGGCAGGCACGCGGATCTCAACCGGCCTCGAGTTGACGCGCGCGATCCTCGAGCGCCAGCAGGTCGGGAACGGCGCCGTGCTCCTCGTCAGCGATCTTCAGACCGCAAGCAGCGATATCGCCGACATGACTGAGGCGATCATCGCGTACCGCAGGGCCGGGATCCCGCTACGGATCGCCGCGCTCTCGGCGCAGCCGCAGAATCGCCGCCTGTTCGAGCGGCTGGTCGGGAAGGAAGCGTTCGCGGACGTCGAGCGGTCGGGCGTGTCGGCGGCCGCGACCACCGCCGCGGATGGCGGCCGAGGACCTCTCCCGCGCGCATTCCTTCTCGTCGGCGCGCTGCTCCTCCTCGCGCTCGCCGTCCACGAGCGATGGTGCTCGCGCCTCGATATCCGCGAGGCAACTGCAGGAGGCAGCGGGTGAGGCGGGCCGCGATGCTCGCCGGAGCGGCCGCCTGCCTCGCGCTCGCGGCGCTCCTGTCGCTGCTCGCGCTCGATGTCCACCGCCGCGACAGCAGTTTCCGGGCGGACGACGTCCTTTTCCGGGTCGGGTCTCTGCGGGACGATCGCTGGCAGCCGACCGAGATCGTTCCGTTCGGTGCGGCGCGCGCGCTGCTCGGTGTGGACGACGACCTGGCGTACCGGCGGGCGCTCCAGCTCGTGCGCCGCGCGCATCCGCGGAACGTCACCTACGAGCAGTCGAAGCTCGTCGGTCTCCGCGCGGTCGCCCAGATCCAGCTCGGCGTCGTCGTACGGCGGGACGACAACGCCGCGCGCCGCTCGGCGGCGGCGAACCTCCTCGGGGTGCTCGCACTCTCCCTCGCGGCCATCGACGACTCGCTGCGTCCGACCCTGCTCAGCAACGCCGCCGCCGACTTTCGGCGCGCTGTCAGATTCGATCCCGAGAGCGACGACGCCAAGTACAACCTCGAGCTCGTTCTGGACACCCTGGTCGCGTCGGGTGGTGGCGGTACGCAACGGACGTCGGGCGGCCGCACCTTCAACCAGGGTGCAGGCGCGGGAAGCGGACGCGAGGGGTCGGGGTACTGACGTGGAGATCACGTTCCTGGCGCCGCTCGCCGGCGCGATTGCCATCCTCGGAGTGGTTCCGCTCATGGCGTCGCTCGGAGTCGTCCTGCGTGCGAGCCGTGTGCGCTCGCGCCTCGGCCTCCGCTCGACCACCCGGCGGTCGCGCGTACCCGTGCTCGCCGCGCTCGTCCTCGTCCCGGTCCTCGTCGGACTCGCCGCAGCCGAGCCCGTCGTCGCCCGCGGGCACGACCGGCAGATTCGGGTGGGCGCCGAGGCGCTCTTCGTGGTCGACACGTCCCGGTCGATGCTCGCCCGGGCAACCGAGCGCGGGCCGACACGCCTCGCGCGGGCGAGGCAGAGCGCGCTCGAGCTCCGCTCGTCGCTCAGCGACGTCCGCGTCGGGCTCGCGTCGCTGACCGACCGGACGCTTCCCCACCTGCTGCCCTCAGCGGATCCGGACGTCTTCGCCTCGGTCCTCGCTCGGTCGATCGACATCGACTCGCCGCCCCCGTCCGGGCTCTATACGGCCCGCGCGACCGATTTCGGCGCGCTCGCAGTGATCCCCACGCACGGGTACTTCTCCGCTTCGGCGCAACAGCGGCTCGTCGTCGTCTTCACCGACGGTGAGTCGCGCCTGTTCGATTCGCTGCGCCTCAGATCGGTCTTCGGCACGCCGCCGGCGACCGAGACGATCGTCGTTCGGTTCTGGAGCGATCAGGAGCGGGTCTACACGCGTGGGCTGCCTGACGCCGCGTACCGTGCCGACTCGCAGTCGGCGAAGGAGGTGGCGAAGCTGGTTGCGGCGACAGGCGGAGAGGCCTACGATGAGCGCGATCTCGGTGCGGCGACGGCGCGGGCGCGGGAGATCGTCGAAGGGGCGCGTGCGACCGCGGTCGATCGCGATACCACTCAGACCCCCCTCGCGCCCTACTTCGTCGCCTCGATTCTCGTCCCGCTCTCGTTCCTGCTCTTCCGCCGCAGCCGCTAGGAGGGTTTGGCGGAGTGTCGCTCGTCGTCGGGGTGCGATGCTCGTTCTGAGGCAAGGACGCAGGGAGCCCGCGGGCTGGTAGCCCGTGGGCGACTGAGGACGCGGCCTCGGGGCGAGCAGCGCGGCCCGGCGACTCAGCCGATATTTCGCCAAACCCTCCTGAGAACGGCTTGGCGGGAGTCGGAACGAGGTCGGCGAATGCCATCTCGTCCGCGTACGACACGAGCCGGCTCGCAAGCCAGAGGAGCGCGGCGGGGTCGGCGGTCTCGAGCACCGCTCGGACGGCATCGTCGCCGGCCTCGGGTCCCCCTCCGACCCCTGCGGCCGCACGCCGTAACCGGCAGAGCGTCGCGACCGCGACGTCGGCGGCATTGCCCGGCTCCGTGTACCACGATGCGGACACGGCAGCGTCGACGAGCTCCCCGGCGGCCCCAGCGAGGAAGACGGCATCCTCGGTTGCCGGCGTCCCCTCACGCTGTGGAGCGTTGCGTTGAGCTTCGCGCCAGCCTCTTCGTGGAATCTCCACGTTTCTCTCACTTCCTGCGGTTGTGCGATCTACCTGCAACCCGTGGTGAAAGTGTGCCTAACTTCGCCAGCGGCGCGACGTCTCAAGCTGAGACCCACCCCCAATACGACGTTACACACTTGGGGGGCAAATGGTGGACTAAGGAGGAACAGTATGAATCTACGGCGACGCACTCTCGTCGCGGGCTGCACGCTCGCGACGGCGATCGTGGCCGGTGTCCTTGGCGGAACGACCGCGGCAAGCACCGGTGCAACCGGTGGAACCGTGGTCTTCGGCGCTGAGCAGGAGCCGCCGTGTCTCAACGGCGTCCTGGCCGGGTGCAACAACACGTGGACTTCGTGGACCGTCGGGATCTCGTTCCCCGGCCTCTACAGAATCCTTCCGAACGGCGACCTCGCCCCGGATCTGCTCGAGGCTGAGGCGAAACTGACGAAGAAGCCGTTCACTGTCACCTACAAGATCAAGAAGAACGCGAACTGGAGCGACGGCAAGCCCGTCACTGCGCAGGACGTCATCTTCACGTTGCAGACGATCCTGAACCCGAAGAACGACGTCGCGGGTCGCGCAGGCTACGAGGACGTCCAGCGCGCGAGGGCCATCGACTCCAAGACGCTGAGGCTGACGTTCAAGAAGCCGTACGCGGCCTGGAAGCTTCTCTTCTACGGGCAGTTCGGCGTTCTGCCGAAGCACGCCCTTCAGGGCAAGGACTTCAACGAGGTCTGGAACACGAACGTCAACAGCCAGACCACCGGCAAGCCGATCGGTAGCGGTCCCTTCATTCTCGAGAGCTACACGAAGGGTCAGTCGATGACCATGGTCCGCAACACGCGCTACTACGGCACGCGGCCGAAGCTCGACAAGATCGTCTTCCGCTTCATCACCAACACCGACTCGGAGATCCAGGCGATCAAGGGCGGCGAGGTAGACGCGATCTACCCGCAGCCGCAGCTCCAGCTCGGCGACCTCCGGCGGACGAGCGGGCTCAAGGTCCTCTCGAGCGCAGGTGCGACGTACGAGCACATCGACTTCAACGCCGGCAAGAAGGGCTTCCCGCTGGCGAGGGCTCCGTGGTTCCGGCAGGCATTCGCCTACTCGATCGACCGCACCGCCCTTACGAAGCAGCTCTTCGGCAATCTGAAGCCTGATCTTCAGCCGCTGCAGAGCCTCGCGTACCAGAACACCCAGAAGCAGTACCAGCCCCACTTCGCGCAGTACACGTACAACCCGACGAAGGCTGCTCAGATCATGACCAGCAAGGGGTGCCAGAAGGGTGGCGACGGGATCTTCGTGTGTAACGGGATCCGCGCTTCGGTCAAGTACGGGACGACCGCGGGCAACAGGCTCCGCGAGCTCTCGCAGGAGATCGTGCAGGCGCAGGCCAAGAAGTCCGGGATCGAGGTCGTGATTGCGAACTCGCCCTCGCGGATCTTCTTCCCGCAGGTCTCGAACGAGGACTACCAGCTGGCGCTGTTCGCGTGGGTCGGCACGGGCGATCCGTCCGGCATCACCGACATCTACAGCTGTGGTGGCGAGTCGAACTGGATGGGCTACTGCTCGAAGAAGGTCACCGATCTTCTGAAGGCTGCCGACCAGGAGCTCGATCCGGCGACCCGCGTCAAGCTCGTGAACGCGGCGGGGAAGATCATGGGGCTGAACGTCCCGTCTCTCCCGCTCTACCAGAAGCCGACGTTCCTGGTCTACAAGTCGAAGCTCCAGGGACTGGCCGACAACCCGACCACGGGTGGTCCGCTCTGGAACGTTCAGAACTGGAGCATCAGCGGCTAATTCGCTGATCCGACGGTAGAGTAGTTCGTCCGAAATAGGAGTCCCGCCCCCACTCGGGGGCGGGACTCCAGTCTTCCGCAGCGAACGAAGCGAGGAGCTCCCATGTTCACGTTCATTCTTCGCCGCCTCCTTTACTCGATTCCTGTCCTGTTCGCGTCGAGCTTCCTGATCTTCGTCTCCGTCTCGGCGGTCGGGGAACCGCTGCAGGCGCTGCGGCTCAACCCGCTGATCTCGGAGCAGACGCTCCAGAACATCTCGGATCGCAAGCACCTCGAGGAGCCGATCCCCGTCCGTTACGTCTACTGGCTGAAGGAGGCGGTGACAGACAAGTTCGGGACGCCGCTCTTCGTGCAGACACCGATCTGGGACGATCTGATGCGCGTCATCCCGCACACCCTTCAACTCGTGATCGTGGCCGAGTTGATCGCACTCCTGATCGGGGTGCTGATAGGCGTCTACTCCGCCATCCGCCAGTACTCGATCTTCGACTACTCGGCGACGATGGCGAGCTTCCTCGGTTTCGCGATGCCGGTCTTCTGGCTCGCCCTCATGCTTCAGATCCTCTTCACCGAGGTCTTCCTTAGGACGGACGTCCGCATCTTTTACACCTCTGGTCTCAACTCGGTCGACAACACGTGCACGTTCTGCGTCGACCGGGCCCAGCACCTGGCGATCCCGGTGATGACGCTCGCGGTGCTGTCGATCGCGCAGTACAGCCGGTACATGCGTGCGTCGATGCTCGAGGTGATCAACTCGGATTACATTCGGACGGCACGCGCGAAGGGCCTCCCCGAGGCGAAGGTCACCGTGAGACACGCGCTGCGCAACGCCCTGATCCCCGTCGTCACCGTGTCGGCGATCAACTTCGGCGTGCTGATCGGCGGCGCCGTCATCACCGAGACGATCTTCGGGCTCGACGGGATGGGGCCGTACTTCCTCAACAACCTGGCCAGCCAGGACGTGTACCCAGTGATGGCATGGCTGATGATCACCGCGACGATGATCATCATCTTCAATCTGATCGCCGACATCACGTACGGCTTCCTGGACCCACGCATCCGCTATGAGTGACCTGAAGCACGACCCGGCGCTCGAGCCGGAGTTTACGGTCCCGTCCGCGCAGCCCGTCGAACCGGTGGTGTCGGATGAGCTCGAGCTCACCTACGCGAGCGGCCTCGAGGTGCAGGCGCGTAGCCAGTGGGCGTATGCGCGGCGGCGGTTCTTCCGCCACCGCCTCGCGATGGTCAGCCTCGTCGTGCTGCTGATCGTCCTCGGTGCCGGCCTCGCAGCCGACTTTGTCGCGCCGTATGCCTACGACGAGATCGACCTGGAGAACTCGGGCGTCGGTCCGACGCTGGAGGACAAGCACTTCTTCGGTACCGACGTGCTCGGGCGCGACTACTTCAGCCGGGTCGTCTACGGCATCCAGACCTCCGAGCGCGTCGCGTTCATCGTCGCGGGCCTGTCGACGCTGATCGGCGTGATCGTCGGTGCGTTCGCCGGGTACTACGGACGCTGGGCCGACAACCTGCTCATGCGTTTGACCGACCTCGTGCTCACGCTCCCCGGCCTCGCGGTGCTGCTCACGCTCTCCGCGTTTCTCGGGGACGGCAGTCAGTACCGCGTCGCGATCATACTTGCGCTCCTCTTCTGGACGACCCTGGCGCGGATCGTCCGCGGCTCCTTCCTCTCCCTGCGCGAGAAGGAGTACGTCGAGGCTGCGCGTGCGGCCGGGTCCGGCGACGCGCGAATCATGTTCCGCCACATCCTCCCCAACGCGATCGGTCCGATCATCGTCAACGCAACGCTGATCGTTGGCCTGGCGATCCTCGTCGAGGCGGCGCTCTCGTTCCTCGGCTTCGGCATTCAGCCGCCGACGCCCGCGCTCGGGAAGCTGATCGCCGACGGTCAAGACACGGCCTCCACGTACTGGTGGCTCGTCACGTTCCCCGGCTTGACGATCGTGCTGATCGTGCTCTGCATCAACTTCGTCGGCGACGGGCTGCGCGATGCGCTCGATCCGACCCAGCGGAGGACCCGTGCCTGAGCCCGTCCTGTCGCTCCGCGACCTCGTCGTCGAGTTCTCGACCGACGACGGCGTCGTCCACGCCGTCAACGACATCTCCTACGATGTCCACGCCGGTGAGACGCTCGGGATCGTCGGCGAGTCAGGTTCGGGCAAGAGCGTCAGCCAGCTCGCCATCCTCGGGCTGATCCCGCAGCCGCCCGGCCGGATCGTGAAAGGCGAGGCGGTGCTGAACGGACGCGATCTCCTGAAGATGAGCAAGAAGCAGCTGCGCGACGTCAGGGGTGGCGAGGTCGCGATGATCTTTCAGGATCCGATGACCTCGCTCAACCCGGTGCTGAAGATCGGGTACCAGCTCGCCGAGGCGGTGCGGGCGCACCAGAACGTGAGCAGCAAGGCGGCGCGCGAGCGAGGCATCTACCTCCTCGACCTCGTCGGCGTGCCGAACCCGGAGCGCCGGTTCGACCAGTATCCGCACGAGTTCTCGGGCGGGATGCGTCAGCGGGCGATGATCGCGATGGCGATCGCCAACGAGCCGAAGCTCTTGATCGCCGACGAGCCGACGACCGCGCTCGACGTCACGATCCAGGCGCAGATCATCGAGGTCCTGAAGGCGGCGCAGCACGAGACGAACGCGGCGATCATCCTGATCACCCACGACCTGGGGCTCGTTGCCGAGCTTGCCGACCGCGTGGCGGTGATGTACGCCGGCCGCGTCGTCGAGATGGGAGACGTTCACACGATCTTCGCCGCGCCGCGGCATCCCTACACCGTCGGGCTGATGCTTTCGGTGCCGCGGATCGAGCTCGACCGAGGTGTGCTCGAGCCCATCCCTGGACAACCGCCGAGCATGATCACGCCGCCGCCGGGCTGCGCATTCCACCCTCGGTGCTACCTCTCGGAGGCGCGATCGATCTGTCGGACCGAGATCCCCGAGCTGCAGGGAGTGGGCGACAGTAAGCACGTGTCGGCGTGCCACTTCGCCGGCGAGCTCGAGGCCCAGCAGGTAGCTCCGCTCGCGGAGGGGGTGCCGTCGTGACCGAGGTGCAGGCGCAGACAGCCGAGACGGGCGCGAGCTCGAACGGCTCGTCCGGTGACAACATCCTCGAGGTCCGGGGCCTCGTGAAGCACTTTCCGATCAAGGCGGGCCTGCTCAAGCGCACGATCGGCGCGGTGCGCGCCGTGGACGGCGTCGACCTCTCGGTCAAGCGCGGCGAGACGCTCGGCGTCGTCGGCGAGTCGGGCTGTGGAAAGACGACGCTCGGCCGCACGATCATTCGGCTCCTCGACCCGACCGAAGGCAGCATCGTCTTCCAGGGAGACGACATCACCCGCCTGTCGCGGAAGGCGCTGCGGCCCGTGCGGCGCGACATCCAGATCGTCTTCCAGGATCCGTACGCTTCGCTCAACCCGCGCATGACCGTGCGCGACATCGTGAGCGAGCCGCTCCGCGTCCACCGCAACTTCCGTGGTCAGCAGGGGAAGTTGCGCGTCGACGAGTTGCTGCGGGTGGTCGGCCTGAGCCCGGAGCACGGCAACCGCTTCCCACACGAGTTCTCGGGCGGACAGCGGCAGCGAATCGGCTTTGCCCGCGCACTCGCGCTCAACCCGAACTTCGTCGTGCTCGACGAGCCGGTGTCCGCGCTCGACGTCTCGATTCAGGCGCAGGTGATCAACCTGCTGGCGAACCTCCAGCGGGAATTCCAGCTCACCTATCTCTTCATCGCGCACGACCTGGCTGTTGTCCGTCACATCTCGGATCGCGTCGCGGTGATGTACCTCGGCAAGATCGTCGAGGTGGGGCCACGCGACGCGATCTACGAGTCGCCGACGCACCCGTACACGCAGGCGCTCCTCTCGGCCGTCCCGATCGAGTCACCGGCGCTCCGCGGCAAGCGGAAGCGGATCGTGCTCGAGGGGGACGTGCCGAGCCCAGCCAATCCTCCCTCGGGCTGCCGCTTTCGGACCCGCTGTTGGAAGGCGCAGGAGATCTGCGCGGAGGTGGAGCCACCGCTCGTGCCGCCGGCGTTCGGCGGCCATCCGAGCGCCTGCCACTTCCCAGAGGTCCCGCGCCCGATCAACGGCAGCTAACTTTTATTGGTAAAGCGCTAACTTGGCTACCCCGGCGACGTCATAAGCGGGTACCGATGGAAAATGTAAGGAATCTGAGGGCCACATCGTGCGAGCGTACGCGCGCGGCCGCGGCACTCGAGGTCGACGGCGCGCTCTCGCAGCTCGAGCTCGCGGTCCTCGACGCGCACGTCGCCCGCTGCGCTGACTGCAACACGTTCCGGCACGAGATCGCCGAGCTGACTTCGGTGCTTCGCAAGGCTCCAGCCGAGCCCTTTCGAGTGCATCTGATACTCCCGCACCGATGGCGCATTCGCGCCGTCGCGACTCGCGCCACGGCCGTCGCCGCGACCTTCGCCGTGGCAGTGATGGCGCTGTCGACGGCGACCGACGTCGAGCGGTCCGCGAGCCCCAAGCGGCTGACGACCGCCAGCGGCACGTACCACCAGTCGATCGACTACGAGCTCTACCTGATGCGCGCGATGATCGATCGCCAGCAGGGCACGCGCACGCGCGTCGCCATCTGACGCGCCCGGCACTGGCGCGTGGCTAGACTGGCCGTCGCCGCGCTCGGCGGCGTAGCTACGCCAACCGCGACCTCCAGGAGACCAATGGCGAACGTCGGCAGAATCATCGAGATCAAGGGCGTCGTGATCGACGCCGTCTTCCCGGAGACGCTTCCCGGGATCTACAACGCGCTCGCGATCGAGGTCCCCACGGAGGACGGCAGCAGCCGCACGCTGATCGCGGAGGTGCAGCAGCACCTCGGCGACGATCGCGTCCGCGCGGTTGCGATGGACACCACCGACGGCCTCTCGCGCGGCGTCGACGTGGTCGACACCGGCGCACCGATCTCCGTGCCGGTCGGCGACGCCACACTGGGCCGGATCTGGAACGTGATCGGCGAGCCGGTGGACAACAAGCCGCCGGCGGGCAAGGACGTCGAGCGCTGGTCGATCCATCGTGACCCGCCGACGTTCCGCGAGCTCTCGCCGACGATCGAGATCTTCGAGACCGGGCTCAAGGTCGTCGACCTGATCGCCCCCTATGTGAAGGGCGGCAAGATCGGTCTCTTCGGCGGCGCCGGCACAGGCAAGACCGTGCTGATTCAGGAGCTGATCCACAACGTCGCCCAGCAGCACGGCGGCGTCTCCGTCTTCGCAGGCGTCGGCGAGCGCACCCGTGAGGGCAACGACCTCTTCCTCGAGATGACCGAGTCCGAGGTGATCGACAAGGTCGCCCTCGTCTACGGACAGATGAACGAGCCGCCGGGCGCGCGCCTTCGGGTCGGCCTCTCCGGCCTGACGATGGCGGAGTACTTCCGCGACCAGGGCCAGGACACGCTGCTCTTCATCGACAACATCTTCCGCTTCGTGCAGGCGGGGTCGGAGGTCTCGGCCCTGCTCGGCCGCATGCCGAGCGCCGTCGGCTACCAGCCGACGCTCGCCACCGAGATGGGGCAGCTGCAGGAGCGAATCACGTCGACGAAGACCGGCTCGGTCACCTCGGTGCAGGCGATCTACGTGCCCGCCGACGACCTCACCGACCCGGCGCCGGCGAACACGTTCGCACACCTCGACGCGACGACCGTGCTCTCGCGTGCGATCGTCGAGAAGGGCATCTACCCGGCCGTCGACCCGCTCGACTCGACCTCCCGCGCGCTTCAGCCGGGGATCGTCTCGGAAGAGCACTACGCGGTCGCGACGCAGGTGCAGCAGGTGCTGCAGCGCTACAAGGACCTGCAGGACATCATCGCCATCCTCGGCATGGACGAGCTGACCGACGAGGACAAGCTCGTGGTGTCGCGTGCGCGCAAGGTCGAGCGCTTCCTGTCGCAGCCGAACTTCGTTGCCGAGCAGTTCACCGGCACCCCGGGTGAGTACGTCAAGCTCGAGGACACGATCAAGGGCTTCCGCGAGATCATCGAAGGCAAGCACGACGACATGCCTGAGGCGGCGTTCTACATGGTCGGCACGATCGAGGGCGCCGTCGCCAAGGCCGAGAAGACCGCGGCCGCAGCGGCCTAGAGATGGCCGACACGACCCCGAGGTTCGACGTCGCTCTCGTCACGCCGGACGGCGAGGTGTTCCGCGGCGAGGCCGAGATGCTGGTCGTGCCCGGCGCCGCCGGCGAGATCGGCGTCCTCGCGCGGCACGCACCGCTCGTGGCCACGCTCAAAGCCGGGTCGACCCGGGTCTACCTCGACCGCGCGAGCGAGGACGTCCTGGAGTTCGCGACCGGTCCCGGATTCTTCAAGGTCGAGCTCGACAACGCGATCGCACTCGTCGACGACGCGGTCAACGTGAAGGAGATCGACGACGCACGGGCCAAGGAGCAGCTCGAGGCGGCGAAGGAGGAGCTGGAGAAGGTCGAGCGGGGCGAGTCGACTGCCGACCGCTGGCAGCTCGAGCAGCGGATCAAGCACGCAGAGAATCAGCTGACAGTCGCGGGTCGAAACTAGGCGAGTGCGGGTCGCCGCAATCGCGGACGTGCACGGCAATGCGACGGCGCTGGAGGCCGTGCTCGCCGAGCTCGAGCGGGAACAGCCGGACCTGATCGTCTCCTGCGGCGACTTGACCTGGGGCTCGCTTCCGCGGGAGACCGTGGCGCTGCTCGAGCCGTGGCGGGAGCGGGTGCTCTACGTCCGCGGCAACTCGGAGCGGGAGCTCCAGGAGCGGAAGCTGCGCGACTCGGACGTCGCGCGGTGGGAGTTCGAGCTGCACGACGACCCGGAGCTCGACGCCTACGTCCACAGCACCCGCGCGCAGGTCGCCGTCGACGTCGACGGGCTCGGCCCAACGCTCTTCTGCCACGGCTCACCCCGCAGCGACGAGGAGTGCGTGACCAGGGCTACGCCGGCCGAACGGGTCGCGGAGTTCACGGTCGACGTGCGAGAGGCGTGCATCGTCACGGCGCACACGCACATGCAGTACGACCGGCGCGTGGGGGAGACACGGCTCCTGAACCCGGGCAGCGTGGGGCTGCCGTACGAGCTCGTGCCAGGGAACGCGTACTGGGCGCTGCTCGGTCCGGAGGTCGACCTCCGGCGAACACCGTACGACCTCGACGCCGCGATCGAACGGATGCGGGCCGCCGGCATGCCCAAGTTCGCGCAGATCGAGGAGTTGATGCGGACACCGCCACCGCAGGAAGAGGTGATCCAGCACACAGAGCGGCTGGTCTTCTCGGGCTAGACTCGCGCCATGAAAGCGACCGTCGCCGAGAAGCGGGAGGTCGCGAAGGGAACGCTGCTCGTCCTCTTCGCTGTCGACAGCTACCCCACGTACCGGCCCGGCCACTACTTCTGGGTCGAGCTGCCCGATCGCGGGTACCAGGACGAGAAGGGGCTCAGGCGTCATATCTCGCTCGTCACCTCACCGACCGAGGCGGGCGTCGTCGGGCTCGCGACCCGGATCCGAGACACGGCGTTCAAGCGCACGCTGTCCGAGCTCGAAGTCGGCGACGAGGTCCAGGTCGAGGAGCCGAAGGGTTCGTTCCTCCTGCCCGAGGACACGAGCGTCGACTACGTCTTCGTGGCGGGCGGAATCGGGATCACGGTCTTTCGCTCGATGTTGCGCTACATCGCCGACGAGGGGCTGCCGTACCGCGTGACGCTCGTCTACTCGAACCGCGATCGCGAATCGGCCGCGTTCCTCGACGAGCTCGAGGTTTTCGAACAGAAGATCGACGGGCTGCACCTGATCCTGACGATGACTGACGAGGAGAGCTGGGAAGGGGAGACGCGCCAGCTCGACGCGGACGTGCTGCGCGAGCTTCTCGGCGGCCTCGATGACCGGCAGTTCCTGATCGCCGGACCGCCGGCGATGGCCGAGGGCGTCTCCGAGTCGCTGCTTGCCGCGGGCGTGCCGGAGGAGCAGGTCCTGACCGACGGCTTCAGCGGCTACTGACAACCGCCGCGCTCGGCGGTGAGACCGAGTAACGTCCGGCACAACCTACGCGGGCTCCGATGCCCAAACCTCGCGCACCGGATTGCCCGCTGCGAGGAGGTTGTAGCCATGGCCACCACGATGTGCGAGATCGACGGGCGTCGGCCCGCCGTCGCAACCGTGCGGATCAGTCAGAACGGCGAGGAGCGCACGATCGCCGTCTGCGAAGAGCACCTCCGGGAGCTCCAGGGCCAGAGCCGTGCCGCGGCGCGGTCGCCCTTCGGTGGCAGGAGCAGCCTCTTCGACGAATTCTTCTCCGACTTCTTTGGTGACAGCACCTTCGGCGGTCGCGGCCCCGGTGCCGACGGTGGCACCACCACTACACGACCACGCCGCCCGGCCGAGCAGATCGACGTCACCCAGTACTTCAGCGACGCCACCCGGCAGCTGCTCCAGCGCGCCGCCCAGCAGGCGATGGAGTGGGGCAGTCTCGACGTCGACTCGGAGCATCTCCTCTGGGCCGCGACCCACGACGACGTCGTCAGGCACGTGCTCAAGCAGGTCGGCGCCGATCCCGCTTCGATCGCCGCGCAGATCGAGGACGAGGCCGACGCGTTGGAGCGCACGGACGTCGCACCGTCGCTCTCGCCCGACGCGAAGGCAGCGCTTCTGGCGGCCTACGAGGAGTCACGCCACGTCGGCGCTTCCTACGTCGGCCCCGAGCACGTCCTGCTCGCCCTCTCGACCGATGCCGAGACGGAGGCCGGCGAGCTGCTCGAGCGTTTCGGGATCACGCACACAAAGCTGCGCGGAGCGGTGATCCGCGGCGTCGAGAGCGGCGACGGCGGCGGCCGCCCGGCGAGCTCCACGAAGACGCTCGACGAATACGGCCGCGACCTTACCGAGGAGGCCCGTCAGGGCAAGCTCGACCCGGTCATCGGCCGCGCCGACCAGATCGAGCAGACGATCGAGATTCTCTCGCGGCGCACGAAGAACAATCCCGTGCTGCTCGGCGATCCCGGTGTCGGCAAGACTGCGATCGTCGAGGGCATCGCCCAGCGGATCGTGAACGACGACGTGCCGGAGACCCTGACGGACAAGCGTCTCGTGGCGCTCGACATGGCGGGAATGATCGCCGGGACGAAGTACCGCGGCGAGTTCGAGGAGCGGCTCAAGGGCGTGATCGACGAGATCACCGAGAACGCCGAGAGTCTGATCGTCTTCATCGACGAGATTCACACCGTCGTCGGTGCCGGCGCCGCCGAGGGTTCGATGGACGCGGGCAACATGCTGAAGCCGGCGCTCGCGCGCGGGGAGCTGCACATGATCGGTGCGACCACGCTCGACGAGTACCGCAACAACATCGAGAAGGATCCCGCGCTTGAGCGGCGGTTCCAACCGGTCCTCGTCTCGGAGCCCACGGTCGAGGAGACGATCGAGATCCTCACCGGGCTGAAGGACCGGTACGAGGCGTTCCATCGCGTGCGCATCAGCGAGGAGGCGATCGTCGCGGCGGCAGAGCTGTCAGACCGCTACATCCGCGATCGCTTCTTGCCCGACAAGGCGATCGACCTGATCGACCAGGCCGGGGCGCGGGTCCGGCTCCGTTCGAAGGCGAAGCCGGAGGACACACGGGCCGCGGAGGAGGAGCTCCGCCACATGGCACGAGAGCGCGACCAGGCGATCTCAGGCGAGGACTACCAGCGGGCGGATGAGCTGAAAGCGCGGATCGAGGAGCGCCGCACGCAGCAGGAAGGACGGAAGGAGGCACGCGCCAGGGCGCCTGAGGTGACGGTCGAGGACATCGCCGACATCGTGTCGCGCCGCACTGGCATTCCGGTAACGCAACTGACCCAGGAGGAGCGCGACCGGCTGCTGAAGCTCGAGGAGCGGCTGCACGAGCGTGTCGTCGGGCAGGACGAGGCCGTCGAGGCCGTTGCGGAGGCGGTCCGCCGCGCCCGGGCGGGGCTGGCGGATCCGAGCCGCCCGGACGGGAGCTTCCTGTTCCTGGGGCCAACCGGCGTCGGCAAGACGGAGCTCGCCCGCGCCCTCGCGGAGGCGCTCTTCGGGAGTGAGGACGTGATGATCCGCCTCGACATGAGTGAGTACCAGGAGCGGCATACGGTCAGCCGGCTCGTGGGCGCGCCGCCCGGCTACGTCGGGCACGAGGAGGCCGGACAGCTGACCGAGGCCGTCCGCCGCAAGCCGTACGCCGTGCTCCTCTTCGACGAGATCGAGAAAGCACATGCGGACGTCTTCAACATCCTGCTCCAGATCCTCGACGACGGCCGCCTCACCGACTCCCAGGGCCGCACCGTCGACTTCAAGAACACGGTCGTGATCATGACCTCCAACCTGGGCGCCGACCGCATTCAGGCCTTCGCGCGCAAGGAGGACGCCTCGTTCGAGGAGCTGAAGCACGACCTGATGGAGGTGCTCCGGCACAGCTTCCGGCCGGAGTTCATCAACCGGATCGATGAGATCATCGTCTTCCAGTCGCTGACGAAAGACCAGCTCGTGCAGATCACGAGCCTGATGCTCGACCACGTTGCGCGGCGCCTCCGCGCTCAGCACATCGAGATCGAGTTCACGGAAGCGGCGATCGAGCACCTGGCGGAGATCGGCTTCGACCTGGAGTTCGGTGCGCGGCCGCTGCGGCGGGCGATTCAACGAGAGCTCGAGAACGAGCTCTCGCGGCTGGTGCTCGGCGGATCGCTCGAGCCAGACGACCGCGTTCGCGTCGACTACGACGATGTGCAGCTCACCTTCGACGTTGAGAAGGGCGCCGCCGAGACGGTGGAGGAGGTCGAGCAGCCGGTGGAGCAGCCGGCGCACGCGTAGACGAGGATCGCTAAGCCTGCTCTGGCTGTTCTTCATCCTCGCGTCGCTGCAGCGCCCGAGGGGCGCTGACACTTCGGCGACGGTGAGTGCTAGCCTTTTCTCTACCTGGAGAGCTTTGACAGGCAGCTTGGCGACCAGGCTAAAAAACGCCTAAAGAGCTGGGAGCCTGCGCTCCCCGACCTCTTTAGGCATGTCGGAGAGAGGACAGCAGTGAGGGCAGAACGGTGAGCGCGGAACAGCGTCTGCGGGAGTTGCTGGGCGAACGGATCCTCGTGCTCGACGGCGCCTGGGGCACGATGCTCCAGGGCGCCGGTCTCGAGCCGGAGGACTACCGCGGGACGCGCTTTGCCGACCATCCGCGCGAGCTCGCCGGTGACCCCGATCTGCTGAACCTGACGAGGCCGGACGTCGTTCTCGACATCCACCGGCAGTACCTCGCCGCGGGTGCCGACATCACGACGACCAACACCTTCACAGCCACCTCGATCGGGCAGGCCGACTACGGGCTCGAGGACGCCGTGTACGAGATGAACGTCGAAGGCGCGCGCCTCGCCCGGCAAGCCGTGGACGAGGTGGGTGACCGCTTCGTCGCCGGCTCGCTCGGGCCTTTGAACGTGACGCTCTCCCTCTCGCCGAAGGTCGACGATCCGGCCTACCGCCCCGTGTCGTTCGACGAGGTCGCGCAGTCGTACGCCGAGCAGATCCGTGGGCTGCGCGAGGGGGGTGTCGACCTGCTCCTGATCGAGACGATCTTCGACACGCTGAACGCGAAGGCGGCGATTGCGGCGGCGCGCGACGTGGCGCCGGAGCTGCCGCTCTGGATCTCCGTCACGATCGTCGACCTCTCCGGCCGCACGCTGTCGGGCCAGACGGTCGAGGCTTTCTGGGCCTCGATCGAGCACGCCGAGCCCCTGATCGTCGGTGTCAACTGCTCGCTCGGTGCGAAGGAGATGCGCCCGCACGTGGCCGACCTTGCTCGGATCGCCGACACGTACACGAGCTCCCATCCCAACGCGGGTCTCCCGAATGCGTTCGGCGGCTACGACGAGCGGCCGCACGAAACGGCAGGCCTCTTGCAGTCGTTCGCCGAGGAAGGCTTCGTGAACATCGTGGGTGGTTGCTGCGGCACCACGCCGGATCACACGCGCGAGATCGCCGAGGCGGTACACGGCCTCGCGCCACGCGCGGTGCCCGCGCACGATTCACGGCCGCACTTCAGCGGCCTCGAGCCGTTCGAGATCGGCGCGGACACCGGCTTCGTGATGATCGGCGAGCGCACCAACGTGACCGGGTCGGCGCGCTTCCGCCGCTTGATCGAGTCGAACGACTACCAGGGCGCCGTCTCCGTCGCGCTCGAGCAGGTGCGAGGCGGCGCGAACGTGCTCGACGTGAACATGGACGCCGACCTGCTCGACGCCGAACAGGCGATGACGACCTTCCTCAACCTGCTCGCGACCGAGCCCGAGGTGGCACGGATCCCGATCATGGTCGACAGCTCGCGCTTCTCGGCGCTCGAGGCGGGCCTCAAGTGCGTCCAGGGCAAGGGGATCGTCAATTCGATCAGCCTCAAGGAAGGCGAGGAGCCGTTCCTCGAGGCGGCGCGAACGATCCGTCGCTACGGCGCCGGCGTCGTCGTGATGGCGTTCGACGAGCTCGGGCAGGCCGACACCGTCGAGCGCAAGGTCGAGATCTGCGGCCGGGCGTACGACCTGCTGACGGCCGACGGCTGGGCGCCGGAGGACCTCATCTTCGACCCGAACGTGCTCGCCGTCGCGACCGGGATCGAGGAGCACAACGGCTTCGCGAAGGCGTTCATCGAGTCGTTGCCGCTGATCAAGGAGCGTTGCCCCGGCTCCCGCACGAGCGGCGGCATCTCCAACCTCTCGTTCTCGTTCCGCGGCAACGACGTCGTGCGCGAGGCGATGCACTCCGCGTTCCTCTACGACGCGATCAAGGCCGGTCTCGACATGGGGATCGTGAACGCCGGCCAGCTCGTGGTGTACGAGGACATTCCGCCCGACCTGCTCGAGCACGTCGAAGACGTCCTCTACGACCGCAGGCCGGACGCCACCGACCGCCTGGTCAGCTTCGCCGCGACCGTCCAGGGATCGGCGACGAAGCGCGAGCTGGACCTCTCCTGGCGCGAGGCGCCCGTCGGCAAGCGGCTCGAGCACGCGCTCGTGCACGGGATCGTCGACTTCATCGAGGAGGACACCGAGGAGGCGCGCGCCGAGGCAGCGCGACCGCTCGACGTGATCGAGGGGCCGCTGATGGACGGGATGAAGGTCGTCGGCGACCTCTTCGGCTCGGGCCGGATGTTCCTCCCGCAGGTGGTGAAGAGCGCGCGGGCGATGAAACGGGCCGTTGCGTACCTCGAGCCGTACATGGAGGAGGAGAAGGAGCGGACCGGCAGCAACGGGCGCGCCCAGGGGAAGATCGTCCTCGCCACCGTCAAGGGCGACGTGCACGACATCGGGAAGAACATCGTCGGCGTCGTGCTCGGCTGCAACAACTACGAGGTAATCGACCTCGGCGTGATGGTCGCCGGCGACACGATTCTCGACACGGCCGTCACGGAGGGCGCAGACGCCGTCGGCCTCTCGGGGCTGATCACGCCGTCACTCGACGAGATGGTGCACGTCGCGAAGGAGATGGAGCGGCGCGGCCTCGAGCTGCCGCTGCTGATCGGCGGCGCCACGACATCACGCCAGCACACCGCGGTGCGGATCGCACCCGTGTACGGCCGCGAGACGGTGCACGTGCTGGATGCTTCTCGCGTCGTCGGCGTCGTCTCCGATCTCCTCGATCCCGTGCGGCGCGGCGAGCTCGACGTCGAGAATCGCGTCGACCAGGAGCGTCTGCGCGACCTGCACGCTGAAAAGGAGCGCCGGCCGCTGCTCCCGATCGATGCCGCTCGTTCAAATCGCGAGCCGCTCGGCTACGACGATCTCGCCGTCCCGGCCTTCACCGGCACGCGCTCCGTCGAGCCGGAGCTCTCGGAGCTGCGCGAGTTCATCGACTGGCAGTTCTTCTTCCACGCCTGGGAGTTGAAGGGGAAGTTCCCCGCGATCCTCGAGCAGCCGGCCGCGCGCGAGCTCTACGACGAGGCGATCGAGCTGCTCGACGAGATCGTGCGGGACGGGCTGTTGCACGCGAAGGGCGTCTACGGCTTCTGGCCCGCGCACTCCGAGGGCGACGACGTCGTCCTCGAGAGCGGCGTGCGCTTCCCGATGCTGCGCCAGCAAGCCGCCTGGGGCGACTCCCGCCCCAACCGCTGTCTGGCCGACTACGTCGCCGCCGCCGGAGATCATGTCGGCGCTTTCGCCGTCGCCGTGCACGGGGCGGACAAGCTCGCGGCCCGCTTCGAGGCGGAGCAGGACGACTACCGCTCGATCATGGTCAAGGCACTCGCCGACCGGCTGGCGGAAGCGTCGGCCGAGTACCTTCATCTGCAGGCCCGGCGCGAGTGGTACGAGCCCGACGCGGCTCCGACGAGTGAGGAGCTGTCGCCGAGAGCTACCGCGGCATCCGGCCGGCCTTCGGCTACCCGGCCTGCCCCGACCACTCCGAGAAAGGGAAGCTCTTCGAGCTGCTCGACGCCGAGTCGGCAGGGCTCGCGCTCACGGAGAGCTACGCGATGACTCCCGCCGCCGCGGTGAGCGGGCTCTATTTCGGCCATCCGGACGCGAAGTACTTCGCCGTCGGGCGCATCCAGCGTGACCAGGTCGTGGACTACGCGGCGCGCAAGGGCATGGCCGTGGAGGAAGCGGAACGCTGGCTCCGGCCGAACCTGGGCTACGATCCCGACGCGTGAACCGCCTCCTCGCAGCTCTCCTCGTCCTGTGCATCGCCGTCCCGGCGGTCGCGCTCGCAGCCGACACGGATCCGAAGAAGAAGATCACGCCCGCCGACCAGGCGAAGGCGCGCTCGATGCTGCTCAAGCGCACCGACTTCGCCGCCGGCTGGAAGAAGGTTCCTCCTTCTCCGGATTCAGATCTCACGTGTCCGGGGTTCAATCCGGACGAGTCCGACCTGACACTGACGGGCGAGGCCGAGACGGACTTCGAGCATGCGCAGGGTGTTCGGTTCGTGGGGTCGGCCTCGGAGATCTTCGCGACGAAGGAAGACGCGGTGAAGTCGTGGACGCGCAGCGACAAGCCGGCGACGGCGCGCTGCCTCGGCTACTTCTTCAAGTCAAGGTCAGACGAGCAAGACCACGAAGGTCAAGATCGTCAGCGCGGGACGGATGGCCTTCCCCAAGCTCGCGCCGCGGACGGCCGCGTTCAAGGTGGTCGCCCGGATGACCATCACGCAGGACGGCAAGACAGGGACGGTGCCCTTTACGCTCCAGTTGATCGCGGTCGGTCAGGGGCGAGGCGACGCATCGATGCTTGCCGTCACTCCCGGCGCGGGCGTCCCGCCGGCCGAGCTACGCGCGCTCGGGAAGCTGCTCGCAGCTCGCCTGGCCGCGGCCAAGCTCTAAGCCCTCGCCGGCCCGGCTGTTAGCTTCCGCGCATCCTTCGCCTCGACCTCCTCAAGACCGCGCCCGATTTCCGGCGCCTCTTCGTCGCGACGTTCGGGTCGGGTGCGGGAACGTATGTGGCCGCGATCGCCCTTACGGTCGACGTCTACGACCGGACGCAGTCGGGAGCGTGGGTCAGCGCTCTCCTGATCGCGGACTTCCTGCCGATCATCCTGATCGGCTTTCTCTTCGCGCCGCTCGTCGACCGGTTCTCCCGCAAGCGGCTGCTGATCGTGTCCGATCTGGTCCGCGTCGCGATCTTCTGCGTGCTGCCGTTCGCCGGCAGCGCGACGGCGATCGTCGTGCTTGCCGGGCTCGCCGGCGTGGCGACGGGCTTCTTCCGGCCGGCGGTCTACGCCGGCCTGCCGAATCTGGTGGACGACGACGAGCTGCCGAATGCAACCTCGCTGCTGCAGACGGGCGACAACCTGACGTGGATGGTGGGTCCGGTCGTCGGCGGGATCCTGATCGCGGTTCAGGGCCCGGATCTCGCCTACTGGCTGAACGCGCTGACGTTCCTCTTCTCCGCCGTTCTGCTCGCCCGGATCGCCGGCCCGCGGATGCAAGCGGGCATGATCGAGAGCCGTGGCCACTGGCAAGACATCGGCGACGGGCTCAGGATCGTCGTTCGCTCGCGCGCGCTCTTGACGGTCTTGGTGGCCTGGAACATCGTCATGTTCGGCAACGCAGCGATCAACGTCGCGGAGGTGGTGCTCGCGAAGGTCGCGCTCGACGGCGGGAACATCGGCTTCGGCGTCCTCGTCGGCGCGGGCGGGCTCGGCCTGACGATCGGCAGCTTCGCCGCGGGTACCTTCATCGAGCGCTTCGGTGTGAGCTGGCTCTACGGGCTCGGGATCGCGTTGATGGCGCTCGGGTACAGCATTGCAGCGGTAGCGCCGACGATCGCCGTCGCGGTGCCTGCGGTCGTCCTGGCGTCGCTCGGAAACGGCGCGGCAGTGGTGTGCAACGCCCTCCTCGTCCAGCGTGGCGCGCCGGACGAGCTTCGCGGCCGCGCGTTCACGGTGATCATGTCCTCGAACTACGCGCTGCTCGGGATCGGGATGGTCGTGTCGGGCGCGCTCACCGACGCCGTCGGTGCGCGCTGGGTGTGGGGTGGAGCGGCCACCGCCTATCTCATCGCCTCTTTCGCCGCCTTTGTGCTTGCGCCCCGAGACCGCGAGGCGGTCGCATGAGCCCACGGCAGCCCTGGACGCTCGACGACCTTGCGGCCGGCGTGCGCTCCGGCGATCGCCGGGCGCTCGCTCGGGCGATCTCGCTCGTCGAGAACGCGGACCCGCTCTCGTACGAGCTCGTCCGCGAGCTCTATCCGGAGACCGGCTCGGCGTTCGTCGTCGGCGTCACGGGACCGCCGGGGGTCGGAAAGTCGTCCTTGATCAGCACGCTCGTCCGGCACATCCGCACCGAGGAGCGGTCGGTCGGCGTGATCTCCGTCGACCCGTCGAGCCCGTTCACCCACGGCGCGCTGCTCGGCGACCGCATCAGACTCGCCGACCACTTTCTCGATCCGGGCGTCTTCATCCGCTCGATGGGCACGCGCGGGCACCTCGGTGGCCTCGCCGAGGCGACGCTGCAGGCCGCTCTGCTGCTCGACGCGGCCGGCAAGGAGCTCGTCCTGCTGGAGACCGTGGGCGCGGGACAGAGCGAGGTGGAGGTGATCGGGATCGCGGATACCGTCCTGCTCGTGCTGATGCCCGGCTCCGGCGACTCGGTGCAAGCCCTGAAGGCGGGGATCATGGAGATCCCGGACGTGATCGCGATCAACAAGATGGATCACCCGGCCGCCAAGACGATGCTGAACGAGGTGCGCTCGATCCTTGCGCTCGACCGCGATCGAGAGTGGCGTCCTCCGATCGTCTTGACGGAGGCTGTCCGTGGCGAGAACGTGCCTGAGCTCTGGGGGAAGATCGAGGAGCACCGCACCTTCCTCGAGTCCAACGGGCTGCTCGAGGAACGGCGGCGGAAGAACCTCGCCGGCGAGGTGTTCGCAGCCGCGACGAGCCGAGCGAAGGCGCACCTCCAGGCGCAGGTGGCTGAGACTCCGGAGCTGCGGCGCCTGCTCGACCAGGTACAGGCGCGGGAGCTCGATCCGCTCTCGGCCGTCCGTGAGATCCTTGAGCAGGTATACGGAATTGAAGACAGCACACCCACCGACACTCGCTGACCTCGAGGCGGCGCGCGACCGGATCGCCGGGATCGCGCGCGTCACGCCGGTCTACCCATCCGAGACGCTCTCTCGGCTGGCCGGGCGGCCGATCCAGCTGAAGGCCGAGAACCTCCAGCGCACCGGCGCCTTCAAGATCCGGGGCGCGGTGAACACGATCGCCTCGCTGACGCCGGCGGAGCGCGGCGCCGGCGTCGTCGCAGCGAGCGCCGGCAATCACGGCCAGGCTGTCGCGTGGGCGGCGCGCGAGGCCGGAATCACCGCCACGATCTTCATGCCGCAGGACTCGCCGATGGCGAAGGTCGACGCGACCCGAAACTACGGCGCGCGTGTGGAGCTCGTCGGTGCCGGCTTCGACGAGTCGGTGGCCGCCGCGCAGGAGTTCGTCGAGTCGAGCGGCGCGACGTTCGTTCACGCCTTCGAGGACGACCGCGTGATCGCGGGTCAGGGGACGATCGCGCTCGAGCTCGTGGAGCAGCTGCCGGACTTCGGCACGCTCGTCGTCCCGATCGGCGGCGGCGGGCTCGCGTCCGGGATCTCGATCGGGTTGGAGGCGCTCAGGCCCGACGTGCGCATCGTCGGCGTTCAGGCCGAGAACATGTGTCCGTTCGCCGGCGGCACCGAGCACAGCTACACGATCGCCGAGGGCATTGCGGTCAAGCAGCCCGGAACGCTGACTTCCGCGATTCTCGGCGAGCTGCTCGACGAGATCGTCACGGTGACGGACGAGCAGATCAGCCATGCGATCGTGCTGCTGCTCGAGCGGACGAAGCTGCTGGTCGAGGGCGCCGGAGCCGCGCCGGTCGCGGCGCTGCTCGCCGGCAAGGTGCCGGGCGAGGACGAGGCGTGCGTGATCCTCTCCGGCGGCAACATCGACCCGACTCTCCTGATCCAGGTGATGCGGCACGGGCTGACGCAGGCGGGACGCTTCCTCGTCGTCCGCACGCGGTTCGGCGATCGTCCCGGCGAGCTCGTCAAGCTCCTGCAACTCGTGGCCGCGGAGCGCGCGAACGTCGTCTCCGTCGAGCACCACCGTGAGGGGATGGAGCTGCCGATCGGGCAGACCGAGGTCGAGTTGACGCTCGCGATGCGCGACGAGGCTCATTGCGACGAGCTCCGCGCCACCCTTGCCGAGCGGGCTATCCCGCCGAGCGGCTCAGCTAGGAGGGTTTGGCGAAACATCGGCTGAGCCGCCGGGCCGGCGCTGCTCGCCCCGAGGCCGCGTCCTCAGTCGCCCACGGGCTACCAGCCCGCGGGCTCCCTGCGTCCTTGCCTCGGAACGAGCATCGCACCCCGGCGACGAGCGACGTTCCGCCAAACCCTCCTAGCCGGGCGGCGCGCGCGAGCTCGAAAGCGCCTTGTGTTTCTGAAACACAAGCCTCCTCCGCCGCGAGCGCGGCCTGCGCGTCGAGGAGGCGCCCGAGCGTGTAGTCGAAGCCCGGGACGCGGCCGCCGGCAATGGTGCTCGCGGCCTCTTTGACCACGTCGCGGATCTCGGCGCGTGCGCGTCGGCGGCGACGCTCGTCGCGCACGAGGCGGCGAATGTGCGGGTAGCTCGGCCGCGGAAGTCCCAGATTTGCAGCGGTTTCCGAGACGAGCCGCCACGTCGCGGCCACCGGAGTGTCGTCCTCGTCGAGGGCCGCGACCAGCTCCCGCAGCCTCGGTCGGCTCGCACGTGAGCTCGCGAATCGCATGACCCGATCGTGCCGGGAGCCCTGCAACGAGAGGTCAACGAAAGCGCGGCGACGAACGAACGAAAAGGGGCTTGTGTTTCAGAAACACAAGGCGTTCTCTCTCGCTTACGAGCCGCAGCGGCGGAACTCGACCATCTGCCCGCCGCGGGCGGCCCAGTCGGAGATGCCTCCGTTGAGCACGGGGCGGGCGGCGACGCCTTTGGAGGCCAAGATCGATGCGGCGATGCCGGCGCGGGCGCCGCTCTCGCAAATCGTCACGACCGGACGGTCGGTGGGGACGTCGGCGCCGCAGATCGGGAGCAGGCGGTACGGGATGTTGCGGCTGCCGGCGATGTAGCCGTCGTCGCGCTCGTCGCGCTCGCGGACGTCGATCAGCTCGACCCCTTCCTCGAGCAGCCGGCCGAGCTCGTCGAGGTCGACCGGCTCGATGCGCTCCGAGCCGCCGCCGAGCACGTAGCCCTCGAGCTCGAGGAAGCCGACGGCGTGCAGGCCGCGGATTGCGTCGGCCGCTTCGTCGCTGGTCGCCGCCTGCACCACGATCCGGTCCTCGGGGTCGAGCACGAAGCCGGCCTTCGTCGCGAACGAGTTGACCGAGACCGGGACGTTGAGGGCACCCTTCCGGTGGCCCTCGCCGTAGGCGGACGCGTTGCGCACGTCGAGAACGACCGTGTCGGCCGGCGGCGCCGCGAGCTCGCCCACCTCCGGGGACGCGCCGACGAACGGGCCGCGGTTGAGATCGACGAGCCGGCTCATGTTCGGCGGCTTCGGAGCTGAGGTCGAAGCGTCCGCGACGAAGTCGAGCTCGTCATCGATCTGGAGCGCACGATTGAAGCGTCGTTCGAAGCCGATTGTCGAGGACGCCTTGGAGCTCATGCCCGTGCCGCAGAGCGAGCCCGCGATGTGCCCGGGGAAGACCTCGACGCCGTCAGGAAGCTCGAGCAGCCGGCGCAGCGAGTGAAAGAGCCCTTCCGCGCCCTCCTTCGCAGCCATTGCGAGGTCCGGGCGCGCGGCATCGCCGACGAAGAGCGAGTCGCCCGTGAGCACGAGCCAGGGCTCGTCGGCACGCGTGCGATCGATGACGGCGAGACACGTGTGCTCGGGCCGGTGCCCGGGTGTGTGAATGGCGCGCAGGACGATCTGGCCGAGCTCCGAGCTCCACACCGTCCTCGAGGGTGTCGTGGGGATACTCGGCCGCCGCCGCGCCGTGGATCGAGACCGGGATACCGTGCTCGAGCGCGAGCCGGCCATGGCCCGAGAGGTGGTCGGCGTGCGTGTGCGTCTCGACTGCCCGCACGATCTCCACGTCCCGCCTGGCCGCCGCTTCCAGCACCGGTTCGATCGCGTACGGTGGATCGACGATTGCGGCGACGCCCGCGTCCTCGTCGCCGACCAGATACGACGCACAACCCAGGTCGTCGTCCAAAAACTGCTGGAACAGCACGAGAGGTGACGCTATCACTCCGTCCGGCGGCGGGCGAGGAGCAGCAAACCGAACGCCAGCGCGAGCGCGAGGAGCGTGCCGCCCGCGACTGCGGCCCAGGGGAAGGACGACGTCTCGGCGCCGGGACCACGGTGAGGCTGTCCCTGACCTCGACGGCCTCGCCGCCCGCGTAAACCGCTCGCAGGATCAACGGCACCTCGCCCGGCGACGCGGTGGCGCGCAAACGCACGCTCCAGACCGTCTCCGACCCCTTTGTGCCCTGAAGCCGGGTCGACAGAATCTCGATTCCGGCGCCCTCGACCTCGATCCGCTCCGGCGCCGGACCGGGGCGCAATTCGGCAGTTCGACCCGCAATTGGGCGATTTCACCCTGCTCCACGAGGCGCGGCTGCACGTCGACATGCGCCCATGCACCTTGTGCCGTCACGAGGGCCAAGAACGTAGATAGCGTTGCGCCGACGTATGCGGCTCGTAAAGGACACCGGTTCACAGGTTTGGGGACGGTATACATGGCAAGGACCAAATCGGCGTTCTGAGCGCCGCGGCCTCGTATGGACACAACGGAAGGACATCACACATGAGGACCAAGACCCTCTGGCTTTGGCTGGCGCTGCTCGTCTCGAGCTTTGCGCTGGTTGCGGCCGGTTGCGGCGGTGACGACGAGGAAGGCTCGTCCGGCACCGGCGCGACAACCGGAGAAGGCGGCGAAGCCGCCAACCAGGTAATTACCGTGAACTGGGGCACCGAGCCCCCTTCACTGGATCCCGGTCTCGCGACCGACACGACCTCCTCGAACATCCTCCTCAACATCATGGATCCGCTCGTCGCGCTCGACGAGGATCTCAAGCCGGTGCCCGCCGCAGCGGAGAGCTTCGAGACGAGCGAGGACGGATTGACCGTCACCCTCAAGCTTCGTGACGATCTCAAGTGGACGAACGGCGACCCCGTCGTCGCCGAGGACTTCATCTACTCGTGGAAGCGCACGGTCTCGCCCGAGCTCGGCGCGGACTACGCGTACCAGTTCTACGGCATCGTCGGCGCGCAGGACTACAACAGCTGCGACCCGAAGAAGGACGATTGCGCCGCGCTCGCCGACAAGATCGGCGTCAAGGCGGTCGACGACAAGACACTGGAAATCAAGCTGACGACGCCGCAGCCGTGGTTCCTGCAGCAGATGGCGCACCACTCGTTCCTGGCCGTGAACAAGAAGGCCGTCGACGAGTTCGGCGACAAGTGGACCGAGGCCGCGAACATCGTCACCAACGGGCCCTTCAAGCTCGCGAGCTGGAAGCACAGCTCTGCCATCGACCTCGTCAAGAACCCGGACTGGCGCGACGCGGCGAGCGTCAAGCTGACGCGCGTGAACGGCCGCATGATCTCCGACGGCATCACCGCCGTGCAGGCGTTCGAGGCCGGCGAGACGGATGTCGACGCGCAGCCGCCGCCCCCGGACGAGATCGCGCGGCTGAAGGAGACGCCGGAGTACGTCCAGTACCCGGCCCTCGGCACCTACTACTACGGCTTCAACGTGAAGAACGTCCCCGACGTGAAGCAGCGCCGGGCAATGGCACTCGCGATCCCGCGGCAGTCGATCATCGACAACGTCGCGCAGGGTGGTCAGCTGCCGGCTTCCGGCATGACGCCGAAGGGCATGCCGGGCTTCGACGCGATCGACCCGCAGTCTCCGTGGCTGCCCGCCGAGGGCGACTTGGAACAGGCGAAGACGCTGATGGGGGAGGTCGCCAACCCGAAGAAGGAGATCACCCTCTACCTCAACGACTCGCCGGGACACCGTGACATCGCAGTTGCGATTCAGGCCTCCTGGAAGGAGCTCGGGATCACGACCACGATCAAGCAGCAGGAGTTCGCGCAATTCCTGGAGTTCCTCGGACCGCCGCCGAACCAGGCCGTCGACGTCTACCGGCTCGGTTGGATCGGCGACTTACGTCGATGCGATCAACTTCCTCGAGCTCTGGACGTGCGACTCGGGGAACAACAACACGAACTGGTGCAACAAGGA
Organism: uncultured Gaiellaceae bacterium; assembly: GCA_963752405.1. GTDB lineage: Bacteria > Actinomycetota > Thermoleophilia > Gaiellales > Gaiellaceae > Gaiellasilicea. The sequence goes on from CAVVYB010000011.1 coordinate 74,789, forward strand.
CTACGACGCGAAGATCGACGAAGCACGTAAGACCGCGGACACCGACGCTCGCTACGAGCTCTACGGCGAGGCGGAGGACATCCTGTTCGGCGAGAACGGCGACGTGCCGGTCATCCCGATCTACTTCTACACGCAGCCCGGACTCGAGAAGCTGTCGGTCAAGGACACGTTCGAGTTCAACCTGCTCACCCAGGTCGACCTGACAAAGGTGGTCGTCACCGAGTAGCAGGTCATCTCTGCAAGCCCGACGCGAGCGGGATGCGCACTGGACTAACCCAGTGCGCCCCCGCTCGCGTCAGAATTCGGCGACGCGGGTACAGGGAGACGAATGCTGAAATTCATCGTCAGGCGAATCTTCTGGACGATCCCGGTTCTGCTGGTCGTCATCTTCCTGACCTTCACGATGATGCGCCAGATCGGCGGCAACCCGTTCCGCCAGACGGAGCGCGCGGTGCCCGAGGCCGTACAGCGAAACCTGGAGCGGAAGTTCAACGTCGACAGGCCCTGGTACGTGCAGTACGCGTTCTACGTGAAGGGCGTCTTCACAGGCGATCTCGGCCCCTCGCTCGTCCTGCGTGGGCAGGACGTGAACGACATCGTCAAGGAGCACTTCCCAAAGTCGATCGAGCTCGGCTTCTACGCTTTCCTGTTCGCAGTCGTGGTCGGCGTGCCGCTGGGGGTGATCGCCGCACTGCGGCACAACACAGGCATCGACTACGCGGCGATGTTCTTCTCCAACATCTTCCACGCGATCCCGAGCTTCCTCGTGGCGACGCTGATGATCTACTTCGTCTCGCTGAAGTGGGGTGCGTTACCGACCTCGGGCTGGTCGACATGGCAGAGCAAGATCATGCCGTCGATCGCGCTCGGCTTCGCGCCGATGGCCCTCTTTGCGCGACTCGTCCGCGGCACCATGCTCGAGACGCTGCAGCAGGACTACGTGCGGACGGCGCGCGCCAAGGGCCTGCACTACAAGCGAGTTGTCGGCCTCCATGTGCTCCGTAACTCGCTGATTCCGGTCGTTACCGCGGCCGGTCCGCTGCTCGGGTTCATCATCACCGGTTCCTTTGTGATCGAGCTGATCTTCAACATTCCCGGCATCGGGCAGTACTACGTCACGGCAGTGAACGCGCGTGACTACTCGGTCGTGATGGGCCTGACCGTGTTGCTCTCGGTGCTCATCATTTTCGCCAACCTGGTGGTCGACATCCTCTACGGGATCCTCGACCCCCGCACCCGGGACGCGCGCACCTGATGGTCCTCAACCCCATCGAGACCCGCGAACCGGGGGGTCGTTGTCGAGCCCGGCGTAGCGCATCGCGCCGGGCGCGCCGATCAGGCAGTCGAATCTCTGGAGGGACGCCTGGCGGCGCTACATCCGCAACCGAGGCGCGGTGGTCGCAGGTGTGATCTTCGTGCTCATTGTTCTCTATTGCCTCATCTGGCCTTTCATCTCGCCCTACACCGGCATCGAGGTCGACTTTTCGCAGGCGAAGCAGAGCCCCAGCCTCGCGCATCCGCTGGGAACCGACAAGTTCGGTCGCGATATCTTCACGCGGACGGCCGAGGGCGGACGTGTCTCGATCCTGATCGGCTTCGGTGCGACGCTCGCGATCCTGCTGATCGGCGTGGTCTACGGCTCGATCTCCGGCTTCGTCGGCGGCCGCCTCGACAACGGGATGATGCGCTTCCTCGACGCGCTCTACGGGCTCCCCTATCTGCCGTTTGCGATCATCACTCTCCAGATCATCGGGCGTACCGACATGTGGACGATGATGATCGCGTTGTCGATCGCCAGTTGGTTCACGACTGCGCGGATCGTTCGCGGGCAGGTAATCACCCTGAAGGAAAACGACTATGTGCGCGCTGCGAAGGCGGTCGGTGCGCGCTGGTACCGGATTCTCTCCAGGCACCTGCTCCCCAACACCCTCGGCGTGCTGATCATCGCCATCTTCCTCGAGTTGCCGGCGGTGATTCTCGGTGAGGCGTTCCTGTCGTTCATCGGCCTCGGCATCAGCCCACCCGACCCGTCGTGGGGCGCGATGGCGCAGGAAGGCCGCACCACCTACCGCACCCATCCGATCGAGATCATCGTCCCTTCCGTGGCGATCGCCACGCTCGTCATCTGCGCCAACTTCATCGCCGACGGACTGCGGGACGCCCTCGACCCGAGGACCAGGGAGAACTAGGGGATGGCCCTGCTCGAAGTCAACGACCTCCGCACGCACTTCTTCACGCGCGAGGGCGTCGTACGCGCTGTCGACGGGATCAGCTTCGCAATCGAGAAGGGCAAGACACTCGGCATCGTGGGCGAGTCGGGCTGCGGGAAGTCCGTGACCGCACTCTCGATCATGGGCCTCATCCCGAAGCCGCCCGCGAAGATCGTCTCCGGCGAGGTGCTCTTCGGGGGTCGCGATCTGACGACCCTGTCCGAGCGAGAGCTGGAGGACGTGCGCGGCCGTGAGATCGCGATGATCTTCCAGGACCCGATGACGTCGCTCAACCCGACGCTGACGATCGGGATGCAGATCACGGAGACGATCAGACGGCACTACGACGTGCCGCAGTCGCAGGCCAACAAGAAGGCGATCGAGCTGCTCGAGGAGGTTCGTATTCCGCGCGCTTCCGAACGGCTGAAGGACTACCCGCACCGCTTCTCCGGCGGCATGCGGCAGCGCGTGATGATCGCCATCGCACTCTCCTGCGACCCGAGCCTGCTCATCGCGGACGAGCCCACGACGGCGCTGGACGTGACCGTTCAGGCGTCCGTGCTCGACCTGCTCGACGACCTTCGTGCCGAGCACGAGATGGCGATGATCATCATCACGCACGACATGGGCGTGGTGGCCGAAGCGGCGGACGAAATCCTCGTGATGTACGCCGGCCAGATCGTCGAGCAGGCATCCACGCTCGACCTCTTCGACAACCCCGAGCATCCGTACACCGAGGCGCTGCTCGGCGCGTTGCCGCAGCTGGAGGGCGAGGGGATCCGAGCAGAGGCGGCTGACGGCGATCCCGGGCCGCCCGCCCGACATGATCGACCCGCCTGCCGCGTGCCGGTTCGCGCCGCGTTGCCGCTATGCGGGCGGCGACTCGTGCACCGAGCAGATGCCGGAGCTGCGCGAGCTTCGGAAGGACCACTGGGTCCGCTCGGCCCACCCGGCGAGCGAACGTACCGGCACACGCCAGCCCGAAGGCGCCCCGGCATGAGCACCGAGGGCGTCCTCCTCGAGGTCAAGGACCTCCACAAGCACTTTCCGATCAAGGAAGGGCTGCTGATCGAGCGGAAGGTCGGGGAGGTGAAGGCGGTCGACGGTGTCAGCTTCGAGATCAAGGCCGGCGAGACGCTCGGTCTCGTCGGCGAGTCCGGCTCAGGGAAGTCGACGACCGGCTACTGCGTCCTGCAGCTTCTGAAGCCCACGTCTGGCTCGATCCGCTTCGAGGGCATCGAGCTGACGGAGCTCGGCCGCGAAACGCTGCGCAAGATGCGGCGCGAGATGCAGATCGTCTTCCAGGACCCGTACTCGTCGCTCGACCCGCGGATGACGGTCGGAGACATCGTCGGCGAGCCGCTGATCGTGCACGGGATCGGCACGCGCCGCGACCGCGGCATCCGCATCCGCGAGCTGCTCGATGTCGTCGGCTTCAACCCGAGCTTCACGAACCGCTATCCGCACGAGTTCTCGGGCGGCCAGCGCCAGCGAATCGGCATCGCGCGCGCACTCGCCCTGAGCCCGAAGCTGATCGTCTGCGACGAGCCGGTCTCGGCGCTCGACGTCTCGATCCAGGCGCAGATCCTCAACCTGCTCAAGGACCTTCAGCGGGACTTCGGCCTCACGTACCTCTTCGTCGCGCACGACCTCGCCGTCGTCCGCACGATGAGCGACCGGATCGCTGTGATGAACAAGGGTCAGCTCGTGGAGATCGGCGCGGCGGAGGAGGTCTACACAAATCCGCAGCACGACTACACGAAGGCGCTCCTGTCCGCGGTTCCGATTCCGGATCCCCGCGCGATGAAGGAGCGGAAGGCGGCGCGCCGCAAGCTCCGCCACGCGCTCGCCGAAGGCGTCTAGGAGGGTTTGGCGGAATGTCGCTCGTCGCCGGGGTGCGATGCTCGTTCCGAGGCAAGGACGCAGGGAGCCTCGATAGCTGAAGCTATCGGGGCGACTGAGGACGCGGCCTCGGGGCGAGCAGCGCGGCCGGCGACTCAGCCGATATTTCGCCGAACCCTCCTAGCCCTAAAGACCCAGAAGCTTGGCGATCACCATTCTCTGCACCTCGTTGGTGCCCTCGCCGATCTCCAGGATCTTCTGGTCGCGGTAGAGGCGCGAGATCGCGTACTCGTCCATGAAGCCGTAGCCGCCGTGGATCTGGAGCGCCCAGTTCGCCGCGCGGTTCGATAGCTCGCCCGTGTAGAGCTTCGCCATGGCCGCCTCGCGTGCAAAGGGCCGGCCCCGGTCCTTCAGCCACGCCGCCTTGATCACCATCCCGCGGCCTGCCTCGATCTCCGTCGCCATGTCTGCAAGCCTGAACTGGACGGCCTGGAAGCGCGCGATCGGCTTCCCGAACTGCTGGCGTTCCTGGGCGTACGCGAACGCAAGGTCGTAGGCGCCCTGCGCAAGGCCGACGCCCATCGCCGCCACCGAAATGCGGCCGCCGTCGAGGATCTCGAGGAACTGGTGGAAGCCCGCACCGCGCGCGCCGAGCAGATTTCCTTCAGGGACGCTGACGTCGCTGAACGAGAGCTCGCGCGTGTCGGAGGCCTTCCAGCCGAGCTTCTTCATCGGCGCCGAGACCTCGTAGCCGGGAGTGCCGTTCTCGACCACGATGTTCGAGATCTCATCCTCGCCCGTGCGTGCTGTCAGCGTCACGCCCCAGGTGATGTCCGTGCCGGCGTTCGTGATGAACATCTTCGACCCGTTGACGAGCCACTGGCCGTCGCGCAGCTCCGCCGTCGTGAGCGTGTTCCCCGCGTCGGAGCCCGCGCCGGGCTCGGTCAGGCCGAAGGCGGCGAGCTTGCGTCCCGAAGCGAGGTCCGGCAGCCACTGCTGCTTTTGCGCCTCGCTTCCGAACATGTAGATCGGCATCGTCCCGAGCGAGGTGTGCGCCGCGACGGTGATCGCGACGGACGAGTCGATCCGCGTGAGCTCCTCGATCGCGAGCGCATAGGAGACGGTGTCGCCGCCTGCTCCACCGTAGTCCTCGGAGATGGGCAGCCCCATCAGGCCGAGCTCGCCGAGGTCGGCAACGATCTCGTACGGAAAACGCGACTCGCGGTCGAGCTCCTCCGCGACGGGCGCGACCTTCTCGCGCGCGAACTCACGCACCGTGTCGCGGACGAGCTGCTGCTCCTGGGTGAGGTCGAGGTCCATGCGCGGCCGAACCCTACCGGGTAGATTCGCCTCTCCAACCGATCAAGGAGCGAAACGAGATGGCTGAGAACGTGCAGGAGTTCTTCAACGGTCTAGCAGCCCGCGCCGACGCCGAAAAGACGGCCGGGATGAACAACTCGTACCTGTTCGACATCGAGGGTGCCGGCGAATGGGTCGTCAAGGTCGAGGACGGCAAGGTCGAGGTGACCGAAGGCGGCGGCGAAGCCGACACGACGATCACCACCTCCGAGGAGACGATGATGGCCGTCATCAACGGCGAGCAGAACCCCACCACCGCCTACATGACCGGCAAGCTCAAGATCAAGGGAGACATGGGCGCCGCGATGAAGTTGCAAAAGCTGTTCTAGCCTTATAGAACCTGCTGGACGCGACTTCCGAGGGAGGGGTCTTCTTGAGCTGGTACGAGTTCCTGCTGTTCGTGCACATCAGCGCGGCCGCGATCTGGCTGGGCGGCGCTTTTACGTTCCAGATGTACGGCATGGTCGTTCGGCGCGGCGGCGATACAGATGAGATCGCCAGGTTCGCCGGACGTGCCGGCGTGCTCGGCGAGCGGATGTTCGTCCCCGCCTCTCTCGTCGTCGTCCTCGCCGGAGTCGGGATGATGATCGACGGCAACTGGGACTGGGGACAGCTGTGGATCGTCTTCGCTCTCGTCACGTTTGCCGCGTCGTTCCTCACGGGCCTGCTCGTGATCGCGCCCATGGCCAAGCGCCTGCCCGTGATCGGGCCGGCAACGCCTGCGGGACAGGAGCTGATCCGCCGCCTCTTCACCGTGCTCCGGATCGACCTCGTCTACATGTACGCGATCGTCTTTGCGATGACGGTGAAGCCGACGGTCGACGATGGCTGGACGATCCTCATCGCAGCGGCGGTGCTGATCGTGTTGACCGCAGTCTTCCTCTCGCCGCTCCGCGGGGGCGCCGCCCCCGAGGCGGCCGCCGCCGTTCCGGCGGACTAGTCAGCTTCGAGCTCGACGAGGAGGGCGCCGCCCGCGACGCGGTCGCCTTCCTTGACGTGCACCGCCTTGACGGTCGAGTCGTAAGGGGCCGCGAGCGGCGTCTCCATCTTCATCGCCTCGAGCACGAGCAGCGGCCGACGCGCGTCGACGTGGTCACCCGGTGACACGTTGACCTGGATCACCGTCCCCGGCATCGGCGCGGTGACCCGGCTCTCGCCGCCGCCCGCAACGTGGTCGTGTGCGGCGCTGTCGACGTCAGGCGGAGCTGCGGACGGAACCTGTGCGAGGTTGAGCCGCCAACCGCCACGCCAGGCGGCATCCGGCAGGCGCAGGGGCGGCTCCGAGAGCGGGGGATACTCGGTGAGAAAGGCAGTCGTCGCCTCGCCGGCCTGGAGGACGGGATGCGCGACGAGCCAGCGGAGGAAGGGAAGGTTCGTCGTGACGCCGCCGACCTCGGTCTCCGCCAGCGCATCGCCGAGCCGCGCGAGCGCCTCAGCCCGTGTCGGCCCGTGGGCGATGAGCTTCGCGATCATCGGGTCGTAGCCGATTCCGATCTCGTCGCCTTCCGCGACGCCAGCGTCGACACGGATCCCGGATGGCAGCCGCAGCCGCTCGAGCTTCCCTGCCTGCGGCAGGAAGCTGCGCGGGTCCTCGGCGTAGAGGCGAACCTCGACCGCGTGGCCCTGACTTTGTGTTCCAGTCACACTAAGTCGTTCTCCTTCGGCGACGCGGATCTGGTCGCGAATCAGGTCGCGGCCGCTGACGAGCTCGGTCACCGGGTGCTCGACCTGGATGCGGCCGTTCAGCTCGAGGAAGTAGAAGTCGCGCCCATCGAGCATGAACTCTGCGGTGCCGGCGCTCGCGTAGCCGATCCCCTTCGCGAACGCGATCGCCGCCTCGCTCATCTCCGCCCGCAGCTCCGGGTCGACCGCGGGCGAGGGAGATTCCTCGAGCACCTTCTGGTGGCGGCGCTGCACCGAGCAGTCCCGCTCGCCGAGCGCCAGCACGTTCCCGTGCGTGTCGGCGAGGAGCTGGATCTCGACGTGGCGCGGACGCTCGACGTAGCGCTCGCAGAAGACCGTGCCGTCGCCGAAAGCCGCCTCCGCCTCCCGCGCAGCGGCCTCGAACGCCTCCTCGAGCTCGCCCGGCTCGCGCACGACTCGCATCCCGCGGCCGCCGCCCCCGGCCGCGGCCTTGACGACGAGCGGGAAGCCGATCTCAGGCCGGGTCGCCGGTGGGCACGACGGGCACCCCCGACTCGAGGGCGATTCGCTTCGCCGCGAGCTTGTCGCCGCCCTGGCGAAGTGCCTCCGCGGGCGGGCCCGACCCAGGTCAGCCCGGCGGCGACGACTGCGGCCGCAAAGTCGGCGTTCTCGGCGAGGAACCCGTAGCCGGGATGGATCGCGTCGGCGCCGGCCTGCTCCGCGGCGCGGATGTGTTCCGCGGCGACGAGGTAACTCTCGATCTCGACCATCTCGTCCGCGGAGCGGGCGTGCAGCGAGTCGGTGTCGTCGGGCGCGGCAACCGCGACGGTGGCGATTCCGAGCTCGCCGCAGGTGCGGAAGATGCGCACTGCGATCTCACCGCGGTTTGCCACCAGGAGCTTCCGGATCTTCATCGTTGCGGATGGTATGCAGCCGCGATAACCTGCCCCGCTTGCGGCGGTTGCTTCTCGCTCTTGGGGTCGTTCTTCTCTGTTCGCCTGCACAGGCGGTCGCCGGCACGCTCTTCGTGATCGACGGCCGCGGCTGGGGTCACGGCGTCGGCATGAGCCAGTACGGGGCGCGGGGCTATGCCGAGGCCGGTTGGGGCTACGAGCGGATCCTCGAGCACTTCTACGTCGGCACCGAGCTTCGCACCGTGCCGGCCAGGCCGGTTCGCGTGCTCCTCGCCGAGCGGCTTCCCGCGGTTCAGATCAGCTCGACGAAGCCGTTCAAAGTCGTCGACGCCCGTGGGAAGGTGCGCAAGCTCAAGGCCGGCAAGCAGAACCTCGTCGCCGCGAGGCTGCAAAGGCTGAGACTGCCTCTGCGCTACGTGCCCGGCGCCGAGCCGCTGCAGCTCGACGGGAACGCGTACCGCGGCGCGCTGCTCGTCCATCGGCAGGCCGGCAAGCTCACGATCGTCAACCGACTGCCGCTCGACCGCTACCTCCGCGGCGTCGTGCCCTGGGAGATGCCGGACGACTGGCATCGCGAGGCGCTGCGAGCCCAGGCCGTCGTCGCACGCTCCTACGCGCTCGCGACGCTCAAGCCGGGCACGCTCTTCGATCTCTACGCCGACACGCGGAGCCAGGTCTACGGCGGCATCCGAGCCGAGGCGGCAACGACGAACCGTGCGATCGGCTCCACCGCAGGCCGCGTCGTCTCCTGGAACGGGCGGATCGCGACGACCTTCTACCACTCGACCTCGGGCGGGAGAACCGTCTCGAACGAAGAGGCGTGGCCCGGTGCGCCTCCCGTGCCGTATCTCGTGTCAGTCCCTGATCCCTACGACGGTCTCTCCAAGCTCCACCGCTGGGGACCATTCCCGTGGACGCCGGCCAAGGTGGGACGGAAGCTCGGCGTTGGCGTCCTGCGCGACCTCGTCGTCACGCGGGGATCGTCAGGACGCGCCGTCGAGGTGACGATCAAGGGCCGCGGCGGCGTCGCGGACGATGGCCGCGCAGGACTTCCGCCGCGCGCTCGACCTCCGCTCCACCTGGTTCGCGGTTCGCGTCCTTAGTCTCGAGCAGCCGCGGGGACGCGCACTGGCAGTCGCGGGGCGGCCGGTCGTCCTCAAGGGCTTCGTTCGCGGGCTCGGCAAGGTGCGGCTCGAAAAGCAGGTGAACGGCGGCACGTGGACAAGTGTCCGGCGTGTGCGTATACGGCCGGACGGGCGCTTCACGGTCAAGGTCGCCCCGAAGCGGGCAACGAGCTACCGCCTCGCAACGCCGCTCGGCGCCGGCGGCGCCGTCACTGTCAACGCTCACTGACGTACCCCTTACATGGGCTTACACGACCTTCACGGCCTTCCGGCTACCGTCATCGCCATGAGTCGGGCTCTTCTTCTCGCAGCGACGGTCGCCGCAGTCCTCGCGTGGTCTGCGCCCGCCGAGGCCTCGCCGTACGTCCGCTACGGGCTTCAGGACGACGCGTGGCTCGTGTACGGGCCGGGGACGCTCGACGAGCGGATCGCAGAGCTCGACCGGATCGGCGTCGACCTGGTGCGCTTCACGATCAACTGGCACGAGGTCGAGAAGGTGCGCGGGAAGAGGAGTTGGGGGAGCGCGGATTCGGTTCTCGAAGGTTTGCGCGACCACGGAATCGCACCAGTCGTGACGCTCTACGGCAGTCCGCGCTGGGCAAACGGAGGCCGCGCTCCGAGCTGGGCACCGAAGTCGGGCTCGACCTTCGCAGCGTTCGCCTCCGCGGCGGCCAAGCGCTATCCCTGGGTGAAGCTGTGGCTCGTCTGGAACGAGCCGAACCAGCGTCGCTGGCTGCGCCCGACCACGCCCCAGACCTACGTGACGAAGCTGCTGAATCCCGCCTACGTCGCAATCCACAGGGCGACGCGCGGCGCGAAGGTCGGCGGCGGCGTCACAGCTCCACGTGCCTCGACCGGAGGCGTCTCCCCGGTCGCCTGGATCCGCGGTATGGGCGCCGCGAACGCGCGTCTGGACGCGTACGCACACAACCCCTATCCGCTCAACCGCTTCGAGACGCCCTGGATCGGCGGCTGCGGCCACTGCGAGACGATCACGATGTCGACGCTCGAGCGGCTGCAGCGCGAGGTGTCGCGCGCCTTCGGCTCGCTCACGCGGATCTGGCTGACGGAGTACGGCTACCAGACGAGCCCGCCCGATCGTGCTCTCGGCGTCTCCAAGACGCTCCAGGCCCGCTACCTGAGCGAGGCGGCGTATCGCGCCTTCATCGCGCGGAACGTCGACATGCTCATCCAGTACCTCTACAAGGACGAGCCTGACATCGGGCGCTGGCAGAGCGGATACATCGCCGTCGGCGGGAGCGTCAAGCTCTCCTACCGTGCGGCGCAGCTTCCGCTCGCGCAGGTCTCCCGCGTCGGCGTCCGCACGGTGCTGTGGGGGCAGGTGCGATCGGGCAACGGGCCGCAGCGATACATCCTCCAGCAGTTCCGAGACGGCGGGTGGCGCTCGGTCGGCGGGGTCGCGGAGACGAACGCGCACGGATTCCTGAGCCGGACGCGTTCAGGCCGGCAAGGGCGCGACCTTCCGGCTCTGGGATCCGGCGGGCGCGGTCGTCAGCCCGCTGCTCCGCGTGAGCTAGCCCGTCCAGTCGGGGCTGCGGCGCTCGAGGAACGCGCGCAAGCCCTCCTGGCCCTCGTCGCTCGTGCGGCGCTCGGCGATTCGGCGCGCAGTCTCAGGCCCGTCAGGCCGGTCGAGGATGAGCTTCTTCGCGTGCCGTGCCGCTCGCGGGCCGGCACTCTCGAGCTCTGCGAGGACGCTGTCGAGGGCCTTGTCCAGATCGGCGGCGACCTCGTGCACCAGCCCGATCCGCAGCGCGGTCGCTGCGTCGAAACGCTCACCCGTGACGAAGTAGCGGCGCGCCCAGCTTGGCCCGATCTTCGCGAGTGCGAACGGCGAGATGACCGCCGGGATGATGCCGAGCTTCACCTCCGAGAACGCGAACACGGTCCGTTCGTCCGCGACTGCGATGTCGGCGCAGGCCACGAGGCCGGCCCCGCCGCCCAGCGCGTGGCCCTGAACGCGCGCGACGACCGGAGCGGGGCAGCGGTCGATCGCCTCCAGCATCCCGCGCAGGGCGTTCGCGTCCGCCACGTTTGCGTCGAAGTCGAGGTCGACCGAGGCGCGCATCCAGTCGACGTCCGCGCCGGCGCAGAAGCTCGGCCCGTCGCCGGCGAGCAGGACCGCTCGCGCCTTGCCGACGTCGACGAACGCGTCGGCGAGCTCGGCGATCAGCGCGGCGTCGAAGGCGTTCCGTGTTTCAGGGCGCGCGAGCGTGATCCGCAGGACGTCGTCGTCGCGTTCGATCCGGAGTGCCCCCATCGCGCAGAGATCCTTACAGAACCCCCGGATTCCCTTACGGGATTCGTCGTGGCACCTAACATGAGCCGTCTTACCGTCAGCTGGTCACGCCACAGGAGGTTCAGGATGATCGGCAAGGCAGCAGCACTGGCACTGGTCGCGCTCGCGGCCGCTGCAGTAGGCGGAGCTTCACCGGCCGAGAGCGCCTTTCCGGGCGCGAACGGCCGCATCGTCTTCCAGCGCGGCGCCGCCGTACGACGGCGGCCAATCGAGCCTCTTCCTCGTGAACGCGAACGGCACCGGCCTCGTCCAGCTCACGCAGGGGTACCAGCACGACGCGCAGCCGTCGTGGTCGCCGCGACGGCTCGCAGATCGCGTTCGAGTCGACGCGCCACAGCGACACCGACGTCTACGTGATCCGGCCGGACGGGAGCTCGCTCAAGGAGCTGACTTTCTCGCGCGGCTTCGACGGCGACCCGGCCTGGAACGACGACGGCGCGCAGATCGCGTTCGAGACGAGCCGCAACGGCAAGCTCGACATCTACTCGATCAACTCGGACGGCACCGGCGAGACCCGCCTGACCGCGAGCGGCGACGGAAGACGCCGACCCGGCATGGTCACCCGACGGCACTCGCATCGCGTTCATGAGCGACCGCAGCGGTCGCCGGCAGGTGTGGGTGATGAACGCCGATGGAACCGGCCAGACGCAGCTCACGAACGCCGCGAACATCGGCGGCGAGAACCCGAGCTGGTCGCCGAACGGCCGCACGATCGTCTTCGACTCGGACCGCGACGCCGCCGGGAACCTCGACATCTGGGCGATGAACGCGGACGGCGCCAACCAGCGGCGACTGACGAACAGCCCCGCGCTCGACGCCCTGCCATCGTTCTCGCCCGACGGACGCTCGATCGTGTTCGTCAGCGACCGCACGGCCAAGGACAACCGCGAGTTCTTCCAGATGACAGCGACCGGCGGCTCGCAGCGCAGGCTCCTGAGGAGCCCCCGGTACTGGGACATGTCGCCCGACTGGGGCCCGAGCCTCGGCCGCGCCGGCTGCACGATCACCGGCACGATCAACGGCGACGTGCTCACCGGGACCGCCGGCCGCGACTCGATTTGCGGGCTGGGCGGGAACGACAGGATCTCAGGGATCACAGGTAACGACCGTGCTCCTCGGCGAGGCCGGGAACGACACGATCGTCGGAGGCGCCGGCGCCGACCGGCTCGACGGCGGCAGCCGGGAACGACACGCTCACCGGGTCTGCCGGCCGCGACATGGTGCTCGGCGGTCCAGGGGCCGACTACCTCGACGCACGCGACGGCGGGCCGGACACGCTCGACGGTGGCCCGGGCTCCGACCGCGGTCTCGGCGATCGCAAGCTCGACACGCTCGTGAGCATCGAGAAGAAGAAGTAACGCCGACGGGGCGGGGCTTCCTCCGCGGAGCCCTGCCTCACCCGCAGTAGAGTCGTGCGCATGCTCCGTGGTGCTCTCGCTGCCGCCGTCACTCCGCAGGCGGACACACCGCCTCGACGAGGCGGCCTTCGGCCCGTACGTCGACTTTCTGGCGGGTGCCGGCCTGGATGGCCTCCTGGCGCTCGGGACGACCGGAGAAGGGCTCCTCTTCGACCGGGCCGAGCGGCAGCGCGCGGTCGAGCTCTTCATCGAGGCGTCGGCAGGAAGGCTCCAGGTCGCGGCCCACTGCGGCGCGCAGACCACCGCAGACACGCTCGCGCTGGTCGAGCACGCCGCTGCGGCGGGCGTCGATGCGATTGCGGTGATCGGGCCGCCGTACTTCCAGCTCGACGAACGGGCGCTGCTCGAGCACTTCGCGGCCGCCGCGGACGCCTGCGCGCCGACGCCCTTCTACGTCTACGAGTTCGAGCGTGCGAGCGGCTACGCGGTCCCGATCGAGGTGCTGCTCGCGCTGCGCGAACGCGCGACGAACCTCGCCGGCCTCAAGGTCTCCGACACGCCCTTCGACCGCTTCTCCCCGTATCTGATCGAGGGCCTCGATGTCTTCGTCGGCCCTGAGGTGCTGATCTTCGACGGCATCTCCGGCGGCGCGGTCGGCGCGGTCTCCGGCCTCGGGGCAGCGTTCCCGGACCGGGTCGCCGCGGTCGTCCGGGAGCCGACAGAGGCCGGCGCGATCGCGCTCGGCGAGCTGCGTGCGGCGGTCGAGCGGTTCCCGCGCCACGCGGCGCTGAAGTTCATCCTCGGGCTGCGCGGCGTCCCCCTGCGTGAGGACGTGCGGCGGCCGCTGCGGCAACTGAGCGACGGCGAGCGTCACGAGCTCCGCGGATGGCTCGAGTCGTTGTAGCCGGCGCGGGCGCGATCGGTGCGTCGATCGCCTACCACCTCGCGCTCCGGGGCGCGGACAGTGTCGTGCTCGCGGAAGTGGGGGAGATCGCGGGCGGCGCGACCGGCAAGGCGATGGGTGGCGTCCGGCAGCAGTTCACGACCGAGGCGGAGGTGCGGTTGGCGCAAGCGAGCGTGCGGCTCTTCCGCGAGCTGGGGGCGCCGCTCTTCGAGCAGGTCGGCTACCTCTTCCTCGCGACCTCCGAGGAGGGGCTCGCGCGAGCTGGAGGAGCGGCGAGAGCTCCAGGCGTCCTTCGGCGTCCCGGTGGAGAGCGTCGACCCGTCGTTCGTCTCCGGTCTCCGCGTGGACGACGTGCTGGGGGCGACGATCTGCCGCGAGGACGGGATCGCCGACCCCGCGGGCGTGACGCGCGAGCTGGTTCGGCGTGCCGCCGCACTGGGCGTCGAGGTGCGCGAGCGAACCGACGCGCTCGAGCTCGACGCTGACGTCCTCGTCATCGCGTGCGGCGTCGGCTCACCGGCGCTGGCAGCCGGACGAGGGGTTGAGCTGCCGATTCGACCACTCGTCCGGCAGCTGGCAGATGTCGGTCCGGTGGCCGGCCTTCCCCTCGATCTCCCGATGACGATCGAGGAGAACGGCTTTCACTTCCGCCGCGTCGGGTACGACGCGTTGCGGCTCGCGATGGGGGAGACCGAGCTGCGCTGGGACGGGCCGGCAGAGGTGCGCGACGACCTCGTCGAGGACTGGCGCGAGCGACTCGACGTCGCGCTACCCGCAGGCGTCCGGGGCAGCGCTCCGGCGGGCCTGGGCGGGCTTCTACGACATGACGCCCGATGCGCATCCGATCATCGGGCCGATCGCGAACGGCGTTTACGCCGCCTGTGGCTTCTCGGGCCACGGCTTCATGCAGTCGCCGGCGGTCGGCGACGCGGTCGCGGCCGAGCTGCTCGGCGAGGCGCCGCCGTCCGATCTCTCGGCGTACCGTCTCGACCGCTTCGAGGCGGGCGCGATCTTCCCCGAGACTCTGGTCGCTCTAGCCCAGAAGCGCGACGATCAGCACCGCGATCGCCGCCACGGCTGCGAGGCCGATCACGACGGCGTTCGCCACCAGAGCCGCAGCGATCACCCTGCTGTGATTCTGACTCGACTCGCCGCGGGGCTCATCAGGCCCCGGATCCGATCTTCGTCGCCAGAGCCGCAGTGATGAACTGGTTGAGGCTCGTGCCCTCACGTTCCGCGGCCTGCGCGAGGTCGGCGTGGAGCGTGCGCGGCATTCGCAGGAGCAGGCGGCCGCTCGGAGCGGGCTTGTCGCGGTCCTCGGGCTCCTCCGCTGGCATTGAAGAGGCGGCGTGGGCGGTCACGCTTGCCGATTCTACGGACTTGAAATCATCCGCACAAGACTCGCAACGTGATATCGCGGCTTATGTTTGGCCTATTTCTGCGCGTAGCTTGCCCAGCGACTCGCGCAAAAGGCGCGAAACGTGCACCTGCGAGAGCCCGAGCTCCGCCGCGATCCGCCGCTGGCTCAGCCCGCCGAAGAAACGCAGCTGAACGATGCGGCGCTCGCGCCTGGCGAGCGTCCGCAGCCCGCTCTCGAGCAGCAGCCGCTCCTCGCCGAGCTCGAGCCTCCGTTCGGCCGCCGGATCGCGGACAAGGTCCGTTGCGTCCTCCAGCGGCACCGCCCGTACGGGGCTGAGCTCCCGTTGTGCCCGGGGAACCCGCAGCGGCTGCGTGCCATCGCGAAGATGCCGCCGGATCTCGCCGACGATCGTCGGAACCGCGTATGCCGTCAGCGACGAGCCACGGCGCGGGTCGTACCTGTCGACGGCCTTGATCAGGCCGACTGACCCGACCTGAACGAGATCCTCGAGCTGCTCGCCCTCGCGAACGAAACGGCTTGCGAGCGCGCGCACGAGCGGCAGGTGCTCCTCGATCAGCCGCCGCCGCGCCTCGACGTCCCTTCGCTCGTACCAGGCAGTCAAGAGCAGCTGCGAATCCGTCGACATCCATCGCCTCCCCCGTCACTCTCTCCGTAGATCCGACACTACTTCCTGAACAACAAGATTGAAAGCTTTTTGCGGCGGAACCTGGGCGAACGTACAGGAAATGGATTAGCAAATGGCTCAAGCTCTTCGCAGGTGGGTATTCCTTATTACGTGGGGGCAACAAAGCTGCGTGCATCGCATCGTCGGGTCGCCGTTTGCGCGGCCGTGCTCGGGGCTGCCTCCGCATTTGCTTCACCCGCGCTCGCGGAAACCCCACCCGCGCCCGCGGTTCCCGTGCTGCCTGACGCAGAGTCCATCGTTGCCGCAACCTTGGATGCGACTCAGGCGGCCGTTACGCCGACGCCGGTGGCGGCTCTCCCCGCACCGGCGCCGGCCGTAACGCCGACTCTTCCGACCGTGCCGCCGGAGCCGGAATCCGTGCCGCCCGCGGACCCGGCCACGGCGGCTCCTACCCAGCAGGTGCCGACCGAGCCCGTCGAAACGCCTCCCGCGACCCCACTCGAGACGCCTGTTGTAGCCCCGGAGCCGCTCCCAGACGCGCCTGCAGCGCCTGTCGCCGCCTCTACCCCGGAAACGGTCGGAGCCCGTCGAGACGGTCGCGCAGGCGGTACAGCAGGTGCAGCCCGTCAATGTGAACATCTCGGTGCGCGTCGACAGCCCGGGAGACAATGGCGCGGTCACTCAGATCAACGCGGCGCTGTCGGAGCCAATCCCAGTCGCCACGCCGCCTGAGCTGCGATATCAGGAGCCGGATCCGCAGTATCACGACCCCCTGGCCTCGAGCGAGGCTTCTCCGGCACCGGCAGCGCCCGCGGACCCCGTTCCGGCGGCCGATGCGCCGATGACTTCTGTTGACGCCTGGAACTGGACGTGGACGTGGAGCTGCGGGGATGTGGTCTCACCCACGATTGTGGTTCCCGCGGGGTACCTCCAACAGCTCTGGAACTGGAACTGGAATTGGAATTGCGGTGGAAATACAAACGGGAATGCAAATAGCGGATCGCAATCCTCTTCGCAGTATCAGCCGGTGACATCGCAGTATCAGCCGATCAACGTCAACATCTCGATTCGGATTGCCAGCCCGGGGAACGACGGCCCCGTCGTGCAGACCAACCTGGCGGTCGCGATGCCCGTCGTGGTGCAGACGGCGTCCAATCACCCCGCTCCGCTGCCGGTCCAGTGGCTGCCCGCTCCGGTCGCTTCGGTTCAGACGTCGGTGCTGGTCGGTGTGGCGCCGGCCGAGGCTCCGGCGGCGCCTCTCGAGGCGCCTTCGGCGCCGGCGCAGGACACCGCATCATCGGAGCAGGGCGCGATATCGGAGAGCGCCGACGACGGCGCGACGGTAATCCGCTCGCTTCTCCAGCCCGCGCCCGACGAGGGCCGCGGTGATACCGCCTCCGCCGCCACTGGATCCGCGCCGGTCGCCCGCGTTTCGGCCGCGCAGATGGCCGACGCTGGCGCCACCGGCTCCGGCAGTCGCAGCCGGGCGCCGCGCCAAGGCGCAGGAGAAGCGGCCGAGCCCACAGGCGCGCCCGATCCTGCCGCAGGGCGTCGCCGCAGCCGCAGTCAGCTATGCGAGCATCGGTCCGCTGGGCGCCGGCGGGTCGGACCGCACGCTGTGGCTCGTCTTCCTCTTTTCTGTCCCGTTCCTTCTCGCTTTCGCCGATGCCGCTCGGCGTGTCCGCGAGGAGTGGAAAGCCGAGGCCGCGGACTCCGGCTCTCGGCGCGAAAAGCCGGGCTAGCTCGCTCCTTCTCCAATTTCCGTCGAGCGGGAGGCTGCCCGCTCGTCAAACGCTTTGGAAGGAGAAGGGATTGATGAAACGGATACTCGCGGTCGTCGCCGCGATGCTCGGGCTCTTGGTGAGCGCGGGCTACGCGTCGGCGGCACCGCCGGGAGATCCTGCTGCGCAAGCGCTCGGCCAGGCCGCTGCAAGCGGTCAGGCCGCAGGAGCGCTGTCGGGCGCGTCGCAGAGTCAACCGGCGAACCAGAACATCTCGGTTCGGGTCCTCTCCGATGGCAACAACGGTGACGTCTCGCAGTCGAACACCGTCAGCTCGAACGCCACGGCAGGGAACGCGAACCTCACCGGCCAGTCGGCCGGCCAGACCCAGAACGGCTCGTGCGGATGCGCGGGCGGAACGCAAGCGATCGGCCAGGACGCGGACAACAGCCAGTCCGCACACGCACTGTCGTATGCCACCCAGAGTGGCGCGAGCAACACGAACATCCCAGTCCGGGTCCTGAGCCCGGGAGACAATGGTTCGGTTTCGCAGTCGAACAGCGTTGAGTCCAACGCGACCGCTGCGAACGCGAACGCAACGGGCCAGACCGCCGACCAGAGCTCGGCCGGCGGTTCGGGCACGCAGGCAGTCGGACAGTCGGCGGACAACGAGCAGGATGCCGCCGCAGCGTCGAAGGCCAGCCAGACCGGAGCGAAGAACACGAACATCTCCGTTCGCGTTCTCAGCGACGGCGACGATGGCTCCGTTGACCAGTCAAACAGCGTCGACTCATCTGCAACGGCGGCGAACCTGAACCTGACCGGCCAAAGCGCCGGCCAGGCCCAGGGCGGCGGCGGCGGCACGCAGGCGATCGGCCAGGATGCGGACAACAACCAGTCCGCAGCCGCTCTGTCTGCCGCTGAGCAGCACGGCGCGAGCAACACCAACATCCCGGTGCGGGTTCTCAGCTCCGGCGATGACGGTGACGTCTCGCAGTCGAACAGCGTCAGCTCGTCGGCGAACGCCGGGAACCTGAACGGGCTCAAGCAGAACGCGAGCCAGGTCAGCCGTGGAGGCGACTGCCTCTGCGCACCCGGTGCGGCATCCAGGCGATCGGCCAGGGTGCCGAGAGCACTCAGTCGGCCGCAGCTCTGTCGGCGGCAACGCAGTCCGGTGCGTCGAACACGAACACGCCGGTCCGCGTCGACAGCGACGGCGACGACGGTGACGTCTCGCAGTCGAACAGCGTCGAGTCCGATGCGAAGGCACTGAACGTCAACCTGACCGGGCAGCACGCCGATCAGGCCCAGGCCGGCGGCGACTGCCGCTGCGGCTCGGGCGGGATCCAGGCGATCGGTCAGGACGCATCGAACCACCAGACGGCAGCTGCTGCTTCGCTCGCCGCTCAGACGTTCGGCCGCGATAAGTGCGGCTGCCCGTCGGGCGGCAATGTCAACACGCCCGTGCGTGTCGACAGCGACGGCGACGGTGGTTCCGTCGACCAGTCCAACAGCGTCGATTCGTCTGCTACGGCGGCGAACCTGAACCTGACCGGCCAGGGTGCCGCTCAGGGCCAGGGCGCCGGCGGCGGCACGCAGGCAATCGGCCAGGACGCCTCGAACTACCAGACGGCAGGTGCGCTGTCCGCGGCGCTGCAGCATCGGCGCCTCGAACAGCAACACGCCGGTGCGGGTCGACAGTGACGGCGACGGCGGCGACGTCTCGCAGTCGAACAACGTCGGCTCGTCCGCGACCGCGGCCAACCTGAACGGGCTCGGGCAGTATGCGACGCAGCTTCAGGGCGGCAGGCAACTGCGGTTGCGGCTCGGGCGGCATCCAGGCGATCGGCCAGGACGCCGACAGCACGCAGGCGGCAGGTGCGTTCTCGGCGGCGGCCCAGGCCGGCGCTTCGAACGCCAACTCGCCCGTGCAGCGTGGACAGCGACGGGGACGGCGGCAACGTCGACCAGTCGAACAACGTCGGCTCGTCGGCGACCGCGGCGAACGCGAACCTGACCGGGCAGGGTGCCGCTCAGGCTCAGGGCGGTGCCGGTGGCATCCAGGCGATCGGCCAGGACGCCTCGAACGACCAGACGGCGGTTGCGCTGTCGGCGGCGCTGCAGCACGGCGCCTCGAACAGCAACTCGCCGGTGCGGGTCGACAGCGACGGGGACGGCGGCGACGTGTCGCAGTCCAACAACGTCGGCTCGTCCGCGACTGCCGCGAACCTGAACGCGCTCGAGCAGGGCGCGATTCAGGCTCAGCGTGGCGGCGACTGCCGCTGCGGTTCGAATGGGATCCAGGCCATCGGCCAGGATGCCTCGAACACGCAGGGCGCTCTCGCCGGCTCGCTGGCCGTGCAGGAGTTCGGCCGCGACAAGTGCGGCTGTGGCTCGGGCGGGAACTCGAACGCTCCCGTTCGCGTCGACAGCGAAGGCGACGGCGGCTCGGTCGACCAGTCGAACAACGTCTGGTCGTCGGGAACCGCTGCGAACCTGAACGGGCTCTCGCAGGGCGCGGGCCAGGCTCAGGGCGGTTCGGGCATCCAGGCGATCGGTCAGGACGCCTCGAACCACCAGACGGCGGTTGGGCTGTCGGCGGCGCTGCAGCATGGCGCTTCGAACAGCAACTCGCCGGTGCGGGTCGACAGTGACGGCGACGGCGGCGACGTCTCGCAGTCGAACAACGTCGGGTCCCGCGCGACTGGGCTGAACGTCAACCTGACCGGTCAGTCGGCGGAGCAGATCCAGGCGGGCGGCTGCGGCTGCTCCGAGGGGATCGGCATCCAGGCGATCGGCCAGCAGGCGAAAAGCGAGCAGGGCGCTGCCGCGCTCTCGTTCGCGCTTCAGGCGGGCGCGAGCAACGACAACGCCCCGGTGAGCGTGGACAGTGACGGCAACGGCGGCTCGGTTGATCAGTCGAACAACGTCTGGCTCGTCGGCGCACCGCTGCGAACCTGAACGGGCTCGGTCAGAGCGCGACTCAGGCTCAGGGCGGCGTCGGCGGGATCGCGATTCAGGCGATCGGCCAGTCGGCATCGAACACGCAGGCGGCGCTCGCGCTGTCCGCGGCGCTGCAGTTCGGCGCCTCGAACAGCAACTCGCCGGTGGCCGTGGACAGCGAAGGCGACGCGGGTTCCGTGTCGCAGTCGAACAACGTCTACTCGGCCGCGAAGGCCCTGAACCTGAACCTGACCCATCAGGGTGCAGAGCAGGCCCAGTCGGGCGACTGCCGTTGCGGCAACGCGATCGGCATTCAGGCGATCGGTCAGCAGGCGAAGCAACTGGCAGGGCGCGTTTGGCGCGTCGCTGGCAGCGCAGCTCAATCCGACCAACAGGAGGCAGCCCGTCTGAAAGAGCACATTCGTGACCTGGAAGGCCGGGCTTCGGCCCGGCCTTCCGCCGGTCAAGTTGCGTTGACATGTCTCGAAGGCAGCAGTAGCTTCGAGGAGGAATACACAGGAAGGGCGGACCGAAATGGCTGACTGGGGGGTCGGATCGTCACTGCGGCGGTTGTGTGCTTCGACCGGAGCTCTGGTCGCGCTTGGTCTCGTTCTCGCCGTTTCGGCCGCCGCAGCGGCACCCTCGCCGGATCCGCCGCCCGCACCGCCGGCCCCGCCGAAGACGGAGCCGGTCCAGCCGACCGTGACCGTCGTTGTCCGGCAGGCGCCGGTCGTGACGCCGGCGCCCGTCGTCCAGCGCCCGACGCCCGTCAGGAAGGCGCCGGCGCAACGTGCGAAGCCGAAGCCCGCTCCGGCGAAGGTCACCCCGGTCGTGAAGCCGAAGGCCAAGGCGCCGGCTCCCGTGGCGCGGCCGCCGCACGATCGCTACCGGGTGCCGCTGGCCGCGTTCGTCGCGTCCCCGTCCGCCGACTCGGTCGACCGCGACCTGCTCGCGCTCGCCGGCTTCGGGCTGCTGCTCGTTGCGCTCGGCGGCGCGGTCGTGCTCTTCGCCGCGCGGCGGCAGCTTGGGACTCGCATTGTCTGGCGGTCCTCGGCTTCGCTCGTGCTTTGTTCGCAGGTGCCGCGCAGGCTGCGGCTCCGTATGCACCCGTCCCGCTCTCGCTTCGCCCAGGCACCGCCGGCTGCGAACGGCTGGTATACGAGCGACGTCACCATCAGTTGGCAGTATCGCAAGCCCGGCTTTACGGCCATCGGCTGCGACTTGCTGCACAACTGTCACGACACCGAAGGGAGCGATCGAGTGCAGCGCCTGTACGGGCAACGGTCACGGCGGCACAACGTCGAGCAGCTCGCGACGGTGAAGATCGACAAGACACGCGCCGTCAGCGTCAGCGGCGCGACGCTGGCGCGCGCTCCCGATTCCGAGCGGCTGGTTCAACCAGCCGGTCGCGGCCGCTTTCGAGCGGCCAGGACGCCGTCTCGGGCATCGCGTCTTGCAGCAGCCCGACGTACGCCGGTGGCGACAGCGCCTCGGCCGTCGCTCTCCGGCACGTGCACGGACGTCGCCGGGAACTCGAGCGCAGCGGCGAGCATCGGCTTCAAGTACGACGCGACCCCGCCGGCCGTCACCGCGTCGCCGGACCGCAAGCCGGACGGCAAGGGCTGGTACCGGAAGCCGCTCACGGTCAGCTTCGCCGGCACCGACGCCACCTCCGGGATCGCGGCCTGCACGGCCCCGACCCGCTACGCGGGTCCCGATCTCGCCGAAGGCGGCCGTCGTCGGCGCGTGCCGCGACGCCGCCGGGAACGCGGCCGAGGCTGGGCCAGGCCTTCCAGTACGACGCGACCGCGCCGAAGCTTCCCGATGGCGAAGGCCGAGGTCGAGAAGGGCGTCGCGAAGATCGTCTGGAAGCGCTCGCCGGATGCCGTGCTCGTCGAGCTCGAGCGCACGCCGGGCATGAACGGCAGGAAGAAGACCATTGTCTACCGAGGCAACGGCGCGAGCTTCACCGACAGGACCGTCCGCGACGGCATTCGCTACCGCTACGAGATCAGGGCGAGCGATGTGGCCGGGAACATGGTGCAGAAGGCCGTCACGGCGAACGTCGATCTGCCTGCGCTCTACCGGCCCGCGGCAGGCGCGGTCGTGCGTGCGCCGCTCGTCCTCTCCTGGGAGGCCGTCAAGGGAGCAACCTTCTACAACGTCCAGCTCTACCGGAACAAGGTGAAGGTGCTGACCTTCTGGCCGAAGACGCCGACCTTCCGCGTCGGCAAGACCTGGCGTTACGCCGGCAAGCTCCAGCGGCTCGGGCCGGGCAAGTACGACTGGTATGTCTGGGGGGCGAAGGGGACTCGCGCCAAGCCGCAGTACGGAAAGCTGCTCGGCAGCAACTCGTTCGTCGTCAAGTAGCTCTCCCTCTCGACAAAGCGGCCTCGATCAACGCTCTGACGCGCCTAGTGGTGACGGTGCACCGGACGGAGCACGTGCCGCAGCACGTACTTCGCGACGCGCTTCCCCTGGCGGTTCCCCTCCTCCTGGTCGAAGCGGTAGTGCACGCCGCCGTAGACGCGCGCGTCGTTCACGTCGTCGATGATCTGCTTCCAGCTCGTGTAGTGCAGCACCACATCCGGGATCTGGGCGCTCGCGAGCGTGATCCTGTGCCCATCGGGACCGAACATGCGCTCGAGCACGCGCTTCGCCGCGCCGCCGAGCGAGGCATGCCCCGATGGATAGCTCGGGAACGGCGGCGTCGGGACGAAGTTCGTCCAGCCTGCGTCCGCATCGGTCTTGCTGTTGCCGTCGCTGTCGCCGAGGCGGATCGCCGTCACCGGACGCCAGTAGTCGTAGAAGTACTTGCTCTCGAAGCAGGCGACCCCGACGTCGAAGATCGCCATGCCGAGGAGCGCGAAGATGCGCGCGTTCTCGGCCAGCGTCTTGCCTTGCGCCAAGCTCGCCTGCCGCGCCGCCGGGAAGTAGATCTGGACCGCGTCGTTGACCGCATAGAAGCGTGCGACATCGGCGCGGTCGCGCGGGCGGTCGGTGCTGGCGACGTCGCCGACCCGTTTGACCTCCTCGTAGTCGCGCGTGTAGCGCGAGCTTCGCAGCGCCGGAGGCGGGGCGGACGCGGAACTGCACTGCGCTCTCGATCGCGAACGTCTCGACCTGGCCGAAGCCGGGCCGGAACGCGGGCGTGAAGTCCGGCGGTGTCGCGCGATACTGGCCCGGCGCGTTGCCAGGCGTGTATGGAGGGTCGTTGTCCGAGCCGTCGTTCGCTCGCTTGGCAAGCACCGCGAGCGCCGCGGCTTCGCCGACCGCGATCCCGGCTTCCTTGGCCGGGCCGTCAGGCACCGCCGCGAGCGACGCCTTGCGGTGGGCGTCGAGGCTCTCGACCTGGTCGGGATGCAGGGTGGCGAGCGCACGATGCGCGGCAGCGATGGCCGCCGCCTCCGGCGACGCACGCCGCGGCGCTGTCACGCTGCCCAGATACGGCTCATAGTCGCCGGTGATCGCATTGACCGCCTCGAACACCGCTACGTGCATGATCGCCGCCGATCGCACCTGGACGACCGGGTCCGGCACCTGCGACACGGTTGCCTGCATCAGCTCGTCCCACTCGATCACCGCATCGGCGCGGCCGGTGACCGCATCTGCGTCACCCGCGCGCGTGGTCTGTGCGGCGACGAGCAGACAGGCCGCTACCAGCCCCAAGCCGAGTCGTTGCATCGCTGTTCTCACTGTGCGCTCCTTTCCTGCACGGCCGTGCGTTCGTCGAGCAGCGCACGTAGAAACGCTTGCGTCGCTTCGATCGCCGGCTCGTTGCCGGCGTCCTCGATCACCCGCAGCGGCCACCCGAACCGGGTGCTCGCGTCCTCGCCGATCGAGAGCGGGACGATGGAATCGTGCCGTCCCCAGATCAGCGTGGTGGGAACCGAGACCCGCGCCAGCACCTCGTCAGGGATCGGTTCGAACCCGAACTGTTCCATCAGGGCCTGCAGCGCAGCGCTTACCCGTCCGGTTTGGGCGAGATCGAGGGTGTAGGCCTTCATCAGCTCCCACCGGACCGCCGGCTGGCGTCGCAGGGCGTCGAGATCGAAGACGCACTGATTCCAGAGCTCGTCGTGCGAGCTCTCGTTCGGCTGGTCGAGGAAGCCCTCCAGAGCAGCGCCGAACGCAGGTGTCGGCTGGAACGCGGCAAGACCGAACGGGACAACCAGCACCAACCGCTCGAGTTGATCGCCGTGGTCGGCGGCGAAGCGGGCGGCGATAGCGCCACCGACGAGCTGGCCCACGAGGACGGGGGGTGTCGAGCACGTCCGCTCGATCAACTCCCCGAGCCAGGCAGTCAGCCGAGCCGCGTCGAGACGACTGTCGGCCATCGACGACGCCCCGTGGCCGGGAAGGTCAGGTGCGACGACGCGATGCGTGGTCGTCAGATCCGGGATCACCTGGTGCCAACTCGCGGCGTATGCCCCCGGGCCGTGCAGCAGGATCATCGAGGGTCCTTCGCCGCCTTCCAGGACAGACGTGGAGACACCGGCCAGCTGCAACCGGCGTTCGGTCACCGGGATCCCGGCCAGCAGCTTCTCCCGCGCGTCGCCTTCGGTCGGCGCCTTCGTGTCGAGCTTCGTACTCATGTCATCCTCCGCGTCGGTTGTCTGCCGCGGAATCTGCCCTGAGCCGGAGCGATTCGCTTCGGCCGAACAACCCAACTTCCGCCTGCCGGCGGTGTGGGTACTTCGACCCACAGGCGCGTTAGATGAGCTCGTGCTCGTATGCGAATGCCGTCGCCGCGGCGCGCGTGGAGACGCGCAGCTTCGCGAAGATGTTGCTCACGTGACGGTCGACCGTCCGCTTGCTAAGAACGAGCTCGGCGGCGATCGCCTTGTTGCTCATGCCCGTCGCGACGAGGCGCAGCACCTGCAGCTCGCGTCCCGACAGCCCTTGACTGTCGCTCGACACCGCGGCTCCTGTGAGCGAGTCAACTCTGGCGAGATCCGGCGCCGCTCCGAGCCGGTCGAAGACGGCCCGGGCGGCTTCCAGCTCCAGCGCAGCCGACTCGTCGTCCCCGAGAATCGAGCAGGCCCGCGCGAGGAGGACGCGAGCACGCGCGCCCTCGTACGGCGCTTCCAGCTCCTGCCACAGCTTCCACGCCGGGCGCAGGGCTACCAGGGCGCCGCGAGCATCGTCGTCAGCTAGAGCAACCGCCCCTCGCGCGTGCCCAGCGAGCGCGCGCAGCATCGCGCTTCCGAACCTCGCTGCGATCGCCTCGAGCTCGTCACAGGCGCGGCGCGCCTGCTCGCGATCGCCGGCGGCCAGCATGATCTCGACGCGGGCCGGCAGAAGCTTCGCCCGCTCGACCCAGTCCGTCGTTCCAGCCACAACCTGGTCGATCGCGGCAGCTGCAGGATCTGTCCGCCCCTGCGCCAGGAGCAAGAGAGCCAGACCCGGCTGCGGCTCGCACCCGCGGCGGCTCGCATCGCGATACGCCCGCTCGGCCGCCGCAAGGTGGCCCTGGAGGCGAAGGATCTCCCCCTGCCGATAGGACGCCTGCCCGCGTGCGGCGTCGTTCGACCTCTGGACAAGGCGCTCGCCCGCCAGGCGTGCTTCCTCCAGCGCAGCTCCCCAGTCGCCGCGTAGCTGCATGAGCTCCGCGCGATGGATGAGGCACGTGCCGGTGAACGGCACCAAACCGGGCTGCTGGTCGCACCACCGAGTCAAGGCCGCCGTCCACTCGCTGGCGCGGCGCGGCTCGTGCACCTCCTGGCAGCCGTCGATCACACTGCAATAGACGAGACCGGTGACGATCGGCGACAGCTCCCCCGCCGTTGCCGCAACCATGGCCTCGTCCAGCTTGCCGAGCCCCTCTTCCACCCGCTCCTGCCTCACCAGATACCGCCCCTGATTCATCAAGGCAAGCGCGAGCAGATCCGCATCGCCGAAGCGCTCGCCGATCTCGGCCGCAGCACCGGCGGCGGCAGACGCCGCCTCCAAGTCGCCTGACGCCCGGTGTTGAAGATCAGTCGCCAACAACAGATAGCCGTGCTCAACACAATCGCGTTCCTCTTGCTCGAACAACCGCTGAGCGCGTCGGAACCATCCCGCGGTGCGCGCGAGCTCCCGACGAAGCATGAGGTGCACGCCGAGCCAGACGGCGCAGCGCACCGCGCTCAGACTCTCGCTGCGGTCGAGGTAACCCTGGTGGGCACGCTCCAGCGCGCTCAGCTGCTCTTCATCGCGGCCCAGCATGTAGGCGGCCGTCGCCAGAAGCTCCAGATCCTCCGCGGCCAGCGGAGCCGCCTGGTCCACCGACGCCAGGGACTCATACGCCTCCTCCCACGCATGCTGCGCGTACGAGGTCCGGCCGCGTTCGAGCTCGTCACGTCTCATTTCAGCATCGGGTACGGGGAGAGCCTCCCTACTCGAACGCGAGGCCGAGCCGCGAGAGCTCGTGGTCGACGTGAAGCGGCCCTCGATCGACGCCTCGAGGTCGAACTCCTCGACGACCTCAGGATCCTTGCCGATCAGGTCGCGCACGCCCGTCGGCAGCACCTGGTCGGCCTCCTCCCGTGACTCGAACAGGTAGAAGGCGCCCCAGCGCTCGCCCAGCGGGTCCGAGATCCACGCCTTGAAGCGCAGCCCTTCGACCTCTGCGAACTCGTCGACCGCCTCGTCGCGGAGGTAGCGCCGAAGCTCCTCGATCGTGGTCTTCGAGTCGGCGAGGCTCCAGAGCACGATCCGAACGACCATCAGTCGGGATGCTCGGGTCGTTGTGGCTCACCGTCAGGTCGCGCGCACCTTCGCCAGGGTCGACTTCACCTGCCGGAGAACGTCGGCCTCGTTGTGCCCGAAGTCGTCCAGATAGGAGTGGAGGGCAGCCTCGAGGATCCGGAGATCCTCCGCGTCGAGGCCGATCCCGCGTGGCTGGTCGAGCCTGTCGACGATGAACTTCGCGTACCACGCCGGCCAGTCCGGGTCGGGGTGGCCGAGCTCCTGCTCGTAGACGCCGTGGGCCGCCTCCGCTTCGCGCAGCTCGCTCGCCAGCTCCTCTGCCGTGATTGCCATCGTTGCCTCCTTTCTCCCTTACATCCGGAAGATGCCGAACGTGCTCTCCGGGACGGGTGCGTTCAGTGCGGCCGAGATCCCGAGTGCGAGCACCCGGCGCGTGTCGCGCGGGTCGATGATCCCATCGTCCCAGAGGCGAGCGGTCGAGTAGTACGGATTGCCTTCGGCCTCGTACGTGGCGCGGATCTCGTCCGCGTCGGCGTCGCCGACCATCGTCAGGACGATCGCCGCCTGCTCACCGCCCATGACCGAGATCCGGGCATTCGGCCACATCCACAGCTGCCGCGGCCCGTAGGCGCGACCGCACATCGCGTAGTTGCCGGCGCCGAAGGAACCGCCGGTGACGACCGTGAACTTCGGCACGTCCGCGCAGGCGACCGCGGTCACGAGCTTGGCGCCGTCGCGCGCGATCCCGCCCTCCTCGTACTCCTTGCCGACCATGAAGCCCGTGATGTTCTGCAGGAAGACGAGCGGGATCTTCCGCTTCGCCGCCAGCTCGATGAAGTGCGCGCCCTTCTGCGCGGACTCCGCGAACAGGACGCCCTTGTTCGCCAGGATCGCGACGGGGTAGCCCTCGATCCGGGCGAAGCCGCAGACGAGCGTCTCGCCGTAGAGCGCCTTGAACTCGGCGAACCTGCTGCCGTCGACGATCCGTGCGATCAGCTCGTGCGCGTTCATCTCGTGCTTGAAGTCCTCGGGCACGAGCCCGTAGAGATCGTTCGGGTCGAGCGCCGGCGGCTCCGAAGGCGCGACGTCCCACGGGAGCTCCTTGCGTCGGTGGAGGTTCCGGACGATCTGGCGTGCGAGCGCGAGCGCGTGCTCGTCGGAGGTGGCGTAGTGGTCGGCGACGCCTGACCGGCGCGTGTGCGACGTCGGCACCGCCGAGCTCTTCGGCGGTCACGTCCTGGCCCGTCGCGGCCTTCACGAGCGGTGGGCCGCCGATGAAGATCGTCCCCGTGCCCTGCACGATCACCGTCTCGTCGCTCATCGCCGGCACGTACGCGCCGCCGGCAGTGCACGAGCCCATCACGACGGCGATCTGCGGGATCCCCTTCGCGGACATTCGCGCCTGGTTGTAGAAGATGCGCCCGAAGTGGTCGCGGTCCGGGAAGACCTCCGCCTGGAGCGGGAGGAACGCGCCGCCCGAGTCGACGAGGTAGATGCAAGGGAGGTGGTTCTGCTCCGCCACCTCCTGGGCGCGCAGGTGCTTCTTCACGGTCAGCGGGAAGTAGGAGCCTCCCTTCACGGTCGCGTCGTTCGCGACGATCACGCACTCCTGGCCCTCGACGACGCCGATGCCCGTGACGATCCCGGCCGAGGGAGCGGCGCCGTCGTACATCTCCCAGGCGGCGAGCGCGTTCAGCTCGAGGAACGCGGTGCCGGGATCGACGAGCCGGTCGATCCGATCGCGCGCCGTCAGCTTCCCGCGTGAGCGGTGGCGCTCGACAGATTTTTCTCCGCCGCCGCTCGCCACCTGCGACGTGCGCTCGCGCAACTCGGCGACGAGCGCCTCCATCCGCTCGGCGCGACGCGAGAACGTCTCGTCGCGCTCGACCTGCGAGGTGAGTACCGCCATGCAAGTGAGCCTAACGAACGCCCAGCCGATGCCGATAAAGCCGGACGTGCGGCGCGACAGCATTCATGCTCCTCCTCGTCGGTGGCGGAGGTCATCGCCATCATCCCGCCTGCGCTGATTCACTTCGTGAGCCCGCAGCAGGTGATGCTCTCGAGCGAGGACCACTTCTGGAGCGTCGTCGCCTCGTCACTGGTCGCGACCGCCGCAGGCGTGGCGCTCTCCTGGGGCGGCTGGCGGCGCGGCGACGCGCGCGCAGTCCTCGTCGGGACAGCCTTCACCGTGATGGCCTCGCTGCTGCTCGTGCATGGTCTGGCGAGCCCCGGCTTCATCGTCGAGATGAACGGTGTCGTCTCGCTGACGGGCGCTGCGACGCTGCCTGTCGGCGCGGTCATTCTCGCGCTCTCCGCCTGGCCGACGGCGAACCGGCCGCGGGCAGTCAAGCCGCTCCTGTGGCTTCAGGCGGCGCTGATGGCCGGTGTGGTCGCGCTCGGCATGGCCGCCATGTGGCTCCCCGGCCTCGTGCCCTCGGTGCCTGAGCCGGCGAGCCTGACGGCGGTCGTCACCCTCGGCGTGGGTCTCGCCTTCTATGGATTGCTCGCGCTGCGCGCGCTCCACACCGTTCTGCTGACCCGCCGCCGCGCAGATCTCGCCGTCTTCGTCGGCCTTGTCTGGCTCGCCGGCGCGCTCGTCCCGGCGCTGATGCTGACCTACATGGACCTTGCCTGGTGGCTCGGCCACGGGCTCGAGGTCGTGGGAGTACTCCTCGTCTGCGCGCCGGTGGCGGCCGACCTGTTCCGCGCCTCGCCGTCGCGCCCTCTTGCGGGCGATCTCAGAGGCTCCGAGCTCGTCTCCGCCGAGGAGGCGTTCCTCGGCTCGCAGGTCGGAAGCCTGATGCGGATGCTCGCGGAGAAGGACGAGTACACCGAGGGCCACACGCGCCGCGTCGCGCTGCTCGCGGTGAGTGTGGGGGAGGAGCTCGGGCTTCCGGCCGCCCGCCTGCGCGAGCTCGCGACCGGAGGCTTGCTTCACGACATCGGCAAGCTGTCCGTCCCCGACGACGTGCTGCAGAAACCCGCCGCGCTCGACGACGCGGAGTACGCGCTCGTCCAGCGTCACACGGTCTGGGGCGATTCGCTCCTCGGCCGGCTCGGCTTCTCGGCTCGCGTCCGCCTGCTCGTCCGCGATCACCACGAGCGGCTCGACGGCAGCGGGTATCCCCACGGTGCCACCTCGCTTTCGCTCGAGACGCGGGTGCTCGCCGTCTGCGACGTCTATGACGCGCTTCGCTCGGAACGCGTCTACCGCGAGGCCTGGTCGCACGAGCGCGCTGTCGCACTCCTGCGGGAAGAGGACGGCTCGATGTTCTGCGCGCGCTGTGTCGACGCGCTCGAGCTCGTCCTGGCCCGGACGGCTGTAGCGGAGCCGATTGCAATAGCTGTCTAGGTCGCTCCAGCCGACGGATCGTGTAGGAATCCTCCGTTCGGGGGATAAGAGGACTGCACTGTTCGCGCCGAGAACAGGAGTACCGATGATCCGCTACTCGCTCATGTCCCGTCTAGGTCTCGCAGAGCCCCTCGTGCGGCTCGCGCGCACGATCGAGAACTCGAATCGGGCTGCTGCAGTTCGGGTCTCCGCAACGTCTGCTCGACCGCGCCTTCGCCTTGACGGGCGCGCGGGCGAACGTCCCGTCTGACCTGACCTAGGTCGGGCCCAGGACGACAGCGACGGTCCCGGACTGGATCTCCCGATCCTCGCCGTTCACGCTGATGTCGACGTTCGCCGCTGCGCCGATGGACAGCCACACCTGCGCGCCGCGCAGCGTCACCGACTCTCCCTGAGCGAGTAGCCGCTCCTCGAGCACGCGCCCGCTTTCAGAGCCGAGGCGGGCCGAGATCCAGCAATCCCCGCGTGTCGCCTTGACGATCACGGTTGCGAGCGTGGGCGGTGTCGGTGGTCGAGGCCGGTGGCGGCGGAGTCGTCGCTCGCACGCGCTTCGTCACCGCTGTCGTGGCCGGCTCCTCGGCGGGCTCGGTCTGCGACAGCGCCCCGGTGTCCGGCGGGGCAGGCGGGTCATCGACGGGGAGCGCTCCCGCGACGAGCGCCACGAAGAAGCCGAAGAGCGCCAGCGTCACGAGCGCCAGCGCCCAGAGGAGGACCTGCGATATCCGTGGCTTGGTCATGGCATCGCTCCCGTCCGTAGATTCGTCCCGGACGGTGACCTCCCTGTTCAAGGAGGATAGCTTCGGATGAAAAAGAGGGCGGAAGACGCGCGTCCGCCGCAAGGATCGCGTCTCCCGCCCATTGGGGGCAGCGCCTCGCCGCCCGAGGTGCCGTCCTGAGTGCATCCTGCTCGGGGGGCCTAGCTTCACACCATCACCCTTCCGGAGTTGACCGCACTGGTTCACTCGGCTGAGGGATAAGCGAAAGACCCTCGGAGCCGATGTCTTTGATCAGGAAAGTCCGCTGTGTTCCGACGACGATGCCGCAGTCGCCGATCGTGAGCCCGGATTAGACGGGGTGGGAGCCGCAGCCCACCCCGTCTCATTTCCTCGTCCTAGTCCGTCCCGGCCGGCAGCGCCAGGAGCACGTAGGCGTCAACCGACTCGCGTTTGCCCTTTACCTGGAGCGGTGGTACTCGCTCCGCGACCGCGCCGGCCGGGAGGCGGCGGTACGTGGCTTCGCCGATCACGACAGTGCCTGGGCGGGCGGCACCTTCGAGCCGCGCGGCGAGGTTCACGGTATCGCCGACCACGCCGTGCTTGCGATGTCCGCGCGAACCGCCGACGACCGCCGCCACGACGTCGCCGCTGTTCACGCCGGTGCGGAAGCGTGGCCACTGCGGATGGGCCGTTGCGATCCGCTCCGCCTCCGCCTGGAGCAGTAGCGCCGCCCGCGCTGCCCGCTCTGGGTGGTCCGGCGTGTCGCCCTGCTTGTTGAAGATCGCCATCACTTCATCGCCCACGATCTGGTGCACTTCGCCGCCGTTTGCCTCGAGCAGCGGAACGATCGTCTCGAAATACGTGTTCAGCATCACCGCGACCTGGCCGGGCTCGTGACGCTCGCTGTAGCCGGTGAAGCCGGAGAGATCGGCGAGGAGGACGCTGACGTCGCGGGCGCCGGCGAGCGTGCGGTCCAGATAGAGAGCGCTGAAGCGCTCCTCATACCACTCGCGGCGTGCGATCACGGCGATGACGACGAACGCGGCAAGCATCAGCGCGTGCCACTCCCACCAGGAGATCTGCCAGTTGCGCGCCCACGCGATCACGACCATCGCCTCTGCGAGCAGTCCGAACGCGAAAGCGACGGCGAGCGCGAACGGGGCGCCGCGACGGCGATAGAGGACGAGGTAACCGACCGCTGCCGCGCCGTAGAGCGCGACCCCCGCGAAGGCGAGCACGATCTGCCAGCCGTCGAGCTGCTCCGCGGCGAGTGGCCGGTCGAGAGGCGGCAGCGCCTGTCAGAGACACGACCGCCCAGGCCGCGACCAGCGTCGCGAGGGCGCCGAGCAGCACGGGCGCCGCTCGGAGCACACGCTCGGCCCCGCGAGCCGAGAATTCGATCACTGACGCCGCGGCGAACGCCGCTGCCACGACGAGTCCAACCGGCGTGGCGAGCTCGAAGCCGGCGTTCTTCCCGAGCAGCACTCCGGGCGTCGCGAGTGCGTGCAGTCCGAGGAACGCGGCGCTGGCGAGAAAGGCCAGCGACACGAGGAGGAGACGCGCATCGCGCCGCCGCCGTGCCGCGGCCAACACGGCGTACCCAAGCGCGACGCTGGCGAGCGCCGCGGCAAGGACGAGCCAGAAGTGGGCGGGGTGGTTCTCCCAGCGCTCGTCGACGGCAGGCTTCGCCAGCACGACGACCCAGAGCACGGCCGGGACGAAAGCCGCCGCGATCCAGAGCTTCACGGCGCGGTTATCTCACGAACCTGGCGGACTGTGCAGGTGATGTCGAGAGACTCCTTTCGGAATTGTCCAGTTCGCGGGAATACGCAGCCCTCCCCGGTGTCCTTGGAGAGCAAGGACAGCAACGAAGGGAGGAAGTCATGCGCGACAAGAAGCAGACGACGAACAAGGAGCCGGTTCGCAAGCTCGAGGTCACTGGCAAGCAGACCGTGACGATGCTGGATTACGAGGGGCAGACGGTCGTGACCTACAGCGTCGCGGACAAGCGTACGAAGCCTTAGTTGCAGAGTCCGCCCGGGGCGGGATGGGGCGGTGCTCGAGCCGCCCACCCCGCTCCGGAAGCGGTCAGCCCTGGCCGGGCGTCTCGAACACCGGGCAGACGAGCGACCCGGGCGTCAGGCCCGAGACCGGCTGCGCGGCGAGCGGGTCCACCCGTGCCGCGGGCTCCTGCACCGTCGGCAGGGTCGAGGACTTCCCGGGTCCGCCCGCGAGGCGGAGGATCTCGACGCCACGGCTCATGTCGAAGAGGTAGATCAGGTCGCCGCGCCAGGCGACGTCCCAGGACAGCGAGCTCGGGTTCGTGGCCGGGTCGGTGCCCGTCACGTAGTAGTAGCCCACCTGTCGCAGGTTGCGAGCGTCCGAGGCGTCGATGAGGCGAAGCCCCTGGCCGTACCACGCCGCGGCCACGCTCGACCCGGACACCTCGAAGTAGTGCGCGGAGCACGAGCCGCTCGGCGAGGTCGTGTCACCGGCGTCCTGGGTCGGGTGGAACGCGCTGAGCGCGTTCATCCGGTACGGCTGTGCCGGGGTGGAGTTCGTCGCAGGCTCGCCGCCGAGCGAGTCGGTGATGTCGGCTGCGACGATGCGACCGCTCGCGCTGCACGGGCCCGTGAAGTCCTCCTCGGTCATGAGGACGACGTTGCCCTTGGGGACTCCGGTCGCACGCACCTTGCCGTCGAGCGGGCGTGCAGCGTTGTGGATGAAGTCGGTCTGCGGCTGGGCGACGCCGTCCGGCCCGCCCTCGATGCCTCCGCCGGCGACGAGGATCGGATCCCACGGCCTGGCCCTCCGGACCTTGTCGGTCCGCGGGTCGCGCCACTTGCCCTTCGTGGCGTAGCCGAGCAACCCGCCGCGCCCGCTCGTCCAGGCGATCCCGTGGTCGTCGACGTCCACGTCGTGTGAGTAGTCGGTCAGCCCGTCGTTGCGCCAGAGGTCGATCGGCTCGGGGAACACTTTCGGCTTCGCCGCGTTCCGGAGGTCGGTGACCCAGATGGGCCGGCCGTCGCCGCGGCCGCCGGGGGTGAATGGTCCGAGGTAGGCGAGGTCGTCGCGGCGCGCCGGCCCGCCGGCCCAGACGTACTTGCACCCGTCGATGCAGCTGACCGTGTGCCCTGCGGGCAGATCGACGAAGCTGCCGACCTGGCTGAGGTTCTCCGGATCGTGGTAGGAGATGACGTAGAAGCCGGAGCGGCAATCGGGATTCCTGTTCTTCGAGCCGAGCGTGCCGATGCCGGGACAGCTCGCCTGGTCGACATTGTCGTGACGGGGGTCGAGCGCCCCGATGATCAGGTTGCGGCGGACGTCGATGTCCATGTCTTCGTCCTGCCAGTAGCCGTTCGGGCCGAGGATCTCGGGCGGCTGGAACGTGTCCAGCACCTCCGGCTTGGCCGGGTCGCTGACGTCGATGGTCTTGAAGCCGAAACGGCCGGTGATGATCAACACGTCGCGGCCGCGGACCTTGTCGAACTTGCCCTCGACGACCTGACCCGTTCCGGGCACCCGCGTGACGTATTCGAGCGACGCCGACATCTGGGCGCCCGGAGGCGGCTCGGCTTGGGGTGGGCCGCCGGCCCCGATCCCCAGTACACCCGCCAGGACAGAGGTAACGACCAACCCAACTCGCGTCTTCACGGAATCCTCCTTGCTCGGGCTCGCACCGCTACCCATTCCGCCTTCGTGCTCCTTCAAACCACTGCGGTCGGGTGCGACAGGCTTCCGCGTAGCCGCGGATCGGGCTACGTGCTCGGGTCTGCGGGCGCTACGCGGGATCGAGAAGGAGGAGTTGGCGTGTGATCTGCGCGGCCTTCTTGCCGGCCGACTCGATCTCTGTGAAGTAGTGCTCGGTCTGCTCCGCGTCATAAGACGCGTCCCCACCCAGGTGCGCAAGCCCACAGATCACGGTCAGTTGGTCGTTGAGGTCCTCAACGACTGCCGCCATGCCTCGCTCAGTCGCTTCCTCTGCGCGCAAGTACTCGTCGCGCGTGCCGAACTCGATCTGCTCGATCATGTGTCTCCGATCCGTTTGTGAGGACGGCTTGGTCGAATCCGATCGCCGGCGGTCGCGCGGACGCTCGACCACGGCTAGTTGGACGCTCGAAGCTGATCCGCCGGAACAATCTCGTCGGAGCGGACGTCGCGGACGCAGACCGTCTCGGCTACGAAGCTGACGACGTAGAAATGCAGCCCGTTACCGGGGAGGCTGCCGATGACGCGACCGAGTGACCCGGAAGGAACGTCGCCGTGACGGTCGAGCAACCGCACAGCATCGTTCAGTTCGAACTGGACGGGTGCGGGTGCGACGGTCACGGTGACTACTTAACTCCCCATGTCCAGAACAGGTACGGGTGTCCGCCATCAATCCGCCGTCGCGCGGCGCGCGAGAGCGAGTTGGCGAGCAAGCACACAAGGAGGATCGACTAGCCTCGGGTCCGACTACGTCGATCGATCAAGGGGAGCACACGATGGCAAAGAAGTCCGACTTCACCGAGCAGGAATGGGAACTACTGCGCAAGGGCGCGACCGGAGCGGGGCTGCTCGTCTCGGTCAGCGACCGCAGCTTCTTCGACAGCTTCAAGGAGGCGGGTTCGCTGGCGAAGCACCTGGCCGGCGGCCGCTCGGACGAGAGCGAGCTCGTGCGCGAGCTTGCGAGCGAGCGAGGCTCCGGCTTCGGCGCCAGGTCCTCGGCGCAAGAAATCGAGAGCGAAACCGTCGAGGCCCTCCGCGACGCCGTGAGCACGCTGCAGGCGAAGGCGCCCGACGAGGTCGACGCCTACAGGTCGTTCGTGCTCGAGGTCGCCGAGGCCGTCGGCAAAGCGGCCGGCGGTGGCGAGACAGCCGAGGCGGCGACGATCGAAAAGATCCGCGCTGCGCTGAACTAGCGCGTCAGGCCGTGCAAGAAGAGAGAGGCGGATCCCGCATGGTTGGTAGGGATCCGCCTCGTTGAACCACCAGCGGCGACAGGGCTCGAACCTGCGACGCTGTCGATGCCGTTATGAATGCCGTATGGGCTACTGGCGCTACTGCGTTGCGATCGTCGTCGGTGTCGCGCTGCTGTCCGCCGCTCAATCGGTCGCTGCAGGTTCGCGTCTGATGCAGGCTTCTGCCAAGTTCCAGCGGCTCGGTGACTATTGGATCTCTGACGACCCGACCTACAGCGGTGCGATCAAGGCCCTGGGAGCCCCATCGTCGTGCCACTTGGTCGACAGCTCGCCGTCTCACGTAACGGCCTTTTGGCGCTCGCTTGGCGTCCGAATGGACCTCGTGACCTTGGGCGGCGTGCCGAGCGGAAAGACGGGTTGTACGGCGCCGACGTCGATCCAGGTTTCCACGGTCCGAGTGACTGGAAAGCAGTGGTTCACGTCGCTCAAGCTGCGCGTCGGCGACCCGGTAACGAAGTTGCATCGGTTGTATCCGCGCGCCTTGGTCACAAAGGGCGTGAGTGGGTGGTACCGGAAGGGCTACTGGCTCGTCACGCGTCGTGGCGCTTGCTTGGGCGACTGCGGCGGCGCGTTGTACGAGACCGTGCCGGTCCTGGTTGCCGAGACAAGCGGCGGTCGTGTCTCGAGCATCGTCTTCGTTGTCGGTGCTCAGGGCGAGTGAAGATCAGTGGTAGCCAGAAAAGCGGTGTCGCGCCCGTAGCCTCGCGTGATGCGTCGAATGCTCTGTGTCTTCCCTGGTCATGATCTTGACTCCGTCCGCACCGTGTTAGGACGGGCGAGATGGAGGGCCGACGTCTTGTCGCTTGAGTGTGGGCGCGCCCGTAGACCCCTGCCGCCGCGAGCCGCCGACCCCCGTGGGCGCTCGTGGTCGACTCGATCATTTTCGAGGATGCCGCCCGTCCTCGGGGCGCGCCCACGTTGGTACAACGAGGCCGCTGTTTCTGGGGTTACGCGCGGTCCTGGGACGCGGCCGGTGGCGTTGTGGCGGGTGTCCGCGTCGTGAGCGGTCTCAGGCGGGTTATGAAGCTGTAGCGGGCCGTTTCTCGCTTAACCATGCGGGAAACGGCTCCACTACGCGACAGGGGCGACAGGGCTCGAACCTGCGACCTACGGTTTTGGAGACCGCCGCTCTACCAACTGAGCTACGCCCCTACGGCTCGGGATCGGATTGTAGCCTTGCTCGATGCCGTCGCAACGCCACGCGCTCGGACTGCTCTTTCTCGTCCTGACGCTCGGATTCGGCCTGATCGCGCTCGCGGCCGGACGGGCCGGTGTCTGGGTCGTCGCGCTCGCGGCCGCCGCGCTTGGAGGCTGGATGGCGACGATGTCGATTCGGTTGCTGAAGCGGCCTTGAGCAAGAGTCAGGGCGCCTGCGGCGTATTCTCTTTCCGTGGCGAAGACGGAGGACACCAGCGGGCTCTGGCAGGAGTACCGGAAAACAGGCGACCGTGGGGTTCGGGACCGCCTGATCCTCACCTACGCACCGCTCGTCAAGTTCGTGGCCGGCCGGCTCGGCAGCGGCCTGCCGGCGCACGTCGACGAGGGTGATCTCGTCTCGTACGGCCTGCTCGGGCTGATCGGAGCGATCGAGCGGTTCGACCCCGACCGGGAGATCAAGTTCGAGACGTACGCGATCGCGCGGATCAAGGGCGCGATCATCGACGAGCTGCGCGCACTCGACTGGGTGCCGCGCTCCGTGCGCGCGCGCGCCCGCGACATCGAGCGCGCGATCGCCGAGCTCGAGAAGAAGCTCCACCGCGCGCCGACCGACGAGGAGATCGCGGCGAAGCTCTGCATGACCGAGGACGAGCTGGGGGCGAGCCTGACGGAGATCTCACGCTCCTCGATCGCGGCGCTCGACGAGCTCTGGACGGTCTCCTCGGGCGGCGACCAGATCGCCCTGATCGACACGATCGAGGACACGCAGGGCCCCGAGCCCCAGTCTGCGCTGGCGCAGGTCGAGCAGAAGGAGGCGCTCGGCGAAGCGATCGCGCGGCTCCCCGAGCGAGAGAAGCTCGTCGTCACGCTCTACTACTACGAGGAGCTGACGCTCCGCGAGATCGGCGAGGTACTCGGCGTCACCGAGTCCCGCGTCTCGCAGCTGCACACGAAGGCGATCCTCCGTTTGAAGGCCCGTCTCGGCGGCGCCGCCCGCGTGCCGTCCGCGTAGTCCCGCGCGGCCGCGTTACGATTCACGTCCGTACCCCGTGAGCCGAGGAGGAAGCCGCGTATGCCCGTTTTCGAGCCTGGCAAGATCCGCAACGTCGCCGTCGTCGGCCACCGCGGCACGGGCAAGACGTCGCTCGTCGAGGCGTTGCTCTTCCAGGCCGGCGAGACGAACCGGCTGGGCACGATCGATGCGGGCTCGACGACCTCCGACTGGGACGACGACGAGCAGCAGCGGAAGATGTCGATCTCGCTCTCGCTCACGCACGCGGAGTGGCAGGAGCGCAAGCTGAACCTGATCGACGTCCCGGGCGATCCGAGCTTTCAGGGAGAGGCCCGCTCCTCGCTGCGGGTGGTCGAGGGTGCGCTCGTCGTCCTGAGCGGCGTGATGGGCGTCGAGGTGGGGACGTCGCGCGTCTGGAAGCGCGCCGAGGAGCTCGGGATCGCGCGCCTGCTCTTCATCAACATGCTCGACCGTGAGCGCGCCGACTTCTTCCGCGCGCTCGGCCAGCTGCAGGAGCAGCTCTCCGAGCGCTGCGTCGCCGTCCACCTCCCGATCGGCGCCGAGCACGAGATGACCGGAATCGTCGACATCCTCCACATGTGCGCCTACACGAGTCCCGACGGCGCCAAGGAGCCCGAGCCGGGCCCGATCCCGGAGGAGATGGCAGGCCTCGTGGCCGAGTACCGCGAGAAGCTGCTCGACGAGGTCGTCCAGACCGACGAGGCGCTGATGGAGAAGTACCTCGAAGGCGAGGAGCTCGGCACGGAGGAGGTGGCGCACGCGCTCAAGGACGCGGTCACCCGCGGTGAGGTCTTCCCGGTCGCGTGCGGGATCGCGACGAAGAACCTCGGCACGCACGCCCTGCTCGACCTGATCGTCGAGGGCGTCCCCTCGCCCGCCAAGGCCGGCTCGATCACCCACATCGACGGCGCCGACACGGCCGCCTTCGTGTTCAAGACGATCGCCGACCCGTTCGCCGGGCGGATCAACCTCTTCCGCGTCCTCCAGGGCTCGGTGAAGCCGGACCAGACGCTCGTCGACGCCCGCACCCACGCCAAGGAGCGGATGGGCTCGCTCCTCTTCCAGCAGGGCAAGGAGCACATTCCCGCGCAGGAGTTCGGGCCGGGGGACATCGGCGCGGTCGCGAAGCTGAAGGAGGTGCAGACCGGCGACCTGCTGCTCGACAAGGAGGTCCCGGCCACCGACATCCCGGAGATCGGCTTCCCGGAGCCGGTGATGAGCTTCGCGGTGACGCCGCGGTCGAAGGGCGACGAGGAGAAGGTCGCCACCGCGATCCGCCGGCTCGCCGAGGAGGATCCGACCCTGCGCCTGCGGCGCGACCCGCAGACCGGGGAGGAGATCCTGTCCGGGATGAGCCAGATGCACGTCGAGGTCGCGCTCGACCGCGCGAAGCGGCGCTTCGGCGTGGACGTCGAGCTGCACAAGCCGCGCGTGCCCTACCTCGAGACGATCCGCAAGGAGTCGCGCTCGCACGCCCGCTACAAGAAGCAGACCGGCGGCCGCGGCCAGTTCGGCGACTGCACGATCGTGCTCGAGCCGATCGACGGCAACGTCGGCTACGAGTTCGTGGACAAGATCGTCGGCGGCGTGATCCCGCAGAGCTTCCGGCCGGCGGTCGACAAGGGGATCCAGGAAGCGATGCACCACGGCGAGCTGGCCGGCGCACCCGTGCAGGGCGTGCGCGTGCTGCTCGTGGACGGCTCGTACCACACCGTCGACTCCTCCGAGATGGCGTTCAAGATCGCCGGCTCGATGGCGTTCAAGGACGCGTACTCGAAGGCCGAGCCCGTGCTGCTCGAGCCGATCATGGAGCTCGACGTGACCGTTCCCGACGAGGCGGTCGGCGCGGTCAACGGCGACCTCAACTCACGCCGCGGCCGCCTGCACGGGATGGAGCCGGCGTCGGGGATGACGACGATCAAGGCCGAGGTGCCGATGTCCGAGGTGCTCACCTACTCGCAGACGCTGACCTCGATCACCGGCGGCCGCGGCGAGTACTCGATGCACTTCCTGCGCTACGAGGAAGTGCCGGCTCACGTCGCCCAAAAAGTGATCGAGGACACGAAAAAGGAACGCGAGGCCGCCGGCTCAGCGCATTGAACGCCGAGCCGGCGCCGCGGTGAACTAGATGGTCTGAGGCTCGGTCTTCGCCTTGCGGCGCCTCCTCGGCGCGGAGCCGCTTGATCAGCTCGACGACGTCGGCGAGCTCCTGTTCGAGATCGCGCTGGTATTCGTCCAGCCGTTCGAGCACGTTCTCGCTCGCGTAGAAACGTGCGCCCAGCGGCGGGCGCCGGCGATGAAATCTGCGGTGGTGCATGTTCACCTCCTCTCTTCATGTCGGTTGAGAAAGCTGTCGATGCGGGTGCGGGTCTCGGTGAGCGCCGCCACCCAGCGCTCGAGTGCGGCGGCGCCTGCGTCGGTGAGCTCGTAGGTGCGCTTGGCCGGTCCGGGCACCGTTTCGTCCCACTCGCTGGCGACGAGGCCCTGCTCCTCGAGCGCTCGCAGGACGCGGTAGAGGTTGCCGACGTCCACGCGCTCCTCGCCGATCACGGGCGGGAGCCGCTCGAGGAGGTCGTAGCCGTGCCCGGGACGCTCATTCAGCAGGAGCAGGATCGCGGCGACCTGGAAGCGCTCGATCCGGCCGCCTCGACCTCTCCGATGACCTCCATGTCCGCGGCGATACATATGTAAGAAACATATAGCAAATGACAGCCCGACCGGCCGAGCCGGGCTGTGGATAACTCGGGAGAACGTCTGCTACGGTCGAACCGATGCGCGTGACGCGAAACGCCACAGCGCGGACGTGCGCAATCTGCGAGCGCTCGTTGTTGATGGGCGAGCACGCGATCCGCTTTTCGCCGGACGGCGGCGAGTACGTCGACGTCTGCTCACTCTGCGCCGAGATCGCCCTCGAGCACGGCTGGCTGCGCGAGGGGAGCCCGTTGATCCCCACCGTTCCGCTCGACGCGCGTCGGCGCAAGAGCCGCTGGAGCGGCCTGCTCGGAGGCGGCAGGCGCGCGGAGGAGGCGCCCGTCGCGGACGAGCCGATTCTGCGCCGTCTCTCCGAGCCGGAGCTCGCGCTCGTCGAGGCCGCGGACCTCTTCAACTCGAGCCCGCATCGCCGCACGGTCGCCGGCGTCGCGAAGAGCCTCGGCGCGCCCAAGTCCTCGATCGTCCCCTTGTCTGGGGTGAGCGGCGAGATGGTCGTCACCGTCACCTGGGAGATCTCCTGGTACCAGTACCGCGTCTCGCCCGATGCGCCGCAGCCGGTGAGGCTCGTCGAGCGTGGCCACGATCTGGAGGAGCTCGACACGAGCTTCCAGGAGTGGAACGCGCAGCTCGCCGACGACGGCCGCTTGATGCCCGACATCGCCCGCGTCTAGATGGCACGCTGGTCGGCGAAGGCGCTCCGCGACGTGCCGATGGTCGAGAAGGAGGTGCCGGGTGATCCG
Organism: uncultured Gaiellaceae bacterium; assembly: GCA_963752405.1. Taxonomy (GTDB): domain Bacteria; phylum Actinomycetota; class Thermoleophilia; order Gaiellales; family Gaiellaceae; genus Gaiellasilicea. Next base: position 116,493 of record CAVVYB010000011.1, read on the forward strand.
GAGTGGTTCCCGCTTCAGCATCACTTCGGGCTGTCGGCCTTCGGGGTGAACGTCTATGTCGCGTCGGCTGCAGGCGACGAGCTCCTGGGACGACACGACGAGACGGAGAGCGGGCAGGAGGAGCTGTACCTCGTCGTTGCGGGCGTGGCTCAATTCGAGGTCGACGGCGAGCAGGTGCGAGCGGAGGCGCCGTTCGTCGTCGCAGTCACGGATCCCGCCGTGATGCGTGAGGCGCGGGCACTCGAGGTCGGCACGACCGTGGTCGCCCTCGGGGGCGAGCCCCGCGAGCGGTTCGAGTCGAGCTGGCAGAGCCATCACTTCGAGGGCGTACCGCGTGCCTGACACCGCGACCTTGCTCGTCTTCTCGGCGGCCGCGCTCGCTTTGATCGTCGTGCCCGGACCGGCGGTCCTCTACATCGTCGCCCAGAGCATCGATCGTGGCCGGCTCGCAGGGTTCGTCTCCGCCCTTGGCATCGCGGTCGGCGGGCTCGTCCACGTCACGGCGGCGGCGATCGGCCTCTCCTCGCTCCTCGTCTCCTCCGCGACCGCGTTCGCCGTGGTCAAGTACGCAGGCGCGGCGTACCTGATCGGGCTCGGCCTCTACACGCTCCTCCTCAGGAAGGCGGAGCCCGAGGCCACGGCGCCGCGAGAGCGCCGCCTCCGCCGCCGCTTCTCGCAAGGCGTCGTGGTGAACGTGCTGAACCCGAAGACAGCGCTCTTCTTCTTCGCCTTCTTGCCCCAGTTCGTCGATCCGGACAAGGGCTCGGCCGCGCTCCAGATCGGGGTTCTCGGGCTCCTCTTCGTCGTGCTCGCGGTGCTCAGCGACAGCGTCTGGGCGCTCGTTGCAGGCACCGCCTCGGAGCGGTTGCGGGGCAGCCGGCGGTTCCTCGCAGTGCAGCGATACGTCTCCGGATCGGTGTTCGTCGGCCTCGGCGCAGTGACCGCCACCGCAAAGAGGTACTAGCGCTTGCGGCGCGAAGACCTACACTCAGACCGATGATCTACTGCGTCATCCCCCGCGAGCTGGAAAACGAGCTCTTCGACAAGATGGTCGAGTACTACAAGGACAACCCCAACGTGACGGTGATCGTCGACCGGCGCGAGGGGGACGACCGTCGTAACGGCCGCGAGTACGGCGGCCTGCGCGAGACGCGGGACCGGCGCCGCGCACGCATTCCGGGCACCTTCCCGGAAACAGACCCCGAGTAGTCCCTCGTTCGAGTGATGGCTTCCCCCTCGGCGATGCCGACGGGTGAGCATGAGTTACGACGAGGATTTCGAGGGCCGAGGGCGCACGTTCTCGTTGCCCGTCATCCTCGGCGGTCTGGCGCTGCTCGCGGCCGTCGGGATCGCGCTGTTCGCATACGCGTCGGTGAAGACGCAGGGCCAGAAGGTCAGCCTGCTCGAGACGGACGTCCGCGAGCTCGAAGGGCGACTCGAGTCGTTCCGGCTCGCCGACAAGGAGCTGAAGGGCCGTGTGAAGGGAGCCGAGGGGAAGCTGCGCCAGAAGGACGCGGGTCAGGCGCCGCTGGCGGCCAAGGTCCTCAAGAGCGTCTTCACGGTCGAGACGGACGATGGCCTCGGCGCCGGCTTCGCGGCCTGGACCAAGGACGGCACGACCTACGTCGTCACCGCCGCACACGTCGTCTCCGAGGTCGGCGAGTCGGTGACCCTGGTGCGGAACAACGGCTCGTGGGGGGCCGAGGTGGTGGGGATCGACAGGAAGCGAGACCTCGCCGTCCTGCGAGTCTCCGGCCGTCCTGTCAAGGCCGCTCCGCTCTGGCAGAAGCCGTTGCGGAACCGCCCGCGTCCCGGTGACTCGCTGCTGCTCGTTGGCAGCCCGTTCGGTCTCGGCGGCACAGTCACGAGCGGCGTCGTTAGCGCTGTCCGACCAAATGAGATCCAGACCGACGCGGCTGCGAATCCCGGCAACTCGGGCGGTCCCGCCGTCGATCGGAACGGCCGCGTCGTCGGCGTGCTCGTCTCAGGCGGTGGCGGCGAGAACTTGAACTTCGCCGTGCCGATCCGGCAGCTCTGCGTGACTCTGCGCAACTGCTGAAGCCTGCCGACTACACTCCGCCCCGATGGCGGTCACGGCGAGGCAGAGCAAGAATTATGTCGGCGGCGCGTGGACCGACGCTGCGTCGGGCGAGACGTTCGAGTCGCGGACTCCCGCGAACGGCGACACGGTCGGGACGTTCCCTCGCTCCGCCGCCGAGGACGTCGATCGTGCGGTTGAGGCCGCGAAGGCCGCGTTCGAGGAGTGGCGGCTCACGCCCGCGCCCGAGCGCGGCAACGTTCTCTTCCGCTTCGCGCGCCTGCTGGAGGAGCAGAAGGACGAGCTGACGGAGCTGATGAGCCGCGAGATGGGCAAGGTGCTCGCGGAGGCGGGCGGCGACGTCCAGGAGGCGATCGACATGTCGGTCTACATGGCCGGCGAGGGTCGCCGCCTGTTCGGTCAGACGACGCCCTCAGAGCTGCGGGACAAGTTCCAGATGTCGGTGCGGATGCCGGTCGGAGTCGTCGGGGCGATCACGCCCTGGAACTTCCCGATCGCGATCCCGGCCTGGAAGCTCGCGCCCGCCCTCGTCTGCGGGAACACGGTCGTCCTGAAGCCGGCCGAGGACACACCGGCCCTCGCAGAGCGCTTCATCGAGCTGCTCGGCGAGTCGGGCCTGCCGGACGGGGTCGTGAACCTCGTGCACGGCTACGGCGAGGAGGCCGGCGAGCGGCTCGTCCGCCATCCGGACGTCCCGATCATCACCTTCACCGGCTCGCGCGAGACCGGGGTCGCGGTCACGAAGGCGGCCGCCGACCACCTGAAGCACGTCCACCTGGAGCTCGGCGGCAAGAACGCGATCATCGTCCTCGACGACGCCGACCTCGAGCTCGCGGTGGAGGGAATCGTCTGGTCGGCCTTCGGCACCTCCGGGCAGCGCTGCACAGCCGCGAGCCGGGTGATCGTCCACGAGGCGGTCTACGGCGAGCTCCAGAAGCGGCTCGTCGAGCGCGCCGAGAAGATGCGGATCGGGCCAGGCTGGGATCCCGAGACCGACCTCGGTCCTGTGATCAACCAGGAGTCGCTCGACAAGATCCACTCGTACACGGGAATCGGCACGGACGAGGGCGCCAAGCTCCTCACCGGCGGCGAGGCCGCGACGGACGGCGATCTCGGCAAGGGGTTCTTCTACCGCCCGACGATCTTCGCGGACGTCGAGCCACAGATGCGGATCGCGCAGGAGGAGATCTTCGGCCCGACGACGGCGCTCATCCCGGTGAAGGACTTCGACGAGGCGATCCGTGTCGCGAACGGCATTCGCTACGGGCTCTCGTCCTCGATCTTCACGCGCGACGTCAACAAGGCCTTCCGCGCCATGCGCGACCTGCAGACGGGGATCACGTACATCAATGCGGGAACGACCGGCGCCGAGGTGCATCTCCCATTCGGCGGGACGAAGGACACCGGCAACGGCCATCGCGAGGCCGGTCAGGCTGCGCTCGACGTCTTCACGGAGTGGAAGTCGCTGTACATCGACTACTCCGGGAAGCTGCAGCGGGCGCAGATCGACAACGTCGAGTAGATGCAGGACAAGGTCAACCTCGCCAACACGCTTGCGACGTTCGACGAGCCCTTCTCGCCGAGGATCGTCGGCCACTACAACGGCAACAAGTTGCAGGTCGCGAAGACCCTCGGCGAGTTCGTCTGGCACTCGCACCCCGACACGGATGACTTCTTCCTCGTCGTCGCTGGGCAGCTGACGATCCGGCTGCGCGACCGCGAGGTCGAGCTCGGCCCGGGCGACCTGTACGTCGTTCCGGCCGGCGTCGAGCACTGCCCCGTCTCGGAGGAGGGTGCCGAGATCCTGCTGATCGAGTCCGACGGCACTCCGAACACCGGCGACTCGGGCGTCGAGGCCGCGCCCGAGATCGAGCTCTGAAGCCGTCGCCTTGTGTTTCAGAAACACAAAGTCGCTCGGTGGCGGGAAGGTGCCTCGGTGCAGGGAGTTCTCCCCTGGCACCCCTGCGAATGAGCTTGTGTTTCTGAAACACAAAGTCCTTTCGGGACGGGTGCGATGAAGGCGACGCTGTCGACCGACGGTGGTTCTCGCGGCAACCCAGGACCAGCCGCCTACGCATACGTCCTCGAGGCCGAGGACGGCACCGTGCTCGCGGCCCACGGCGAGGCGATCGGGGTCGCCACGAACAATGTCGCCGAGTACAGCGCCCTCGTCGCCGGGCTCGAGAAGGCGATCGAGGTGGGGGTGAGCGAGCTCGAGGTGATCTCCGACTCCGAGCTGATGGTGAAGCAGATGCGGGGCGAGTACCGGGTGAAGAACGAGGCGCTGCGGGACCTCTCGGCGCGGGCGTCTCGGCTCGCGCGCGAGGTCGGCTCGGTCAGCTACAAGGCCGTCCGGCGTGAGCAGAACAAGCTTGCCGACCAGCTCGTGAACGAGGCGCTCGACGCCGAAGCCGCCGGCTGACCGTCGCTATACTTGCGACCCACGCGGATGTAGCTCAGTTGGCTAGAGCGTCTGCTTGCCATGCAGAAGGTCGTGGGTTCGAGTCCCATCATCCGCTCTACAACGAAAGCCGCGTTTTGCGCGGCTTTCGTCGTTGTAGCGTTGCCTCCCGTGGCAGCAGATTGCCGCCGGGTCAGGTCCCAGGTCAGGTTCCGAACCCGCGCTCGGCGGCGCGCGCGAGCACGGCGGTGTTTCGCTCGGTTGCCTTGCGGAAGTCGTCGGCGTACACGCGCATTGTCACGTTCGGGTTCGCGTGGCCCGCCAGCTTCGATGTCGTCGCGGCGTCGAGCTCAAGCCCAACGATCAGATGCGAGGTGTAGGTGTGCCGCAGCGAGTGCGGCGAGAGGCGCTCGTTCTTGCCGACCGGGATCTTCGCTTCCTTGACCGCCTCGTGGAAGGCGCGGAGCATGTTGCGGTAGCCCTTCGGCTTGCGGCGGCCAGCGGCGAAGACTGGGTCGTCGTCGGCGTTCCAGAGCGAGGCGAGCTTGTGCTCGACGAGGAGGCGGCGCAGGCGCGGGTAGAGCGGCAGCTCGCGGAGAGCGTTCGCGGTCTTGACGTCGACCTGACTCGAATCGGCCCGATGCGTGGCGCTCGGCGCACAAGATCCTTGAACACGCCTGGGGCAAGCCGCCCGATCATGTCGAGATCGAGATCCCGCTCGACGGCGAGATTGACCTTCGTGCACTTAGCGATCTCGAGTTGCGGGCGCTGAAGCGCCGGCTGCTTGCGGCGGCCGCGTCGAGCGGCAGGTAGGCGTCACGCCGGCGGCAAGACGGGCGCCCGCCGAAGAGGAGTGACCCGATCGTGCCCTATCGCCTCGAGGCAGTGAGCACTAGTTTTGTCTGAGCAGTAGCAAGACTCGGTCACCGGATGGCTTGTTGTTCGGGTCCGGCCTCATTTCGTGAAAAGGAGCTTCATGACTCGTCGTTTCGTGGTCGTTGTCGTTGCCGCACTGGTCAGCGCGGTTGCCGTAGGTGTCTTCACGCCCGTGGCGTCGGCGTACTCGAGCTTCTTCGTCTCGATCTCGAGCGCGTACATCTACAGCTACTCCAACACGCTCGACGTGCGGGTGTCTGCTTCGTACCACGACTACGACTGTACGCCGAGCTACTCCTGTGACCGGAGCTCGCTCGTTGAGGTCGTGTTGCACCGCGGCTATAGCACCTATAGCCCGATCGTCGGTCGCGAGCTCGGGGAAACCGGGCAGTACGGGTCGAGCGTCAGCGCGAGCTTCAGACTCCCCAACTGTCGCTACATCCGCAAGTACAGCTCCCAGCCGTACACGGTCGAGGTCAACGCTGTCGCTCCCGACGGAAGCGAGAAGTCGACTTCTCGGCTGGTTTCGCTTCGGTCCTGTGCTCGCTGATCTACTGGCGCCTCCTCCAGCACCGCTCTCGCGGTAGCTGGCTCCCATGTGGGCGCTGGGGCTCTACCGTCCGGGCAAATAGTCACGCTCTTGCTGGTTTCGGCTGACATGTGCGTATATGATCACGCTTCTGTGCAATAGCGTGACTATGAAGGTCAGGAGACCCGTGAAACAGCCAACCGCAAGAGTCCCCGCCAACAAGGGCTTGAAGCTGCCCGGAGAAGTGCTCGAAGCCGCGGAGGTCGTCGCCCTGATCCGGACCTGTGGTCGGGGGCCGGCCGGTGTCAGGAACGCTGCGCTGATCGCGATCATGTTCGGCGCCGGCCTGCGGGTCAGCGAAGCCCTGGCGCTCAGAGTCTCCGATCTGAACCTGAACACCGGCACAGTCCGGGTGAGGCACGGGAAAGGCGACCGAGCTCGCACCGTCGCACTCGACGCCTCCGCCCAGGCGTACGTCGAACGCTGGATCGGCAAACGAGACCAGCTGGGTTTGAACGGTCGCTCGCCGCTCTTCTGCACGATCAGCAAGGGGGAGGGGTTCGGAGGCACGATCGACTCGAGCTACGTTCGTCGGGCGCTCCCGCGTCTCGCCGGCCGCGCCGGTCTCGAGCGGCGCGTTCACCCGCACGCCCTCCGGCACTCGCTGGCGACAGCACTCGCACACGAAGGGAAGCCCCTGCCCGCGATCACCGCCCAACTGGGTCACTCCTCCACAGCAGTGACAGATAGGTATCTCGCGAAGATCGCACCCGCCGATCTCGTTCAGCAGATCCGCGACAGGGGACGGCTGGACCTCTAACGCCCCCGCCTCCCGACCCCTCCCCCGGCGAGGAACGCCGGCAACGTGTGACTCCGGCGGGATGGGGGAGACGGGGAGGAGCCAGGCGAGAGCACGCTGGCCCTTGCCGGGCAACCGGCACTTATCGGGGCAGGGCGTTTGGCCTGGGCCAACGCTTGGAATGTCAACCGAACGGCGACGTGCCGTGGGCCGGCGGAGCGACGGGTGTGAGGCTATTGAACGGCATCCCGCTTCGAGTGACAATGAACGATCGTGAAGCTGTTGGTGGCTGTCGGGGTGTCGCTGGTGGTGGTCACACTCGCTGCCGCGGACGACGCCGTCCTGGTCTCGGGAGGGGTACGGGTGGGCGGCTCGACGACGCGCGTCGTGGTGGATACCGACCTCGGCTTCGACGACGTGATGGCGCTGTCCCTGCTGTCGTCCCGGCGGGACGTCGCGATCGAGGCCGTGACGGTCGCCGGGACGGGGCTGGCGACCTGCCCGCACGACGCGTACAGGGCGGCACGGATCCTGCGTTTTCTGCGGCGGGGTGCTGTTCCGGTCGCTTGCGGCCGCGACTTACCTCTCGCCGGGTTCAACGCGTTCCCGGTCGAATGGCGTGAGGCGGCGGGCAAGCTCGGAGCCGGCCTCCCTCCCGCGCGGGCAGCGGTCTCGCGTCTGGATGCGCCGGACCTGATCGCTCGCGCCGCCGGCGACTCGCCGGCACCCGTGACGCTCCTGACTCTTGGCCCGCTGACGAACGTGGCGGAGGCGCTGCGGAGGCATCCGTCGATCCGCACGCGGATCCGGCGAATTGTCGCGATGGCAGGCGCGGTGAACGTCCCAGGCAACATCGGGCCTGGGCATGATCGCGCGGAATACAACGTGTGGGTCGACCCGGTCGCCGCGCGGGAGGTGTTTGCGAGTGGTATTCCGGTCACGTTGGTGCCGCTCGACGCAACGAATCAGGTTCCGGTCGAGCCGCTCCTCGTCCGCCAGATCGAACGGCGCTCGACCCGGGAGGCGACGATCGCAAAGAAGGCGCTTCGGGCACTGGCCGGGTTCCCAACGTTCTACTGGGATCCACTCGCGGCGGCTGTCGTGCTCGACTCCGGCGTCGTCCGCACGCAACGGATGCATCTCTCGGTGGTGGTCTCCAGCGATGCACGCAACGGAACCCTGCGACCGACGCCGACAGCACCGATCTTCCATGTTGCTACCTCCGCGCGGCGCACACGTTTCGAGCAGCTCCTGCTCCGCTCGCTGGCCCACGACCCGAGTGCGACGATCCCGCTCCCTACACCGGGGTTAACGCTGACGGCGACGCAAACCGGCTGCTCGGTCCGCGCGCACACCTCCACCGCCGGCCGTGGCTGGATCCACGTCGTCCACACCGCCGCCGGGGACGGCATCGCCGCCCTCCTCGAGCTTCGAGAGGACAAGACAGTGCAGGATCTCAAAGCCTTACTCCGGACGCCGCCTCGCAGGAATCAGCCGCCGCCTTCGTGGGTACGACCGGTCGCCTTCGCGCGTGCGTCGCGCGGTAACGACGGGTGGGTCGAATACACAGCCGCGCCAGGACGATACGCAGCCATCTGCGTCACCGCAAAAGGGAAGCCCCGCGTCGCACCGGACACGATCGAGCTTTCCTAGCACCTTCGCAACAGCCGCCGTGCGGTCGGCGGCTCACTGTCCCGCTGTCGAAGCTGACGACGATCCACCCGGAACGTTCGACACGCCGCGCCTCGCCGCCACCGCTCAGGGGACATTCCCGGACTCACTGTCATCCTCGGCTGGTGTCGTCTGCTGTGGAGCAGAGACTCGGGTTGGCGGCGGCTGACTCGATTCCCGGATGTCGCCCCCGGAGGGTTGACTTGCCAGCGTTGTGTCGCCGCCGCCTTCCCGAGACCGTCGAGCGTGACCTGATAGGAGCTTGGCAGCTGCCTCAAGTGAGGCCCGTCCGCTCGTCGGTCGCCCCATTCTAGAAGGAGGCGATCTGAATGATCGTTGTTGGTGTGGACGTCCACAAGCACTCGTTGACGGCGGTCGCCGTCGACGAGGTCGGCCGGCCAGTCGCTGAGCAGACCGTCGGCGACGGCCAGGCGCTACTGGAGTGGGCGGCGTCGCTGAGCGAGGAGGAGCGGCTCTGGGCGCTGGAGGACTGCCGCCAGCTGACCCGCCAGCTCGAGCGGACACTCGTGGGCGCCGGTGAGCGGCTGGTGCGGGTGCCGCCGAAGCTGACCGCGCCGCAGAGGCGCGTCGGCCGGACGCGAGGAAAGTCGGACCCGATCGACGCGCTTGCGGTCGCCAGAGCAGCGCTGCGAGAGCCGCGCCTCGATCACCCTCGGCCTGGTGAGGAGCGGCTGCGGGAGCTGAAGCTGCTCATCGATCACCGCGATGACCTCGTCGACGAACGAAGGAGAGCGCAGCAGCGGCTGCGCTGGCACCTGCACGAACTCGATCCGCAACTCGTCGTCCCTGCCGGTGCGCTCGACCGGGCGGTCTGGCTCGACCGGCTCGCACGGCGGCTCGCCCGGAGCGAGCAGACGGTGCTCGTCCAGATCGCACGCGAGCTCCTCGGCCGCTGCCGCAGCCTCACCCGCACGATCCTCGCCCTCGACCACGAGCTACAAGCTCGGATCGAGAAGACCGCACCGGCGCTGCTCGAACTGCCCGGCTGCGGCGCCTTGAGCGCCGCCAAGCTAGTCGGTGAGATCGGACCGATCGACCGCTTCGACACCGACGCTCAGCTCGCCCGCCACGCCGGCGTCGCCCCACTCGAAGCCAGCTCCGGCAAACACCAACGACACCGACTCGACCGCGGCGGCAACCGGCAACTCAACTGCGCTCTCCATCGGATCGCGATCACCCAGGCGCGGATGCACCCGCCCGCTCGCGCCTACCTGGAGCGCAAACACGCCGAAGGCAAGAGCCGCCGCGAAGCCCTCCGCTGCCTCAAACGACAACTCGCACGCACCGTCTACACAACGCTCAAAAACGAGCCGCTATTGACATAGGAGCAACGCTGGCCCAGCCGAGCTCGACCGTCCGATGCCCTCCCCCCGTGGCCGGTGTTGCGCCGGCGGGACTCCGATCCGCCGACGATACAAACGACACCACGCAATCTCGAAACGGACAGGCGGTCGCCGGCTCGAAGTGAGTCACGATCACGTCCGGCGTTGATAGGTCAAGATTGCGACTCCGTTGCTGGTGGTCATCGAATGGGCGAGGCGAAGTTCTTTCGGCGCACGCTCGTGCTTGAACAGGCGTGCTCCTTTGCCCGCGAGCACCGGGTAGATCTCGAGGCGCATCTCGTCGAGCAGGTCCACTTGCAGAAGGCCTTCGACAAGCGTGGGGCTGCCGTGGACGCCGATGTTCTTTCCGGGTTGCCGCTTCAAGTCTGTGATCGAGTCGGCAAGGTCACCCCCGACGAGCGTTGCGTTCTCGTGCGTTCCCCATGGCACGGCCTCCAGCGATCGCGAGATCACGAATTTGGGCACGCTGTTGATGTGGCTGGCGAACGGCTCGTTGGTAGACGTTGGCCAGTAGTCCGCCCATTCCTGGTAGGTGACGCGCCCGAGCAGCACGGCATCCTCGTCGGCCACTTTGCCGAAGAAGTCGTCCAGCACTTCCTTCGTGTCTCGCAGTTCGGCGATCGTGTCTGCTACCGCGTCGAAGACCGCGACGCCGTCCAACGTGAGAATCGTGTGTGAGACGACCTTTCTCACAGCAGTGCTCCTTGGTTGTGGATCCTGGGCCACGAGATCACCGTGCTAATCGACGCTCTCCCTCGTTGCGGCAGCTTGTCCGCGCTTGTGGATCTGATGACCGCTTCGTTGCCGAAAACTCATCGGTAATTCTGTCCTTGTTGAAGACCTTTCGATCGCCTCGGTCACGCGTGACGAGACTCGGGCTTCAGGTGAGCGATTGCCATATCGGCCGCAGCACGGCGTCTGACGGTTCCAGGCGGCGCGCCGACGACGCGTTTGAACGCTCGCGCGAAGGCTGCTTCGGAGCGGTAGCCGAGCCGCCTCGCCAGCTCGCCCACTGTCGCGCCGTCCTCGCGGAGGGCATCGACCGCAACGAGCATCCGCCAGCGGGTGACGTACTGCATCACAGGTTCGCCCACGAGCTCGGTGAAGCGGGCGGCGAAGGCTGAGCGCGACATCGCGAGCTCGCGGGCCAGTGATGCGACGGTCCAGGGGCTCGCGGGGTCACGATGGATCAGCGAGAGCGCGCGTCCGATGTGTCGATCCTGGAGTGCGCCGAGCCAGCCGGTTTGTGCGGCCGGGTCGGTTTCGATCCAAGAGCGGATCGCTTGGATGACGAGGATGTCGCCGAGGCGCGTGATCACGGCCTCGCCGCCGGGACGCTGCTCCTTCGCCTCGGCGGCCATCAGCCTGAGCGTGCTCTGCATCCAGTCCAGCTGAGGCGAGTCAGTTGCCTCCATGTGGATCGCCGCGGGGAGGATCTCAACGAGGTTGCGTGCGGCGGGGTGGTCGAAACGCACCGCTCCGCAGACCATCGTGGTCGGGGCACCTCCGTCGCCGTGTCGAAGGATCTCGTAGCGGTCGCTGACCGCTTCGCGCTCGAGCTCGAGGATCCCTGGCACTGGAACGCCCGGATCGCTGCGGAGGCGGTGCCCCTCGCCGTGTGGCACGAGCGCGAAGTCGCCGGGGCGAAGCAGGGAGGGCTCTGCCTCGTTGGTCTCGAGCCAGGCTCGACCCGAGGCGACGACGTGGAACCAGAGGTAGCCGGGCATCGCGGGCAGCGTCATGCCCCACGCGGCGCTCAGTTCGGAGCGGCAGTAGAAGGCGCCGTCCATCCGCAGGAAGTGCAGCGCCTCGGCAAGCGGATCCGCCGGCGGCCAGGGGTCGACGTCCATGGCTGGAGTATGCACGACGGCGGGATCGACAATCCACGATTCCTGGACGTTCGGTCATGAAACAGAGCCTCATAGCCATACGCAGTCCCTAGGACGACAGTAAAGCTGGACGTACTGCAACGACCCGAAAGGAAACGACATGGCACGGCGATTACAGACACTCGTGAACCCGGCAACCGGCGAGCGGATCACCTTCCACGCAACCGCCGCGGAGACCGACGGCGAGCTTGTCGGGATCGACCTCGAGCTCCCGGAGGGCGGCCGCGTACCCGGCGGCCTGCACATCCACCCACACCAGGAGGAGCGCTTCGAGGTGGTCAGCGGCAGGA
>CAVVYB010000012.1:0-421703 GCA_963752405.1 uncultured Gaiellaceae bacterium
GGAATTGCCGCCCATCGAGGTCGCCGGGAACGCTCGCCGCCAGCGCCTTGGCGAGTCAGTCCTGGCCGGGTCTGAGCGGCTCGGTGGCGGCGCGTTCCCAGGCCGAATCCTGGTATCGGATCATCGCGATCATCGTGGGGAGCGCGACCAGCGTCCCTGAGATTACGGCCGCGGCCAGCGAGTGGTCGAAGATCAGGATCGCCGCCAGGGCCGCGGTCGAGCCGGCGAGCACCGCCGTGATCACCGCGACCATGTCGGCGACCGTCCGGTATCCCTGCCAGCGATCGCCGGGCACCGGCTGCAGGAGGAGCCGCTCGGCGGGCGCGACGAGCAGCAGGTACGGAGCGATCTCCGGTGCGTTGCCGAAGTAGTAGCGGCGCAGCAGGGCGATCCGGCGCGCGTATTCGGTGTCCTCGATCGAGGACTGCAGCGCCCGCTCGAAGGTGACCAACCCGACGAAGGCCAGGGTCGGGAGGAGAACCAGGCCGAACCCGTAGAACGCCGCTCCCAAGCTGCTTGCGGTCGCCACCAGGCCGAGGGCGACGAGGCCGCCGGAGACCGCCGCGAGGAACATGTTCGCCCGGCCGTTCGACTCGGCGATCGTCGCGGAGCGCGCGCCCTGGAGCACGAAGTGCTCGGTGGTCACGAACGTGACCGCCGCGGAGCGCGGGTCGGCACCGTCGGTGGCATCTTGGTCGCTGATGGGAGGAATGGCGATCCGATGCTTTCATCGCTGACGGATGGCATCGGCCTGCGGACGGGCCGAGCGCTAGTCCAATTACGCGTCGGACGGGGTCGCGCTTGACCGCGCTCAGCTCACCCGCGGCCGGCAGTCGAGGATGCTGAAGCCCGAGGGAAGCGGAACGACGCCGTGGATGCGGAAGCCGCTGGCCTCGACAAGCTGCCGGTACTCGGTTAGGTGCCGCTCGCGCGCGTCGCCGAAGTTGACCATCATGATCAGGTCCAGCGCGATCGCGGGATGGAGCGAACCCGACGCCGGGACGGTTTCCGGCAACAGCTGCTCGACGACGAGCAGGCGGCCGTCGTCCGGCAGCGCCGCGCGGCAATTCGCAAGCAGCTTCCGGCAGGACTCGTCGTCCCAGTCGTGGAGGATCCACTTCAGGATGTGCGTGTCGTAGCCGGCGGGGAGCGACTGGAAGAAGTCCCCGCCGATGGCCACGCAGCGATCGCCGATCCCGCTTCGCCGCAAGCGCGCGGCCGTGGCTTCGGCAACCTCTGGCACGTCGAACACTGCTCCTTCGAGCTGCACATGTGCCTCGAGCACCGCCGCCACGAAGTGGCCGCGACCGGCGCCAACGTCGAGCACCCTCGAGGCTCCGCCGAAGTCGTAATGCGCGACTGCCTCGTCGATCACGCCCTGCGAGAGCCGCGTCATCGCTCCGTCGAAGGCCGCGCCCGCTTCGGAGTGCTTGCGCAGATAGCTGAAGAAGGGCTCTCCGTGGGCCGCCTCGAAGGCCGGCTCGCCGGTTCGCAGCGCGTGCTCGAACTTGCCCCAGGCCGCGTAGGCCTCCCCCACGATGCAGCACCAGATCGCGCAGGGATCCCGGGACACCCGCACCGAACTGGGCTCCCAGCTCGGTGAGCGAGACTCGATCGTCGCCTCGAGCTCCACCAGCCCAAGGTCGACCTCGCCGACCCGCGCGCCCGGGTAGAGCGTGATGTGCTCGGGCACGTAGAACTACTCGAAACCCAGGTCGTCGGCCTGGCGGGCGATCGCCTTCAGGTTCACCGGGTCGGTGCCCGCGACGGCGGTGTTGTAGTGGAAGCCGAAATTCACGTTTGCAGTTTCTCCCCTACGGAGACGTGGGAGCGGACTCGTGATCGAAAAGTGCGATCACGGGCGACCGCGCCGCGCCTTCTGGAGGGAGCGAAGGCGCGGCGCGGTATGAGGCCGGCCTGCCTAGGCGCTGTGGAGCGCCTGGCGCAGGACGGCGATGGCCTGCGCGACGGCGGCACGCGTCGCGTGCGTGCCGCTGAGGGGGTTGAGCATCATGAAGTCGTGCGTGATGCCGTCGTAGCGGACAGTCGTGACGGGGACGCCCGCGGCGCGGAGGTGCGCCGCGTAGGCCTCGCCCTCGTCGCGCAGCACGTCGGCCTCGTCGACGATCACGAACGCCGGCGGCAGCCCTGCGAGCTGCTCGTCGGACGCGCGCAGCGGCGAGGCGAAAGGCTCCGAGCGCCGCTCGAGGTCGGGCAGGTAGGCGTCCCAGAACCACGCCATCGCCTTCGCGGTGAGGAAGTAGCCCTCCGCGAACTGCTCGTACGAGCCGGTGTCCATGGCGGCGTCGGTGACCGGGTAGTACATCGACTGCTGGACGAAGCGCACGTCGCCGCGCTCGTTCGCCATGAGCGCCAGCGCCGCGGTCATGCCGCCGCCGACCGAGTCGCCGGCGACCGCGATGCGCTCGGGGTCGAGCTGGTTGGCGGCGCCTTCGCGGACGATCCACTGGGCGGTCGCGTATCCCTGCTCGATCGCGACCGGGTAGTGCGCCTCCGGCGAGCGGTCGTATTCGACGAACGCGACGGCCGCGCCGGTGCCGACGGCCAGTTCGCGGACGAGCCGGTCGTGCGTGTCGGCGTTGCCGAGCACCCAGCCGCCGCCGTGCATGTAGAGGATCACCGGCAGCGTTCCCTCGGCGTCCGGCGGCCGGACGATCCGCACGCGCACGTCGCCGACCTCGGCGGGGACGGTGATCCAGCGGTCCTCGACCGGCAGCTTGTCGATCGGGGCGGCCTGGACGTCGTCGAGCACCTTGCGGGCCTCGGCCGGGGTGAGCTCGTACAGGAACGGCGGCGTTGGAGGTCGCCTCGACGAACTCCTGCGACTCCGGCTCGAGCACGACCGGCGCGTGTGTGGTGGTGGACATGTGCAGGTTGCTCCTCTGGGTCGTTGTGGTGGCGTGACGCCGGTCAGGCGGTTGCGCGCACCGCCGCGGCCTCCAGGATCTGGTGGGCGACGGCCTCGGGGTGCGAGACCGTGATCGCGTGCGAGGCGCCGGGGATCTCGAGCGTGCGGTGCGCGTGGGCGCGCTTGGCCATGTAGTGCTGGAGGGCGGCGGGGATGATGTGGTCCTCCTCGCCGATCAGGAACCACGACGGCACGTCCTTCCACAGCGGATGGTCGCCGGACGGTTCGGTGAGCGCCTCCTGCGTCGCCGGGCGCTGCGTGATGGCCATCAGTGCGGCCTGCGGCGCGGGGACGTCCTGGCAGAAGATGTCGTGGAAGCTGTCCGGAGCGACGTAAAGGTCGGTCGTTCCGTCGCTCCGCGGCACTGGCCGCGCCGTCTCCTCGCCGAGCATGCTGCCCGGGAACATGCCCGCCAGCTGGAAGCAGTGCTCACCGGGCTCCGGGGCGAATCCGTTGGCGTAGACGAGCCCGACGATTTCGCCGGCGTCGGCGGGGACGTTGGAGATCACCGCGCCGCCGTAGGAGTGGGCGGCGAGCACGACGGGCCCGTCGACTGCACGGACGACGTCGGCGACGGCCGCGGCGTCCGCGGCGAGGCCGCGCAGCGGGTTGGCGGCGGCGATCACCGGGTGTCCGGCGTCGAGCAGCGGATCGATGACGGCGTCCCAGCTCGAGGACTCGGCGAAGGCGCCGTGGACGAGAACGATGGTGGGCTTCATGGGAAGCTCCCTTCGGGTCCTGTGGATTTACTTGGCGGACTGGCTGAGCCAGTCCTCGAAGCGGGTCGGGGCGATGCGTGCGTCGTCGCCGGGGGTGAGGGACCGGTCGTCCAGCTCGGCGCCGAAGTAGCGGGCGTGAACGTCGGCCGTCACCTGTCGCGGGTCGTCGCTTGCGCTCAGGAGGCGCCGGGCGAGCTCGTCGAGGCGGAACGCCTCGGGGCCGGCCAGCTCGACCGTGTCGTTCAGTGGTGCGCCGACCGCGACATCGGCCAGGGTGCTGGCGACGTCATCGGCTGCCTCGGGCTGAACGAGGGCAGGCGACAGCCGAACGGTGTTGCCGTCGGTGCTCGAATCGGCGATCCGGCCGATGAACTCGAAGAACTGCGTTGCGCGGACGATCGTGTAGGGGACCGGCCCGGCCTTCACCAGGTCCTCCTGCGCGACCTTCGCGCGGAAGTAGCCGCTCTCGGGGAGCCGGTCCGTGCCGACGACCGACAGCGTCACGTGGTGCCCCACGCCGGCGGCCGTCTCTGCGGCGAGCAGGTTGCGCGATGAGGTCTGGAAGAAGTCGAGCACGGCCGCGTCGTCCCAGGCGGGTGCGTTCGCCACGTCGACGACCACCTGGGCGCCCTCGAGTGCTTCGGTGAGTCCCTCGCCCGTGAGCGTGTTGACTCCCGTGTCAGGCGACGCCGCCAGCGGCTCGTGACCGTCCTTCCGCAGCTTCTCGACGAGCTTCGACCCGATGAGGCCGGTTCCGCCGATGACAACGATCTTCATCTGATGCCTTTCGCTTGTGTGTTCAGTAGAGGGCGAGGAGGCGGTTGGCCTCCGCGAGGGCTTGCGTTTGTCATGCAGCGAGGGTCCCTGGAGGCGGGCCGCCCTCGCATCGGCCAGGTGGCCAGCCTGACTGGCTAGTCGCCAGGTCGGGGCCGGATCAGCGGCCCCGTTCTCACTCCTGAAGCGAGGCGAGCTGGTCGTCGAAGCGGGCCATTGCCTCGCGGTGCAGGAGGGTTGCCCAGCTCACCCGGGCTACGCCCAGCGCAGCCAGCTCGTCGAGCGACGGCGTCTGCGGCAGGCGTATGACGTTCACCGGGCCGCGAACCTCCGACATGAAACGGCGCAGCGCGTCCGTCTCCCACAGGGCGATCGGGTAGACGCAGTCTGCGCCGGCGTCGAGGTAGGCATTCGCGCGCTGCAGCGCGTCGGGAACGAGGTTCTCCTGGGTCCCGGGGCCGCCGGCACCGGCGAAGAAGGGAGCTAGGAAGACGTCGACCCGGGCGTTGATCACGAGCCGGTAACCGTCCGCCGACGCGGCCTGGCGAACAGCACTGAGCCACTCCGCGTGCCGGTCGGGATCGCGGAGGCTGCCGGCGGCGTGGTCGGTGTCCTCGAGGTTGCAGCCGGCGGCCCCTACGCTCCGCAGCGCAGCCACCAGCTCGGCGGGCTGCATCCCGTAGCCGGCCTCGGCGTCGACCGTCACGGGCACCTCGACGCCTCTAACAATCCTGGCTGCCGCGGCGAGCATCTCGTCCGCCGGCGCACCCTCGTGATCCTCAAAGCCCAGCGTGGCGGCCACGCCGCCGCTGGTGGTCGCGACCACGGGAAACCCAGCCGCGACCACGGCTCTCGCCGTGGCCACGTCCCAGGCGTTCGGAAGCAGAAGGGGGGTGCCAGGGCGTTGCAGCGACCGCAGCAGGTCGCAGCGGCTCTCGAGCTCTGTGATCTGTGAGGCGGTCATTGCTGCGGGTGCCATCCGGCGGCGCGGGTGAAGCTCTCGTTCGAGACACGCTCGCCGTTACGGCAGACGTTGTAGATGCCGCTGGGCAGCGACAGCGCCGAGAGGAGCGCACGCCCGGCATCGGAGATGTGCAGCGTGGCGCCGAAGTCGCCCCTCGGCTCCTCGAACCACGTGCCCGGGCCGTCGAGCAGCCCGAATCGCAGGACGACGCCGCGTCCGCCGGCGCGGACGAAGCGCTCAGCCTGCTGCTCGGCGGCGAGCGCGGAGCGCAGGATCGGCAGTACCTCCCCGACCGGCGTGTCCTCGGAAACTGGGCCGTCCAGCGGGTAGACAAACGTGACGGTGGGCTGAACGTAGACCTCCGCGCCGGCCGCGATAGCCGCGTCGACGAGAATCCTCGAAGCGTCCGCGCGGAGCCGATCGTTCTCGCGCCACGCGTCCGGATCCGAGATCTGCTCGAGCGAGCCGATCCGGGTCGCTAGGTGCAGGACGCCGTCGACGCCGCGCACGGCATCGGCGACCGCGGAGGGGTCGAAGAGGTCGAGCTCCTCGCGCCTGGGCATCGCGAGCTCATGGCCCGAGGACTCGGCGAGGGGCTGCAGCGCGCGGCCGAGCACGCCGGTTCCCCCGGTGACGAGCAGCCGCAGCGTTGACCGCTGCAGGGGTTCGAGGCTTGGTCTGGATCGCGGCTGGCTTCTCAAGCCTTACTCCTGACGGGAGTATCGCATGTCGCAGACGCCACAACCGACCGTCTCCACTAGCGATCGCGCTGGCGTCTCGGCGGATGCGAGCTCGGTCCCGGTCGCGCGATCCTCGCGCCACAAACCAGACCAGGCCGGAACCCCAAAGCGCCGGGCCGACGTTCGTCGAACCGGCCGCCGAGCCGAGCGAGGAGGATGAGATGAGCACGACCGCTTCCCCGACATCGATCACCCAGCAGGAGCTCGAGCACGTCGACCGGGCCAAAGCGACGACGGCGTCAATTTCCGAGCGGGAGAACCGGGAGATCGAGGCGGCCAACGCCTCTGCCAACACCCCGGTCGTTTTCATCCACGGCCTCTGGCTGCTCCCGAGCAGCTGGGCCAACTGGGCGGATTTCTTCAAGCAGGCCGGCTACGCGCCGCTGACGCCGGACTGGCCAGATGATCCGGAAACGGTTGAAGAGGCTCGGGCGAACCCGGAGGTCCTCGCCAAGAAGACCTTGAAGCAGGTCGCCGATCACACCACCGAGATCATCAATGCCTTGGACAAGAAACCAGTGGTAATGGGACACTCGACCGGGGGCTTGCTGGCGCAGATGCTCGCGGGCCGGGGCCTCTCGGCTGCCACAGTCGCGATCGACCCCGGAGTCTTCCGTGGCGTTCTGCCTCTGCCGGCCTCGGTGCTCAAGGGGGTGGGCCCGTTCCTCGTCAACCCGCTCACGCGCGGCCGCGCGATCACGCTCACGTTCGACCAGTTCAAGTACGGCTGGGCGAACGCGCTGGACGAGAAGGAGGCGAAGGAGCTCTACGACACGTTCCACGTCGCCGGCTCCGGGATCTCTCTCGTGCAGATGGGCAACGCGAACCTCAACCCGTGGACGGAGGCGAAGGTCAACACGAAAAACCCCAACCGCGGCCCCCTGCTGATCATCGAGGGCGAGAAGGACCACACGGTGCCGTGGGCGATCGCAAACGCCGCCTACAAGCGGCAGAGGCGCAACCCCGGCGTGACGGAGATCGTGAAGATGGAGCACCGCGGCCATGCGCTCACGATCGACAACGGTTGGCGCGAGGTCGCCGAGACCGCGCTCACCTTCGTCAAGAGGTTCACCTAGCCGGGCGCCTCGTTCCGCCGCGACTAGCGACTGCGCTGGCGCGTAAGCGGATGCGAGTGCAGGCCAGCCGCAGCGATCCTCACACGGTGACAAGCGCACCCACTCCGATCCAAAGGAGGACACATCATGGTGAGATACTTCTACGCACTGACGCCGTTCGTCACTGTTGGGACGGTTTCGATTCTGGCCCTCCCGTGGCTTGGGCTGATCGCGCTCATGGTCTTCGCGCTCTTGGCGCTCGTCGCGTTGGCGGCGCTCGCTTGGGCGATCGTCGTGGCCCCGTACTTGCTCATCCGTTCCATCGGCCGCCGTTGGCATGGGCGGAGCGTCGCCTACCAACCCAGTGCCGCCCTCTCGCTGGCTCAGCGCGAGCGCGCCTAGCTCGAGGTCGTCGAGCGAGAAGGAAAAGCGAGGTCGCGCAGACATGAACGCCACCACGCTCGCCACCGAGGCGACTCGGTATCTCGAGGCAATCGACTTCTTCCAGTCGATGGAGGTCGACGTCGAATGGCGCTGTGAGGCCGATGAAGTTGGGGCGTTCAGCCATGTGCCTGAGAGACAGCGACCCGCCAGGTGCAAGCACTGCGCCCGCCCGCCCGTACGGATCAACGGCCGGCACATCTGTCTCGGGCCAAGAGAACTGGTGAGCTCCAGGTGACGAAGAGCTCTGAAGCAGTTGCACTCACGGTCCACAGGTTCCGTCCGGCGCCTCTTGACGTCGCCGGATTCGCCCACGATCTGACCGAACACGTCCGGCAGCGGCTTGCTCTGCCAGGGTTGGTCGGCGCACGGGTGTTGCTCGAGTACGGCGGTTCGCGCGTGGTCCTGGTAGCCGAATGGGAGAGCGTCTCCACGGAGATAGTGGGGACGGCGGCTCTCTACCGCGATGCCCGCCTATCCGAGATCCTTCGCCGTAGTACCGAGGCGGACAGCGCCGTCTACACGGCGGTGGAAGCTTGAATAACGGCGTCGGAGAGCACACGATTGGATGGACGCACGCGGACGACGTGAACGAAGCATTGCTCGAGCTCGTGGGCGTTCGGGCTGTCGCGTGAGCCGCATTTGCTGCTCCGCACGAGGTCCGAGCGAATGCCGGCCCTGATCCGGGCTCACCGGTGGCAGCTCGCGCTCGGAGCCGCCGCCTCGCTGGTTGTGGCCGCTACGGCGGTCGTCGCCGCAGCCGACGCACGGGCGCGCATCCCGGCGAGAGTCGAGATCGCTGACGTGGCTGTGGGGGGAGCGTCTGCGGTAGAGGCGGAGCGTCTCGTCCAGGCGCGCGCGAAGGAGCTGGCGCAGCG
Source organism: uncultured Gaiellaceae bacterium (assembly GCA_963752405.1). Classification (GTDB taxonomy): domain Bacteria; phylum Actinomycetota; class Thermoleophilia; order Gaiellales; family Gaiellaceae; genus Gaiellasilicea. The sequence goes on from CAVVYB010000012.1 coordinate 8,501, forward strand.
GCCGCTACTTGTCGTCGGCCCAGAGGGCTCTGTTCGTACGAGCGGAGTCCAACTCGGCGCCCGTCCGCAGGTCACCGCTGCTGTCGCGGCGGCCGGCTTGCGCCGGTTCGCGGGGGCCCGCGGGTGGCTCGACGGCGAACGGGTGCGCAGGCTGCCGCTGAGGTGGGAGGTCGATGCCGGGACGGTGCGCCAGCTTGCAGAACGATTGGGACCGGCGGCACCACCGTTGGAGGCTGCGGTGGAGGTGCGTGCAGACGGCGTTCACGTTCGCGCCGGCCGTGCCGGCTACGAAGTGAACAGCGAAGCGCTGAGATCGCGCCTCGAGTCGCTCCCGCCCCGTGTCCACGTGCCCACCACGCATGTCCACCCAGAGATAACGACTGCGGAGGCCCGAGCCACGGCGCACCAGATCGAGCGACTCACCGGGACCCCGCGGACGATCCTGCTCGGCTCGGTTGCGACCACGCTCGAGTCGACCACGCTACGGACGCTCGTGCGCGTCCATCCGGGTGAAGGCGGGCTGTCGGTCTCATTCGACGCGGGCAGGCTTGCGAGGCTTCTTCCCGTCTCGGTGGCGCCACGCGACGCCGAGCTCCGCGTGCGCGGCGCGAACATCGAGCTCGTGCCGGCGGTACAAGGCCGGATCATCGACGTCGCCGCCACAGCTCGCCGGCTCGTGGAGTCCGATCGATCGAGGGTGGAGGCAGCCGTGACGCTCGTGCAACCGGATGTGACGACGGCTGAGCTCGCCTCGCTCGGAGATTCGTGACCGTCGTCTCGGAGTTCACGACGTACTACCCGCCGGGGCAGCCTCGCGTCGTCAATATCCGACGCGCAGCGGCCGTGATCGACGGGACGATCCTCCCTCCGGGTGCGACGTTTTCGATGAACAAGGCGCTTGGAGAACGGACGATCGCGAAGGGGTATGTCCCGGCGCCGCAGATCGGCGCCGGCAACTCGTTCGTCGACTCGGTCGGCGGCGGCATCAGCCAGGTCGCGACGATGCTGTACAACGGGGCGTTCTTCGCCGGGCTCGAGCTGATCGAGCATCAGCCACACTCGCTCTACATCGACCGTTACCCGCTCGGCCGCGAAGCGACCGTCTCGTGGGGCGGACCCGAGCTGATCTTTCGCAACGACTGGCCGGCAAGCGTCCTGATCAAGCTCGACGCGACCGATACCTCGATCACCGTCCGCTTCTTCTCATCCCGCCTCGGCCGCCGTGTCGAGACCGAGACGAGCCTCCCGTTCGGACACGGCGGCGGCAGCTTCATGGTCGACTACACCCGACGCGTCTATCGCGGAACCCATCTCGCCCGGGACGAGCGCTTCCGTGTCCGTTACGGCGTCTCCCTAGGTTCCGGAACACCAGGGGGCACGTGACGGCTCCGTCACGTGAGGGGTTCGGGAGCTCTCAGCCAGCGCGGCCGGCCGCGCGTCAGCCAGTAACCGGTAAAAGAGGTCCTCATGACTCAGATCTCAACCACCACCGCGGCGGGCCGTACACAATGAACGCCCCAGCCTCGATCACCATCACGCCAGTCTTCGTTGCCGACCTTTTCGTCGAGGGCGAGCGGATGCCGGTCTACGTGCACGTCATCGACCATCCCGATGCGCGCGTGCTGGTCGACACCGGCATGACGGAGCTGCACCCGGCAATGGCCGACATGGATCCCCGCCTCCAGCCGCTGAGCGAGCAGGACTTCGATCTCGCGGGCATCGACATTGTCGTCAACACACACCTGCACGCCGACCACTGCGGCGGCAACCACCTCTTCGCCGGCAAGCCGATCTATGTCCAGCGTCGGGAGCTCGACGACGCGCGCAGCGAGGACGACTACACCATTCGCGAGTGGGTCGAGGCGCCCGGCGTGCGGTACGTACCGGTCGACGGCGAGCTCGAGCTGCTTCCGGGGCTCCGGCTCGTCCCGGCGCCGGGCCACACACGCGGCATGCAGGTGGTCGTCGTCGAGACTGGCGGGCGTCCGGTCGTCGTCGGCGGCGACGTGGCGGTGTGGTTCGGCGAGTTCGACGAGCCGCCCACCGAAGGCCGGCAGCGGGTCCTTGCGCTCGACCCCGAGCTTGTCTGGCTCGCGCACGAGCACGAGCCGTGGCGACCCCGCACCGTCTAAGGCATCACGCCGGCGCTCAGCGGGACTCCCGTCCCTGGCCGTTGCCGCCCCTGCAAGAGCACCATCGCCCGGTCGGGTCGTTCGTTCTGGCCAGGGAGGGGCGCGGACATGGCGAGGTTGACGCCAGGTGACGAAAGTCGTAGAAGTGGCAGAACCGAGGCCACGGCAGGCGGTTGGGTCGCCGTCTCCTTCCCGACGAGGGATCGATGAGACTTAGGAGGACGAATGGCTGGCCGTCCGCTCAAGCCGGGTGATAGTGGCCCGGCCGTACGTGCGCTTCAGCTCGCGCTGAACCAGCGCGCGGAGACACGTTTCTATCCACCGCTGGTCGCCGACTCCGAGATCGGGCCTGCCACCATGCGTGCCTTTCGTGCGCTGGGTTGGGCGCTCGGCCTGAGCGACGCGGAGCTCGCGGCACCCGAGATCTCGGTTGCTGCGCAGCGAGTGCTCAGCGATCCTGCAGCGCGAAGCCAGGATGAAATCGCGCGCGCAACCGCCCGCGCTCCAACGCTGCACGAGCAGCCGATTGCGCTCGACGGCGCACCGATCTTCTGGGGGCTGGCGAAGCCATTGGTCCGCGCCCGGGAAGCGGGGTGGCAGGGACGCCTGACGAGCTCTGACCGTCGCAAGGGCGTCGCGGAACGCTTCGGCAAGATGAGCCAGCAGTCGCTCTTCGACTGCTCCCAGGCGAGGATCAAGACGGGTCGGTGCCCGCCGGCCTGCGCCGGCAACTGCAACCCCGCCAACCCGCCCGGACGGTCCTCGCACGAGCTGATCTCGGACGGCGTCGCGTACACCGCCCGGCCGGGGACGAAGCTCGCGTGGTGGCAGCTCGGCCTCGACGTCGACGACTCCGAGGAACTCCTGGAAGCGCTCGGGCGTCTCGGCTACAAGATTCGCCGTCCCTATAAGAGCAAAGCGGAGTTCCACCACCTCAACTTCACCGCCAGCCCGGGGCCTGTGTTGCCCAAGCAAGGGCCGAACGCGAAACCGGGCACCGCCGACCCAATCCCGCCGAGCTCGAAGAGTGTCCTGACGGGAATCGATGTCAGCGAGAACCAGCCAAATGTCGATTGGGCCAAGGTCCGCGCTGCCGGGCACGTCTTCGCAATCGCGAAGGTGTCTGACGGCCTGGGCACGCCGGACCCGTCGTTTGGCCGTGGCCGCTGGAAGGCGATGAAGGACGCAGGGCTGATCCGCGGCGCCTATCACTTCGGGCGACCGCAGACCGGCCGTGACCCGGTGGCGGAGGTGCGGGAGTTTCTCGGGCATCTCAAGCGAGCAGGCGGGCTCGAGCACGGCGACCTCCTTCCTGTGCTCGACCTGGAGAAGCACGGGGCTGCCGGCCGCCTCTCGCCGACCGCAACGCTCGAGTGGGCACGGGGCTGGGTCGAGGAGTGCCGGGCCCAGATCGGCCGGCGCCCGATCATCTACACGGGAGTGTTCTGGCGCGAGACGATGCGCAACCCCGCCGACAACCTCGGCTGCCCGCTCTGGTTGGCCGCATACGTGAAAGACCCGATCCCCTTCATCCCGAAGGCCTGGTCGCAGGAGACTTTCGCGCTCTGGCAGTACACCGAGAAGGGCCGCACCCCCGGCATCGCCGGCCTCATCGACGCCAACCGCGTCCGCGGCGGCGTCGACGCGCTCAGCCGGCTGCGCATGTGAGAGTCAGCAGGAGCCAGTACCCCTAATCATGAAAAAGCCCCGCCATGCGGGGCTTTTTCGTTCCTGGATTCTCGTGCCTGACGCGCGGAACAAGAGAGGAGTGGGAGGCCGCTTCGCGGCCTCCCACCGAGATCACTCGTTCTCGTCGAGGAGATTGCTGTCGAAGAAGCCGACGACGCGGCGCTCGTACTCCTTCGGCTGGTCGCGGATGCCGCCGACATGCTTGGCCGTAGGCATCTCCCAGATCTGCTTCGAGCTGCTGCCCGCCAGCTCGTAGTACTCCTTGCTCATGTGCTCGATGTTGCCGCCATTCGGCGCCCAGATCACAAAGAGCGGCGCCTTGATCTTCGGGGCCACGTCGGTCAGGTTCGGCGGCGGAGCCGAGCTGGAGAACACGGCTGTGCCAGCGGTCATCAACAGGGCGCCGGGAGCCTCGATCACCCTTGTGAGGCCGTGGAACTCCTCCATCTGCTCACTGAACTGCCGCGTACCCGCACCTTCGGAGACGACGGCGGCGAGCTCGTCGGTCTCGGCTGCGGCCTGCAGCATCAGTTCACCGCCGACAGAGAGGCCGATCCCGCCGATCCTGCCCGCGTCGACGTCCGGTCGGGTCTTCAGGAACTCGACCGCGGCCAGGATGTCCTTGTCTCCGCCCCAACCGAACAGGTTGCTGTCGCCTTCGCTCTTGCCTTCGCCGCGGCGGTCGAAGAGCAGGACGCCGTAACCGTGGCTGACGAGCATGCGGGTGTGCGCCTGCGAACCGCTGCGGCCGGGGAAGGCGATCACTGCGGCGCCGTTCTTCGAGGGCACATACCAACCCTGGAGCTCGAGGCCGTCACTCGTCCTGAACGAGACGTTCTCGTGCGCGGCGCCGAGGTTCGCCGCGGGCACGCTCTGCCGCATGACGTGCGTTGTGACGTAGCCGAATCCAAGCGGCGCGACCGTTGCGTACGCCACGATCGGTACGGCGACGCCGATCAGTGCCCTACGGGTGTACCGCCACCGGCGGCGGTCGTTCAGCTTGCGCGATCGCCAAAGCGTCACGATGCCGACCCCGATCAGCGCGAGTCCGGCCGGAAGCACGAGAAGGCCGGTGTAGTGGTCGCCGGACAGAGCGTGCGTTACGGCTCCGTAGCCGCCGGATGCAGCGCCGATGACCAGCGCGAGGAGGCCGACGACGATCGCGATCGTCGCTTGCACACCGGCGCGGCCACGCCGATAGACGCCAACGGCGAGGCCGAGCGCAGCGAGTTGTACGAACCCGCCCGGGAGGTGGTCGAGAGCCGCTGTTCCGGGCTCGGGCTGAAGGAACGAGTCGTCCACGATGTGGAGCCCGAGGATCGAGAACGAGGCATAGGCGACGGTTGAAGCGTTGACGCGCGACAGCCGCTTCGGGAGAGCCGCAGCCCAGGATTGGCTGCCGGGCTCACGGCGAGTCGGGACCTGAGCTGAGGTGTCGGTGGTCATCGGTGCCTTTCAGTGGTGGTGGGGACCGGTCGCATCGCGGTGATGCGACCGGTCCGTGACGTCGAGACCCGCGGCTACTCGTACTGGAGCGCCTCGAGGACGTTCAGCTTCGAGGCCCGCTTCGCGGGCAGGATCGCGGCCAGCATTCCGGCCAGGATCGCGACCCCCACGAAGACCGTGAGCGTCCCGTATGGCACCGCCAACACGATTCCGTACTGGGAGAGCGCAGCGGTGGTGATGATCGCCAGGAACATGCCGACGGCAATCCCGAGCGCCGCGCCGATCAGCGCGGTGACGACGCTCTCGTGCCTGATCATGCGGCGTACCTGCCGGCGGGTCATGCCGATCGCCCGCAGCATCCCGAGCTCTCGCGTGCGCTCGAAGACGGAGAGGACGAGCGTGTTGATCACACCGAACAGGCTGATGATCACGGATAGCCCGAGCAGGACGTACAGAATCTGCAGGGTCTGCGTCATGTCGCCGGTGCGAGTGGCCTTGAACTCGTCACGTGTCTCGACCACCGCGGCCGGGAACGCTTCGAGGCTCTTTTCGAGCAACGCCGTGTTCTCTGCCGAGGGCCCGCCGTGGATGTTCAGGAAGGTGAGGTCGTTGTCGTGGTTTGCGTACGAGCCGTCGAAGACCGCCGTGGAGACCGAGATCGGCCCGAAGGGCGAGCCGCCCTTGGGCGGATCGAAGATCCCGTCGACGTGGAGCTGAAGAGACTCGCCCGTCGGCGTCTTGACCGTCAGGGGCGAGCCGAGCTTCAGCGAGTTGTCGTCGGCGTAACGCTTGGCGACGAAGGCACCGTCACGTCCGAGCTGCGCCGGGACGCTGCTCGAGCCGCTCGTCCACTTCATGTCGATGACCTTGGTCACGCTGGCGTCGACACCCGTCAGGAGGACTTTCTTGCCGTCGACCCTGGCATCGCCGGAGCGGATTTCGGACACCGCTTCGATGCCGGGTGCCTTCGCAACCGCCTGGGCGGCCTCGTTCGTGAGGAGCTCACCGTTGTTGCCGGCCGACAGGGAGTAGTCGGCGACGAAGAGCTCGTTGACCGCGCCCGTGAACGAGGTCTTGAAGCCCTGGCCGATGACTGCCACGAAGGTGATCAGGGCGAGCCCGATCATCACCGCGGCGGCCGTGGAAGCCGTTCTGGCCGGGTTCCGGACCGCGTTCTGACGGGCGAGGCTGCCGGCGGTACCGCCGAAGCGGGCCCCCGGTGCGCCGAGCACGTATGCGAGCGGACGCACGACGCGGGAGGCGATCATCGCCACACCCACGAACATCAGCAGGACGCCGAGTACGAGCGCGACGATCCGCACCTTGATCTCCAGGCCCTCTGCGAAGACGCCGTAGGAGAACAGGCCGATCGCAGCTGCGCCGACGAGTGCCGACGTGGCCAGTGCGTAACGCGCGAAGCGCGACGCGGGCATGACGGCACCCTCGCGAACGGCAGCGATCGGCTCGACGCGAGTAGCGCGTACTGCCGGTCGCAGGCTCGCCAGCAGCGAGATCAACGTGCCGACGCCGAGGCTGACGACGATCGTCCGCATGGAGAAGACGAGCGAGCCGCTCGGTAGGTCCATGCCGGCGGCCTCGAGGAGCGTGGTCAGGCCTACCGCGATCCCGAGCCCCAGCAAGAGCCCGATGACGGAGCCGACGATGCCGACGGCAACCGACTCGAGCACGACCGAGCCCAGCACCTGCCGCCGCGAGGCGCCAAGTGTGCGCAGCGTTGCGAACTCGCGCATCCGCTGTGCGACCGTGATCGCGAGCGTGTTGGCGATCACGAAGCTGCCGACGAACAGCGCGATACCGCCGAAGCCGAGCAGGAAGTACTTGAAGACGTTCAAGCCGTCCTGGCTGTCCGCGCTGTCGGCGGCTGCCTGGGCGGTTGCGGTCTTCACCTGCGTGGTCTCGGAGAGGGTCGGGCTGATCTGCTCGATCAGCTCGGCCTGTGACACGCCGTCGTCAGCGCCGACCCGGATCAGGTCGAACTTGCCCTGCTTGTCGAACAACCGCTGCGCGGTCGGCGAGGTCGAAGACGGAGATCGAGGTGCCGCCCAGCGCCCCCTCTTCCCCGAAGCGGACGATCCCGCTGACCCGGTACTTCGCGACTGGACCATCGCCGAATGCACCGACGGTCTGACCGACTGCGAAGTGCTGCTTCTTGGCGGTGGAGGTGTCGACCGCGATCTGCCCCTCACCTACGGGCCACTGGCCCTCGACGAGCTGAAGCGGGTTGAGGGACTGATCAGCGGAGGCGTCGACGCCGACCGCGGCACCGGTGCCGGGCTTCCCGACGGCCTCGCCCTGCTTGTCGACGAGCCTCACTTCATCTTCGATCGATCCCTGCGCGACGTCGACGCCGGGGAGGCTTTCGATCTTGCGGAGCACGTCGGCCGAGAAGGCCGGCGCCTCGGTACTTCCGTCGTCTGTCTTGATTGCCGTCTTCGTGCTGATGACGGCGTCGGTTGCCTTGTACGAGTCGGTGTAGGTCTGGTCGAAGCTCTTGCCCGAGCGTGTCGGTGAGGATGAAGGCGCCGCTGATCATCGCGACGCCGAGCACGATCGCAAACGCCGTCAGGATGGCGCGGAGCTTGCGGCCGAGCAGTCCTTTGAGGGCGACGCCGATCATCGAACGGTCACTTCCTGGAGGGCTTCGAGGATCTCGTGCGCGCTGGAGGGGCCGAGGTCCTTGACGATCAGGCCGTCGGCGAGGAAGAGGATGCGGTCGGCGATCGCTGCTGCGTGCGCATCGTGGGTGACCATCACCGTGGTCTGGCCGTAGCTCGAGACGGAGTCACGCAGAAGCGCGAGGATCTCGGAGCTGGTGCGGGAGTCGAGGTTGCCTGTCGGCTCGTCGGCGAACATCACCGTTGGCTTCGAGACGAGCGCTCGTGCGATCGCGACGCGCTGCTGCTGTCCGCCGGAGAGCTCCGAAGGGCGGTGCGACAACCGGTCGGTGAGGCCGACGGCGGTCGTCAGCTCTTCGAGCCACGCCGCGTCGGGCTTCTTGCCGGCGATTGAAAGCGGGAGAACGATGTTCTCCTTCGCCGTCAGCATCGGCAGCAGGTTGAAGAACTGGAAGATGAAGCCGATGTGCTCGCGTCGCAGCTTCGTCAGCTGCGTGTCGTTGAGCCCGCCGATCGTTGGTATCCGCGATCCAGACCTCGCCGTCGGTCGGCTTGTCGAGGCCGGCGAGGATGTGCATGAGCGTCGACTTGCCGGATCCGGACGGGCCCATGACGGCGGTCAGCTCGCCGCCTGCGACTTCGACAGAGACGCCTCGCAGGGCGTGCACCGCGGTCTCGCCCTCGCCGTACTGGCGGGTGAGGTTGTGGGCGGACACGACAGGTGCGGCGGCGGCGTCATCGCGCGGCGCCGTGTAGATCTCGACAGTTGCCATTGCAATTGGCTCCTTGTGATTGGTGTGTGAGGTCGAAGGGCTTGCGGCGTGTCTGTCAAGCCGCCCCGTGCTCCGCGTGCGATGGCAACGCGGTCCTGGTCGGGGGCGCGACGTAGGCAAAAGGGTGATGGAAGGCGTCGAGACCGCGATCGCGCGGGACGGACAGCTCGAAGGTCTCTTCCGTGTGCCGGTCCTCGATCTCGAGCACGAGCCGGTCGTCCGCCGTGTGCCAGAGCAGCCGGATACGGATTCCGTCGTTCTCGCGGGCGGCGAGCTCGCGCCAGGTCGGGGCGGTTTGCGGGATCACGGGATCTCGACCTCGCTGACCCTGCAGGCGCTGGTGCGCTCGGCGACGTAGAACGGCAGCAGCGCGAGCGCCGCCTGTTCGGTCGCGGCTTCCACGGTCCACCAGATCGCGTGCCCGCCCGAGATGCACGACGCGAGGGTGGATTGGTGGCGAAGTGAGCTGTCGTAGCCTCTGAAGGCTGCGAACACGACGCCGCACTCGCGCGGCTCGTGACGGTGCTGGAGCAGATAACGGGGCATGGTTTTAGCTTGCCGCCGTGCCGCCACCCCGACATCGGGGGAGCACCCTGATTCCACACCCTGATCTCGCGCTACGGGTGCGGAGCTCATTTGGGCTCCAGGAGCGCGCGATCGAAGAACGCCGTCACGCGCTGCTCGTAATCTGCGGGCTGCGCGACGAGGCCGCCGGTGTGCTTCGCACCCGGCACTTTCCACATCGCCTTCGGCTGCTGGGCGGCCGCGTAGAAGCCCGCCTGCCTCGTGTTCTCGCCGCCCATGCCGGGGTCGGCGTAGATCAGCAGGACCGAACGAGGCGCAATCAAGCCGATGCGAGCCGAGATCGGCGGCGGTGGCCCGTGGTTCGAGAAGACCGTCGCGGCAGCGGTCATCACGGTGCTCATCGGTCCCCAGAGCAGCTTCTCGACGCCTGAGACGCCGTCCTTTTTCTCGAGGCCCTCTCCGAGCCGGATGCCGGCGCCCTCTGACACGACCGCCTTCAAACCGTTCGACTGCGCAGCCGCTTCGAGCAGGATCTCGCCGCCGACCGAGAAACCGAAGCCGCCGATGCGGTGCGGGTCGACGTCGGCACGAGTGCGGAGGAAGTCGACGGCGCCGAGCAGATCGCGATCTCCGGCCCAACGGACGGTGTCGCCCTCGCTCCTGCCCTGGCCGCGCGGATCGAGCAGCAGGACGCCGTAGCCGTGACGGATCAGCATCCGCGCCTCGTTGGAGCGCGTCGCTCCCGGGAAGAGAATCACCGCGGCGCGGTTCTTCGACGGGACGTACGAGCCGGCGAGCTCCAGCGAGTCGCTCGTCGTGACGGTGACGCGCTCGTACGGGACGCGGAGATCGGGTGTCGTCGCAGTCCGCCCCGTGTGCGTGTAGATATAGGAGTAGCCGACGGGAAAGACGATGAAAACGAAGAGCAGCGGCACCGCGACGACCGGGAGCAGGCGCCGCAGGTAACGGCGTCGGCGGCTCCCGCCCGAGCGGCGAGACCTCCAAAGGATCACGGGTGCACTCAGGAGCAGGGCCGCACTCGCGACGATCGCGAGCAGGCCTGTGTAGTGATCGCCCGAGGCCGCGCCGTGCTGCAGGTAGTACGCGCCGGGAACGCCGAACGTGATCCCGATGGCGCCGACGGTCATTGCTACGGCGGCGCGGGCACCGGCGCGTAGGCGTGGGTAGAGCCAGGCGAGTACGACGAGGATCGCGAGCGGCACGAGCCCGCTGGCGAGGTGATCCCCGGCCGACGTCCCTGGATTCGGCTGCAGGAAGTTGTCGTCCAGCACATGCAGCGCGACAACGCCGATTGCGACGCGCGCAAACACGGTTTCGCTCCAGGCCGCCGCGGCGATCCTGGCCACGAGCCCGGACCGCCGATCGCCGGGTACTGCCGGCTGTGACAGGGCCGAGTCGCTCACGATGTCCCTCCAGCGCTTCCACTGTCGGTGCGGGTGCCGAGATAGATCAGGGCACCGGCGGCTGCACCGAGAACTGCGCCGGCCGCGAGTAGTCCGATTCCGAGCCAGAGCAGGAAACCAGCCTTGGCGCCGAGGCTGACGTCGGTCTCGACGCCAGGTGTGCCGTCCGCGTTCATGACGACGACGCCCCAGCTGCCTTCGCGTACGGTCCAGGTCGCCGTCTGGCGCCCAGTCCCGGTCGCGGTCGCGGCCCAGAAACTCTCGGTCGTCGGAGCGGCCGGCGTGGCGGTGCCCGGCCGGCGAGTCGACGTGACGGAGAACGGGCGGAACTCAAAGTCGGTGATCTCGTCGTGCGCCACGCCCCGGAGGTACGCGTCGACCTGCGACTCGCGGGCGACGCCGACGAAGATCGGCTTCCCAGGGGTGCCGGTCGCAGTCACGCGGACGGTGCCGAGGCGGCCCTTACGGAAGAGCCAGTCCGGGGTGTCGGTGCCGAAGTCGAGGTTGTCGGAGACGAGCGCGTTGGTCGGCGTCGTCAGGGTCTTCGCGTCCGAGGCGTAGAACCCGTCGGTGTCCCGCTGTGTCTGGTTCACGGCGACAAGAGCGCCGCCACCGACGAGTACGACGACTGCGAGCAGTGCCACGACCGACTCCGACGACCGTCAGGGCAATGCGAGAGCCATTGCGGGGCGGGCTAACTGCAGTTGCGGACAGGGTCATGGGAGCTCCTCGTTTCTGTTGGGCGGATGGGCCCCGACCTCGTGATCCGAGGCCGGGGCACGTTGTTGGTGGACGAGCTAGGCAGCCTTGGGAAGCGGCTGTGCTTCCGGCTGCTCAGGTGCGGCCTCGTGCTCGAGCCGCGGCAGCCACTGCAGCCAGTTGGGGAGGTACCAGTTGGCCTCGCCCAGCAGCTTCATCGAGGCCGGCAGGAGCACGGCGCGGACGATCGTCGCGTCGATCAGGACGGCGGCCGCCAGGCCGATGCCCATCTCCTTCAGGTCGATGAGGGGCAGCATCGTGAAGACCAGGAAGACGCCGACCATCACAACTGCGGCGCTACTGACGGTCCCTGCCGTGGTCTTGATGCCGTGGGCGATCGCGTCGTCGGTGGACAGGCCACGGTCGTAGGCCTCCCGGATCCGGCTCAGGATGAACACGTGGTAGTCCATCGAAAGGCCGAACAGGATCACGAACATGAACATGGGCAGCCAGTTCGCGATGCCCCCGTTCGAGTTGAAGTCGAGCAGGCCCTCGCCCCAGCCCCACTGGAAGACCACGACGAGGATGCCGTAGGCCGCTCCGACGGAGAGCAGGTTGAGGAGGATCGCCTTCACTGCGATCACGATCGAGCGGAACGAGACGAGCAGGAGCCCGAACGCGAACAGGAGCACGAAGCCGAAGACCAGCGGCATCGACTTCGTCTGGGCCGCATTGAAGTCCTGCGAGTTCGCCGTCTGGCCGGTAACGGCGTACTCGACGCCGTCGACCTTGCCGACGGTCTGCGGCAGCAGCTCGTCGCGCAGGATGGCGAGCGCCGCGTTGGACTCGTCGTCGATGCCGTCGCCTGCGAGTGGGATCTCCACCTTGGCGACGGTCGCGTCGCGGTTGATCTCGACGTCGATCGGCGGGTTGATTTCGCCGGTCGCGAGCGCCTTGCGCTCGAGCTCGGCGATCGCGGCGCGGACCGCCGGGGTGTTGACGTTGTCGGCCTTGATCGCGACGACCGCCGGCTCAGGGGTGCCCGGGAAGGCGTCCATCAGCTTCAGGAACGGGGGCGACGACGGGCGTCGTGATTCCTTCGATCCCGGTCTGTGTGGTGTGCAGCTGGAGCGCCGGCAGAGCGAGGGCAACCAGCAGGGCGCCGGCAGCGACCGCCGAGAGGAGCGGGCGCCGGAGCACGCGGTCGAGGATCGCGCCCCAGACGCGGCCCTCGCCGCTCTTGCGGCGGAAGCGGCGGATGAACGGGAGGCGCACTGTGTCGACCCGGTCGCCGAGCCTGCCGAGGCACGGCCGGCAGAACGGTGAGCGAGCCGAGCATCGCGACCGCGACGACGATCATCGTCCCGACGGAGAAGGACATGAACGTCTTGTCGCCGGAGAGGAACATGCCGGCCATCGCGATCAGGACGGTGATGCCCGAGACCAGGACAGCGCGACCAGAGGTGGCGGCGGCGGCTTCGAGGGCAGCGCCCTCGGTGCGACCGGCGGCCCGCTCTTCACGCTCACGGCGCATGTAGAAGAGGCGAGTAGTCCACCCCGACCGCGAGGCCGACCAGCAGGATCACTTCCATGATGTTCTCGCTCGCCGGAACCACCTGGCTGGCGAACGCGAGCAGGCCCATCGTGGCGACGATCGCCGAGAGGGCGATCAAGCAGCGGGATCAACGCAGCGACGAGCGATCCGAGTACGAGCATCAGAACGATGATCGTGAGCGGGATCGAGATCATCCCTGCAGTTGCGAGTCCGCCCTTGATCTCGGCGTCGAGTGCCTTGTCGGTGGAGAGGCCGAGTGAGTCGACGGTCACGCCGGCATGGCGAGACTCGACCTTCTCGACAGCCGCGGCGAGCGTGTCGATGTAGAGGACAGCTTCCTCGTACGTGCCCTTGGGCGCGTAGGTGATCAGCGCCGAGTGGCCGTCCTTCGAGATCAGGCTGCTGTGGTTCGGCGACAGCGGCGACTCGAGCTTTCTGACCTTCGGGAAGGCGTTGAGGGTCTTCTGTGCATCGTCGATCGCGGCGCGGAAGGCCGGATCCTTCGCCGTCAGCGTCTTCGACTGGACGAGCACCATCTCGCCGAGCTCCTCGATGCTCTCGCCCTTGTCGTCGACCGTGAAGCCGGCGTCGCTGATCATGCGATCGGCCGTGCGGGACTCGCCGACGTTCGCGTCGTTCTCGTCGATGAACTTGGTGCCGACCTGCATGCCGAGGAACATCGAGATTGACGACGAACGCCAGCCAGCCGAACACGGCGGTCTTCCAGTGGTTCGCGCTCCACCGGCCCATGCGGGCGGCGAAGCTCGTGGAGTGCTTCAGAGGGGTCATCAATGTTCCTTTCAGGCCTGCAGCTGCAGGTCGAGGGAATCGTCCGTGGCATCGCCAAAGCACAGGCCCTGGCCGGCCGCGAACGCGAATGGGTGATAGAAGGCCGCCAGCGCGTCAGCGCTTGCGACGTCGAGCTGGAATTCGTCCTCGAGCCGTGAGTCGGCGACGATGACCTTGACCCGGTCGGCGGACTTGCTCCAGAGGAGCGAGATCTCGAGGCCGTCCGTGTCCCGGCTCGCGAGCTCTCTCCAGTCGCTGTTTGCGGCCGGCGTTGCGATTGTGGTTTGCGATGCGTTCATGACTCCTCCTTCTGGAGTGAGGGCTGCGGATCGGGACTCGGTCACGGGATCTCCGTCTTGCTGATCCCGGTTCTCGTGAGGTGCTGAGGACATGGGGCGAGCTTGTTCCGCATCCGGGCTCGCCGACATCGGGGCGCCACCCTGATCCCGCACCCTGATCTCTCGATTCGTGCCCCCTGAGACCGCAGGGGTCTATCCTGGGTGGCGGACATGGCCGTCGCCGAGCATCTCGTCGGACGTTCCGTCGAGCTTGGCTCGTTTGGCGATCTCCTGCCCGCGCTCGAAAAGGGCACCTCGGCGGCGATCGTGCTCGTCGGCGAGCCCGGGATCGGCAAGACACGCCTGCTCGCCGAGCTCGCCGACCAGGCGGACGCAAGTGGACATCTGGTCCTCTCCGGCTCGGCTTCGGAGCTCGAGCAAGACCTGCCGTTCTGGGTCTTCGTAGACGCTCTCGACGAGTACGTCCAGGGGCTCGAGCCGCGGCGGCTCGCCGCGCTCGCCGATGACGTCCGAACCGAACTGGCGATGGTCTTTCCGTCGCTGTCGGCGCTCGCGACCGGAAAGGATGTGGCGCTTCAGCACGAGCGGTACCGGAGCCACCGCGCAGTGCGCGAGCTGCTGGAGCTGCTCGCGAGCACGCAGCCTGTCGTACTCGTGCTCGACGACCTCCACTGGGCCGATCCGGCCTCCGTAGAGCTGCTCGGCGCGCTCCTGCACCGCCCTCCGGCGGCGCCAGTGCTGCTCGCGCTGGCGAATGCGGCCCCGCCAGATGCCGGAGCGGCTGCTCGCGTCGGTCGAGCGAGCAAACCGTGCCGGAACCCTCGACCGCTTCGAGCTTAGAGCGCTGACGCAAAGCGAAGCCGGCGAATTCCTCGGCGATACGGTCGCAGGCGCGGAGGCCGCCGAGCTCTTCGAGGAGAGCGGCGGCAACCCGTTCTATCTCGAGCAGCTTGCAAGAATGCTCGACCGCGCGCGACTGGCAACCGCTGCGGCACCCGACCTCTCGCTCGGGGGTGTGCGGGTCCCCGCCACCGTGGCCGCCGCGCTGGCCGAGGAGCTCGGCCTCCTCTCCGCCGGCACACGCCGCCTGCTCGAGGGCGCTGCGGTGGCCGGCGATCCGTTCGATCCCGAGCTCGCCGCGGCAGCGGCAGGCGAGACCGAGGCGGAGGCGATGGATGCACTCGACGAGCTACTCCGCCTGGACGTCGTTCGCCACACGGACGTGCCGAGACGGTTCCGATTCCGCCATCCGCTCGTTCGCCGGGCGGTCTACGAATCGACTCCCGGCGGCTGGCGTTTGGGGGCCCACGAGCGCTGCGCCGAAGCGCTCCAGACGCGAGGTGCGCCCGCGTCGGCGCGTGCCCACCACGTCGAGCTTGCCGCTCGCCAGGGTGACCTGGTGGCAGTCAGAACTCTCCGCGAGGCCGGCGAAGCGGCTGCGCATCGGGCGCCGGCGAGCGCGGCACGGTGGCTGGCTTCCGCGCTGCGCCTGCTCCCGGAGGACGCACCGGCGGAAGAGCGCGTCGAGCTTCTCCTCGCACGCTCTCGGGCGCTGGCCGCCGTCGGGCAGTTCGTCGACAGCCGCGCAACGCTGATCGAGAGCCTCAAAATCGTGCCCAAGGACGCAGATGCGCTACGCGTGCGCCTCACCGTCGAATGTGCCGCGGTCGAGCGTCTGCTGGGCCGCCACACAGAGGCGCACACGCGCCTCGAGCGCGCGGTCACGGAGCTCCGTGATCCCGCCTCACCGGACGCGGTCGCGCTGATGATCGAGCTCGCGGCCGACTGTCTTTTCCGGGGCGATTACGAGGGCATGGGCCCATGGTCGGTGCGAGCGATCGAGGCGGCGAACGTTCTCGATGACCGGATGTTGATCGCCTCGGCCGTTTCCATGCGCGCCATGGCCGCGGCGTTGAGAGGCGACAGTCCCGTCGAAGCGCAGGCACAGGGCGATGAGGCAGCCAAGCTGATCGACGAGCTGTCCGACGACGAGCTGGCCCGCGGCCTCGACGCGCTCGTTCACCTGGCGACGGCGGAGATGTACCTCGATCGCTTCGTTGAGGCGGGCGATCACGCCGAGCGTGCGCTCAGCATCGGACGCGCGACCCGCCAGGGAGAGCTCTTTCCTCTGATCGCAATCATGCTGGGAACGTCGCTCTGGATGCAGGGTCGAATGGCGGAATCAGCCCAGATATTCGACGACGCCGTCGACGGGGCGCGGCTGGTCGACAACATCCAGGGACTTGCTTGGGCACTCCTCAACCGCTCGTTGGGCGCCCTCGTGGCGGGAGACATCGAGACGGCGCTCTCCACAGCGGAGGAGAGCATCGGACCTGGCCAAGAGCCTGGACGAGAGCATCGTGTCCTCCCATGCGGCGGTCGCGATGGCAGGCGCGTTCCTTGAGAGCGGCCGCCCCGAGCGGGCCGCGGACTTGCTCGTGACCTCTGCCGGCGGTGAGGAGCTGCGTGGGATCCCAGGCGGTTGGAGGGCGTACTTCCTCGAGTTGCTCACCCGTTGCCAGCTTGCAGCAGGTAGGCGCGAGGAGGCAGAAGGCGCCGCCACTGCCTGCGCAGCCTGCGCCGACATGGTCGGCCTGCCGTTCGCTGCCGCGATCGCCACCCGTGCGGCAGCGGCGCTTGCGCTCGATGCCGGGGATGCGCGCGGCGCCGCCGAGCTTGCGCAGGCGTCCGCGGTCGCGCTCGACGAGATCGGCGCCGTCTACGACGCCGCGGCGTCGCGGCTGCTCGCCGGGCGTGCCCTGGCACAGGCCGGCGCGAACGACGAGGCAGCGGCCGAGCTGGAGCGTGCGGCAGCCGCGTTCGACTCCTTCGGCTCGGACCGCTACCGCGCCGAAGCCGAGCGTGAGCTGCGAAAGCTGGGTCGCACGATTCACCACCGCACGCGGCCCGGCAAGCCGGATGGCGAGGGTGTGGCGTCCCTCACGGAGCGTGAACTCGAGCTCGCGCGGCTCGTCGTCGATCGCAAGACGAATCCCGAGATCGCCGCGGCGCTGTTCCTCAGTCAGAAGACGGTCGAAACACACCTGCGCAACACGTTCCGCAAGTTGGGCGTCGCGTCACGAGTCGAGTTGGCACGGGCCGTTGAGCACGCCGACCGCATGGAAAGCGCCCGCTCGGACTGAGAGCAGCGCCGGTCGAGGGTAAGGGTCGCCGGCCGCGAGATCAGGGTGCGAGTTCAGGGGTGAGCCCCGATGTCGGGTTGCGCTCCCGCGGGCAAGCTCGACCCATGCTTCGCTTCCTTCCTTTCCGCTCACCGCACGTCCTTGCCGGGACGGGTCGGTTCGCGCTCCTCGAGCTGATGCTCTGGGCTTCTCTCTATCCGGCTTACCTCGCGATCCGAGGCTTCACGATCGGCGATCCCGACCAGGCCGCCTCCAACGCGCTGCAGCTGATCCATCTGGAGCGCACGCTCGACCTCTTCCACGAGAGCGCATTGCAGCGCCTCGCCGGCTCGACGGTCGAGTTTCTCTCCGTCTACTACATGGTCGGATTTGCCCCGCTGATCGCGGCGACCCTCGTCTGGCTCGGCTTCCGCCAGCGAGCGCATTACCGGACCCTCCGTACGCTGCTCTTCGTCTCGCTGGGCATTGCCGTCGTCTTCTATGTCCTCTACCCGACTGCGCCGCCGCGGCTGGTTCCGTCGCTCGGGATCGTCGACACGGTCGGCCTCGCAGGCCACGACACCGGGTCGTTCGCCGGGATCCGCTTCAACCCTTACGCGGCGATGCCGAGCATGCATGTCGGCTGGAGCGTCCTCATCGCGATCGTCGGCTTCCGGGCCACCTCCAGCCGCATCCTGCGCGCGTTCTTCGTCATTCATCCATTCCTGATGGCCGTCACGGTGACCGCGACGGGCAACCACTATTTCGTCGACTCTTTTGCCGGCGCCGCGGCCGCTCTGCTCGCCGTCGCTTTCGTCGCCGTCTGGCGGCGCGCGGCTGATCGCACCGGTCGCAGAAATCTGTCCGTCGCGCCCGCCGCGGGCTGAGAGTCGACCAGCGCGCGGTATCGGCGTATCCTGGCCTCAAAGGAAGGACGACGATGGCCCAGGTGGCCGAGCAACTCGTCGGGCGACCGGTGGAGCTCGGCGCATTCGATGGAATCCTTGCGGAACTCGAGCAGGGGAGCGCCGCCGCGATCGAGCTCGTCGGGGAGCCGGGAATCGGAAAGACCCGACTGCTCCGCGAGCTCGCCGATCGCGCCGACGCGCGCGGGCACCTCGTTCTCTCCGGATCTGCGTCCGAGCTCGAACGCGATCTCCCCTTCTGGGTGTTCGTCGACGCGCTCGACGAGTACGCCGAGGGGCTCGACCCACGACGCATCGAGCACCTCGACGAACAGACGCGCGCGGAGCTTGCTCACGTGTTCCCAAGCCTGTCCCCGCTCGGCGGCGGCGCCGCAGTCGGGCTCCAGGACGAGCGGTATCGCACCCACCGGGCCGCGCGCGAGCTGTTGGAGGTGCTTGCGGCGACACAGCCGCTCGTCCTGATTCTCGACGACCTGCACTGGGCCGACTCCGGCTCGATCGAGCTGCTGGGCGCTCTCCTCCGGAGCCCGCCGTCCGCCGCCGTCCTTCTCGCGATGGCCTCGCGCCCCCGGCAGACGCCGGATCGTCTGTCGGCCGCCCTCGAGCGGGCACATCGAGCCGGCCGACTCGTCCGTCTCGAGCTCGGAGCGCTGACGCTGGGAGAGGCACACGAGCTTCTGGGGCAGGGCGTCGACACCACCGTCACCAACGAGCTCTACGAGGAGGCCGGCGGCAATCCGTTCTACCTCGAGCAGCTGGTCCGGTCGCTGGATCGCGCAACCGTGGCCGCTCCTGCGATCGCCGACCTCTCGCTGGTGGGCGTCGAGGTTCCGCGGGCGGTGGCCGCCGCGCTGGCCGAGGAGCTCGCGCTGCTGTCCGACGGGGGACGTCGAGTGCTGGAAGGAGCTGCGGTTGCGGGTGATCCGTTCGAGCCAGAGCTGGTCGCGGCCGCGGCGGGGGTGACCGAGATGACCGCAATCGAGGCGCTCGATGAGCTGCTGCGAAGCGATCTCGTCCGGCCCACCGATGTTCCGCGCCGCTTCCGCTTCAGGCACCCACTCGTGCGCAGAGCGGTCTACGACTCCTCGCCGGGCGGCTGGCGCATCGGCGCGCACCAGCGAAGTGCCGAGGCGCTCACCAGCCGCGGCGCGTCGGCGGCAGCGCGCGCCCACCACGTCGAGCGCTCCGCGCCTCACGGCGATCGAGGCCGCCGTGGCGCTCCTGCGCGAAGCGGGAGACGAAGCAGCCCAACGCACGCCCGCCGGTGCAGCGCACTGGTTCGGAGCGGCCCTGCGACTCCTCGGCGAGGGTGCGTCGCCCGAGGACCGCGTTGAGCTTCTCACCGCGCTCGCCGGAGCACAGGCGGCGACGGGACAGTTCACCCAGGCGCACGCGGCGCTGATCGAAAGCATGGAGCTGCTGCCGCCGGATTCGATCGGACAACTACGCCTGACGGCCGCCTGTGCCGGCCTCGAGCAGCTTCTCGGTCGGCATCAGGAGGCGCACGCCAGGCTTGAAGGCGCGCTGGGCGCGCTCGAGGACCCCGCTTCACCACAGGCCGCGGCACTGATGGTCAACCTCGCCCTCGACGCTTTCTTCCGGCAGGAGTTTGCGGATTCACGGGCTTGGGGCGAGCGGGCGTTGGCCGTCGCCCGGCCGCTGGGCGACCTCCCACTGACCGCGGCCGCCGTAGCAATGGTCGCCCTCGCCTGCTCGTTCGTCGAGGCGGTCCATGACGGAGAGGTCCATGCCGACGAGGCGGCGCGCCTGATCGACGCCATGCCCGATGCGGAGCTTGCGATCCGGCTCGACGCGATCGCCTATCTCACCGGCGCCGAGACGTATCTGGATCGCTTCGAGCCGGCAATCGCACATGGCCTGCGCGGTCTGACCATTGCTCGCGCGACCGGGCAGGGAGCGCTCTTGCCGATGTTGATCCAGGCGACCTCGACGGCGCTCGTCGTGCGGGGCAGGCTGGGCGACGCGGCCCAGGTTCTCGACGGCGCGATCGAGGGCGCGCGACTCGCCGGCAATGACCAGACGCTGGCGTGGGATCTCCTCAATCGTGCTTTCGTCGCAGTGCAGCTGGGTGAAGTGGACATTGCCGTCGCGGCAGCGGAGGAGGCCGTCGGCCTGACCCGTGGGTTCGAGCAGAGCTTCGTCTCGATGTACACCGGTGTCCTCCTCGCGATCGCGCGCATGGAAAGCGGGAATCCCGAGTCCGCCGCGGACCTGTTCGTCGCCTCTGGTGGAGGCGAAGCCATGCCGCTCGTTCCCGGCGGGTGGCGTGCGAAGTACCTCGAGCTGCTGACGCGCTGCTTGCTGTTGCTCGGCCGGCGCGCCGAGGCTGAGCGCACTGTGGCCGCCGCGCGCGCGGTTGCGGAGGCGACGGGCCTTCGTACAGCGGCCGGGTGGGCCGATCGCGCTGCGGCTTTCGCGACGCTCGACTCGGGCGACCACGCGGCCGCCGCCGGGCAAGCGCTGGCATCCGCGGCCTCCTTCGATGAGGCTGGTGCTGCAGTGGAAGCGGCGGTGTCGCGAACGCTGGCCGGCCGCGCGCTGGCCCTGGACGGTGAGCACGATCGCGCCGTGGTCGAGCTGGAGCGCGCGGTTGTCGTGCTCGACGCGGCAAGTGCCGATCGCTTTCGCCTCGAGGCCGAGCTCGAGCTGGGGAAGCTCGGCCACCGCACGCATCGGCGCACGCGTCCCGGCAAGAGCAACGGGACCGGGGTCGAGTCACTCACGCAGCGCGAGCTCGAGCTCGCGCGCCTCGTCGTCGACCGCAAGACGAATCCCGAGATCGCCGCGACCCTGTTCCTCAGCCAGAAGACCGTCGAGACGCACTTGCGGAACATGTTCCGCAAGCTGAGCGTCGCGTCACGAGTCGAGCTGGCGCGCGTCGTCGAGCAGGCCGATCGCGTCGGCGAGCCCTCCTAGCAGGGGTACGACGGAACCTGCTCCGGCCGGACCAGGTCGCCGGTCGAGCTCGGCTTCCCGTCCTCGTAGCGGATGATCAGCAACGAGCGGCTGACCGGGACGTGGCAGCTCTTCGTATAGGTGGTCGGCCCGGCGAGCAGCGGAGCGTCCTTGAAGGTCTCGAGCGCCTCCCCGAGTGCCTTCCCCTCGGTCGTTCCGGCCATCTCGACGCCCTTCGCGATCGTCTGGACAAGCGAGTAGCCGAGAAGCGGATAGGAGTCGACCTGGGCGGCTTCGCCGGTCTTGGTCTCGTACTTCCTGAAGAACGCATTTACGTTCTCGCGCGGGTCGTCCCCGTAGCTGGAGCCAACGGCGGCGACCCACACGTTCGACAGGTGCGGCGTTGCCTTGAGCCAGAATGTGCCGGAGTAGGCCGCGGCGAGCATGATCGGCCCCTCGTAGGCGGCGCGGATCTCTCTGATCGCCGGCGAGCCTCCCGGGAACGATGCGAGCACGACGAAGTCCGGTTTGGGGCCGTTCGCGAGACGCGTCACCTGTGGTGCAATCGAGACGTCGGTCTGGAGAAAGGTGTCTTCGCCCACGATCGTCCCGCCGAGACTCTTCCAGCGAGTCTTGAATGCCTCGCAGACGACCTTCGTGTACTCCACGAGCTGATCGCAGAGGAAGTAGGCCCGCCGCCAGCCCTTCGTCTTGTACGCGTACTCGGCGTTGATCGCGCTCTCCGTCGGTGCGCCCGTATAGGTGTTGAAGGTGAGCGGGCCGATCGTCTGCCGACCGATGCCCGGCGCGCCGGCGCACGTAATCGCGAGGACGCCCTTCTCGTTTGCCGCTCGCGCACCCGGGCCGCCGAAGTCCGCGTCGCACATCGGTACGACGATCTGGGCTCCCTTCTCGATCACGTCGAGAACGGCGGTCGCCGACAGGTTGCAGATCCGACTTTGCGTCGACGTGGATGATCTTGATCGGCCGGCCGTTCACTCCCCCGGCGGCGTTGATGTCGTCCACGGCGACATCCATGCCGTTGTTGATCGCGGACTCGAAAGGCGCGAGGATGCCGGTCAGGCTGTTCGCGGTCCCGATCACGATCGGCGTGCCGGTCGCCTCCTCGGTCGCCGTGTTCGACGACTCGGAACGCCCACAACCGACGGCTAGCGCGGCGAACGCCGGAACGAGAACCAGGCTGAGCGAGCGAATCATTTGACCCCTCCAGGTCCGAAGGCTAACGAGAATCGCCATCGGCCCGGAACGGCCACGCAAACTCACGACCACCGGTCAGTCCGGCGGGCCGGAAAATGAGGATCACGAGCATCAGGAGCGCGAGGCCGACGTCACGTAGTCCGGGCCTCGCCGCGAGCTCGATCGGGCCCAGGTCGAGCCCACCCTCGACGCGTCGAAGCAACTCGGAGAGGGCCGAGATCACGATCGTCCCGGTTACGGCGCCTGCGAGGCTCGTCATCCCTCCGATCACGAGCATCACGACCATGAGGAACGTGATGTTGAGAAAGAAGGCATCGGGATTGAACGACCCGATGAACATGCCGTACAGCGCGCCGGCGACGCCGGCGAAGAAGGCAGAAAGCACAAGCGCGAACGTGCGCTCGCGGGCGACGCTGATCCCGATCGCCCGCGCGGCCGCCTCGTCCTCGCGCGAGGCGCGTAGTCGGAGGCCGACACGCGATTGCTGAAAGAGCCACGCGACCGCCATCGCGACCAGCGCCCAGCCGAGCGCTCCCCAGATCGTGGTCGCCGTCGGGATCCCCGCCACACCGGAGGTTCCGTGCGTCACTTGCTGCCAGTTCCGGGCAACGACGTTCACGATGGTGAGAACGGCAAATGTCGCGAGCCCCGCTGTGAGACCCGAGAGGCGGGCCAACGGAACGGAGAGCACAAGTGCGACGAGAGCTGCGATCCCGCCCGCGGCGACCGTGGCAGGCAGGACGTCGAGGTGCACACGGGCCAGAAAGCCGGCAGCTCCGGGATCACGAACGCCTTCGTCTCGGGCGGGATGACGAGGATCGCACCGGCATAGGCACCGATCGCCATGAACGCTGCGTGACCGAACGAGAAGACGCCCGAGAGCCCGACGAACGTGTACAGGCCGACGACGAGGACGAGATTGATCACCATTCCGACGACGACCCGGTCGAGCGAGTCGGGGCCGAGAGACCAGGCAAGCAGCGCCGAGACGCAGGTGAGCGCCATCAGGGCAGCCACCGGCCAGACACCCTCCCTGAGCAGCGTTCGTCGTGAGCGATGGGCGCGCTGCAGCGCGCTATCCGAGGGCGCCGGCGGCCGTCGCTGGGAACCCAGGTGTCGGAGTTGCCGGGGTACGTCGCGCAGTCGTGTCCGACGCAGATCCTCTCGCGCGAGGGTCGACCGTGCAGGCATGAGCCCCTGCGGTCGGACGACCAGAACAGCGAGGACGGCTGCAAACACGAAAGCGTCGCGGTAGGGCCTGAAGCTGAGTGGGAGCAGCGCCTGCAGGGCGACCGTCAGGGCGCCGATCGAAAAGCCTCCGAGGACGGCACCCGGCAGGCTTCCCATGCCGCCGACGATCGTGGCGATGAAGGCGAACAGGACGATGTTGATGCCGATCGTGGGAGACACCGTGCCCGTCTGCGCGGTCAGTAGGATCGCCGCCGCCGCTGCAAGGACTCCGGAGAGGGCGAACGCGGCAGCAATCACCGTGTTGGCGCGAATCCCGAGCACGCGCGCCATCTGGAAGTCCTCGGCAGCGGCGCGCATCTCGGTCCCCAGAGTCGTCCTCCGAAAGAAGAGGCCAACCGAGACGAGCAAGACGAGGGTCACGGCGACGATGACCACATCGAGCTTCTGGATCACGACCGAGCCGATCGTGAACGAGCTGCTCAGGCCTGACGCGAAATCCGTCGTTCGCGGCAGAGATCCCCAGATGAGCCCGGCAACGCTCTGGAGCAAGAAGCTGAGCGCGAACGACGTGATCAGCAGCGTCTCGGCACTTGCGCTCCGGACGGGGCGGAATGCGATCCGCTCCATCGCGAGCGCGAGCGCGATCACGATCACCACGGTCACCGGGATCAGCGCCGGCAGCGGCAGCGGAATCAGCACCACTGCGAACGCGCCCACCATGATCAACTCGCCGTGGGCGAAGTTGATCAACCTCATGATTCCGAAGATGACGGCGATGCCGAGCGCGAACAGCGCGAAGAGGCTTCCGAGCGAGATCGCGTCGATCACATCCTGGATCACGAGGTTCTTCGTCAGCTCGGCAACCGGGATCATCGGTCGGCTCTCAAACGCCGAGGTAGGCCGCGTCCAGCTCGCTCAGCCGGGCGAGCTCCGCTCGCGGCCCCGAGACGGTGATCCGGCCCGATCGAATGACGTAGCTCCGGTCCGCCAGCTCGACCGTCCGCCTGATGTTCTGCTCGACCATCAGCACCGTGGTTCCGCCACGCCTGATCTCGGCCACGACCTCGAAGATCTGGTCGACCAGAAGCGGGGCAAGTCCGAGCGAGGGCTCGTCAAGCAGCAGCAGCCGAGGCTCCGCCATCAGCGCACGGGCGATCGCAAGCTGCTGCTGCTCACCTCCGGATAGCACTCCGGCAGGCAGGTCGAAGGTCTGCCGGAGGATGGGGAAGCGGCCGAGCAAGCTCTCGAGCACGGTGTCCGAGCGGGCAGCGCGATTGGCGGTCCGACCAAGCGCCAGATTCTCTCCGACGGTCAGCGTCGCGAAGATGCGACGACCTTCGAGAACGAGGCCGATCCCGCGTCTCGCGATCTCCTCGGGTGCAAGCCCGACGAGCGAGTCGCCGAGATACGTGATCCGACCCGCCGCCACGGGCACGAGCCCGAGGATTGCTGCAAGTGTCGTGGACTTGCCCGCGCCATTCGGACCGACGAGGCCGACGATCTCGCCTTCGGCGACCTCGATATTGAGGCTCTCGACTGCCGGCGTCCGGCCATACCGCACGGTGAGATCACTGACGGTGAGCATGTCCTCCAGTGGCCGTGCCGAGATATGCAGTCAGCACTGCCGGATTGCGTCGCACGTCCGCCGGCGTGCCGATCGCGATCGTCTTGCCATGATCGAGAACCTGAATACGTTCGGACAGCTGCATGATGAGGCGGACGTCGTGCTCGATCACGAGCAAGCCGAGGTTGAACGCGTCCTTGATCGCGGCAAGCGCCTTGACGAGCTCGTCGGACTCGCCTTCGTTGAGCCCTGCCGCGGGTTCGTCGAGGAGCAGGAAGGAAGGGCGCAGCGCGAGCGCCCTTGCGATCGCGAGGCGCCGCTCCTCGCCGTGCGGTAGCCCGCCCGCGACGAGCGCTGCCCGGGGCTCGAGGCCGAGATGGGAGAGGAGCTCCCAGGTCGACGCGCGGGCCTGCCGTCGCGAGGCTCCGGTCGAGACCGCGGCAGCTTCGACGTTCTCGAAGATCGTGAACCTCGGAAAGAGACGGACGTCCTGGAACGTCCGCACGAGTCCGGCCCGCGCGATCTCCGACGGGGCCCAGGCGGTGATGTCCTCGCCGTTGAGCTCGACCGCGCCGGTCGTCGGCCGCTGGAAGCCGGAAAGCACGTTCAGGAGCGTCGTCTTTCCCGCGCCGTTGGGGCCGATCAGGCCAAGGATCTCGCCCTGGTGAAGGGTCAGGTCGACGCCGTCGACGGCCTTCACTCCCCGAATGTGAACCCGGATGTCTCGCGCCTCGAGGGATTTCACCGCGAGAGTCACTCAGTGGCTGCGCATTCGTCGCCTGTAACTAGGGGCATGGGTCGAGATGCAGGGCAATGCTGTGCAGGCTCGCACGTCCTCTCGACGCGCGGCAAGCCGACATGGCGACTCGTGACGCAGCCGAGGCAAGACCCGGCGCGGACGGGTTCTCCTCTAAGTTGTCCGGAGGTGCCTGACCAAGCTCCCGCAACAACGCCACCGAGGCCGTCACCGGATGCGCCGGACAGCTCACCCGGCTGGCGGGTGGATCCAGCGCCGGACGGCCGCGGGAAGCAGCCGGCGAAGCCGCCGATGCTTCCACGTAGCAGGGCCCTGCTCGCGTTCTTCGTCGGGCTTCTCGTCCTCAACCTCCTGCTCTCGTTCCTCACCGGCGCGCCGCCGGACCGCCCGCGGGTCCCGTACCAGCCGTTCTTCCTCGAGCAGGTCGAGGCCGGGAACGTCGAGGCGATCACCTCGCGTGAGGACTCGATCGAGGGCGAGCTGAAGAAGCCCACGACGTACGACCCACCGGGCGACGACAAGCCTGTCGAGGTCGACCGATTCAAGACACAGGTTCCGGCGTTCATCGATCGCACCGAGCTGACGAAGCTGGTGACGGACCAGGGGGTCGTCATCAACGCCAGAGCGCCGGATGCGGGCCGTAGCTTTCTGCTGAGTCTCCTCCTGGGGCTCGCGCCCGCGCTCGTTTTGGTCGCGGTCTTGGTCTGGTTCGCTGCGGCGCCAGGCTGGGCGTGGGGGCGTCCTCGGTGGCTTCGGCCGGTCGACCGCCCGCCGCCTCGAGCAGGGCGGGAAACAGCGCGTCACGTTCGACGACGTCGCCGGCATCGACGAGGCGGAGCAGGAGCTCGTCGAGATCGTCGACTTCCTGAAGAGCCCGGAGCGTTACACCCGGCTCGGCGCCCGCATTCCCCGCGGCGTGCTCCTCTACGGCCCACCGGGCACGGGTAAGACGCTGCTCGCCCGCGCGGTGGCGGGGGAGGCGGAAGCCGCGTTCTTCTCGTTGTCGGCGTCCGAGTTCGTCGAGGCGATCGTCGGTATCGGCGCGTCCCGCGTGCGGGACCTTTTCAAGCAGGCGAAGGAGAGCGCTCCCGCCATCGTCTTCATCGACGAGCTGGATGCCATCGGACGCTCCCGCAGTGCCGGCGGCGGCATCAGCGGCGGTCACGACGAGCGCGAGCAGACGCTGAACCAGATCCTGACGGAGATGGACGGGTTCGAGCCGGGCACGAACGTGATCGTGCTCGCGGCGACGAATCGCCCCGAGATCCTCGATCCAGCGCTACTCCGCCCGGGTCGCTTCGACCGCCGGATCGCCGTCCAGCCGCCGGACAAGCCCGGCCGCGCGAAGATCCTCGAGATTCACACGCGGTCGGTGCCGCTCGACCCCAACGTCGATCTCGGTCAGATCGCGGCGGCGACGCCGGGAGCCACGGGAGCCGATCTCGCTCTGATCGTGAACGAGGCTGCGCTGTTCGCGGCCCGGCGGGGCACCGCGGCCGTTGAGCAGCGGGACTTCACGAACGCGATCGAGAAGATCATCCTTGGAGCCGAGCGCCAGATCGTGATGACGGACGCCGACCGGGAGCGCACCGCCTACCACGAGTCGGGCCACGCGCTCGTCGGGATGCTCACGCCCGGCGCCGACCCCGTGCGCAAGGTCTCGATCATCCCGCGCGGGCAGGCGCTCGGCGTGACGCTCTCGACGCCGGAGACCGACCGGTACGGCTACTCGCGCGATGAGCTCGTCGCTCGGATCAAGGTGTCGCTCGGAGGCCGCGTCGCCGAGCAGGTCGTGTACGGCGACACCACGACCGGCGCCGAATCGGACATCCAGAACCTGACGAGGATTGCGCGCGGAATGGTGGCCCGCTGGGGCATGAGCGAGGAGCTCGGCCCGTTGGCGATCGCCGACGGCCCGCAGGACGGGTTCTTGCTGCCCGGCTCGACGCCTGCGTCGCCGGCGACGCTGGAGCGGGTCGACGAGGAGACGCGGCGGATCGTCGAGGAGGCCGAGGACGAAGTGACCGGCCTGCTCGGGCGCGAACGCGGCCGACTTGACGCACTCGCCCGCGCGCTCCTGGAGCAGGAGACGCTTGACCAGGCCGACGCCTACCGCATCGCCGGTGTGGACGAGCCTTTGCTCGAGCCCGAGGCGGAGGCACGAGCTGCGTCCTCGAGCGTCTCAGACATCTGACGGGTTGCGTATTCCCGCGAACGATCACCCGGACCGGATGAGGTAGGGATGGCGCCGGTCTGGAATCGTCCACCCAGGGTTGACCGGCGAAGGGGGACGCATGGCGCAGACAGAGAAGCCGAACATCCTTGTCATCTGGGGCGATGACATCGGGATCACGAACCTCAGTTGCTACAGCGACGGGTTGATGGGCTACCGGACGCCGAACATCGACCGGATCGCCGACGAGGGCATGCGCTTCACCGACTCCTACGGCGAGCAGAGCTGTACGGCGGGACGGTCGTCGTTCATCACCGGGCAGAGCGTCTACCGCACCGGGCTTAGCAAGGTGGGCGTTCCCGGCATGGACGTCGGCCTCCAGGCCGAGGACGTGACGATCGCCGAGCTGCTGAAGCCGCACGGCTACGCAACCGGGCAGTTCGGCAAGAACCACCTCGGCGACCTGAACAAGTACCTGCCCACTGTGCACGGCTTCGACGAGTTCTTCGGCAACCTCTACCACCTGAACGCGGAGGAGGAGCCGGAGCAACCGAACTGGCCGCCGCCCGACGATTTCCCCAGCTTCAGCAAGCGCTTCGGACCGCGTGGCGTCATCCACTCCTGGGCGACAGACGAGGACTACGGCACCGAGGAGCCGCGCTTCGGCCGCGTCGGCAAGCAGCGGATCGAGGACACAGGCCCGCTGAACAAGAAGCGGATGGAGACGATCGACGACGAGGTGCTCGAGCACGGGCTCGACTTCATCGAGCGACAGGCCGCTGACGGGACGCCGTTCTTCGTCTGGCTCAACACGACGCACATGCACTTCCGCACCCATCCGAAGCCGGAGAGCGTCGGCCAGTCGGGGCGCTGGCAGTCGCCCTACCACGACACGATGATCGACCACGACAAGCTGGTCGGGGCGGTCCTCGACAAGCTCGACGAGCTCGGGATCGCCGACAACACGATCGTGATCTACTCGACCGACAACGGGCCGCACATGAACTCGTGGCCGGATGCCGGCATGACGCCGTTCCGCAGCGAGAAGAACTCGAACTGGGAAGGCGCGTTCCGTGTCCCCGAGCTCATTCGCTGGCCCGGGAAGATCGCGCCCGGGACGGTCTCGAACGAGATCGTCCAGCACCACGACTGGCTGCCGACGTTCCTCGCCGCAGCCGGCGAGCCCGACATCGTCGAGAAGCTGAAGTCGGGATACACGATCGGCGACACCACCTACAAGGTGCATATCGACGGCTACAACCTGGTGCCGTATCTGACCGGCGAGACTGAGAAGAGCCCCCGACCGGGTCTGCTCTACTTCTCCGACGACGGCGACGTGCTCGCGCTCCGGTTCGACAACTGGAAAGTCGTCTTCATGGAGCAGCGGGTGCAGGGAACGCTACGGATCTGGGCCGAGCCGTTCGTGCCGCTCCGCGTTCCGAAGCTGTTCAACCTGCGCACCGATCCGTTCGAGCGTGCGGACGTGACCTCGAACACCTACTACGACTGGATCCTCGACAACGCCTACATTGCGTTGGCCGGTACGACGGTGGCCGCACGGTTCCTGGAGACGTTCAAGGAGTTCCCGCCGCGCCAGGAGGCGCCGAGCTTCACGATCGACCAGGTGGTCGAGAAGCTCGAGGCTGCGCTCGCCGCGGGACACTGACCGTGGGCGAGCCACTCGCGTCCTGGAACGACGGGGCCACCAAGGCCGCCGTGCGTCGACTTCGTCGAGCGCGTGTCCGCGCAGGGAATCCCGCCGGGGGAGCGGATCGCCGTGTTCGACAACGACGGCACGCTCTGGTGCGAGAAGCCGCTGCCGATCCAGGCCGACTTCATCCTGCGCCGGCTCTACGAGATGGCCGAGGCCGACCCAGCGCTCCGTGAGAAGCAACCGTGGCAGGCGGCGTACGACCGTGACTACGCTTGGCTGGGGCGGGTGATGGAGGAGCACTACGCCGGCGACGACACGAACGTTCGGACGCTGCTCGGCGGGGTGATCGCAGCGCATGCTGGAATCAGCGTCGACGACTTCGAGGAGCAGGCGGATACGTTCCTGCGCTCGGCGCAACATCCGACGCTCGGTCGTGGCTACCTCGAGTGCGTCTATGCGCCGATGGTCGAGTTGCTGCGGTACCTGGAGGCGAACGGGTTCTCGAACTACATCGCCTCTGGTGGCGGCCGCGACTTCATGCGGCCGATCAGCGAGGAGGTGTACGGCATCCCGCGCGACCGGGTGATCGGGAGCTCCACCGCGCTCGGCTACACGGCCGACGACCGCGGCGGCACCATCACGCGCAAGCCAGAAGCCGACGTGCTTGACGACGGCCCACAGAAGCCGATCCGGATCTGGAGTCGCATCGGCCGTCGGCCGATTCTCGCCGCAGGAAACTCCAACGGCGACGTCCCGATGCTCGACTTCACCCAGCACACGGACAAGCCGTTCCTCCGATTGCTCGTCCTCCACGACGACGCCGAGCGTGAGTTCGCCTACACAGCCGGTGCGGAGGACTCGCTGGAGCGGGCGCGGGCGGAGAACTGGACGGTGATCAGCATCGAGAACGACTGGTCGACGGTATTCGCGGACGGCCCGGCGCCTGTGCGAGCCTGACACCGCGTCGGTGTCTTGCGCGGGGGCGGCCAGGATGTCAGGCTCCGGCGGTGCGCGCACTGCTCGCGGTCCTGATCGCGCTCGTCGTCGCTCTCAGCGCGAATGCGGGCTTCGCTGCTGTGACCGAGCCGTCACGCACCCAGCAAGAGCTGGAGCAAGAGAAGCTTCGCCAGGAGATCGAACAGCTCCGACTAGACAACCGCAACGCCGTGGGTGTCCGCGGGTTCTTCTCGACAAATGCGGGACTCCTGACCGGGATCGCTGCCATCGGGGCCGCGCTCACCGCGCTCTTCAACCTCACTCGGCAGCGAGGCTTCGACCGGGAACAGCGGACTCTGGAAAGTACGCGGCGGTTGGATGCGCGCTTCAGTGCGATCCTGGTCGACCTCGGAGGCGACAGTGACGCCGTCCAGGCCGGTGCGGCGGTTTCGCTGCTGACGTTCCTTCGCCCGGAGCTGGCGGAATACCATCACCAGGTTCGCCTGGTCGCGCTCGCGAACCTGAAGGTGCGAAAGGAAGGGCCAATCTCGAACCTGCTCGTGCGCGTGCTCGAGGAGGCGCTGAAGACGGACGTGGAGCTGACTGCGGCCGAGCTTGACCTGACCGGCGCTGTTCTGACCGGAGCCGACCTCTCGGGCCTCGACCTTCGTCTCGCCACGCTCACAGGTGCAAAATTGAGCGGAGCGCAGCTCGACAACGTCAATCTTCGTGGCGTCGCCGGCCAGAATGTCGTCCTGGAGAACGCGAGCTTGATAGGCCCGGATGCGGATCTGCAGGAGGTGCGCTTCCAGAAAGCCTGCGCCGCGGGCGCCATCTTCCACGAGGCCAATCTTGGTTCTGCGAAGTTTCAGGGCGCCGACCTGGCGCGCGCGCGCTTTCAGTCTGCGCGCCTTCAGTCCGCGCATTTCGAACGCGCAAAGCTCGGCGGGGCGCGCTTCCAGCAAGCCGACGTGAACGACGCGTTCTTCATCGGCGCGACGCTCGATGACGTAGCTCTCGAGACGCTCATCGACGCGCGCAACTATCAAAAGGCGCACTTCTCGCCCGGCGTCATGGAACGGCTTCGTGCCCTCGACGACGAGCGGCAAGCAAAAAGAAATGTCCCCGGCCCTGACCCCGAGGGGGCAACGCCGGGAACAGGCCAGAGCCTAGCACCTCCCGACGCGGAAAACTAACGGCGATCCCGGCTCAGGCCGGCTGCGTCAGAAGAGCGGACGAGCGAGGACATCGGCGTTGAGCTTGCGCGGAACGAACTGCCCGAAGCCAGGCTCCGCGTTGAGCCTGCCGCCTCGACGACGACGCTGCCGCGGAGGATCGTGGTCGCCGGCCATCCCTTGACCCGCCAGCCCTCCCACGGGCTGTAGTCGCCATCGTGGTGCAGGTCGGCGATCGTGATCGTGCGCTCCACGGACGGATCCCAGAGGACGAGGTCGGCGTCACTCCCTGGGGCGATCACGCCTTTCCGCGGGAAGAGCCCCGTTACGCGCGCCGGGTTGGTGGCGAAGATCTCGACAAAGCGCCGCAGCGAGAAGCCACGCTTGCCGACTCCCTCCGAGAACCCGATCATGCCGCGGGTCTCGATGCCGACATGACCGCCGGGAGTCGACTCGATGTCCGTGCCGGCCATCTTGACCGCATACGAGGTCGTGTACTCGTCGGTCGCCAGCGTCGACAGGCGGCCGTCGCCGAGCCCGCGCCAGAGAGCGTCGCAGTCTTCGCGCGGCCTTAGACCCATGCCGATGTGGTACTTGGCGCCATCGGGTTTCTCGTAGTCGTCGAGTGCGAAGCACAGGCAGTTATGGAGCACCTCCCCGTAGATCGGCTGTCCTGCGGCGCGCCGCGCTGCGATCGTGTCCAGCGCTTCCTCGCCGCACACGTGGGCGAAGTAGACGGCTGCGCCCGCGTCCTCGGCCAGAGCGGCGATCGTGCGCACTGCCAGCTCCTCACCCCGGTTCGTGTGCACGAGGTGCGCGTTGCCGAGCTGTGTCCGTCCGTCCCGCCGGAGCTTCGCCTCCATGTACTTGATCAGGTCGTCGTCCTCCGCGTGCACCATCGCCATCGCGCCGAGCCGCGCGCACTCCTCGAGCAGCGTTCGCGCCGAGCCGTTGTCGAGCCGGATCCCGGACTGGGTGGTGGTGAGGTCGGTGGTGAAGAACTTGAAGGTCGCGGTGCCGTCCGCGACTGCATCCGCGATCGAGGCCATGGTCGCGTCGGAGGGAGTGCCCGTGAAGACGGGGTGGAAGGCGAAGTCTGCGTACGACCGCGGCTCGAAGATCCGGCGGCGGTGCTCCACGGCGATGTTGGCGTCGAACTCTTGCTGTTCGACGTGGACGTCCATGAACGCGAACGAGACGACCGTCGTCGTGCCACCGAAGAGCGCGGCTCGCGTCGCGCCCTCCGGCGGCTGCAGCCACTCCTCCCGTCCTTGCGACCAGCCCTTGTGCATCGGCTCGTGAATGTGCGCGTGCGGCTCGACACCACCGGGGAAGACGAGCTTGCCGCTCGCATCGATCACGCGGCCCGCGTCGGCGTTCACCGCCCCGGGTGGAGCAACGTAGGCGATCGTCTCGCCGCTGATCCCGATCTCGAGCTCGCCTTCCTCGAAGGGCGTGACGACATGGCCGCCCGTGATCAGCAGGTCGATCACGCGCTTCGCTCCGCCGCGAATCTCGGCAGAACCAACCGCGCCCAGTTGCTGATCCGGCGCTCGTGCTCGGGCTGATCTGCGTCGATCGCACCGTCGAAATTGCGCGCGCCCGCATTCATGGCTGCTCGCAGCTGCGTCTCGACCTCGTCGGGAGTGCCGGCGAACATGAACCGCTCGCGCAGGTAGGGGCCGACGCCGAGCCGGTCGGCGAGCTCGACGTACTCCGCCTTCTGCTCGTCGCTCGGATGGCCGTGACTCTTCAGGTCATAGGCCTTGCCGATCTCCAGAAGCGGCGCCTTGAATTCCTCGGGAATGAACTTGTGGTCGACACCCGAGTCGGCGAAGTGCAGGGCGAACGCAGTCGCCGACCAGGCCCCATCGGCCTTCGCCTTGCCCGGCTCCTCGTCGGCCCACCAGAACGACGTAAACCAGACCTCGAGGTCCGCGGCTGAGCGTCCGCCGTCACGGGCGCCCGCGTCGAGCAACTCGAGCGACGACGCGATGACATCGGGGGTTATCCCGAGCCCGATCACGACGCCGTCGGCGATCCTTCCTGCCAGCCGGAGCGAGCGGGAGGCATGCGCACCCATGATGATCGGGATGCGGCGCGGACCCGCCCAGGGGAGCGTCAGCGCGTGACCTTGCCATTCAGCGCTCCCGGTCTCGAGCAGACCGCGCACGGCCAGGACGTAGGCCTCCAACTCGGCGAGCTTCGCGGTACTCATGCCGAGGTGCCAGACTCCTGTGCCACCCGCGCCAATACCGATGTAGAGGCGGCCAGGTGCGAGGTCGTCGACGGTTGCCGCACATGCCGCGGTCACCAACGGGTGGCGCGAGAGGGGATTCGTGACCCATGTGCCCAGTCGGATCCGGTCGGTGTCTCGCGCGACCGAGGCGAGCGTCGTCCACGGCTCCCGGAAGAGCGCCGGCGAATCCCAGACGCCGAACCGGTCGTAGCCGAGGGCCTCGGCGCGCCGCATCTCCTCGCCGACGCCGAGCGGCGCTCCTGGTGTGACGCTGAAGCCGAAGTGGACGCTCACTGCGCTCAGCCCACCGGCGCTTCCGTTCCCAGTTCCCGAATCAGCGCGTCGCGCATCGCGTCTGCGTCCGGCTCGACGCCGGTCCACCAGCGGAAGCCGATGACGGCCTGCTCGACCAGCATCCCGCTGCCCGCGAGCGTCTGCCTGCCGGCGGCCTCGGCATCGCGCAGAAACGCCGTGCGTGGCGGTGCGATCACGACGTCGGCTGCAACCCCGGGTCCCTCTGTCCAGATCAACGGCAACCTTGCGTCCGAGTCACCCATCCCTACCGTGGTTGCCTGCACGACGATCTCTGCGTTTGCCGGCACCTTCCAGGGCTCCGTCAGTTGCGCAGCCTGGCACGGCGCGCCGACCGCCGCGGCCACCTCCTCGGCCTTCGCGAGTGTCCGATTGACGACGGTGATTCGCGCCGCGCCCGCCAGCGACAGCTCGGCGACGATCGCCCGTGCGGCACCGCCTGCGCCGATCACGACCGCCGACTTGCCCGCCGGGTCGGTCAGGCTTCTCAGCGAGGAGAGGAAGCCCTTCCCGTCGGTGTTGTCGCCGATCAGCGTGTCACCCTCTCGCTTGATGCAGTTGACCGCTCCGGCCAGGCGCGCGGCTTCGGTGAGCTGGTCGAGCATCGGCAAGACAGGGACCTTGTGCGGCACCGTGACGTGACCACCCTGGACTGCCAGGGCACGTAGCCCGCGGACTGCGTCCCCGAGCGCTGCCTCCTTCACCTCGAGTGACACATAGCGGCCATCAAGTCCTGCGGCGGCGAAGGCCGCTTCGATCATCTCCTGTGTCGGATTGCCCGCCACAGGGCGGCCGAGCAGGGCATAGAGCGAGGTGGGAGCCGCTGGAGACACGGGTAGCACGATGCTACTTCGGTCGGCGTCGCGGAACCTGCGAAGATTCCCCAGCCAGCCGTGCCAGGGGAAGGGGAGCCGTGTACGTCAGTCTCACGCGGGCCACGATCGAGGATCAACCGGTCGAGGACGCGACGATCGTCGCCGAGGAGATGGTGCGCTGGCTGCGCGACATCGAAGGGTTCGACGGATTCTTGATGCTCACCGGGGAAGGCTCGGCGATCGGGCTCACCTTCTGGGAGAGCCGCGAGGTGGCCGCTCGGCATCAGGTCGCTCGCGGGCAGTTCATCGAGCGCATGCTGTCGATCGCAGGCGTCGAGGTCGCGGAGAGGGCTGACTTCGAGGTCGCCTTCGCCGAGGTTGGGCCCCTGTTGGCCGAGTTCTCCGGCTAGAAGCGGCGCTGACGCCCGAGGCTTGTCCTTTTCGAAAGCGGTGCTAACCTGCCGCAACATGCGTAAAACTTACTTCGCTCTGCTGCTCGCTCTGGCTGCGCTGACGTGTGTCGCGGTGGGAAGTGCACGGAGCCCCGCTGTGGCCGCCGGAGCGTTCACCTACCGCGGCACGGTGACGCACATCGTCGACGGAGACACGCTGGACGTCCGGCTGACGAGCGGCAAGACGGAGCGGATCCGGCTGATCGGGATCGACACTCCCGAACGAGGCGTCTGCTACTTCTCACAGGCCACCGCGCGTGCGCGACAGCTCGCGATGTCGAAGCAGGTCGTCCTCCGCGGTGACGCGACCCAGGACACCCGCGATCGCTACGGACGCCTCCTCGCCTACGTCTGGCTCCCCGGCGGCAAGGACCTCGGCTACCAGCTGATCGCCGGCGGCTTCGCCAAGGTCTACGTGTACCGCGATCCGTTCCAACGGCTGTCCGCCTACCGGAATGCGGGGGCAGCGGCAAAGGGATCGACCGCCGGGCAGTGGAAGGCCTGTGCGTCTACGCCGGCCGCGGCGCCGGCGCCGGCTCCACCCTCGTCAGGCTCCTGCCACCCGTCCTACTCACCGTGCCTGCCGATCGTCGGCGACCTCGACTGCGCCGACATCCGTGCCATGGGCGTCGCGCCGGTGCGGGTTCTCGGCTCGGATCCGTACCGGCTCGACGGCGACAACGACGGCTTCGGCTGCGAGTAGCCGGCGGCTAGGCGGCTTTCCCGGCCGAGATCCAGCGTTCGAACGTCTCGACCCGGTCCTGCGGCCAGGCGCCGTCGCACGGCATCGTTCCTTCCCGCAGTCGGTCCAGAATGGCGTCTGCGTTCTGGCTGACGTCCTCGTGCGACCAGAGGTCGAAGGCGAACGTCATCGAAGCTCGGTCGCGCTCGCGGAACAGCGGTTTGATGTGCGCGTCGAAGCTGAGCGGCTCGTTGGAGGTGGGCGTGGTCATGGGAGCCTCCTCGGATTGCGGTGCAAGAGCGGAGGTGCGAGAGCCGGGAGTCGCGCCCGCGACCCACGACCAGCGCGGAACGGGCATGTGCGTCGGCGGCGTGGCGCCTGGGGTCGAGTTCTCGACAGCGATTCGTGAGCCCCACTCGAGGTAGGAAACGAATGCCGCCCGAAACTCTGGATCGACGGGTAGGCCGGCCTCATCGGCGCACTGGCACATCAGCTGCACCCAGCGAGCCCGTTGTGCCTCGGTCAGCGCCTTCCCCATGTGCTGGGAGACCATCCAGTCGTAGCCGCCGTACTGCTCGCTGTAGGTCGTAGGGCCGCCGAACGTCTCCGCGAGCCACGCTGCCACACGCTCCGGGTGATCCGCCGCCATGTTGGCGAACAACGGCGCGAGCAGCGGGTCGGCTGGTACGTACTTTTCGTAGAAGAGCCGCGTCATCCGAGTGAACGCGGCCGAGCCGCCCGCCCACTCGAACACGCTCGGCTGACCGTCGGCGTGCTCCACGCCCGATGAATAGCACAGCCCGGCTGACTATCCTGGCCTCCAGTGGTGACGTTAGATGAGGTGCGGGCGCTGGCGATCACCTTGCCGCGCACGACAGAGGCGTTTGTGCGCGGCCGCGTCAAGTTCCGCGTCGGCAGGATCGTCTACCTCGCCTTCTCGCGGGACGAGACCCTGATGGGCTTCGGGTTCCCGAAGGAGTGGCGTGAAGCACTGGTGGAGTCCGAGCCCGACAAGTTCATGCTGCCGCGCGAATCGGACCTCCGCTACAACTGGGCGGTCGTTCGGCTGGCGGCCATCGACGCCGAAGAGATGCGCGAGCTCGTCATCGACGCCTGGGCGATGGTCGTGCCCAAGAAGGTGTCTGCCTCCTACGCTGAGTTCACGTGAGCGTCCTCGAACTGGACACGCCGCACGGCCGGGCGAACGCGCACCTGCATCCCGCCACCGAACCGAGAGCCGCGCTCGTGCTCGGCCATGGCGCGGCTGGAGGCGTGACGGCGCGGGACCTCGTCGCGGTCACTGACGTTGCGCTGGCGGTGGGAGTGAGCGTCGCGCTCGTTGAGCAGCCGTACCGTGTTGCCGGGCGACGCTCTCCCGCTCCGGCGCGTCAGCTCGACGCTGCCTGGACGGCGGTCATCGACCAGTTGCGTGCAGGCGAGTTGCGCGGGCTGCCGCTGATCGCCGGCGGTCGGTCGTCCGGCGCGCGCGTGGCGTGTCGCACCGCCGCAGCGACCGGCGCCGTCGGGGTGCTCTGCCTTGCGTTTCCACTCCAGCCGCCGCGCCGCGCGGCTCCCGCACCGAGTCGTCTTCCCGAGCTCGACGCGGTCACGGTCCCGACGCTCGTCGTGCAAGGCTTGCGCGACGCGTTCGGGATGCCACCTGCCGGCCCGCGGCGCACGGTGGTGCAGGTCGTGGCCGACCACGGCCTGAAGACGGATCTCGATGCGGTGGCTGCCGCGGTGCGGGACTGGCTTCCGAGCGTCGTGGGTTAGGGTGGGGCCTATGGATTGGAAGCTTGAACTGGTAGCGATTCCGGTCTCGGACGTCGACCGGGCGAAGAGTTTCTACGTCGACCAGGCCGGCTTCCACGCCGACCATGACCACAGGGTCAGCGACGAGATTCGCTTCGTGCAGCTGACGCCCCCCGGGTCGGCGTGCTCGATCTCGCTCGGGACGGGACTCGTGAACACGCCGCCTGGATCCGCCCAGGGCCTACAGCTCGTCGTCCCGGACATCGAGGCGGCTCACGCGGAGCTCGTCGAGCGCGGAGTCGAGGTCAGCGAGATCCAGAAGTTCGACTGGGGCTCGTTCGTCTTCTTCAGCGACCCGGACGGCAACGGCTGGGCCGTACAGCAGATCCCGGCCGGCGACTAGCCGAGGCTTGAAACCCGGCCGTCCACCTGCCACGATCGCTGCGTAGTCTCCGCCGTCCCGGAGGTCATCGAAAACGGCAAACGTTCCTCTGCCGGCTCGCCCCCGTCTTACCTTCGGCCTCGGTCTCGCGGTCGGCGTAGCTGTGGTCGGGCTGGTGTGGCTGTACCTGGGCCGGGGCGACTCCGCCACCCTCGAGCAAGACCCGGGCATTCCGCCGCCTGAGTACGCCTATCTCGACAACCTTCGTGTCCTCAACTATCTCGGCCAGATCGAGGGGGGCCTTTCCAAGAGCGAGACACGGACACGCAAGGTCGCCGATACGCGCACCGGCGGGGTAGCAGCAGGCGGCGTGGAGCTTGGCGGCTCGTCGTCGAACGAACTGTCAGTCGAGGAGACCGTCACGCCGACCGAGACGGCGCTCTTCTACCGCCTGCTCGACCGGCTCGGCGACAAGGGTTACCTGCGCGAGCTGAATGCCTCGAGTGGGCCGGCGGCTTTCACGAAAGCCCTCGGTGGCGTTCCGGAGGGCTCCTTCGTCCGGATCGCGGGCTGCAAGCTCCGGGTGCCGACGTACGTCCAGATGAACGAGATCATCTCCGATTCGCGGCGCACAATCTCAGCCGAGCGTGCCTGGCTGACGGCGGTGTACGGCACCGACGAGGAGCGCATGGCGACCAAGATCGCCGAGGCTGAGGCCCGCGGCGACACGGCCATGACGGGCCTCGGCACCTACGCGCTCATGCCGGCGGACGCACGCCGGCTGAAGCGGGCGGCGACGAGGTTCGATGCCGCAATCGGCGCCAACCCGCCCGTCCCGCTCGCCTCCTGCACCGGCAAGCCGCTCGAGACGCGCCAAAAACCTGACCTCCTCTTCCCGGTCGCGCTCGACGCTCTCACCAAGGAACGGAGCCTCCTGGCCGGTCCCGTGACGATCGTCGGCAAGGTCGTCAGGCAGGTGCGGCTTCCCAGCGACGTGTACGTCGACCGGAAGGCAGTCGCCGCGTACGGCAACGCCGCTTTCGCGATGGATGAGGCGCTGGGCAGCTTCCAGGGCGAGGACACACCGACCCTGGGCGATGAGCTCTCCGCCGATGTCACGGTGAGCCCCCCGGGCGCGGTCATCCTGCCGATCGCGATCTACAAGTAAGCGTTCTCTACGGGTTCCAGCTGCCGCGGAAGAAGCGCGTCACGAGCGCGACCGTCCCCAGGAGAATGGCCCCGATCAGCGTCAGGACGCCGATCGCGACCAGCGATCCGAGGCCGTCCGCGGAAGCGCCCGAATCGAGCCCGGCGCCCGGGGTCGCCACGCCCAGCACGTCGTGCTTCCCGTCGCTGTTCGCGGGTGGGATCGAGCTGACGGCGTCGCCGCGGTTGGCGCCTGCTCCGACGGATCCCGTGCCGGTACCTTCGCCGCGGAGGAGACGGAAGAAGGGGCTGATTGCGCTCGCCTGCGCGTCAGTGCACGTCGGCTTTTCGGCGCCCGGCTTTGCCGGGACCGAACGGCGCTTCGAAACGACCTCGACGAGCGTTGTCGGCGCGGTAGCCAACGGTTGCCGAACCGTCGAGAGGCTCAACAGGTACGCGCCGGGGCGCAGGTTCCGGCCGTGGGCGCGGCCGGCGAAGGTCAGCTTGTTGACGCCTCGGTGACCGCGCACCGGGATCACTCCGACCACCTGGCACGAGGGCACCGGCCCCCGGACGATCAGGAAGAGCCGCTGCGCCTTGGAGAGCGTGAACGCGAGCCGGACCGTGACGCGGCCTTTCGCCCGTCGCGGGGTCGCGCGCAGCCGGTTCGTGCGGGTCGCGACAGCCGGCTGCGATCTGCGAGCCGGGCCGGAACGCGAGCTGGTCGACGAGGTAAAGCCCGTGCTGCCTCCGGATTGGGAAGCCGATCCGCCCGCGGGCGCCGAGGGTGCCGGAGCCGAAGGTGCGGGCGCAGTACCCGGGCGCGTCGGCGTCGTCACGATCGGCGGGGCGACCGGGCTGGGCGCCGGCGGCGTTGTGGCGCGCGGCGGCGTCACCGGCGGCGTCGTGACCGTGACCGGTGGCGTCTTGATGGTGACCGGCGGCGGTGCTGGGGCAGGCGGCAGCGCCGTCGTCACCGGCAGCGACGGTGGAGGCGGCGGGGGTGGCAGCGCCGTCGTGATCGGAAGCGGAGGTGGGGGCGGGAGCGCCGTCGTCACCGGCAGCGAGGGCGTGGTGACGGTCACCCCGGGTAGGGGCGGCACTTCCAGGGCGAGCGCGTGTGCAGCAACGAGGCCGGCAAAGGCCGCACCCAGGCCGCAGAGACCTCCAAGGCGGGACATTCTGAAATGTTCAACGTGCGACCCCTACAAATGGGTGCGGGCGAGAGCTATCTGCTCAGGGCGTGCTCTCGTCGTCCGCAAGCGGATCCGGCGCAGGCACGGGATCGGCCGGGTGGTCGTGGCCGTGCTCGTGGTCGTGGTCGTCTCCGGAATGGTCGTGGCCGGCGTGGGCATCGGCGTCGTCCGACGAACCACCGGAGAACATCGACTTGATCTTTTCGAGCAGCGACATGACGGCTCCCTCGTAGAGATGGAACGTCGCATCCTATGGAGGTGGGGCTCCCGCCGCAACGGGAGCCCCAGGCACCCTCCCTGTGCCGCTGCTCGAATTTATTGAGAGGCTTCTCGCAGCCGAAGTCAAGCGCGGCGGACGACGAGCGTGGCGAGCATGCCGCGCTTACGGTGATCGGCGAGTGAGCACCACAGCGTGAAACGGCCGGGGAGAAAGCGCGTCTCGAGCTCTCCGAGGCGGCCCGGTCGCACTTTTCCGATCCGGTACACCCGTGTTCCGCCCGCGCGCCGGAGGCGCAGGTCGTGCTCGTCCTCGCCGTAGTTGACGAGCTGCACGATCACGGGACCTGCCTTGATCGACTGCCGGGAGAGGACGTAGTTGAACTCGTCGGCACTGACCTGCACCCGTGCAGGCGCCGGCGCGGCGAGTGTCAGCACCGCGAGCGCGGTCGCGATCACTTGACGAGCTTCGGGCGGCCGTACTTGCCGGCTCCGGGAATGATCCCGTCGGCGTCCGTGCCCAGCCACTGCTCGAGCAGCGAGCCGTAGATGCCGCGGAAGTCGGACGTCGCGCGGAGGTTGCCGTCCTTGTCGAGCTTCGCGAGGCCCGGGAACTCGCCGATCATCTTCCCACTCGCCCGGGAGCCGATCACGAAGCCGGCACCGGCCGCACCATGATCGGTGCCGTTGGAGCCGTTCTCCTTCGCGCGGCGTCCGAACTCCGACCAGACGTGGACGAGTACGCGGTCGGCGAGACCGCGAGCCTCGAGGTCGCGCTGGAACGCGAGCAGGCTGTCCGCCGTCAGCTTCAGGCCGTCCGACAGCGCCTGCGGCTGATCGTCGTGAGTGTCGTACATGCCAGGGGCGCTCATGGCCACGACCCGAATCGGCAGACCTGCGCCGAGCATGGCCGCGAGACCCGCCAGGCGGCGTGGGAATTCGTCGTCCTCGCCAGTGGGATACACGACCGGGCTGGTGAAGCCGGGCTTGTCGCCCTTCGGTGCGAACGGCAGCAGTTGCCGGCGGAGCTGCGCAGCTTTGCGTGCGGCGGACGTCGCCTGGATGAGCGCCGCGTCGCCACCGGTCGGCAGGGCGCCGAGCGAGCCGATCGCGTCAAGCAGCCGACGCTCGACATCGCCCCACACGTTTTTGGTCCAGAACTGGTACCGGTCAGGCCCGTCGATCGAGGCGACCGGCATCCGCGCGGTCGCCA
Organism: uncultured Gaiellaceae bacterium; assembly: GCA_963752405.1. Lineage (GTDB taxonomy): Bacteria > Actinomycetota > Thermoleophilia > Gaiellales > Gaiellaceae > Gaiellasilicea. The sequence continues at coordinate 50,505 of CAVVYB010000012.1, forward strand.
GGGCGGGCTGGAGGCGGGACTCGAGCGAGAGGCCCTGAAGCGGATTGTCAGGGGAGCCGACGCGATCGAGATAGCGCCCGAGCCAGCCGGTGCGCAGCTGATCGTTCGTCGCGCCGACCTCCCAGAAGTGGCGCGAGGTGAAGTGCGACTGGTCGGGGCCGGCGTAGCCGACGCCCGGGATCACGGACACTTTGCCCTCGCCGTGCAGAGTTGCGAGCGGAGTCAGCGACGGGTGCCAGCGTAGACGGCTGTCCTCGGCGAACGGGACTCCCGCATCGGCCGCCAGGCCGAGCTTGGGACGAAGGCTGCGGTACAGCGGGTCGGCGGTCGGGAAGAGCATCGAGAGCGAGTCGGCGCCGCCGTCGAGGAAGACGGAGAGGAGGACCTTCTGCGGCCCGGCTGCGGTGGCGGCTGCGATCCCTTCCTCGAACGCTCGCGGCAGGAGTGACGCGCCGCCGTAAACGGCGAGCGTGAGTCCGGCGGTGCGCGCGAGGAAGCTGCGCCGGTCGAGGCCGGTGCCGGCGGGGAGCGGCATGCCGGCTTCGATCGCGGGCAGCCCACGGCCGGCCTCGGCAGTGGCTCGCCGGAAGAGCTCAGTGCGCGAGAAGTCGTTGCAGCAGCGGGCCATAGAGGTTCCTTACGAGGTCTGGAGGTCGGGGGACACGGCGATCAGCTGGCGGAGTCCGTTCGCGACGAGGAACCGGTAGCTCGTCTGCTTCCATTTCGCATCGGCATCGGACATCGCCTTCGTCGCGAAGCGGAGGAGAGCCTTCCTGGTCGCCGGGCGGATCGTCGGGTTGCCCCAGAAGGCGAGCGCGCCCTCGACAAGGGCCTGCGGCTCGGCCGGCAGCGCCGCCGACTGCTTGTCGGTGAGCGCGAACGGATGGGTGGCGTAGTTCGCGGTCTCCCAGCGGCCGCGGAACGTGGCCGTGTCGAGCCAGCGCTCGTCGTCCCAGCCCGAGACGTTCGGGGGCATGAACAGCCGCTGCCCGGTTCCGCTCGAGAGCCAGGCCCAGGATTGCGTGTCGACGCCACGCCCGAGCGCCCGAAGCATCCCGGCGGTGTAGACGGCAGGCGGCTTGACCATGCGCGGGCCGGTGAAGAGTGCGGGGTGGCGGAGGATCGCGTCGACGACGGGCAGGATCTGGAAGTCCTTGCGGTAGAGGCTCTCGAGCGAGCGCCGAGTGCCTGCATCGGGGGTCGTCGGGATGAAGTACCGCCAGAGCTTGTCGACGAAGAAAGAGGGATGCCGCTTGTGCTCGAGGCAGAGCCGCACCGCGTCCTGCCAGTCGAAGGCGCCCGTCTTGCCGAAGATGCGCTTGTTCCCCTCGTCGTGGCGGTCCTTCTCGAAGCGGAAGTTGTAGACGCCGACGCCGCGCTTCCAGTCGTTCTCGAAGCCGGTCAGCGCCCGTGCCTGCTCGCGGACGTCGCGCTCGGTGTAGCCGCGGCCGGCGCCGAGCGTGAAGAGCTCCATCAGCTCGCGCCCGTAGTTCTCGTTCGGCGACCACTTCGTGTTCTGCGTGCCCGAGAGCCAGAGGAGCATCGCCGGGTCCCTGGTGATCTCCTTCAGCAGCTTTTCGAAGGACCCGAGCGAGAGGCTGCGCAGGAGCTTGTTCTGCTCGAGCATCAGCTTCTGCGAGCCGACGCCGGCAAGCGAGGTCGCAAACCAGTCGTGCCAGACGAGCGTCATCCGCTCGACGAGCGGGCGGGAGGTGCGCACCATCCGGTCGAGCCACCACAGGTGATCGTGACCCCAGGCGTCGGCGGGAGCGAGCCGGCGGCCCTTGTCGTCGTGCGGAGCCGGGCCGACGAACTTCTCGCCCTTCGGATGCGTCAGCGAGCGAACGGCGCCGTCGAGGCCGAGCTTCGCGAGTGACGGAGCCTCGCCCTTGCGCGGTCCGAAGCCGGCGCGCCAGAGCAGGCGCTCGGCCTGTTCGCGCCCAAAGGGCCCCTTGTAGACGGCAACGCTCACCCGGCGTCAGTTATCGGCAATGGGGAGAGCCATGGCAAGAGGGAAGGTGCAAAACTTTTGCATTCATTCCGTAAAGACGCCGGCGGCGCCGCGCTCTTGCGCGACGCCGCCGAATGAGAAACGAGTTGGGAGGCTAGCTCTTGCGCGCCGTGGCCCTGCCGCCCTTGCGGCCGGCGGCCTTCTTCTGTGCCGTTGTGCCGCCTTGCGACGAGTTGCCACTGCCTGAGTGCGATTTCTGACCTCCGTGCTTGGAGGCGTCGGGCGAGTTGGCGATTCTCGCCGCGCGCTCCTTCGACATTCCCTTGTCCTTCAGCGCCTCGTACTGCTTCTCGTTCTTGACGTTCGCAGACTTGCCTGGCATTCGACCCCTCCTTCTTGTTTCCTATTGCGAGATCTGCTGCACCGTCTGGCCCGTCAGCGCGTCGTGCCCGGTCTGGGCGACGTCGGCCTGGGCGAGGATGCCGACGAGCCTGCCGTCCTCCTCGACGACTGGCAGCCGCCGGACCTGGTGCTCGGCCATCAGCCGTGCCGCTTCGTCGATGCTTTGCTGCGGATCGACGGTGACGACGTCCTTCGACGCGATCTCGCCAACAGTCGTGTCCGTGCCGCGGCCCTCTGCCACGATGCGGATCGCGAGGTCCCTGTCGGTGATCACGCCGACCAGCTGGTCGCCGTCGACGATCGGGAGCGAGCCGATGTCCTCGGACTTCATGCTCTTCGCGGCCTCCTGGACCGTCGTCGTCGGCTCGACCGTCGTTGGATTCGGAGTCATCGCCTCCTGAATCGACTTGTGCATGTGTTCACCCCTTTTTTCGTTGATGTCAGCTAGTCCGCTTCGGGAACGTCCTCGGCGTCGCCCTGCTCCTCTTCCGGATCGGGCACCGGCGTTCCCTCGACCTCGTCGTTGCGGTCGTCCTCGCGCGGCGGCTGAGTATCCTGATCGCTCATGAAAGTCGTTCTCCCCGATTCGAGCGAACTCGAACTTCCGGACGGCGCAACGGGCCTCGACGCGGCGCGCGCGATCGGTCCGAAGCTCGCCGAGCAGGCGGTGCTGATCCGCCAGAACGGGACGGTCCAGGACCTGCGCCTGCCGCTCGCCGACGGGCAACCGATCCAGATCCTGACGACGCGCGACACAGACGACCCGGACGCGCTCGCGGTGCTGCGCCACTCGGCCGCGCACCTCCTCGCCGAGGCCGTGCGCCGCCTCTACCCGGGCGTGAAGGTCGCGATCGGGCCGCCGATCGAGAACGGCTTCTACTACGACTTCGAGTTTCCCGAGCCGATCCGCGAGGAGGATCTCGAGGGGATAGAGGCCGAGATCATGCGCGAGCTCGAGGAGGGCCGTGCCTGGGAGCGCGAGGAGATCTCTCCCGCGGAGGCGAAGCAGCGCTTCCTGGAGGAGAACGAGCCCTACAAGGTGGAGCTCGTCGACACGGCGGAGGGCGACATCTCGCTCTACCGACAAATTTCAGAAAGGGGGGCGAGTTCACCGACCTCTGCCGCGGCCCGCACCTCCAGAACTCGAAGCCGATCAAGGCGGTCAAGCTCACGTCGCTTGCCGGTGCCTACTGGCGCGGCGACGAGCACAACAAGCAACTGACCCGGATCTACGGCACCGCCTTCTACTCCCAGGCCGATCTCGACGCCTACCTCGAGCGCCTCGAGCAGGCGAGGGCGCGCGACCATCGCAAGCTCGGCCGCGAGCTCGACCTCTTCCACCTCTCGGAGGAATCGCCTGGCTCTCCGTTCTGGCATCCGAAGGGGATGGTGATCTGGAACCAGCTCGAGGACCTGCGCCGGCGCGAGAACGAGAAGCGCGGCTACGCGGAGGTGAAGACGCCGCTGATCTATGACACGGCGGTCTGGGTGACGAGCGGCCACTGGGAGAAGTTCCGCGAGAACATGTTCCTCGTCGCCGGCGAGGGTGAGGAGCCCCATGCCGCGCTGAAGCCGATGAACTGCCCGGGGCACATGCTCCTCTTCGGCTCACAGCTCCGGAGCTACCGCGACCTCCCGATTCGCTATGCCGAGAGCTCGACGCTGCACCGGAACGAGCTCGCGGGCGCGCTCCACGGCCTGCTTCGCGTTCGCCACGTCACCCAGGACGACGCGCACATCTTCTGCACCGAGGAGCAGGTCGCGGAGGAGATCGACGGCTGCATCGAGTTCGCGAAGGACCTCTACGCGATCTTCGACGTCACGCCGCACGCTGAGCTGTCGACGCGGCCCGAGAACCGCCTCGGCACCGACGAGGAGTGGGATCGAGCGGAAGGGATCTTGCAAGCCGCGCTCGAGCGGCACGAGATCTCGTACGTGATCGGCGAGGGCGAGGGAACGTTCTACGGCCCGAAGATCGACCTGCACATGAAGGACACGCTCGGCCGCTCCTGGCAGATGGGGACGATCCAGGCGGACGCGCAGATGCCGCAGCGGTTCGGCCTCACCTACATGGGGCCGGACAACGTCGAGCACACGCCGATCGTGATCCACCGCGCCCTGCTCGGCTCGCTGGAGCGCTTCATCGGCATCATCATCGAGCACTACGGCGGTGCCTTCCCGTTCTGGCTCGCGCCGGTGCAGGTGCGCCTGATCCCGGTCGGCGAGGACCACCGCGAGGCAGTGGACGAGCTGCGCAGCCGGCTCGAAGCGGAGGGCTTCCGGGTCGATGTCGATCAACGGGACGACACGGTCGGGAAGCGGATCCGCGACTCCGAGCTCGAGAAGACGCCGTTCACGATCGTCTACGGCGACCGCGAGTCCGATGACTCGCTCGCGGTGCGTGAGCGGGGCGGAGAGCAGTCGACGCTGAGCCTCGCGGAACTGCTCCAACGGTTCCAGGCAGAGATTGCTACGATCTCGGCCTGAAAGTAGGAGCGGATCACGGCCCCTCACCTTCCCGAGCCCCAGTTGAATGACTGGTATTCGCGAGGGTTCAACCGAGTCGGTTGTTGGAGGAAAAGTGGCCGCTGCTTGCAGCGGTTTTTCGTCGTCCATGAGGAGGATTCCACGAGCTTGGTGAACAGCCTTTGAGGCCGAGACGCCGTCCGGAAGACCGGCGCGTACCGCAGCCGCAGGACCGGATCAACGAGAACATTCGCGTTCCCCAGGTGCGCCTGGTGGGCGAGGATGGGGAGCAAATCGGGATCAAGTCGACCGAGGAAGCGCGGGAGTATGCGTACTCGAAGGGCCTCGACCTCGTCGAAGTCGCCGCGCAAGCCGACCCGCCAGTCGCGCGGGTGATGGACTACGGCAAGTACCGCTACGAGCAGGAGCAAAAGGCCAAGCTCGCGCGGAAGCACCAGACCCAGATCAACGTCAAGGAGATCAAGTTCAGGCCGAAGATCGGTATTCACGACTACGAGACGAAGAAGGGCCACGTCGTGCGGTTTCTCAATTCCCGCGCGAAGGTCAAGGTCACGATCATGTTCCGGGGGCGCGAGAATCTGCACCCAGAGCGCGGACGCGATCTGCTGCTTCGCCTCGCTGAAGAGATCAAGGAGATCGGCGTGATCGAGTCACCGCCGCTTCTCGACGGTCGGAACATGGTGATGCTGCTTGGCCCCACAAAGAATGCAGGAGTGAAGACAGATGCCAAAGATGAAGAGCGGGAGCGGAGCGAAGAAACGCTTCAAGGTGACGGGGTCGGGGAAGATCCTGCGCCGCCGCGCGATGCAGAGCCACAACCTGGAGCACAAGTCACCCAAGCGTAAGCGCGCCTTCAACAAGGATTTCTCGGTCGCGAAGGTGGACGCGCCGAGGCTCAAGAAGCTGCTGGGGTTGAAGTAAGTGCCAAGGGTCAAGAGATCGGTCCACGCGCGCAAGAAGCGCCGCAAGGTTCTCGAGCAGGCGAAGGGATACTGGGGTCTCAAGAGCCGCAGCTATCGCTACGCGAAGGAGCAGGTCGAGCACTCGCTCACCTACGCGTATCGCGACCGCAAGAACAAGAAGCGGACCTTCCGCCAGCTCTGGATCGTGCGCATCAACGCCGCTGCCCGGGCGAACGGGATGTCGTACAACCAGTTCATCTCCGGCCTGCACAAGGCCGGCATCGAGCTCGACCGCAAGGTGCTCGCCGACCTCGCCGTCTCCGACCCGGCCGCGTTCACGGCCGTCGTCGAGCAGGCGAAGGCCGCGCTCGAAGCGGCGTAAGGCGCGCGTGGCGAAACACGGCTGAGCCGCCGGGCCGCGCTGCTCCGAGGCGGCGTCAGCGCGCTCTGATCACGCTCGGCGTCGAACCCGACGCTGAAAGCTCGTCAACCGAGAAGCTCCTCGCGCAAAAACGCAAGCGCGAGGAGCTCGGGCTCTTTGCGGTCGAGGGCGAGGATCTGGTCGATGCCGCAGCGGCGGCCGGAATCGAGCCGATCGAGCTCCTCGTCGCCGGCGAGAGCATCGAGCCCGAGCTCCTCGCCGCCGTCTCGACACTGCCCCATCCGGCTCGTGTCGTCGGCGTCTTCCGTACCGCCGCCCTGCCGCGCGAGCCGCGTGAGACGACGCTGGCGCTCTGGCGTGTCTCCGATCCCGGCAACATCGGCACGCTGCTGCGCGCCGCGGATGCATTCGGCGCGGCGGTCGCGCTCTCCGAGGGCTGCGCCGACCCGCTCGGCTCCAAGGCCCTGCGAGCGTCGGCGGGCGCGATCTTCCGGGTTCCGTTACTCGCGTTCGACGACGCGCCCGGAACTCGGGTGGCGCTCGTCGCCCACGACGCCCCGCCTCTGCACGAGCTCGACCTTTCCGGCCAGGTCACGTTCGTCCTCGGGGCCGAGAGGCAAGGGCTTCCCGAGGACTTAGTGAGACAGTCACACAAAGTCGCCACGATCGCGACGTCGGGTGCGGCCGAGTCGCTCAACGTCGCCGTCGCCGGTGCGATCGCGCTCTACGAGCGATCGCGGCAGACGCCTCAGGCGACTTAGTGGCACAGTCACACTAAGTCCGCTAGCCGGCGAGGAACCAGCGGATCGCAGCGGCCGATGTCGCCGCCGGCGCCTCGTGGCCGCCCCGAAACCGTCGGTAGGTGACGCGATAACCCGCGCTGCGGAGCTGGCGTACAACGGGATCTCCGGTCCGAGCGATCGGCAGGACGTCGTCCAGCGTGCCGTGCGAAACGAAGATGCGCGGTGCTCCCATCTGCCCGCGAGAAGCGATGCCGCCGGGGGAGAGCGCCATGACGGCCGGAAAGAGCTCGCCGTTCGAGATCCCGAGCGTCAGCGCATACGACGCGCCATCCGAGAAGCCGCCGACGGCGATCCGAGTCCGGTCAATGCGGCAGCGCCGATACGCCTCGGCGAGGGCGAAGTTGAGGGACTCGGCGTCGCGATCCTGCTCGGACGTCAGCGCGCTCCAGGTCTGGCCCTTGGAGGCGGGAGCGATCAGCACGAGCCCCGGTTCCTTCCAGCCGCCCCGAAAGGCGCGGAGCCCGTCCGCCGGCGACTGCCCCGCACCGTGCAAGACGAGGACGAGAGCCCTGCCGCCGCGCCCGCCGGGAGTGACGCGCATCAGCGCCGCCTGGCCATTCTCGAGTGTGAGGGTGTGGACGCCGGGGCTGCACGACTGCTCTGGCGTAGTCGTCGAGGCACTCGTCGTGGCGGCGGCAGTCTCTCCCTCGCCACCGCCGCACCCTGCTGCGCCGATCAACAGCGCAAGCACAACGGCGTGGAAGCCGTTCACCAGGCGCCGCCGCCTCCGCCACCGCCCCCTCCGCCGCCACCGCCCGAGAAGCCGCCGCCGAATCCGCCCGAGCCGGAGGAGGGAGGAGCGAGAGCCGAGCCGAAGCCCGCCGCCAGGTCGCCGACGCTCATCGAGGTCGGTCCCGATGCGAGGTCTCCATGCGGCCCGATCCAGTAGAGCGTGCTCGCCTGTGCCAGTGCCTCGGGCATGTGCAGCTGCGCGCCCTGCAGCACCCGCTCGGCCAGCCCGAACGCGATCCCGTAGACGAGCAGGCGCTCCCAGAGCTCGAGCGTCGCGGCGGGCGCGATGTCGAGGCGCGGGAAGTCGGTGAGATACCGGCGGAAGGCTTCCCACCGCTCGGCCTCGGCTTGCGCAGCCGCTGTGCGCCGGCGCCAGAGGCGGCGGTTGAAAGCGGCGATGACGAGCGCAACGGCGTTCACGAGCCCGCAGACGCCGAGTGCGATCTTCACGACGCTGCTCCAGCTCGGCGCGACGACATTGAAGGACTGGATTCCCCAGACGAGCACCAGCCCGCCGATGAGCGCGAGCACGGCAGCGGCGCCGAGCAGGATGGCCAGGCCCACGTTCAGGAACCACCTCCGGCCGGAGATCTCGGTGCCGACCGCGGACTTGAACGAGTTGAACCGCTCGGAGTTCCCCGTGCGGTCCTCCTCGATCCGGTCCCTGAAGAGCGAGAGCCGCTCGGGCCCGTCGTCGACGATCGAGTCGACGACCTGGGCGACGGGCGCTTCGAAGGCCTCCACGGCGGGCTCGGTATCTCCGAGCGACAACTCGAGATCCGCGACCTGCTGCGTCTTCAACCCGCCCCAGATCTTTCGCTCGGTCGTCACCGGCTCGGCGCGGTAGCGGCCACGCCGGATCAGGTCGAACAGCGTCGCCGTGAACTCCAGCGAGCCAGGCGTGCCTCCCTGGGCGAGGAGACCCGGCACGAGCGCCGCCTGGGTCTCCGTCGGCGGCTCCTGTTCGTACTCCCGGTCGTATGACGTCCCGTGCTCGCGGCCGTAGAACCACCAGACCACGGCGACCACGCCGAGGGCGGGCCCGAGCGCGAGGAGGAGAAGGAGCGCGAGCGTTCGCGGCAGGTTGTCGAGCGCCTCGTCGATCTTGCGCTGGTCGCGCTCGTACGACGCTGCGTCCGCCCGCTCCTCGGCCACGATCTTCTCGAGGCCCGGCCCGCTCTCCACTTTCATTCCCGCGGTCGAGGTGAAGACCCGCCGTGGAATGAGCGTGCGCAGCTCGACGAACTGGCCGGGCGGGATGTCGAGCGCCCGCAGGTTGGCTCGATTGCCGTCGAACGTCACGTCGCCGCGTACGCCGACCGGATGGCCCCAGGCGCGGACGATGTCGCCGGGCGCCACCAGCGTCGACGTCAGCTGGCCGAGCCTCACCTCCCATTCGTCACCCCAGACCTTGGCGTTCACGTCGACGACGTCGTCGTAGGCCGTGGCCACCCCTCGCAGCCGATAGTGGATCCGGAAGCGCCTCGGCTCCGATTGCGCCCGGTAGTGCCACACGATTCGCACGCCCTTGTCCGTCCGGGTCGTGCCGAACGTGCCGGGCTGGCCCGAGCACCCGAGCTCCGCGCACGCGCCGGGGCGGTACGCGACGTCTCCCTCCGAGACGGCGACCTGGTCGAGCGACTCGCCGTCGCGGAGCGGAACCTCGCGGAAGGCGCCGCTGAAGGAACCGTCGAAGTTGAACACGATCACCTCGTCGACGAGCAGGCTGCCGTCGCGGGCGACCTGGATCGTCACGTCCGCCGCGGGCAGGGCGAACGATTTGGCGGCAGCGTCCCCGGCGAGCGCGAGCGCCGCCAGGACCGCGACCGCTAGAACGCGACGCGTGGCGCCTCCCGGGCCTCGTCCTCCACCTCGAAGAAGTCACGCTTCGTGAACCCGAGCGGCCCGGCGAAGAACACGCCCGGCACCGTCTGGATCGCGGTGTTGTAGGTGAGGACCGTGTCGTTGTAGACCTGGCGGGAGACCGCGATCCGGTTCTCCGTCTGCGCGAGCTCCTCCTGCAGCTGCCGGAAGTTCTCGTCCGCCTGCAGCTCGGGGTAGGCCTCCGCCACCGCGAACAGCCGGCCGAGCGCCTGGCCGAGGATGCCCTCCGCCGCACCCTGCTCGGCAGGCCCCTGCGCAGCCTGCGCCGCGCGTCCGGGCGGCTCGTGACCGCCTCGAACGTCTCGCGCTCGTGCGAGGCGTAGCCCTTCACGGTCTCGACGAGGTTCGGGATCAGGTCGTAGCGTCGCTTCAGCTGGACGTCGACCTGCGCCCACGCGTTCTCGACCCGGTTCCGGAGCCGGACGAGCCGGTTGTAGAAGAGGACGCCGGCGACGACGAGCAGCGCGACGACGCCGAGGATGATCCAGAGCATGGGGGAACCCTAACTACCTGCGGGTGGCCGCGAAAACGACGTCCTCGCCGCCGGCGTACGGGCGGCGGTCGAACCAGCCCCATTGCGCATCGATGTCGAACCCAGCGCGGTCCAGGAGCAGGCGCCACTCGGGCGGCGAGAGCCAGGCCAGATGCATGGTCGAGGCCTCCTCGCCGCGGCGCACCGAGAGGGTGAGCGTCCGGCTGCCCTCGTCCCAGTCGGCGCGCTCGAAGATCCCGTGCTCGCGCTCGATCCAGCGGCCATGCGTGTCCTGAACGTCCTCGCGGCTCGGCGCGAAGACGTCGAAGACGATCCGCCCGCCGTCTGCCAGCAGCTCCCGCGCCGCAGTGAGCGCACGGAGGCGGTCGGCTTCGGTCGTCATGTGCAGCAGGGAGCGGAACGGGATCAGCACCAGCGGCACACGCTCGGTCACCGGCGGGTCGCGCATGTCGCCGAGCCGGAGATCGAGGAGCTCCGCGACTCCTTCGGCTCGCCCGTACTCCTGCGCGACCTCGAGCATCCCGGCCGAAGCGTCGACGCCGATCAGACTGATGCCTGCCTTCGCGATCGGGATCGAGATTCGCCCGGTGCCGCAGGCGAGCTCGACGACCGGCCCGCCGGACGCGCGAGCCTCCGCCACGTAGAACTCGACGTCCTCGGTGACGCTCGCGCTCCACGGGTCGTAGACCCTGGCGATCGCATCGTAGGGACTAGGGCTTGCGGACAACCCAGACGAACTCGGTCGCGTTCTCGTCGAAGGGCTGCCGCTCGAAGCCGCCGTAGAGCGCCTCGACCTCGAACCCCGCGACCTCGATCAGGCCTTCCCACTCGGAGCGGTTGAGCCACCAGAGCGAGATCGCGTCGCCGCTCTCGAGCGTGACGTCGAGCCGGTTGTCGTGCTTGAACTGGTCGACCCGGTGCTTGATCCCGTTCTGCTCCTGCCACTCGCCGTCGATGCGGACGGCGATGCGCGGGTCGAAGACGAAGAGGTTCCACGCGAAACGGCCGCCCGGCTGGAGCGAGGCGTAGACGCGCTCGAAGACGCGCCGCCGGTCCGCCCACGTGGGCAGGTGCCCGAGTGAGCGGAAAGGGCAGTAGATGAGGCCGGCCGGCTCGTCCAGCTCGAAGTCGCGCATGTCGGCCTCGCGTAGCTCGACGTCGACACCGGCCTGAGCGACGCGCTCGCGTGCCTGCGCGAGCATCGCTGGCGACTTGTCGATCCCGACGACGCGGCGGCCGGTCTCGCGCGCGACGGGGATCGCGACGCGCCCGTTGCCGACCGCCAGCTCGACGAGCGGCCCCTCGCTCTCGCGGGCGAGCTCGACGTAGAAGGGGACATCCTCCGTCATGTCCGCCGACCAGTCGTCGTAGATCGCCGCAAACGCCTCGTAAATGCTCACGAAGCCGATGGTATCGTCGCCCGATGGACGCCACGGCGCTCGAGAGCGAAGCACGGACCGCGATCGCAGCGGCCGCAGATCCAGACGCGCTCGAGGAGCTCCGCGTTTTCTACCTCGGGCGCAAGAGCCCGCTCAAGCTGGCACTGCGCGAGGTGCGCGACCGCGAGACGGGGATGGCGCTGAACGCTGCGCGCGCCGCGATCGAGGAGGCGCTGGAGCAGCGCGAACGCGAGCTCACGAGCGTCGGCCGAGGACGACCTCGAGCCGTTCGACCTGACGCTGCCCGGCGAGCCGGTCGCTCCGCGGCAGCTGCACCTGATCACGCAGCTCCGGCGCCGGATCGAGGACGTCTTCCTCGGCATCGGCTACAAGGTCTGCGACGGCCGCGAGGTCGAGACCGTCTGGCACAACTTCGACGCACTCAACCAGCCGGAGGCGCACCCGTCGCAGGGACCCGCGCGACACGTTCTACTTCGACGAACAGACGCTGCTGCGGACGCACACGTCGCCGTCCCAGATCCGGGCGATGCAGGCCCAGGAACCGCCGATCTACCTCGTCTCGCTCGGCCGCACCTACCGCCGCGACCCGCTCGACGCAACGCACACGCCGGTCTTCCACCAGGTCGGAGGGCCTCGCCGTCGACCGCGGCATCACCCTCGCCGACCTCCGCGGAACGATCGAGCTCTTCGTAGCGTGCCATCTTCGGCGCGGCGCGAGGTGCGGATGCGGACGAGCTACTTCCCCTTCACGGAGCCGTCGGTCGAGTTCGACATCACCTGCTACCTCTGCGGCGGCGAGGGCTGCGCAGTCTGCAAGCACTCGGGCTGGATCGAGATGGGCGGCGCCGGCATGGTCGACCCGGACGTCTTCGAGGCGGTGGGCTACGACCCCGAGGAGTGGACGGGGTTCGCGTTCGGGCTCGGAATCGAGCGGATCGCGTTGCTGCGCCACGGGCTCCCCGACCTGCGGCTCGTTCTGGGACAACGACCTGCGGATGCCTGAGGCAGTTCTAGGCCATGAAGGTCCCGGTCTCCTGGCTGCGCGAGTACGTCCCGTTCGACTGGCCGGTCGAGCGAGCTCGCGGCCAGGCTCGTCTTCACGAGCTGCGAGGTCGACCGCATCGTCCATCGCGGCGTCGCCGACACGGACGGCAATCTCGGCCGCTTCCTGGTCGGGCACGTGGTCGAGGCGGGCAAGCACCCGAACGCCGACCGGCTCCAGCTCTGCCGGGTCGACGTGGGTGAGGGCGAGCCGCGTCAGATCGTGTGCGGAGCCTGGAACTTCGGCGCCGGCGCGACCGTTGCCGTCGCACTCCCGGGCGCCCTGCTGCCCGGGGCGGACGCACCGCTCGGCGAGGCGAAGCTCCGCGGCGAGACGTCGCGCGGGATGATCCTCTCCGAGCGAGAGCTCGAGCTCGGGGACGACCACGCCGGGATCATGGTGCTGGCCGAGCGGGCTCGAGCCGGGGACGCCGCTCGCCGACGTGCTCCCACTCGACCGAGACCGTGCTCGAGATCGAGACGGGGTTCAACCGGCCCGACCTGGCCTCCATGTACGGGATCGCGCGCGAGGTGTCCGCGCTCACCGGCGCGGCGCTGTCCCCGCCGCCCGGCCGCGACCCGGAGCGACTCGGGGACGAGCCGGTCGACGTGCGCGTCGAGAATCTCGAAGGCTGCCCGCGCTACATCGGGCGGATCTTCCGGGACGCGAAAGTCGGCCCCTCGCCGGTCTGGCTGAAGGCGCGGCTCCTCGCAGCCGGGATGCGGCCGATCTCGAACGTCGTCGACGTCACGAACTACGTGATGCTCGCACTCGGCTCACCTCTCCATGCCTTCGACCTCTCTCTGCTCGCCGAAGGACGGATCGTCGTCCGGCGCGCCCACCCCGGCGAGAAGATCGTCACGCTCGACAGCCACGAGCGCGAGCTCGCGCCCACGGACCTCGTGATCGCGGACGCCAAGCGGCCGGTCGCAGTCGCCGGAATCATGGGCGGCGAGGACAGCGAGGTTCGCGCCGGAGACGAAAGACGTCCTCCTCGAGGCTGCGAACTTCGACGCTCTGACGGTGCTGCGCACCTCACGCCGGCTTCGCCTCCGCACGCGACGCGTCGATCCGGTGGGAGAAGGGTGTGGATCCCTACGCCGCCGAGCAGGCGGCCGTCTACGCGACGCGAGCTGCTCGTCGCCCTCGCGGGAGCGCGCTTCACCGGCCACGTCGACGTGCACGGCACGCTCCCGCCGCGACCGGTCGTGCAGCTGCGGCCGGAGCTTGCCGACCGGCTGACCGGGATGACCTTCCCGGAGGACGAGCAGCGCGAGCGACTCGTGCGGCTCGGCTTCGACGTCGAGGGCAACCAGGTGACGGTGCCGAACTGGCGCGCGAACGACGTTACGCGGCCGGTCGACCTCGTCGAGGAGGTCGTGCGCTTCCGGATCGAGGAAGTGCCGTCGACGCTGCCCGCGCGCGACGCGCCCTCGGTGTCGCTGACACGTGAGCAGCTGCTGCGCCGGCAGGTCGAGGACGTCCTGGTCGGGGCTCGGCTACTCGGAGGCATACACCTGGAGCCTCGTCCCGGCGGCGGAGGGCAGGCTTGCGCTCGAGGAGCCGTACACGACCGAGATGGCGGCGCTGCGCACGGATCTCCGCCTCGGGCTGCTCGAGTCGGCCGAGCGAAACCGGAACGCGGGGGTCGAGGGAATCGCCCTCTTCGAGGTCGCCCGGGTCTACCGGCCGACCGGCGAGGAGCTGCCGGAGGAGCACTGGCACGTCGCAGGGATCACGGAGGGCGGCTTCTTCCGGGCCAAGGGCGCCGCCGAAGCGCTGCACCGCGCGCTCGCGGTACCGCTCGCGGTGCTCGAGCGCGGCCGGGGCCGCACAGCGCGCACGAACTACGGCGAGCTCGCCGAGCTGCCTGGCGGCTGGGGCTACTTCGAGCTCGACCTCGACGAGCTCTTCGCCGACGTGCCGGCGCTCGTTGCCTACCAGGACGTGATCACGTATCCCGCGGTGAAGCAGGACCTCGCGTTCGCCGTCGACGAGTCGGTCGCCGCCGGCGACCTGATCGCAGCGGCCCACGAAGCCGCGGGGCCAGAGCTGCGCGAGCTGCGCGTCTTCGACGTCTATCGCGGCGAGCAGGTGGGCGAGGGGAAGAAGTCGATCGCGCTCGCGGCCGCGTTCCAGTCACCGGAGCGGACGCTCTCCGACGACGATGCGGCTGCGATCCGAGAGAAGATCGTCGTGGCGCTCGCCGAGCGGTTTGGGGCGGAGCTGCGCGCCTAGAGCCGCAATCCGATCTCGCTGGGCCGCCGTACAAGGTGAGTGATGCGCTTTCGGGGTCTCATTGTTCTCGCCGCCGCGGTGACCGTCGTTCTTGTTCCCGCCGTCGTCCGGGCCGCTGCTCCGGCGCTGCTCGGGACGGTCGGGCCGGGCTTCGACATCACCCTCGCCCAACCGGACGGGACGCTCGTCACCCAGATCGACCCCGGCACATACGACATCACCGTGCGCGACCTCTCGACAGAGCACAACTTCCACATCACGGGGCCGGGCGTCAACCAGCTCACTCAGGTGGAGACGACAGACACCGTGACCTGGACCGTCGCGCTCCAGGACGGCCGCTACACGATCTTCTGCGACCCGCACGCCACGTCGCTGCGCCGGACGATCACGGTGGGCACTCCGCCGCCGCCGCCGCCAACGCCGAAGCCGCTGCCCAAGCTGCTGGCGACCGTGGGGCCGAAGGCCACGATCTCGCTGAAGAGCGCCAGCGGTGCGGTGTTGAAGACCGTCAAGGCCGGTGACTACTCGATCATCGTGCGCGATCGCTCGAGGCTCCACAACTTCCATCTCGTCGGCAAGGGCGTCAATCGCCGGTCAGCGCTCATCGGGATGGGCACGCTGACCTGGAAGGTCAAGCTGTCTGCCGGGGCGCTTCGGTTCTTCTCCGACAAGAGCCCCAAGACCGTCAAGGGCTCGGTGAAGATCACCTAGCTCGACGCCCTGCTCGCAAAGCAGGTCGCCGCATGACAGCCGAGGTTGCGAGCGCGGACGAGGTGGGCAACGTTCCCCTCGTCCCGTTTTCTATAACTCGGAGACACGATGAGTAAGCCCAAGAGAACGGATAGACAGCCGCCAGCACTGCAGGTCGCCGACAGCCACGATCTGATTCGCGTGCAGGGCGCCCGCGTGAACAACCTCAAGGACCTCAGCGTCGAGCTCCCGAAGCGGCGGCTGACGGTGTTCACCGGAGTCTCCGGCTCGGGCAAGAGCTCGCTGGTGTTCGGCACGATCGCCGCGGAGTCGCAGCGGCTGATCAACGAGACCTACAGCGCCTTCGTGCAGGGTTTCATGCCGACGCTGGCGCGCCCGGAGGTCGACGTACTGGACGGGCTGACGACCGCGATCATCGTCGACCAAGAGCGGATGGGCGGCAACCCGCGCTCGACCGTCGGCACCGCCACCGACGCCAATGCACTCCTGCGCATCCTGTTCAGCCGGCTCGGCAAGCCGCACATCGGGCCTCCGATTGCCTACTCGTTCAACGTCCCGACCCGCACGGCGAGCGGGGCGATGACCGTCGACAAGGGCAAGGGGGAGCGGATCGTCGTCCGCAACGACGTCTACCACGGCGGCATGTGCCCGCGCTGCGAGGGACGCGGCTCGGTCACGGACTTCGACCTGTCGCAGCTGTACGACGACGGCAAGTCGCTCAACGAGGGCGCCCTCATGATCCCGGGCTACAGCATGGACGGCTGGTATGGCCGCATCTTCCGGGGCTGCGGCTTCTTCGATCCGGACAAGCCGATCCGGAAGTTCACGAAGAAGGAGCTCGACGCCCTGCTCTACAAGGAGCCGACCAAGATCAAGGTGGAGGGCATCAACCTGACGTACTCGGGTCTGATCCCCACGATCCAGAAGTCGTTCCTGTCCAAGGACGTCGACGCGCTGCAGCCGCACATCCGCACCTTCGTGGAGCGGGCGGTGACGTTCACCACGTGCCCCGACTGCGACGGCACCCGGCTGAACGAGGCGGCTCGGTCGTCGAAGATCCAGGGGAAGAACATCGCCGAGGTCTGCTCGATGCAGATCAGCGACCTGGGCGACTGGCTCCGGGGTCTCGACGAGCCGTCGGTGGCGCCGCTCCTCGCCGGGCTGCAACACCTCCTCGACTCGTTCGCGGAGATCGGGTTGGGCTATCTCTCGCTCGACCGGCCTTCGGGCACCCTCTCCGGGGGAGAGGCACAGCGCGCCAAGATGATCCGCCACCTCGGCTCGTCGCTCACCGACGTCACCTACGTGTTCGACGAGCCCACGATCGGGCTGCACCCGCATGACGTCGAGCGGATGAACGACCTGCTCGTGCGGCTGCGGGACAAGGGCAACACGGTGCTCGTCGTGGAGCACGAGCCGGAGACGATCGCGATCGCCGACCATGTCGTAGACCTCGGCCCCGGCGCCGGTAAGGCGGGCGGCTCGATCTGCTACGAGGGCACCGTCGAGGGCCTGCGCGGCAGCGAAACCGTCACCGGCCGCCATCTCGACGACCGCGCCGCTGTCAAGGAGACGGTGCGGACGCCCACCGGCACGCTGGAGATTCGCGGCGCCACGACGCACAACCTGCAGGACGTCGACGTCGACATCCCTCTTGGCGTGCTTGTGGTGGTCACCGGCGTCGCCGGCTCCGGCAAGAGCTCGCTCGTGCACGGGTCGATCCCTGCCGGCGAGGGCGTCGTGTCGATCGACCAGAGCGCGATCCGCGGCTCGCGACGGAGCAACCCGGCGACGTACACCGGACTGCTCGACCCGATCCGCAAGGCCTTCGCGAAGGCCAACGGCGTGAAGCCGGCGCTGTTCAGCGCCAACTCCGAGGGCGCCTGCCCGACGTGCAACGGTGCCGGCGTCGTCTTCACCGAGCTGGGATTCATGGAGACCGTCTCCACCACTTGCGAGGAGTGCGAGGGGAAGCGGTTCCAGGCCGCGGTGCTCGAGTACACGCTGGGAGGCCGGAACATCGCCGAGGTGCTCGCGATGTCGGTGAGCGAGGCCGCGGAGTTCTTCGGCCCTGATTCGGACAATGCAGCCGAGGCGCACACGCCGGCCGCGCACACCATCCTCGCGCGGCTCGCCGACGTCGGGCTCGGCTACCTCAGCCTCGGCCAGCCGCTCACGACCCTGTCCGGCGGCGAGCGGCAGCGGCTCAAGCTGGCCACCCACATGGGAGACAAGGGCGGCGTCTACGTCCTCGACGAGCCGACGACTGGCCTCCATCTCGCTGACGTGGAGCAGCTGCTCGGCCTGCTCGACCGGCTTGTCGAATCCGGCAAGTCGGTCATCGTCATCGAGCACCACCAGGGAGTCATGGCGCACGCCGACTGGATCATCGACCTCGGCCCAGGCGCCGGACACGACGGCGGCCGGATCGTCTTCGAGGGCACACCCGCCGATCTCGTCGCCGCCCGTTCCACCCTGACCGGCGCGCACCTCGCGGCGTACGTCGGCGAGGTCGCCGCACTCTCCTCGAGGTGCGGGCCTAGGCGCGCCGGCTCGGCTTGACCAACCCGGCGTTCTCGCCGCCTGCGGCTCGGATCTCGGCCTCGCGGTCGAGTTCCGAGTTCAGCTCCGCGCCGAAGAGCAACGCGAACGCGGAGTAGTTGAGCCACAGCAGCAGCACGATGCCGCTCGCGAGTGCGCCGTAGGTCTTCGAGTAGGAGTCGGAGAGGCTCGTGTACAGGGCGAAGAACCCGGAGAGCGCGAGCCACATGAGGCTCCCCACGAGAGAACCGGGCGTCAGCCACTTCCAGCTGCGGACGTCGATGTTCGGGGCGAGGTAGTAGACGAGACCGAAGAAGAGCAGGATCGCGACGAAGGCGATCGGCCAGCGGACGATCGTCCAGAGGAGCTCGAACTCGCTGCCGAGCCCGGCCTTGTCGGCGATCGCCGTTCCGAGCGGGCCGCCGAACACGATCAGCAGCAGCAGGCCGGCGAGCACGAGCCCGGTGAGGATGACGAGGACGATCGCGATCAGGCGCGTCCTCCAGAACGGCCGTGTCTCGACGCGCTCGTAGGCACGGTTCACCGCCTTGATCACCGCATTCATTGCGCCGCTCGCCGCCCAGATCGCGGCCGTGGCGCCGACGATGAACGCGACGACGGAGGTCCCCGTCGACGTGTCCCGCTGCAGCGTGTCGATCGTCGTCAGCACGTCGCCGGGCGCGACAGGCGCGAGGAACTCTTTCAGCGCGCCGTAGGCGCCGAACAGGTCGAGCAGCCCGACGAGAAAGACCATCGCGGGGAAGAACGCGAGCAGCGAGCTGAACGCGACCTGGGCGGAGAGACCCATCGCGTCGTCGGCCAGGAAGGACTTGAAGGCGCGCTTGAAGACGTCGACCCACTCGCGGGCCGAGAGCCGCCAGGGGCTCGACGGGGCACGACCGATGTTCACCGAGGGCGCCGCCAAATTCAGCGTTCGCGGCCCTTGCGGGCGAGGAAGCGCATCGTCGCGCCGATCCCTCCCGCGAGGAAGAAGCCGGCGCCGAGCGCGCCCGCGGCGACGACCGGCAGATTGGAGCGGAGCTTGGCGGAGACATTCGTGGCTTCGCCGAGCCCTTCGCGGAGCTGCTCGACCGCTGTCGCGAGCTGGAGGCGCTCGGCTTCGATCTCGCGGCGGACGGTGTCCGACGTGCGTCCGTTGACGCTAGCGGTGGCCATTGGCCTTCAGGGCCTCGGAGGTCAGCTTCGCCTCTCGGATCGCCTGCTCGGGGAGCGGCGGCGTGGCGCGCCTGATCTGGGCGCGCGCCAGCAGGCCGAGGATGCCGGCGATTGCGAACAGGCCGATGGTGACGAGCAGGACTGCGAGCCAGAGGTCGACGACGATCGCGAGCGCGACGGCGGCCGTGGCGAAGAGGAAGCCGACTCCGTAGAAGGCGACGACGGCGGCGCCGGCCCCAAGCCCGACACCGGCGCCGAACGCTCCCGCTTTCCGTTTCAGCTCGAGGCTTGCCAGCTCGAGCTCGAGCTTCGCCAGCGTGCTCGCGTGCTCGGCGACCTGCTTGGCGGCAGTGCCGACGCCGGGCATCTCGTCGACCGGGGTCTCAGCGGCGCGGGTGGGCATGACCTCTCCAGTCGATCAGCTTTGCGAGAACGATGCCGAGCGCGAAGGCGGCACCGGCGACCACGAACGGGTTCGGGCCGCGCCTGGACGACGTCTGCGGGCTGTGCTGCGGGCCGGACGGTGCCTGCGGCGACGCAACGGTTTCTGATTCGGCGTTCCTCGACGGCATCGACTCTTTCGTTGCCTGGCGCCGACCGCGGCAAACCTGACCTAGAGCAGCCGGATCTCGCCCTCGCGGATCTCGCCGATGCGCTCCGCGTCGATTTCCTCGCCGCTCACGATCAGGCCGTGGAAGATGTCGGTCTGCTCGTCGGCGAGCACCTCGTCGACCTTGCCGACCTTCTCGCCGTTCGCATCGACGACTTTCCAGCCCGGCTCGATCAGTACCCAGGCGACGCGGTCCGGCTCGTCACTCATCTCAGACTGCCTTTCCTCCGACACGCCAGACGGGCCCCTGGGTGTCGACGTTGTGGGTATCGGAGAGGACGTGGAGGATCGTGAGCTGCCCATGGATGCCCTCCTGGTCGAGGCGCTCGAAGCAGCGTGCCGTCATCTGCGGCGAGGCGCCGTAGCCGAAGGTGTGCGCAACGCGGAACCGAAAGGCGCTGCGACCCGGGACGCGGGCGGGATTGACCGGGGCAAGCAGCAGCGCAGCCCGCTGAAGGTGGTCGCTCGAGGTGAGCTCGAGCTCGCAGTACAGGTCGCTCCAGTCGGGCGGCAGGGCGGCGACGGCCTGCGCCCAGGCGTCTGCGAGCCCGGGGGCGGGGCGCATCCACGCGCGGCGCCCGCTCGCCCGCGTCGAGCAGCCGGAGCGTGCCGCGGATCCGCTCCTCGTCGATCTTCCCCAGCAGCTTGACCAGCTGGTCGGGCCCGATTCCGGCGCCGGTGCGACTGACGGTCAGACGCAGCTCGTCGCCGGCGATCCCGGGGCCGGCCGGACCGAGGAGAGCGGCTGCACGTGAGCGCTGCGAGGGCTTCGGAACGGTGATCGCGAACCGGGCGTCAGCCCAGTCCGCGGGCAAGTCCGCGCGGATTCGACGCCACTGTTCGACCAGCTCCATGCGGGCGTCAGCATAAT
This sequence comes from uncultured Gaiellaceae bacterium, assembly GCA_963752405.1. Taxonomy (GTDB): domain Bacteria; phylum Actinomycetota; class Thermoleophilia; order Gaiellales; family Gaiellaceae; genus Gaiellasilicea. Next base: position 71,130 of record CAVVYB010000012.1, read on the forward strand.
GAAGCCCGGAATGGCGAAGGTCGAGAAGAAGCCCCGCGCGGAGAACGCGCTTTCGGACGAACGTCTCCGTGAGCTGTTCCGCGAGATGCTGCTCATCCGCCGTTTCGAGGAGAAGGTGGAGGAGCGCTTCCGGGCGGGCGAGCTTCCGGGCTTCCTGCACGTCTGCATCGGGCAGGAGGCGGTGGCCTCCGGCGTGTGCGCGGCGCTCGAGCCGGACGACGTGATCGCGTCGACGCACCGCGCTCACGGTCACACGATCGCCAAGGGCACGCACGTGAACAAGGTGATGGCCGAGCTGTACGGCAAGCAGGAGGGTTGCTCGGGCGGCTACGGCGGCTCGATGCACCTGTACGACCTCGAGCACGGGAACCTCGGCGCGAACGCCGTCGTCGGCGGCGGCTTCCCGGCGATCACCGGAGCCGCCCTCGCGTTCCAGTTCCGCAAGCAGCCACGCGTCGGCGTCGCCTTCTTCGGCGACGGCGCCACGAACACGGGCACGTTCCACGAGTCGCTCAATCTCGCCCAGCTGTGGAAGGTGCCGGCGCTCTTCGTGCTCGAGATGAACGGCTGGGCGGAGTCGACTCCCGTCTCGCAGCACTCGCCGATTCAGGACTTCTCGCAGCGCGCGGTCGCGTTCGGCATGCACTCGATCGACGTCGACGGCCAGGACCTCGAGGAGGTGTACGCCGCGACGCGCGAGGCGCGCGAGTACGCCGTCTCGGGCAAGGGCCCCGTCTTCCTCAACGTTCGCACCTACCGGCTCGTCGGCCACTACATCGGCGACCCGCAGGTCTACCGGTCGAAGGAAGAGATCGAGGAGCTGCGCAACACGAAGGATCCGATCGAGCTCCTGCGCGCCAAGCTCGAGCTCTCCGACGAGGAGTTCGAGGCGCTCGACACCGAGATCCACGCCATCGTCGAGTCGTCGGTCGAGTTCGCGAAGGCGGGCACAGACCCGAAGCCGGAAGACGCCTTGAAGTACGTCTATGCCTGAGCTGACCTACCGGGAAGCTGTGCGCGACGCGCTCTCGAGCGCGATGCGCTCCGACGACGACGTCTTCATCATGGGCGAGGACATCGCCGAGATGGGCGGCTCGATGGGCGTCACTCAGGGGATGCTCGAGGAGTTCGGCCCGGAGCGCGTCCGCAACACGCCGATCTCGGAGATCGCAATCGTGGGCACGGGAATCGGCGCCGCGATGCAGGGCATGCGCCCGGTCGTCGAGATCATGTACCAGGACTTTCTGACGCTCTCGATGGAGCAGCTCGTCAACCAGGCGGCGAAGCACCGGACGATGAGCGGCGGCCAGGTGAAGGTGCCGCTCACGATCCGCACCCAGGGCGGCGCCGGCTGGAGCCCGGGCGCCCAGCACGCGCAGCAGCTCGAGTCGTGGTTCGTGCACGTGCCCGGCCTGAAGGTCGTCTACCCCTCGACGCCCGAGGACGTTCGCGGCCTCCTCTGGAGCTCGATCTACGACGACAACACCGTCATCTTCTTCGAGCACCGGCTGCTCTACCCGCTCAAGGGCGAGGTGCCGGATCAGATCGAGCCGATCGAGCTCGGCAAGGCGCGAGTCCTGCGCGAGGGCTCCGACGTGACCGTCGTTGCGATCGGCCGGATGGTGCCGGAGGCGCTGAAGGCCGCGGAGGACGCGGAGCAGGAAGGGATCTCGGTCGAGGTCGTCGACCCGCGGACACTGCTCCCGCTCGACGAGGAGACGATCATCGCCTCCGTGAAGAAGACCACGCGCTGCGTCACCGCCCACGAGGCGGTCACCCGCGGCGGCTTCGGCGCCGAGCTCACGGCCGTCGTCCAGAAGGGAGCATTCGACTACCTGGACGCGCCGATCGAGCGCGTCGGCGCGAAGTTCGCGCCGCTCGCCTTCGCGCCGGCCATGGAGCAGTGGGTCGTCCCGCACGCCGCCGACGTGCTGGAGGCGGTCAAGCGAACGGTGGCGCGGGCCTAGCGATGGCGACCGAGGTCAAGCTTCCGCGGCTCGGCCAGGGGATGGAGTCCGGCACCATCGTCAAGTGGCTGAAGGGCGAGGGTGAGTCGGTCAAGAAGCGCGAGCCTCTCTACGAGCTCGACACCGACAAGGTCACCCAGGAGGTCGAGGCCGAGGCCGACGGCGTCCTGCTGAAGATCGTCGTCACCTCCGGCGAGGTCGAGGTCGGCCGCACGATCGCGTTCATCGGCAACGAGGGCGAGGACGTCCCCTCCGACAACGGCGGCCAGCCGGCCGAGACCAAGGGCGAGGAGAAGGACGACGACGCCGCCGAGCCCGAGGAGCAGCCGGAGGAGGAGGGCTCGCCCGCCGACGAGATGGACGACGAGCGCGAGCGCGGCCGGCAGGCTGCCGCTGCGACCGCTGAGGCCGCGACCGCGGCGGTCGCCGACGCGCCGGTGCAGACGGCGGGTCGCGTCAAGGCCTCGCCGCTCGCGCGACGGCTCGCACGCGAGAAGGGGATCGACATCGCCCAGCTCCAGGGCAGCGGCCCCGAGGGCCGGATCGTCGCCGAAGACGTCGAGCGCGGCGTCGTCGCGGCGCCGAAGGCCGCACCGGCTGCAGCGGTCGCGACCGCGGCGGGCGAGGTGGAGGAGATCGAGCTCACGTCGACGAGGAAGACGATCGCGCGCCGCCTCACCGAAGCGTGGCAGGCGCCTGTCTTCCAGCTCACGCTTTCCGTCGACATGACGCGCTGCGCTCGAGCTGCGGGAGCGGCTCGTCGCGCGGTTGAAGGAGGGCGAGACGAAGCCGACCGTCAGCGATCTGCTGACGAAGGTGTGCGCCGCGGCACTCGTGCGCCACCCGGCCGTGAACGCCCACTTCAGCGGGGACAAGATCCTGCGCTTCCCCTACGCGCACGTCGGGATCGCGGTCGCGGCGCCGAACGGCCTCGTCGTGCCGGTGATCCGCGACGCCGACCGGAAGACGATCCAGGAGATCGCCGCCGACCGGGCCGAGCTCGTCGGGCGCGCGCGCGACGGCAAGCTGCAGCTGTCCGACCTCGCGGACGGCACGTTCACGATCTCGAACCTCGGCATGTTCGGGATCGAGCAGTTCATCGCCGTGCTCAATCCGCCGCAGGCCGCGATCCTCGCGGTCGGGTCGACGGAGGAGAAGCCGGTCGTCCGGGACGGCCAGGTCGAGGTGCGGCCTCTGATGAGCATCACGATCACGTGCGACCACCGGGCGGTCGACGGCGCGGACGGCGCCGAGTTCCTGCGCACCGTGAAAGAGCTGCTCGAAGAGCCCGCGCTGGCTCTGTGAGATGGCGACAGTCTGGTACCGGGTTCGCGACCTCGAAGCGGCGCGTGCCTTCTACTCGCGACACGCTCGGGTTCGAGGAGGTCTTCGTCGACTTCGACGAGAGCTGGTCGCGGCTAAAGCACGGCGGCATGGAGATCGCGCTCGCCCAGGGAGAGCCGGACGAGTCGGGCGGCGTCGCCCACATCGACGTCTCCGACGTGAAGACCGAGGCGGAACGGCTGCGCGAGGCCGGGGTGGAGGTAGGAGTCGTCTTCGAGCTGCACGGGCAGATCCGGCTCGTGGACGTGTTCGATCCGGACGGCAACCGCATTCAGCTCGCCCAGTCCCTGGAGTCGTAGGCCGATGGGGATCGTCCTTCGACGCGGTGGTACCCAGGACGTGCGCTTCCTGCGCGACATGCTCCACCACGCCTACTACTGGCGCGAACGTGTACCCGGGTCGCTCGTCTCGCGCTACGTGCGGGGCTGGGGGAGGCCCGGCGACACCGCACTGATCGCGCTCGAGAACGGCTTCCCGGTCGGCGCCGCCTGGTACCGGGTCTTCAGCGACGACGAGCCCGGCTACGGCTTCGTCGACGAGGAGACGCCCGAGCTCGCGATCGCGGTCGTGCCCTCGAAGCGGGGCCACGGCATCGGCGACGAGCTTCTCCAGGAGCTGATCGCGAAGGCGAGAGCCGCGGGCTACGACAGCCTCAGCCTCAGCGTCGAGCCCGGAAACCCGGCCCGCAAGCTGTACGAGCGCCACGGGTTCAGCGTCGTCGACGAGGGAGCGGAAGCCTGGACGATGGTCGCCTCGCTAGCATCGAGCCCAGACAACGAATGAGGAGTTGACCGGACATGGAATGTGACGTCGCCGTCCTGGGCGGAGGCCCCGGCGGGTACACCGCAGCGATCCGCGCGGCCCAGCTGGGCGCCAGGTCCGTCTGTATCGAGCTGGAGCCCGAGCTCGGCGGAACCTGCCTGCGTGTGGGCTGCATTCCCACGAAGGCCTGGGTGCAGACCGCGCATGCGCTCCATCAGGCGGGCGAGGTGTTCGCCAAGTTCGGCGTCAACGTCAGCAAGCCCGAGCTGGACTTCGGCCAGGCGGTCGAGTGGAAGAACGGCGTCGTCAAGCAGATGACAGGCGGTGTCGCCGGCCTCTTCAAGGCGAACGGGGTCGAGTGGGTCAAGGGCCGCGGCCGCTTCACGGGGCCGAACACGATCGCCGTCGAGGGCGGCGAGGACATCACGTTCAAGAACGCGATCGTCGCCACCGGCTCGTACCCGCTCATGCCGCCGATCGACGGGCTCGACTCTCCCCGCTGCGTCGACTCGACCGGCCTGCTCGCTCAGACCGAGATCCCCCGACGGCTCGTGATCCTCGGCGGCGGCATCATCGGCTGCGAGTTCGCCTCGATCTTCCAGCGCTTCGGCTCCGAGGTCACCGATCATCGAGATGCTCGACGCGCTGATCCCGCAGGAGGACGCCGACGCGGCCAAGGAGCTCGCGAAGCAGTTCGGCAAGCGCGGGATCGCGCTCCAGCTCGGCAAGCAGTGCACCGGCGTTCAGGACGACGGCTCACAGCTCACCGTGTACTTCGGCGAAGGCGAGAGCGTCGCAGGCCGATCTGATGCTCGTCTCCGTCGGCCGAGGGCCGGTCGTCGAGGGCCTCGGGCTCGAGGAGATCGGCGTCGAGCTCGACAAGCGCAAGGGAATCGCCACCGACGAGCACCGGCGCACCACCGTTCCGCACATCTACGCCGTCGGCGACTGCGCCGGTTACTGGCAGCTCGCGCACACCGCCTTCCGCGAGGGCGAGGTCGCGGCCGAGAACGCGTGCGGCCACGAGGCGACGATCGGCGAGCCCGCCGTGCCGCGGCCGATCTACACCGACCCCGAGATCGCGGGCGTCGGCCTGACCGAGGCACAGGCGCGTGAGCGGCACGGCGACGACGTCGCCGTCGGGGTCTTCCCCTGGGTGGCGAACGCACGCGCCGTGATGCAGGCGGACACGGTCGGCTGGGTCAAGTCGATCCACGAGACGAAGTACGGCGAGCTGCTCGGCATCGTCATGGTCGGCCCGCACGTGACCGATCTGATCGAGGCCGGCACGGTTGCGATCGACGCCGAGGCGACGGTCGAGACCGTCGCCGACGGCATGGCGGCGCACCCGACGCTCTCCGAGGCGATCAAGGAAGCGGGCCTCGTCGCACTCGGACGCGCGATCCATCTGCCCAACAAGAAGAAGGCACCCGCCCAGGCGTAGAGATTCAGCCGGAAGTTCATGTGCAAGGTTTCCGGGGGAGTGGTATCTCAATAGGTAAGGACGTGCCCTCGTCCCCACATAGGGGCCGTGCCGCCCGCCGGCCCCGCCTTTCTCCCAGAGCCGCCCCTTGCCGCAGAGGGGCGGCTCATTTTTAGGGCGCAATCTCGAATCGGGATCTGCGGGAGCAGATCCCGATTCGCGCCAAGACCCCTGAAGCTGCGCGGGTCGTATTCGGGGCTCGTTCACCTTTCTCGCCCGCTTGGATCAGTGGCGAACGCTCCCAAGGGCGCAAAATGTGGGGGGTTGGTAGCCTCCTCGCCATGTCCATCTTCAACAGGCGGTACGCCGTTCTCGGCTGGCTGACGTGGATCGGCGCGAAGACGGTGATGAAGCACAAGGCGAAGCAAGCGGTGCCCGGCACGGTCGAGGGTTCGAGGCGTCCGAACAAGGGTGCGATCGCGGCTGGCCTCGCCGCCGTCGGCAGTGTGCTGTGGTTCTGGCGCCGCAAGAGCTCGAGCGACCAGCCGCCCGGCGTCCGAAAGCTAGGTCCGCCGTGGCACTCTTCCGCGCGGCCCTCGACGGCCTGGTTCCGTACGAGCCGGGAAAGCCCGAGGAGGAGCTGCAGCGCGAGCTCGGGCTCGAGCGCGTCGTCAAGCTCGCTTCGAACGAAGGTCCCTGGGGCCCGTTCCCGGCCGCGCTCGAGGCCATGGAGCGGAGCGCAGCTGGGCTGAATCGCTATCCCGACGGCGGCGCGTTCCATCTCCGCAATGCGCTCGCCGAGCGCCACGGCGTCGATGTCGGCGAACGTCGTCACCGCGGCCGGCGCCGATGCCGTGATCGGCCACCTCTCGCTCGCGACCCTGGATCCCGGCGACGAGGTCGTGACGGCGTGGCCGTCGTTCATCAGCTACGTGCTCGACACGCTGAAGCTCGGCGCGGTGCCGCAGAAGGTGCCGCTGGTCGACGACCACTACGACGTGGACGCGCTACTCGCCGCGATCGGACCGCGCACCAAGCTCGTCTACATCGCCACGCCGAACAACCCGACGGGGACGATGACGACGCGCTCGCAGCTCGACGCCTACTTCGAGCGCGTGCCCGAGCATGTGCTCACCGTCCTCGATCAGGCCTATTTCGAGTACATCGAGCAGCCCGGACTATCCGGACGGCGTGGAGGAGTACCTGAAGGCGGGCCGGCGCGTGCTCGTGCTCCGCACCTTCTCGAAGATCTACGGGCTTGCCGGGCTGCGGGTCGGCTACGGGGTCGGGCCGACGGACGTGATCGAAGCGATCGGGAAGACACGCCGGGCGTTCGACGTCAACACGCAGGCCCAGGTCGCCGCACTCGCGAGCATCGACGCGTCGGACGAGCTCGCTGAGCGCCGACGGCTCACCCACGAAGGGCGGCAGCAGCTCGAGCGCTCGCTGCGGGAGCACGGGCTGGAGCCGGCGGGGCCTGCGGTCGCGAACTTCCTCTTCGTGGAGGTGGGGGAGGACGCGCGGCCGCTCTACGAGGCGCTTCTCCGGCAGGGCGCGATCGTGCGCCCGATGGGTGGATTCGGGGCGCCGGGAGCGCTGCGGATCACCGTCGGGACTCCGGACGAGAACGTGTTCTTCGCCGAAGCCCTGGCCTCGGTTCTGGCGGCAACGACCTAACCCTCGGGTATCCTTGGGCATCCGCGGGTGCGTTCTGGCCCGCGCTTTCCGTATGCGGACAACGTTGAAAAGAGGCATCGGTCGCGGTGCGACCATCGAAGCCGATGGACGGCCCGTGCTACCGCCCGGGGCGCTCTCGCCGATCACCGTCTACCGCCAGCCGGATCCGCCAAAGCGTTCGGGCTGGGCGACGTTCCGGACAGCCCTTGGGTGGGCGTTCGTCGTCCTGCTCGTCGCGCTCGGCTCGGCCGCGGGCGGCGTCTACTTGTTCGGTCGAGAGGTCACACAGGATCTCGTCGCGCACACCCCCGACGTGAAGGTCGCCGCGAAGCGGCTCGACGTCGCGATACCGGGGCAACCGGCGACAGCCCTCGTCATCGGCTACGACAAGCGAGCCAGCGAAGCCAAAGGCGACCCGTCGCGCTCGGACACGGTGATGCTCGTCCGGGCCGACCCCGACACCAAGTCGGTATCGCTGCTCTCATTCCCGCGCGACCTGTTTGTTCAGATCTACTGCCCGGGCAGGTCGCCGTTCGGTGCCCGCATCAACAACGCCTACGCGACGTGCGGCACCAAGGGCACGCTGGAGACCGTCCGGAAGCTGACCGGCCTACCGGTCAACTACCTGATCACCGTCAACTTCCGCGGCTTCCATCAGCTCGTCAACGCCATCGGTGGCGTGTGGCTGGACGTCGACCGGCGGTACTTCAACGACCGCGGCGGCGACTTCGGGTACGCGGCGATCAATCTCCACCCCGGCTACCAGAAGCTCGGCGGCTACCAGGCGCTCGATTTCGTCCGGTTTCGCCATACCGACTCCGACCTCTACCGGATCGCGCGGCAGCAGCTCTTCCTGCGCGCGTTCAAGGATCAGATCAAGGCAAGCACCGGTTTCCTCGACCTCCCGAAGGTCATCAAGACGATCACCCGGAACGTCGAGGTCGGCGTCGGCGGCGACGCTGAGCTCGACGGCCAAACGGTCCTCGATTACGCGTTCTTCGCGTACTCGCTCCCGCCCGGCCACTTCTTCCAGTCGAAGCTCGAGGGCATCGAGGAGAACTCGAGCTTCGATCTTTCCGCGCCGCCGGAGAACATCCGGAAAGCGGTGCAGGAGTTCGCGCACCCGGATGTCGAGTCGCCGCAGAAGGCGACCCAGGTGGCGCTGAACGAGAAGCCGAAGGCGGCGGCCGACAAGGCACCGCCAACGCGTGAGACGGCGATCACCGTCCTGAACGGGAACGGTGTCACGGGCTCGGCGGGGACCGCCAGCTACGCGCTCTCGCAGCGTGGTTACGAGATGGTCTACCCGCCCGACGGCAAGAACGCGAACGCCCCGAACTGGGACTACTTCCAGACCAGGATCCACTACGACAAGTCCCAGGCCGGAGCAGCTGCCGCAGCGAAGAAGGTCGCGACCCTGTTCGGCACGCAGGACATCAAGCCCGTCAACGCCAAGATCAAGGGGCTCTCGAACGGCGCGATGCTGACCGTGATCGTCGGCCAGACCTTCCACGGCACGCTGGCCGAGGCGCCGGTCGACAAGACGCCGAAGCGGCAGCCGCCAAACGTCGCTCCCGGTGCGGAGGCGTCGCTCGCCCTGCTGCGCGAGCGAGCGCCGAAGGTTCCGTTCAAGGTGATGGTGCCGACCGTGATCGAGCGCAGCTCCTGGATCGACCGCGAGCGCCCGATCCGCATGTACCGGATCGACCCGGACGGCAAGCACAAGACGATCCGCCTGACCTACAAGACCGGGAGCGGCGTCAACGAGTACTGGGGCGTCCAGATGACGGACTGGGAAGAGGCTCCCGTGCTCTCGGAGCGGAACTTCGTCCGTTCGATCGGAGGGCGAAGCTACGAGCTCCACTACACCGGCCCGAAGCTGCACATGGTCGTTCTCCGACAGGGCGGCGCGACCTACTGGGTCGTGAACACGCTGCTCGACTCGCTCTCGAACGAGACGATGCTCGCGATCGCCAAGGGTCTCAAGCCGGTCGACAAACTCAAGTAGGTAGGTTCCGCGCGTGTCCAAGGTCGCTGTCTTCGGTGCCGGCTACGTCGGTCTCGTCACCGGTGCGTGCCTCGCCGAGCTCGGTCACGAGGTCGTCGTGCGGGATGTCCTCGTCGAGCGCGTCGAGCGGCTTCGCGCCGGCGAGATCCCAATCTGGGAGCCGGGTCTCGAGGAGCTCCTGCGGCGCAACGCCGAGCGGCTGACCTACACGCTCGATGTCGGTGAGGCAGTGTCCGACGCCCAGTTTCTGTACGTCGCGGTCGGCACGCCGCCGACGTACTCGGGCGACGCTGATCTCTCGGCCGTCTGGACGGTCGTCGACGAGCTCGGCGGGCTCGACCAGCGCGCCATCCTCGTCATGAAGAGCACAGTCCCGGTTGGAACGGGGGTCAAGGTGCGTCACCGCCTCGACGAGCGCGGGCTCGATCGGGTCGGCTACGCCTCGAATCCCGAGTTCACCGCCGAAGGCACGGCGATCCGCGACTTCCAGCAGCCGGACCGCATCGTGATCGGCTCGTTCGAGGACGAGGACGGGGACGCAGTTCAGGAGCTGCACCGGGGGATCGACGGCCCGGTCGTGCGCTGCGACGTGGCCTCGGCCGAGATGATCAAGCTCGCCGCCAACGCTGCGCTGATGACGAGGATCAGCTTCATCAACGAGATCGCGAACGTCTGCGAGGCGACCGGCGCCGACGTGGTGCGGGTGGCCGAGGGTGTCGGCCTCGACAAGCGGATCGGCTCCAGCTTCCTCCGTGCGGGCATCGGCTACGGCGGCAGCTGCTTCCCGAAGGACTCGCTCGCGCTCAAGCAGCTCGCCGCGAACTCGGGCTACCACTTTCAGCTTCTGAACGCGGTGATCGAAGTCAACGAGCTGCAGAAGCGGCGTGTGATCGGCAAGCTCCAGCACCACCTCGGCAGCCTGCGCGGCAAGACCGTCACGCTGCTCGGGCTCGCCTTCAAGCCGAATACCGACGACGTTCGCGAAGCGCCGAGCCTCGTGCTCGCCGGCCGGCTCGTCGCGGAGGGCGCGGACGTCCGTGCCTGGGATCCCGTCGCGAACGGCAACGCAGTGCTGCCCCGCGCGACGATCTGCGCCGATCCGCTGGAGGCGCTCGACGGCGCCGATGCGGCCGTCCTCGTGACGGAGTGGTCGCAGCTCGCCGAGCTCGACTGGGCGGAGGCGGCATCCCGGATGAGCAACGCGCTGCTGATCGACGGCCGCAACATGCTCGATCCGGCCGCGATGCGCGAGGCCGGCTTCACGTACGAGGGCATCGGCCGAGCGGCGGCCTAGTCCATGGGGCTCTCGGCCGTCATTCTCGTCGGTGGCCTCGGCACCCGGCTGCGGCCGCTCACCGACCGGACGCGCAAGGACATGCTGCCGCTCGTCGACCGGCCGCAGCTCGCCTACACGTTCGAGCATCTGCGCCGGCACGGTGTCACGCGCGCGATCGTCTCGTGCGGGTACCTGCCGACCCAGATTCAGGAGCACTTCGGCAACCGGTACGGCGACCTCCAGCTCGAGTACAGGATCGAGGAGGAGCCGCTCGGGACGGGCGGCGCGATCCGCTTCGCGGCCGAAGGGATCGACGAGCCGTTTTTCGCGCTCAACGGCGACTCGCTGCGGGAAACCGACCTCGATGCGCTCGTGGCCTTCCATCGCGAGCGGCCGAAGCGCGCGACGATTCTCCTCACGCCCGTCGAGGATCCGACCCGCTACGGGCTCGTGCGGGTAAACGGTGACGGGCAGGTGCTCAGCTTCCTCGAGAAGCCGCGCCCGGAGGAGATCGATACGAACTTGATCAACGCGGGGCTCTACGTTCTCGAGCCGGACGTGCTCGATCTGATCCCGCCTGGCCGGCCCGTTTCGATCGAGCGCGAGGTCTTCCCGCTTCTCGTCGAGGAACAGGCGGTCTACGGGATCGCGCTCGGCGGCTACTGGCTCGACATCGGGACGCCGGATGCCTATCTGCAGGCCCATCGCGACGTGCTGGAGCGGAACTTCAACACGGAGCTCGGCGGTGCGCTGGGTTCCGACTACACGCTCGTCGACTCGAGCGCCGAGGTCAGCCCGGCTGCGCGGCTCGTGCCGCCGGTCTTCGTGGGCGTAGGCGCGACGATCGGCCCGGGAGCTCGCATCGGCAGCCTCGCGGTGATCGGAGCGGGTGCACGGATCGGCGACGGCGCCTGCATCGAGTCGTCGGTGATCGGCGCGGGAGCGGTCGTCGGCCCGCGCACGCACGTCGCGGGATCGATCGTCGGCGAGCAGGCCCGGATTGGAGCCGGCTGCGAGATCCGCGGTCTCTGCGTTGTCGGACCTGGCGCAGAGGTCGGCGACGGGAATATGCTCGACCACGGGATGCGTGTCGCGGCGGACCAGACGATCGCTGCGGGCGCAGTCTCGTTCTCGTGACCTACTCCGATTCTCCGAACATCGACTCGCTCGACCGCTGGGCCTTCGACGTCCGGAAGGTTGAAAAGCCGTGGGGTTACGAGCTGATCTGGGCGCTCACGGAGGTGTACTGCGGAAAGGTGCTGTTCGTGAAGGCCGGCGCCGCCCTCAGCCTCCAGTTCCACAACGTCAAGGACGAGTCGTGGCTCGTCCAGTCGGGTCGCGCGAGGCTCGAGCTGGGGGAGGTCGGGCAGAAGGTGCTGCACGAGGAGGTGATCGGCGCCGGTGCGGCATTCCACTACCAGCCGGGCACCGTGCACCGTGTCACTGCGATCGAGGACACGACGATTCTCGAGGTCTCGACGCCGCATCTCGACGACGTCGTCAGGCTCGAGGATCTCTACGGCCGGGAGGGCACCTCCGAGGCCTGATCCGAACCTTGCCACGGTTGTGGTAAGGTTCGGTCGATGGACGCGCTCACCGTAGGCGAGGCGGCCGCCCAGACGGGCTGGTCGGCACGGATGCTCCGCTATCTGGAGACGACTGGACTCGTCGTCCCGGAGCGGGCGGCGTCCGGCTACCGCCTCTACGGCCTACGGGAGCTGAATCAGCTCCGCTCGCTGCGCGATCTTCGCGAGCGCCACGCCGTGGAGCTCGACGAGCTCGCGTTCGCCGCGAGGCTGCGCCGCGAGCCGGCGCTGCGCGGCGCCGTTGAGACGTGGCTCCACGGCAGTACTCCGTCCGCCGACTGGGTGGACTGGGAGCAGCGCAAGCATGAGCGGCTCCTCGTCGCCTGACGATCCACCTACACTGCTCCGCTGACCTGACGAAAGGGATAGATGGCCACAACCAAGCGATATGACGTGAAGGATCTGGGACTCGCCCCGGAGGGCGTGCGCCGGATCGCCTGGGCCGACCGGCAGATGCCGGTGCTGGCCGCGATCCGCGAGCGCTTCGAGAGCGAGCTTCCGCTCGCCGGCTACCGCGTTGCCGCGTGCCTGCACGTGACGACCGAGACCGCGAATCTGATGCGCACGCTCCAGGCAGGCGGAGCGGACGTCGTCATCTGCGCGTCCAACCCGCTCTCGACGCAGGACGACGTGGCAGCCGCCCTGGTCGAGGAGTACGGCATCTCGACATTCGCGATCAAGGGCGAGGACAACGATTCGTACTACCAACACATCGAGGCCGCGGTCGACCACAAGCCGCACATCACGATGGACGACGGGGCCGACGTGATCGGCGTTCTGCACACCGCCCGTCGCGAGCAGCTCGGCGACGTGATCGCAGGTACAGAAGAGACCACCACCGGCGTAATCCGGCTGAAGGCGCTCGAGCGCGACGGCAAGCTCGGCTTCCCTGTGGTCGCCGTCAACGAGGCGAAGACGAAGCACCTCTTCGACAACCGCTACGGCACCGGCCAGTCGACGCTGGACGGGATCATTCGTGCCACGAACGTCCTCCTCGCGGGGCGAACGGTCGTCGTCGCCGGCTACGGCTGGTGCGGCCGGGGTGTCGCGATGCGCGCCAAGGGCATGGGCTCCAACGTCGTCGTCACCGAGGTCGATCCGATGAAGGCGATCGAGGCTGTGATGGACGGCTTCATGGTGATGCCGATGGAGAGGGCTGCCGAGATCGGCGACATCTTCATCACGGCTACGGGCGACAAGTCGGTGGTCGCAAAGGGCCACATGGAACGGATGAAGGACGGCGCGATCCTCGCCAACACCGGTCACTTCAATGTCGAGATCGAGCTGCCGGCGCTCCGCGCGCTCGCCACGGATACACGGCAGGCGCGCGAGTTCGTCGAGGAGTTCACGCTGGCCGACGGTCGCCGGCTCTATCTGATCGCCGACGGCCGCCTCGTCAACCTCGCTGCAGCCGAGGGTCACCCGGCCCAGGTGATGGACATGTCCTTCGCGAACCAGGCGCTCTCGGCCGAGTACGTCGTCCAGAACGCCGCCTCGCTCGAGAAGAAGGTCTATGTCGTGCCGGAGGAGATCGACAACGAGATCGCTCGGCTCAAGCTCGCGACCATGGGCGTCGACATCGACCGGCTCACGGAGGAGCAGGCGAAGTACCTGGCCTCGTGGGACGAGGGGACCTAACACCGGAGAGCATCGTTCGTCTGGAAGCCGGCGCGGTCGTCTTGCTCGACCAGCGCCGGCTTCCGGACGAGGAGCTCGAGCTTCGCTGCGAGTCGGCGGCCGAGGTCGCCGAAGCCATCCGGACGCTCGCCGTGCGCGGGGCGCCGGCCATCGGCGTGGCCGCTGCGTACGGCTACGCGCTCGCTGCCGAGTGCGGCGAGGATCTGGATGCCGCGTACCGCGTGCTCGCCGAATCCCGCCCGACGGCGGTGAATCTCGTCTGGGCGCTCGAAGAGATGCGCGCCGACCCGACGCCCGAACGGGCTCGCGCCTTGCACTTAGCGGAAGTTGATCGGTGCCGGTGCATGGGTACACATGCATCAGCCCTCTTCGGACCTGGCACGAAGGCGCTGACTCACTGCAATGCCGGCGGCCTGGCGACCGGGGGGTACGGCTCCGCCGTGGGTGCGCTTCGGCGAGCCTGGGAGGACGGGCTGCTGGCACACGTCTGGGTCGACGAGACGAGGCCGCTGCTTCAGGGCTCGCGGCTGACCGCGTGGGAGCTGGACGCACTCGGCATCCCGCATGCCGTGATCGCCGACTCGGCTGCGGCGCACCTGATGAGCCGAGGCGAGGTGGATTGCGTCGTGACCGGCGCCGACCGGATCGCCGCGAACGGCGACGCCGCAAACAAGATCGGCACCTACGGCCTGGCAGTTGCGGCTGCCCACCATGGGCTTCCGTTCTACGTCGTTGCGCCGACATCCACGATCGATCCGGCCACTCCCACGGGCGCGGAGATCCCGATCGAAGAGAGAGACGGCGAGGAGCTCAACACGCGCTTCGCCGCCTGGAACCCTGCTTTCGATGTCACGCCCGCGGAGCTGATTACCGCGATCGTGACCGAGGAAGGCGTGCACCGCGCGCCGTACGCGGACTCGCTGCCGCGGGTGGTGCACGCGTGAAGGCGATCATCCTTGCCGGCGGCTACGCGACGCGCCTGCAGCCGCTGACTGAGGATCTCTCGAAGTGCCTGCTGCCCGTCGGCGGCCGGCCGATGGTCGACTGGATTCTCGACTCGCTCCGCGCGGTTGCCGAGATCGACGACGTACATCTCGTCACGAATCACCGCTTCGCGCCGGATTTCGAGCGCTGGGCGCAGACGAAGGAAGGCATCACCGTGCACGACGACGGAACGACCTCGAACGAGGACCGGCTCGGCGCAATGGGCGACGTTGCGTTCACGCTCGAGCGGGCGAGAATCGACGACGACGTTCTGGTCGTCGCGGGCGACAATCTCTTCGACTACGCACTCGCCGACTTCACCGCGTTCTGGCGAAGCAAGGGCGTCGCCAGCGCCGTCGCAGTCCTCGACGTCGGTGACCTGCGGCTCGCGTCGCAGTACGGCGTCGTCGACGTCGCCGGTGACGAGCGGATCACCTCGTTCGTCGAGAAGCCCGCCGATCCACCGAGCACGCTCGCGGCGACCGCGACCTACATCTATCACCGCGAGCACGTCCCTCTGGTGGCGCGATACCTCGCCGAAGGCAACGCGCCCGACCAGGTGGGCAGCTTCATCGCCTGGCTGCACTCGCGCGAGCCGGTCTACGCGTACCGGTTTTCCGGCAGGTGGCTCGACATCGGCGACAAGGAACAACTACTTGCCGCCGACAACCAGCTCCGCCGCGAACAGGGTCTGCCGGAGCGCGCCGAATACGCGCTCGAGCTGTAATCAATCGACACGATCCCGTGACACTCTCGTGACGGGTCTGCGCCTAGGGTCGAGACAGTGCTGCTCGACGTCCTACTGCCGAACCGTTGTGCCGCGTGCGAGTTGCCGGGGCTTGCGCTCTGCCCGGGTTGTCGCGACTCGCTGGTCCGGCTTTCGCCACCCCTCTGCGGCCGCTGCGGGTCGCCCGGCGCCTGGCCCGTCAAGCGCTGCGCGGAGTGCAGCGGGCGAAGGCTGGCGTTCGCATCGGCCCGCGCCGCCATCGTCTACGACGCCCGCGCCCGACGGGTCGTGCAGGCGTGGAAGGAGCGTGGCCAGCGACGGCTCGCGCGTGAGGCCGCCGCTCTGGTGGTCGAGACCCTCAGTCGGCCGGACGTGGCGGTGCTCGCCTACGTTCCGGCAGACGCCGATCGCGCGCTCGAGCGAGGGCACCGGCCGGCAGAGGCTCTCGCGAGAGAGCTCGGCCGGCTGTGGGAGTTGCCGGTGCCGCCGCTCGTCAGGCGGGCGCGTCCGGTCGAGCGGCAGCGAGGGCTCGGGTTGAAGGAGCGGCGTCGAAATGTCGCCGGTGCGTTCGCGTCGGCGCGCGCATCGCCGACGCGTGTGTGCCTGATCGACGATGTCTACGCGAGTGGCGCGACCGCCGCCGCAGCAGCCTCCGCGCTGCGACGGGGCGGCGCCCGCAGAGTGGAGGTGGTGACGTTCGCACGAGCCGTGCGCTGAGCTTCAGACAATTGAGAACGGCCTTCGTTAACCTGGGTTGATCCCGGATGAAGGAGAACGTGATGCGACTCGAGGTCAAGGGCCGAAACGTCGAGGTCAACGATTCGATCCGGAGATACGCCGAGGAGAAGTTCGACCGAATCGAGCGGCAGCTCCCGGAGGAGACTCAGATCGAGGTGGAGCTCGCGTTGGAGACGAACCCCTCGATCAGCGAGGATCACATCGCCGAGGCCACGGTCTGGACCAAGGGCTCGACCCTCCGCGTCCGCGAGACCTCGAACGCGTTCGAGACGTCGATCGACCAGCTCTCGGACAAGCTCGAGCGCCAGGTGAAGAGGTACCGCGAGAAGCGAAGCAGGCGAGAGACGGGTCGCCGGGCGAACGGGAGGTCGGATGAGCCGACGTTCTCGGGGGAGCAGCTGGACCGGATGATCGTGAAGTCGAAGCAGTTCGAGCTTCAGCCGCTCACGCCGGACGAGGCGGCGGTCGAGCTCGAGCTGATCGGGCACGACTTCTTCGTCTTCACGAACGCCGAGACCGGCCTGACCAACGTCGTCTACCGCCGGCGCGCCGGCGCGTACGGTCTGATCGAGCCACAGAACTAGATGGGGCTCTTCCGGCGCCGTCGGCCGCTGCACGAGCAGTTGGCCGAGGAGGGCAGCCTCGAGTTGGGCTCCGAGCCCAGCGAGACCGAACAGGCGCCGTCGCGGCTCGCGGGGCTCATGCACGGGCTCGCCGACGGCTTCCTGAGCGCACCGCCCGACGAGTTCGGGAACCCATCGCCGCTCGGCGAGGTCGCGGTTCACGGCGTCCCGAGAGCGCGCCGGTGGGATGTCGTTGCGAGTGCACGCGCCGAGCTGCCTGTGGACGAGGTGCACTTCTCCGCGCTGCCCGACGGGACGCTGATCGTGGAGGAAGACGTGCCAGACGGCTCGCTGGCGTCCCTGGCCGACGCCGTCGAGGAGACGCTGAATCCGCCCTACCGCGCGGAGGCCGTCGTGAGGGAGGACGGGGTCTGGGCGGTCGCGGCGAGCAGGATCCGCGTGCGCGAGTTTCCCGAGACCGAAGGCGACGAGCTGGAGTTCGTCGAGGACGGCAACGTCGTGATCGGTCGCCGCCTCGACGGAGACCTGTTCGAGATCCAGGTAACGCCGCTCTAGGCGGACGTGCTCAAGCGGACGTGCTCAGAAGCACCCAGGCCGTGAACCCGAGCGTGCGTCCCGAGGCGTAGGCGATTCCGCGGCGGCCGAGCTGTGCCTGGAAGCGCGGCTCGAGCGTCCGGAAGAGCGTGTCGCGCCCGTTGGCGAGGCGCTTGAGCCTGAGCTCGCGTCCCGTCCCGTAGGCGGCGATCCCCGCCGAGTAGCCCAGGAACCGTGATCCCCGGGGCAACGGAATCTGACGAATCGAGATCGCCGTTGTGGATCTCGAGGCCGTTCCGCGTCTTGAGAATCAGCCCCGGAGCGGCGAGCAGCGCTTCCTGGACGGCCCCCGGCTCGAACTCGCGCTGCCGCAGCAGCTTGCCCGTGAGCGAGATCGTGAGCACGTCACCGTTCGCGAGCACCGCCGCATAGCCGCGCGAATGGGCGCTCAGCGAGACGACGCGATCCGGTGCCGTCAGTGTGAAGCGCCGCGAGCCGTTCGGTGCGAGGACGACGATCTTGCTCCCGGTCGCGTATGGGAGCGACCCTTCCCAGACGCTCCCGAGGATGACGGGCGGCGGGCCGTCCACGTCGGCGGTCAGGAAGGCGATTCGCCGGGCCTTTGCGTTCGGGCCCTTCGTCCAGAGCGACCATTCGCGGGTGTTGCCGCCGATGTAGGTCAGCCAGAGCGCGCGGCCGCCGGTAGCGATCACGCCGGCGACGCCGCTGCCGGTGCTCGTGCTGACAAAGCAATGGCTCGCAAGCCGCTTGTCGCTGCGGGAAGCGACCTCCCAGAGCCGGATCTCGTGGCAGCGCGTCCGGTATTCGTCCGAGTAGGCGATCTCGGTGCCCGCGATGCTCACGCTGGAGATCGGCCCGGCCACCGGCTGCTCGCGCGCCGTCGCCGCCGCCGCGGCGGGAACGAGCGCAAGCACGAGGGCGAGGGGGAGAAGCAGGCGCATAGGCTGAAGCTACTGCGCAGGTGTTAGGCGGCGGTGAAGCCGGGGTGAGAAAACTGCGCAGCGGCTACCCTACCTCGATGCCAACCGCGGATTTCGGGAAGTTCGAGAAGGTCCTTCGCATCGGCGAGGGCCGGCGGCTGAAACGGCTTGCCCAGCAGGCCGACTACATCGCCACGCTCGAGCCGGACTTTCAGAAGCTCTCGGACGACGAGCTGCGCGGCACGACTACAGCGCTGCGCGAGCGGTTCGACAACGGGGAATCGCTCGACGAGCTGCTCTTCGAGGCCTACGCGGCCGTGCGCGAAGCGCGCTGGCGCGCATCGGAGCAGCGGATGTTCGACGTCCAGATGATGGGCGGAATCGTCCTGCACGAGGGCGACATCGCCGAGATGAAGACCGGTGAGGGCAAGACCTTTGTCGCCGCGCTGGCGCTCTATCTCAACGCTCTGCCCGGGACCGGCGTCCACCTCGTCACCACCAACGACTACCTCGCCAAGCGAGACGCCGAGTGGAACGGGGAGGTTTTCGAGCGGCTCGGGATGACCTACGGCTACATCCAGAACATGATGCCGTTCGCCGAGCGGCGCGCGGCCTACGCGGCCGACATCACCTACGGCACGAACTCCGAGTTCGGCTTCGACTACCTGCGTGACAACATGGCCGTCTCCAAGGAGGGGCTCGTGCAGCGCAGCCACTCCTTCGCGATCGTGGACGAGGTCGACTCGATCCTGATCGACGAGGCGCGCACGCCGCTGATCATCTCCGGTGAGCCCGAGACGGCCGCGACGACGTACTACGACTTCGCACGCATCGTCAAGGATCTGACCGGCGCCCCGGCGACGCGAAAGAGCGAGAAGGGCGAGGACGAAACCGAGCTCTCCGGCGCCGACTACCTCTATGACGAGAAGCACAAGACCGTCTCGCCGGCGCAAAGGGCGATCGACACGATCGAGCGCGCGCTCGGGATCGAGAACCTCTACGACCCCCGGCACGTGCAGCTCGTCAACCACCTGATTCAGGCACTGAAGGCCGAGTCGCTCTACCAGCGAGACGTCGACTACGTGATCCAGGACAACGAGGTCAAGATCGTCGACGAGTTCACGGGCCGGATCATGGAGGGACGGCGCTGGAGCGACGGCCTCCACCAGGCGGTCGAGGCGAAGGAAGGCGTCCGGATCCAGGAGGAAAATGTGACGCTCGCCACGATCACGCTGCAGAACTACTTCCGTCTCTACGAGAAGCTCGCCGGCATGACCGGAACGGCGAAGACCGAAGAGAAGGAGTTCGTCGAGATCTACAACCTGCACGTCGTCGAGATCCCGACCAATGTGCCGGTCACCCGACGCGACGAGAACGACTACATCTTCAAGACGAAGGAAGCCAAGTTCGCGGCGGTGGTCGAGGACATCAAGTCCCGGCACGAAATTGGCCAGCCGGTCCTGGTCGGAACGATCGCGGTCGAGACGTCCGAGTACCTAGCGGAGCTCCTCACGCGGCGGGGCGTGCCGCACAACGTGCTGAACGCCAAGGAGCACGAGCGCGAGTCCGAGATCATCAAGGATGCTGGCCAGCCCGGCCTGGTCACGATCGCGACGAACATGGCCGGCCGCGGTGTCGACATCAAGCTCGGCGAGGGGGTCGTCGACCTCGGCGGCCTCTACGTGCTCGCCACCGAACGGCACGAGTCACGCCGAATCGACAACCAGCTCCGCGGCCGATCAGGCCGTCAGGGCGATCCCGGCGAGACGCGCTTCTATCTCTCCGGCGAGGACGATCTCGTACGCCTCTTCGCGGGCGACCGGATCAAGAACATCATGGAGCGCTTCAAGCTCCCGGACGACCAGCCCATGGAGGCGAAGATCCTCTCGAACCAGATCGAGAACGCGCAGAAGAAGGTCGAGGAGCAGAACTTCGTCGCCCGGAAGAACGTCCTCAAGTACGACGACGTGATGAACACGCAGCGGGAGGTGATCTACGAGCAGCGCCGCCGAGTCCTCGACGGAGACGACCTCTCCGAGGACGTGCGCGACTGGATCCGCGAGACCGTCGAGGCGGGCGTCACCAACGCGACCGAAGGCGATTTCGCGGAGGAGTGGGATCTCGCGGCGCTCGTCACCCAGATGCAGTCGCTCTACGGCAGTGACATCACGGTGGAGGAGCTGCGCGAGGAGGTCGAGCTCGAGCGCGAGGCTTTGATCGAGGAGTTCGTCGACGACGCGATCGAGACTTACAACGAGAAGGAAGAGCAGTACGGCCCGGAGCTGATGCGCGAGATCGAGCGCTACGTGATCCTGCAGGTCGTCGACTCACGCTGGCGCTCGCACCTCGATTCGATGGACTACCTGCGCGACGGCATCCACCTGCGCGCCATGGCCCAGAAGGACCCGCTCGTCGAGTACCGCGGCGAAGGTCACGCGATGTTCGAGGAGCTCGGCGGTGTAATCCGCGAGGAAGTCGTGCTGACGCTCTTCCACGTTCAGGTCGAGATGGGTCCGGGCGGCGGCGACGGAGACGGTGGGGCTTCTGCTCCGCTGGAGCCGACCGGGCCGAACGGCAACCTCCAGTACGAGCACGAGACTGCCGCCGGCGCCGACGCAATCTCCGCCGCGGGTAGCTCTGCCGGCTCCGTCGGCACGGCGTTCGCGGCGCAGGGAGGCGGCACGGCGACCGCGACAGCGGTGAACGAGCACAAGGACCTCGGCCGGAACGACCCCTGCTGGTGCGGCTCGGGTAAGAAGTTCAAGAAGTGCCACGGCGCCTGAGGAGCGCCCCCGGCAACTTTTACGATTCGTGACTATGATCCGGCGTCCGAAGGCTCGGATGTCCGGAAAGAGGTCTCATTTTCGCCCTGCGGTGGGCTTTTCGAGCGGAGTCACCGTCCAGTAACTCTCGCAGGAGGAAAGAAATGACGAGAAGTGTCCTTGCCGCACTGGTTGTGCTGCTCATCGCGGCTGCGCCCTCTGGCGCCAGCGGAGTCGGCAGCGCGCAGGATCCCGTCCTCGCTTCCTACATCGTCGTCCTGAAGCCCGACGCCGCGCGTTCCGCGGCTGCGGCTCCTTCGGCGCGGCCGTTGGTGGCCACCGTCGCCCAGGAGATGAGTCGGGCTCACGATGGTGCCGTGACCTCCGTCTACCAGTACGCGCTGAAGGGCTTTGCCGCCCAGCTGTCCGCCGGCCAGGCCGCGGCCCTGAACAACGACCCGCGCGTCGCGTACGTCGAGCAGGACCAGGAGTTCCACACGCTCGCGACCCAGACCCCGGCCACTTGGGGGCTCGACCGGATCGACCAGCGTGACCTGCCGCTCAACAACACCTACAACTACAACCAGACGGGGCAGGGCGTTCACGCCTACATCATCGACACGGGTGTCCGCGCCACCCATCAGCAGTTCACCGGCAGGATGGGCAACGGCTTCACGGCGATCAACGACGGCAATGGCACGAACGACTGCAACGGCCACGGCACGCACGTGGCGGGCACCACGGGTGGCACCACGTACGGCGTTGCCAAGCAGGTCACGCTGCATGCCGTGCGCGTGCTCAGCTGCTCGGGCTCCGGGTCGAACGCCGGTGTCATCGCGGGCGTCGACTGGGTCACCGCGAACCACGCCTCGCCGGCGGTGGCGAACATGAGCCTCGGAGGCGGCATCTCATCGGCGCTGGACACGGCCGTCAACAACTCGATCGCTTCGGGCGTCAGCTACGCGATCGCCGCGGGTAACTCCAACGCGAACGCTTGTAACTCGTCCCCGGCCCGCGTCGCCAACGCCGTTACGGTCGGAGCGACGACCAACACGGACGCTCGCTCGTCGTTCTCCAACTTCGGGACCTGCGTCGACATCTTCGCCCCGGGTTCGAGCATCACCTCGTCCTGGAACACGAGCGACACCGCAACCAACACGATCAACGGGACGTCGATGGCCACTCCGCACGTGGCCGGTGCTCTCGCGCTCTACCTCCAGACGAATCCGGGCGCATCGGCCGCAACGGCGGCTGGGGCACTGATCGGCAACTCGACGCCGAACAAGGTCACGAACCCGGGCAGCGGCTCACCGAACCGCTTGCTCTACTCGATCTTCGGTGGCGGCGGTGGGGGAGACACGACGCCGCCGACGACGTCGATCACCTCGCCGACGAACGGTGCAACCGTGAGCGGAACCGTTACGGTCTCCGCCAACGCGAGCGACAACGTCGGGGTCAGCCGCGTTGAGCTCTACGTGGACGGCGTGCTGACCGGCTCGGACTCCACGTCGCCGTACCAGATCGCCTGGAACACGACGACGGCGTCGAACGGCGGTCACGGGCTCCAGACGAGAGCCTTCGACGCTGCCGGCAACAACGCCCCGAGCTCGACCGTCAACGTGACGGTGAGCAACGGCGGCGGCGGTGGTGGTGAGCTGATCGTCAACGGCGGGTTCGAGGGCTCGGCAGCGTCGTGGTTGCTCTCCGGCAACGCCTACTGGTCGAATGGTGGGAACCAGCACTCGGGGACCGGCTACACCGTGCTGGGCTTCTACAACAACGCCAACGGCGCCGAGTATCAGACCGTGACGATTCCGGCGGGTCACCCCGCGAATCTCACGTTCTGGCTCCAGATCACGACCAGCGAGTCCCTGTCCACCGCCTTCGACTTCCTCTTCGCCGAGGTGCGGAGCACGTCGGGTGCGCTTCTGGGCACGCTGGCCACCTACAGCAACCGCAATGCGAGCGCCTACTCGCAGAAGTCGTTCAGCCTCGCCGCCTGGCGAGGTCAGACGGTGCGGGTGCAGTTCAGGGCCACGACCGACAGCAGCCTGACGACGGCCTTCCGGGTCGACGACGTCTCGCTGAGGTAGCTCTCGTCTAGGGAAAGGGCGGGCGGCCGAGCGGCCGCCCGCCCTCCCTAGCGCGGCAGTCGCGTGCTGAGGAGCACGTGGGAGATGCCGTCGTACCCGTCCGCGATCGCGAGCTCGCGCCGGTGATCTCCGTCCAGGTCGGCGACCGACGCCACCGACCCGCCGATTCCCCCGTCGAATCTGCGCATGGGCAGACTGCCGTCGATCCGCGTGAATGCGGGGCCGGTCGCAGCGAGATCCACGGCGCCCCCGGACGTGCGTCCGTAGACGAGGTACACCGAGCCTCCGAAGTAACCGTCGCCGAGCGGGAGCGCCTCGGGCGCTCCGAGAAGAACGTCGGCCAGTCCGTCGCCGTTGACGTCCCCTGCCGCGGCCGCCGCGGAGGGGAACCTCGTGCCCCGTTCTCCGCGGATCGTGAGCCCTGCGGCTCCGAGCCTGGCTGACGCGAGAGTCGTTGTCGAGGTCTTGCCGAAGGCGACGTAGGCGGTCATCCGCGTCCGGTCGCCGAAAACGATGTCGCTGCGACCGTCCCCGTTGACGTCGCCGGCCAGCGCTGCGCCGAAGAGCTCGCTCCCTGTCGTGATCCGGAAGCCCTGCCGGCCGAGGGAGCCGAGGTTGACGGAGGCGCGCCGCCGCGCGTCGAAGACGACGACGATCGCTCGTGTCCCGTCACTGACGACAGCATCGTCGCGGCCATCCCCGTTCACGTCCGCGAGCCCGATCGGACAGACGAAGTGCCGGCCGGTGATCCGAAGGATCGCCGCCGCCGGCGCATGGACGCGGGCCGTTCCCCGCGCTCGAGGCGGTAGCAGGAATGCCCGGCCCGTTCCCGTCGCCTTCGACGTCTCGCAGTTGCCGACGAGGAGGTGGCGGCGCGTGTCGCGCAAACCTCCGGGTGAGGCTGAGGCGTAGTAGTTGCGAAGGCCGGTGATCGCGTAGCCGACTCGCCCGCTGAGCTGGGGGTGAAGCAGGCCCGGCGAGCGTCTTCCGTACGCGACGCCGAGAGTTCCGGCCAGGCCGTCACTGACGATCAGATCCCCGAGGCCGTCACGGTCGAGGTCACCCGCGGCCGCGACCTCGGGCCCTCGTCTGACCTCGAACCCGGTCGATCGCAGCTGACTCCGCGGGATCGTGCGTGGCCCGCCACCGCCGAACACGACGAAGGTCCGTTGCGCATCGCCGCCGTGCCCCTGAACCTCGCGGACGCCGACGTCACCGCGCCCGTCACCGTTGACGTCGCCGACGTCACTGACGAAGACCCTGGGCGCGTTCACGGTGGGGAGCTGCACGCGGATCGCACTCGCCCCGTCGAGGTCGATGCGCTCGGGCAACGAAGGCAAGGCGGCGACGGCCGTCGTAGCCACGAGCACGAGTGCCATGCGCACGCCACGATGGTATTGCAACCCCTGCCACGAGCGGCTTCGACTAGCATCGCTGCGTGTCCGAGACCGCGATCCCGCTCGACCAGCAGCTCGAGGAGATCAGAGCCCGGCTCGCCTGGGTTCGTGATTACCTTTGACCCCGATGCGGTAGCCGCCCGCGTCGCCGAGCTCGAGCAGGAACTGGGGGAGCCGGGCTTCTGGGACGACCAGGCACGCGCGACCGCTGTCTCGACCGAGCACTCGCGCCTGTCCAAGCGCCTCGAGCGCTACGAACGGCTCCAGAGCGAGTACGACGACGCAGCCGAGCTGCTCGCGCTCGAGCCCGATCTCGGCGAAGACATCGCCGCCCAGTTGCAGCCGCTCCGGCGCGAGCTCGAGCGCCTGCAGGAGGACGCCCTCTTCAACGGCGAGTACGACACGGGCGATGCCGTCGTGTCGGTCCATGCGGGAGCAGGCGGCACCGACGCGCAGGACTGGACGGAGATGCTGCTGCGGATGTATCTCCGCTGGGCCGACGATCGCGGCTTCCAGACCGACATGGTCGAGGCGAGCCCGGGCGAGGAAGCGGGCCTCAAGTCGGCCACCGTCACGGTCAAGGGCGAGAACGCCTACGGCCTCTTCAAGGCCGAGCGCGGTGTGCACCGGCTCGTTCGCCTGAGCCCGTTCGACAGCGCGCACCGCCGTCACACGGCCTTCGCGCAGGTCGTTGCGGCGCCGCTCCTGCCCGAAGACAGTGCGGTGGAGATCAACGAGGACGACCTGCGGATCGACACCTACCGCGCGTCAGGAGCCGGCGGCCAGCACGTGAACAAGACCGACTCTGCCGTCCGGATCACGCATCTCCCGACCGGGATCGTCGTCCAGTGCCAGAACGAGCGCTCGCAGACCTCGAACAAGCAGACAGCGATGCGAATTCTCAAATCACGGCTCGTCGAGCTCCAGGAAGAGCAGCGCGAGGCGGAACTGGCAAAGGAGCGGGGTGCGGCGCAGGACATCGGCTTCGGGAGTCAAATCCGGAGCTACGTGCTCCAGCCCTACCAACTCGTGAAGGATCTCCGCACCGGCTACGAGGTAGGCAATGCACAGGGCGTGCTCGACGGCAACCTCGACGGGTTCGTCCGTGAGTACCTCCTCGCCAAGGCGACCGGGAAGGCTGTCTAACTGACCCTGTCGGCTAGAATGGTGCGTCCCACAGATGCCGGAGCGGCGCTTGTGCGGCCGACCTCCCCCTTCGATTCCGGTGGCTGATCAGAACTTGCAGACAGACGTGACTGAAACGACGGTCCAAGAGCCGCAGAACGGTGTTCCAACCGACGCCTCGATCGCGGGGACGATGATCGTGTTCGAGGGCGTGACGAAGGTCTACGACCCGAACGTGGTCGCCTTGAACGACGTCTCGTTCGTGATCGAGAAGGGCGAGTTCGTCTTCGTCGTCGGCGCCTCGGGCTCGGGCAAGTCGACGATGATTCGTCTCCTCCTGAAGGAGCTCGAGCCGAGCTCTGGGCGGATCCTGGTCGGCGGTCGCGACCTCACGCGGCTCAAGCACTCCAAGGTCCCGCTGCTGCGCCGCAACGTCGGCTGCGTCTTCCAGGACTTCAAGCTGCTCCCGAACCGCACCGCCGCCGAGAACGTCGCCTACGCGCTCAAGGTCCAGGGCGACAGCAATGCGAACATCCGGCGCAAGGTGCCCGAGGTCCTCTCGCTCGTGGGGCTCTCGGACAAGGTGAGCTCGCTGCCCGACGAGCTCTCCGGCGGCGAGCAGCAGCGCGTCTCGATCGCGCGCGCCGTCGTCAATCACCCGCCACTCCTGATCTGCGACGAGCCCACCGGGAACCTCGACCCGGACACGTCGGTCGGGATCATGCAGCTGCTCTACCGGATCAACCGCGCGGGGACGACGATCCTGATGGTCACCCACGACCGCGAGATGGTCGACAAGATGCGCCGGCGGGTGATCGCGCTCGAGGACGGCAGGCTCGCCCGCGACGAGCGGCGCGGAGGCTACGAGAGCGAATGAGGTTCCTCACGTTCCTGGGGCGCCGCTCGCGCTGCGTAAGCCGTGGTCACAGTACGGAGGTACGGGGCCGCGGCTGGAGCGGCGCGAGCGGCGTCAGCCTGTCGCGGAGCCCGGCTCTGCCGGGCGGGAGCGAGAGGCGGCCAGGGGCGTGAGGCAGTTCAAGCTCTTGTTTTCCGAGTCGATCCGGTCGCTCGGCGCGAACCTCTCGACCACGATCGCGGCGACGATGACCGTCCTGATCGGGATGTTCCTCCTCGGTCTGGTGATCGCTCTCGGTTCGTCGGCCCAGGACTTCGGCGCGAAACAGAAGGAGAAGCTGCTCGTCAAGGTCTACTTCTGTACCGAGAGCACCTGCGCCAAGGCTGCGACGACAGCACAGATCAATGCCGTCGGTCGACAGCTCAACGCGAACCCGCTGGTCGAGAAAGCGACATTCGTCACCAAAGCTCAGGCGCTCGAGCGCATGCGGGAGCTCCGGCCCGACATCGTCAGGAATCTCTCGGCCAACCCACTTCCGCACGCGTTCGAGGTCAAGGCGCACGACGGCGCGAACGTGAAGGCGATCAGCCAGTCGCTCCGCGAGCCTGCGCTGCCGCCGGGCGTGGAAGAGGTCCGCGACGGTGAGGAGGTCTCCGCTCTGATCGTCAACCTCGCCAAGTGGCTGTCATACGCGTTCGCGATCGCGACGATCGTCCTTCTCGTGTCGTCCGCGCTCCTGATTGCGAACACGATTCGTCTCTCGATCTTCTCGCGCCGGCGGGAGATCGAGGTGATGAAGCTCGTGGGCGCGACAAACTGGTTCGTCCGGGGACCGTTCATGCTCGAGGGTCTGATCTGCGGCGTCGTGGGTTCGATCACCGCAGTGCTGTTGCTCCTCATCGGCAAGGCAATCGTGCTCGAACGGGTGGAGGAGCAGTTCGACCTCTCCTCGGGGGTGGAAGCCTGGTCGTTTCCGACCATCGCGTTGATCATGGTGCTCGTCGGTCTCACCGTCGGCGCCGTCGGCTCCGGCATCACGCTGCGACGCTTCCTGCAAGTCTGACCTCGCGTCCCTGGCCGGCCGCCGGCCAGCTAGCGTGGCCGCATGGCTTCTCGTCGGGAGCATCGCGGCCGTCAGAAGCGGCCGAGCCGCGGGCAGCGGCGGCAGCGCCGCGCCGCTCACATTCGCGTCCCCGAGCCGGAGATCGTCCTTCCGTTCCGGCGCACGGAGCCGGAGACGGTCGTCGCGCACGTCGGGCCGACCAACTCGGGCAAGACCCACTCCGCGCTCGAGTTCCTCGCCGACACCGGCCGCGGCGTCTTCGCAGCGCCGCTCCGGATGCTCGCCCAGGAAGCGCATCGCCGCCTGAGCGCCCAGCTCGGCGCTGAGCACGTCGGGCTCGTCACGGGCGAGGAGCGCGTGAACGAGCACGCACCGATCATCTGCTGCACGGCCGAGATGGCGCCGCTCTCGGGCGAGGTTCTCGTTCTCGACGAGGTGCAGTGGGCCGACGACAGCGAGCGCGGCTCAGCGTGGACGCGGCTCCTCCTCGCCGGCGAGTACCGGCACATCCTCCTGCTCGGCGCCGTCGAGTCGCTGCCGCTGATCGAGAACGCGTTCCCGCAGGCCGAGGTGCGCTTCTTCGAGCGCAAGGCTCCGCTCGACTGGACGGGTGCGGTGTCGTTCCAGAGCCTTCGGCCCGGCACGGTGGTGGTCGCGTTCAGCCGCCGCGCGGTGCTCGCGCTCGCAGGCGAGCTGAACCGCCGGCAGCCGGGAAAGGTCGCCGTGCTGTACGGCGCGATGCCCCTTGCGTCCCGCCGGCTGGAGATCGAGCGGTTCGTGAACGGCGAGGCGTCGGTCTGCTGCGCGACTGACGTTCTCGGCCACGGCGTCAACCTCCCCTGCGAGACGCTTCTCTTCGCCGAGTCGCAGAAGTTCGACGGCGAGGAGCGGCGCGACCTGCACGCCTGGGAGATCGCGCAGATCGCCGGCCGGGCGGGTCGCTTCGGGCTGGTGGAGCGCGGTCACGTCGGCGTCCTCACCGGGATCGTCTGGGCGAACGCCGACCCCGACCTGATCCACTCCGCGCTCGTCCCGCACGTGCAGCTCCCCGGCGGCCACATGGGCTACCGGATCGTCGACACCGCACGGCTACGGCCTCGGCTCGAGGACCTGCCGGTCGATTCGCCGCAACAGCTTCCGGCCGCGCTTCGGGCCTGGCACTCGGCGGCCTTGCGTCAGTGGGCGACCGATGGCTGGCTCTCGGTCGAGTCGATCGGCCCGCTGCTCGTCCGGCTCGACGCGGTGCAGCGCCGCCTCCTCGAGCGCGGCCGCAAGCTCTCGCTGGACCAGCTCTGGAAGCTCGTCAACGCACCGGTCGACGAGGACAACGTCGAGCTGCTCGCGACGCTCGCGCTCGCTGTCGCCGGCGACCGCGCCCAGCGGCCCGTGCTCCAGTGGCTGCTCGACACCGGGCGTCTTCGCGACGCCTCACTCGAGGACGCCGAGCAGACGGCGCGCACCGCGAGCATCCTGCGCTGGTTTGCGCTCCAGTATCCGGACGTCGGTGGGGTCACGCTCGAGAAAGCGGCGGAGCCTCGAGGAGGCGGCGGCGCGTCGCGTCAGCGAGAAGCTCGCCGCCGAAGTCAGCTCACCTTCGGTCGGCCGCTGCAAGTCCTGCGGCCAGAGCTGCGCGCCCTGGTTCGCGCTCTGCCAGCGCTGCTACGGACGGCGGTAGCGGAGCGTCACGACCATCGTCGCGACGATGACGATCGCAGCGACGATGTTCGGCACGATCATCGCCCAGTTTCCGAGCGCGATGCCGTACGCGAGCCAGAGCAGGAAGCCGATGAAGAGCACGGTCATGTAGCCGACCGAGACTCCGCGCGAGGAGCGGTGATGCACGATCTTCCGGATCTGCAACACGGGGGAGACCGCCATCGCGATTCCCCACGTCGCCGCGGAGAAGGCGAGGACGGTTTCCACCGCCGCACCGTACCTGGAGCTGCGAACCCCACGACACGATGAGCCGCCGAGGCACGCTGGGCGGCGCGAGGACGGCGTCCTCAGTCGCGGCCATAGCAACCGCTATGGCCGCTCCCTGCGTCCTTGCCTCGCACCACCCATCGCACCTCCGCGGCGAGCGGCCGTGAGGTTCGCAGCTCCTACAATCGCCTGATGGCCAAACCGACCGGTACGAAGCTGATCGCGGAGAATCGCCGCGCCCGCCACGACTACGAGCTGCTCGAGCGTTTCGAGGCTGGAATGGTGCTCACCGGCACCGAAGTGAAGTCGCTGCGCGACGGGCGCGTGACGCTTGCGCAGGCGTACGCGGACGTCCGCGACAACGAGGTGTGGCTGCTGGGAGCCGAAATCGCGGTCTACGACCAGGGCAACAGCCAGAACCACGAGCCCAAACGAGACCGGAAGCTTCTCCTGCACCGCGGCGAGATCGCCTCGCTCGTGGGGAAGGTGCGTGAGAAGGGCCAGACGATCGTGCCGACACGTCTCTACTTCAAAGACGGGAGAGTGAAGGTCGAGCTTGCGCTCGCCCGGGGCAAGGAGAAAGGCGACAAGCGCCGCGACATCGCTGACCGCGAGGCGAAGCGGCAGATGGAGCGGGCCGTCAAGTCCCGCCGTTAGGAGGGCTTGGCGAAACATCGGCTGAGCGACGTTCCGCCAAGCCCTCCTAGTGGCGGCCGCGACGAGGGAGGAGTAGGCTCGCGGCGATTCCACCGCGACGAGGAGGCAACTGTGAGACGCGTCTCTCTTGCTGTCAACGGTGTCCGCCACGAGCTCGACCTGGAGCCGCGTGAGCTCCTCGTCTACGTGCTGCGCGACCGTCTCGGACTGACCGGGACGAACGTCGGTTGCGACACATCCTCGTGCGGCGCCTGCACCGTGCTCGTGAACGGCGAGTCGGTGAAGTCCTGCACCATGCTCGGAGTCCAGGCGGACGGGCTCGACGTGACCACGATCGAAGCGCTCGCCGACAACGGCAACCTCCATCCGATCCAGCAGGCATTCCACGAGCACCACGGCCTGCAATGCGGCTACTGCACGCCGGGCATGGTCCTGGCGACCGTGAGCCTGCTCGCGGACAACCCGGAGCCGACCGAGGCCGAGATCCGGCACGCACTCGAGGGCAACCTCTGCCGGTGCACCGGCTACCAGAACATCGTCGAGGCCGTGCAGAGCGCGGCCGCCGTGGCGTAGGGGAGGGAGAGATGGCCACCACCGAGACCCGCACCACCACACGCGTTGTCGGAACATCGGTCCCGCGCAAGGAGGACCACAAGCTCGTCACCGGGCACGGCCAGTTCATCGACAACATCAACCTTTCCGGCCAGCTCTGGCTGTCGGTCGTCCGCAGCCCGTACGCGCACGCCACCATCAAGCGCGTCGAGCTGAAGGCGGCGCGCGAGCTGGAAGGCGTCGTCGCGGCGTTCAGCGGCGCCGAGCTCGCGGCCGACTGGGCCGGCTCGCTGCCGTGCGCCTGGCCCGTCACCGAAGAGATCAGGATGCCGTCGCACTTCCCGCTCGCGTTCGACAAGGCACGGCACGTCGGCGACGGCGTCGCAGTGGTCGTCGCCGACTCGAGGGAGATCGCGAAGGACGCAGCGGAGCTCGTCGAGGTCGAATACGAGCCGCTCGACGCGGTCACCGACGTCGGCCGCGCGCTCGATGCCGATGCTCCGCTCGTGCACGACGATCTCGAGACGAACGAGTGCTACGTGTGGAAGCTCGACGCCGGCGAAGTCGACCAGGCGTTTGCCGATGCCGACGTCACGGTGAAGCGGAACTACCGGCAGCAACGCTTGATCCCGGTTGCGATGGAGCCACGCGGAGCGCTGGCCCACGAGATGCCGGGGACGGACGAGCTGACGCTGTGGACGTCCACGCAGATTCCGCACATCGCGCGGCTCACGCTTTCGGGCGTGATCGGGGTTCCCGAAGCGCGGTTGCGGGTGATCGCCCCTGACGTCGGCGGCGGCTTCGGCTCGAAGCTCGACGTCTACGCCGAGGAGGCGCTCTGCCTCGCGCTTGCGCGCCGGCTCAAGAAGCCGATCAAGTGGATCGAGGAGCGCTCGGAGGGGTTCACCGCGACGATCCACGGCCGCGACGTCCTCCAGGAGATCGAGCTCGCCGCGACCGCGGAGGGGAAGATCACCGCCGTTCGGGTGCGGCTCGTCTCTGCGATGGGCGCGTACCTGCAGCTCGTCACGCCCGGGATCCCGCTGCTCGGGGCGTGGGTCTACGGCGGTTGCTACGACATCGGCGCCTACAGCCTGGAGTGCACCGGTGTCTTCACGCACACGACGCCGACCGACGCGTACCGCGGCGCGGGCCGGCCGGAGGCGACCTACGCAATCGAACGGGCGGTCGATGCGCTCGCGATCGAGCTCGAGATGGATCCGGTCGAGCTGCGGCGGCTCAACTTCATCACGGAGTTCCCGGCGACGATCGCGTCCGGGCTCACGATCGACAGCGGCGACTACAACGCCTCACTCGACCGCGCGCTCGAGCACCTCGACCTCGACGCTGTTCGTGCCGAGCAGGCCGAGCGACGCGCGCGCGGCGACACGAAGGAGCTGGGCATCGGGCTCTCGACCTACGTCGAGATGTGCGGGCTCGCTCCGTCCGGCATTCTCGGAGCGATCCGCTACGTCGCGGGCGGCTGGGACGCGGCCACGGTCCGCTGCCTCCCGAGCGGCACCGTGCAGGTGCTCACCGGCACGTCGCCGCACGGGCAAGGGCACGAGACGGCGTGGTCGCAGATCGCCGCCGACGAGCTCGGCTATGGCGTCGACGAGATCGAGGTGCTGCACGGCGACACGACCGTCAGCCCGCTCGGGATGGACACCTACGGCAGCCGCAGCCTCACCGTCGGCGGGATCGCGCTCCACCAGGCGGCGCAGAAGATCGTCGCCAAGGCTCGCACGCTCGCGGCGCATCAGCTGGGGGTGCCCGAGGACGACCTCGACTACGAGGACGGGACGTTCTCTGCCGGCGACAAGTCGGTGACGATGAAGGAGCTCGCGTTCTCGGCGTGGCACGCGCACGACATCCCCGCCGGGCTTCGAGCCGGGGCTCGAGGCGACGGCCGTCTACGACCCGCCGAACTTCAGCTGGCCGGGCGGAGCGCATGCGGCCCTGGTGGAGGTCGACACCGAGACCGGCGACGTGCAGCTGCTTCGCTACATCGCGGTCGACGATGTCGGCAAGGTCGTCAACCCGATGATCGTCGACGGCCAGATCCACGGCGGCATCACGCAGGGGATCTCGCAGGCCCTCTTCGAGGAGGCGATCTATGACGAGGACGGCATCCTATTGACGGCCTCGCTGACGAACTACCTCGTTCCGTCGGCAGTCGAGATGCCTTCGTTCGAGCTCGACCGTACCGAGACGCCAAGCCCGACGAACCCGCTCGGGGTCAAGGGAGTGGGCGAGACGGGGGCGATCGCCTCGCCCGCGGCAGTGATGAACGCCGTCGCAAACGCGCTCGCGCCGTACGGCGTCACCGACATCGACATGCCGGCCACTCCCGAGCGGGTGTGGCGGGCGTTGGAGGAGGCACGGCGATGATCCCCGCAACGTTCGACTACGAGGTCGCCGAGTCCGCCGGGCACGCCGTCGAGCTGCTCGGCTCGCGCGAGGATGCGAAGCTCCTCGCGGGCGGCCACTCCCTGATCCCGCTGTTGAAGCTCCGCTTCACGCGGCCGTCGCTGCTCGTCGACATCGGCCGTCTCGACGAGCTCTCGTACGTCCGGGATGCGGGCGAGTGGCTCGCGATCGGGGCGTTGACGCGCCACAAGGCGGTTCGCGACGACCCGCTCGTCCAGGAGCACTGCCCGATCGTCTCGCACACGGCCGGCATGATCGGCGATCCTCAGGTGCGACATCGCGGCACGATCGGCGGCTCGCTCGCGCACTGCGACCCGGCGTCGGATCTTCCCGCAGTGATGCTCGCGGTCGGCTCGGAGTTCGTGGTCACCGGTCCGGATGGAGAGCGGACCGTCGACGCGCCGGAGTTCTTCCAGGGCGTCTTCGACTCGGCCATGGGGCCGCAGGAGATGCTGACGGAGATCCGCGTCCCCAAGCTCGGCAACTGGACCGGCTGGTCGTATCTCAAGTACAACCGGCGGGCGCAGGACTGGGCGACGGTCGGCGTCGCGGCGCTCGTGCGCTCTGAGAACGGCTCGGGGAAGGTCGACGACGCCCGGATCGCGCTGACGAACATGGGCGCCACGCCCTTGCGGGCCACCGCGGTGGAGCAGGCGCTCGTCGCCGGCGAAGCCGATCCGGCCGCGTACATGGCCGACGGGACCGATCCTCCGACGGACACGTCCGCGAGTGCGGAGTTCCGCTCGCACCTCGCGCGCGTGTTCGGCAAGCGCGCGATCGAGGAGGCGATGGCTAAGTAGCGCCGAGGCCGGCGCGGACGATCACGACTCCCGGCTCGAGCACGTAGCCGTACCGCTCGTTGAGGCGGCGGATCGGCTCGTTCCGAACCTCGTTCGAGGTCTGGAGCGAGCTGTAGCCGTTCGCCTTCGCCCAGGTGATCTGTGTCCGCTTGAGCGCGGCGGCGATGCCACGGCCGCGTTCGGTCCGTCTGACTCCGGTGAGGTCGTGGAAGGCTCGCTCGGTGTCGTCCTCCGAGAATGAGAGCTTGGCAAAGCCGACGACCTTCCCGAGCTCGAGCGCGGCGAAGACGGCGCGCGGGTCGTCGCTCGCGCCTCGCATGTCCCGGGCGAGCCATTCCTCGAGCGTGCCGATGTCGTCTTCCTCCTCGCCGGGGATGTCCGGCGTTGCCTCGCGGGCGACCTCCCACAATCCCTGAGCGAGCTCCGGCCGCTCGGCCCACGTCACGATCTCGATCCCCTCCGGCGGTGCAGGGTCCGGGATCGCGGCCGTCGTCAGGTCGAGGACGAGCCGCGAGTTCCGGCCGATCTCGTGGTACCCGTGATGTGCGGCCCAGGCCAGGCTGCCTTCGTCGTCCTCCGAGACCGGGCCTTCGAGTTCCGTGCAGTCGTGCTCGGCCGCCCACCCCTCGAGCGCATCGACGATCGCGATCCCGACCCCGGCGCCGCGTTCGTCATGGGGGACGAATGCGGCTCCGATCGCACGGTAGGGCGGGTTGTGCCAGCCGACGAGCGCGTAGCCGGCGCCCACCGTTTCCTCGTGCCGCTCGGCAAGCATCCAGACCATGTCGCCCGCCTGGTTGCGCCAGTCGACGAAGCCGGAGACGGTCGCGTGCTCCCGCGGCTGGGCCTCGAGGGCGACGGACACCAATTCCTCCAGCTCGTCCTCGGCGATCTCGCGAATTCGCAGCATCCGGCTACACTAGTAGCGAACACACATACGGGGGCGACCTGGTTTCGACGTGGTCGATACGCCGGTAGAGCTGCAAGCCGAGGTCCCCGGTCGGCCTCGTAAATCCACCGGGAAACAGATAAATGCGAAGAACGAACTCGCAATCGCTGCCTAGGTAACTAGAGCTGGCGACGCCGCTCCTGGTTCGGCCCGAGGCCAGGGTAGCGGCGCCAACGTTCGGGCTCGGCGCCAAGGGAGAGCCAATCGCCCGCGGCGCGACGCTTCAGGATGGCTAGTCCGTCGGTAGGTCGTCTGGGAACCGGCCGCCGGGCGAAATCAAAGCCCAGACTACGCTTGTAGATGCTTTGTCCGGTGCGTCCGCGGACGCGGGTTCGATTCCCGCCGCCTCCACTCCGGTTGTTTGCAGAACCGATCGCAGAACTGAAGGGTCGCCGAGAGGCGGCCCTTCGTCGTTTCGGAGTGAGTGGGATCGAACTCGCGGCGGTCGGCTTCATCCACAGCCCATAGCTCACCCCAACGGCGTCTCCGCCGTTCCGCGCGCGAGCACGTCGGGGTTCGCTTTCCGGAAGCGGCTGAGTGTGGCCGCGCCGAGCGGCAACGTCAGAACTGAGTAGAAGACGCGCCAGAGGAGCGCTGCGGCCAGGAGCGCGTCGTCGGTGGCGCTGCCCAGCTCGATGAGCATGGCGACCAGGACCGCGTCCACGACCCCGAGACCGCTGCCCGTGATCGGGAACACCGCCCCTGCCCAGAAGGCGATCGCGAAGGCGGCGAACGCTTCGGCCGCGGAGAGCTCAGCTCCCGAGACGCCGACAAAGCGGAGCGCTGCGAGCAGGATCAGATAGGTGAGAACGAGGTTGGCCGCGACCCCGATCGACCCCAGCTCCCAGCCCGCGCGTAGAACGGAGAGCGCCTGCACGCGAAGTCCGGCTGCCTTCCCGGCACCGTCGTCGATTGGGTCGCGCTTGAGCTTGACGAGGATCCAGGAGAGCGGACGTCGCAGCTTCGCTCCGATCCAGCGCGCCGCTCCATCTCTGCGCAGGAAGAAGTAGCCGGCGATGCCCACCGCGGCGCTGATCGTGACCGCGAGCGCGCCCGCGAGCACGACCGAGCCGTTGAGCTCACCGGTGAGGAGCAGTAGGACAAGCGCGGACGAGACCCGGAAGCGAGGAACCGGCGCAATCGTCGGAGAAGATGAACGAGCCGACCGCCGCGAGCACCGGCCCCTCGTCTCGACCGCCGGGACGCGGGTAGCCAGGAGGTCAGCTCGGGCAGCCAGGAGCGGTGAAAGGTGGACGACGTCTCGCGCTGATCGGAGAACGCCCCGACGACACAACCAGAGCGCCACCCCCGCATCTCACCCCCGTCAAGTCGAGGTGCTTCGTCTGCTGGAGCAGGGCCGCTCGACGAAGCAGATCGCGGCGAGTCACCTAGCCCTGCGAAATTCGACGAGAGGTACGCCTCAGTTCCGCGCCGCGACCAAGACCCGGAAGGAAGGGCGCCCGGTACATCAGCGCCTCACTGAGGACGCGCGTCAACCCGAGCCCGAGCAGGACGACCAGCTCCCACCCATCGAGTTGGCCGAGCGCTTCCCAAACGTCCTGATAGTCGATGAACTGGGGAAGCAGCCACCCGAAGACGATCACCAGCGCGGCGACCAGGAGCAGGGGCCGGAGCAAGCGCCTCCACTGCGGCCGCGGCGCAAGTGTGGGGGACGAGTCCATCACGAGACGCTCGAGCACATTCTGAAGGCCCTCCCGACGCACGGGCGACACGAGTGTCAGTATCTCCGCGATGAACCTGACGCGCCGGCCGGCGGATGTCGCGACGCCCTTGACGTCTTTCGTCACGGCGTCTTCGCGCGTGTCCGGCGCAGAGGGACGGGCTCTGGTCAAAGGAGGAGCGTGAGATGGACTCGCCATCGCTCGGTCTGCGTCTCGGCGCGGAGGTGCTCGGCACGTTTTTGTTCTTCTTTCTCGGTTTCAACGCGATCGCCGTTTCGGTTGACATCGGTGCCGGCGCGATCGACAGCCTCGGGATCGCTTTCGCGTTCGGCCTCGGCCTGGCGCTGGCAATCGCCGCGCTCGGACACATCTCCGGTGGCCACTTCAACCCTGCGGTGTCCCTCGGCCTCGCCGCCGCGCGGAAGTTCCCGTCGAAGGAGGTCATCCCGTACTGGATCGCGCAGCTCGTCGGAGGCTTTGCCGCCGTTCTCGCGGTCGCCCTGGTCTACTCGGGGGGCGCGGTCGACGCGCTCGACACTGCTCCAGGAGTCGGCATCTCGAACGGGGGCGCGCTACTGCTCGAGCTGATTGCGACCGCCCTCTTCGTCATCGTGATCTGCACCGTCGCGACCGATGACCGTGCGCCCTGGAAGGGCGTCATGGCGCCTCTGCTGATCGGGCTCTTCATCTTCACGGCGGCGGTTGCGATCGGACCGGCATCGGGTGGCTCGTTCAACCCAGCGAGATCCGTCGCCCCCGCCATCTGGAACGGCAACCTCGACGACCTCTGGATCTACCTCGTCGGGCCGCTCGTCGGAGGCGTGATCGGTGGAGCGATGTGGTTGTTGTTCGGGCCCGCTCGCGCCGAGGAACCGGCAACGATCCGCGCAACCGGCGGCCTTCCGCAAACCGACGTCGCGACGCCAGCGCCGACAAGCGAGACCTCGGGCACGGCCAACCGCTGAAGCGCGACGGGAGTCGTACCCCCGGGGAGGGCAGCAACGAACGACGACGAACCTTCGACCTGTCTCGGTCGAAGGTTCGTCCCGTTGGCCGTGAAACGGCGCACTGTGAGACTCCCTCGATCGAGCTATTCCAGTTGGCAGAAAGCGCGATACCTTGGTCAGATGGCTTCTGCGGCCAGCCGCTATCGCGGCTTTCTTGTCTGCCTGCTCGCTCTTGGCGCGCTCGCGCTTCTCGGCGCCGGTCGCGCGAACGCTGGCTACGCAGTCGGGCCGAACGGGCAGAGCTTCCCGGTTTCTGTCGACTCGATCGGCTACATCGATTCGCCCAAGTCGATCGACCTCGTCGTCTACCTAGACGCGCAGGACAGCACCCCGTACGTCTGGGTCGCTGAAAACCCGGACATGACCTCCTACGGCACCCCGGTCGGTCTCAGCTCCGGTTCCTGTTCGAGCAGCTCGCTGATCCCGTTCGGCGAACAGAACAAGTGGGTTTGCCGCGTGTCGACGATCCTGATGAAGCCCAATCGCACTTACTACTGGTGGCTCGACTTCCGGCGCCAGGATCCCGGTCAGCTGTACCCGACCGACCGAATCTCCGGACCGTTCACGTTCACGCTCGTCCAGCAGGCCACA
The DNA here is from genome assembly GCA_963752405.1 of uncultured Gaiellaceae bacterium. Lineage (GTDB taxonomy): Bacteria > Actinomycetota > Thermoleophilia > Gaiellales > Gaiellaceae > Gaiellasilicea. The sequence continues at coordinate 109,206 of CAVVYB010000012.1, forward strand.
CCACCACCCGTCACGCCTCCACCTCCGATCGAGGAGCCGCCGGTTGAAGAGGAACCACCGGTTGATCCGCACGCGGGCGTGTCGTCGAAGACGGTCGCGTCTTCCGCGACGCTTCCAAGCGTCAACGTCTTCGCTGGCACCCGCTCGATCAAGCACGTCAAGCTGACCCAGCTCGTCTACAGGACGATGAAATCCTTCGGTGCGCCTCGCGCGCTCGCGTTCGCCTGCTGGAACCCCGCCGACTGGCTCTCTGTCCTCGATGCCGAAGGGGATGAGCCGACGAACGGTACAGCGACACTGCTCGGCTTCTGGCTGCCGCGACAGCCTCGCTGGCTTCATCTGGCGCCGCGCGTCTGCACCGACGTGCAAGCTCTGCTCACGAGCAGGAGGCCGAACGCGCGCCGGGCAGGAGCCCTCTCAGTCGTGATCCACGAGACCTTGCACGCCTACAACGTCTACAACGAGGCGCAGACGAACTGCTGGGCAGTGCAGCTCGTTCCCTACTTCGGGCTGAGCCTCGGGATGACACGCGCCCGCGCCGAATATCTGGGAACCCTCGCTCGCAACTATGTGCGTGGCCACGCTCCTCGCGGCTACTGGAACTCCGCTCGCTGCCGCGACGGCGGCGCCTGGGACTTGTTCGACTGGCGCAACCTCTGACCTAGCGGCGGGCCGACACTGTTTTGACACACGAAGCCCGGCCGAATGGCCGGGCTTCGTTGTCCAGCGATATTCCGCTACCGCAAGCGCGCGACGAGATAACGCTGAGCCTGGGTCGCCTGCTGCCGCTGCGCCCGCACCTGAGCCGACGGGTTTGGGACGCCGGGGAACAGCGCGTCGCCGATCGTCGGGATGAACTGCGGCGGGACACGAACATGCGTCGCCTGCTCGTAGTCGTAGGCGAGGCCGATCAGCTTCGGTTCCGCCCAGCGACCGCCGATGAAGGTGATCCCGATCGGCAGTCCCTGGATGTGGCCCGCGGGCACCGTGATGTCCGCGTAGCCCGACACCGCAGCCGCCGCCGACGAGCCTACGAAGTACTCGAAGTGCCCATCGAGGTCACCCTCGTTCGGGTCGTCGTTCGTCGGCCACGCGGGACCGTTGGTCAGGCCGATGATTGCGTCGAGGTCGTTCGCGCTCATGAGCTGGTCGATTGCGGCCTGGACGGGCGGTGTCGTCGCCGCCCGGAGGGCGGCGCAATCGGCGTCACGGCCGTTTGTCTCCTCGGCGAGCTCGAATACCAGATCGTTCCAGGGCCCCTCGAGGTTCGGATGGGCCGCATCGAAGGCGATCAGGTCGGCGAGCGTTCGCGGGTACGCCTGGCCCGACACCGGGTTCGTGCCGTGAACGTAGGTACGGAGGTAACTCGCGATGTCGGTCTTGAACTCGCACAGAAGCGCTGGGAACTCATTGGCGGTCGCCGACAGGTCGATGTCGGTCCCGTCGATCACGGTCGCACCTTCGGCCCTGAGCGCGGCGATCGTGCGATCGAGGATCGGCTCGACGACCGGGCCCACCAGCGCCGGGTCGTAGGTACCGGCGCGCCAGACGCCGATTCGAGCGCCTTTGAGCGCCTTTGCATCGAGGAAGCGGGTGTAGTCGGTGAACGCGTGCCCCGTCTGAGCGGCGGTCGCGGCGTCGTTCGAGTCGACGCCGGTCGCGGCGCCGAGGAGTACCGCAGCGTCGGTCACGTTGCGGGCCATCGGGCCTGCCGTGTCCTGGTCGGCGCTGATCGGGATGACGCCTGCGCGGCTCCACAGCCCGAGCGTCGGCTTGATCCCGACGACGCCGTTGGCGCCGGACGGACAGACGATTGAGCCGTCCGTCTCGGTCCCGACGGCTGCGACCGCGAGATCAGCAGCCGCGACGACGCCGGAGCCGGAGCTCGAGCCGCACGGGTTGCGATCGAGGACGTAGGGCATGTTCGTCTGGCCACCGATGCCGCTCCAGCCGCTCGACGACGGGCCGGACCGGAAGTTGGCCCACTCGGACAGGTTGGCCTTGCCGATGATGATTGCGCCGGCGGCCTTCAGCTTCTGTGCGATGAACGCGTCGCCGGGCGTGCTTCCGGCGAGTGCCCAGGAGCCCGCTGTCGTCGGCATTCGGGTGGTGCCGATGTTGTCCTTGACGATGATCGGAATCCCGAGCAGTGGGCGGCGGTCGCCAAAGTGTCGCCTCAGGTCGGCCGCCAGTGCCTCCAGGAGGGCCGTCGGACTTACCTTGATCACCGCGTTGAGCGTCGGGTTGAGCTGGCGGATGCGCCGGAGATAGAAGTTCGTCAGCTTGACGGAGTTCATCCGGTGCGAGTTCATCAACTTCTGCAGCTCCGGGATCGTCGTCGCATCGACGTCGATACCGGCGACCTTGGTGTTGTCCGTCGGTTTGGCCGCGGGAGTGCTTGGCGCCGCGGTGCCGGATACCCCGAACAAGAGGGCCAGCAGGGTCGTCAGAAGAATGGAACGGCGGAGTCGGCTCATCATCGCGTGACCTCCACGGGTCGAGTGGGGTGGACGCCGGGATCGCAGGCGCCGGGCCGCGATCTGGGGCTGGAGTCTATAACCGTCATGCGTACCCAGTGGAGGGGGATTGAGAACGGGCGCACCCGGCTTGGACGGCCCGTTGTACGCTTGACCTCGCGATGATGGGACGGGCCCGCCGCAGCGACCGCCTGCTCGAGCTCGACGAGGTCGAGCGGCGACTGAAGCCCTTCGGACGCCGGTATCTGGGCGTCCGCGAGATCCCGCTCGACGCGCTGATCGGCACAGATAGCCGCGCCAGCTCGTTCACCCGCGACTTCCGCCCGCTCCACGCCTTCAGCCGCGACCGTATGCGCTCGCTCGAGCGCGCGTTCGCCGATATCGCCTTCCCACCGATCGTCACGGTCAAGCTCGGTGAGGCGTACTTCGTGATCGATGGTCACCACCGCGCCGCCCTCGCGCGGCGCCGAGGCGCAGAGATGATCGACGCCGACGTGACCGAGCTCATCGCGCGCGTCCCTCTCCCGGCCGGGGCGGACATGCTCGAGGTCGTCCTCCGAGAGCTCGAGAGGATCTTCCTCGAGGACAGCGGGCTTGCCGAGGCGCGCCCCGACGTGCGTGTCTCGGTGAGCCGGCCAGCGCACTACCTCGAACTGCTCGAGAACATCCAGGTGCACGGCTACCACTTGATGCGAGGACGCGAACGCGTGCTCGAGAACGCGGAGATCGCGGCGGACTGGCACGACGCGATCTACATGCCGACGCTCGCCGCGATCGACCGCCTGCGCTTGGGCCGCGTTTACCGGGACGCGCCGCCCGGGGACCTGTTCCTCGTTCTCCACCGGCATCGGCGCGATGCGTTCCCCTCGACCGGTTGCCCGCACCTCGCGCAGACCGTCGTCTCGGTGATCGGCGACGACAGGCGGCGTCGCCGGCTGCGCTTGCCGGTGCGCGGCGGCCGTTCGCCGGCGTAGCGGTAGGCCTCTGGCCACCGCCCGTGAGGCAGCGATCCGTCCTTCGTCCGATCTGGATGATGGAAAGTTGCTCCGCTGGGTCGAGTATGGCCTCGAAGGAACGGTTCCGAGGGACGTGGCCGTCAATTCGCGTCCCAAACCTTCCGAAAGGAGCTCTCATGGCAGGGACAACCGAGACCCCGGTCCTCGACCTGCTCGCAGGTATGACCACGGCTTCGATCGAGGCGTCGAGCCTCGACGCGGAGACGTTGATGCTCGTGCGCATCGCCGCGCTTGTCGCCGTCGATGCACCACCAGTCTCGTATGCCTTCAATCTGGCGGCGGCAGGCGACCTCCAGATCGACCCCGAGCAGGTTCGCGGGGTTCTAGCGGCAGTCGCCCCGATCGTCGGGACGCCCCGCATCGCCTCGGCAACCGGCAACATAGTGCGCGCGCTCGAGCTCGCCGAGCTCGAGGAGGAGATCGCGGACAGCTGACCTAAGGGCATCCCGCGGGGTCGGATCCGCACAGCTGTGAAGTCGCCGGTCGGCGCTCGAGAGAAGCGTCGACCGGCGCGCCGAAGAGTCGCGGCTCGATTCCCGCCGCCTCCATAAACAGCACTAGCGCAACTTCCTCAGGGCACGTCCGAGTGCCTGGCCGCCCTCGAGCACGGGCCCGAACAGGTCGCCGTGCTGCTCGACCCGCTCGAGCGCCTCGCGCATTCCGAAGCGGCGCGGCGTCACGTCCTCCGTTAGCTCGTCCCAGCGAAGCGGCGTCGAGACCGGCGCGCCCGGCTTCGGCCGCACCGAGTAGACCGAGGCGATCGTCTTCCCCCGCGCGTTCTGACGGTGGTCGACGAGTACTCCCTCTCGCTTGTGCTTCAGCCATTCGGTCGTGACGAGCCCCGGATGCTGCTCCTCGAGCCCGCGCGACACGCGCTCCGCGAACTCGTAGGTCTGCTCGTAGGTCGCTCGACGCGCGATCGGGACGAGCACGTGAATCCCGTCTGCGCCGCTCGTCTTGACGTACGACTCGAGCTCGAGCCGCTCGAGCTCCTCGCGGATCCGATGAGCGACGCGAATCGCGAGCGCGAAGCCGCCGTCGGGCGGGTCGAGGTCGAAGAGCACGAAATCCGGGCGGTCGGGCTTGTCGACGCGCGAGTACCAGGCATTCATGTCGATGCAGTTCATCTGCACCATCCAGAGCACCGCCTCGGGCGTGTTGACAAGCGGGAAGTCGACCATCCGCGACTCGCCCTTACGGCCGCGAGGGTAGGTGCGGTAGGTGCGCGTCGGGATCCAGGAAGGCATTCCCTTCGGCGCCTGCTTCTGGAAATACGCCTCCCCGCCCACGCCGTAGGGCGAGCGCTTCATCGTGAACGGTCGGTTGCGCAGGTGCGGGACGAGCACCGGCGCGATCGCACGGTAGTACTCGAACAGGTCCTCCTTCGTGATCCCCTCGTCGGGGAACAGGACGCGTTCCGGGCTCGAGAGGTGGACCGACCGAGGCGCCACGTATGGGGTTTTACCTGTCCGGCGGTGCGCCGTCCTAGGTGTACTTCACGTTCACACTCGCAATCACAACATTGGCACGCGTGCGCACCGCGCGGAGTTTGTCCGGATCCTTGTTGTCGGTGACGATGTTGGCCCTGGCGTTCGCGCCCAAGCCTGCGTGGCCGTTGTAGATGATCGCCCCTTGCTTCGACTTCCTCTTGAGCCCCTCCCGGAGCGTCGGGTCCCAACCTCCCCCCGCGTTGATGTTGTTGACGTGGCCGTATTCGTGGACTCCGGTCCACGCGCCGCGCGGCGGCGGCTTCTTCGACGGACCCGCCGCGGCGACGGGCGCTGCCGAGACCGCGAGCGCGGCGACGGCCAGGATGGTGGGTACGCGGGTCACGACGCGCCTCGCGAACGCTTCGCGGTTTCACCGATTCCGTACGTCACGACGGGCGACCCTTCGTAGTCGAGCATCGTCACGGCCTGCACCTCCGGCGCGTCGAGGTCACGCGCTGTGAGGTTGGGAAACTCCATGCGGCTCGGCTCCACGGCCTTGGGCGCGTCAGACGGTGCTGCCTTCTGCTTCTTGCCGCTCATGACGTCCTCCTTCGTCGATGTCCTTGCTCTCTAGGACACCGGGGAGGGCCGCGTATTCCCGTAAATGCTCTCGTTCTGACTACTGAGCGGGGTGTGCCGCCGCTCGGTCGACATCTTCTTGGACGAGGTCGGCGTTGATCGCGATCGCTGCCGCCGAGCCGGCGCCTGCCGCGGTAACCACTTGAGCGCGCGGATCGACCACGTTGCCGGCCGCCCAGACACCGGCGATGCTGGTCAGGCCGGCGGAATCGGCAGTGACGAAGCCGGCCTCATCGGTCTCGCAGCCCAGTCCGGTCAGCAGCCCATCGGCATGAGGCACGTTGCCGGGCCGGATGAACACCGCCGTCCGAGCGATCACCGCACCGTCGGCCAGTTCGACCGCGTTGAGGAGGCGTTGGCGTGATCCAATCTGGATGGACATGCCGACGCCTTTGATCGAGTTCTACGAATGAGGCTCCCGAACACCGCCCACACGTCTCGGCCCTGGCGGATCCACGAGCTCACCCGCGACTTCCGGCTCGAGGACGTCTGGGCGCTCCCGACGCCGGGCGGTCCGGACGACTTCCCTCGACTGGTGCAGGGGATCGTCTCGGGCGACCCGTCGCACAGCTCCTCCCGCTCGGCCCGCACGCTCTTCGCGATCCGGTGGAAGGTCGGGAAGCTGCTCGGTTGGGACGACCCGGACACCGGCCTCGGGTCACGGGTGCCGACGCTCCGCGATCGGTTGCCGGCTGATCTGCGCGATGCGCCATCGGGGCCGGACTTCAACGCGCTCCCCTTCACCTCGCTGTACTTGCTCGACGACGAGTGGGCGGCGGAGATCGCCAACCGGACGATGCACGGGGTGATGCACATCGGCTGGGTGCCGGACGAGAAGGGCGGCTACCGCGGGCAGATGGCCGTCTACGCCAAGCCGAACGGACGGCTCGGGGCCGCATACATGGCCGCGATCAGGCCGTTCCGGCACCTGATCGTGTACCCGCAGATGATGCGACAGATCGGGCGGCAGTGGCGGAAACACGCCGGGTTGGATCAACTCCCGCCGCCTTCATAGACAGGCGAACCGTCGTGCCCGATCGCGCCTACGATTTGCTTGATGAGGACGGTGCTCGTGCTCGCGTCCACGTTGGCGGCCGCCGGCGCGGCAGCCGCTGCGCTCAGTGCGCCGGCGCGTGTAACCCTGGATGGTGTCGGCGGCGCCCGTCCTGGAATGAGCGCCGCGGCGGTGTCGGCTGAGTGGGGCGTGCCGCTGCGGCCGAACTATGAGGTGCGGCCGACGTGCGGTACCGCGCGCATCGAGCGGCAGGGGACTGTGGGGGAGGCGATCTTCATGCCGCGCGGGCGGTTCGGAGCCGTCTTCTTCCGGAGCGGCGCCGTCACGGGTAGAGGGATCCGGATCGGGTCGACGCTCGCGCAGCTGAGACGCGCCTACCCGAAGCTCAGTTCCCGGCCGGACAGATTCATGCACGGCAGCCGCAACTACTTTTTGCGTCGCGCACGAGCCCCACACTGGGAGCTACGCGTCGACGTGAGCCCGGAGAAGCGCGTGACGCAGATCGCGTTCGGAGAACGCGCCTCCGTGCGTCTCGACGAAGGGTGCGCCTGAGAAGAAGCGCGGTTTCGACAATATGCCCGCATGACCAACCCGGCCATGACACCCGAGCTCACGATCGTTCCTGCCAACGAGGCGAGCTGGGAGGATCTCCAGGCCGTTCTCGGCACCCGCGGCGACCCGTCCAGATGCCAGTGCCAGCGGTACAAGATGCAGCACAGGGAGTCGTGGGCATCGGTCGGCGCCGAGGAGCTTGCCTTCCGGTTCCGCACACAGACCGACTGTGGTCACCGGAAGGCGGGGGAGACGAGCGGCCTTGTCGCGTACCTCGACGGCGAGCCCGTCGGCTGGTGCGCGGTCGAGCCGCGCACCGCCTACCCGCGACTACTGCTGAAGACCCGCGTCCCCTGGGAGGGCCGCGCGGAGGACAAGACCGACGACAGCGTCTGGGCCGTGACCTGTTTCGTCACCCGCACGGGCTTCCGGCGCCGCGGTGTCAGCCGTGCGCTCGCGCGCGCCGCCGTCGATTTCGCCCGGGAACGCGGTGCCCGGGCGCTCGAGGGCTACCCGATGGTCACGCAGCCCAGGGAGAAGGTCACCCTGTTGAGCGAGCTCCACGTCGGCAGCCGCGGCATCTTCGCCGACGCCGGGTTCGCGGAGGTCGGTCGCCCGACCATCCGTCGGGTCGTGATGCGGATCGACTTCTAGCCGAGATTACTGTCCGTCGCGGTGCTCGATCGTGTCAGGCACGGCCAGCCACGGATGCCGTCGCGAGTCGTACCCCGACTCGGTCGGCGGCGGGAAGGACGGGTCGGCGAATGCGCCGGCCGACACAACGATCAGGTCCGGCTCGACCGGTTCGGTGTAGAAGACCTGGGAGCCGCAGTCAGGACAGAAGTGGAAGATGTGCTCCTTTCGGTCCGCCTCGTCCGAGACTCGCAGGTAGTCGCTGAAGCGACCGACAACGTTCACTTGATCGGGTGTGAACGCGGCCTGCATCCCGAAAGCACTCCCGGTCCGACGCTTGCAGGCCAGGCAGTGGCAGATAGAGACGACAAACGGATCGCCCGTCACTTCTAGGCGAAGTTGTCCGCAGTGACAGGCGGCCTCCCGGGTAGCCATCGCGGGTGAACGTACCAAAGCGACGGTTTCGCGCAGCCCCCATCCGTTCGCGTACGATCGCGCCGTGCGCGAGGTTCAGCCAGGAGTGTGGCACTGGGAGGCGCCCCACCCGGACTGGAAGCCGGGGGAGGACTGGGACCAGATGGTCTCGTCCTACGCGATCGACGACGGCGAGCAGCTGCTGCTGCTCGACCCGCTCGACCCGCCCGCCCTTGTCGACGAGCTCGCTGCCGAACGCGAGACCGCGATCGTGCTGACGTGCCCCTGGCACGCGCGCGACGCTCAGACGCTGGCCGAGAGGCTCGGTGCGCAGCTCTACGTGCCGCCGCCGGACGAGGGCGACCCAAACCCGCTCGAAGGTCACGTGTTCAGGGCCGGCGACCGGCTGCCGGTCGGGGTCGAGGCGCTGCCGGGAATGGAGCCGAACGACCTCGTGCTGTGGATCGAGAGCCGCCGGGCGCTCGTCGCCGGCGACACGCTCATCGACCGCGGGAACGGCCTCGAGTTTCCGGCCGACTGGGCGGACAAGGGCGTGTCGCCCGAGCAGATCCTCGAGGAGCTGCGCCCGCTGCTCGAGCTGCCGGTCGAGCTCGTGCTCACCGCACACGGGGCGCCGACCGACAAGGCCGCCCTCGAGCGCGCGCTCGCCTGACGCCCGGCTTCCCGCGCGATGAGTGACGTAGTCGCGTTCATCGGCGTCGTCGCTGTCATCGTCGTCCTCCCGGGGCCTGACATGGCCCTTGTTCTCCAGAACGGCCTTGCTCGCGGACGGCGGGCCGCGGTTGAGACGGCGCTGGGAATCAACGCCGGCTTGCTCGTCTGGGCCGTCGCGGCGGCGCTCGGCATTGCCGCCCTCCTGCACGCGTCGGCTCCTGCCTTCACGTTGCTCAAGCTCGCCGGGGCGGCATACCTCGTCTGGCTCGGCCTGCGTGCGCTCCATGAGGCCTGGCGCGGCACGGCCTATGCCTCCGCGAAGCACCCGGCGCGGCGCAGGACGTCCCCGTTCCGGCAGGGTCTGCTCTCGAACCTCCTGAACCCGAAAATCGCACTCGTGTTCACGACGCTGATCCCGCAGTTCGTGGACCCCGGTGGCCGCGCCGCCGCGCAGACGCTGCTCCTCGCGGCGATCTTCATCGCCATGGGCCTCGTCTGGCTGACGTCCTACGCGCTCCTCGTCGCCAAGGTCGGTGCCGTCTTGAAGCGCTCCGGCGTCCGGCGCGTGCTGAACGCCGTCACCGGGACGGTCCTGACCGCGCTCGGCTTACGGCTGGCTTTCGAGCGCAGGTAGGACTAGCGCCTGCAAAGCAGCTCGTCGAGGTAGAGCCCCATCGCTCGGATCGCGTTCGTGCCGACACCGTTGACGGAGACCACGACAATGCGGCGGCCGTCGCTCGAGCCCGCGGCGAACGTGACGTAGCCGGGTGTGCCGCCCGTGTGTCCGTAGAACCAGCGGCGGCACGGCGACCCGAGCGTGGAGAGCCCCATCCCCTGGCCATGCGACCCCGGCACGATGACCTTCATCTGCGATACCAGCCGTCGCGGAACGATCTCGCCGCGCAGCAATGCGCCGATGAACACCGCCAGGTCGCGGGCGTTCGACACGATTGCACCGTCGGCCCACGGGCCGCCGAGTCCGTGTAACGAAACGTCAAGGGGCCGAGTGCCTGAGACGTCGTAGCCGTGGACGTCGTCGCGCCCGAGTGCACGGCGCCCGCTCTCGTAGGCCGTCGCTCTCAGACCAAGCGGCTCGAAGATCCGTTCTCGCAGCAGACGGCCGAGCGAGCGTTTGGTGAGGCGCTCGACGATCTCGGCCAGCACGAGGTAATTCGTGTTCGAGTACGAGGCCTGGCTTCCCGGCGCGAACTCGAGCGGAAGATCGGCGGCCGATGACACGAGCCGGCGCGCCGGGATCACCACCCGCGGATTGCGCGCGACGGCACTGCCCCACGGCTCGAGCCGCATGTAGTCCGGAATCCCGCTCGTGTGGTTGAGCAGGTTCCGCAGGCGGATCCGCCGGCACTCGCGGAGACGGCCGGGTAGAAGTCGCTCGACCGTCGCATCGAGGTTCAGCCTGCGCTCGGCCACAAGCTGCAGGGCCACCGTCGCCACGAAGCTCTTCGTCACGCTTCCGACCCAGAAGCGATCGTTCGGCCGCACCTTCGTGGCACGGGCGACGTCCGCCTGACCGGCGGCGACGATCGTCCGGCGGCCGTCCTGCTCGAACAAGGCGATGACGCCGGGGATGTCGCTTCTCGCGACGAGGCGGTCTGCGGTCCGCTGGAGCTCCGGTCCCGAGGGCGGCGGCGCCGCTACGAGGACGGCACCGGCGAGAGCTAGCGTCGAAACGAGGCGCACGTGCCAGATACGCCGTGAGTCGTCGCGGTGTTACAGACTGTCATTTTCGGCTCACTCGGCGTGTAGGAGAGGAAGGATGACGTCGGACTTTCCCGTGGAGCTCCCGCTGCCGCGCAGCGCGCGCGACGGCGACGCTGCTCTCGCTGCGCGGGCGGCTGCGGGCGACCACGAGGCGTACGCCACGCTCGTCCGGCCGCACGAGCGCATCGCCCACCGTGTGGCGGCCGCCATCACCGGCTGGAACGTCGACGCGCAGGAGGCGGTTCAGAACGCCCACGTGAAGGCGTACCGCTCGCTGCGCAGCTTCCGCGCCGGTGCCGCCTTCAGGCCGTGGCTGCTCCGGATCGTCATCAACGAGGCCCACAACGTCCGCCGCGCCGAGAGGCGGCACGAGGGGCTCGGCGCCCGCGCAGCCACGCAGCACCGGACACCGGCCGCGGGAGCGGACGAAGCGGTCGTCGCGCGGGAGGAGGTGGCGACGGTCTTGCGTGCGCTCGCGCAACTCTCGGACGCAGACCGTCTGGTCGTCGTGCTCCGCTACTTCGCGGAGCTGCCCGACGACCAAGCCGCTGGGCTCGCAGACGTGTCGACCGGGACGTACCGTGTGCGGCTCGTGCGCGCGCGCCGCCGCCTCCAAGCGTTGCTGGAGGAAGCCGATGAGTGAGCACGAGCTCGAGCTCCGCCTCCAGTGGGTTGCACGCGAGCTCGACGCCGACGCGCCTACGTTCGACCCTGCCGTCCTGGCAGGCGTCCGGACTCGCGGTGCTCGGCGGCTGCTGATCGCGCTGGCGACAGTTGCGGCGCTGACGGGCATCACGGTCGCTCCGGCGGCGGTGTCGGCACTCGGCGACCTGTTCGACGTCGACCGTGTCCCTGCGCTCGAGGGCGTGGCCCCAGACGTCGCGCCGCCACACCTCGGCCGGCAGGTTTCGCAGGACACGGCTCAGGCGGCAGTCCCGTTTCTCGTCCGGACGATTCCTGCGTTCGGCACACCCGACGCGATCTACGTCCGCGATGACATCGTGGGCGGCACGGTCACGACTGTCTACGACGGCAAGCGCATCCTCCTGACGCAGTGGCCGGTCGCGGACGTCCATCCGCGCCTCACGATCGTCCCGGCCGGCAGCAGTGCAGAAGACGTTACGGTCCGGGGTCTGCCGGCGCTCTGGATCGCGGGTGCCGCCCGCGGGACGATCTCCGTTGTCGGGGCCGACGGGGCAACGCACCGCGAGCTCTTCGACGTCGCCGACGGCGCGCTGATGTGGCAGGAAGACGACGTCGCGTTCTTACTTCAGGGGGCGGGAACGAAGGCGTACGCAGCGCAGCTCGCCGCGCAGGTCAGCCCCTAGGTTGGACTTGCCCTGCTGCTCGCGTAGGACGCGACGCGGTTCACGACCCAGATCGCCACCAGCGTGTACGCCCAGCCGAGCAGGATGTCGACGACGTAGTGCTCGGCGGCATAGACGAGCGCGAACGCCATCGCCAGCGGGTAGAGCGCGAGGAGCGGTCTGGCCCAGCGCGCAGCACGCCAGAGAAAGAGCGTGATCAGCAGGGTGTACGCCGCGTGTAGCGACGGCACCGCCGCCACCGGGTTCGAGTACTCCCAACCGCGCTCGAACAGCTCCTCGAACGAAAGGGAGACGAACGGGATGTGGCCGGAGATCGGGCCGATCAGACGGGTCGTCGGCTCGAGCTCGCCTTCCCGGCTCGCGAGCCACGGCGGCGCTGCGGGGAAGAGCGCGAACGTGGTGAAAGCCATGCCCGCGAGGAGCGCCACACATGCGACGTACCGCCGAAACCGCTCTGGCGCGAAGAACCAGAGCAACCCGGCGACCAGGTACGTCGCCAGGAAATAGCTCACGTAGACGGCCCAGGCCGCGTAGTCGTACCAGCGCAGGTGCGACGACCCGTGCCAGAGGTGAGCCTGCAGCCAGACCGTGGGGTCGGTGCCACCGAACAGAAAGGCGTCTGCCTCGAGCTGCGGGCGATACCAGGCCGAGAAGAGCAGGCCGTCGGCGTGTCCGCGCAGCAGGTCGTAGACCGCGAGCACGAGCGCAAGCGGCAGCCACTCGAAGACCACGCCCCGGAACCAACCGCCGAGATTTGCCGTCGAGAGCGCGAGCAGGCCGAGCACGATCCAGAGGAGCAGCCGCTCGCGTCCGACCGGAACGCCCTCGCGCCACATGTATGTGCTCAGCGCCGCGGCGTAGAGCGCCGGCGCGATCCAGCGCAGTGAGCGAGGCGAGCGGAGCCGCACCTGCACACGCCGAACGACGCTGAGCTCAGACATGGGCAAGCACCCCGTCGAGCGGGCGAGGCATCCGGCTGAGATCGAGCGTCTCGACGAGCAAGCGCGCGTATCTGATCTTCCGTCTGCCACCGCTGCCCATGAAGCGCCGAAGCTGCGCCTCGGGGGGCCGTCCTCGCCATTCCGGCTGCCTCTGAAAGGTTCTGAACGGGCCGAGGTCTCCCTGAGCCTCGACGACCTTCTCCACGGAGGCGGCGCCGTGAGCGCGGATCAGCTCGTCCTCCAGATCGGCGACGCACACGTAGAAGCCCAGCCGCTCCATCTCGGCGCGACTGAGGTCTGAGCCGAGGCCCGCCCGCTCGAGCCCGCGCCGGAAGTCGCGTTCCTCGCCGGCATCGCAGAGCCCTGCCAGCTTGAGATCGAGGCCCTGCGGGCCGAACCGAATCAGGAACCTTCCGATCGACTGCGCGCCTCCGATCGGAACGACGGAGATCCCCTCGGAATCGAGATCGCGGCTGCGGCGCTCGGCGAGCGCCTCCAGCGCGTACTGGTCGCTGACCCCTTCGACGAGCACGACCGCACGCGGGTCGGCGCCCGGGGTCAGGGCATGCGAGGCGTTGTCATGCACGCCTCATATCTTCACGGAATTCAGATCAGCGCCACTTGACGGTGCAACCGACTGGAAGCGTGTCGGCAACTGCCGGTGCCGCTCCGGCGAGCGCGGCGTCGAGCGCGTCGCGGAGATAGTGGGCCGTGACGGCAGTCTCGTTCCTGCTGTCGTCGATCGCGCCGTGGTAGACGAGCTTGCGGTCGCCGTCGAAGACGAACACCTCGGGCGTCCGCTCGGACCCGAGCGCGCGGGCGATGTCCTGGCTCTCGTCGTACAGATAGTCGAAGTTGAACCCCTGCTCCTGTGCTCGCACCTGCATCTGCTCGAAGGAGTCTTCGGGATGGCTCGAGACGTCGTTGGACGAGATCGCGACGATGCGGACGTCCCGGTCGGCGTAGTCCTGCTGGATTGCGATCAGCCGCCCTTCCCAGGCCTGGACGTAGGGGCAGTGGTTGCAGGACTGCACGAGCACGAGCGCGCGTGCGTCGTCGTAGTCGTCGAGCGAGTGGCTGCGGCCGTCGACGCCGGGCAGGCTGAACGCCGGCGCCCTCTCGGAAATGGCGATGCTCATGTGAGTGCCTCCTCGAGTTGTTCGCGGCTCGGGATCGGGGACGAACGCCCGTCCGCGAGATGGTAGATCCGGCAGGTCAGTGCGGGTCGGCCGTCGGCACCGGACGCGTCCACGTCTCGGCCCTCGACCCGGATCGTCGGCGAACCGGGAAACCGGAGCGCCTCCGCCTCGGTGTCGGTCCGCACCTCACGCAGCTCGACGGTTGCCTCGACGCCCCGCTCGGCCAGGACGCTGTGAAGGAGCTCCAGCGCCTCTGGATGCGAGGGACAGCCGTCCCAGTACAGAACCTCGATCTTCATTCCTCGAGTGTTGCAACGATTCGCGGCGGCAGGCGCTTCCCTAGGGCGTAGGTGGCGCTCCCACGGAGCCGACGACGACCTGGACGACGTACGTGAGACTGACGTCGGCCACGCGCGCGGTAAGTCGCCAACAGCCGGCCGTCGGGAAGCTGACGGGGCTCATGTACGACGGTCTTTCGGCGCCGGCGAATGAGCCCTGGTTCATTCTGAGAACGCGTAGCGGCGGCGCAGGCGCGTCGAGCCGCTCGCCAGAGAGCGTCGGACGACTCCAGGCCGGTGTGGTGGCCCAGAGCAGCTTGTTGCCGATCGATCCGTCCGCGTCGACACGGTCCTGCGGCACCGTGTAGATGCCGTTGGGCCGGAGCCCTGCCCAAAGGAGGCCGTTCCCGTGCCACGCGATGCTGCGCGGCTGGCCTGGCGGCGTATTGGCGTTGGGGAGCGTCACGGGGCACGACTGCCTCGTGTGGAGGCGCAGCAGCGCCCGCGGACGGTAGGGCTGGATGAGTTGTGCGGGTTGCTGCCGTGAAGGTTCGTCCGTACGAGTAGGCGAGCGTGTACTCGCCGGCGTCGAGCGGTGGAACGCTGAACGTCGTCAGTCCGCGGCCGTTCCGGTCCGGCGCGACCGAGCCGACGAAGTTCACGCGCGGGTCGAGGCGAGAGCGCACCTCGCCGGCCAGATCGGCTCGAACGAGGTAGATCCGGAACGGCTGCAGCGGCTTCAGTCGCATCCCCGCCGTCCGCACGGTCACCCGGTCGTTCGGCACCGCGCTCGGCCGGTCGAACACGAAGACCGGAGCTGCGCGCGCGTTCGCCGGCGTCGAAAGCGCCACAAAAGCAACCGCGATGAGGGCGAAACGCTGCACCGCTTTTCTGCCGGTAGTACAGCAAACGGGCGGCTCACACGCGGCTGTGGTCCACCGTCCAGTTCGTCTCCCAGGTCTCTCCGCCGTCTTCCGAGAACGACTGCTCCCACCGCGCGGTCGAGGCGGTCACGTTGGACCACTGATAGCGCACGACGATCGGTCGGCCCTCGAACGTGTCGTCGCACTCGAAGAGACCGACGCCGTCCGAGAACGAGCCGACGACGGGCGGTTCGAGGATTCCGCTCCGCCGGGTGTCGGTCCAGTAGATCGACCACAGGCGGGTGGCTGGATCGAAGAACCGCAACGACAGCCCGACGATTCCGCCCTGGTTGTCGGTGCGGAACTCGTCCATGTTTCCGAGCCCATCGAGGAGAGGGCGTGCGACGCACGTCCCTTCGAACTCGTCCCACTCTTCGCAGCCCGCGAGGCGCTCTTGTAGCCGGCGGTTCCGCCCTTGCCACGTTCCGGTCCAGAAGTCGAAGTCGTGCACGCTCGAGTCGCTCGACGCAGTGATGCTCATTCCCGAACCTCCTGTCGACGGCGTTTTCTGGGAAGCTACGGTGGATATAGGGCCGATTCCGCCCTCTATGTCCGCGCGAATCCGGTTGCGTTAGTTCGCCGTACCTCCGTGGAAAGAGGGAGGTCGAGACGTGACGGAGCTACAGCGCTATCTGGCCGAGGAGATCGCGGAGGATCACGCGGACGGGCTCGTCTCCCGCCGCGAGGCGTTGCGCCGGCTCGGACTGCTCGGGTTGAGCACTGCCGCGGCGACGTCGTTGCTCGCTGGGGTCGTGGCCGACGCGGCCAAGGCGAGGATGCGTGTCGCGTCTGCGGCCGGAGCCGCCGGCACGAGCGCGCCGGATGTCGAGGCGGCGGCGCGGCCGACTCGCGAGATCGTGTTTCGCGGGCCAGGCGGGCGAAAGCTGATGGGTGCGTGGGCTGCGGCCGCTCGGCCACGCGGAGGCGTGCTCGTGATCCACGAGAACCGCGGGCTCAACGACTCGATCCGCGCGATTGCCGGCCGCTTCGCCGCGAGTGGCTACTCGGCGTTGGCGATCGACCTGCTCTCGGAGGAAGGCGGGACCGGGTCGTTCGACGACGAGTTCGAAGCCATGGCCGCGCTCGGAGCGGCTCCTCCGTCACGATTCGTGGCAGACATGAAAGCGGGGGTGACGGAGATTCGTCGTCGGCTCCCTGGGAAGAAGGTCGCGGCCACCGGGTTCTGCTTCGGTGGCGGGATGACGTGGCTCCTGCTCACCTCGAAGGAGACACGCCTGGCCGCCGCCGCTCCCTTCTACGGCCCGTTTCCCGACGGCGGAAACCTCGCCGGCGCCAAGGCTGCCGTGCTCGGGATCTACGCCGAGCTCGACTCCAGGGTCAACGCCAGCCGCCCGGCGGCGCGTGCCGCGCTGCGCAAGGCACGCCTTCGCCACCAGATCGTCACCTACCCGGGCGTCGACCACGCGTTCTTCAACCCGACCTCCTCCCGGCACGATCCGGCAGCGGCCGCCGCTGCCTACCGCCGGGTGGTGGCTTGGTTCGGCACGTACGTCGCGTCCTAGAACCGGTCCATGACGGTGGCTCGTATGTGGACCTAATCGTGCCCATTCACTGACCGAAGGGGGAAGAGATGAGGAAGATCCCAAGAGTCGTGCTGCCGGCCATCTTGGCGGCGGCCGCCGCCAGCTTCGTCGTCGGAACGGCCCTGGGTCACGGGAAGCCCGGTTCGCCGGAGCCTGCGACCTGGACGACCGTGTTCGCGAGCCCGCTCTCGATCGAGGGGCTCACCGTGGATCGCAAGGGCAACCTGTACGTGCCGCAGCGGGGAGGGGCCGCCGGGTGCTCGATCGTGCGGCTCGACGCCGACGGCGGCGCGAACCAGGCCGGCGTCGTCGTGGCGAGGCTCAACCCGCCCTGTAACACGGCCGGACTGGCGTTCGGCCCGGACCGCCGGCTCTACCTGACCGGCTTCGGGGCGGCGGGCGACGAGATCGGAGTGGTCACGCCCAGTGACGCCGATCCGGCCAACCCGCCCGTGGCGACCGGCTTCGCGACAGGGACGCCCGGCGCCAACGGCGTCGCCTTCGACGAGGACGGCAACCTGTACGTCTCCGACGGAGGCACCGCCCAGGGTCGCGTCTTCCGCGTCGGCCCGAGCGGTGGTGCAGCCACCGTGCTCTTCCGCGTCCCGCCGATGGCCAACTCGGTCGGCGTCGGGCGTCAGAACCAGGCACTGCAGCCGCCGGCGCCTCCGTCGCCGCAAGGGATCGTGGCGAACGGGTTGGCGTTCGGCCGGGACGGTGACCTCTTCGTCGCCGACACGGCCCGCGGTGCGCTGTGGCGGGTCGAGCTGAGCAAGCGAGGAACTGTTCGCACACCGATGGGGTGCGACACGACGTTCACGGCCGACACGATCTGTCTCGACGCGGTCTTCGCTCAGCATCCGGCTCTCGACGGTGCCGACGGGATTGCACTCGACCGCGCCGGCAACATCTGGGTCGATCCGAATGAGCGGAACGCGATCGTCGTCGTCGACCGTCGAGGCGACGTCTCCGAGTTCTTCCGCAATCCGGTCGGTGCCGGCAGCCTGCGGAACGCAGGTCCGCTCGAGTTTCCGACCAGCCCCGTCCTCGCTGGACGCAGGTTCTGCACGACGAGCTCGGACGGGAACCGGCGGGACAATTCGCCGAACACCGCGGGTGAAGCAAGCCCGGGGAGTGCCGTCGTCGGAAAGGTCTCCTGCCTCGACCAGCGGCTCGACAGCCCAGGCGAGCCTCTGCCGGTCGACTAGCTAGAGAACGAATCGAGGGGGCGCGCCGCTGTCGTGGCGCGTCCCCTCGCCAGGGCGATTGCCGGCAGGCCCGGATCCGGCGCCGTCTCTGGATGGAACAGGTGGGCGAGCTGGCGGACACCGTCGGCCAGTCGCGGCGCCGGGCGGGAGTAGTAGCTGTCCCCGTCCACTGCGACCGCGCGGCACGGGAGCCGGAGGTCGGCGGCGCGCTCGGCCGCCGTGTCGGCGTCGAACCCACACGGTGCGATCACGACGAGCTCGGGCTCCTGTGCGAGCACCGTGTCCCACGTCGTCGCGTAGGAGGGTTGCCCGGCGATGCCCAGGATGTCGCTACCGCCGGCGAGCTCGATCATCTCGGGCAGCCAATGCCCGGCGCAGAACGGCGGCTCGATCCACTCGGCGAAGAAGACGCGCCGGTGTGGCACCCCCCGCACCGAGTCGGCTGCCGCCTCGATTGTCTCCCACATCTGCGACACGAGCTGGTCGCCACGCTCGACGGCGCCGAGTGCGGTGGCGAGTGTGCGGACCGACTCGGCGACTCCGGCGAGCGTCCGCGGATCGAGCGAAAGCACGTCCGCTGCGACCGGACAGGCGGTCGCCAGCTGGCTGCTCGAGACGGCGCAGACGGCACACAGGTCCTGGGTCACGATCAGATCGGGGGCGAGTGCGTCGATCAGATCGGCGTCCACCGTGTAGAGCGAGGCGCCGTCGCCGACGGAGTCGCGCACGGCCCGGTCGATCTCGAGGCTCGTGAGTGTAGACGGGTCGATCCTGGCGGCGGTCACAACAGGTGTCCCGACGACTTCGGGCGGCCAGCGACACTCCTCGGACACGCCGACCAGCGAGTCGATCAGTCCGAGTTGCGCGATGATCTCGGTCGCGCTCGGCAACAGCGAGCAGATCCGCATCTCCTGACCATAGACTCGGTTGCATGCGCTCGGGGCTCCTCGGTCTAGCCGTCGGGCTCGCGCTCGCGGACTCGTCGATCGTCACGCTCGCGCTGCCCGAGATTCTGGGACGGTTCGACGTCGGGATCACGACGGTTGCCTGGGTGCTCACGTCGTTCAACCTGGTGCTTGCGCTTGTCGCCGTGCCCGCTGCGCTGCTGGCCCGGCGTCGGCCCCGGCGAGCCTTCGTTGCCGGTGCATTGGTCTTCGCGGCGGCGTCGCTTGCCTGCGGGCTCGCAGGGTCGTTCGAGCTGCTCGTGGCCGCGCGCTGTTTCCAGGCGGTCGGAGCGGCGTTCGTCGTCGTCGCCGCGCTCGACCTACTTGCCGAGACGACGGGCAGCAGTGCGTACGCGGCGCGCATCTGGGTGGCAGCGGGCATTCTCGGGGCGGCGTTCGGGCCTGGGGCAGGCGGCATCTTGACCGAGCTGCTCGGCTGGAGGTCGATCTTCCTCGTGCAGGTGCCGCTCGCTCTCGTGCCGCTTGTGACGCTCGCGACTCTCAGCGCCACCGCCGAGGACCGTCCACGCGCGTCCGTCGGACGGCCACATCTGAGCGCGAATGCCGCGCTGCTCTTCCTCTCCGGCGGGCTCGTCGCTGCGCTCTTCCTCCTCGTGCTCCTGCTCGTATCCGGCTGGGGCATGTCTCCGGCGACGGCCGGCCTCGTCGTCACGGTGCTGCCGCTGGCCGCGATCGGGGCGGCGCGCATTCCGTCGGGCTCGGTCGGCATCGGCACTCGGATGGCCAGCGGCGTCGTCCTCGTGGCGGGTGGCCTCCTGGCGCTCGCGCTCCTGCCACGGGCCGGCTGGGTCTGGACGATCGCACCCCAGATCCTCGTGGGAGCGGGAATCGGCCTCGCCCTCGCCGCCCTCACCGAGAGAGCCCTCGCCGGCCGTGCCGAGCAGGTCGTGCACGGCGGCTGGACGCTCGCCGCACGGCATGCCGGCGTTGTGCTCGGCCTGCTCCTGCTCGCACCGGTGCTCACCTCCGCGCTCGAAGACAGCCGAGACGAAGCCGTCCGCGCGGGCACCGCTGCGGTGCTCGACAGCCGGATCCCCGCGCTCGACAAGCTGCGCGTCGCACAGGACGTGCTCGTCGAGGTGGACGAGGCCGAGGACCGGGGAGAGCTGCCGGACGTTTCGGCGGCGTTCGAGGACCGGCCGGACGACGACGACTACCGAGCGTTGCTCTCGGCCATGCAGGAGCAGCTCGACCGCGCTGTCACGGACGCTTTCTCGACGCCCTTCCTGCTGGCGGCCTTGCTAGCGCTCGTCGCGCTCGTCCCGGTGGGACTCTCACGAGGCGAGCAGCTGTGAATCGGGCGATGCCCGTCCTGGTCGCACTGGCGGCGGTGGCGGTGGTCGTCGTTCCGTACGTCGCGCTCGGCGGCGGGTCGTACGAGCCGACGCCGGTCGCCGATCCGTGCCAGAAACGCGAATGGCGAAAGCCGGGCGACCTCCAGGCGGTGCTGGAGCAGGTCGCGCTCTCGGCGCTCGACGGTGCGGCGTGCGAGCTCGGGACGTCGCGGGAAGAGCTGGTGCTCGCCCTGCGAGACGAAGAGTCGCTCGACGCCTTCGCGGCGGAGCATCAGATCAGCCGCGCGCAGGCGGAGCAGGCAGTCCATGACGGAGTCGAGCGCGCCGTCGCCGAGGCGGAAGCGGCCGGGAGTCTCTCGGGCTTCATCGCCTCCCTGATCGCGAGGGCGGTCGAGAGCGTGCCGCCGTGGCTCCTGCTCGAGACGCTCGAGCGTCTGCGCGGCTTTCTACCTGGCTAGCTAGTCCGCCGGGGCGGCCTCCAGCTCGCGAACACGCGCGGCAAGCGTCCCAAGGAGTGCGAGGGCCACGCTTGGCTCGCCGCGGAGGACCTTGGCAAATCGCCTGCGGGTCAGCATCAAGCATGCGGTCTCCGTCTCGGCGACGATGGTCGCGGACCGCGGCGCGCCGTCGAGAAGCGCCATCTCGCCGAAGTAGGCACCCGGACCGATCTCCGCCACGGCGCGTCCGCTTCCTCGCCGGACTTTTGCACGGCCGCTGAGAATGACGTAGAACCCCTCTCCCGGATCGCCCGCGCTGACGATCGGCTCCCTGGCGTCGAACCTGGCCACGGTGCCTAGACTCGCGATTTTCCGCACCTGACGTGCCGGTACGCCGGCAAAGAGTGGCACCCTGCCGAGAACGTCCGCCCAGAGTCGGGCGGTCTCGGACGGCGGTGTCTTCCCGGCCACCCGGCCGACCGCGCGCGCCTCGCGGCTGAGAGCTATGCGGGCGGTTGCGGGCATTGGGGCGCCGACTCTACACACCTCGACCCTGGTCCGCCCGGCAGCGGCATACTGGTGTCCATGCGCGGATGGCTGGCCATCCCGGTCTGTGTCGCAGTGGTCGCGGCGATCGCGGGTAGCGCTGCGGGCGAGACGAGCTCTTCGGCAGCGATCAGCGTCCGCGAGTATCCCGTCCCGGCGGGGAGCCGGCCTCACGACGTCGCCCCGGCGCGCGACGGAGGCGTCTGGTACACGGCGCAGCGCTTGGGCGAGCTCGGCTGGCTCAACCCGAAGACCGGGAAGACACGGCACATCGCTCTCGGAGACGGCTCGGCGCCGCACGGGGTCATCGTCGGTCCCGATGGAGCGCCGTGGATCACCGACGGCGGGCTGAACGCCATCGTTCGGGTCGACCCGAAGACTCGGCAGGTGCGCACCTTCCCGCTGCCCGCGTCGTCAGGCGACGCCAACCTGAATACGGCGTCCTTCGACCGCCGCGGTGTCCTCTGGTTCACCGGGCAGAGCGGGATCTACGGGCGGCTTGACCCGCGTAGCGGCAAGATGAAGGTCTTCGCGGCGCCGCGAGGAGCGGGCCCATACGGGATCACGACGACGCCGTCGGGCGTCGTCTACTTCGCGTCCCTGGCAGGCAGCTACCTCGGCCGCGTGGACGTCGCGCGTTCGACCGTCCGCGTGCTGCAGCCGCCGACCCGAGACCAGGGCGCACGACGCGCGTGGTCGGATTCGAAGGGCCGGATCTGGGTGAGCGAATGGAATGCAGGCAAGGTCGGCCTCTATACCCCCGCCACCGGGCGCTGGCGCGAATGGCGCCTGCCGGGGGCGTCGCCGATGCCGTACGCCGTCTACGTGGACGAGACGGACACCGTCTGGTTGAGCGACTTCGGCGCGAACGCCATGGTTCGCTTCGACCCCAAGACCGAGAAGTTCACGCGGATCGTGCTCCCGAGCTCGCCCGCGAACGTGAGGCAGATCCTCGGTCGCCGCGGTGAGGTGTGGGGCGCGGAATCGGGCGTCGACAAGCTCGTCGTTATCCGGACGCGTTAAGGCGCCGGGCCGCGCAGGGCTGACCAGGCCCGCGGCAGGATGCGTCCGACGAGCTTGAACTTGCTGTTTCCGAGTGGCCGGAAGACGAGCGTCTCGCCCTCCTCGAGTGAGTGTCCGGTCACGTCCCCGACGACGACGCCATGCGTGACGAGCACGGTGACTCGGCCGGGGGCAGGCTTCGTCCCGAACAGCACGCGCGCGGCACGGATCTGGCGTCGCCAGGCCGCGTCATGCTCGGAGGTGATCGTGTTCAGAAGCGGGGGGCTGATGGTCGCTCGTCCGAACGCCAGCCTGGCTGTTTCGCGGGTGCGGCAGAACCGGCTCGAGAGGACGGCTCCGAGCCGAAGCTTCAGTCGTCGAGCGTTTTGTCCGATGAGCCGCGCGTCCCGGCGGCCCTCTGGGGAGAGGTTGCGTTGCGTGCTGCAGTCGTTCAGATCGACGGGATTCTGGTCGGGCTTCGACTGATCCGTCGCGGCGTGCCGGATGACGAGGATGACTCCGCCGCGCCGCAGCTGATCGGCGAGCGGCGGCTCAGCAGCTTGCGCAGACGGGAGCGCCAGAGCAGCGACGATCGAGACGACCGCAAATGCACGCGTCACCTCCACATCATGCCGTCAAACGACGGCGTTCGGCGGTCGCGTCTTGCGGATCAGCACACTGCGGAGAGCCTCGACCGCGAGCATCCCCATCGCCTCGCGCGTACTGCGTGTGCCGCTGCCCATGTGCGGCGTGAGCACGACCTGATCCAGCGCGAGCAGCTCGTCGCTGACCTTCGGCTCGAACTCGAAGACGTCCAACGCGGCGCCGGCGATGACTCCCTTGTCCAGAGCGTCGACGAGTGCGCGCTCGTCCACGATCGGGCCCCCGGGCGGTGTTCACCAGCACGGCCGTCGGCTTCATGGCCGCCAGCGCCCTTTCGTCGATCAGGTGGCGCGTGTCCGGAGTGAGCGGGCAATGGAGGCTGACGACGTCAGCGCTCGCGAGCAGCTGCGTCCAGCGGATCGTTGCGGCCGGCGAAGATCGTGTGCGCGCCGAACGCTTCCGCGAGGCGCGCCGTCTCCCGGCCGATCCGGCCAGGGCCGACGATGCCGACCGTCTTGCCGTCGAGCCCTTCTCCCAGCATGAATTCGAGCGAGAACGACCACGGTGCCCGCGACCGGATGAACCTGTCGCCCTCGACGACCCGGCGAAGGAGAGCAAGCGTGACGGCGATCGCGAGCTCCGCGGTCGTCTTCGTCAGCACGTCCGGCGTGTTGGCGACCACGATGTCCCGGCGCCGTGCCGCCTCCAGGTCGACGTTGTTGACACCGACGCCGTAGTTGGCGACCACCTCGAGCTGGGGGCCTGCCCGCTCCAGGTACGCGTCGTCGACGACCGTATTGATCAGGGAGAGGATCCCCTCCGCGCCGGCAGGGTCGGAGACGAGCTCGAAGTCCTGTTCGAGTGCGTCGGCGATGCGTCTCGGCACGTCGCCCGTGACATGCACTCGCCTGACCAGTCACGTCCACGTGCGTGGCATTCTGCAGATCCGGGACGCTACATGCGCGAGATGCCGGCCGCGTTCAGCCGGGGACGACCTCGAAGGTCGCGTGCGACTCGATCCACGCACCCCGGCGGCGGTCCTGCCACCGCGCGTCCTCGGGCTTGAAGTCGCACAGCTCGACATGGACTCGCGGTGAGGTCTGGCCCCACGGAATCCCGTCCCAGGCCTGCTCCAGGACGACGAACCCGCCTTCGATCCCACCGGCGAAGAGGGGCACGTCGAGCTCGATCACCGCGGCGGGGAGCTCGTTCCGGCCGGGGATGAACTCGGACGACGACGCCCTCGTATCCGTCCGGGTCGTCCTTCAGCCAGGCTGGATTCGTGTCGTAGCCCCCGAACACGCGAACGCGCTGTCCCGGAACGAGAGGGCGGCCGATGTCCAGCGGCTCGGCTTCACCCAGCGAGTCAAGCCAGTCCTCGTCGACGCCGGTCCAGGTCTCTTCCTCGCGGCGTCGCGCGGCAGCGACGTGGTCGCCGGGCTCACGCAACATGTTGACCTGGAACTCTCGAACGCACGGTGCAACCCCTTTGGAGACTCGGGACGTGCCGCACCGCCGTCTGACCCTTCGATCCTCGCAGAACGCCACTGGTCTTACTATCCCCCGATCGGGTGTCATATCGCCCGGCCGGTACAGTGGAGGCGTGGTCGCTGCTCCTCTGAGTACGCGCAGGCGCGCGATCTACGCCGCGCTGGCGCTCCTCTCGCTCTTCTCCGTCGCCCTCATCGTGACGCGCTACTTCTATTCGCGCGAGCCGCTCTTCGGCGGGCTGATCTGGAATCTCTTCCTCGCGTGGATCCCGTTCGTCCTCGCGGTCGTGCTCTACGACCGGCACCGTGCCGGGGCGCGGCTGCGCTCGCTCGTTCCGCTCGGCGCGCTGTGGCTGCTCTTCCTCCCGAACGCGCCGTACATCCTCACCGACTTCAAGCATCTCTTCCCGAGCCCGGTGGTGCCGCTCTGGGTCGACGTCGTCGTGATCGCTGCGCCGGCGTGGACCGGGATGCTGCTCGGCTTCCTCTCGCTCTACCTCGTCCAGTCGGTCGTGCGACAGCACGTGGGGCCACGCGTGACCTGGGCGGCCGCGGTTGCGGTGCTCGGGCTCGCCAGCTTCGGCATCTACCTCGGCCGCGTCCTCCGCTGGAACAGCTGGGACGTGATCGCGAACCCGCGCATTCTCTCCGACCTCGGCTCGGTCGTCGTCGACCCGCGGGCGATCGGGATGACGGTGCTGCTGTCGGGATTCCTGACGCTCAGCTACCTCGTCGTCTACGCGTTCATGCGCTTCGAAGTCGTCGAGGAGCGCTGAGCCGGCACGTGGCCGCGCTCGCCGACTGGATGGCGGCGTACGAGCGCGCGTGGGCGTCGAACGACGCGGAGGAGATCGGCGCGCTCTTCACTGACGACGCCCTCTACTTCACGACGCCGTTTCGCGAGCCGTGGCGGGGCCGGCAGGAGATCGTCGACGGCTGGCTCGATCGCAAGGACGACCCGGGCGACTGGACGTTTGCATGGCGGCCACTCGTCGACACTCCGGAGCTCGCGATCATCACCGGCACGACGACGTACCGCGATCCCCCGCTGACCTACAGCAACCTCTGGGAGCTCCGGCTCGAGGGCGACGGCCGGTGCCGCGAATTCACCGAGTGGTGGATGCTGCACGAGACGGCTGAGGATTAGCCCGCGGTTCAGGCGACGATCCGGCTGACCAGCAGCTTCGCGAGCTTGCGCTCGACGACATCGGCGGCCGCCCGATCGGCGTATGGCACCGTGACGACCAGCGAGATCTCCGTCCTGCCTCGCCCCAGCACGACGAGTCCACGAGCATGCGGACCGAGTTCCCCGGCATTGACGTAGTCGGCGACCATGCGGTAGCGGGGTGGAGTACGGCGCGAGCTTCGGGAACGCGATGTTCTGGAACGAAACGAACTTGACGTTCGCGCTCTCCGAGTTCATCACGACCTTTCGTGCGCACGCCATATAGGTGCTGCTTCCGAAGCTGCGGCGCCACTCGGCGGCGACCATCGCCGGCGTCTGAAGGATGTTCGACTCAGAGGTGATCGACGCGCCCTGCGTCTTGAACTCGGATTTGGCGGCGCCGGTGAGAACGAGGTCCGAGCGCTTGAACGCGCAGTCGGCGTCGGGCGTCAAATCGGGCTTCGTCGCGCCGCCCTGCCAGCCGGAACCGAGGTCGTTGGCCTTCACCAGCACCGCCTTGGCGGCGACTTGATCGGCCGCGTTGAACTTGATCGGCTGCTTGTCGGCGGCGAGCGCAACCTGGACGAACATCAGGCCGAGCCCGACGATGCAGGCAACGGTGCGGATCTGTGTCTTCGACGAGCGCATGCGATGACCCCCTCAGCCGCAGAGCTGGTTACCTCTGGCTTCGGCGGCTGAGAGGGCCTTCTCGCATCCCTCGTTCGAGCTAGCGGCGCACCTGCACGACCTGATACGTCGCGTCCGGGCCGCTCGCCCTGCCGAAGCGGGCGTTGACGGCGTAGAGCCACTTCCCGAACTTGCCGATCGTCGTCGGCACGTCGAAGTCGTCGTCGGTGATCTCGCGGGTGACGACGCCCCGCGTCAGGCTGTGGTTCAGCTTCACGACGGCGATCTTGTCCAGCTGGTTCTGCACGACGTACAGCGTCCGCCCGTGCAGGAGGATGCCGTCACCGTTCGGAAGCGTTGCGCCGCCGAGGTCGATGAGCTTCGTCGCGCCGGTCTTCGGGTCGATCGTGAAGAGCTTCCCGGTCGCGCTCTGAACGGCGAACAGCGTCCTGCCGCTCGGGGTCGCGTCGATGCCGTTCAGGTTGAACCCGGCCACATGCTGGTAGTCGCCGGTGAGCGGGATCGCGGTCACGGCTCCCGGCGAGCCCGAACAATGACTTCGAGACCTTGTAGATCACCGGCCGCTGGGAGTCGGTGAAGTACGCCGCCCGCCACGTGACGACGACGTCGTTGATGAACGTCGGGCCTGCGCTTTGCGCGAGCTGGAGCTTCGTTGAGCAAACCGCCGGTGCGGGCGCTGTAGACGAACGCCTTGCCCGTCCCTGCGCCGGAGACCCACAGCCGGCCGTGGTCGTACTCGAGCCCGGTCGCCGCGTGACCCGTCGCGCCCGGGACGAGGACATTGCCGTCCCTGTGCGGAGGCTGCCGGCGTAGACCGCGCCGGTGGGAATGGAGCCGACGTAGAAGGTGTCGCCCTTGCCGATGGCGATTCCCTCGGGCGCGAACCCGTTCGGGAGCGGAATCGTCTCCGGAAACGAGCCTTTTGCCAGCGCAGACGGGACCGCCAGGCAGGCCAAGGTCGTGAGCAACAGCACGAAGACGACGCATCTGGTTTCCCCCTCAGTGTCGTGTTACGTGGTTCTACTGCTACCCCGCTTCGGGCGGATTTCGAAGCCTCGCCGGCGCGGTGAATGCTTACGGTTTCTTCACAGGCGAAGCCGCACTCCGGCCCTTGCGTTTCTCGTTTGCAATTGGTAATCCACGAAAGGATGCTTGTGAATACGAGGCGCATCCTTACGACCTTTGCGATGACGGCGGGAGCCGTTTTCGTTTGGGCGGCCACGGCGGCGGCGGCACCGCCGACCAACACGACTCTGCCGTCGATCACCGGCACGACGAAGGTCGGCGAGACGCTGACCGCACAGAACGGCACGTGGACGAACAGCCCGACGTCGTTCCAGTACCAGTGGCAGCGCTGTGACGGGGCCGGTGCGTCCTGCGGGAACATCGCCGGTGCCGTGCAGAAGACCTATCTCCTGCGCGCGGCCGACGCCAACCGGACGCTGCGGGTTCGCGTCCTCGCCGTGAACGCCGACGGATCCGCGTCGGCTCGGTCGGGACCGACCGCGGTCGTCACCGCGAGCACGGCGCCGGCCAACACCGCGCGTCCGTCGATCACCGGCGACGCCCGGGTCGGCGAGTCGCTCACTGCCGAGGACGGGACGTGGACCAACACTCCGACCTCGTTCGCGTACCAGTGGCAGCGCTGTGACGCCGACGGCACGGGTTGTGCCGCGATCTCCGGCTCGACGGGCAAGACCTACGGCGTCCGCCTCGTCGATCTCGGCTTCCGGCTCCGCGTCGAAGTGACGGCGAGGAACTCGGGTGGCGCGGGCTCGGCCGTGTCGGGAGTCACCCCGATCGTCGAGCCTACGACTCCGATCACCAACAAGCGGCCGACGCTGACGATCGTCTCGGTCCGGTTCGTCGGCGCCCGCGTCTACGCACGGTCCGGATCTGCGACGACGTGGCGAAGAACCTGACGATCCTCGCCACCGACTCCCGACCGCGCGTGGCGTCCTACACGCGGCGCTTCACGACGCGGATCGCGCCGAACCCGTGTGGTGCCTACACCCGCAACTGGGTGCCGGTGCAGCGCTTCCGGGGCAAGGGCCGGTACACGGTCACCCTGCAGGCACGCGACACGTCCGGCCTGACGAGCGCGGCCGCTCGCCGGTCGTTCTCCCGCTAGCCGGCCTGCAGCGGAGGGCATCGCCTGACATCGGCCCGCTCGTTCCGCGACGAGCGGGCCGCTTGTCTCCGGCCGAGACGCAGGCCACTGAACCAAGCGAGCTAGCCCCAATGAGCGAGCCCCGATTCCGACGCACGCAGCTTCAGGGATCTTGGCGCGAAATCGGATCTGCTTTCGCAGATCCGATTTCCGATTGCGCCACAAAGAAATTCTGCGACGATCGAACGATGAAGGCCGCAGAGCGGGAGCGCGTCCTGGAGAAGCTCCGCGAGATCTGTCTCGGGCTGCCCGAGACGAGCGAGCGCCTCAGCCATGGTGCACCGACGTTCTTCGTCCGCGAGAAGCGCTCGTTCCTGATGGTCTTGACGGATCATCACGGGGACGGCCGCTTCGCGATCTGGTGCGCGGCGGCCGAAGGGACGCAGGGGATGCTCGTCGAGGCCGACCCGGAGCGCTTCTTCCGGCCGCCGTACGTCGGGCATCGCGGCTGGCTCGGCGTCCGGCTCGACCGCGGTCTCGACTGGAACGAGCTCGCCGGGATCGCCGAGGACGCGTACGCCGAGGTGGCGCCGGCAAAGCTGGTCGAGGCCGCGCGTGCGGCGGGGGAGGGGAGTTGAAGGAAGCGCGACTGAAGGAGACCGAGCACGGGCTGCTGCCGGAAGGTGAGGGGTGGTACGTGCTGAACACGAAGGACGCCGTCTGGGGGGACAGCGCCGAGTTCGGCCGCTACACCCGCTGGGAGGGCGACGGCGAGGCGCGTTTCCAGCAGATCGGGATGAACATCGGGATCATGCAACCGGGCCAGCCGGCGTGCATGTATCACGGCGAGGAGGCGCAGGAGGACTTCCTCGTCCTCGCCGGCGAAGGGATCCTGATCGTGGAGGGCGAGGAGCGGCCGCTGAAGGCCTGGGACTTCGTCCACTGCCCGCCCTGGACGAAGCATGTGATCGTCGCGGCCGGGTCGGAGCCGTTGGTCGTGATCGCCGTGGGCGGGCGCGGGAAGCCGGGCCTCGTCTACCCGGTCGACGAGACGGCGCTGAAGCACGGCGCCGGCGTCTCAGAGGAGACGACGGACGGCGACGAGGCGTACGCGGGCACAGTCCGACGTCGTGCGAACGCGATACGTCGAGGGTGACCTGCCTGGCTAGCGCAGGGAGATGTTGCGGCGGGGCGAACCCGCCCGCATGTGGTTTCGGCGATTGTTTCGCCGGCGGCGTCCGCCGCCGCCTGTCCTCCTGCCCTCGCTCGAGCGGCTCGCGGAGCTGATCGAGCGCGTTGTCGAGCTGCTCGATGAGGTGGCGCTCTGCCCGCCACGCGAACCGGCGCCTCCCGCGACGCCTGCGCCGGCGTCGCAGCGCCAAGCCCGCCGCGCCGAACCCCGGGCATTCGGTGACCGGCCACCTGCTCCTCGTCTCCTGGCCGGACGGCTATCGGCTGCTGGAGCGGGAGGGAGCCCCGCCCGCCCGGCGAGACCGGCTGGACGTCGACGGCGTCGAATTCAGCGTGCTCCGGCTCGGGCCCTCGCCGCTGCCGGGCGACTGGCGCCGCTGCGCGTACCTCGAGAGGGAGGAACCGTCCACGGTGGATCGAACCTTCGACCGGTGAAGGAAGAGAGCCAGATCCACGACATGCGCGCCGCGCTTCAGGGAGACCGCGAGCGGGCCGAGCAGGCACGGCAGCGATCGGTGGAGAACGTCCGGGCGCTCTACGAGACGCCCCCGCCGGAGCCCGAGCCCGAGCCACCAGCCCGACGCCCAGCCGCGCCGGTCTTTCCTGAGCCGTCTGCTCGGCCGGTA
The DNA here is from genome assembly GCA_963752405.1 of uncultured Gaiellaceae bacterium. Classification (GTDB taxonomy): domain Bacteria; phylum Actinomycetota; class Thermoleophilia; order Gaiellales; family Gaiellaceae; genus Gaiellasilicea. Next base: position 139,218 of record CAVVYB010000012.1, read on the forward strand.
GCGCTACGCTGGCCGTGTGGAGCGGCGCGAGCGTGAGCGGATCATGCGTCAGGGAGTTGTGCTGCCCGAGACGCCTCGCGACCGCCGGAATCTCCAGGGGCTCGCAGAGGACATGCAGGACAGCCCGCTGGCGGGCAAGCGCCTCGCGCTGCGGCTGCGCCATTTCCGGCCCGACGCGAGCAGTTACCTCGCCTCACTCGGCGGGCCGCCGCCGTACATGGCCCGGCTCCGCGACATCGCGGCGCTGACGGCGGAGCACGAGCGGGCGCTCGGCGAGGAGTACGAGCTGCGGGGAGGCGATCCCTCGGCCTGGCACGAGCTTGCGGAGCGCTGGGACTTCAGCGAGGTGAACGACCTCATCGACCGGCACAACCACTGGTATCCGGTGGAGGCGCGACTGCCGATGGATCCGACGACAGGCGACCACGCGCTCGTCAACGGCGAGCACTATTCGAAGCGGCCGCTCGACGCTACGTGGGTGCTCGAGCGGTTCCCGCCCGTGGCATCAGCCGCGACGTCGCGGCGAGCGTGAGGGCGCAGAGCACCGCCGCGAGGACGTAGGGCAGGCCGTCGCCGGCGACGTCCGCGATCGTGCCCGCCAGCGCGGGCCGCTCATGTTCCCGAGCGCCCAGGCCGTGTTCATGATCCCGAAGCCGATTGCCTGTGAGAGCCCGACAGCCTCCGCGCGGTCGGAGACGAGCGCCATTCCCGGCGTGTAGAACGCCCCGAAGGAGACCGCCGCGAGCACGGCGAGGAACGAGACGGCGTACGGGTCGCGTACGACCGCGAAGGCGATCGCGACTGCGATCGAGCCTGCGAGCGCAGCTCGGATGGGGAGGAGGCGGCCGCGCCGGTCGGAGAAGCGGCCGAGGAACGGATTGACGACCGTCTCCAGGAGCCCGGCCAGGAGGAACACGGCGCCGATCGCGAAGGGCGTGAAGCCACCCTCGTCGAGCTGAAGCGGCACGAGCACGACGAGCATCCCGAAGAGGATGGCCGGGAGCGCGTTCAGCCAGAGGCCACCGAGGAAGCTGCGGTCGGCGAAGGCGCGGCCGACCGCGCCGGGTGAGTGCGTCTGCGGCGGTGAGCTCGGACGGGTGGCCGCTGCGGCCGCGAGGACTGCTGCGACGCCGCCGACGACGGCGAAGGAGACGCGGACGCTGACGGCGTCGGCCACGGCGCCGAACATCGGGCCGAGGATGGCGCCGAAGACGGCGGCGCCGAATGCGGTGCCGATCAGCTCGCCGCGGCGGTCCCGCGGGGCGGCGACCGTCAGCCAGGCGAATGCGCCGGCCCAGGTGATCGTGCTCGAGAAGCCCTGGACGAACCGGGCGATGCCGAGCGCCCAGGGGCCTTCGGCGGCGGCGAAGGCGAAGCTGGCGACGGCGAGGAGAACGAGCCCTGCGACGACGGCGAGCTTCGGCCCGAATCTTGCCGCGGCGAGCCCGCCGGGGATGGCGCCGAGCACGGCGCCTGCCCCGAACGAGCCGACGAGCAGCCCGGCGCCGGTCTTCGAGAGCCCGAACTCGTCGGCGTAGCCGGGCACGAGCGGCGCGAGCGCCCCAAACAACATCGCGTCGACAAACACGACCACACAGACCAAGATCAAGAAGCCGGCGCACGCGCCCGACGTTACCGACCGAGGACGCTTCCGGCCACTGAACCAAGACGCTGGCCACTGAACCAAGCGAGCCAGACGCATCAGCTGAGCGAGCCCCGAATCCGACGCACGCAGCTTCAGGGATCTTGGCGCGAAACGGAATCTGCTTCCGCAGATCCCGTTTCTGATTGCGCCACAAATAAATTCAGCGAGCCGGGTGCGCTTTCGTCCGCCACACCAACGGACTTTCGGCTTCCGCCTACGGCCTACCGGTGTGGACTCGACCTACTCGCGTCCCGTGCTCGCTGCAAGGGGGAATCTAGGGCCGACTCGACCGAGTGCGCAAGGGCTCGAAAAACACGAAGCCCGCAAATTGCGACTTTTCCATTTTGCGACCGCACGAATTTGCGATTCGCGCCTTTAACACGTTCGCTGAGACGAGCCCCGATCCCGACCCACGCAGCTTCAGGGATCTTGGCGCGAATCGGAATCTGCTCCCGCAGATTCCGATTCCGACTGCGCCACAAATAAATTCAGCGAGCCGGTGGCGATTTCGTCCGCTCCTCCGACTGACGTTTCGGCTTCCGCCTACTCGTCCTCCGGTGGAGCCTCGACCTAATCTCGCTCCGTGCTCGCTGCAAGGGGGAAGGTAGGGCCACGCCGGCTGCGCGTCAAGGGAGCTCCAGAGAGCCATGGCCGCAAATTGCGACCTTTTCTTTAAGAAACGCCTTGTTTTGCCGATCGCACAGGACGTTCTAGAGGCGCATTCGGAGGATTTCGCCGGGCGGGAGGACCGAAAGGGACGGGCCGCGGCGAACCAGGAATCTATGCTCGCTCCGGCCGGGCCGCAAGTGCGAACCGGCGCGAAAGTTCACGCAAAGAGCGACAAAGGAGACCGATGCAGCGGTTCGCGGGCAGGCATGTCGTCGTCACCGGCGGTGGCAAGGGGATCGGGAAGGCGATCGCCGAACGGCTCGCGGCCGAGGGCGCAACGCTCTCGCTCCTCGCCCCGAACATGGACGAGCTCGAGCAGGTGGCCGCGCTTGTCGGCGGGGACGCTCACTTCTGCGACATCCGCGACCGGGACGTCGTCGACGCCGCGTTCGCCGCGGCCGCTGCGGCGCGGGGTCCGGTGCACGCGCTCGTCGCGAACAGCGGCGTCGGCGGAGGGAACGCAGACGGCCCCGGCGACCGCTTCGAGGAGATCGTCCACACGAACCTCTTCGGCACCTACTGGTGCATTCGCGCAGCCGTGCGCGAGCTCGCGCCCGGCCCCGAGCGGCGGGACGTCGTCGTGATCGCGTCGATCCTCGCCCGCATCGCCGTCCCCGGCTACACCGGCTACAGCGCCTCCAAGGCGGGCCTGCTCGGCCTCGTCCGCTCCTTCTCGGCGGAGCTCGCGCCGGCGACGTGCAGGTGAACGCGATCTGCCCCGGCTGGGTCGAGACCGACATGGCGTGGCAGGGGATCGACGAGATCGTCGCCGCGACCGGCATGACGCGCGAGGAGGCGGTCGCCGACGCGATGAGCGCCGTCCCGCTCGGCCGGATGGGGCGGCCCGAGGACATCGCCGGAACCGTCGCGTGGCTTCTCTCCGACGACGCCCGCGGGATCACCGGTCAGGCGATCGATCAGAACGGAGGCGCTTGGACCGGGTGGTCAGCGGCGAAGCTCGGCGTCGCGACGCGTCGCGGAGACGTTCTCACCACCGTGACCGCGCGCGTCCACTACGCCTGGATCGTCGCGGGGGTCGCATTCCTGTCGCTCGTGATGGCGTCGGGCTTCCGCTCGGTGACGGGCGTGCTCCTGATCCCGCTGCACCAGGAGTTCGGCTGGAGCCACCAGACGATCGGCCTGGCCGTCTCGCTGAACCTGCTCTGCTTCGGGCTCGGCGCGCCCTTCGCGGCGGCGCTGGTCGAGCGGGCCGGTGTCCGGCGCGTCGTCGGCGCGGCGCTCGCCGTGATCGCCGTCTCGGCGCTGCTGACCACCCGCATGACCGAGACGTGGCAGCTCTTCTTGCTCTGGGGGCTCGTCAACGGCCTCGCCACCGGCGCCGTCTCGGTTCCGCTCGCCGCGATCATCGCCAACCGCTGGTTCATCGCCAGGCGCGGCCTCGTCACCGGCCTGATGACGGCGAGCTACGCCTCCGGGTCAGTTGATCTTCCTGCCGGCGCTCGCCTGGCTCGCCGGCTTCGACTGGCGCTGGGCGGCCCTGGCGATCGCCGTCGTCGCGCTGCTGCTCGTCCTGCCGGTCGTGCTCCGGTTCATGCGCGACCGGCCGGAGGACATCGGGCTGGCGCCGTTCGGCGCAGACGCGAGCTGGACGCCGCCGCCTGTCGACCGCTGCGCCCGCATTCGGGGCAGCGCTCGATGCGCTCTCCATGGCGATGCGCACGAAGGTGTTCTGGCTCCTCGCCGGCACGTTCTTCGTCTGCGGCGCGACGACGAACGGGCTCGTCTCCACCCACCTGATCCCCGCCGCGCACGACCACGGGATCGCGCAGGTGACCGCAGCCGGGCTGCTCGCGCTGATCGGCGTCTTCGACGTCGTCGGCACGACGGCCTCCGGCTGGCTGACCGACCGGTACGACCCGCGCAGGCTCCTGCTTGCCTACTACGGCCTGCGCGGCGTGTCACTGCTCGCGCTTCCGCTCGCCTTCGACTCGGCGAACGCGGCGATGCTCGCGTTCGTCGTCGTCTACGGGCTCGACTGGGTCGCGACCGTGCCTCCGACCTCGGCACTGGCTACGGCTCATTTCGGCCAACAGGCAGGCGTCGTCTTCGCCTGGATCTTCGCTGCGCACCAGCTCGGCGCGGCGACCGCTGCGTGGGGCGCCGGGCTGATCCGCACGCACACCGGCGAGTACACCGCCGCCTTCCTGGCAGCGGGCGTGCTCGCGCTCGTCGCGGCCGGCGCCGTTCTCCTGATCAGGTCGGCGCGCACCGCGCCGCCGGTGCCGGCACCGGTGATGTGAACGACGAGGGGCGCCGTCGCGGCGCCCCTCGTCACTACCGCAGCAATGTGGCCGCTAGGCCGCTGGACTCGGTCCAGCGAGCTCGGCCTCTCGCCGCTCGAGCTCCTCCTCGGTGCCCTGGCGGACGGGGCCCTTGAACCAGTTCTTCGCCGACAGGAACCACCAACCGCCGAAGACGATGCCGATTCCGGCGAACCACAGCACCGTGTAGTTCGTCAGATCCCAGGTGAAGTCGTCCCGCCACGGCAGCCCTGCTGCGTAGAGCGGGAAGATGAACAGGATCGTGATCAACGCGACCCAGGCCAGCGAGAGCAGATCGATCCACTTGTAGTGCTTGCCGAGACTCCAAGCGCCCGGCACGAACTGGTCGTGCAACCGGTAGCGCAGATAGACCGGAATCACGAACGCGATGTAGAGGCCGATCACGGCGATCGCCGTGCCGACGCCGTAGCCGACGAGGTAGTTCCAGATCGCGGGGACCATCAGGATGCCCGCCAGCACGACAATCGCCCAGACGGCGTTGCGCGGGACGCGGTTCGAGGCGACCTTGCTCCAGAGCGGGTGGCCCGGGACGGCACGGTCGCGAGAGAAGGCGTACATCATCCGCGACGCCGAGGTCACGGACGCCGTGACGCAGAAGAACTGCGCGACGACGCAGATGAAGAGCAGCGCCTCCGCCCAGCTCTGGCTCATCGACTCCGCCCAGATCCACGGCACGACGACGCCGATGTTCTCGAGCGCGCCCTCTGTGCTCGGAATCGCGAACGTCACCGCCAGGAGAAGGATCCAGCCGAAGACGACGGAGACGACGACCGCCATGTACATGCCGATAGCCGCCTGACGTGACGCCTGACGCGTCTCCTCGGCCATGTGCGCGGACGCGTCGAAGCCGGTGATCGTGTACTGCGAGAGCAGCAGCCCGAGGCCGAACACGAACCAGAACGCCGGGATTCGAGAAGTTATCCGCCGCACTCCCGTAACCAGACACGTTGACGGTCTCGCCGAAGACGTAGCCGACGCTCTGGTGGTTGTCCGGGACGATGATCAGCACCAGCACGATGAACGCGACGCCCGCCATGTGCCAGTACGCGGAGATCGTGTTCAGGAGTGCCGTGACGCTGACCTGGAACATGTTGATGATCCCGGCCGCGATCAGGAAGATCGCGTACAGCACGAAGATCGACATGTTCGCCGAGGAGCCGAACCAGTCGTTCATGTGCGCCGAGTAGCTGAACCAGTAGTCGAACAGCACCGTGCCGAAGGTCGCCAGGCCGTATCCGATGGCCGCAGTGACCGCGATCTGGCCGATCAGGTTGAACCAGCCGGTCGTCCAGCCCCAGCCGGGGCCTCCGAGCTTCGAGGCCCAGTAGTAGAGGCCGCCCGCGGTCGGGTAGGCCGAGGCGATCTCGGCCATCGCGAGGGCGATGATCGTCGAGAAGAGGCCGACCAGCAGCCAACCCCAGATCACCGCAACGGGGCCGCCGCGCTCGAAGCCCACGAAGTACGACGTGAGGCAGCCGGCGAGGATCGAGATGATCGTGAACGAGATCGCGAAGTTCTGGAACCCGCCCATGCCGCGGAAGAGCTCCTGCGCGTAGCCGAGCTTGTGCAGGATCTGCTCGTCGGTCTCCTGCTGTCGGGGGCCTGCGGGTGGTGCCGTTTCCATCCGCCCTCCTACCGGTCGGTGACGTGTCAGCGCTATTACGCGCTTCTGTCACAAGCGTTGTCAACGTGTCGGACGGCAAGCGATGAGTAGGATCGCCTTCGTGCTCAGCTTCGACGAGTTGCGGGCGGACGTGGAATCGGGCGCGATCGACACCGTCGTCGTCGCCTTCACCGACATGCAGGGGCGGCTGATGGGCAAGCGCCTGCACGGCGAGTTCTTCGTCGACGAGATCGACTCCGGGCACGCCGTCGAGGGCTGCAACTACCTGCTCGCGCTGGAGATGGAGATGGATCCCGTCCCGGGTTACGCGCTCGCGAGCTGGGAACGGGGCTACGGGGACTTCGGCATGACGCCGGACCTGGCGACGCTCCGGCGGATTCCGTGGCTCGAGGGGACGGCGCTCGTCCTCTGCGACGTGGGCTGGCACGACGGCTCGCCGGTCGCTCCCTCGCCGCGGCAGGTGCTCCGCGCGCAGGTCGAGCGGGCGGAGGCGCTCGGCTTCACGCCGATGATCGGCTCCGAGCTCGAGTTCTACTTGCTCAAGGAGACCTACGAGGAAGCGCATCACCAGCACTACCGCGACCTGACGCCTTCGGTGCCGTACATCCTCGACTACCACGTGCTCGCGGCCACGTACGACGAGCCGTTCATCCGCCAGATCCGGAACGGGATGCAGGGAGCCGGGATCAAGGTCGAGACCTCGAAGGGCGAGGCGTGGCCGGGCCAGCACGAGATCAACTTCCGCTACGCCGACGCGCTCGCGATGGCCGACAACCACGTCATCTACAAGAACGGCGCGAAGGAGATCGCGCACCTGAACGGCTGCTCGATCACCTTCATGGCCAAGCCCGATCACAGCTGGATCGGGAGCTCGTGCCACATCCACTCCTCGCTCTGGCGCGGCGAGGAGAGCGCCTTCGCCGGTGAGTCCGCGGAGTTCAACGGCTGGCTCGCCGGGCAGATCGCGAATCTGAAGGAGCTCGCGATCTTCCTGGCACCGAACATCAACTCGTACAAGCGCTACGCGGCCGGGTCCTGGGCGCCGACTACTCTCGCCTGGGGCCACGACAACCGGACGTGCGGCTTCCGGATCGTCGGGCACGGGCCGGCACTCCGGACGGAGACGCGGATCCCCGGCGCCGACGCGAACCCCTACCTCGCGTTCGCCGCGATCATCGCGGCCGGGCTACACGGGATCGAGAACGAGCTCGCGCTCCCGCCGGCGCTCGAGGGGAACGCGTACGAGTCGGACGCCGACCGCTTCCCGCACTCGTTGCGCGAGGCGATCGCGGCGCTCGAGGGCGGCTGGGATGGCGCGCGAGGCGTTCGGCGACGAGGTGATCGACCACTACCTCAACTACGCGCGCACCGAGCAGGAGCTGTTCGACCGCGCCGTCACCTGCTACGAGCGGGAGCGATTCTTCGAGCGTGGCTAGACCGGTGATCGGGATCACGGCGTATGCCGAGCCAAGCGTGCGCTGGGGCGCCTGGGACGTGCCGGCCGCGGTGATCCCGCTCGCGTACGTTCGTCAGGTCGAGGAGGCGGGCGGCAGACCGCTGCTCGTTCCCCCGAGCGAGGAGGGGATCGAGGAGACGCTCGACGTGCTGGACGGAATCCTCTTCTCCGGCGGCGCGGACATCGACCCGACGGAGTACGGCCAGGACGCACACCCCGAGACGACCGGGACGCGGCCGGAGAGGGACCGTGGCGAGCTCGCGCTGCTCACGGCCGCGCTGGAGCGCGACATGCCGGTGCTCGCGGTGTGCCGCGGCTCGCAGGTGCTGAACGTCGCCCGCGGCGGCGACCTCGTCCAGCACCTCCCAGAAGTCGTCGGCGACGAGAAGCACAAGCACACGCCCGGGGTCTTCGCCGACCACGAGGTCGAGGTGAAGGACGGCAGCCGCCTGGGCACCCTGCTCGGCGAGCGCGCACCGGTCAAGTCGCATCACCACCAGGGCTTCGGGACGATCGGCGAAGGGCTCGTCGAGTCGGCGTGGGCCGAAGACGGCACGCTCGAGGCGGTCGAGGATCCGTCCAAGCGGTTCGCCCTCGGCGTGCTCTGGCACCCCGAGGAGGGCGACGACGCAGCGCTCTTCCGGGCGCTCGTCGAGGAGGCTCGCGCCTACCGCGCCGCGCGGGCTAGCTAGGCCTGGCCCGCCGGTGAGCGGCGGTGAAAGCGGCGGTGCGGAGGGATTGCCCGTTACGGCAACTGTGCGGAGATAAGGGTGCGGAGCCGCCGCCACCGGCTGTGGCTGTCGCTGAACGACCTGAGGTTGCGGCGGTGGCGGTGGCGCTGCCTGGGCCTGCGCGGCTGCGGCAGCGCGGGCCGTGAGCGCGGTCAGGAGCTGGGCCATACGCTCGTCGTTCTCGGAGACCCGCTCCTCGAGCTGGAGCTGGAGTCGCGCCTGCTCGGCCATGCGGTGGTAGAGCCGCGCCCGCCCGTCGCCGATCACGTAGCCGATCAGGACGCCGACGAAGAGGCCGCCGAGCATCGTCGCGAAGCCGTAGTTCGTCGGGATCGGCCAGGCGGCACGAAGCGGACTGACTGGCACCGAGCCGACGGCCGCGCCGGACATCGCTCCGATCGCGACACCGAGCCTTCCGACCGCACGCGCCTTCGCCTGGTAGTGGGCCACAAGCTCTCCCACCGCCCTCTGCGCATCTCCGCCGTCCACACTCACACGGCACTCATCGGCGTGGGGCACGCGACCCTTGAGAAAGATGGTCAAATAGCGGCTGTGCTGACCGTCCTGAACCCCGCCACCGAGGAGCCGATCGCGGAGCTCGAGCAGGCAGGCGTCGAGGAGACCGACGCCGCGGTGGCCCGCGCCAAGGCCGCCTTTCCCGCCTGGAAGGCAGTCGCGCCCACCGATCGTGCGCGCCTGCTGAGGCGGCTGGCAACGCTCGTCGAGGAGCACGCGGAGGAGCTCGCGCGGATCGAGTCGCGCAACGTCGGCAAGCCGATCGCGGGCGCCCGGGCGGAGATCGGGATGGTCGCGCAGGTCTTCCATTTCTACGCCGGTGCAGTGGACAAGCACTACGGGGAGACGATCCCGGTCGCGGGCGGCGTCGACGTCACGTTCCGCGAGCCGCTCGGGGTCGTCGGCCTGATCGTGCCGTGGAACTTTCCGCTGAACATCTCCTCCTGGAAGCTCGGTCCCGCGCTCGCGTGCGGCAACACCGTCGTGCTGAAGCCCGCCGAGCTGACGCCGATGTCCGCGCTGCGGCTCTCCGAGCTCGTGCTCGAGGCCGGCATCCCCGAGGGGGTCGTCAACGTGCTCGTCGGCAAGGGCTCGGTCGTCGGCAGCCGACTGGTCGAGCACCCGGACGTGGCCAAGATCGGCTTCACCGGCTCGACCGAGGTCGGGCGGACAGTCATGGAAGGGGCCGCGGCGACGATCAAGCGCGTCACGCTCGAGCTGGGCGGCAAGTCGGCGAACGTCGTCTTCGCCGACGCCGATCTCGAGCGGGCGGCGGCCGCTGCTCCGTACGCGGTCTTCGACAACGCGGGCCAGGACTGCTGCGCGCGCTCGCGGATCCTCGTCGAGCGCAGCGCCTACGACCGCTTCGTCGAGCTCCTGGTGGAGGCGACGCGCGGCGTGAAGGTCGGCGACCCCGAAGACGATGCGACCGAGATGGGCCCGCTGATCTCGGCGGCGCATCGCGAGACGGTCTCGTCGTTCGTCGAGGGCGAGCCGCTCTTTCGCGGCACCGCGCCGGACGGAGCCGGCTTCTGGTTCCCGTGCACGATCGTCGAGGCGACGAACGACGACCGGATCGCCCGCGACGAGGTCTTCGGGCCCGTTGCAGCAGTGATCCCGTTCACGGACGAGGCCGACGCGATCCGGATCGCGAACGACACGCCGTACGGTCTCTCCGGCTCGATCTGGACGCGTGACGGCGCGCGGGCGTTGCGCGTGGCGCGCGCCGTGGAGGCCGGTGTCCTCAGCGTCAACTCGAACAGCTCGGTTCGGGTCTCGACGCCGTTCGGTGGGATGAAGCAGTCGGGCTTCGGCCGGGAGCTCGGGATGCAGGCGCTCGAGGGCTACTCGGAGGTCAAGAACGTGTTCCTGTCGACGGAGGGCTGATGAGACTCGAGGGAAAGGTCTGCGTGATCACGGGTGCGGGCGGCGGGATGGGCCGCGAGGCGGCGATCCTCTTCACCGAGGAGGGCGCGAAGGTCTGCGCCGCCGACATGAACCTCGAGGCTGCGGAGGAGACAGTCGGTCTCTGCCAGGGCGACGCGTTCGCAGTGAAGGTGAACGTGGCGGAAGAGGAGGACGTCCGCCGAATGTGCGCCGAGACGGCCGAGCGGTTCGGCGGGATCGACGTCCTCTACAACAACGCGGGCATCTCTCCCGACGACGACGCTTCCGTGCTCGACACCTCGGTCGAGGCGTGGGACCGCGTGCAGGCGGTCAACACGCGAGGCGTCTTCCTCTGCTGCAAGCACGGGATCCCGTATCTCCTCGAGCGGGGTGGAGGGTCGGTGATCAACGTCGCCAGCTTCGTCGCCATCCTCGGCGCCGCCACCTCGCAGATCTCGTACAGCGCGTCGAAGGGAGCGGTGCTGTCGATGAGCCGCGAGCTCGGCGTCCAGTTCGCGCGCCAGGGCGTGCGAGTGAACGCGCTGTGTCCCGGGCCGGTCGAGACGCCGCTGCTCCTCAACATCTTCGGCGACAACCCGGAGGCGCTCGAGCGCCGGCGCATCCACTGGCCGACGGGGCGGCTGGCGAAGCCACGCGAGATCGTGAACGCGGCGCTCTTCCTCGCGAGCGACGAGTCGTCCTACGTGAACGCGTCGACGTTCCTCGTCGACGGCGGCCTCACCGCCGCCTACGTCACGCCCGAATAGCTCTCACGACGTTAGTCGCAAGGTGGGAGCGAAGCGACCCTTTAGCGGGTCTTCGCGCATCCGGAATCTGCTTTCGCAGATTTCGGATGCTGCGAGAAATTCAGACGCCGACGACTTGCACGAGCCAGCGCCGGTCGCGCTCGCGGTCCAGCTCGAGGAAGAGAATGCGCTGCCAGGTGCCGAGGCACAGCTCGCCGTCCCGTACCGGGATCGACTCGCCGGCGGGGCCGAGCAGCATCGACATGCAGTGCGAGTGCCCGTTGCCGAAGTCCATGTCCTCGGGACTGACGTTCTCGGTGCGGCGGTCCCAGTCGTCGTGCGCGTAGTAGTTGTCGCTCGGCACCAGCTTCTTGAGCAAGAGCGCGAAGTCCTCGAGGAAGCCGGTCTCGAACTCATTCACGCGGACGGAGCAGGTGGTGTGCGGTGAGTAGACAGAGCAGATGCCGTCTTTGATCCCGCTCGCGACGACCGCTTCCTGGACTTCGGTAGTGATGTCCTTCACGGAGAGCCCTCCGGCGGTCCGGAGCTGCGTCTCCTGCTGGTAAGCCTTCATCGCGCGCATTGTGACAGTCGTCAGCCGAATCCCGTTGGAGAACCGACCCCCGCGGTACGCTCGAACGTGCGAGGGCCCGTAGCTCAGCGGTTAGAGCAGCGGACTCATAATCCGTCGCGCCCTGGTTCGAATCCAGGCGGGCCCATCTGCAGCGAGTGCCCATACGGGATTCGCATGGTTACGCCGTATGGGTGTGTCAGGGGGTGCCGCGAAAGCGCATGCGGTGCAGACCCCGGTGGAACCTCGACTGCCCAAGGGGACGGCTGTGTCGCCCGGTGCTTCCCTTCCGCGCTTTGGCGGAGGCTTGTTCGGTCCGGCATGATCGGGGTCCTCAAACGACGGGGGGCGACATGGAACGCGCGAAGTTGCTCCGGCTCGGCGGCTACGCCGCAGGGGTCGTACTGATCGTCTTCGGGATCGCGACGATCGCGATCGGGATCGCTGGGAAGAGCACCGTCGAGGACGAGCTCTCGCAGGAGAAGATCGTCGGCTCGCCAGACATGAGCCCCGAAGGGATCGCGGCCGGGATCGAGGAGGCGAACCTGTCCGTGGACGCCCCGGACTGCGATGTCGCGGAGGAGCCGATCACGACGGGATCCAAGGCTCGCTGTTTCGCGCAGTACATGCGGATCCACGCGCTCGAGTCCTCCGGCGGGCTCACCTACGCCGAGATGGGGCGGTACGTTTCCGCCTCCGATCCAACCGACCCTGCCGGTACGAACGACGAAGCGGCGGCGGCGAAGGATGAGAGCGGACGGCCGGTCTCGAACGCTGCCCGCAATCTCTGGGTGACCGAAACAGCCCTCTCGACCGCGCTCAACATGTCCTACATGGCGACCGGGATCGCCATCTTCAGCATCGTCGTCGGGATCGCCCTGATCCTCGCAGGCGTCGGCTTCCTACTCCTCGCAGCCGCCGTCTTCCGGGGAGCAAGCCCAGAAGCAAAGACCGCGTAGCCCGACTCGCCGTGGCGAGGCTTGTCAGCGTCACCTGACCGCACGGTGTTCACTCCGTGCTCACTCGCCGAGACAAAACGCCGTCGGCGACAACTGTCCTAGCGGCTGCGGTTGCGCCAGCCGTACAGCACGCCTAGGGCAACTGCTCCGAGCATGACGATGAAGCCGGCGCCGCCCATCCGGCCAGCGACCATCACGGCGAGGAAGAGGAAGAGGATCGGGGTGAGGGTGACGTGAAGGACGGTTCGCATCGGTCTCCGTTCGTGGTGGTCACGATCCCTATCGGCATCTGCCCCCCAGATCAGCACGCTGCGTACTTCACCGTCAACAAGCCTGGTGAACCACCCTCTGGGTGATAGGTCAAGCGGGCCGGGTGGTGCATGGTGTGCTCAGCGAAACACACAAGCTTCTCGGGCCTCCTGCGGTGGACTCGAGGGTTTAGACGGAGAACGCGGCGGGGCTTCTGTGGTGGCCCCGCTCCTTCTTCACACTGCGGCGACAAAGGAAGAGGGGAAGCATGTCGAGTAGCGCGTTTGTATTCATCCTGTCGGTTTGCTGTGGACTTCTTGCGCTCTGGGTCCACGCGCGGTTCCCCAAGCTCGCACCGGAGCACGTGGGGAAGACGCTGCTCCACACAGGGCTGGCGTTCGCCCTCCTCCGCCTCTCGCCCGGCATGGTCGAGTCCCCGGTGATGGCGATCATCACGATCCTCGTGCTCGTCGTACCCGCCCTGAGCTACGCACTGCTGTGCTCGATCTGGATGCTGAGGCACGTCCAGACCGCGATGGGCGTCTAGCGCCTTAGCTCTGCGCGAGTGCGAGCGCGTCGCCGGGCTTGATTCCGCGACGTGCGCATTCACCGCTCGCGAGCTCGACGACCGCCTTCGCGCCGCGGCGGCCGGCAGTCTTCCACGGGCGGAGGTCGTGCGCGATGTCGATCACGACCAGATCGCGGTCGAGGAAGATCGCATCGATCGCGAACCGCATGAAGAACATGTGAACCGAGCCGGCGGGGCGGAGCAGGATTCCCTCACCGGCTGGAAGGCTGCGCCTACCGAGCAGCCCCCGCATTCGCTGGGACGGGCGCGCCGCCACGAGCAAGTGCTCGCAGACGACGCGCCCGTCCTCGCGGATCAGAACGGCGAACTCAGAAGCCAACGTGGATGTGGTCTCCGTGGTCGCGCAGCGGGAACGACGGTCCGCCCAGGCCTAGCAGTGAGATGACCTGCTGCGGCTGCAACTCGGCGGGGAGGAGGAGCAACGAGCGAACCGCTGCCTCCGTGATCCCACCGGGCTGCTGGTGCCCGGCGATCGAGATCTCGCCGACGGCGGCGATGTCGACGGCGTGTCCGTAGGTGTGAGCCGAGACGACTCCGGGCCGCGAGAACTTCCCGTGGCCGGAGAAGAGGCTCGACACCGTCACCGCGCCGTGACGCTTCTTCAGATAGCTGATCACGACGAGGATCCTGACATCGATCCGGCCGGCAGCGATGTCCTCGCGGCCGCCGCCGTAGATCCACACGTTCTCGGCGGCGAGCACGCGCTTCGCGAGCCGCTTCTTGGAGGCCTCGAAGCCCGTGACGAGCGTCTCGATCCCCACCGCCCGGTACATGTCGGCCAGCGCCTCAACGCTGTCCGCGAAGCCGGTGCGACCTGAGAGCGCGAGCGCACCGCGCCACGCCTGCTGGTTGGCCAGTCGAGCAGCGATGCGTGTTGAGCTCCTGCGGTCGAGGCGGGAACGGATCCCCGCTCGCCCTGCGCACGGAGGACGCCGAGCACGGCCGCCCAGTCCGCGCCATGACTCTTGGAGACGGACACGAGCTGATGCGCGAAGTGGCGTGTCAGCCGAGCGGACGGCGGCGTCGGGTCCGGTAGCGCCCGGTTGAGCCAGACGGTCGGCTCTCCGAATCCCGGCTCGATCTCCGGTGCCGGCGCGGGTGCGGCGGCGCGCTTCAGAACCCACTTCTTGGTCGCCGACCGCTTGACCTTCGCGGGTGCGGGCTTCGCGGCCTTTGCCGTGGGCGCGACGGCCGACGGAGCAGCCTGTCGAGCTCGCGACACTCTTGACGGCTGGGGTGGAGGCGACGACGGCGCTCGGCTCGCCGCTGGGCTGCCTCGTCGCGACCGCGTCTGTCCGGTGCGGCAGCGACATCGCCCGTGAGGTCCGACTCGACTGCCGCCGGCTCGCTCTCCGGGGCTGCGGGCGCAGCCTCTGGTGCGGCCTCTGGTGCGGCCTCTGGTGCGGCCTCGGGAGCGGCTTCAGGAGCGACCTGCGGGTGCGGCTTCGGCTGCGGCACGGGGCGACCTCGGCTGTCGCCGCGGGCGCCTCGGCAGCCAGGGCGGCGGCTTCGCTTTGCTGCTGCCTCGAGCGCAGCGGCGTCGTCGGGGTCGAGCATCCTTGCCAGCTGGTCGCCGGCGCCGGCGGTGAATGACTGCGCCTGCGAAGAACAGGGACGTGAACGCGGCGACGAGCGCGAGCCGCGCGGTGGGACTGCGGCGGCGGCCGGTCTGCGTTCCGACCGGGACGGCGCGAACAGCGGCATCTTCCTCTGCCGTCTCGTACTCCCAGTCGTCGCCCCTGCGACGAATGAAGGCTGAGTACCGCGACGGCCAGGAGGCCGAACGGCAAGAGCATCCCTAGAAAGTTTCGGTTCCGTGTTGGCATCGACCCAGCTCCTCTTCATCGGGCGCCGGGGCGTAGTGAACCGTCCGGCGCCGAGATTTCAGACCGCGCCGCCAACGGTTCCGTGAATTCCTCTTATCGGCAGCACCTTTAGCCCCATCTCACTCTTATGGGGGAACTTTGAATAGCGCGCGCAAGATTTCCCCCGAATGGGGCTTCTCAGTTTCCGGCCGCTGAACGATGTTCTCTCCGCAAGAGCACCACATCAATCAGGCGAAAGCGGCTCGCCGATGAGAGAAGGGTTTCTCACGTGCTGCACCGCAACGCCAATCGCACCACACATTCCAAGACCTTCCGGGCAACCACATCCTGCCCGGGCGTCAACCGCTCTCTCCTGCCTGAAGGGAGGTGAATTACATGCTGCAGCTTTTCGTCTCCATTCAGAACCGGCTCGCCGACCTTCGCTCCGAGGAGGGTCAGACGATGGCGGAGTACGGCGTCGTTCTCGCCGTGATCGCCGTGATCGTCGTCACCGCTCTGTTGGCCCTTCGGGTCGGCGCATCAACGAGTCGCGCCTTCGCAACACCAGTCACTGAGCAACCTGTAACACCGACCGACGAGGGAGGATGGCGATCGATGTTGATCGCGATCGCAGATCGTCGACTGATCGAGGAAGTCGGCCAGACGATGGCGGAGTACGCCTCCGTCTTCAGTGTGATCACCATCGAGCATCGTCGACCACGTTCTCGCTCCATGTCGGGTGCGATTGACGGGTCGTTCGTCATCGATCGCCGCCGGATCGCCTTCAGTCAGGGCGATCTCGACCTCGCAAGTCAGCAGGAGACGGCGGTGGGCCCCGGCCAGCCAGGGGACGCCGACTCACTTCAACCGAAAGTACCGCCGAAACACGATGACCACGAAGAGAATCGATATTCGGAACGAGCGAGGCCAGACCATGGTCGAGTTCGCCTTGGTCCTGCCGATCCTCCTCGTGGTCGTGTTCAGCATCATCCAGTTCGGAATTCTCTACAACCACTACATCACCCTGACCGACGCTACGCGCGTCGGTGCACGCAAGGGTGCCGTCAGCCGCACCGCGCCGAATCCAATCGCGCTCGCAGTGGCTGCCACCCGCGCTGCTGCACCAGGGCTCAAGCCGGCGAACCTAGGCGTCACCGCCACCGCCACCGCATGGGCTCCAGGCGCAGACATCACCGTCGAGACGACATATCCGTACGACATCGAGTTCTTGGCATCGTCGTCGCCTCGGGGACGCTCCGAGCAAGACCGTGGAACGCGTGGAATAGAACACCACGTTCTTCGACTGTTGTCCCGTATAAGCAGAGCAAAGAAGGAAGACGCTCATGACGTACCGCATCAGAAACATCACAATCGCGATCGCGTTGGCAGCTCGTCGCTGCTTTGCTGACGGATGTTCTACGTGAAGAATTATCAGCGCGACGTCCGCAAGGACGAGACCAATGTCCCGGTCTACGTCGCGAAGGTCGACATCCCGGCCGGCACGTCCGGCGCGGACGTCGCCCGCAGCGGAATGATGACCAAGACCGAGATCGTTCGCAGGGGCGTCGTCCCCGGCGCGATCTCGAACCCGGCGCAGCTCGCCACCCAGGTCGCCACCGAGCCGATCTACGCCGGTGAGCAGGTGTCGACGCGCCGTTTCGCGTCGCCGTCGGAGAGTGGCGTCATCGCCCAGCTGACTGGCGTGCAGCGCGCGATCGCCGATCCCCGGCGACGAGCACCAGCTGCTCGCCGGCACGCTCAAGGCGGGCGACAAGGTCGACCTCGTCGCCACGTTCGGCGTGAAGCCCGAGGGCGGCCGGTGAGAAGCACAAGTTCACGCGGATCGTCCTCCGGGACGTCGAGGTGCTGAAGCGCGCCGAGCACGCGGCGGCACGGCGGAAAGGTCACGTCGGCCGGCGCGACGGCGCTTATTCCGCGATGTCGCGGTCACGGACACTCAGGTGCAGAAGCTGCACTGGGTGTTCACGGCCGCACAGAAGTGGCACCTCGAGCTGCGTCCCGGCATACGGAGCCGCGGACAGCCCGGAGAACGTCGAGAGCGCCTACTCGGTGCTGCGCGAGGGCGTCAGCCCGAAGCAGCTCGAGGACGCCGGCGTTCGAGCAACGCCGCCGAAGGAGGGAGGCAACTAATGAGCGATAGCACCCGCATCTACGTCACCGGCTCCTGCGACGGGCTTGACCGCCTGCGCGAGGGTCTGGCCGCACATCCCGAGCTCGACTTCGTCGGCTGGAGCGAGAACGTCGCCGAGGCGTCAGCCGCCCTCGCCGGCGGGCATCTCCAGGTCGTCGTGCACGCCACCCGGTCGGCCACGTTCCCGGCGGACGAGGTCGCAGCGATCCGCGAGCACACGCGCTCGCCGATCGTGATCCTCGCGTCGGGCGAGTCGTCTGCCCTGCTCGAGGAAGCGCTGGACGCCGAGGGCGTCGCAGACGTCCTGCTGCTGCCGCAGCTGACCGACAACGTCGTCTTCGCGCTCCGGAAGGCGGGCCACGCCGGCCGCCGCCTGGCGGCGGAAGGCGGCACACGCCCGCCAGGGCCGCATCATCACCGTGTTCTCGCCCAAGGGCGGGACGGGCAAGACCGTGACGGCCACGAACCTCGCAGCTTCGTTCGCGAAGCACGAGGGCCGCCGCACGCTCCTGCTCGATCTCGACCTGCAGTTCGGCGACGCGGCGATCATGCTCGGCCTCGAGCCGGACAAGACGATCTACGACCTCGTCGTCGCCCCGGGTGAGCTCGATTCCGAGAAGCTCGCGGGCTACATCACGAAGCACACGTGCGGGCTCGACATCCTGCCTGCGCCGCTTCGTCCCGAGGACGCAGAGCTCGTGACCGAGTCCAAGCTGGCCCGGCTGCTCGAGGTGGCGCGGGAGTCGTACGACGTGATCGTCGTCGACACCTCGCCGTTCTTCCACGGCCCGATGCTGGCGACGCTCGACCGCACCGACGAGCTGCTGATGGTCTGCGGGCTGGACGTGCCGACCCTGAAGAACGTCCGCCTGTCGCTCCAGACGCTCGATCTGCTCTCGTTCCCGGCTTCGCGGATCCGCTTCCTCCTGAACCGCGCGAACTCGAAGGTCGGGATGAAGAAGAGCGAGGTCGAAGGTGCCCTCGACGTCAAGATCAACTTCGAGGTTCCCTCGGACCGGGCTGTGCCGCTGGGCGTCAACCGGGGCGCGCCGCCTGCGATCGCCGATACGGGCTGCGACTTCGCCCGTGCCATCCGGCAGGTCGCCAAGGCCCTGCTCGTCCAGGAGCAGCCGAAGAAGAAGCGAAGTTCGCCGCGCTGGCGAGGGCGTAGCATGGGTCTCCACGATCGACTTTCGAAGCAAAACGAGAACGGGGCCGCGAACGTAATCGCAGAGCGTCCGGTTGCGCTCGCCGGCCCCGTTACCACCCCCGCCGCGCCGAACGCGCCGGCGGCTACGCCCCGCGCGGGCGACCCGTACGCCGAGCTGAAGAGCGCGATTCATCACGCCGTGATCGCGAAGCTCGGTCCGGAGCTCTTCAAGCGCGAGAGCGCTGAGGACCTCACGGAGCGCGTGTTGCACGCGGTCGCAGAGCAGCTCGCCCTCGACCGGACGCCGCTGACCCGCGAGGAGCGGCGGCGCATCCAGCGCGAGATCACGGACGACGTGCTCGGGTACGGGCCGCTCGAGGAGCTCCTCCGCGACGACTCGGTCAGCGAAGTGATGGTCAACAGATACGACCTGATCTTCGTCGAGCGTGGCGGCCGGCTCGAGCGGACGGACGTGTCGTTCGTCGACAACGCGCACCTGCTGCGCATCATCGACAAGATCGTCTCGCAGGTCGGCCGGCGGATCGACGAAGCGTCGCCGATGGTCGACGCCCGTCTTCCCGACGGCAGCCGTGTCAACGCGATCATCCCGCCGCTTGTCGCTGAAGGGGCCCACGCTGACGATCCGGAAGTTCGCGCGTGATCCGTACACGATGGACGACCTGATCAACTTCAACTCGCTGACCCCGCAGGCCGGCGCAGTTCCTCGGCGCGTGCGTGAAGGGCAAGCTGAACGTGCTCATCTCCGGCGGTACCGGCACCGGTAAGACGACGATGCTGAACGCCATGTCGGCGTTCGTGCCCGGCGACGAGCGGATCGTGACGATCGAGGACGCTGCGGAGCTTCAGCTGCAGCAGGAGCACGTGATCACGCTCGAGTCGCGCCCGCCGAACATCGAGGGCCAGGGCGAGGTCCGCATCCGCGAGCTCGTCCGGAACGCCCTGCGGATGCGCCCCGACCGGATCATCGTCGGCGAGGTCCGCGGTGCGGAGACGCTGGACATGCTCCAGGCCATGAACACGGGCCACGAGGGCTCACTCACGACGATCCACGCCAACACGCCGCGGGATGCGCTCTCCCGCCTCGAGACGCTCGTGATGACCGGTGGCGTCGAGCTCCCGCACCGCGCGATCCGCGAGCAGATCTCGAGCGCCTTCGACGTGCTCGTGCAGATCTCCCGGCTCGTGGACGGCTCGCGCCGCGTCACGCACATCACCGAGGTCCTGCGCATGGAGTCGGACGTCATCACCCTGCAGGACCTGTTCGTGGCGAAGCCGCCGGAGGAGGGTCAGTCAGCGATGCGCGGGTCACGCCTGCTCGCGCCCATCGCCTGCACCGGCCTCAAGCCGCACTTCCTCGAGAAGATGGCCTCGAACGGGGTCCTCCTGCCGCCGACCTTCTTCCGGGCCGACGTGCGTGACGGTCGCCCGGCGTTCTCCGCCGGCCCGTACGGCGGTGTCCAGTGAGGCGAACGCTCCTCACTTCAGTTGCTCTCATCGCCATTCTCGTCCCTGGAGTGGCCGGCGCTGCCGCCGGCGGCGGCGTCCGGATCACGGCTGTCGACACCAGCGCGTATCCGTCCGTCCGCGTCACCGTGGTCACGCCTCAGCCCGCCGCCAAGGCGCCCAAGCTGAGCGAGGACGGACAGCCGGTGATCGGCTTCACAGCCAAGAACTTCGGCCGGGAGAAGAGCGTCGTGCTTCTCTTCGACCGGTCTCAGTCGATGCTCGGCCGTGCAATGCAGGATGCGACCGCGGCCGCACGTTCCTTCGTCCGCTCGAAGCCTGCAAGTGACCGGATCGCAGTCGTCGCGGTCGGGAAGCAGGCCTTCCAGCTGACCGGCTTCTCGTCGGGCACGTCCGAGGCCGATTCCGCGCTGCGCGCGACTCGAGGTCGACAAGGTGCGAGGCACTGCGCTCTATGACGCAGTCATCCTCTCGTCGGACTTGCTCGCCGTCGGACTTGCATCAGTCGCGCGTCCTCGTGCTGGTCACCGACGGGCAGGAGGTTTCGAGCAAGGCGAGTCTCGACGATGCGATCGCCGCTGCCAACGACGCCCGCGTCACCGTCTATCCGATCGGAATCGAAAGCGCGAGCTTCAAGCCGGGACCGCTCAAGCGGCTCGCCGCCGAAACAGGTGGCCGCTACAGCGGCGCAGCCGGGACGGCAAGTCTCCAGGCGGTCTACGCAGCGCTTGCACAGGAGCTCCGCCGTACGTGGCAGCTCACCTACTTCACGACGGCCCGCCCCGGCGACACGTTCGAGGTCGCTGCTGGGGGAGCGCGCGCCAAGGCGCTGGCGCCGGGAATCGCAGCCGACGTCCGCCGACCGGAGTCGACCGTGCCGGAGCCGGTGTTCGCGGTCGGCCCGACGCTCGTCGCCACGCTGGTCGGCGTCTGCGTCCTCGATCGGCGCGATCTTCCTCTTCCGGGCGCCGGTCGGAGCCGGGCTGCGCCGGCGGCTCGCGCCGCACATCGGTGAGCCGCAGCGCAAGCGCGCGCGCGGGCCTGTGCGAGGAGCGCTTTGCCACTGCTTCGTCGCTGATGCGCGCGACCGAGCGGGCGTTCGGCAACCTGAGCGTCTGGCACAAGCTGCACAGGCTGCTGGAACGGGCCGACGTGCCGCTGCGAACGGTCGAGCTCGTGTACATCTGCGCTCGGCTCGGGGCTTCTCGCTCGGCCTGCATCTTCGGCGTCGCCGGAGCCGGCTCGCTGTTCGCGTTCCTCGCACTGCTCGTCGGCTCGACGATTCCGGTCGGCGTCGTCTGGTACAAGGCGCGCCAGCGCTTGAACGCCATCGACGAGCAGCTCCCCGATCTTCTCGATCACGCTCGCGGCCTCCCTCAAGGCCGGGCACAGCTTCCGGGCAGGGAATTCAGGCCGTTGTCGACGAGGGTCAGCCGCCCGCGAGCAAGGAGTTCAACCGCGTGCTGACCGAAACCCGGCTCGGCCGACCGATGGACGACGCACTGGCCGACATGGCCGAGCGCGTCGGGTCGAACAATCTCTCGTTCGTCGTCACCGCGGTGACGATTCAGCGCCAGGTCGGCGGCAGCCTCGCCGGCATCTTCGACATGGTTGCCGACGCAGTCCGCAACCGGCAGCAGTTCGCGCGCAAGATCAGAGGTTGACGGCCATGGGGCGCATGTCGGCCTACGTCCTCGTCGGCGTCCCGTTCTTCATGGCGGGCACGATCACGCTGCTCAGCAGGGACTACATGGATCCGCTCTTCTTCACGTCGACGGGGCAGAAGATGCTCGTCGTCGGCCTCGTGATGATCGGGATCGGTTCGCTCATGCTCCGCAAAATCGTCAACTTCAAGGGGCTGATCAGGGATGCCGTTGCTCATCTTCGCCGCACTCCTACTGGCCGTTGCCGCCTATCTCGTCAGCGAGGTCGTCACGCATCCGAGCCGCGAGCGCCGTAACGCCGTCAAGCGGGCCGCCACGTACGGCCGCGTCCGCACGCGTCGGTGCCGGCCTCGAACGCCTTCACTTCCGCCAGCGGGTGCTCGTTCCGGCGACGGCCTCCCTGGCCGGCTTCGCGCTCCGGCTGAACCCGAAAGTGACGGCCGAGAACATCTCGTTCCGGCTGATGGCTGCCGGCATGGGCAGGACGGTCACCCCGACGATGTTCCTCGCCGCGAAGAGCGCCGGCGCGATCGCCGGCGGCGTTGCTCGGCTTCGTGTCGGCATGGCGTTCTTCGGCGCGACCATGCGGCTTGATGCTCGGCGCTCGGTCTCGCCGCGCTGGGCTTCATCGTTCCGGGCATTCGTCGTCTCGCGCAAGGCTCGTGCGCGCCGGGACGAGATGCGGGCCCAGTTGCCGGACGCGCTCGACCTCCTGGCCGTCTCCGTCGAGGCCGGCCTCGCGTTCGACGGAGCGGTCGCCAAGCTGACGGAGCACATGGACGGAGCGCTCGCCGAGGAGTTCGCGCACACGCTCGGTGAGATGCGCATCGGCGAGTCCCGGCACGACGCGCTCAAGAAGCTCTCCGACCGTGCGGCCACGCCCGAGATCTCGAGCTTCACGCGGGCGATCATCCAGGCCGACCAGCTCGGCATCTCGCTCGGGCGGCTGCTCCGCGTCCAGGCCGCCGAGTCGCGCCTCAAGCGTCAGGCAGCCGCGGAGGAGAAGGCGATGAAGTCGCCGATCAAGATGCTCTTCCCGACCGTGATCTTCATCTTCCCGGCGATGTTCATCGTCATCCTCGGGCCTGCCATGCTGAACCTGATGACCGTATTCGAGTTCTGAATGGCCGCCGCCGCGATCAGAGCAGGAGCAGGAGACCGAGCAGGGCTTCGGCACCGGCCTCCGCCGCCAGCTCGAACGGCGGCGCGACGAGGAAGAGGCGCAGGCCGAACAGCATCCCGACGCTTCGAAGCGGCCCGGCTGAGGCCAGCGCTCCAGCGCCGCCGCCGCCGCCGGTCGAACCCGACGTCGTAGTCGTGGCCGAGCACGTCCGCGAGCCGAACGGCGAGCTCGAAGTCGAGCTGGAGGTCGTCCGGGCCGAGCTCGCGACAGCGATTGCCCGGGAGCGGGAGGTACGCGACGAGCTCGCGGACATCCAGGCGCGGCTGGAGGAAGGCTTCGCCGACGCGCAGAGCCTGTCTCTCCGCTCGTCGGAGGTCGACTCGCGCGCAGCAAAGATCGCCGCCCAGCAGTCGACGCTCGAGGAGCGCGAGCAGGAGCTGGCGCAGCGCGCCGAAGCGGCCGCGGCCGAGCAACAGCGCCTCGCTGACCTGAAGTCCGAGTTGCTCGCCGCCGAGGCGCGAACGACCGCGCGCGAGCAGCAGATCTCGACCAAGTTCCGCGAGCTCCAGAATGCCGATCGCGACCGGACCGAGACCTCGACCGAGCTGGCCAAGCAGGAGGCGGCTCTCGCCCAGCGGGAGCGTGCGCTCGAACGGCAGCTCGCCGACGTCGACGCGCCAGGCAGCCGACGCCCTGGCGCGGGTCGAGGCGCGCGAAGCAGTGCTCGCCACGCGCGAGGCGCTGCTCCGCGAGCAGGAGTCCGAGGTCGGGGATCACGACAAGGGTGTCGCCGAGCGCGAGCGCGAGCTCGTCAAGGCGCGTGCGACGGTGACGGCGCGCGAGGAGCATCTGGAGTCACGCGAAGCCGAGCTCAAGGCGAAGGCCGACCGGCTGACGGCGGATCTCGAGCGGCTTGCCAGAGGACCGCAGCGGCACCGGCGAGGTCGTGGCAGCGATGAGCGCCAAGCGCGCCGAGGTCTCCGCCAAGGAGAGCGAGCTTGCTGCGCGTGAGGCCGAGCTGAACCGGCGAGAGTCGCAGTTGCGCCGCGAGGAGGCCGACGAGCAGACGCTCGCACACCGCGAGGCCGAGGCAGCGCGGCTCGACGACCTCCGCCGCGAGCTGGCCGCACGCGAGGCCGAGGTCACGAGCTCCGAGACTCTGCTCGAGTCGAATCGCGCCCGCGTCGAGCGGCGTGAGCTCCGGCTCAGCCAGACCGAGACGTCGCTCTCGGATCGGATGCGCGAGATGGACGACCGCGAGGCCGAGATCGAGATCCGCTGGGCGCGTGCCGAGGCCGACTCGGAGTTGCGCGAGGTCAAGCTCGAGCAGCGCGAGAAGATCGTCTCCGACCTCGAGCTCCGGCTGGCGAAGCGGGAGAGCGACCTCGCGCAGTACGTCGGCGAGCTTCAGATTCAGATGGAAGAGCGCGAGTCCGACTGGTGGGAGAAGCAGCTCGGCCGCCCCGTAGGAGAGGTCGCCTCCGGGGGCAAGTAGGCGCGCGGACACGGGGCTCTGCCCGTGTCCCTTGGGCGAAGCGATCCCGTCGCATTGGCGTTGGGAGCGAAGCGACCCTTCAGGGGTCTTAGCGCGGACACGGGCTTTGCCCGTGTCCTTGCGCGAATAGCGAGGGGTCCACTCACTAGGAGCAGACCCCTCTACCGAACGCTCCTTTCTGGGCCAGACGGCCCAGCCGCCGAGGCGACCGCTCCGTCTGGAGGGGGAGAGGAGTCGCGTTCGGTAGTGGTAGTCATCGCACATTCGGGCGCGCGATGCGAGTGGGGTTTGCCGCGGCGGCTACACTCACGGCGTGACCGAGACGGGGACGATGCGCGTCAAGAGCGGGCTCGCCGAAATGCTCAAGGGCGGCGTGATCATGGACGTCGTCAACGCTGAGCAGGCGAAGATCGCCGAGGACTCCGGCGCGGTCGCCGTGATGGCCCTCGAGCGCGTGCCGGCCGACATCCGGCGCGACGGCGGCGTCGCCCGCATGTCCGACCCGGCGATGGTGCAGGAGATTCAGGAGGCTGTGACGATCCCGGTGATGGCGAAATGCCGGATCGGCCATTTCGTCGAGGCGCAGATCCTCCAGGCGCTCGAGATCGACTACATCGACGAGTCGGAGGTGCTCACTCCGGCCGACATCGCGCATCACGTGGACAAGTGGCAGTTCGAGATCCCCTTCGTCTGCGGCGCGACCAACCTGGGTGAGGCGCTGCGCCGGATCGCCGAAGGCGCCGCGATGATCCGGACGAAGGGTGAGGCAGGCACCGGCGACGTCGTCAATGCGGTCACGCACATGCGGGCCGTGTTCGGCGGTATCCGACGACTCGGCTCGCTCCGCGACGAGGAGCTCTACGCCGAGGCGAAGGAACTACGCGCGCCGTACGAGCTCGTCAGGTGGGTCGCCGAGAACGGCCGCCTCCCCGTCGTCACGTTCACCGCCGGCGGGATCGCTACCCCGGCCGACGCCGCTCTCTGCATGCAGCTCGGCGCCGATGGCGTCTTCGTCGGCTCGGGCATCTTCAAGTCCGGCGATCCTGCGCTGCGCGCGAAGGCGATCGTCGAGGCGACGACGCACTACCGCGACGCCGAAATCCTGGCCCGCGTCTCTGCCGGGCTCGGGGAGCCGATGGTCGGCATCTCGACCGCCTCGCTCGAGCCCAGCGAGTTGCTCGAAACTCGCGGCTGGTAGCCCCGCCGCGTCCCTGACCGGGCGGCTCCCGGCCGGCGGAGCCGGCCTCCGCCGCCCTCGCGCGCCTGAGAGCACGCGCCTCTCCGGGTCTGTGCTCGCGCACTATCCCCTCCGGGCGCGCACTCTCAGCCACGCGTCAGGAACCCGGCGGGCTTCGAGCTGCTCGAAACCCGCGGCCGCCGGGTCCCTGACCGGGCGGCTCCGGCCGGCGGACCCGAGGACTTTGTGTTTCTGAAACACAAGCGTCCTTCTCGTGCGTGCGAACCCGCATAGTTCCATGGGTCGGAGGAGCTTGTGTTTCTGAAACACAAACTCCGACGTCCGACTTGCTGGTCACGCTTGTGACGTGACGGTCGAGCGACTGCTGCCTGGCGACGCTCTGCGGCCACGTTGGTCGAGCGGCAGCGCCCTCGTCTACATCGGCGCGTTCGTCGTGCTCTTCGCGACCGGCACGCTCCTCGGGATCCTCGGCGAGGACCACGGCAACGCCGCCCTGGTCGGCTATGCGGCGCTCGCGACGGCAGTGGCGGTCGTACTCGCCCTCGCGCTCCAGCAGACCGGCCGCCCAGTGGCCGCGGGCGTCCTGGCGACGCTCGCCGTCGTCTTCTTCGCCGTCCTCGTGGGCTCGCTGGAGACCTGGATCGGCATCCTCGAAGAGGAGGACGCCGGCAGCGACTGGGATCCCGCGCTTCTGCTCCTCGAGCTGCTGACGATCGGCGCTGCGCTCGTGGCGCTGCAGCGCTTCCGGGCGCCGCTGCTGATGCTCCCGATCGCGGTGACGTTCGCCATCGCTCTCATCGACGTGGGCGCCGAGGAGTGGACGGCGATCGTCGCCGGCCTAGTCCTCGTTGCGGCCGGCCACGCTGTCGACCGGGCCGGGAGGCAGCCGTATGCGATGTGGCTCCACCTGGTCGGCGCGGCGGTGTTCGGCGGCGGCGTGCTCGCGCTCGTCGACGGCGACGCGGGGTGGATCCTCGTCGGGCTGCTCTCGATCGCGTACGTCGCGGGTGCCCACGCATTCGGCCGCTCGAGCTACGCGGTCCTCGGCGCGGTCGGGATCCTGGCGACGACGACCTACTTCATCGAGGACGGACTGTCGTTCGTCGGCGCATTCGTCCCGCTGGACGTCGGGGAGGCGGAGGGAGGCATCGACCCGTGGGAGATCGCCTTCTACTACGTCCTCGCTGGGCTTCTGATCCTCGCGCTCGGCCTCGTCGGCGATCGGTTTGCACGCTCGCACAGCGACACTGAAGCCTGAACCTACAATTCAGCCATGACGATCGGCGTCCTCGCTGTGCAGGGGAACTTCCGCGAGCACGCGGCGATGCTGCGTGCGCTCGGCGCCGACGTGGTCGAGGTGCGGCTGCCTGAACAGCTGGACGGCCTCGACGGGCTCGTGATCCCGGGCGGCGAGTCGACGGCGATCATGCGCCTGATGCGGCTCTACGGCCTGGAGGAAGCCATCCGGAGGTTCCCTGCTCCCGTGCTCGGCACCTGCGCGGGGATGATCCTGCTCGACCGAGCCCATCTCGGGCTCGTCGACGTCGAGGTCGAGCGGAACAGCTACGGCCGCCAGCTCGCGAGCTTCGAGGCCGACCTGGATCTGGACGGCGAGACCGAGCCGCTGCGGGGCGTCTTCATCCGAGCGCCGCGGGTGGCCGACGCCGGGGTCGAAGTCGAGGTGCTCGCCAGTCACGACGGCGTGCCGGTGCTGCTGCGCGATGGTCGCTTCCTCGTCGCCTCGTTCCACCCGGAGCTGACGAGCGACACGCGCGTCCACGAGAGATTCCTGGAGCTGGTGAAGGAGGGATTGAGTGTCAGGGCATAGCAAGTGGTCGACGATCAAGCACAAGAAGGGCGCTGCCGACGCGAAGCGCGGGAAGCTCTTCACGAAGCTTTCGAAGGCGATCATCGTCGCCGCGAAGGAGGGCGGCGCTGATCCGGCGGCGAACCTCTCGCTCCAGAACGCAGTCGAGAAGGCGAAGTCGTACTCGATGCCCAAGGACACGATCGAGCGCGCGATTGCACGAGGCGCGGGCACCGACGCCGACGCAGCTGCGTACGAGACGATCGTCTACGAGGGCTACGGTCCGGACGGCGTGGCGGTGCTCGTCGAGGCGCTGACCGACAACCGCAACCGCACGGCCTCGGACGTTCGACACACGTTTGCGAAGCACGGCGGCAACCTCGGCACCACCGGCGCGGTCGCGTGGCTGTTCGAACGCCGCGGAGTCGTGCTGGTGGACGCTGAGTCCGTGGACGAGGACGAGCTGACTCTGGCCGCGGCCGAAGGCGGCGCCGACGACGTCGAGCTCGACGGAACCGTCTTCCAGGTCTCGTCGGCGCCCGACAGCCTTTCCGCCGTGCGCGACGCGATCGAGGCAGCCGGCATCGAGGTCCAGTCCGCCGAGCTGACGATGATCCCGAAGACGACCGTCGAGGTTGCGGAGGAGGCGGCGGCGAAGAAGTTGATCCGCCTGATCGAGGAGCTCGAGGACAACGACGACGTCCAGGACGTCTCCGCGAACTTCGACATCCCAGAACTGATCCTCGAGGCCGTTTCCGCGTAACCGGTCCAGCGGGTCGTTTTCCGCGCAAACCCTGCAAATCACTCGTTCGAGCGAGCAAGTTCCGCCGCCGTGCGACCGATGCGTTGACTCAGGGCAGCTGGAAAACAACAGGCGTTGTGCGGACGCGCCGACTCTGGGGAGGTTCTGGATCGTGGTTTCGCACAATCAGGCAAGAAGGCAAGTCCACAGACCGCAGGACGAGCGCGGTCAGGTCATTGTTCTCATGGTGCTGATGATGGTCGTGCTGCTCGGTTTCGCAGCGCTGGTCGTCGACGTCGGCTACGCCTATTACGCGCACCGTTCGCTCCAAGCCTCAGCCGACGCAGCTGCACTCGCCGGCTCTCAGGAGCTTCCGAATGCAGCCAATGCCATGGCCGTCGCGAAGCAGTACGGCTCCGAGGTTGGCAGCAAGAACAACAAGCACAACATCAACAACGTCACGACCACCGTGACGACGAAGTGCGTCGTCTCGTTGGGTGGTTGCGTCCCCGGCACGTCCAGCAACGCCGTCGTGGTGCTCGAAATGGCTCCGACGAAGACCTTCTTCGCCGGGCTGCTCGGCATCCCGTCGTTCACGATCAAGGCCAAGGCGACAGCGGCGATGCGTGGGGGCACGCCGAAGCCCGCGCACGTGATGATCGTCCTCGACCGCACGGGCTCGATGAGTACGGCCTGCACGATCGGCGGGACGAAGCTCGACTGCGCGAAGGGCGGGCTCAACGCCTTCCTGGGCGCCATGGACCCGGCCTTCGACCAAGTCGGGCTCGTCGCGTTTGCCCCGCACAACGGGAACAAGTGCGCCACTCCAAAGACCACGAACGGGCCGCCGAACGACTACGACCAGTACACGAACAACTACCTCTTCGTGCCGCTCTCGACCGACTACAAGACGTCGGCCACGTCGCCGCTGAACGGTAGCTCGCAACTCGTGTCCACGATCAACTGCATCAAGGCCGGCGGCACCACGGTCTTCGCAGCCGCGATCGACAAGGCGCGCACGGAACTTGCCGCGAGACACGACCCCGAGGCGCAGGACGTCATCATCTTCATGACAGACGGCGAGGCGAACTACGGTGCGTGCTTGAGTCCGAACGCCTCCGGCGTCTGCTCGAACAACACCTCGCCCTATCGGACGAGACCGTGCGGTCAGGCCGTCGCGTCCGCGAGGGCTGCCTCCGATACGGGCGTCTGGGTCTTCGGCATCGCCTACGACACCCCGGGTGCAGGGTGCCTGGGCTGGAAGGCCACCGGCACCGGCATCGGGGGTGCCACGTGCGCCCAGAAGGTCGGCAACCAGTTCGTCTGCCCGGAGTCGCCGGCGATCACCGCCGACGCCGCCCTGAGGGCGATTTCCTACGACCCGTCGAACCCCTCGACTCCCAGGTTCTACTCATCGCCGGATCCGGGCAGCCTGACCACGCTCTTCAAGAGCGTCGCAGCCGAGCTCACCGAGGGCAGACTGCTCGACGACGACGCGGAGTAGTTCAGCGCGTCGTCGCCGGTCAGCGTTCTGACCGTCGAAGACGAGAGAGTAGGCGGGGGAAGGAACGTCCGATCCCCCGCCTAACCTCTCCTCGTGAAGGTTCTCGGCATCGATCCAGGGACGGCTGCATGCGGGTACGGGATCGTCCAAGAAAGCGGAGGCCGTATCAGGGCAATCGACCACGGGTGGTGGCAAACACCCGCGGGGGAGCGTCCGGAGCTCCGCCTCAGGACGATCTTCGAGCGGGTGCAGGAGCTCATTGCGGCGCACGAGCCGGACGCCGTCGCGCTGGAAGAGTCCTTCGTCGGCGCAGATGCCCGCACCGCACTCTCTGTCGGGCAGGCGCGCGGGGCGGTGCTCGTCGCCGCCGCGGTGGTCGGCGTCGAGTGCGCTGAGTACCCACCGGCCCGGGTGAAGCAGGCGGTCTGCGGGTACGGCCGCGCTGAGAAGGCTCAGGTGCAGCGGATGGTCCGTGCCATCCTCGCGATGGAGGCGAACCCGACCCCGAATCACGCTGCCGATGCCCTCGCGGTCGCGATCTGCCACGCACTCGCGCCGCCGCTCCTCCGGATCGCGGGTTGAAGTGAGCAGAGCATGATCTGGAGGCTGCGGGGGACGCTTGCTGGGCGAACGCCCGACGGCTTCGTGCTCGACGTCAATGGCGTCGGGTACCTGCTCGCTGCGACCCCGGGCGCGGTGCGGGCGGCCGAGGGAGGGGGCGAAGCCGTCGTCGAGACGTATCTCCACGTGCGCGAGGACGCTCTGCAGCTCTACGGCTTCGCCGACGCAGCCGAGCGCCAGCTCTTCCTCCATCTCCTCACCGTGGCGGGGATCGGTCCCAAGGTCGCGCTCGCGATCGTCTCCGGCTCGCCCGCGGCCGACCTCCGCCGGGCGATCGTGCTCCAGGACACGGCGCGCTTCCAGGCGATCCCCGGTGTCGGCAAGAAGACCGCCGAGCGGATCGTGCTCGAGCTGAAGGAGAAGCTCGGCGCGGAGGATCCGGTGCCGATCTCGAGCGCTGTCGGCACGTCCAGCCACATGACGGCCCGCGATGCCCTCGTCGAGCTCGGGTACTCCGTGGTCGAGGCCGAGCAGGCGCTCGCCGGCGTGGATCCCGACCTTCCGGCCGAGGAGCGGGTGCGGCTGGCACTCAGGCAGGCGGCCTGACGTGAGCGCCGTCGCTGCGGACGTCCTCGGCCCCGAGGAGGAGGAGCTCGAGCGCTCGCTCCGCCCCCGCCGGCTGGACGAGTTCGTCGGCCAGGAAGCCGTCAAGGAACAGCTCGCGATTGCCCTCGCGGCCGCCAAGGCACGGGGCGAGGCACTCGACCACGTGCTGCTCGTCGGGCCGCCCGGGCTCGGGAAGACGACGCTCGCGCAGATCATTCGCGAGGAGCTCGGCGTCGGCATCCGCAACATCGCCGGGCCGGCGCTCGAGCGGAAGGGCGACATGGCCGCGATCCTCACCAGCCTCGAGCTGCGTGACGTCCTCTTCGTCGACGAGATCCATCGCATCAACCGCTCGATCGAAGAGATCCTCTATCCAGCGCTCGAGGACTTCCGGCTCGACATCATCGTCGGCCAGGGGCCGGCCGCGAGGACTCTGACGCTCGACCTGCCACAGTTCACCCTCGTCGGCGCGACCACGCGCACCGGCCTGCTGACGACCCCGTTGCGGGACCGCTTCGGCCTGACGTTCCGGCTCGGCTACTACGAGCCCGAGCAGCTGACGGTGATCGTCCGCCGCTCCGCCGGCATTCTCGGCGTAGCGATCGACGACGACGCCGCGACCGAGATCGCGTTGCGCGCGCGCGGCACACCGCGAATCGCCAACCGCATCCTCCGGCGTGTCCGCGACGTCGCCGAGGTGCGGCACCAGGGCGCGATCACGAACGAGATCGCGCGGGAAGCACTGGCGCTGATGGAGATCGACGGCGAGGGGCTCGAGGGCACGGACCGTGACCTCCTGCGCGCGATCGCGTTTAAGTTCGAAGGCGGGCCGGTCGGCCTGTCGACGCTCGCCGTCACCCTCGGCGAGGAGACCGACACGATCGAGGACGTCTACGAGCCGTACCTGCTGCAGCTCGGCTTCCTTCAGCGCACCCCGCGCGGCCGCGTGATCACGAAGCTCGGCCGTGCGCACGTCGGTGCTGCTCTACCGGCGCAGGAACGGGATCCGCAGGAGCGGATCCCGTTCGCGCAAGACCAGCTCTAGCTGCGCAAGATCGGAATCCGCGGGGGCGGATTCCGATCGCGCTAAGACCCCTGAAGGGTCGCTTCGCTCCCGGCCGGGAGAGAGATTGTGTTTCTGAAACACAAGCTCCTCGGCTACCGCATGGTTACGCCGCTGAGCGGAGTTCGAACCCGGCTTGTGTTTCTGAAACACAAAGTCCGAGGCGCTTGACGGGTTGCGTAGTCTCGACGCTGTGAGCCATCCGGAACTGAAAGCGGAGCAGGCCTACGTCGACCACGCGTACTCCTGCCTCGAACGCATGCGCGACGTCGTCGTACGCGCTGCCGATGCCGCCGACGGCGAAGTCGCGCAGGCCGCGCTCGATGCCTGGGCAGCGAAGCGGCTCGCGACCTTCGAGGACGCCGAACGCGGCCTCCTCTTCGGCCGGCTCGACTTCGAAGCGGTCGAGCGGGCGCTCTACGTCGGCCGTCGCTGGGTGCACGACGACGACGGCGACCAGATCGTCGTCAACTGGCAGGCACCCGCCGCGCGACCGTTCTACACGGCGACGCCGCAAGACCCGCAGCGCGTCACGCTCCGCCGCCGCTTCCGAGCGCAGGGACGCAAGCTGCTCGACATCGCCGACGAGGCCCTCGACGGCT
This sequence comes from uncultured Gaiellaceae bacterium, assembly GCA_963752405.1. GTDB lineage: Bacteria > Actinomycetota > Thermoleophilia > Gaiellales > Gaiellaceae > Gaiellasilicea. Next base: position 171,619 of record CAVVYB010000012.1, read on the forward strand.
CCACGCTCGACGGTGCGAGCGTCGGCGACTTCCTGCTCGAAGAGCTGGAGCGGAGCCGCGAAGGCCACATGCGCGACATCGTCGCGACGATCCAGGCCGACCAGTACCGCCTGATCACGCACGCGCCCGATCGTCCGCTCGTGATCCAGGGCGGCCCGGGCACCGGCAAGACCGCTGTCGGCCTCCACCGCGCTTCGTGGCTGATCTACACGGAACGCGAGCGAAACGCCCGGAGCCGCGTTCTCGTCGTCGGCCCGAACCGCACCTTCATGGAATACGTCTCGCACGTCCTGCCGGCGCTCGGCGAGGACAGCGTCGAGCAGCTCGCCGTCGCCGACCTCGTTGCGGGCGTCACGCCGGTGAGCGTCGATCCGCCTGCGGTCGCCCGCCTGAAAGCGGACACGCGTCTGGCTGAGGTGATCGCCCGCGCAGTCGAGCTGCGGCTCGCCGCCGAGCCCGAGGAGCTGATCCTGAAGCTCGAAGGGGAGTACATCCGCGTCCGGGTTCGCGAGCAGGAGCGGCTGCTGGGCGAGATCCGGGAACAGCACGGCACGACTGCGGCGGCACGGGAGCGCTTCAGGATGGGCATCGTCCGCAGCTTCTACTCCGAGTACGGCCGGATCCTCCAGGGCGCCGCCGTCCGTGACGGGGAAGAGGTCGAGAAAGCTCTGAAGTCGAGCGGCCACCTCACTCGCGTCCTCGATCGCGCGTGGCCGGCGGTGACGCCCGAGAAGCTCGTCCGCTCGCTCTTCACGACGCCGGCCTTCCTCGCCGCCGCGGCGGAGGACATCCTCGACGAGGACGAGCGGAGGCTCCTACGGCGGCGCGGCGCGGGGTGGAGCGACGCGGACGTGCCGTTGCTCGACGAGGCGCACGCCCTCGTCGGGTCGCCTGCGCGGTCGTACGACCATGTGATCGTCGACGAGGCGCAGGATCTGTCGCCGATGCAGCTGCGGATGATCTCCCGGCGCGCCCGCGGCGGTGCGCTGACCATCCTCGGCGACGTCGCGCAGGGAACCGGGGCGGTCACCTACGAGAGCTGGGACGAGGTCTTGCCGCACCTTCGGCACGGGGACGAGGCCGAGGTCGAGGAGTTGCGCCACGCGTACCGTGTGCCGCGCGAGATCATGGAGCTGGCCCTGCCGCTGCTGGACACGATCGCGCCCGGGATCGAGCGCCCGCTTGCCTACCGAGTCGGTGGCTTGGAGCCGATTCTGCGGCGGGTGCCCGAAGACGCCCTGCTTCGCGAGGCCTACGGGGAGGCGGGCCGGCTGGCGCGCGAGGACGGCCTGGTTGCGCTGATCGTCCCGGACGAGCTCGTCGAGCCGGCACTGAGCCACGAGAGCGCCTTCGACAGCATCCCGCTGCTGACTCCGCGCTCTGCGAAGGGCCTCGAGTTCGACCACGTGATCGTCGTCGAGCCCGCGCTGATCGCGGCGCGCGACCAGGGACTGCGCGAGCTCTACGTCGCGCTTACCCGACCGACGACCACGCTCGTCGTCGTCTACGCCAGGCCGCTGCCGGTCGAGTTGCGCCTCCCGTAGAGTCCGGCCGATGCCTGAGCTCTGGATTCCGGGGATGGCCGGCCCGCTCGACGAGCTCGTGGCCCGGATCCACCGGCGAATCGCATCGTTCGCGACCGAGCACGAGCTCGAGCAGGCGCAGGTCGAGGCCGAGCTGTATGACGGAGCGCTGCTGCGGCTCTCGACGATCTCGGCCGAGCCTGGTTACGGCTTCATCACGCTGGTGCCGCACCCTGAGGATGGCGAGCCACAGGAGCTGATCGTCCCGCTCGGCGCGATCCGCCGCCTCACGCTGAGTCGGGCAGAGCCCGAGAGTCCGATCGGATTCTCCCTACCTGCCTGAGCAGCCACGGGGCGAGCGCGAGCGCGACGATGTCGAACCAGACGTAACCGGACGCCACGCCGCTCGGCGGATTCCCCTGTGGCACGCCGGTTCCGGGGATGACGGCTTTCCACTCCCAGGTGCCGATCGCCGTGCCGTAGAGCTCCAGCCACGCGACGACGAGGAAGACGCCCGCGTAGACCTCGGGAGCGCGGCCGCGCAGGAGGTAGATCGCGAGGATCACGGCTCCGATCGCGCCGCCGACGTCCGTGCGCGGCAGGACCGTCACGCCGGCGACCCCCCAGACGAGCACCGCCACGAGCGCGAACCGGACGAACAGGTCGCGTCGCGGTGCCGCCCACACGGCGAACGATGCTCCCGCGAGATACACGAGCCCGTGGCTGGGCGGCACGAACGACGGCAGGTTCTCGAGCCGGTAGGTGTAGACGCCCCAGATCAGCGAGCCGACGACCTCGGCGCACGTCGCGACGACGACGACCACGAGAGCCTGGGCCCGCAGCAGCGGTTGGACGCCTCGGAAAGCGAGCAAGAGCGCGATCCAGGCTGCAAGGCCGAGCAGCAGCTGCGCCCGCGCGTCCACCTGCGTGTCGAACGCCAGAAGCACGCCGAGGAAGCAGATCAGCGCGCCCGATCGGAAGAGCGGGGACGACGTCAAGCCGACTGCGAGCGTAACAGCGGTTGGAAAGCGTATGAGAACGTGCTATCACCGTGGTTGACCGGCTCTCCGGTCTGCGGCTGTAAGGGGGTTCGGTTGCTTCGGCACCTTTCAATTCGGCTTGTCGACGAGGCGGCAGCCCAACGCGCGCTCCGCGAGGAGCCCAGCCTGACGCGGACGCGCCTGCTCCAACGCGCCGTCGTCGGGGGTGGCGCGATCCTCGCGGGAGGCGTGCTGCTCGGAGGCTTGCCGGCGGTCGCGCCCGCGGCTCGGTCGAAGGCGCAGGACGTCAGGATCCTCAATCTCGTGCTGCAGCTGGAAGAGCTGGAGGCGGCGTTCTACGCGGAAGCCGAAGCACGCGGTGCTCTCCGCGGCGAGCTCGCCGAGTTCGCACGTGTCGTGGGCGAGCACGAGCGGGCACACGTCGCCTTCCTCCGCAAGGCACTCGGCAACCAGGCGGATCCGAAGCCGAGCTTCGACTTCGGCAATACGACAGCCGACGACAAGCGTTTCGCCGCGACCGCGGCGATGCTCGAGGACACGGCTGTCGCCGCGTACAACGGCCAGGCGGCGAACCTGACGAAGCCAGTGCTGCAGGCGGCGGCGACGATCGTCTCGGTCGAGGCGCGGCACGCTGCCTGGATCAGGGACATCGTCGGGGAGCCGGCATCGCCGCAGGCAACCGACACCCCGGCCACCGAGCAGCAGGTGCGCCAGGCGGTTGCGAAGACGGGCTTCGTGAAGGCGGGCGGATGATCCCTCAACTTCCTTCCGATCTCGACCTCAGCCTCGACCAGCTCGACCGCGACGGCGCGTTGCGCGAAGCAGCGTCGCGGCTTCCGCGCGGGCGGTTCCTCGCCGCGGCAGCAGGCGCCGCCGCAGCATTCGGCGTTGCCGCGTCACCTGCTCGAGGCGCGGTGCCGAAAAGTGACGTCGCGATTCTCAACTACGCGCTCGCGCTCGAGTACCTCCAGGCGGCCTTCTACACCGAGACGGAACGCGTCGGAAAGGTCGCCGGGCAGGCCGCTCGCGCGGTCCGCGTCGTCGGTGCCGTCGAGCGCGCCCACGTCGATGCCTTCCGCAAGCTGTTGGGGACGTCGGCCGTCAAGCGACCCACGTTCGACTTCCGCGGCGTCACGGAGGAGCAGCAGGCGTTCCTGAAGACCGCCGTCGCCTTCGAGGATCTCGCTGTCGCTGCGTACAAGGGCCAGGCTCACTTGATCAAGTCGGACGCGGTCCTCGCCGCGGCGGTCGCGATCCACTCCGTCGAGGCTCGGCACGCAGCGTGGATGCGCCACCTCTTCGGCGTCCGGCCCGCGGCGAGCCCGTTCGACGAAGCCAAGCCGAGCGCGGAGATCCTGAAGATCGTGCGCTCGACCAACTTCATCGTCGCGCGCCCGAAGATGGTGGGCAAGGGAGGGCCGAAATTCACAGGCTGATCCTCCTGCTCCTGGCCGGCGGCGCCGTCTCGATCGTCGTCGTCCTCTGGGTCGCCGTCTTTGGCAGCCGCGGTGTCGCGGAGGCCAGCGGTGTCCCGGAGGCATCGCTTGCCGCTCTTCCCGCTCCTGCCCTGCGCGTGCAGGAACCAGTGCCGCTACGGACCGAGCGCGACCTCGCCTACTGGTCGCCCGTGCTGCGCCCCGTCTCCGTTCGAGCCTCGCCCGCGTCGGGCGCGCCCCAGGTGGCGCGCCTCGCGACTCGAACGGCCGAGCAAACGCCGAACATCGTGCTCACGCTGGGTCGTGCCACCGACGCGCGCGGTCGGGTGTGGACGCGTGTGCGGCTTCCCGTCCTGCCGAACAACACGACCGGATGGGTGCCTCGTTCGGCGCTCGGACTGCTGTCCGTGGTCCGGACGCGCCTCGTTGTCGATCGCGAAGGACTGACGGCGACGCTCTATCGAGCCGGCCGTCGGATCTTCAGCGCCCGCATCGGGGTCGGCTCGCCGGAGTGGCCGACGCCCCGGGGTGAGTTCTACATCCGCAACAAGCTTGCGAGCTACGCCAGCCCGTTCTATGGGCCCGTCGCCTTCGGCACGAGCGCGCGCTCGGAGGTGCTGACCGACTGGCCCGCCGGAGGCTTCGTCGGGATCCACGGGACGAACCAGCCGGAGCTGCTGCCCGGTCGCGTTTCGCACGGGTGCATCCGGATGCGCAACCAGGACATCCTTCGACTCGCCCGGCTGTTGCCGGTGGGGACGCCGCTCACCATTCTCTGATGAGCCGCGCCGCCGCAGCCGCCCTCGTGTTCGCCGCAACGGCGCTGCTCACGCCTGGGTCCGCGATCGCCCAGGCCGCACCCAATCCGGATCCACTCTGGTCGGAGTTCCCGCTTCAGCCGCTCGTCGAGACGGTTCCCACGTCGTCCACGCCTGCTCCTGCGCTCGAGGAGCAGCCGGTGCGAGAGGATCAGCTCGTGGGAGAAAACGACCGCACCGCAGGCTTCCTCATTCTGGTCGGCGCGGCGCTGGCCGCCGTTGTCGGGTTCGTGGGACGCCGGCGGCTCGGAAAGCGGCAGCAGCCCGACGGTGAGGTCCAGCCGGAACCAGAGCGCGCTGCGGTGCACACATTCGAGCGTCCCGTTCCGGCCGGGGCCTCGGGGAACGGGGCCCGATCGGTCGCAGTCGTGACCAAAACCCGGACACGCGCGGTGGCACCGTCGGCCACGCTCGTCGAGACGCTCTCGCCGCAGGCGCGACTCGCCGACCAGCTCGAAGAAGCAGAGAGCGAGACCGAGCTCGAGACACACCAGGTGTGCGAGATCGCTTGCTGGCGGGGCTACGTCACGTGGCAGTTCTACGTCGGGCTGGAGTCGGAGCGCGAGGCGTCGCTCTCCTCACCGTATTTCCGCGCGCCCGGCAAGGGAGGGGTGCCGGAGCAGACCGAGACCGCTCTCCTGGCGCACGCGGCGCTGGTCGAGAAGCTGGCTGCGGCCGGCTGGGAGCCGGAGGGCTACGGCGAGGACTGGTTCTCGGAGCGCTTCCAGCGCGCGATGTAGGAGGGTTTAGCGCCTGAACTGCAGCTCGTGCCAGGAGGGCACCGGCGCGAGCTCGAGGAGCGCACGCCCGCCGCGCGGCTCCGCGTAGCCGAAATCACCGCTGTCCTCGTCCCACGTGACCTCCAGCAGCCCTTCCTTGACGCGGTGGTCGAGCCACGCGCCCCGGAACACGAGCTTGCGGAGCCAGTAGACGAGCGACTCGCCCTCCAGCAGGCCCACGCGCTCCCAGTGGCGCACGAGATAGCGCCCGAGCGAGCTGCGGGCGTCGGCGATCCGCCCGTCGGCCGCGAGCTCGACGAGGTCGGCGGTCTCGTCGTCGTCGAGGTCGTTGGATCCGATCAGCCCGAGACGGACGGCGGCGGCCGTGATCCGCTCCTCGAAGTCGTCGGCATTGAAGCCGAAGCGGTAGCCGAGGAACTCGACGACGTACTCATCGCCGGACGCATAGTTCGTCTCGCTCATCTGATCGAAGGGTACCCTCCGGCCATGGACAGGAAGCTCGTGATCCCGATGATCTTCGTCGTTCTGGCGATCTGGCTCGTGGGCACCTGGGTGACGAAGTACTCGTACTCGGAGATGGCGGTCTTCACGCCGATCGCGGTCGTGGCGCTCGGCCTCCTGGCCGGCGTGATCCTGCTCTGGGTGAAGATCATCCGCGACTCGATCCGAGCGCGCGGCCACACCGAGCCCTAACTCGACGCCTAGCTTCGGGACATGTCGGGGCCAGGACCCGACACGTCTCTTCGAGACGCCGTCCGACTGCCTCCGTACCGTCGAGAGTCGATGCAAGACGGAACCTGGACGATCGATTCCTGCGATTACGCCGATGTCAGGGCGCTCGCCGAGGCGCTCGAGCTCAGTGAGATCGCCGCTTCGATCCTCGTCCGGCGCGGGTATCGCGACCTCGAGCAGGCGCGGAGGTTCGTCGCCGGTGAGATCGAGCCGCACGATCCATTTCTGCTCGGGGACATGGCTGCGGCGGTCGACCGGATCCGCGCCGCGATCGCCAACGGAACCAGGATCTGCGTCCACGGCGACTACGACGTTGACGGCATCTGCGCCACCGCACTCGCCGTCCTGACGCTGCGGGAGCTCGGCGCGGACGTCGAGTGGCATCTTCCAAGCCGCTTCGAAGAGGGCTACGGCGTCTCCGGCGACACGATCTCGAGGCTCGCCGACGAGGGTTGCAGCCTGCTCGTGACAGTCGACTGCGGAATCACGGCCGTGGAGGAGGTCGCGGACGCGAAGGCGCGCGGCCTCGATGTGATCGTCACCGACCACCACCGTCCCGGCGCCGACTTGCCGGACTGCCCGATCGTCGCGACCCGGCCCTCGGACTATCCGTTCCCGGAGCTCTGCGGCACCGGGGTCGTCTGCAAGCTCGCGCAGGCACTGGGGATCGACGTCTCGCCGTACCTCGACCTCGTCGCCCTCGCGACGATCGCCGACGTCGTCCCGCTGCTCGACGAGAACCGCTCGCTCGCGATCGCCGGTCTGCGCGCGCTCGCCCGCACGCAGCGGCCGGGCCTCCAGGCGCTGATGCGGAACGCGAGGGTGGATCCTGCGGCGGTCGACGCCGCGGCCGTCGGGTTCCGGCTCGCGCCGCGGATCAACGCCGCCGGCAGGCTCGGACGCCCCGACGCCGCGCTCGAGCTGCTGCTCACGACCGATGCCGAGGAGGCGAAGCGCCTCGCGGGTGAGCTCGAGCTCCTGAACCAGGACCGGCAGGCGGTCGAGAACAGGATCCTGCGCGCGGCGATCGCCGAGGTCGAGTCGTGGCCCGAGCCCAAGCAGCGCCGTCGCGGCTACGTGATCTGGGGCGAGGACTGGCACGAGGGCGTGATCGGGATCGTCGCCTCGCGCCTCGTCGAGCGCTTCAACCGCCCCGTCGTCCTGATTGCCGGGACCGAGGCCGACTGGAAGGGCTCCGGCCGCTCGCTGCCTGCGTTCGACCTCCATGGCGCGCTCTCGGCCTGCTCGGAGCACCTCCAACGCTTCGGCGGGCACAAGGCGGCCGCAGGCCTGGCGATCGAGCCTGCGAACCTCGACGCCTTCTTCGAGGCGTTCGCCGCGCACGCCGACGCCCATCTCGTCGACACCGACCTCGCGCCGGTGACGCGGGTCGACGCGATCGTTCCCGGCTCGGCGCTCACACTCGCCCTGGCGACGGAGCTCGAGCGACTCGCCCCGTTCGGGCTCGGCAACCCCGACGTGACGCTGCTCGTGCCCGCCTGCGAGGCCGTGCAGCCGGGCGTCGTGGGGGAGGGCAAGCACCTGCGCTTCCGGGTGAAACAGGGTGGCCGCGACGCGGGCTCCGCGATCGCGTTCGGTCTCGGCGCCCAGCTCGACCGCGTACGCCGGCCCGTGCGCTACGACCTTGCCTGCCGGCTGAAGGAGAACCGCTGGAACGGCACCGTCGCGCCGCAGCTCGTGATCCGGCGGCTCTTCGATGCGCCGGACGGGTACGAGGAGCTGCGCGGACGGCTCGCCGAGCTCTGGAAGGCCGGCGAGGACGCCTGGACCGCCGACGCGCGGGCGATCTTCGCCGAGCTCGAGCTCAGCGAGGGAGCGCGGAGGCAGCTCTACGAGTCGGACGCGTTCAGGGCGTTGCTGGCCGGGCTCGAGCGCGACGACGAGCTACCGCGCGCCGCCTAGCGAGGCTCGCAACGACTTCTTCGGCGGCTCGTGGCGCGCAGCGCGCGCCGAGTCGTCCAGTGACTGGAGGACGCGCGCGAGCTTGCGTGCCTTGCGTTCGCGGCGGCGATCTGAGAAAGACATGGACGGCATCGTTCTCCTTTGCAACGCGTACTCCTCCGGGGGAGATTCGCCGCTGACACCGCGAGTACACTGGGTTGATGGCGGTAGTCGACGTCGAACGTCATCACCAGGATCTGGTCGACGAGTTGATTGCGGCGGTCGAGGAGTACAACCCGGGCGTCGACAAGGAGCTCCTCGCCCGGGCCTTTCGGTTTGCCGCCACGGCGCACGAAGGCCAGGCGCGAAGCTCCGGCGAGCCGTTCGTGCACCACCCGTGGGCGGTCGCGAAGATCTGCGCCGAGCTCCATCTCGACGACCCGTCACTCGCTGCGGCGCTGCTGCACGACGTCGTCGAGGACACCGACGTCGAGCCGGACGACCTGCGCTCCGAGTTCGGCGACGAGATCGCTCAGCTCGTCGAGGGCGTCACCAAGCTGACCCGGACGAGCTTCCAGACGCGCGAGCAGTCCGACGCCGAGAACTACCGCAAGATGATCGTGGCGATGGCGCAGGACGTCCGCGTGATCCTGATCAAGCTCGCCGACCGGCTCCACAACATGCGGACGATCGAGTACCAGGGCAAGCAGGCCCAGGTACGCAAGGCGAAGGAGACACTCGAGGTCTACGCGCCGCTGGCGCACCGACTCGGAATCCACGCGATGAAGTGGGAGCTCGAGGACCGCTCGTTCGAGATCCTGCATCCGCGCAAGTACGCCGAGATCAAGGCGATGGTCGCCGATCGCCGCGCCGACCGCGAGGCTGCGGTCGAGAAGGCCGGTGAGGTCCTCGGCGCCGAGCTGAAGAAGGTCGACATCCCGGCCGAGATCGCAGGCCGCGCGAAGCACTTCTATTCGATCTACGACAAGATGGCCAAGAAGGGTCGCGAGTTCAACGAGATCTACGACCTGACCGCGATGCGCGTGACCGTCGAGCGCGCCGGCGACGAGGGCACGCGCGACTGCTACGGCGCGCTCGGCCTGATCCACTCGCTCTGGAAGCCGATGCCCGGGCGGTTCAAGGACTTCATCGCGATGCCGAAGTTCAACCGCTACCGCTCGTTGCACACGACCGTGATCGGGCCCGAGGGGACGCCGCTCGAGATCCAGGTGCGGACGCGCGAGATGCACGAGGAGGCCGAGTACGGGATCGCGGCGCACTGGCTCTACAAGCGCGGCAAGGGCAAGCAGGACGACGAGTGGCTGGCCTGGGTGAAGTCGCTGCTGGACTGGCAGGAGAACGAGGCCGATCCGCGCGAGTTCATGAAGACGTTCCGCACCGACCTCTTCGACGACGAGGTGTACGTCTTCACGCCGAAGGGCGAGGTGAAGACGCTGCCGCAGGGCGCGACTCCGATCGACTTCGCGTATGCGGTGCACACCGACGTCGGCCACAAGACGGTCGGCGCCAAGATCAACGGCCGGATCGTGCCGCTGCACTACCGGCTCAAGAACGGCGACTTCGTCGAGATCCTGACCTCGAAGTCGGGCCGCGGCCCGTCCCGCGACTGGATGAGCCTGGCCGCGTCCTCACGCGCCCGCAACAAGATCCGCCAGTGGTTCCAGCGGGAGACGCGGGGCGAGACCGAGGCGAAGGGGCGCGAGATCCTCGACAACGCGCTGAAGGCGCAGAGCCTGCCGTACCGGAAGCTTCAGGGATCGGCGGTGCTGGCGCAGGTGATCCGCGAGACCGGCTTCCGCAAGGCGGAGGACTTCTACATCGCGCTCGGCGCAGGCAAGCTCCAGTCCGGTCAGATCGTCAACAAGGTGCTCCAGCGGCTGAAGACCGAGGAGGTGGCCGAGGAGGCCATCGTCCCACTGAGGCCGCCGAGGTCTCGCTCGACCGTCGCCGGCGAGAGCCTCGGGATCAAAGTGCAGGGGATCGACGACGTTCTCGTCCGGCTTGCGAAGTGCTGCACTCCGGTGCCGGGCGACCCGATCCTCGGCTACATCTCACTCGGACGCGGGATCACGATCCACCGCGAGGACTGCCCGAACGCGAAGGCATTGATGCGGAATCCCGAGCGGTTCACACCGGTCGAATGGGAGGCCGGGGCGACGACGAGCAGCTTCCTCGTCCAGATCGCCGTCGACTCCTTCGACCGCGCGCGCCTGCTCGAAGACGTTGCCCGCAGTTTCGCCGAGCACGGCGCCAACATCGTCGCCTACGGCGGTGTCGTCGAGGACGGGATGGCGCGCAACTGGTACACCGCCGAGGTCGGCGACCTGAAGGAGTTGCGCGCCCTGTTGACGGTCCTCCGGAATCTCGAGGGCGTCTTCGACGCCTACCGCGTCACGCCCTCGTAGCAGGAGGGTTTGGCGAAATATCGGCTGAGTCGCCGGGCCGCGCTGCTCGCCCCGATGCCGCGTCCTCAGTCGCGCCGATAGCAACCGCTATCGGCGCTCCCTGCGTCCTTGCCTCGGAACGAGCATCGCACCCCGGCGGCGAGCGACATTCCGCCAAACCCTCCTAGCCGTCCCGCCGCCCGCCGGGGAGGAAGAAGCCGTGGCCGCGGTGCCCGCGGACGCCGAACCCTTCCGGCTGGCCCGAGGCGTTCACCATCGCGGTCGTCTGCTCCTTCAGGCGGGCAACGATCTTGTCTCGGTCGGCCTTCGTCAGGTGGCCATCCGCCACCGCCGCGTCCAGACGCTTCGTCGTCGCGGCAACGAGCGCGTCGACGAGCTCGTTGACGGATTTTCCCTCGTCCTTGGCGATCTGCGCGAGCGACTTGCCGCTCACGAGCGCCGCACGCAGCTCCGACTCGCTGAGGCCGAGGAAGGATGCGGCGGCGTCGAGGTTGCGGCCCCAGTGATGGCGGAAGCCACGGAACGAGCCGCCCCCACGGTCGAAGCCGGGGCCGATGAACAGCGGGAACGCGGCCGAGGTGATGCGGCGCTTCATGGCGTCGCCCTGCTCCTTTGTCAGCCGGCCGTCCGTCACGGCGGCGTCGATCCGGTTCTTCAACGCCTGCTCGAGCGCGTCGCTGAGCTTGGCCGGGTCGACGCCAAGCTGCTTGGCCGCATCGTTCACGATTGCCTGGCTCTCAGCCTTCGGCGTCTGGCGGTCGGCTGCCACGGCGGCGCCGGCGCCCGCGACCGCAAGGGCCGCACCGGCGCCGGCTGCGATCTTCGACCTCTTCTTCATGGGTTGCTCCTCCGAGTCGTGTCTGGATCGCATTGCAGCACGCTCGTCTAAGAGTCATCTAAGAGCTGTCAGGCGTTCGGGCGCGTCCCGAGCACCACCTTCAGCGACGTCGTGTCACCGTTTCGCGAGACGGTGAGCGTGACCGAGTCACCCGGGTTGTGGGCATCGATGAGCTCCCGCAGCTCGTCCGAGGAAGTGACCTTTTCGCCGTCGACCGCGGTGACGACGTCCCCGGCGGTGAGCTCCGAGCCGGCCGCCGGCGTCCCTGAGCGGATGCTGGTGATCGTGGCTCCTGCAGGGCTCGTCGAGGTCTCCGTCGCGACTCCGAGGTAGGCGTGGTCGACCGACCCGTCCGAGATCAGAGCAGCGGCGATCCGCTTGACCGTGTTCGACGAGACGGCGAAGCCGACGCCGTCGTTCCCGCCGGACTCGCTCTCGATCTGCGAGTTGACGCCGACGACGCGCCCGCTCAGGTCGAGCAGCGGTCCGCCGGAGTTGCCGTGGTTGATCGCGGCATCCGTCTGAATTGCATCGTCGATCGCGAAGTCGTTCGGCGCGGTGATCTGCCGGTGGAGTGCGCTGACGATCCCGCTCGTGACCGTCTGCTCGAGCCCGAACGGGCTGCCGATTGCCACCACGCCGTCACCGACCTCGAGCTTGGAGGAGTCGGCGAGCGACAGCGGCTCGAGCATGGAAGCCGGAGCATCGACGTCCAGGACCGCGAGGTCGGTCGAGGGGTCGCTTCCGACGACCGTGGCGTCGTAGGTCTTGCCGTTCCAGAGCGCCACCTTGACCGACTGGGCGCCGTCGACGACGTGCTGGTTCGTGATCACGTGGCCCTGGTTGTCGTAGACGAAGCCGGAGCCCTGCGCTGTTGCGTTGCCTCCGTTGCCGAGGGGCGTGTCGCTTGCCGTGGAGGACACGGTGATCTCGACGACCGACTTGTAGCTGTCCTTGTAGATGTCGCTGATCGAGGAGGTCGTAGAGCTCGCTGCGGGCTGGGCGTTCGAGCTCACGGTGACCTGGCGGACGGTCGTGCCGCCGTCACCGAAGGCGGTGTACACGGCGGCCACGCCGCCGGCACCGATCAGCGCCGCGCTCGTTACTGCCGTAGCGAGCTTCGTTCTGGGATTCTTGAAGATCGTGGACATGGTGGTTTCCTTTCAGGAAGAGGTCGACCGCCCCGGCCCGGGGTGGCGGGCCGGGGCGGTAGGGGGCCGTTAGGCGTCCCCTGCCGGGGGAGCGCCTTCGAAGTGGAAGCTGGGCCCAGCACCGCGCGGGCCGTGATCGCCGCGCAGACCGAGCTCGCCGTTGACGAGGCCGTCGATCCGGTCGGACAGGTCGGCGAGGAGCTCCGTCTGCTGCGCCTCCGTCAGCCGTCCGTCCTTCACGGCCTGCGCGAGGTCAGCTTTGGCAGCGGCGACAAGCGCCGCCTTCAGCCCGTCGACTGACTTGCCCTTCTCCTTCGCGATGTCGGCGAGGGTGGAGCCCTCGCTGAGGCTCGTCTTCAGCGCGGCCTCGGTGATGCCCAGGTAGCTCGCTGCGGCGTCGAGGTCGGCGAAGTGGTGGAAGTGGCGCTTCAGGCCGGGATGGCCGCCGGGACCGACCCCGACGAGCGGCACGTCACCCGCGGCGATCCGGGCCTTCATCTCGTCGCCCTGGGCCTTCGTGATCTCTCCGGCCGTGACTGCGGCGTCGACCCGATTCTGGAGCGCCTTCTTCAATGCGGCGTCGAGCTTGGAGGCGTCGACGCCGAGCTGCTTGGCGGCATCCGCCACGACTGCGTCGCTCTCCTGCGTCGGCGAGAGCCGATCGGCGGCGATCGCCGCGCCGCCGCCGACGAGGGCTGCGACTGCTGCCGTGGCGCCTGCGAACTTCATCCTTGTGCTCTTCATCTCGCTGCTCCTTGGGGAGTGGGTTGACGCCTCCCAGTGGAACAGCGCGACCTAAGAGCTTCCTGAGCGCTTTCGAAGAAGTTTCTAAGACTTGTTCAGGAGGGTGAGTCGCATCAACGTGCCGCCACCGTCGGCTCGCTCGGCGGTCACGGTGCCGCCGTTGGCCTCCGCGACCTGGCGGGCGATCGCGAGACCGAGCCCGGAGCCGGGCATGCCGCGGGCGCTGGGGGCGCGATAGAAGCGGTCGAAGACGTAGGGCAGGTCCTCCTCGTCGATCCCAGGGCCGTGGTCGCGCACGGTGAGCTCGCCGTCGCGGACCGTCACCTCGATCTGGCCGTTCGGGGGGCTCCACTTCGCCGCGTTGTCGAGCAGGTTCGAGACCGCTCGCTCGATCGTCGCCGGAACGCCTCGGATCATCGATTCCGCCAGCTCCTGCTTGAACACGACGCCGGGCCGGTTCCGCCGTGTCCGTTCGATCGCGTCCGCCGTCACCAGGTCGAGCCGGACGTCTTCCGGGTCGGCCGGGGTGAGGTCGCCTCGCGCCAGCTCGACGAGCTCGGCGATCAACGCGGTCATCTCGGTCAGCTGCTCGGTGACGTCGCGCAGCAGCTGCTCGCGGTCCTGCGGCGGCAACGCTTCGTCGCGGGCGAGCACCTCGATGTTCGTCCGCAGGCTCGTCAGGGGCGTACGCAGCTCGTGCGAGGCATCCGAGACGAGCTGCCGCTGCGAGCGGGCCGAGTCCTCGAGGGCCGCGAGCATCGTGTTGAACGTGGCGGCGAGCCTGGAGAGCTCGTCCTTGCCTCCGACGTCGATCCTCTGCGAGAGGTCACCCGTTACCGAGACGTCTTCGGCAGCCTCGGTCAGTCGCTGCACCGGTGCAAGCACCGCCCGCGTGACAAGCAGCCCGAGCCCTACCGCCATGGCGATCCCGATGAGCGCCACGGCGATCAGCCACCGCTTGATCCTTCCGAGGATGCTGTCGACCTCGTCGAGCGACCGGCCGACCTGAATCACGAAGCCCCGTTCACCCGCGGGGAGGTTCAGCACCCGCAGATGCGTGCCGGAGGCGCGCGCATCCTCGTAGAACGGCTTGTCGATCTCGCCGCGTGCGGCCAGACGAGCCCTCGTCGTCACCGGGATCTCCGCGATCGCGTCGGGCGCGGAGATGACCTGGCCGTCGGCCAGGACGACCTGAGCTACGACGGCGACGCCACCGAACGGTTCGCGCGGTAGGCGAAGGATCTCAGCGCCGGGCGGACCGCCGACTCCAATGTGGAGCGTCGCCGCGCGCTCTTGCAGCGTCTCGTCGACCTGGCCGCGAAGCTCGTTCCGCACGAGCGCATACGTGATCGCGGAGGCGCCGACGACCGCCACGGCGACCGCCGCAGCAGCGGCGAGCGTCAGCCGGGTACGAAAGCTCATGTCTCGCGGAGGGCGTAGCCGACCCCGCGAATCGTCTGGATCAGCCGGGGCCTGTCGCCCTCCTCCGTCTTCCGGCGGAGGTAGCCGATGTAGACGTCGAGCGAGTTCGAGCCGAAGCCGAAGTCGTAGCCCCAGACGCGCTCGAAGATCACCGACCGCGTCAGCACCTGCCGCGGGTTGAGCAGGAAGAGCTCGAGCAGAGCGAACTCGGTCCGCGTCAGCTCGATCGGCTCGCCATTGCGCTCCACCTCTCGCGTCGAGGGGTCGAGCGAGATGTCTGCGAAGCGGAGTACGTCACCGTCCAGCGGGCCGAGCCGCCGCAGCAGCGCACGAAGCCGCGCGAGCAGCTCTTCGAGCGCAAACGGCTTCACGACGTAGTCGTCCGCACCTGCGTCGAGGCCGGCGACCCGGTCGGTGACCGCGTCACGGGCCGTGAGCATCAGCACCGGCAGCGAGTTACCGTCGCGTCGCAGCCGGCGGCACGCTTCGAGGCCGTCGAGGCGCGGCATGGAGACGTCGAGCACGACGGCGTCGATGCCGTTCTGGGCGGCGAGGCGTTCGAGCGCCTCGGCACCGTCCCCTGCGAGCTCGACGTCGTAGCCCTCCAGCTGGAGCGCGCGGCGGAGCGAGTCCCGGACGGCGGGCTCATCGTCGACAACGAGGATCTTCACGGGCACATTGTGCGGGCGCGGGGTCGAAATCCGCTTAAGAAGGCGGTAAGAACCCCGCCCCAGGGACGGATCGCTCGGTCGAGGGATTGTCCCCCGAACGAGGGCATTACCTCCATCGAGGGATGGACGGGTGGCGGAAACGTCCTTACAACGAGATCTGGGAGAGGGGTTGCGGGTGCTGCGGCGCCCGTCCGGAGAGGCCACATCTCAGGGCGGGCGCGCCGCCTGCAGGAGCGGAGGGCGGCTACGGGGTCCACTCCTCTCCTCCTGTGTCCCAGGCGACGAGGGCGTACGGAGAGACGAGGATCGCGACGCGTTCCAGTAACACTCGATCTTCCTCCGTCAGCTCTCCGCCTGCCTCGAGGTCGGCGACGCGACTCCCCTGGAAGGCGATCGGGAATGCCGTCGTCCCCGTCTCGTCGCCCGCCGTCGGGCCTGGTACGAGTCCGTCCGCCTCGACGAAGCTGATCCGGATGTAATGCCCGAGCCGCTCGTGCAGGATCGCCACGACCTGGCGGAGGACGTCGTCCGCCTCGCCGCCGCGGTTCAGCACACGTTCGATTGCCTCCAAAGCTCCGCTGTGAGAGCTCAAGCCTCGAGATCCTCGCCTTCGAAGCCGCGGATCAGGTCGCGATACGCCTGTGGGATCTCGGCCGGCCGCCGCGCGGTGAGGTCGACGAGCACCATGGTCTGCGTCGCCGTCACCATCAGCTGGTCGTCGTCCATGCCGTACGCGGCGCACTCGAACGTCGCGCTCGTCCGGCCGATCCGCGCTGCGCGGACGAAGATCTCGAGCAGGTCGTCGAAGCGGGCCGGCGCGTGGTACTCGACGTTCGAGGCGCGCATGACGAACTCCCCGGCCTCGCTCCAGGTGCCCGAGTGGCCGAGGTGGCGGTGGTACTCGGTGCGGGCATGGTCGAAGTACGGCAGGTAGCGGCCGTAGTAGACGACTCCCTGCGCGTCGGTGTCGGAGAACCAGACCCGCGCGATCGCCGAGTACTTGAACGGGGGCTTGCGGTCCGTAACACGGCCGAGCTCCACTCTAGGAGCGGATCAGGTCGAGCACTTCGTCGCGCTTCTGCTCCATCAGGTCTTCGGAGAGTGCCTCCAGGTTGAGGCGCAAGAGCGGCTCGGTGTTCGACGGGCGGACGTTGAAGTGCCAGTCGTCGTAGTCGACCGAGATGCCGTCGAGGTGCGTGACGCGACCGTCCGCGTACCGCTCCTTGATCTGCTGCAGCTTCAGGGGGACGTCGGCGACGGGCGTGTTGATCTCGCCTGTGAGGAAGAACCGTTCACGATAGGGGGCGAGGAGCTCCGAGAGCTTCTTGCCGCGCTTCGAGATCAACTCGATCAGCAGCAGGAACGGCACGACGCCGGAGTCGGCCTGCGAGAAGTCGCGGAAGTAGTAGTGCGCGGAGACCTCGCCGCCGAAGACCGCATCGTCCTTGCGCATGCGGTGCTTGATGTACGCATGGCCGACGCGGTTGATCAGCGGCACGCCGCCGGCACGCTCGATCGTCTCGGGCACTGCCCGGCTGGCACGAACGTCGTAGATCACCTTGCCGCCGCCCTCCTTCTCGAGGATCGACTCGGCGAGCAGGGCGGTGACGAAGTCGCCGGGGACGAACTCGCCCGTGTCGTCGACGAAGAAGCAGCGGTCGGCGTCGCCGTCGTACGCCACCCCCAGGTCGGCCTTCTCCTCGACCGTCTTACGCTCGATGAACTCGCGGTTCTCGGGCAGGAGCGGATTCGGCTCGTGATTCGGGAAGGTTCCGTCGGGCTCGAAGTAGCAGGTCACGGCGTCGATCGGCAGCCGCTCGAGAATCGGCGGCAGCATCGCGCCGGCCATCCCGTTGGCAGCGTCGATGACCACCCGCAGCGGCTTGATCGCCGAGACGTCGACGAACGAGAGCACCTTGTCCACGAACTCCGGCCAGATGTTCTTCGGGTGCGCCTCGCCGCGCTTCGCCGGCGGCCCGAACGGCTTCAGGGCGCGGTCGCGCACGTCGAGAAGGCCCGACTCGCCGCCCACCGGCAGAGCGCCGCGGCGGACGATCTTCATGCCGGTGTACTGCTTCGGGTTGTGCGAGGCGGTCACACAGACGCCACCGTCGAGCTCGAGCTCGCCGACGGCGAAGTAGACCATCTCCGTGCCCACCATCCCCAGATCGAGCACGTCCGCGCCGCCGTCGACGGCTCCGTCGATCAGCGCTGCTGACATCGAAGGCGACGAGAGCCGCATGTCGCGTCCGACCGCGATCCGCCTCGGCTCGAAGTGCTCGACGTAGGCGCGACCGATCGCGTACGCGCCCTCCTCGTCCAGCTCGGTCGGATAGACGCCGCGAACGTCGTAGGCCTTGAAGACGCTGGGATCGAGCACGCGCTGACGCTAGCGGAAGCATCTGGCGCGCGCCGCGGCGACAGGCGTCCTCGTAACTACAATTACAGAGTGGAACGCAAGCTCGCGACCGTGCTCTTCGTCGATCTCGTCGGCTCGACCGCGTTTGTCACCGCGAGCGACCCCGAGGTCGTTCGCCGGCGCGTCAACTCCTTCTTCGAGCATGTCTCGCAGTGCATCGCGACGCACGGTGGCATCGTCGAGAAGTTCGCCGGCGACGCCGTCATGGCGGCATTCGGGATTCCGACCGCGCACGAGGACGACGCCGAGCGCGCGGTTCGCGCCGCAGTCGCGATCCTCGACTCCGTCCACGGGCTCGGCCTGGAGGCGCGGATCGGGATCGAAGCGGGCGAGGTCGTGGCTGACGAGTCCGACTCGACGTTCGCAACCGGTGAGGCGGTCAACGTCGCGGCGCGGCTCCAGCAGATCGCGGAGCCCGGGGAGATCCTGGTCGGCCCGTTTGCACGGCGGCTGACCCTGTCGGTCGTGGACACCGAGGAGCGCGGCTTCCTCGAGCTCAAGGGATTCGACGATCCGCTGCCTGTGTGGCGGCTCGTGGGCATCCAGGAGACCAGCGGGCGAGTGCCTTCGGTCGCGGCCAGCTTCGTCGGCCGCGAGCACGAGCTCGAGCTGCTTCACAACACGCTCTCACGCGTCGTCCGCGATCGCCGCGCGCATCTCTTCACCATCTACGGCGAGCCAGGCGTGGGTAAGAGCCGCCTCGCGCGCGAGTTCGCGGACGGGGTCGAAGGCGCGACCGTTCTTGCCGGCCGCTCGCTCTCCTACGGCGAAGGCGTCACGTACTGGCCCCTCGCCGAGATGGTCAAGGTCGCCGCCGGGATCACGGATGACGACCCGGTCCACGAAGCCGTGGCCAAGCTCCGAGCGTGCTGCGGCGACGACGCCGTGGCCGACCTGCTCGCGCTCGCCGTGGGCGTGCTCGAGGGGATCGAAGCCGAGCGGAGCCAGCAGGAGATCGCCTGGGCCGCGCACGAATGGGCCGCCGAGCTCGCCGACGCGCAACCGTTGATCCTCGTGTTCGAAGACGTCCACTGGGCCGAGGATCCGCTGCTCGAGCTGATCGAGCACCTCGCGGAGCGCGTCAAGGACGCACCGCTGCTGATCGTCTGCCTCGCGCGGCCGGAGCTGCTCGACATCCGCCCGGGCTGGGGTGGAGGGCGACTGCGCGCGGCCGCGATCGAGCTCGAGCCGCTCGCGCCGGAAGAGAGCGAGGAGCTCCTCGATGCGCTGCTCGCCGATCACGAGCTCTCGGCCTCCGAGCGGCGGCACGCTGCTCGAGAAGACCGAGGGCAATCCGCTCTTCGTCGAGGAGACGACCCGGATGCTGCTCGAGGGTGGCACGTCCTCGAAGAGGATTCCGGACACGCTGCAGGCGATCATCGCGGCGCGCATCGACCGGCTCCCCCGGAACGAAAAACGTCTGCTGCAGCGCGCATCGGTGATCGGACGGATCTTCTGGGAGGGTGCCGTCGCCCACCTCGCGACCGACATCGGCGAGCTCGAGCCCGTCCTCGACAGCCTGCTGCAGCGCGACTTTCTCACGCGCGAGCACCGCTCCTCGATCTCGGGCGAGCAGGCCTACCGCTTCAAGCACGTCCTGATCCGCGACGTCGCTTACTCCGGGCTCGCCAAGGCGGCTCGTGCCGAGCTCCACTTGCAGGTCACGGAGTGGCTGTACGAGACGGCAGGCGAAGAGCTCGTCGAGATCCGCGCCTACCACCTCGACCAGGCGGCGACGCTGCACGAGGAGCTCGACGGCGTCATTCCGCCCGAGCTCGCAACGCGGGCCGCCGCGGCCTCGGAGAAGGCCGGCCGGCGCACGCTCGCCCGCGAGGCGAACCGCTCTGCGCGGCGGCTGCTCGTCCGCGCCGTCGAGATCGAGCCCACGCTGCAGCGGCGCTTCCTCGCCGCGCGCGCCGCGAGGCGCATCGCCGACCTCCCGGCGCAGGCGGTCGAGATGGAGCGCGTCTTCGCGGACGCGACCGAGGCGGGCGACAAGCGGCTCCAGGGCCTCGCCCTGACTGCGCTCGCCGAGAACGCCCTCCTCCGCGAAGCCGACCTGCCCGCGCGGGCGCGAGCTCGTCGAGCAGGCGCTCGTCCTGCTCGAGGACGGGAAGCCGGAGGATCGGTACGAGGCGCTCACGACGCGTGCCCGTATCGGCTGGTGGCTGGGCGATCTCGACGACGACGAGCGCTGGATCGGCAAGGCGCTCGAGGTCGCGAGGGAGATCGGCCGCAAGGATCTCGAGGCGAACGCCGCCGACGATC
Source organism: uncultured Gaiellaceae bacterium (assembly GCA_963752405.1). Classification (GTDB taxonomy): domain Bacteria; phylum Actinomycetota; class Thermoleophilia; order Gaiellales; family Gaiellaceae; genus Gaiellasilicea. The sequence continues at coordinate 191,710 of CAVVYB010000012.1, forward strand.
TCGCCAGCTCCGCGATCGCCCGGCTCGATCTCGATCGCGGCAGCCGGCTCGTGGCGGAGGCGCTGGAGCTCGCGGAGGAAAGCGGCAACATCACCGCGCTCGGCTGGGCGCTCGTCTCGCAGGCGCGCATCGACGCGCTGCGTGGCCTCCTCGACGAGGCGACGGCAGGGCTCGTGCGCGCCGAGGAGCTCTTCTCCCAGTCCGGCAACGCCTGGGCGCTGGCCCGCGTCAGCAACCACCACGGCTGGGTCGAGCGGCGCCGGGGCGACCTCGTCGCTGCCGACCGCCGCTTCCGCGACGCGATCCGGATCCTGAAGCCGCTCGAGGACCGCGGCACTCTCTGCGAGAGCCAGCGCGGGCTCGCGCAGGTGCTCGTCGCCCGCGGGAAGATCGACGAGGCCGAGCGCTACGCGCTCGAGGCGCGGGAGACGGTCGGCCCGCACGACACGATCTCACGCTCGACCACCCGCATGGCGCTCGGGATCGTGCGCGCTGCCCAGGGGCGCGACGAGGAGGCCGAGGCACTGCTGCGCGAGGCGGTCGAGATCGTGGCGGGCAAGGAGCTGTATCTGATCCGCCGGGAGGTGCTCCTCGCTCTGGCCGGCTTCCTCCGCGACCGCGACCGCGGCGACGAGGCCGAGGAGTACGAGGCCGAGATCGCGACCTACGCGCTCGCGCTCGAACCCGAGCCGGTGTAGAGCACCTCGCGGATCGCCTGCGTCGACTGCTTCGTCGGGCGACTCCGAGATCACGGTCGCCGGCCGCTCGAAGCGCGCGAGGGCATCGCGCAGCGGCTCCGCGCGGAGTGTCCCGTCGCCGTAGGGCAGGTGCTTCGTCTCGTTCCGGTTCGCGTACGCGATGTCGGAGAAGTGGATGTGGAACGGCGCAGCCCGGCTCGAGCACCGAGTCCACGCCCTCGAGCGCTGACGGCGAACGCCTCGACGTCCGTGAAGGCGCCGTCCGTGGTGGCGTGCATGTGGGCGAAGTCGATCACCGGCCGCACCCACGGAAGCCGCTCCGCGACGTAGATCACGTCGTCGATCGAGCCGAGCTCGTTGACGCGCCCCATCACCTCGAGCCCGAACGACGGCCGCGCGGTTCTTCTGCTCGAGCCGCTCGCGCAGGACCTGGAGCCACGCGACGACGTCGTCGAGCGTCTGCTCGCGCTCGCGGCCGAGCCAGAAGCCGGGGTGGATGACGACGAGCTCCGCTCCTGCGGCGGTCGCGATCCCGGCGCTCCGGTCGAGCGCGCCGAGGGCCTGCTTTGCCTTCTTCTCGTCGGGATGGCCCGGGAAGGCGAAGAGCGGCGCGTGCACCGAGAGCGCGATCTCGTGCTCCTGAGCGACCTCCGCGAGTCGCTCCGCCCACGGGTAGTCCATCCAGAACCCGCGCTCGAAGTCGAGCTCGCAGGCGGAGTAACCGCGCTCGAGCAGGATCTCGACCGCAGCCTCGGGAGACTCCCGAGAGGGGCAACGCGCAGGGCCGAGACGGATCGCTCCCACGCCGCTGACGGTAACGGATCGGGATGTCGTCCGACGGGGGTCCTACCCTTTTCGACATGGCACAGGCACCCAGCCGCATAGATCTGCTCGAGCTCGACATCGACCTCCGGCTCACCGACCTCTGGCGCGAGGCGGGCGAGGTGGCCGAGTGGAATCTCGAGGTCGTGGCGGCGTTCATGCGCGCCGCCTACGGGAAGGGCTACTGCGACGCGCTCACCGAGGACGATCCCGGCTCGCTCTGCCACGATCACGGGTACCGCATCCCGGCGCGACGCGAAGCCAGCACCCGCACCGTCTAGCCGAGCCAGGGTCGCTCCACTCGCTAGAGTGCATGTGTGGCACAGAAGCGCAATCCGGCGCGTCTTGTCATCGCGCTCTCGGTCGCGGCGGTCCTCGCGGTCTTCCTGCTGTACACGTCGATCGCGGGCGGCGGCACCGAGTCGGTCGTTCCGAGCGAGCTCGCCGGCAAGACAGGGGCTCGTCACTCTCGTCGGCCACGTTCAGCCGGGCTACAAGGGCGACTCCTACGGCAGCGGTCTTCGCTTCAGACTCGCGCGACCGCGACGGCACCTCGCAGAAGACGGTCGCAGTCCTCTACAAGGGATCGGTCTCCGATCAGTTCCGGGAGAATCGCGAGGTCTCCGTCAAGGGTGAGCTCCGGAACGGCGTCTTCGTCGCGAGGAAGGACTCCCTCGTGACGAAGTGCCCGTCGAAGTACACGGCCAAGAAGAGCACGTAACTTGCCTGAGCTGGGCCGCGCCGCACTCGTCGCCACGCTCGGCCTCGCCCTCTACGCGGTCGTTGCCGGCTCGATTGCCGCCTGGAAGGGCCGGCGCCGTCTAGCGGTCTCGGCCCGCAACGCGCTCATCGGCGCCTTCGTCACGAGCGCCGTCGCCTCGGTCGTCCTCCTCGCCGCGCTCGTCCGCCACGACTTCTCGTTCGTCTACGTCGCGCAGCACACGAGCCGCGAGCTGCCGACCGGCTACACGATCTCCGCGTTCTGGGGTGGGCAGGAGGGATCGCTCCTCCTCTGGCTGCTGATCCTGACCGGCTACGGAGCGGCGGCGGTGCTGCTCAACCGCCGCACGCGCGATCTCGTCGCCTGGGTCGTCCCCGTGGTCGGGGCCGTCGCGGTCTTCTTCGCGTTCCTCGTCGTCGTCGTGGCGACGCCGTTTGCCATGCAGCCGGCGCCTGCGGACGGGGCCGGCCTGAACCCGAGCCTCCAGAACCCGTACATGATGGCCCACCCGCCGCTGCTCTACCTCGGCTACGTCGGGCTCACGATTCCGTTCGCCTTCGCGATGGGCGCGCTGCTCGCCCGCCGCACGGACGAGCGCTGGATCGTCGCCACGCGCCGCTGGACGCTCGTCGCCTGGACGGCGCTCGGGATCGGCCAGCTGCTCGGCGCCCACTGGGCCTACGAGGAGGTCGGCTGGGGCGGCTACTACGCGTGGGATCCGGTCGAGAACGCGGCGCTGATGCCGTGGCTCGCGGCGACCGCGTTCCTGCACTCGGTGATGATCCAGGAGAAGCGCGGGATGCTCCGCGTCTGGAACGTCCTCCTCGTGATCGGCGCCTTCTTCCTCTCGATCTTCGGGACGTTCCTGACCCGCTCCGGGATCCTCAGCTCGATCCATGCGTTCACCGAGAGCGACATCGGGCCGTGGTTCCTCGCCTTCCTGGGCATCGGCCTCGGCGCCTCGCTCGCGCTCCTGTTCGTGCGGCTGCCGCTCCTGCGCTCGAAGACCCGGCTCGAGTCGCTCGTCTCGCGCGAGGCGACCTTCCTCTACAACAACCTGCTGCTCGTCGCGCTCACGCTGACGATCCTCTGGGGCGTCGCCTACCCGCTCGTGTACGAGGCGGTGATGGGCGAGTCGAGGATCGTCGGGCGAGGCTATTACGACTTCTTCGTGCGCGCCTTCGGGCTGCCGCTGCTGCTGCTGATGGGCATCGGCCCGCTCGTCGCCTGGCGGCGCGCCTCGCTGCGCAGCCTCGCGCTGACCTTCGCGTGGCCGGCCGGGGCAGCGCTCCTCGCCGGGCTCATCCTGCTCGCGCTCGGCGCGGGCTCGTCGATTCCCGGCCTGATCGCGTACACGTTCTCCACCTTCGTGCTCGCCTCCATCGCGCTCGAGTTCATCCGCGGCACGCGCGCCCGCCGTTCCCTCTCCGGCGGCTCGTGGCCGGGTGCCTTCTCCGCGCTGGTTGCACGCAACCGCCGGCGTTACGGCGGCTACATCGTGCACGCCGCCGTCGTCCTGCTCGCGATCGGGATCGCCGGCTCGAGCGCCTACGACAAGGTCGTCGAGGGGAGGCTCGCGCCCGGCCAGACGCTCGCCGTCGGCGACTACCGGCTCACCTACCGTTCGCTCGTGGAGCGCGAGGGCGCAAACGCGACCGAGATCAGGGCCCGCCTTGACGTCGAGCGCGACGGCGAGGGCCTCGGGACGGTCGAGGCGGGGAAGAACGCCTACACCGCCGAGCGGCAGGTCTCCAACGAAGTCGGCATCCGCAGCGACCTCGTCACCGGCGAGGATCTGTTCGTGATCGCCGAGCAGATCAACCCGAACGGCACCGTGTACTTCCGGATCTTCGTCAAGCCGCTCGTGAACCTGATCTGGCTCGCCGGGCTCGTCTTCCTCCTCGGCTCGCTGATCACCCTCTGGCCCGATGCCCGCGAGCAGCGCCGCCTGGCGTTGCGCTACAGCGGCGCCGAAGCGCCTGCGCGGCCGTGAACCTCGCACTGCTGCTCGGCGCGCTGCTCGCCGTCGGCTGTGTCGTTCTCGTCGCCCTGCCCTACCTACGTGAGCCCGAAGCGGGGCGTGATGCCCTCGACGAGCCCGGTGAGCTCGAGCAGCGGCGGCTGGCGCTCGCGGAGTCCCGCGACCGGGCGCTGGGGGCGCTCAAGGAGCTCGAGCTCGACCATCGCACCGGCAAGGTCTCGGACGAGGACTACCGCGCGCTCGTGGGGCCGCTACGGCGCGAGGCGGTGGAGGCGCTCCGGGCGCTCGAGCCCCGTGCCGAGGCGACCGCGCGTGTGAAGGCCGACCGGCCCGGGTAGCGGAGCAGGCATGGATCCGCTCGAGCCGCAGCCGCCGACACCGAGCCGCCAACACCGCGCCCGGACCCGTTTCCGCCACCGGACGATCCCGAGCCACCTTCGCCACCCTCGCCGCCCCTCATTCCGGAGCCGTATCCGCCGCCCGACGAGGGCGATCTGCCGGGTCCCGTGATCGTGCCAGAGCCCGATCCGCAGTAACTTTCGGCAGATTCCGGCTACACTGCGCGCCGGCCGCCCGCAGGGACGGCCGATCCCCTGACGAAACTCTTACTCGGATGCGCTCCCGCTTCGCTACCGGCGCGCTCGCCGGCACGGTGTTCCTCGGCACAGCGCTTGCCTGCTTCCTGCTCCTCGCGTCTCCTGCCTCCGGCCAGGACGTCGGCGCGCGGAAGCAGATGATCGACGGCCGGATCGACGTCCTCCAGAAGAAGATCGAGTCCGCGCGCCAGCCGCGAGGGCGTCCTCACGTCCCAGATCGAGGTTGTCACCGACAAGATCCAGCGGCTTCAGAACGACGTCGACAGCGCCTCGGCGCGCCTCAACCAGCTCGAGGAGGTGCTCGCGCTGCACCAGCGCAAGCTCGACCGGCTGAACGAGCTCTACCAGCTGCAGACCCGCAAGCTCGTGTTCCTCCAGCGCCAGCACAAGGCGGCGACAAAGCGGCTGAACAAGCGCATCGTCGAGATCTACACGACCGAGTCGACCTCCGCTCTCAGCGTCGTTCTCGAGTCGTCCAGCTTCTCGGAGCTGCTCGATCAGCTGGAGTTCCTGAACGAGATCGGACGTCAGGACAAGAAGGTCGCGGAGGAGGTCAAGAACGCGAAGGAACAGATGCAGGAGATCCGGAACGCGACCCGGAAGACCCGCAAGCAGGTCGCTGCGGTCACTCGTGAGGTTGCCGACCGGACGATCGAGCAGCGCGCGGTCCGCGACCGGCTCGCCTGGGATCAGCGCGAGCTGGCCACAGCCCGCCGCGACAAGCGCGCGACGCTCGCGAACGTGCAGGAGGACAAGGCGCACGCGCTCGAGCACATGCGCTCGCTGCAGCAGCAGAGCGCGACGCTCGCCGCGAGGATTCGTTCCGCCCAGAGCTCCTCCTCGGTGATTGTGCCGGGGCCGACGGGCCAGGCCTCCGCGGCGGGCTTCATCTGGCCCGTCCACGGCATCCTCACGAGCGGCTATGGCTGGCGCTGGGGCCGGATGCACGAGGGGATCGACCTCGCCGTCGGGGTCGGCACTCCTGTGGTCGCCGCTGCGGCCGGGACGGTGATCGTCGCGGGGTGGCTCGGCGGCTACGGAAATCTCGTCGTGGTCGACCACGGCAACGGAATCTCGACCGCCTACGGCCACAACACGAGCGTGACGGTCGGCGTCGGCCAGTCTGTGGCCCAGGGGCAGTTGATCTCCTACTCGGGGAACACGGGCCACTCGACCGGCCCGCACGTGCACTTCGAGGTGCGCATCAACGGCGCGCCGGTCGATCCGCTCGGCTACCTCTAGAAGGCTCCGTAACCCGGCCGGCGTTCGCCCCGTTTACATCTCGTACGGCTCGAAAGCAGGAAACGGCGTCTCTCCGAGGTCGCCGAGCTTCCTTTAGACGCTACGCCGGCCGTCCTTCGGGGCGGCCGGTTGCTTTAGGCCGCTTCGGGTCTCTCGCGGCGGTAGCTGTCGCCCGTGAGGTGGCTGGGCAGCTCCTCGATCGCCACGAAATGCAGGTCGGGCAGTGCACGCCAACGCTCGTCCAGGCCGAGCCCGTACCCGGCGAAGAGCTCATCGGGGACCGTGAAGCCGACGTAGTCCAGCGGCACGTCGTCGACGAGCCGCCGGTACGGGCGGTCGAGGAGCGTGACCGCCGAGAGGCTCGCCGGATTGCGGAGCGAGAGCGTGCGCGAGAGGAAGTTCAGCGTCAGACCGGTGTCGACGACGTCCTCGACGACGAGCACGTCGCGATCGACGATCGACGTGTCGAGGTCCTTGAGCAGCTTGATCCCGCCGGAGCGGCCGCTCGCATAGGCCGCCAACTCGAGGAAGTCGACCTCGTGGGGGATCGGCAGCGCACGCGAGAGGTCGCTCAGGAAGACGGCGCTCGACTTGAGCGGCGCGACGAGCAGCGGCTCCCGTCCGGCGTACACATCGGCAAGCTCCGCTCCGAGCTGGGTGACGCGGCGGCCGATCTCCGCACGGGTCAGGTAGACATCCCCGATGGGGTGTCCGTCCGCTGCCAAGGCGGAGGCTAGGTGGCGAGCTTCAGTCGTAATCGCTGGGCCAGGCGCTCGATGTCGCGCCGGTAGAAGAGTTTGACCTTGATCTCCGGATACAGCCGCTTCAGCTCGCGCAGCTTCCGGTTCTTGCGTGTCACGAGCGACTGGCGCATCACCGTGACCTCCACGTACAGGTCCTGCTCGGGGAGGTAGAAGTCGGGCGTGAACGCGCTCGTGACGCGCCCGTCCGCGTCTTGCTCGAGCACGAACGTGCGCGGCTCGTATTCCCACGGGACTCCGTAGAAATCGAGCATCTTGGCGCACTCCAACTCGACCTCGTTGACGAACTTGGGCGGGGTCGTGCCGGTATAGGCGCGGAACGCGGGCGACTGCCGTGGCACGAACCTCAAGGTAGCGCGCGCCCCGGACGACCTTGGAGGGACGCTTAGCATCGGCGAGTCGTTGCCACCGAAATCTGACTCCTATGCTTTCGCATGCCGCCGCCAGCTGACGGTACGACCTTCACGATCGCGCACCTGTCCGACCTGCACTGCGGCGGCCAGTACTTCGTACCCGGCTTGCTCGAGCGGGCGATCAGCGAGATCAACGACCTGGATCCGGACATCGTCGTCTGCTCCGGCGACCTGACGACATTCGGTTTCAAGCACGAATACGAGGAGGCGCGGCGGTACCTCGACAAGGTCGTCTGCGAGTCGATGGTCGTGATTCCGGGCAACCACGACTCCCGCAACGTGGGCTACGTCCACTTCGAGGAGCTCTTCGGCGAGCGCAACTCGGTGCTTCGGGTCGGCCCGGCGACGGTTGTGGCGGTCGACTCCACGGAGCCCGACCTCGATCACGGTCAGATCGGTCGTGGCCGCTACCGCTGGATCGAGGAGCAGTTCGCGCAGCAGGAGAGTGAGCTCCGCGTCTTCGTCTGCCACCACCACCTGCTGCCCGTGCCCGGCACCGGGCGCGAGCGGAACGTGATCTACGACGCCGGCGACACGATCGAGTGTCTCCAGCGCGCAGGCGTCCACCTCGTCCTCTCCGGGCACAAGCACGTCCCGTACGCCTGGAAGCTCGAGAACCTCTTCGTCGTCAACACCGGCACGGTCTCGTCGCTCCGCCTCCGGGGCAACACGCGCCCCTGTTACAACGTCGTCGAGGTGTCCGGGAGCCATGTCGCCGTCTGGCGCAAGCACCCCTTCCACGGACAGGAGCGGATCATCCAGTTCTCGCTCGACACCTTCGAGTACGAGAAGTACACGGGGCGGATCGAGGACGAGGTGACGACCCGCTCGTGACGCGCGCCATGGCTCTCATCGACGGCGAGCACTACGCGCCCGTGGTGCGAGCGGCGCTCGAGGAGCTCCCGTACGAGTTCGTCGCCGCGCACCTCGTGGGCGGCACCGAGAAGCTGCGCGACGACTCGGACTACGGCGTCGTGCTCGCCGATGACCTCGACCGCGCGCTCTCCGAGCACCAGCCCGAGCTCGTGGTCGACCTCTCGGACGAGCCGGTTCTCGGCCCGAAGGAGCGCTTTCGGCTGGCGAGCCAGGTGCTCGCCGCCGGCTTGCCGTACGTCGGCGCCGACTTTCGCTTCGACCCGCCGGAGCTCGCGCCGTTCCCGCTCCCCTCGATCGGGATCATCGGCACCGGCAAGCGCGTGGGGAAGACCGCGATCACGGCGCACGCGGCTCGGCTGTTCGCGCGCGACCGGAAGGTCGTCGTCGTCGCGATGGGGAGAGGCGGCCCACCCGAGCCCGAGATTGCGAAGGTCGCGCCTGACATCGACACGTTGCTCGAGCTCTCGCGCTCCGGGCGACACGCCGCGTCCGACTACCTCGAGACGGCCGCGCTCACCGGCGTCGAAACCGTCGGTTGCCGCCGGTGCGGCGGCGGGCTTCGCCGGTTCGGTCTCCACCTCGAACGTCCACCAGGGAGCGAAGCTGGCGGTCGAGCTCGCCCCGGACCTCGTCCTCTTCGACGGCAGTGGCGCGGCGATCCCGCCGATCGAGACGAGCCGGCGCATCCTCGTCGTCAACGCTTCAACGGACCGCGACGTCGCCACGGGCTACCTGAACAGGTTCCGGCACCTCGTCTCCGACCTCGTCGTCCTGACGATGGCGGAAGAGGGCTCGGGCTGGGAGGAGCTCTGCGATGAGGCGGCCGAGCTCGCGCCGCGCGTGCTGGCGACGAGGCTCCGGCCGAGCCCTGCCGAGTCGGTGGCGGGGCGGACGGTTGCGTTCTTCTCGACCGCGCCCGAGGCGGCGCACGACAGGCTCGCTGCTGACCTGCGCGACGAGTACGGCGCCGATGTCGTGTACGTATCCGGGAGCCTGTCCGATCGGAGGAAGCTCCTCGAGGAGCTCGAGCAGGTCGAGGCGGACGTCTTCCTCGTCGAGCTGAAGGCCGCGGCGATCGACGTGGTTGCGGAGGCTGCCCGGGAGCGCGGCGTCGACATCGTCCTCGCCGGCAGCGACGTGCTCTCCGTGGACGGCCAGGATCTCGACGTCGAGCTGCTGCGGCTGGCGGAGGAGGCGGCGTAGGGACGAGTGAGCGGCGGAAAGGCGAGCGGCACTTTCTCGGCGGGCCCGAGGCTCCCTACTCGAAGGGGCTGATGGCGCGCGCGCTCACCGCGGTTGGAGTCGGCGAGGAGAGCGCCTACGAGCTCGCTCGCCTTACCGAGAGCGATCTTGCGAAGCGCGGCGAGGTGTCCGTCGACCTCGATCGGCTGCGCGAGCTCGCGGTCGAGGTACTCGGCGAGGAGCGCGGCTCGCGGGCGGTACGGCAGCTCCGCCGCTTCCGCGACCTCCAGGAGCTCGACCTGCCCGTGATCCTGCTCGTCGGCGGCGGGACCGGCACCGGCAAGTCGACCGTGGCCACCGAGGTCGCCTACCGGCTCGGCATCACGCGCGTGACCTCGACCGATTTCGTCCGGCAGACGATGCGCGCGTTCTTCGCCAAGGAGTTCATGCCTTCGATCCACTACTCGAGCTTCGAGGCCGGGCTCGGCCTGTCGAAGGCCGAGGAGGAGGAGTCGGGTGACGCGGCGCTGCTCGGCTTCCTCGATCAGACGCGCAACGTGCTCACCGGCGTCGAGGCCGCGCTGCAGCGGGCGCTCGACGAGGGCTGGTCGATGGTGCTGGAAGGAGTCCATCTCGTGCCGGGGATGATCACCACGGAGCTGCGCGGCGCACTCGTCGTCCAGTGCGTGCTCGCGATCCGCGACGAGGAGATTCACCGCACGCACTTCTGGATCCGCGATGCCACGTCGGAGGGCGTCCGGCCCGTCGACCGCTACATCGGCGGGTTGCCCGAGATCCGGATGATCCAGGAGTACGTGCTCGAGCGCGCTGCGCGGGCCGACGTGCCGGTGATCGAGAACGAGTCGCAGAACGAGGCGGTCGCCGCGGTCATGAACCTCGTCCTCGAACAGGCGGAGCGCGCCGCCGCGCAGGGCGTGCGATGAGCGAGGCGTCCCAAGGGCCCCTGCCCCTGCGCGCTCTTCGCGCGTGCGACCGAATGGGCTGCGCTCGCAGGCGCCCGCTGGCTCGGCCGCGACGACCAGGACGCCGCGGAGGAGGCGCGCGAACGGCGCGATGCTCGCGGGCCTCGCCGGCCTGCCGATCGCGGGGACGATCGTGATCGGGTCCGACCAGGGGATCGAGCTCGAGCCCGGGTCGAGCATCGGCACCGGCGGCGAGTCGTTCGATCTCGCGGTCGATCCGCTCGAAGGCCGAGGCGTCGTCGCCCGCGGCGGGAACGGCGCGATGTCGATGATCGCGGTCGGCCCGCCCGGATCGCTGCTCAAGCTTCCCGACATGTACATGCGCCGGATGGCCGTGGGCCCGCGGGCGCTGGGCCGCATCGACCTCACTCGGCCCGTGGGCGAGAACGTCGCCGCCATCGCCGACGCGTTCGGGCGGAACGCCAACGACATCACCGCGCTCGTGCTCGACCGTCCCCGGCACCACGATCTGATCGAGGAGATTCGCGCGGCCGGCGCCCGGATCAAGCTGATCCAGGACGGCGACGTGACGGCGTCGATCTCCGCTGCCATCCGAGGCACGAACGACCACCTTGCCGTCGGCATCGGCGGAACGCGCCAGGCCGTCCTCTCGGCGGCGGCGCTCCGCTGCCTGGGAGGCGAGCTGCAGGCGCAGCTGTGGCCGACGACGCGCGCCGAGATCGATGCCGCCGGCGAGCACGGGGTAGAGGACGTCAACCGCGTCTTCTCCTCCGACGACCTCGCGCACGGCGAGGTGATCGTGGTCGCGACCGGCGTCTCGAACGGCGATCTCCTCCGCGGCGTCCGCTTCCTCACCGACAGCGCCCGCACCCACTCGCTCGTGATGTGCATGCGCTGCAACTGGGTGCGCTTCGCCGAGAGCATCCACTTCTTCGCCCGGGATCGAAAGGAGGAGGTGCGGCTTCTCGGGTAGCCTGATGTCATGGCCACACGCGAAGAGATCGTCGAGGCGCTGCACACGGTCGAGGACCCGGAGCTCGGGATGGACATCGTCGAGCTGGGCCTCTTCTACGACGTCGAGATCGAAGGGCCAAAGGTGAAGGTGATCCACACCCTCACCTCGATGGGCTGCCCCGCCGGTCAGATGATCCAGGAGAACATCCACGAGGCGGCGTCGGCCGTCGAGGGCGTGGAGGAGGTCGAGGTGGAGCTGACCTTCGACCCGCCGTGGACGCCGGACAAGATGTCCGAAGACGCGAAGTTCATCCTCGGCTTCGGGTAGTCCCTAGAATTCGGCTGCGGTTCGCCCTAGATTGGGCGGTACACGAAGCGAGGGGGACGGTTAGATGAGGGGTTCGCGGATGCTGCGCCGTGCGTTGATTCTGGGCGGACTGTTTGTCGTGGTGGCAGCAGTCGGGTCGGTCGGCTGGGCGATGACGTCGGCTACGAACGACAAGCTCGTGGCCTGTGCGAAGAAGAAGAGCGGAGCGCTGCGGCTGGTCAACGCCGCGAAGGATTGTCGAAAGACAGAACGGGCAGTCACCTGGAACCAGCAGGGCGTACGCGGCTTGCCGGGGCCGCGAGGCATTGCCGGTGAGAACGGCCTGGACGGCGAGGATGGCCTGGACGGCGATGACGGCGATCGACGGCGATGACGGCTTCGATGGCGATGATGGATCGACGGGGATGACGCCACGGTGGCGTGGAAATTACGTGTCCACGAGCGGCGTGGCGGTGCGCTGGCCGCGCCAACGTCGACCGTTTCGGCGGGCACGTGCGCCGCTCCAACGCCACAGGCCGTGAATGGTGGGTACCAGCTTACCGACCTTGCACGCGCGGCGACGTACGTGTCACGCGCGTCGGCGCCGGGAACGGACGACTTCCCATGTGGGACGTGCAGTTCGCAAACACGAGCGGGAGTCACGCAGACGGTCAGCACCTGGGTGCTCTGCGCGAACTGGAGCAGCTGCGGCTAGAGCTCAGCCCAGGCGCAGCCAGACGAGCGCCACCGCAAGCAGGACCATCGCCAGCGACAGGGCTCGCAGGGCAGCTTCGGGCGCCCGCGCGAGCGTCGCCGCCTCCAGCGGCTCCTCGTGCCCGTCGCGGTAGCGGAGCGTGCCGGTCACCTCGGCGACCCGACGCCGCACCGTCCGCACCTGCGTCGAGAGCGAGCGCTGCGCCAGGCTCGCGAGCAGCGCGAACGCAGCCGCGATGAACGCCTCGGGCCGCAGCGTCTCGGCGGCTCCCAGGTACGCCACGAGCACCGGGAAGGCGCCCCAGGCGAGCCCGAACCAGAGATCGGTGTGGAAGAGCCCTCCACCGAGCTCCAGCGTGTAGGCGGGGACGAGGAACGCCCCGGCGGCCACGAACGGCAGCAACCAGAGCGTCCACGCGAGCGCGGCGGCGATTCCGATCGCGACTGCCGCGGCGAGCGACGCCGCAGCGAGCCAGACGAGCACGTCGCGAGGAATCTCCGTGCCCAGCGGGCGGCCGTGCAGCTCGTCGAGGGCATGGGCGCCGACGCCGAGGGCGAGTAGGAAGGCCGCGAGCCCCCACAGCAGCCGGTTTGCCTCGAGCTCCGGGGCGAGTGCCGCCCCGATCGCCACGTAGGAGAGGTGCCAGAGCGTGTAGGGCACATGGAGCAGCGTCACGTAGTCGCGCCACCCACCCTGCGCGAGCGCGTAGAACGCCGGCCGCGGCGCGGAGCTCATCGGCGGCGGCCCCACACCACCACGCCGCCGCCGAGGCTGAGCCGCCGCGCGCGAATGTCCGTGAGCCCGGCGTCGGACCACAGCTTCGAGCTGGAGCTCGAGCGGCAGCCACGCCTCGAGCTCGCGGATGCTCGGGCCGAGGAACCGGCCGACCTCGTGCCAGCCGGGAGAGAGCAAACGGCCCGCAGACGGCAGCACCATCCGCACGTAGATCTCCCAGAGCGCGCGAGCAACGCGCGACTTGCGGAACGCCGAAGTCCAGCAGCGCCATCGTTCCGCCCGGGCGCACGACGCGGGCCAGCTCGCTGATCGTGGCGGCCGGATCGTCGACGTACCGGAGCAGGTACGTGACAGTCAGACCGTCGAACGAGCCGTCTGCGAACGGCAGCGCCTCGGCTCGCCCCTCGTGCAGCTCGATCTTCGCGCCAAGCCGGCGGGCGGCAACGCGACTCCGTGCGACAGCGAGCATCTCCGGGCTCCTGTCGATGCCGACGACCGAGCAGCCGTGCTGCCGGACAAGCTCGAGCGCGACCGCGCCCGTGCCGGTCGCGACGTCCAGCACCCGCGCGTCGGGCCCGACCTCGAGCCGCGAGACCAGGAAGCGCCGCCACCGCGGGTCCTGGCCGAGCGAGAGGAGCCGCGCGTAGCGGTCGTAGGTCGGGCCGAGCGGCGCGAAGAGCTTCGGCGCAACGACGTGCTTCCGGGCTCTCCAGCTCGAAGGTCACGGGATCGTGAGGACGATCTTTCCGAGTTGCTCGCCGCGCTCCAGCCGCTCGTGCGCCGCGCGGGTCTCCGAGAGCGGGAACGTCGAATCGACGTGCACGCGAGCGCGGCCGCTGCGCACGAGCTCGTACGCGCCGAGGAAGTCGTCGCGCGTCCCCATCGTCGAGCCGTAGACCGTCAGCTGCTTCCACCAGAAGCGATGCAGCTGCGCGGGCGGGTTCGGGCCGCTCGTGGCGCCGCAGACGGTGACCCTGCCGCCCGCCTTGACCGCCGCGAGCGAGTGCTTCCAGGTCGCCTCGCCGACGGTCTCGACGACGACGTCGACGCCGCCGATCTCCTTCGCTGCTGCGGCGACGTCACCGGTCGCGTGGTTGACGGCGAGGTCAGCACCCCACTCACGGGCCTGTTCCAGCTTCGCGTCCGAGCTGGACGTGACCAAGGTCTTCGCGCCGAGGGCGCGTGCGATCTCGAACGAGGCGGTGGCGACCCCGCCGCCGATGCCCCAGATCAGAACCCACTCCTCCGCCTGCAACTGCGCCTTGGTCACGAGCATCCGGTAGGCGGTCTCGTAGACGAGCGGGAACGCCGCCGCGGTTTCGAAGTCGATCGCGTCGTCGAGCGGGAAGACGTTCGTCTCCGGGAACCGCGATCAGCTCGGCGTGCGTTCCCTCGGTGTGCTCGCCGACCACCCTGATCATCGAGCCATGCTCGAGCCCGGGGTTGATGACCACCCGCTCGCCGGTGTCGACCCGGACGCCCGCGCCGTCCGCGCCCAGGATGCGCGGCTTCGGCACCGAAGGGAGCCCCTGGCGAACCCAGAGGTCGAGATGGTTGAGAGACGCGGCGCGCAGCGACACGAGCACCTCACCCGGACCGGCCACCGGATCCGGAACGTCCTCGTACCGGAGCACCTCCGGCCCGCCGTCCTCATGGATTCTGATCGCCTTCACGGGCACAATCCTGTCATGACAGCGGCTGAGCTGACCCTCGCTGGTGCGGAGCTCGGTCTGGACGCAGTCGGCGCCTCTCCGGCCGAGCCGTACGAGGCGACGGAACGGCACATCCGCGACCGGCGTGAGCGCGGCCTCTTCGCGGGCATGGGCTTCACCACCCGCCGGCCAGAGGTCTCGTGCCATCCGGAGTCTCTCGTTCCGGGTGCCCGCACCGTGATCTCGGCCGCACTCTGCTACTACGTTCCCGCGGACGAGCCAGGACCGGGGGAGGGCCGACTCGCTCGCTACACGTGGTCCGACCGCTACGACGAGCTGCGCGGGAAGCTAGACGCACTCGGCCGCAGGCTCGGCGGCTCCTACCGTGTGCTGGTCGACGAGAACGACCACGTCGATCGTGAGGGAGCCGCTCGCGCGGGGATCGGCTTCTACGGCAAGAACACGCTCCTGATCACGCGGCGCCACGGCTCCTGGGTCGTCCTCGGCACCCTCGTCTCGGATCAGGTCGTCGAGCCGTCGCCTCCTCTCGACGCAGGCTGCGGCTCGTGCCGGCTCTGCATCGACGCGTGCCCCACCGGAGCGCTCGACGATCCGGGCACGCTCGACTCGAACCGCTGTCTCTCGTACTGGACGCAGGCGCCGTTGCCCGTTCCGGAGCCGTACCGGGAGCCGCTCGGCTCGCTCGTCTACGGCTGCGACATCTGCCAGGAGGCCTGCCCGTGGAACCGCGGAGTCGAGAAGCGGAACGCCGACCACGCCCTCGCGGCCGAGGCGGAGCCCTCGGTGTCGCTCGTGGAGTGGCTCGAGGCCGACGGCGACGAGCTCGTGGAGCGGTACGACCGGCTCTACGTTCCGCGCAAGGATCCGCGTTGGCTGCGCCGCAACGCGCTGATCGCGGCCGGGAACGTCGGCGGCCCGGCCGAGCGCGACGCCGTCGTGCGGTACGCGGAGGACGAGGACGATCTCCTGCGCGAGCACGCCGAGTGGGCGCTCGCGCGCATCGACCGCCGGAGCGTCGCGTGAAGCTGATCCGGATCCTCTCCTACGTCCGGCTCGCGCTCGTCCCGCTCGCGCTCGCGAAGGTGGCGCTCGACCGCGACGAGTTCCCCACGCTCGCGCTACGAGCTCGCCGCCTGGCTCGTCGTGGCGGCGCAGGCGCTCATTGCGCTCACCCTGCTGGGGCTCGCCTACCGCTGGCGAAGCCGGCTCCGGTACCTCGCCACGCTGAACGTGATCGCAGACGCCGCGGTCGTCACCGCACTGATGTTCGTTTTTGCCTGGGAGCCGGGGCAGCCGCTGCGGTCACTGGCGTATCTCGTCGTCCTCGAAGCTGCGTTGTTCTTCCGCCTCGCCGGTGGGTTGCTGGTCGGCGTCCTCACATTTCCCGTGCTCCTCGGCCTCGAGCTCTGGCGGGAGGCCGAGTTCGGTGTGCCGGTGCGGTACGACGCGCTCATCCTCCGCGTGCTCGTCGCGGTCGCGCTCGGCGGCGTCGTCGGGCGGCTCGTGGACATGGAGCGGAGTCAGGCCCGAGCCGCCGAGGAGCGGGCCGCCGAGGCGGAGCGGCTGCGCGACGAGCTCGGGCGGCGGATCGACCTGCTCGAGGCAACGAGCCGCGCGGCGCGTGCACTCGGCTCTTCGCTCGACCTGGACGCAGCGTTCGCCGCCTTCGTCCAGGAGCTGCGTGGCCTGCTCGCCTTCGATCGTGCGGCGATCCTCATCGTGGAGCCGACGGGCGGCCGCATCATGGCGACCGCAGGCGTCGGCGCAGACGACGTCCTCGCACCCGGGAGCTCGATCGGCGTGCCGGAATCGGTCCTGGAGCAGGTGATGGGCGAGGGGCGGACGATCTACCGCGAGGACATCGCCGAGGATCGGTATCCGGAGGAAGCCGACCTGCGCGCGCTCGGCGTCCGCTCGCGCGTCCTTGCGCCGCTCCAGCTGGGCGCTCGCTCGATCGGCGCTCTCGCCATCTCGCGGACGGAGCGCGCCTCGTTCCGAGTCGAGGAGATCGACCTCGTGACGCTCCTCGGCCGGCTCGTCGCGACCGCCGTCCAGAACCTGCGGACCTACGAGGCGGAGCGGGCGAGCGCCGACGAGCTACGTCGCCTCTCGTCGCTCCGGGCGGACTTCGTCTCGCTGGTCTCGCACGAGCTCCGCAGCCCGATGGCTGCCGTAATCGGCTCCGCTCAGACGCTTCAGCACCGGTGGCGCGAGCTCAAGCCCGAGCAGCGCGACGCGTTCCTCGCGGTGATCGGCGACGAGACGTCGCGTCTCTCGGACGCTCGTCGGGGACGTCCTCGACACCTCGCGCATCGAGGCCGGCACCTTCGGCTACGCGTTCTCCGACGTCGATCTCGCCGGGGTCATCCGCGACTCGGTCGCGGCCGCCGAGTATCGGACAGGACGAGGTGCGGCTGGCGACGGCGCTGCCGGCTGCGTTGCCCACCATCCGCGGCGACGCCGAACGCCTCCGGCAGCTCGTCGACAACCTGCTCTCGAACGCGATCAAGTACTCCGATGCCGGCGGCGAGGTGCTCGTCGAAGCGCAGGCGGAGGACGGCCACGTCACGGTCTGGGTGCGCGACAGGGGGCCGGGGATCCTGCCGGAGCATCACGACCACATCTTCGAGAAGTTCGGCCGCGCCGCGGGCAGCGCGAAGCCGGGGACGGGTCTCGGGCTCTTCCTCTCGCGCTCCTTCGCGGAGGCCCACGGCGGCTCGCTCGCGGTCGAATCGCGCCCGGGTGAGGGCTCGACCTTCACGCTGACGCTGCCGGTCGGCTGAGAACTAGCCCGGAAGCTTGACGCGGCTGAGTCGGAGCTCACGGAGGAGCTGCGCCGCACGCTTCGCGATCGCCGGCCGGACGTCTTCGGGCTCGAGCACGACCGCCTCGCCGCGGTCGGCGAGAATCTCGCCGATCAGCCAATCGCTCGTCCCGACGCGGAGCGTGGCGAGCGCGGAGCCGTCCGTCAGGCGCACGGCGCCGCGTTCGACGCGATAGCGGGCCACGGACTTGGCGTAGCGGACCTGCACCGGGCGGGTCACCTCGAGGAAATGAGGGTCGAACCCCTCCCGTGGCTCGAACGTCTCGTCAGTCATCCGCGCCGAGCGCATGCGGTCGAGGCGGAACGAGCGCTCGCCTTCCGAGGAGCGATCCCAGGTGTGGATCAGCCAGTTGGGCAGCACGCGCTCGAACGAGTACGGCTCGACGAGACGCTCCGACGGGTTCTCCTCGCCCTCCTTCAGGTAGTCGATCACGACCACCCGCCGCTGCGTGATCGCGTCGGAGAACGTGGCGACGAGCTCCTCTTCGTGGTTCTCGGAGCGGGAGGCGGGTGTCTGGTGATCCTCGAACTGGCCGAAGGTCTCCTCGAGCTTCTGGCGGACGCGGTCGAGCGGCGTGTGCACCTGTGCCGCAATCGAGGGGCCGACGATGTCCAGCGCGAGGTGGATGGCCCGGGCCTCGAGCGGGGTCAGCCGCGGCGCGAGCCGGAACACGTCGCCGTACAGCTCCTTGTCGACGCGCACGCGGTCACCGTTCAGCTCGGCGTACACCGTGTAGCAGCCGCCGCCGAAGTTGACGAGGTTCAGGAGGGAGAGATGCTCCTGCAGCTCGTCGCGGGGGATCTGGAAGCGCGCAGCGAGCTCGTCGGCGTCGAGATCGGCGGCGCGCTCGTCACCGCAGGCGGCGAGCAGGTACGCGAGCAGGGCCTGCAGGACGGCAAAGCGCTCCGGGGCCACGGGCGGCGCCGGCCGTTCGGCGCCATCTGCGACGATCGCCAGCGACTTCGCGCGGGCCGGTTTCGGTGCCTCGGCCTCGTGCGCTTCCCGGACGCGCTTGAGCCCCTCCGCGCAGGCGCGCCGAAGGTCCTCGGGCTCGAGCGGGATCGCCCGACCGTTCTGGCGCAGCACCCAGCCGGCGAGCGGCTCGATCGCCGCGTACTCCGTCTCGAAGACCCCGTCGGTCAGCGTCCCAGCTTCGCTCAGCGTCCGATGAACCCACCAGGCGGTGTCCCCGTTCACCTCGACCCGGGCCGTGCCGGCGACCGGACCGTGCTGCCAGTCCTCTCCGACCCGGTAGGCGTCGACATCGAAATCCGGAGGCACGCGGAAGTCCCGCTCGCGGCGCGTCGCGAACCTGATGTCGCTGCGGATCCGCGAGACGCGGAACGTGCGGACGTCCTCGTGGTCGAGGTCCTCGCCGACGACGTACCAGGTGCCGCGGTCGCGCCGGAGCGCGTACGGGTTCAGCGACCGCTCCCGCACCGCGTCGCGACGCGGCGACCAGTAGCTGAACTTGATCGTGCGCTGCTTCGAGATCGCGGACTCGAGCTTCGAGAGCCGGCCCGCCATCTCCGGCGAGTAGTCGGGATCGCGCACCTGGACGCTCGCTGCGGTCTCGGTGGGGGCGTCGTCGAAGCCGGGTCGCCCGAGTGCGAGGTTCTGCAGCGCGAGCCGGAGCGGCTCGGCGTACGCGAACGTGCCGTCGAGCATGTGGAGCGCGGTCTGGAGCGCCGCCAAGCTCGTCGTCGTCGAGCTCGAGCTTGTCGAGGAAGTAGTTCTCGGAGCGGAGCGTGTAGAGCTCCTCGCCCGTGAACTCGTCTCGCTGCGAGTGAAGCGGAACGCCGAGGGCGATCAGCTCGGCCCGGTCGGAGTAGAAGCGGCGCGCGAACGCCTCATCGGACATCTCGGAGTAGCCCTCGACGTTGCCCTTGACATCACGTGCCGTAAGCGGTCGCCGCTCCGCCATCAGGAACGCGACCAGCGAGAGCTGACGGATCAGCTTGTCGGTGTCATGCGACATTCGCGCCCGAGCTTACCCGGTCGTTGGTCCACCGCTCCAAACGCTTTCCGCAACGACGCCTGGCGTTCCTGGCGCGTCTCTCGGGGTGCGTAAGCCGGTGGAACAGTACGGAGGTACGGGCCGCCGGCTGGAGCGCCGCGAGAGACGCGAGCGCGGCGGAGCCGGGCTCCGCCCGGCGGGAGCCGCGCGGCCAGGGGCGTCAGGCAGCTGCGAGAGAGCGTTCGAGGTGCTGGTGCGACGGGCAGTAGTCGCGCTCGGGCAGCGGTGTGCGCTGGCAGGGCTTGCCCTTGCGGGTCGTCGCCCGGCAGCGGGCGATGCCGCCGTCGAACGCGCCGGCCTCGAGCTGCTCCTCGATGAAGCCGACAGCGGCGCCGACGCCTTCCTTCACCGCCCAGGCCACCTGGGCCTGCGCCGTGATGGGGAAGAAGCGGCGAATGTCCTGGAACAGGGCGCGATCGGGCTTCGCGAAGTAGTGCGGGTCTGCGGCAAGCCGCTCCATCGTCTGCTCGCACTGCTCGAGTACCGCCCGTCGCGATTCGAGCTGGACGGCGGGCTCAGAATACGGGTCGATCAGGTCTTTGATCGAGCGATAGATCGCTCGCGAGTACTGATACATGCACGCTTGCAGTTGCATGAGCTGGGCTTCCATCTGAACGGTCATCGCTCCCTGTTCTGCCCCGTACACAGGCCGAAAATCAGGTTTCGGCGGGGTGGTCAACTTCGAGTATACGGACAACCGGTGCTGTTACAAAGTCGTTCACAATAGTTGACGGCGCCGCCAACGACTCCGGTGACGGTCGAGGCGCTCCGAACGCGTTTGCCCGGCCCGGCGCATTCCTACACCTGCAGGGCTACGGGATGATCTCGCGCTGGTACGCCGAGCAGTTGCAGACGGCCCGCGCTCGCTGGAGCGCACCCGAGGCCTCCGCCTCAGAGTCGAAGACGCCGGTGAAGATGACGTAGTAGCCGGGATGAAGGCTCGCGTAGCGGTCGGAGTCGAGGACCCCGACGCGACGGAGGCCGTCGCTTCGCAGCTGAGCCGCCTTGGCGTTTGCCGCGCGCGAGCCCGTTCGACTGAGGGAGCGAAAGGAGCACGATCGTCCACCCGCGCTGGCCTCGCGGCCAGACGATCGCCGCCGGGTTGACGGGCGGTTTCGGAGTGGTCGTCGGGTTCGGTGCCGTCGTGGCCGGCGGCGCCGTCGTCGCCGCGGGCTCGGTCGGCTCGGGCGCGGTCAGAGTGGAGCCGTCGTTCGTCACCGTCAGGCTGCCGCCGGTCGCGGTCGAGATCGCGCTCGGCTCCTCGCCGTCGCTGGAGATAGCGATCGCCGCGCCGGTGCCGAGGACGGCGATCACCAGGCCAAGGAGGGCAGGGACGACCCATGGGCCCGCCCATCCGTGCCGCTGACCGAAGCCGGCCGAGGTGCGGTCGATCGAGCCCGGCCGCTGCTCGTGCCCCAGGCGGGTACCGCACTCCAGGCAGTACTCCTGGTTGGGGTCGACGGTCGCGTTGCAGCGAGGGCAACGGGGTGGGGCGGAGCTCACCGCGCACCTCCTGTCGCCCCGGCGGCGACCGGCCGGCCGCAGCTCGCGCAGAAGCGTGAGCCCCACAGGAGCGGCGCGCCGCATTCGCAACGGACGGCGCGCGAGCCTCCGGACGCCGGCCGAACCGAACCGAGAAGAGTGTCGAGCTCGTGGATTCTGGCTTCGAGCCCGATCAGCTCCGCGCAGCGCTCGAGGAGGAGGTCTTCGCGGAACTGGTCGCGCCGGTACATCTCGAGCGAGAGCCCGCCGAGGTCGCGCAGCTTCTGCTCGCGCAGCCGCATCAGCGCGCGGCGCTCGCGCCGGAGATCGCTCGGGGGCGGTACCGGGCGCCGCCGTCGCGGCGCTGTCGGGGGTGTCGCGTCCGGATCGCCGGCCGGCCGGCGCAGGAGCTTCTGCAGGGGCGGGAAACGCAGCACGGCGCGAGTGTACTTGGCGCTTCGGAGCGCTTATTCAGGGCGGTTCAGAGGTCGATCACGACGAGCCGGTCCTCGGTCAGCTCGCGCACGGCGTAGGCCGGTCCCTCGCGGGTGTTTCCCGAGTCCTTGACGCCTCCGTAGGGCATCTGGTCGGCCCGGAACGTCGGCGCTTCGTTGATCGTGACGCCGCCGAACTCCAGCCGGTGTGCCGCGTCCAGCGCCGTCTTCACGTTGCTCGTGAAGATCCCGGCCTGGAGCCCGTAGCGCGTCCCGTTCGCGAGCTCGATCGCCTCGTCGAGGGTGTCGTAGGCGGTCACGGTGCAGACCGGGCCGAACACCTCTTCACACGCGACCTTCAGGTCCGGCGCGGGATTCCCGATCACGGTCGGCGGCAGCAACCGCTCCCCGACCTGAGCTCTCCGCCCGTGAGAATCTCGGCGCCCGCCTCGCGGGCCTCCTCGATCCAGGCGAGCACGCGATCGCGCGCGTCCCGGTCGATCAGAGGCCCGACGTCGGTGCTCTCGTCCGCCGGGTCGCCGACGACCAGCGCCTCCACCTTGGGCAGGAAGCGGCCGAGCAGGTCGTCGTAGCGCGAGCGGTGGACGTAGATCCGCTGGACGGAGATGCAGCTCTGGCCGGCGAACGAGAATGCGTTCGCGGCGAGCTTCGCGGCCGCGTCGTCGAGATCGCTGTCCGCCTCGACGATCACCGGCGTGGCGTTCCCGAGCTCGAGCTTGACCCGCTTGCGCGGGGCACGCTCGGCGAGCTTCCAGCCGACTTCGCTGGAGCCGGTGAACGTGATCGCGCGCACGCGCTCGTCCTCCACGAGCACGTCGCCGATCTCGGACGCAGGCCCGACGAGCACGTTCAGCCAGCCGGGCGGCAGGCCCGCCTCGGTCTCGAGCTCCGCGAGCAGGAGCGCGGAGAACGGGGTCTGGGACGCGGGCTTCAGCACCACGGCGCAACCGGCGGCAAGTGCCGGCGCGATCTTGTGCGCGACGAGGTTCAGGGGGAAGTTGAACGGCGAGATCGCGCCGACGACGCCGATCGGCAGGCGCAGCGTGAAGGCGAGCTTCCCTTCGCCGGCTTGCGAGGCGTCCATCGGCACCATCTCGCCTGCAAGCTTCCGCGCCTCGACCGCGGCCATCGTGAACGTCGACATCGCGCGCGCCGCCTCGACCTTCGCCGCCTTCAGAGGCTTGCCGGCTTCGGCCGAGATCGTCTGCGCGACCTCGTCGTGCCGGCGGCCGAGGAGCCCCGCAACGCGGACGAGGATCTCCGCGCGCTTGTGCGCCGGGAGCGGCTCGCGCATCGCCGCCTCGGCGGCGTCAACGGCGCGCCGTGCTTCGGCCGCGCCTGCCTTGGCGACGCGCCCGACCAGATCGCCGGAGTACGGAGAGCGCACCTCGACCCAGTCGCCCGTCTCGACCCACTCACCGCCGATCAGCAGCTTCTTCTCCGTCGCTGTCACGGCCATCCTCTGAGTCTATGCTCCGTCCATGAGGAGCGAAGCGCTCATCGTCGACGCCGTCCGCAGCCCGATCGGCAGGCGGAACGGGTCGCTCTCCGGCACGCGTGGCGACGAGCTCGCGGCGCAGGTGCTGAACGGCCTCGTCGGCCGCCAGGACCTCGATCCGGCCGAGGTCGAGGACGTGCAGATGGGCTGTGTGACGCAGATCGGCGAGCAGGGCTGGAACATCGGACGGATGGCGCCGATGGTCGCCGGCTGGCCCGAGACGGTCTGCGGGACGACCGTCGACCGGCAGTGCGGCTCGTCGATGCAGACGAACTTCAACGCAGCGGCCGCGGTCTGGTCCGGGCAGCTCGACGTCGTCGTCTCGGCCGGGGTCGAGATGATGTCGCGCGTCCCGATGGGCTCGAACGGCGGCGATCTCTCGGACAAGCTGCTCGAACGCTGGCAGATCGTCCCGCAGGGAATCTCCGCCGAGGCGCTCGCCTCCGAGTGGAACCTGTCGCGCGAGGCACTCGACGCGTTCTCGCTCGAGTCGCACCGGCGCGCGATCGCCGCCATCGACGACGGCCGCTTCGAGAACGAGATCGTGCCGGTCGAGGTCGGGGCGGCCGGCGCCGCCGTGCTCTTCGCGGTCGACGAGGCGCCGCGCCGCGACACGTCAGCCGAGAAGCTCGCCTCGCTGCAGCCCGCTTTCTTGCCCGACGGTGTCGTCACCGCGGGCAACTCGAGCCAGATCGTCGACGGCGCCGCCGCGGTCCTCGTCGTGAGCGAAGCAGGCTGCCGGCCGGCTCGGGCTCGAGCCGCGCGCCCGTTTCGTCTCCTTCGGGCTGTCCGGAGTCGACCCGTACCGGATGCTCCACGGCAACCCCGAGGCGTGCCGGAAGGCGCTGGCCAAGGCCGGGCTCGGCTGGGACGACATCTCGGTGATCGAGGTCAACGAGGCGTTCGCCTCCGTCGTGCTCCAGTTCGCGCACGACGCGGGGCTCGAAGACCGTTTCGACGACATCAACCCGAACGGGGGCGGCATCTCGCTCGGCCACCCGCTCGGGGCGACCGGTGCCCGTGTGACCGCGACGCTCCTGAACGAGCTCGAGCGCCGCGAGGCGCGTTACGGCATCGCCTGCATGTGCATCGGCTTCGGCCAGGCGATCGCCGCCGTCATCGAGCGCATGTAGGAGGCTTAGACCGCAACCCGCCCGAGCGACGCCTCGACCTCGGCGCACACCTCGGCGGCGAGCTCGGCGAACGCGCGCGCGGCGGGGGAGCGGTGCCGATCCCTGTGCCACGCGAGCGCGACGCGGCGATGCGGTATCTCGGGCTCGATCTCCAGCACGCTCACCCGAGCATCGTTCCGGTCGACGGTGAGCAGCGGGACGAGCGCTGCGCCGAAGCCGGCCCCGACGAGCCCCTGCACGGTGCCGTTGTCGTCCGAGCGGAAGGCGACATCGACGGTCACGCCGCGCTGTACGAGCTCTCCCTCGGCGAGCGCGGTGCTCCGGCAGGCGCGGTTCCCGATCAGTGTCAGGTCGCCGAGATCGACGATGCTCGTGCGCTCGAGGCCGCCCAGCTCGTGGTCCGCCGGGACCAGCAGCACGTACGGGTCGCGCAGGATCTCCTGGGACTCGAACGGCCCCTCGAGCGTTGGCAGCATCGCGAACGCGAGCTCGAGCTCGCCGCGCTCGACAAACCGGAGCAGGTCGTCGTCGGACGCCGACTCGCGCAGCTCGAGCTCGACGTGAGGCCAGGCGGCGAGGAAGCGCCGCATCACCTCCGGGAGCACCTTCGCGCCGACACTCTGGAACGTCCCGATGCGGAGCGCGCCGCCGTGACCCTGCGAGAGCGCGGCCATGTCGGCCTGCGCGGCGTGGAGCCGCGCGATGATCGATTCCGCGTGGCGGAGCAGCAGCGCCCCGGCCTCCGTGAGCGAGACCGCCCGTGGGCCGCCCGGACGCTCGAGCAGCCGCTCGCCGACG
The DNA here is from genome assembly GCA_963752405.1 of uncultured Gaiellaceae bacterium. Taxonomy (GTDB): domain Bacteria; phylum Actinomycetota; class Thermoleophilia; order Gaiellales; family Gaiellaceae; genus Gaiellasilicea. The sequence goes on from CAVVYB010000012.1 coordinate 216,538, forward strand.
AGTCGCTCCAGAGTCTGGATCTGCTGGCTGATCGCCGACTGCGTGTAGCCGAGCGAGACAGCAGCCCGGCCGAACGTGCCCTCGCGGGCGACGGCTTCCAGGGCTGCGAGATGACGGAGCTCGACGCCGAGCCAACTATCAGGTTCCATGATCGATACCGAGAATAACTCGACTTGCCCTAATAGTGCAAGTCGCCCATGCTTTGGCCATGAGCATCCTCGTGATCGTCTTCCTCCTCGTGGTCGGGCCACTCGCCGTGTTCTACGGCGCTGACTCGCGCCTCGACGAGCCCCGGCGCTGAGCTCCCCACACGCCGGCCCGAGTAGCCTGCCTCGATGCACGTCGAGCGGTTCGAGAGCGCCCTCTGGCAGACGTCGTCGCTCCTCCTTGTCGCAGACGGTGAGGCTGTGGCAATCGATCCGGGTATCAGCCGCCAGGAGGTCGAGGCGCTCGCCGCGCGCGCCGAGGAGCTGGGCGCCCGGGTCACTCATGTGCTCGCGACCCATGCCGACTGGGATCACGTGTGTGGGATGGCCGCCTTTCCCGACGCCGTTGCGGCCATGGGGCCTCTCACCGCGCAAGCGGTCGCGGGCGGCGGCCCGGCCGAGCTGATCGTTCGGCGCGCGCTCGAGCACGACCTCGAGATCGTCGGTTCACCGAGAGTCGATCGGACGCTCGCTCCGGGCGTCGCGCACCGCGTCGGGCCCTTCACCGTCGAGACGATCGCCCTCGCCGGCCACACGCCGGACGGGCTCGGCTTCCGGATCCGGTCGCTGGACGTGCTCGCTGTCGGCGATCACCTCTCAGCGGTCGAGTTCCCGTTCGTGTCCGAGACCGCGGCCTACCGATTCACGCTCGCGGGCCTGATCGACGTCCTGCGCCACGATCCGCCGGCGCAGGTCGTACCGGGGCATGGACCCGCCCCTCAGCGCCGCCGAGGCACTGAGATCGCAGAAGCCGACCTCGCCTACCTGCGGGCGCTCCGCGACGCCGTCGCCGCGGCGCTGGCATCAGGCGCCGACCGCGAGCGGGCGCACGAGGCCGGCCTGGAGGCCCAGCCGCCGCGCCCGGCGGAGATCGCCGGCATGCACGCCTCGAACGTCGAGGCTCAGCTCGACGAGCTGCTAGAGGCTTGATCTGAAACCTGAGCGGGTCTGTGGGGCCGCCCCAGACACGGCGCCAGGCCGTCTCGTCGTCCTCACGCAGGCGGCCAGCCTGCGCTTCGGACGCCGAGCCACCCTGGCTTGGTCTGGAACGGCCCCACAGCGCGCCAATTCCAGATCAAGCCTCTGGCAGCCTGACGCCTGTAGGATCGCGCGCCGTGGAGGTGCGTAAGGTCGGAGTGATCGGGCTGGGTGCGATGGGCGCCGGGATTGCGCAGCTCTGCGTCGAGGCCGGTGTCGACACGCTCGGGCGTGAGGTGACCGCCGAGCTGGGGGAGAAGGCCCGCGACCGAATCGGCCACTTCCTCACGCGCAAGGTCGAAAAGGGCCAGCTCGAGCAGGGCGCGCGCGACGAGGCGGTCGGCCTGCTCTCGCTGACGACCGAGCTCGACGACTTTGCGGACTGCGACCTCGTGATCGAGGCGATCGTCGAGGAGCTGGAGCCGAAACGCGAGCTCTTCGCCGAGCTCGACCGCATCTGCCGGGCCGACGCGGTGCTCGCGACGAACACGTCGGCGCTCTCCGTCACCGAGATCGCAGCTGCGACGACGCGACCGGAGCGCGTCGTCGGCATGCACTTCTTCAACCCGGCGCCGCTGATGCCGCTCGTCGAGATCGTCCGTGCCGAGCTGACCGCCGACGAGCCGTTCGAGACGGCGTTCGCGTTCGGCGAGCGGATCGGGAAGACGCCGATTCGCTGCAACGACACGCCAGGGTTCGTCGTGAACCGCGTCCTGATCCCGCTCCTGAACGACTGCATTCGCGTGCTGGACGAGGCACGCGTGACGCCCGAGGATCTCGACCTGGGCATGAAGAACGGCGCCGGCTGGCCGATGGGGCCGTGCACGCTCGTCGACCTCGTCGGCATCGACGTGCACGTGCACGCGTCGGAGGCGTTGTACGAGAAGACCCGCGAGCCGAGAATGGCGCCGCCGCCGCGGCTCGTCGCGATGCGGAATGCGGGCCTCCTGGGACGCAAATCCGGCCGCGGCTTCTATCGCTACGACAGACGTCTGAGATCTGGCAAAGCGGGAAAACTGGGGCTAGCTCATGCCCCGGCGCCTGCATACACTTTCCTTACATGAAGATCACCCTCGGCACACGCTGCGTGTCGATACTGGGAGCGTGATGCGGAAGACATTCCTCCTCCTTGCGCTGCTCGCGCTCAGCCTCCCGGTTGCCGGGTTGGCCAGCCAGACCGTGGGTGAAGGAACCCTCTCGGTCGAGGATGGCCGCGGCAAGGTCACGATCCAGGCAAAGGGTGGCGTCATCGGCCGCCTCGATCGGGGCACGGTCACGATCTACGACCTCACGCCCGAGGATACGAACGTCCCCGTCGTCTTCGGCGACGATCAGCCGGTCGTCCTGTTCGGCGAGAACGGCGCCAAGTACACGGGGGCCGGCATGCGCTTCCGCGTCATCGGTGGCCGCTACCGCATCGTGATCCAGGGGCGCGGGATCGACCTCTCCGTCGTCGGCAAGGGCTTCGGCTCGATCAAGGGCGACCCCGGCCAGCTCGGTGTGTATTCGCTCGACGGCGCCGACTGCCGGAAAGACCCGGACGCGTGCAAGCTGCTGCCCGAGGTCGAGAAGCGCTTCCTGCTCGAGGCTCCCGTAACCGAGCGGGCCGAGAGAAACGTGGTTCGCCCCACGGACAACTGATGACTGCCGGCGCCCAGACGATCTTGGTCGTCGAGGACGAGGCGTCGATCGCCTCGTTCGTCTCGCTCTACCTCAAGAACGCCGGCTATGACGTCCGCGCCGTCACGACGGGCCATGCCGCACTGACGCAGGTCGCGTCCGAGCAGCCTGCGCTGATCATCCTCGACCTGATGCTCCCGGACATCGACGGGATCGAGATCTGCCGCCGTGTGCGGAAGACCTCGGACGTTCCGATCCTGATGCTCACTGCTCGCGACGAGGACGTCGACAAGATCATCGGGCTCGAGGTCGGCGCAGACGACTATCTGACGAAGCCGTTCAATCCTCGCGAGCTCGTCGCGCGGGTGAAGAGCGTCCTCCGCCGGTCGGCGCCCGAGCGTCGCCGCGACGTCGAGGAGGAGCTGCACCACGGAGAGCTGTCCATCAACGCCGGCCGCCGTGAGGTGAAGGTCGGCGAGGAGGAGATCCAGCTCGCGCCGAAGGAGTTCGACCTGCTCTGGGAGCTGCTCGACCACAAGGGTCTCGTGCTCACGCGCGACCAGCTGCTCGAGCGCGTCTGGGGCTACACCTTCGCCGGTGACACGCGCACTGTCGACGTGCACGTCCGGCAGCTCCGCCGCAAGCTCGGCGACGCGTCGCCGATCGTGACCGTCTGGGGTGTCGGCTACAAGGTCGGCCCCGACCGGGCTCCCGCCCCCGCCGCCTAGGAGAGCACCATGCTCAACTCTCTGCGCTTTCGCCTGCCGGCGCTCTTCCTGGCAGGGATTGCGCTCGCCGGGCTCGTCACGAGCCTGATCGCGCTCCGGCTCTTCCAGGACTTCACGCGCACCGAGTCGACGCAGGAACTGCGACAGGAGGCACGAGGGCTCGCCGACCTGTACGCCGAGTGGGCGGTGCGCGCACTCGACGAGGACAAGGCCGCGCCGACGTTCGCCGCATCCAAGCTCGAGGCCGCAACGGGCGACCGTCTGTTCGAGGTCGTCCTCGCCCCCTCGTTTCTCGACGACTTCGACCAGGACTCAGGTCTGACGCGGCTGTCACGCGCGGATGTGGGAGTCCCGCTGAGCACCGACAGGGTCGTGACCTTCGAGTTCGAGCCGCCCGGCGAGGACCGGTCGTACCTCGCTGCGGCCTATCCGATCCAGCTCGGCGGCCAGAGTGGAGTGACGTTTTCGATCCTCATCGTGGCCAAGCCGAAGGCCGAGCTCCGGGAGACCTGGATCACCCTGCTCTCGCGTCTCGCGATCGCGTTCCTCGTCGGCCTCGTCATCGTCGGCGTCCTCGCGCTCTACCTCTCGCGCCGGATCACGAAGCCGGTCCTGGCGCTCTCGAAGGCGATGGACCAGGTCGCTGAGGGACGCCGTGACGTGGACGTCCCCCCGGTTCGAGGCGGCGGTGAGATCGCCCACCTCACAGAGCGCTTCCGGGAGATGACGATCCGGATCGCCGAGGCAGAGGAGCTCGAACGCAACTTCCTGATGTCGGTCTCGCACGAGCTGAGGACGCCGCTGACCGCGATTCGCGGGCACGTCGCCGCGCTCCGGGAGGGTGTCGTCACCGACCCGGAGGCAGCCGAGGAGTCGCTCGAGATCATCGCCGCGGAGGCCGAGCGGCTCGGACGCCTCGTCGGCGACGTGCTCGATCTCGCCAAGCTCGACGCGCACCGGTTCACCGTCCTCACCGAAGAGGTCGACATGGGCCGGCTTCTCGAGCGGGCCTACTCGACCTTCAGCGAGGAGGCGCGGAACCGGGGAATCGAGTACACGCAGGAGCTCGATGGCGCCCCGGTGATCGTGTCGGACGGCGACCGAGTGCTCCAGATCATCTCCAACCTCCTTTCGAATGCCTTCCGCTGGACACCGGACGGCGGGCGTATCGACCTCGAGCTGTCGAGCGCCAACGGCACCGTGACGGTCGACGTCGCCGACACTGGGCCCGGCATCGGACGCGAGGAACGCGAACGGATCTTCAGGCCGTTCTGGTCTCTGGACGGACGCGGGACGGGGCTCGGGCTTCCGATCGCGCGGGAGCTCGCGATGGCGCTCGGCGGCCGGATCGAGCTGGACAGCGAGGTGGGGAAGGGGAGCCGTTTCCGGCTCGTCCTGCCGAAGCGGCGTTTGCGTTAGTTAGCCGGCGTCGCGGAGCGCGACGAACGGGGCCTGGTCGGCCGCGGCGCGCTCGTCGATGGCGTGCTCGACCCGCTCGAGCCGGTCGCTGACGCCCTTCCAGCCGGACGAGACGAGGTCGACGAGCAAGCCGAGGTCGTCGATACGTGCATGCCGCTCGGCGAGGATGTCGCCCTCGAGCCGCTCGAGCCTGCGAATCGCCTGGTTCAGCAGGCCCCGGATCTCGGCCAGATTGCGGCCGACCGGCAGCACTTCCGCGCGGAGGCCGTCGTGCACCGCAGCGCCGATCTTCTCCGGCAGCGTTCCCTCGAGCTGAGCTGTGGCCTCGGCGAGCGCCTCGATTTGTGTCCGCGCGCGCTCCAGAGCCGCATCGACCTCGCCCGGTGCCACCCTCCCCGCGGCCGCTTCCGCGATCCGGGTCTTGGCCCGCTCGAGTGCCTGTTCGTCCACGGCCAGGAAGATAGCGTGCCTACCGGATGGAGGCGGCAGTTCTCGATTACGACCTTCCGCCGGAGCTGATCGCCCAGCACCCGGCGGCGCGGCGGGACTCCTCCCGGCTGCTCGTCTACGACCGGGCGAGCGGCGACGTCCGCCACCGCGTCTTCGCCGACCTGCCGGACGAGCTCTCCGGCGAGCTCGCGGTCGTGAACGACACACGCGTCGTGCCGGCCCGGATCCGGATCGAGCGGCCGAAGGGCGAGGTGCTGCTCCTGGAGCACGAGGGCGGCGGTGAGTGGCTGGCGCTCGCGCGGCCGACCCGTCGCCTGCGTGCGGGCAGGCGCTACGGCGCGGTGGAGCTGATCGAGCACCTCGGCGACGGTCGCTGGCGTGTCCGGCTGGACGGCGAGCCTCAGGGAGAGGCACCGCTGCCTCCCTACATCACCGAGCCGCTCGCCGACCCGTCGCGGTACCAGACGGTCTACGCAGACGAGTCGGGCTCGGCCGCGGCTCCGACGGCCGGGCTGCACTTCACGCCCGAGCTGCTCGGCCGGCTCGACGTGGAGCGGGTCACGCTCCACGTGGGCCTCGACACGTTCCGGCCGCTCACTGCGCCCACGCTCGAGCAGCACGAGCTGCACGGCGAGCGCTACTCGGTCCGGCCCGAGGCCTGGGAGCGGATCCGGGGCGCCGAGCGCGTGCTCGCCGTCGGGACGACGACCGTGCGCGTGCTCGAGACCGTCGCCAGGGACAGCGTGTTGGCAGGCCGAACCTCGCTCTTCGTCACGCCCGGCTTCGAGTTCCGCCGCGTCGATGCGCTGCTGACGAACTTCCACCTGCCGCGCTCGACTCTGCTGGCGCTTGTGATGGCCTTCGCGGGCATCGAGGAGACGCGGCGGGTGTACCGTCTCGCGATCGAGGAGCGCTACCGCTTCTACTCGTTCGGCGACGCGATGCTTCTGCTCTGAAGCCACTCCGCGAGCGGCCCGCCGGCGATCTCGAGGAATCGCGGCTCGATCTCCGCTCCCGCCGCGACGAGCCGCTCCGCGACGCCGACGAAGTCGCGATCCGGAAGCTCGTGGTACTGCGAGCCGTGTGCCGCCCACGCGAGCGGGGTGTCGAAGTAGGCGCCCGAGCGTGCGCCGGGATCCGCGCCTCGTGCGAGCAGCCGTGACGACGAGCTCCGGCGAGCCGACCCAGGCGGCGTGGTGGAGCAGTGTCCCCTCCGGCGATCCCCCGACAACGCCGCTGAACTGGGGTCCGACGACATCGAGCACGAGGTCGAGCTTGCCGCGGAGCGCCGAGAGGACGATTACCTCCTGCGCGTCGGGATCCAGGGTCTCAGGGAGTGGCGTCTGCGGCCGTTCGCCGCGCGCGATCGAGGCGACCGCCGCGTCCGTCGGGTCGACCTCGGTCGAAGCACCGAGCCGGGCGAGCAACTCCGCAAGGTCGTCCTTCCCGCGCAGGACGGCGTGTTGATACGGCGTCCGCAGCGGCACGTCGCCTCGCCAGGTCTCACCGCCCGGCAGGTTGACGTCGGCGCCGTGTGAGACCAGGAGCTCGATCGTCTCCGGCCCGCAACCGCGCCGGACGGCGTGCGCCACGTGCGGTTTCTCGTTCGGGTCGGCGCCGTGCTCGAGCAGCAGGCGGACGTGCTCCAGCCGCTGCTCGTCGTCCAGCGCGTGTGCGAGCGCGTTCGAGCCGGTCGCCTCCGCGCCGTGCTCGAGCAGGATCCGCACGCACTCCGGGCTCTCCGCCTCGGTCGCGTGGTAGAGCGACTCACCGTCGTCCGGGTTCGCGCCCGCTTCCAGCAGCGCTCGGGTCAGCTCCGGGTCGTGCTTGATCCCTGCGGCGCCGTAGAGCGCGGACATGTTCCCGTACTCGTTCACGAAGAAGGCGTTCGGGTCGGCCCCGCGTTCGAGCAGCTCCTCGGCCAGCGCGGTCGTCGGGAAGCAGGAGTGGCAGGCGTAGAGGAGGGGCGCCCAGTCGAGTGGGCCGCCCGGCGCGTTCGGATCGCCGGCCCACTCGTGTCCGAGGACGAGCTTCACCCACGGGTCGCGCTCGAGCTCGGGCTCGGCTTCGAGCACCGCCTCGGCACGCGCCCTCCGGCGCTCGGTCGCCGCCCGGACAAACGTCTCGATCGCCACCTCCTAACCCTAAGCTGCCCGCGTGTCAGCGTTCGAGGTCACCGCCGTCGACGGCGCCGCGCGCGCAGGGATCCTGCGCACCCCCCACGGCGAGGTGGAGACGCCCGCGTTCATGCCGGTCGGCACGAAGGGGACGGTCAAGAGCCTCGATCCGCAGGAGCTGCGCGCCGTCGGCTCGCAGATCATCCTCGGCAACTCCTACCACCTGCACTTCCGCCCGGGCGACGACGTGATCGCCGAGCTCGGCGGCCTGCACGCGTTCTCGGGCTGGGACGGGCCGATCCTCACCGACTCGGGCGGCTTCCAGGTCTTCTCGCTCCGCGACACGCTGCTGCAGGTCGACGACGAAGGCGTCACCTTCCGGTCGGTCTACGACGGCGCGCCGGAGCGGTTCTCGCCGGAGGTAGCGGCTCAGATCCAGCGGAACCTAGGCTCGGACATCGCGATGTGCTTCGACATCTGCCCGCCGGCAGGTGTGCCGACGGCCGAGCTCGCTGAGGCCGTGCGTCTGACGACGCTGTGGGCCCGGCGCCAGCGGGAGGCCGAGCGTGCTCCCGGCCAGCTCCTCTTCGGGATCGCGCAGGGTGCGGCCGACCCGGAGCTTCGGCGCCGTTCGATCGAGGAGATCTCGGCGCTCGACTTCGACGGCCACGCGCTCGGCGGGCTCGCCGTCGGCGAGAGCCGGGAGGAGATGTTCGAGGCCACCGGCTGGGCGGCACCGCTGCTGCCGGCGGAGAAGCCGCGGTACTTCATGGGGATCGGCGACGCGGAGGGGATCCTGCGCGTGATCGGGGCCGGGATCGACATGTTCGATTGCGTTCTTCCGACCCGGACCGCCCGCACGGGCTCGGCCCTGACGGCCACCGGCCGCCTCAATCTCCGCAACGCACGCTTCGCCCGCGACCCACGTCCGCTGGAGGAGGGGTGCAGCTGCCCCGCGTGCACACGTTTCTCGCGGGCCTACGTGCGGCACCTCGTCAACCAGGAGGAGTTGCTCGGCCTGCGCCTGCTGAGCCTGCATAATCTGCACTTCCTACTCGAACTGACCGCCGGTGCGCGGGCGGCGATCGGACGCGGCGAGCTGGCGGACTTCACGGCCGCGGCGCTCGCCCGGCTCGCCGGCGGGCCACAGGAGGATCCTTGGCACAGCTGATCATCATCGTCGCCATGTTCGCTCTGCTGTGGCTGTTCATCATCAGGCCCCAGCGGCAGCGCGCGCAGTTGCACCGGGAGCTCCAGACCAAGGTGAACGTCGGTGACGAGATTCTCACCGTCGGCGGTCTCTACGGAAGCATCCGCGCGATCGACGAGGACCAAGACCTGGTGGTCGAGATCGCCCCCGGAACGGAGGTCCGGGTCGCACGCCGCGCAGTCGCCGCGGTCGTCCCGCCAGAAGTGGAGCCTGAAGAGGAGACAGCCGCTCTCGAGGAAGGCGAATCTGTAGAACGGGACGAGGAAGTCCGCAGCTAACCTACTCCGCTGCTTCCGTGAATCGTAGACCGCACCTCACGCTCGTTGCGCTGATCGCCGCCGGACTCATCGGGGTCGGGCTGCTTGCCGTTCCCGGATCGCCGCTCCACCAGTCGGCGACCCTGGGGCTCGACCTCCAGGGCGGCCTCGAGGTGACGCTGAAGGCCGTGCCGCCGCCCAACCGGCCGCTGCAGGAGGCCGATCTCGACCGTTCGGTCGAAATCCTCCGAGACCGCGTCGACCGGCTCGGCGTCGCGGAGCCGGAGATCCGCAAGCAGGGCAGTGACCAGATCGTGATCGACTTGCCGGGACTCAAGAACCCGGAGCAGGTGATCGGGATCCTGGGCAAGACCGCTCAGCTCGAGCTCTTCGACTTCGAGTCCAATCTCGTGGCTCCCTCGATCAGTGCGCAGGGCTTCCCGATCGCGAAGGAGTCGTTGTACGCGCTCCTCGCCGGGCAGCAGGCACTCGTTAACGAAGACACGAAGACGAGCTGGTACCTGTTCGACGACAAGCAGAAGCTGCGGGTCGGACCTCGCAACGACAGGGACAAGCTGCTGGAGAGTGACGCGGTCGAGGAGGCCGGCAAGGCAGGCACGCTCCCCAAGGGGTGGAAGATCTTCGGCGCGCCCCCGAAGACGGCTGTCCTCAAGTGCGGCATCGGCGAGGAGAGCTGCCCGGGCGTCAGCGCGACGAGGCCGCTCAGGGACTTCTTCTACCTGATCCGCTTCGATCCGACGAACGCGGATCCGGCGAAAGTCGTGCCCGAGATGACCGGCGCCGATCTCAAGCTGTCAGGCACCCGGGCGGACTTCGACACGAACACGGGCGAGCCGATCGTCCTGATGCAGTTCACCGACAAGGGCGCCGACCAGTTCGCCGAGATCACGCGCGAGATCGCCGAACGCGGCAGGCGGCTCTCGAACTTCAGCGGCGGCCAGAAGATCGTTCAGACTTTCGCGATCGTCCTCGACCGCGAGATCAAGTCCTACCCCTCGATCGACTGGGAGCAATACCCGAACGGGATCAGCGGTACGAACGGCGCCCAGATCACCGGCATCGGCGACCTGCAGGACGCGAAGGACCTGGCGCTCGTGCTTCAGACCGGTGCTCTGCCCGTGACGTTCACGACGCTCGAGACGACTGCGATCTCGGCGACGCTCGGTAAGGACTCGCTGCGCGAGGCATGGCGTGCCGCAGCGGTCGGGCTCCTCGCGGTCGCGCTCTTCCTACTCATCTTCTACCGCGTCCTCGGTGTCGTCGCGGTGATCGGGCTCGGCATCTACGCGGCGTTCCTCTACGCCGCGATCCTCGTCTTCAATGTGACGCTGACCCTGCCGGGCTTCGCCGGGATCATCCTCACACTGGGGGTGGCCGCCGACGCGAACATCGTCATCTTCGAGCGGGTGAAGGAGGAGTACCGCGCCGGAAAATCGGTGCGCGCCGCGATAGCGGCGGGCTACGGCAAGGGCTTCGCGACGATCATCGACGCCAACGTGGTCACCGCGATCACGGCGATGGTGCTCTTCCTGGTGGCGACAGCCGGAGTCAAGGGCTTCGCGCTCATGCTCCTGATCGGAACGCTGATCTCGCTGCTGACCGCGGTCGCGGCGACGCGCGCGATCCTCGGCCTGCTCGCTGGGTTCAACTGGTTCGACAACCCGAAGCTGATGGGAGCCGAGGGCGAGCCACCGGCGTGGATCAGGCGAGATTTCATCGGCCTCAGGAACCGCTGGTTCGCAATCTCCGGCGTGGTGCTCGTGATCTCGGTCGGAGCGATCGCGATCAACGGCCTGAATCTCGGCATCGACTTCGACGGTGGCACGAAGGTCACGTTCACGACGCCCCAGCCGGTCCCGCTCGAGGACGTTCGGGCGGAGGCCAGCAAGCTCGGCGAAGGGGGCGCGCAGATCGTGGGCCGAGGGCCCTCGGTCGGCGGCGACAGCTACCGGGCGTTCCAGATCCAGACGGAGGCGCTCACGCCGCCGGAGCAGACGCAGCTGACCAGGGCGCTCAACAACGCGTTCGAGGCCGAGTCGAGCGTTCAGACGGTGTCGGCGAGCTTCGGCCGCAAGATCGCCAGGGACGCAATCCTCGCAATCCTGGTCTCGCTCCTGCTCGTGGCGATCTACATCTCGTTCCGCTTCCAGCCGAAGTTCGCAGGCCCGGTGATGGTCGCGCTCATCCACGACGTCGTGATCACGGTCGGCATCTACGCGCTGCTCGGACGGGAGGTGACGACCGCTACGGTCGCCGCGGTCCTGACCGTGCTCGGGTACTCGATCTACGACACGATCATCATTCTCGACCGCGTGCGCGAGAACATCCCGCTGATGAAGCGGGCGTCGTTCCGGACGCTCGCGAACGTGTCGCTGTGGGAGACGATCCCGCGTTCGCTCGCCACGACCTTCATCACGCTGCTGCCGATCACCGCGCTGTACTTCTTCGGCGGCGACACGCTCAAGGACTTCGGCTTCGCCCTGCTGGTCGGCATCGGCGCGGGTGCCTACTCCTCGATCTTCATCGCCGCGCCGCTCGTTGCGGTGCTGAAGGAGCGGGAGCCGGAGTACGCCCGGCGCAAGGACGACAGCCTCTCTCGGGGATGCCGGGTCGGTGGGAGGCCTGCTGAGGGAGGCGGAGGCGCTCGCCGCCGGCCGCCCGACGCCGGACCTGATCCCGGACGTGTTCGAGACCGACCTCGGCATCGCTCCGGAGCCGGAAGTCGTAGCACCGGGGCCCGATGGCGCCACGCCTGCGCCGGCCGCCACGGGCGATGCTTCGAAGCGCGACCGCCGCCGTCAACGTCGAAGCACCCGCCCCCATGGCCGCGCCCGATAACAGCACGTTCGCGCTGCGCCAGGTGCTCGAGGAGCTGGGAGCGCAGCTGCGCTCCGGCGTCGAGAAGATCGGGGAGCTGCCGCACGAGACCGGCGAGGCCCTCGCGCGCGAGCTCGGGCTCGCGACGCGTGAGGAGCTCGACTCGCTCGAGCTCCGGCTGGCGCAGCTCGAGCATCGGCTCAAGCTGCTCGAGAACGGCTAACTCGCGAGCGTTCCGAGCAACGCTTCGGCGGCGGCGAGCCCGTTCGGGTCGAGCGTGTAGTGATAGCTGCGGGCATTGCCGTGCAGCACGATCAAGCCTGCAGCGCGCAGCAGCGCGAGATGGTGGTGCGTCGTCGACCTGGCGAGCCCGACCTCTTCTGCGAGCTCGGCGAAGGTGGCCGGTGATTGCCGCAGTCGCATCAGGATCGCGACCCGCTTGCCGTCGCCCAGGGCACGTCCGAGGCGCTCGAGCTGGTCTGCGCGAGCACGTTCCGGGTCGAGCTCGGCTGTGATCCCGTAGCAGATGAGGCGAGCGTCGCGGTGCTGGCACAGCAGGCTCCAGGGCCGGGCGGCAAGGTGAGGGACGAGGACGACGCGGCGGAACTCAGGCTCGGGCTCGTACACATAGCCGCGAGCCGAAGCGGTGATCAGCTCGCCGCCTGAGAGGCTCTGGGCCAGGAGCCGCTTTGCGGCTTCGTCTTCCTGCAGCTCCAGTCGTAGCCGATCCTCCTCTGGACGAAAGACCTCGTCGGCGTAGGCCCTGAGCGCAGCCACGACGCGCTGCTTCGTCTCCACCGGGGTCAGCGGCAGGAGCGCGGCGAGCGATTCCCGGGCGCGGCCGCCGTAGTAGCGCTCATGCGCGAGCAGGCGCTTCGCCGCTCTCGCATCGCCCCGCACGGCCTGCTCGAGGACGTCGGTGCCGATCATCTCCGTCCAGGCCGGGACATAGGTCCCCAGCAGGTGGCGGCGCAGTTCGAGCGGCTTGAGCGCACCGACGTTCGCGACGAAGGTGGAGGCATCGCTCGCCCGCTGCTCGAGCGCGAGCCCGAGCAGATGGAGCCAGATCTCGCCGGCTCGCTCCCCGAGAGCCGTCAGTGCAGCTCGCGTGCGGGGTGGGCAGTGCTCCAGCCGTGGTGCCCAACTCCCGTCGCGCTCCTCGCTCGGCGTTCCGGTCGCGTACATGCCGATCAGCAGCTCGAAGGGGGTGCCTGCCTCGACCTCCACGCGCGGCGGTGCCGGCGCCGCCATCGCGTCGCGCACTGGAGCCATCTCGGGGTTGCGCTGTCTCATTCGTATTTGATAAGACTACGTTCGAATTCTATCGGACTGAGAGGTAGCGTGATGGACTATCGGATCCTCGGCCGTAGCGGCCTCCGCGTTTCGGAGCTCTGCCTGGGAACGATGACGTTCGGATCGGACTGGGGATGGGGTGCCGATCGCGACGAGAGTCGTCGGATCTTCGATGCCTTCGTCGCCGCCGGCGGGAACTTCATCGACACCGCCAATAACTACACGGACGGAAGCAGCGAGGAGTTCGTCGGCGAGTTCGTGGCCGAGGCCCGCGACCAGTTCGTCCTCGCGACGAAGTACACACTTTCGATCGACGCCGATGATCCCAATGCGGGCGGGAACCATCGCAAGAGTCTCGTCAGGTCGCTGGAGCAGAGCCTGCGCCGGCTGGGGACCGACTACGTCGACCTGCTGTGGCTGCACATGTACGACGCCACAACTCCAATCGAGGAAGCCGTGCGCGCGCTCGACGACCAGGTCCGGCTCGGCAAGGTGCTGGCGGTCGGGATCTCCGACTCGCCGGCCTGGGTGGTCGCGCAGGCCAACGCGATTGCGACGCTTCGCGGCTGGTCGCCGTTCACCGCCCTGCAGATTCCCTACAACGTCGCGTCGCGCGAGCCCGAACGGGAGCTTCTGCCGATGGCGCAGGCGCTCGGCCTCGCGCTGACTCCCTGGGGCGTGCTCGAGGCCGGCATCCTGACCGGGAAGCCTGCCTCGGAGCGGCGATGGCCCGACGAGACGGCCTCGGACACGGCCACTCGCGTGCTGGCGGTTCTCGAGGAGATCGCCGAGGAACGCGAGGCGACGCCGGCGCAGGTGGCGATCGCGTGGCTGCTGCGGCGGCCGGCCGGGCTGACCATCGTTCCAATCGTCGCCGCCCGGCGCCAGGAGCAGATCGTCGACAACCTCGGTGCGCTCGCCGTCGACCTCGACGCGGACGACATCGCCAGGCTCGACGCCGCGGGGAGGCCGCAACTCGGCTTCCCACGCGGATTCCTCGAGTCGAACAACGTCCGGGAGCTGATCTACGGCAACACGTTCGAGAAGCTGAGGGCGTAGTCGGCCGGCAGGGAGTGGGTCGCCGATCCCCGCTTGCGGCCGGCCGCGGCCGGCGGCCTGCAACGCGCGGCGGTAGGCCGCCGCGGCGGTCGGGCCGCTCGTCATCACCTCGCCGGTCGAGCGCATCTCGACCCCTCGGTCGGCAGCTCCCGCGAAGCGCTCCGAGGGGAAGATGGCCTCCTTCGCCCAGGCGCGGTCCAGCACGACGCGCTCCGGCAGGCCGAGCTCCGCGAGCGAGGCACCGAGGAGCAGACGGCAGGCGTGGTCGACGAGCGGGATCCCCGTCGCCTTCGCGACGAAGGGGATCGTCCGTGATGCGCGCGGGTTCGCTTCGAGCACGTACAGCTCGCCCTCGTGCAACGCGAGCTGGAGGTTGAGCAGGCCGCGGGCGCCGAGACCGCGCGCGAGCGTGGCCGCCAGGGCCCTGATCTCCGCCTCCAGGGCCGAGCCGACCGAAGGAGCCGGCAGAACGCAGGCCGAGTCGCCCGAGTGGACGCCGGCCCGCTCGACGTGCTCGATGATCGCGGCCACCCAACCGTCCTCGCCGTCGCAGAGGATGTCGACGTCCAGCTCGAGCGCGCCTTCGAGGAAGCGGTCGACGAGTGCGGGCGCTGCGAGCTCGAGCTCTGCGGGTGTCCGCGCGACGCGCATCCCGCGGCCGCCGAGCACGTACGACGGCCGGACGAGGACGGGGTAGCCGAGGAGCTCCGCAAGCGTGCGCGCCTCCTCAGTGGTGCTGACGTGCCCCCAGGCGGGCGCCCGGAGCCCGAGCTCCGCGAGCAGGGCGCCGAAGCGGCCGCGGTCCTCCGCCGTGTCGATCGCGCCCAGCGGGTCGCCGAGCAGCGGCACGCCTGCCTCGGCCAGGCCGGCGGCGAGCCCGAGCGGCGTCTGGCCCCCGAGCGAGAGGACGACGCCGAGCGGCCGTTCGAGCTCCACGACGTCGAGGACGTGCTCCAGCGTCACCGGCTCGAGATAGAGCCGGTCGCAGGTGTCGTAGTCGGTCGAGACGGTCTCCGGGTTCGAGTTCACGAGCACGACCTCGTGTCCGAGCCGGCGGAAGGCCTGCGCCGCCCGCACGCAGCAGTAGTCGAACTCGATCCCCTGGCCGATCCGGTTCGTGCCCGAGCCGAGCACGACGATCGCTCCCGTCGCAGACTCCTCGCCGTCGCCGGTCTCGTGCGAGAGGTAGTAGTAGGGCGTTCGCGCCTCGAACTCGCCGGCGCAGGAGTCGACCGCGAGCCGGCCCGGCAGGCCACGGCGTGAGCGCACCTCCGACTGCGGCACGCCGAGAATCCGCGCGACTCGCGCGTCAGGGAGCCCGAAGCGCTTTGCCGCCTCAACGTCTCCGTCTGCCGCGAGCTCGCGCTCGGCCGTGCGGATCGACTCGAGCTCGGAGGCGAAGTACGGATGGAGGCCTGGGATCTCCGGCAGCGTGTCGCCTGCTTCGACCCCTTCGAGCGCTTTCAGCAGCGCTTCCGGGAACGTGCGGCCGATCCCGAGCGCCTCGCCGACGGCCCGCATCTCGGTCCCGAGCTCGTGCGTGTTGCCGGGAAACTTCTCGAAGTCGAAGCGCGGAGCCTTCACGGCGACGTAGTCGAGGGCGGGCTCGAATGCGGCACTCGACTCGCCGGTGATGTCGTTCGGCAGCTCGTCGAGCGTGTAGCCGACCGCGAGGAGCGCGGCCAGCTTCGCAATCGGGTAGCCGGTGGCCTTCGACGCGAGCGCGGAGGAGCGAGACACTCGTGGGTTCATCTCGATCAGCGCGAGCTCGCGGGTCTCCGGCTCGTACGCGAACTGGACGTTGGCGCCGCCGGTCGCGACGCCGACGGCTCGGGCGCACGCGAACGCCGCGTTCCGGAGGCGCTGCAGCTCACCGTCGGGAAGCGTCTGCTGCGGTGCGACCGTCCACGAGTCGCCGGTGTGGACGCCGACGGGATCGAGGTTCTCGATCGAGCAGACGACGATGCAGTTGCCCTCGACGTCGACGACGACCTCGAGCTCGAACTCCTGCCAGCCCTCGAGTGACTGCTCGACGAGCACCTGTCCGATCGGGCTCGCCGCCAGCCCGTGCGCCACGCGCTCGCGCAGCTCTGCGGGCGTCCGCGCAATCCCGCCGCCGCGTCCTCCGAGCGTGAACGCGGGCCGCACGACCGCGGGAACCGGACATCCGTCGAGCCTGTCGAGAGAGGTCACGACGACGCTCAGGGGGACGGGCAGGCCTGCGGCCTCCATCGCGGTGCGGAAGAGCGAACGGTCCTCGGCCGTGCGGATGGCGTCGAGATCGGCGCCGATCAGCTCGACTCCGTGCTCCGCGAGCACGCCGTTCTCCGCCAGTTCGACGGCGAGGTTCAGCGCGGTCTGGCCGCCGAGCGTGGGGAGGAGCGCATCGGGCGACTCCCGCGCGACGATTTCCGCCAGCGTCACGGCGTCCAGCGGCTCCAGGTAGGTCGCGTCGGCCCACTCGGGGTCGGTCATGATCGTGGCCGGGTTCGAGTTCACGAGCACGACCCGGTACCCCTCGCCGCGGAGCGCCCGGCACGCCTGCACGCCCGCGTAGTCGAACTCGCAGCCCTGTCCGATCCGGATCGGCCCGGAGCCGACGATCAGGACGCTGCGTAGATCCGTGCGGGGCTCATTCCGTCAGGCTCACGCGTCGGCTGAGTGCGATGGGTGGTGCGAGGCAAGGACGCAGGGAGCGGTCATAGCGGCCCTATGACCGCGACTGAGGACGCCGCATCGCGCCGCCCAGCGTGCTCAGACGACTCGTGCCGACTGCGAATGAGCCCTGGCATGCCTCCGCGATTCGGTCGAAGAAGGGGAGTGCGTCGTGAGGGCCGGGCGCCGCCTCGGGGTGGAACTGGAGCGTCGTGAAGCCGTCGCCCTGAAGCCCTTCGACGGTGCCGTCGTTCAGCGAGACGTGGCTGACCTCCGCGGCGTCGCCGGGCTCGACCGCGAACCCGTGGTTCTGGGCGGTCACGAGGACGCGCCGCGAGCCGGTCACGCGCACAGGGTGGTTCGCACCGCGGTGCCCGAACGGAAGCTTGAACGTCCGCAGGCCGAGTGCGAGCCCGACGAGCTGGTGGCCGAGGCAGATGCCGAAGAGCGGCGTGCGCCCGAGCAGGTCGCGGACGGTCTGCACCGGCCCGTCGAGCTGGGCCGGGTCTCCCGGGCCGTTGCCGACCAGCACCGCCGACGGCTCGAGCTCCAGCACGGCATCCGCGTCCCACGTCCCTGGGACGACCACGGCCTGGACGCCCGACTCCACGAGCCTGCGGACGATCGAGTCCTTGCAGCCGAGGTCGAGCAGGACGACCCGCGGACCGGTGCCGACGGTGTACGGCTCGGCTACGCACGCGTCGAGCGCGGGCGGCGGCGAGGCGAGCTCCGGCTCGGCGAGCATCCGCGGCCAGTCGATGTGGGGCTGCGCGAGCGCGCGGGCGTGCAGCTCGTCAGGCGCTGCGGTACCAAGTGCGCAGCGCATGGCGCCGTCGTCGCGCAGACGCCGCACGAGCGCTCTCGTGTCGATCTCCTCGAGCGCGACGACGCCCCGGTGTGCGAGCCAGGCCGACCAGGCGGGCCGCGCGCGCCGCATGACGACGCCCTCCGTCCACACCCGGCTGGACTCGAGCAGCCGCTCGTCGACGCCGTAGTTGCCGACGAGGGGAGAGGCGAACGTCAGCACCTGGCGTGCGTAGCTCGGGTCGGTGACCGCCTGCTCGTAGCCGGCGGAAGCGGTCGTGAAGCAGGCCTCGCCCGCAGCCACGCCGGCCGCGCCGACCGAGCGGCCGGGGAAGACGGTGCCGTCTTCCAGGACGAGATAGGCATCGCTGTGTCTCAAGCTGTCTGCATAGTACGCATAGTTTATGCATAATACGCAGAGATGAGTGTCACCACCGTCATTCTCGGTGCATCCGGGTACTCGGGCCAGGAGACGCTCGACCGCGTGCTCTCGCACCCGGAGCTCGAGCTCGTCGCCCTCGGCTCCGACTCGCTCGCGGGTCAGCCGGCGAGCGCCCTCGACCCGCGCCTGAACGGCGAGGTGCCGTCGTTCGTCGCGAATGCGGACGCTGCCGCCACCGGCGCGGAGCTCGTCTTCTGCTGCCTCGACCACGAGCGGGCCGCCGCGCTCGAGCCTCCGGCCGACACTGTCGTCGTCGACCTTTCGGGCGCGCACCGACTCACGGAGGCCTCGCTCTATCCCGCGTGGTACGGCTTCGAGCACCCGCACGCCGCGTCGCTCGGGGACTGGGACTACGCCATTCCGGAGCTCCTCCCGCCACACGGCTCGCTGATCGCGAACCCCGGCTGTTACGCGACCGCCGTGCTTCTCGCACTGGTGCCGCTTGCGGGCTCGATCGATCCGGCGGGGGTGATCGTCGATGCCAAGTCGGGCGTCTCGGGTGCCGGTCGGGCCCTGAAGGCCTCATCGCATGCGACCACCGTGCTCGAGAACGTCTCGCCGTACAAGATCGGCTCCCACCAGCACGCGCCCGAGATCGAGCAGGCGCTCGGCTTCCCGGTGTGCTTCGTCCCGCATCTGCTCCCCGTGCGGCGAGGCCTGATCGCAACGTGTTACGTCCGGCCCGCCGACGGCCTGCGCGACGCGCTCGAGGCCGCGTATGCGGCGACCCCGGCGGTGACCGTCCTGCCCGACGGGATCGCGCCCGAGCTCTCGCGCGTCCAGGGCACGGACGCTGCCGAGATCGGCGTCTTCACCGACCGTGCGACCGGAACGGGCATCGTCGTCTGCGCGCTCGACAACCTCGGCAAGGGTGCCGCCGGGCAGGCGGTGCAGAACGCGAACCTCGCGCTCGGCCTGCCCGAGACCGCGGGGCTGAGGCTCGTCGGGAGTCCTTGTATGAGCGTCACGGCTGCAAAGGGGTTCGCTGCCGCCGGCGTTCGCGCCGGGATCCGCAGAAGCGCGAAGGACCTCGCCGTCGTGCGCTCGACCGTGCCCGCCGTCGGGGCGGCGATGTGGACCGTGAACCAGGTGCTGGCCGCGCCGGTCGTCGTCTCGAAGGAGCATCTCGCCGTCGCGGAGCCACAGGCGATCGTGATCAACTCCGGCGTCGCGAACGCCGCCACCGGCGAGCGCGGCGAGCTGGATGCGCTGGCGACCGCCGCCGAGGCCGGGCGCCTGCTCGACCTCTACGCCGAAGAGGTGCTCGTCCTCTCGACCGGCGTGATCGGGACGCTTCTCCCGCTCGAGAAGGTGCTGGGCGGCCTGCGCCACGCGGTTCCCGCGCTCTCCGACGAGGGAGGGCCGGACGCAGCGGAGGCGATCCTGACGACCGACACCCGCTCGAAGGAAGCAGCCGTCTCCATGGACGGCTTCACCGTCGGTGGGATGGCGAAGGGCTCGGGGATGATCCACCCGAAGCTCGCGACGATGCTCGCCGTCCTGACCACGGACTATCCGCTCGAGCCCGGCGAGGCGATCGACTTCCTGCGCCCGGCCGTCGACCGCAGCTTCAACTCGATCACGGTCGACGGCGAGTGCTCGACGAACGACGCCGTCTGCCTGCTCGCGAACGGCGCCAGCGGGATCGAGCGGACGCCGGCCTCCGACACGGCCTTCGCGCTCGCGCTCGGCCGCGTGTGCGACGAGCTCGCGGAGCAGATCGTCGCCGACGGCGAGGGCGCGACCGTGCTCGCCGAGATCGAGGTCACGGGCGCAGTCGACGGCTCTCAGGCCCGTGCGATCGCGGCCCGCATCGCCACCTCGCCGCTTGTCAAGACCGCCCTCTTCGGACACGACGCGAACTGGGGCCGCGTGCTCGCGGCGGCCGGTTCCGCGCCTCACAACGGCGGCTTCGCCGCGGTCGACGTGTCCCGCGTGACTCTCTCCTACAACGGAACAATGGTGCTCGAGCAGGGTGCTCCGCTCCTTGTCGAGCCGGACGTCTCGAACGGGACCTGCCGGATCGAGCTCGACCTCGGCCTCGGCGGTGGGGCGGCGAGCTACCTGACGACCGACCTCTCCTACGACTACGTCCGCATCAACGCGGACTACCGGACATGAGTCTCCTCGTCCTCAAAGTCGGCGGCGCCGTCGCGGAGGAGTGCGGGACGCTCGTGCTCGGCCTGGCCCAGAGGCACGACGTTTGCGTCGTCCACGGCGCGGGACCGCAGATCTCGGCCGAGCTGGAGCGCTCCGGCCTCGAGGTGCGCTTCGTCGAGGGACGGCGCGTGACGAGCGCCGACGCGCTCGCCGTCGTCCGGCACTCGCTCGCGGCCGTCAACGAGGGGATCTGCGAGGCGATCGGCCCACGCGCGATGCCCCTCTTCGGCGACGAGATCGGCCTCGACGCCGTACAGGTGCCCGAGCTCGGGCTCGTCGGCTCGCCGCTTCCCTCGAGCCCGCCGGCGATCGAGGAGGCTCTCGCCGCCGGGCTGATTCCCGTCGTCGCGCCGCTGGGCGTCGGGCCTTTGAACGTCAACGCGGACGAGGCGGCTGCGGCGCTGGCCGTCGGCCTCGGTGCCGAGCGGCTCCTCTTCATCACCGACGTCCCCGGGCTCCTCCTAGGCGGTGCCGTCGCAACCTCGATCCGCGTCGGCGAAGCCGAGCAGCTGCTGGACGCCGGCGCGCTCGCGGGAGGGATCGTGCCGAAGCTTCGCGCGGCCGTCGGTGCCACGCGGCAGGGAGTGGATGCCACGATCGGCGCCACGGCGGTGCTCGCATGACGCTCCACGCTCACGTCACCGGCGCTGCTGCCGGCGTACGCGCGCTACGACGTGACGTTCGCGTCCGGCGACGGCGTCTGGCTCACGGACGTCGAGGGGCGCCGCTACCTCGATCTGCTCGGCGGCATCGCAGTCGTCTCGCTCGGTCACTGCCATCCGGCGCCACTCGCGGCCGCGCAGCACCAGCTCAACACGCTCTGGCACACCTCCAACCTCTACTCGACCGAGCCGATGCTGCAGCTCGCCGGCCGGCTCTCCGACCGTTTCGGCGGTGCGCGGGCGTTCTTCTGCAACTCCGGCACCGAGGCGATCGAGGCCGCTCTGAAGTGGGCGCGGAAGGCGGCGGGCAAGCCGGTGGTCGTCGCGCTCGAGAACTCCTTCCACGGACGCACACACGGCGCTCTCGCCGTCACCGGCCAGCCGGCCAAGCGTGCGGCGTGGGAGCCGCTCGCGCCTGCCGTCCGCTTCGCCGGCCTGAACGACATCGAGTCGCTGGCAGCAGCGACCGGCCCGGACACCTCGGCGATCCTGATCGAACCGGTGCAGGGCGAGGGCGGCATCCACCCGGCGAGCGCAGAGTTCCTCGCCGCGGCTCGCGCTCTGGCGGACGAGCACGGCGCTCTGCTCGTCTTCGACGAGGTGCAGTGCGGAGTCGGTCGTACCGGCAGCTTCTTCGCGTGGGAGCAGCTCGGAGTCGCGCCGGACGCCTTGGTGCTGGCCAAGGGTCTGGCGAACGGATTGCCCATCGGCGCGTTCCTCGTCGCCGACCACGCACCCGTGGGCCTGGAGCCCGGCGATCACGCGAGCACGTTCGGCGGCAACCCGGTCACCTGCGCGGCTGCGTGCGCCGTGGTGGACACGCTCGACGACGGCCTCCTCGGTGTCGGTGCGCGAGCAGGGCGAGAAGCTCGCCGCCGGTGTCGCCGCCCTGCCGGGCGTCCTCGAGGTCCGTGGCCGCGGGCTGATGCTCGGGGCCGAGCTCGATCGCCCTGCGGGGCCCGTCGCAGCGGCCTGCCTGGAGGCAGGGTTGCTCGTCGGCACGGCCGGGGAAACCGTCCTGCGGCTCACGCCGCCCCTCACCATCGCCGGCGCCGAGGTGGATGCCGGCCTCTCTCTCCTCGCGGAGGTGCTCACGTGAACAAGTTCGAACGGCAGGGTGCGATCCTGAGGCTCGTCGGCGAGCGGCAGCTCTCGACGCAGAGCGACGTCGTCGAGGCGCTCCGCGACGAGGGGCTCGACGCCGTGCAGGCCACGGTCTCGCGTGACATCGCCCAGCTCGGGCTCGTCAAGGTCCGGGGCGAGCAGGGTCGTCTCGTCTACGCGCTCCCCGGTGCGGCCGACCTCGATCGGCTGAGTGAGCTCGCTGCGGCGCTTCGCCGCTGGGTGGTCGCGCTCGAGTCGACCGGGAACCTCGTCGTCGTTCGGACTCCTCCCGGCTGCGCGAACGCCCTGGCGCAGATCGTCGACGAGGTCGCTCTCCCTGAGATCGCGGGCTGCATCGCCGGCGACGACACAATCTTCCTGGCCGCCCGCGAGGGGTACACCGCGCCGGAGCTGGCCGAGCAGCTGCGACACCATCTGGACGGGGACACTTAGATGCCTGCCGCCACGATCTCGTGCGTTCGGGGCGCGTTCTGGCGTGTCTGGGGCGCTCCCGGCCCGGCTTCCAGGCCGCTGCGCGGCCTTCCAGCCGTGCCGTCCGCTTCGCGTCGCCAGGCCACCACCGATGCCACCAGCATCGGCGGCGTCCTGCCGCCGCGCCCCAGAGCAGCCAAAACACGTCCCGAGACAGACGATCTCATGGCGGCAGGCATCTAATGCTCCCCGCTGCGCTATCGCTCGATCTCAGCGGTCGCTCGCTGACCCGCATCCGCGACTGGACGGCGGCCGAGCTCGATGCCGTTCTCGACCTCGCTGACGACCTGAAGGCGAAGCAACAGGAGCGCGAGCCGCACCGCCTGCTCGAGGGCCGCACTGTCGGACTCCTGTTTCGAAAGCACTCGACCCGGACGCGCGTCTCGCTCGAGGTCGCGTGCGCACACCTCGGCGCCACCGCGATCTACCTGCCCGGCGACCAGCTGCAGCTCGCGCGGGGCGAGTCGGTCGGAGACACGGCCCGCGTCCTCTCGTGCTACCTCGACGCGCTCGCGATCAGGACTCACGCGCACAGCGAGGTGGACGAGTTCGCGTCGTCCGCGGGGATCCCGATCGTGAACGCGCTGACCGACGAGGCGCATCCACTCCAGGCGCTTGCCGACCTGCAGACGATCCGGGAGCGGTTCGGAACGCTCGAGGGCGTCCGGGTCGCGTGGGTCGGCGACGGCAACAACGTCTGCCTCTCGCTTGCCGAGGGATGCTCGCTCCTCGATGCCGAGCTCACCTGCGCGTCGCCGCCGGGGTACGAGCCGCCCGGCCTCGACTCCGTCGTGGATCCCCGCGAGGCGGTCCGCGGCGCCCACGTCGTCGTCACCGACGTCTGGACGAGCATGGGCCAGGAGGCGGAGCGTGGCGAGCGTCTGGCGGCGTTCGACGGCTGGACGGTCGACGAGGCGCTGCTCGCGGAGGCCGATCCCGACGCGATCGTCCTCCACTGCCTGCCGGCGCACCCGGGCGAGGAGATCGCCGCGGACGTCCTCTACGGCCGCCAGAGTGCCGTCTGGGACGAGGCGGAGAACCGGCTGCACACGGCAAAGGCCGTGCTGGCGCTGACCCTGGCTTAAACGCGGCGGCGCCAGCGCGAGAAGACGTCC
This sequence comes from uncultured Gaiellaceae bacterium, assembly GCA_963752405.1. Lineage (GTDB taxonomy): Bacteria > Actinomycetota > Thermoleophilia > Gaiellales > Gaiellaceae > Gaiellasilicea. The sequence continues at coordinate 240,147 of CAVVYB010000012.1, forward strand.
TCGAGGTCAGCACGCATCTCGCGCGGGACGAGCACGAACAAACGGTCGCCTGCTTCGACGACCGTGCTGCCGCGCGGCGGGATCGTGTTGTCGCCCCGGTTGATCACCGCGATCAGCGCGGTCCGGGGCAGACCTAGCTCGCGAACAGCGGAGCCGTTGATCGCATGGTCGTTCGCGACGGCGAAGTCGACCAGCTCGAGCTTGCTCAGGTGCCCGACCTCGAGCGGAGGCTCGTGCACCGGCGGAGCCGGCGCGAGCAGGTCGAGCTTCCCGGCGAACCACTCGAGCGTCGAGCCCTGCACGACCGTCGAGACAACGACGACGAAGAAGACGGCATTGAAGATCGTGTCCGCGTGCGGAACGTCCTCCGCCGAGAGCACGAACGTGGCGAGCACGATCGGGACCGCGCCGCGGAGCCCGGCCCACCCGAGCAGGGCGCGCTCGCGGTTGTTGAAGGAGCTGAACGCTGTCGACACCCACACTGCTGCGGGCCTGATCACGAGCATCAGCAGCAGCGCCAGCGCGAGACCGGGCAAGGCGACGTCGGGCAAGTCCGACGGGAAGACGAGCAGGCCGAGCACGATGAAGAGCGCGACCTGCGCCAGGAAGGCGAGCCCTTCGTGGAACGCGACCAGCTGGCGGCGGTAGCGGGACGGCGTGCTGCCGACGGCGAGGCCGACGAGGTAGACGGCGAGGAAGCCGCTGCCGCCGATCACATCTGCGGCGCCGAAGGAGAGCGCGCCGGCGGCGACGGACGCCACGGGAGCGAACGCGCCGATCGAATGGGGCACCCGCGCAAACACCCAGGACGCCGCCAGTCCGAGCACGACGCCAACCAGGAGCCCGAGCCCGATCTGCTGGACGATCAAGACCGAGAGGTCGTCGAAGCCGTACGTCTGGGGCCTCTCGATCCACGCGATCAGGCCGAGCGTTAGCGCGATCGCCATCGGGTCGTTGCCGCCCGACTCCGCCTCGAGCGTGCGCGCCAGACGGCGTTGGATGTGGGTGAAGCGGAGCGTCGCGAAGACGGCGGCGGCGTCAGTCGACGCGACCACGGCGCCGAGCAGCACGGACTCGAGCCAGGACAGCTCGAAGAGCGCGTACGCCGCAACGCCGGTGAGCACCGCGCTCACGGCGACTCCGACCGTGCTGAGGAGCGCCGCCGGCACGACCACCTGGCGGAGGCGCCGCCACGAGGTCTGGAGCCCGCCTTCGTAGAGGATCAACGCGAGCCCGACGATCCCGACCTCTCGCGCGAGCTTCGCGTCGTCGAACTCGATCCCGCCCGGACCATCCGAGCCGAGCAACATTCCGATCGCGAGGAACGCGACGAGGACGGGCAACCCGGTGCGGGCAGCCCCGAGCGCGACGACGATGCTCCCCGCCAGCACGAGGCCGACGAGGAGCATGGCGGTGCCTTCATCCACGATGACATCTTCGCGGGTGGGACTCGCGGCCGTCGCGTGGAACACTGCAGCCATGGCAACACGTCCGCGCACGCGCAAGATCGGCCGTCTCTCCGAGATCGCCCAGGTCGCGGTCCGGCACGGCTTCGGCTACTTCTTCGAGCGGCACAAGCTGACCGACATCCTTCCGTGGACGACGCGGGTCGAGGTCGACGCGGAATCGGCGGTGGGATCGGAGCGGGGCCGGCACCTGCGCGAGATGCTCGACGAGCTCGGGCCGACGTTCGTCAAGTTCGGCCAGTTGCTCTCCACGCGTCCGGATGTCGTCCCGCCGGACATCGTCGCGGAGCTCCGCAGCCTCCAGGACGACGTCCGCCCGTTCCCCTTCGCGCAGGTTCGCGTCGTCGTCGAGGAGCAGCTCGGCTTGACGCTGGAGCAGGCGTTCGTCCGCTTCGACGAGCAGCCGATTGCCGCTGCGTCGATCGGTCAGGTCCACCGCGCAGTGCTTCCGAACGGCGACGAGGTCGTCGTCAAGGTGCAGCGCCCGAACGCGCCTCGCCAGATCGAATCCGACCTCGCGCTGCTGTACCAGGCCGCGCGCATGATCAAGGAGCGCGTGCGGGCGCTCGACTTCATCGACGCGCAAGCGCTGGTCGATGAGTTCGCCCGCTTCATCCGCCAGGAGCTCGACTACAAGCTCGAGGCGCGTCACGCCGACACGTTCCGGCGCAACTTCGCCGACTCCGATTTCGTCGTGGTGCCGAAGGTCTACTGGGACTACTCCGGCGTCCGGATGCTCACGCTCGAGTACCTCGACGGAGTCCAGCTCGCCGATCTCGATTTCGACGTGACCTCTCTCGAAGAGCGGCGTGCCCTTGCCTACCAGGTGACGGAGACCTGGATGCAGATGATCTTCAAGCACGGGTTCTTCCACGGCGACCCGCATCCCGCGAACGTGCTCGTGCTCAAGGGCGGCCGGATCGGCCTCGTCGACTTTGGGCTCGTCGGCAAGCTGACGGACGAGGACATGGCGCGGCTGACGCGCCTGTTCATCGACGCGGCGACCGAGAACGTGGACGCGTTGCCGCGCCGGCTCGCCGAGCTCGGCGTCCGCTATCCGCGGGAACGTGAGGAGGAGTTCCGCACCGAGCTGCGTGAGCTCTACTACCGCTACTTCGGGGCGAGCCTGGCCGAGATCGACCCGATCCAGGTAATCCGTGAGGCGTTTGGCCTCATCTATTCGATGAACCTGCAGCTGCCGACCCGGTTCGTGCTCCTCGACAAGGCGATCGCCACCCTCGGCGGGGTCGGGGTCGACCTCTATCCCGAGTTCAACGTCTTCGAGGTTGCGCGCCCGTACGCCCGCGAGCTGATGCTGGAGCGGTTCTCACCCGCGCGGCTGGCGACACAGGCACAACGGGAGGGGCGGGAGCTGCTCGGAATCGCACGGGAGCTGCCGTACCAGATCCACGACGTGCTCCAGGAGATGCGCGACGGTCAGATGGAGGTCGGCTTCGTGCACAAGGGGCTCGACGAGTTCATGCACAAGCTCGACGTGGCGATCAATCGCGTCGTCGTCGCGCTCGTCGTCGCCGGCGGGCTGCTCGGATCGTCGCTGATCGGCATCCTCGCGAACGACGGCCCGCAGATCGTCGGCATCCACTTCCTCTCGGTGATCGGCTTCGTCGTCTCTGGCGCGCTCGGCGTGTGGCTGCTGGTCGGGGTGCTGCGCTCCGGCCGTCCTCTAAGGCTTCAAGGACTCGACAGCGCCGCTGACCGTCAGGCCGGGCTCGGGGCCGCCCGCCAGCACCCAGATTCGGTCGTTCACGGCCACCACGCCCAGTCCATGCCGCGGTGTCGGGAGATCGGGAAGCCGCGACCAGCTGCGCGACTGCACGGAGTACGCGTACACGCTTCGGATCGTGCCGGCCGGCTCCTCGCCGCCGACCGAGACGATGCGCCCGCCGAGCGCCGCCGCGCCCGTGCCGCCACGCGCGCCGGGCAGGGGTGCGAGCTTGCGCCAGCGTTTGGCCGCCGCGTCGTAGACCTCGAACGTGGTCAGGTTCGTGTCGATTCCTGCCGTTCGCCCGCCGATCGCGTAGACGCGACCCTGCGAGGCTGCTGCGGCGAGGTGCTCGCGCACGCTCGGAGCGGGGATCCTCGTCCACCGCTGCGTGCCGAGCGTGAGCGCGAACGCGACTCGCGCGAGCGATCCGCGCCCGTCGATGCCGCCGACCACGTAGAGCTTGCCGCCGGCGATCGCCGCTGCCGCCGCGCCGCGCCCGTCCGGCAGCGGCGCGAGCCGGCGCCAGGCGCCGTTCTCGAGCACGAACACGGTTCGCAGCCGCGACCGGTCGCCGCCGTAGCCACCGACGACGTAGACACGTCCGTTCGCGCGGCCGCTGCTGCGTGGTCGACCGAGACCGGCAGGTCGGGCAGGCGCCGCCAGCGGTCGTTCTTCACCGAGTAGGCGTCGACCCGGGCCGAGTTGCCGCCGCCGGCGACGAGCCCGCCGGCGACGACGATCTCTCCCTGGGCTGCCGCCGCAGCGACTTCGGTGCGCGGGTCGGGTAGCGGCGTGTGCCGCTCCCAGTCGGTCGCGCGTCCGCCGGCCGCGAGGCCGAGCAGGGCCGTCGCGAGCAGCGCTGCCCCGAAGAGACGGCTGGGGAACGATCGTCGCAGAATCGTCTCAAAAGACATCTTTCGGCTCCCGAATCCAGTTGCTAGCTTCGAAGCATGACAGCCGCTCTGCTGCTCGCCGAGCCGGAGCCCGCCACCAGGGGTTACCTCGAGCGCCAACTGGCGAGCGACGGCTTCCACGTGCTTCAGGCCGCGTTCGGCGGCGAGGCGCTTGCGCTCGTCGAGCGGACTCGCCCCGACCTCGTCGTCTGCTCGGAGCTCGACCTCTGCGCGCGCCTCCGGGAGGGCGAGCCCGGCCGAACGTGGAACCGCGATGTCCCGGTGATCGTCCTCGGTCCGGAGGAGGCGGACGCAGTCGACCGGGTACGCGCATTCCAGCGAGGTGCGGACGACTACCTGCCGCGGCCGGTCGTCTACGACGAGCTGCTGGCCCGCATTCGGGCGGTACTGCGGCGGACGTCGCCGCCGTGCCCGGACCTGATCGAGGTCGGTGAGCTCGCGATCGACAGGCTCGCGCGCGTCGTCACGGTGCGGGGTGAGCCCGTCCATCTCGCCGGCAAGGAGTTCGAGCTGCTCGTCGCGCTTGCCGCCGAGCCGCACCGCGTGTTCACGAAGGACGAGCTGCTCCGTGACGTCTGGGGCTACCGCTCGTTCACCCGGACCCGCACCCTCGACTCGCATGTCTCACGGCTGCGGCAGAAGCTCGAGCGCGGCGAAGGCGATCGCTTCGTCGTCAACGTGTGGGGGGTGGGGTACAAGCTCGTGGAGTGACCTGGACCGTCAGGCTTGACACCTAGAGCTTCAATGCCTAGATTATCTAGGTATGCAGGACCTGCTTCGCGGCCACCTGCGAAGGAGATGCGCATACGGCCTCCTCGCATTCGTGGCTGTTGTGCTCGCCGCCGGTTGCGCCGGCAGTGGCGACGGTCCGGAGACCGCTCGGTCCCGCGATAACTCCGGTTGCCGAACCTCGACACGCGTCACTGCATTCGCCAAGGAGATCGATTCCGCGCGGCCGCTCGCCCTACGCATGAAGCGCGGGTTCGGCGCGCCCGGGCTCGCGATCGCAGTCGCTGTCGACGGTCAGGTCGTCTGGTCGGAGGTCTGCGGTTATGCCGACCTCTCCAGGCGCATGCCGGTTACGGCGGCGACGAGATTCCGCATCGGCAGCGTCTCGAAGACGCTCACCGCTGCCGCTGCGGCGCGGCTCGTGCAGGAGGAGAGGCTCGACCTCGACGCGCCGATTCAGCGCTACGTCGCCTCGTTTCCGGCGAAGGGTCATCCGGTAACCGCCCGCGACCTTCTGGCGCACGTCGCCGGCATCCGGCACTACCAGGGCAATGAGGCACTGAGCGGCGTCCATTACGTGTCCGTCACCGACGCGCTTCGCGTCTTCGCCAGGGACCCGCTGCTGTTCGAGCCGGGAACACAGTACTCCTACTCGAGCTACGGCTTCAACCTCGTCGGCGCGGCGATTGAGGCGATCGGCGAGGAGACACTTCGGCGACGCTGTCAGACGGCTGGTGCTCGCACCGCTCGGCGTGAAGCAGACCGCGGTCGACGACGGGCGGCGGCGCGAGGGTTGGGCGGCGCCGTACGAGGTGACGGAAGCGCGAAAGGCGATTCCGGCACCCTCGGTCGACCTCAGCAACCGGCTGCCTTCCGGCGGCTTTCGCTCGACTGCCGAGGACCTGGCGCGGTTCGGCTCACGGCTCGGCGACCGCACGTTCCTCCGCAAGCCGACGCAAGACACCTTCTTCAGCCGAGCAGCACCTCGCCGATGGCAGCGGCACGACTACGGGCTTGGGTTCGAGGTCGGGGAGGCGCCGTTCGGCCGCGTCGTCGGCCACACCGGCAATGTCGTCGGGGGCACGGCATTCCTGCTCGCGCAACCTCGTGCCGGTGTGGCAATTGCGATGGCCACGAACATTGGCTACGTAACCGCGCGACCGCCCCAGACCTCAGTGCCGTGCCGGATCCGCCGGCGCTCTTCGCTCCCTTCGTCACACGCGCGCTGCGGCGACCTTGAGTGCGCTACGCGAATTCCGCGCGGACCCGCTCGGGGCCGGCGTCGGTCGGGAGCGTGCGGAGACGCTCGAGCACGGCGGCTGCTGTTCCGAAGTGGAGGTCGACTCCCTCGGAGCCGGCCAACGCGACATTGCCATCCCGGTGGTCGGTGACGGTGATCTCGTCGGCTCTGGAGACGGTGGGGTAGGTCACACCGAGGCGAAGGAGCTCCGAGCGTATGTCGGCAATCAGGTCAGCCATCAACACGCTCTGCGCGGAGTGAGCCGCGCCGAACGTTGTGATGCGCAATCGCAACCCCGCTGATGCGAACGCGAGGACCAGCTTTGAGGGTGATGACCTCACCGTGTGCCGGCAGGGGGCCGGTGTGCAGGTACGAGATGCCGTCGAAACTGATCTCGAACGTTCGCTCGTGCTCCGTGCAGAGCGTGAAGCCGTCCGGCTCCAACGATCGCGCCATCCACTCGCGACCCTCGAACCAAAACGGTCCCGGGAGCTTGACGTCGACGTTCCGGCGACGCTCATCTGCCGACGCCGGGTCCGAGTAGTGGAGAAGCAGATTCTCGATGGGTCGACCGTAGCGCATTTTCGTTCCTTTTGTCACCAGTCGAGAGACTTGTTGGGCGCGCCCAACGACCGTGACGCACACCGGGCGCCCATGCCCTTGGGGCCGGCGGTGAGATCGTGTCGGGGAGTCGCCTCCTCGGGGCGCGCCCACCCTGGTAGATGCAGGAGCGAGCAGTTCTTGCGATTTCGAGCGACCGGCTAGAGGAGCGCGCCTTCCAGCCGGAGGAGCTGCTCCTTCACGTCGAGCCCGCCGCCGTACCCGGTCAGGCTGCCGTTCGAGCCGATGACGCGGTGGCACGGGAGCACGATCGGGATCGGGTTTCGGTTCATCACCGTCCCGACCGCGCGGGCGGCGCGCGGTGCGCCGACCCGGCCCGCGAGCGTGCCGTAGGTCGTCGTCTGGCCGTAGGGCACACGGGCGAGCTCGTCGAGCACGCGCTGGGCGAACGGCGCCGCACCGCGGAGGTCGACGTCGAGCGCGAACGCGCTGCGGGTTCCCTCGAAGTACTCGTCGAGCTGGCGGTGGGCCGCGTCGACGGTCGAAGCCGAGCGGAGCACGCGCGGCCCGAACGTCCTGGCGAGCCGGTCGAGGTGGTGCTCGGGCTCGGCGTCGAAGTAGATGCGGGCGAGCCCGCGATCGGTCGCGGCGACGAGCAGCGGCCCGATCGGCGAGTCGATCACGTCGAAGCCGACGTCGAGCAGGTGCTGCTCAGCAGCGGCCTCGCGGAAGCGGCGGTCGAGCTCTGGGGAAACGATGTTGGTCATGCGGTCCTCTCTTGGCGCAGCCGGCGAACACCAGAGGAAGCGGCCTGGCGGGCCGCGTCGGGCGTGGAGCCGAGCGCGTCTGCGATGTCGTCGTAGGCAAGGTCGTAGGCGTAGCGGAGGACGACGGCCGCGCGCTCGGTCGGCGGCAGGCCGTCGGCGAGATGCTCGATCTGGGCGTAGGCGGGGCGGCCGTCCTCGACCGGCAGCTCGGGCAGCTCGTGGCTGATCGGCTTCGCGCGCCGCGCCGAGTCGATGCAGAGCCGGGCGGCGATCGTCAGCACCCAGGCGCGCAGGTGCTCGCCGTGCTCGAGCCGGTCATAGGCGCGAAGCGCGCGGAGGAACGTCTCCTGAAACGCGTCTTCCGCGGCTTGCCCGCCGAGTCGCCCGCGCAGGAAGCCGAGCACCACGTCGCGGTGCTCGACGTAGAAGGACTCGAACGGAGGGACGGCTGCCACTGCTTCCATCATCTCGTTTAAACGCAGCGCGGGCCGCATCTGTGAGAGTGCCCATGTGAAAGTCGCGGTCGTCGGTCACGTCGAGTGGATCGAGTTCCTGCGCGTGGAGTCGGTCCCTCTGCCGGGGGAGATCGTCGTCACCCAGGAAACCTGGGAGGAGCCCGCCGGCGGAGGCGGCGTCGCCGCCGTCGAGCTCGCGCGGCTCGCAGGCGCCTCGTCGCTCTATTGCCTCCTCGGCGGGGACGATCTCGGCAAGCGCGCGCAGAAGGAGCTCGAGACTGCGTCGGTGCGGGTCCTCTCGGCGAAGAGTGACGACGTGCAGCGACGTGGCTTCGTCTACATCGACGAGGTCGGCGAACGGACGATCACCGTCATCGGCGAAAAGCCGCGTCCCAAGGGGGGCGAGGGGACGCTGCCCTGGGAGGAGCTCGACGACGTCGACGGCGTCTACTTCACTGCGGGCGATGCCGAGGCCGTTCGCCAGGCCCGACGTGCGCGCGTCCTCGTCGCCACCGCCCGGGAGCTGCCGACGCTGCATGCCGCGGGCGTCGAGCTGGACGCTCTCGTCGCGAGCGGGGAGGACGACGCCGAGCGCTACCAGACCGGCGATCTCGATCCGCCGCCAAAGCTGGTCGTCTCGACCGCCGGCTCGCTGGGCGGTTGGGCGCAACCAGGCGGCCCGTACAAGCCAGCCGTGGCGCCTGCTCCGTACGAGGACGCCTACGGCGCCGGGGACTGCTTCGCCGCGGCCTTGACGTACGCGCTCGCCAAGGGAATGGAGATCCCCGACGCCCTGACGTTCGCCTCGGAGCGTGGTGCCCTCGCGCTCACCCGCCGCGGCGCCGGGCTCACGGGCTAGCTGGTTACTGCTCGAGCACGACCAGGCGCACGTCCGGCGTTGCTCGGCCTAGAGGAACCGCGCCAGCCGTCGGCCCTCCGCGACAATCGTGGCGAGCGCCTTCTTCGGCAGCCGGTCGACGTGGCGGACGACCAGCGCGTCCGGCTCCAGGCGCCAGACGCCACCGACGATGCCGTCGTAGAGCACGGAGCCCCAGCCGATCGTCCAGCCCTGCGCGAGCGCGGCGCGGTCGGCTGGATTGAAGAATCGGCTGCGGTCGTCGTGCGAGAGCACGAGGTTGTCGTACTCGGGCAGGAAGCGCACCGGGGCGGGCGTCTCCTCGGAGGGCCGCGGGGCGTCCGGGAGGTCGAAGAGCTCGCGGTCACGTTCGTCGCGGAACGTCACGAGCTGCGGCCGTAGCCGCTCGACCACTGCGCGCATCCCGGTCACACGGCACCACGTCGTCACGTCGGCGACGGACGCCGGGCCGAACGCTGCGAAGTAGCGCAGCACGACCGCGTCGATCGAGGGGTCGGCGACGAACGGCCGGCCGAGCCAGGACTCCGCCGTCGTCGACCTCACCTGCGCGCTCCGGCCCCAGAGGCCGCGCGGCGGCACCTGCACGAAGGCGAGGTGCATCTGGCAGGCGTGCGCGAGCGCGGCCGGGTTGAGGTCCGGGAACCGCTCGGCAAAGAGCGCGCGCAGCTCGGTGCCGCTCCGCGGCTTCTCCTCGAGGACTGCCCGCGCGAACTCGACGCACCGGTGCCAGGTCGACCACCGCGGAGGGCGGGCCCGTGCTCCGGGTGCCGCCGCAGCTGCGCCTCGAAGACCGGCTGCACCAGCGGACGCAGCAGCAGGCAGTCGTCGGCGGTGACGAGGTGGATCGTCCCGCGCATGACGCCGACGCGCACGACCTCGCGGCGCTCGAGCAGCTCCGACAGCGACTCCGGCCGGAACCCCTCGAGCCGCGACCAGAGCCCGGTATACGGATTGTGTGGGACCTGCGCCTGCATGCCGACGAGGTGCTCCACCGTCGCGAGCGGCGTCCGCGTGTCCCGCTCCAGCAGCAGTTGCCGCGCGAGCGTCGCACGGTTCAGCGCCCGCCGGCTGAGCACCTCGTCCATCCGGCGATTCTCGCTGACGGAGGGACCCGCCCCGAAAGGGTGAAATTGTCTGCCGGAGGGTGGACAAGTGGGGAGTAGTGGTTTACAGTGGGGCGAAGTGGGTAACCAGGAGCGAGTGCGCACATGTTCTTCGGCGAATACGAACACACCATCGACGACAAGAACCGGCTCACGCTTCCGGCCCGTTTCCGCGAGGCGCTGGCCGGCGGAGTGGTGCTCACCCGCGGTCTCGACGAGTGCCTCGACGTGTTCGCGCGACCCGATTGGAACGCGCTGGTGGAGGCCCGGCTCGCGCCGCTGGACCCCTTTTCCAAGGAGGCGAGAGAGTTGAAGCGGTTCTTCTTCTCGGCCGCCTCCGACGCCGAGCTCGACAAGCAGGGGCGAGTGCTCGTGCCGCCTGCGCTGTACCGGCACGCGCGACTCGGACGTGAGGTGGTCGTGGCCGGGGTCCACGACCATCTCGAGATCTGGGATCGCGCCACCTGGGCAGACCACGTCACCAAGGTCGAAGGGAGCGCAGACGATGTTGCCGAACGCCTTGCAGAGAAGCGCTGATCACGTTCCCGTCCTCGCGGAGGAGGTGCGCGAGCTCCTCGACGTGAGCCCGGGCGAGACCGTCGTCGATGCGACGTTCGGCGCGGGCGGCCATTCGAGCCTGCTCGCCGGCGACCTCGCGGGCGAGGGGAAGCTGATCGCGATCGATCGCGACCCGGACGCGCGCCTCTACTTCGACCGCTTCAAGGCGACTGCCGGCGGCGTCCAGGCACGGTTCCTGCGCGGCGAGTTCTCCCTCGTTCTGCACCAGCTCGCCGCCAACGACGTCCAGGCCGACGCGATCCTGCTCGACCTCGGCGTCTCGTCGATGCAGCTCGACCGTCCGGAGCGGGGCTTCTCGTACGCCGCCGACGCGCCGCTCGACATGCGGATGGACAGCGCCGCCGAGTTTTCCGCGCGCGAGCTCGTGAACGGTGCCGACGAGAGCGAGCTCGGCCTGATCTTCAAGCGGTACGGCGAAGAGCGCTACGCCCGCCAGATCGCGCGGGCAATTGTGCGGCGGCGTGCTGAGCGGCCGTTCGACCGGACGATCGACCTCGCCGACACGATCAAGCAGGCGATCCCGACGCCCGCCCGCTTCGGCGACGGGCATCCCGCCAAGCGCGTGTTCCAGTCGCTCCGGATCGCCGTCAACGACGAGCTCGGCGCCCTCGAAGCCGCTCTCCCGGCGGCGGTGCGAATGCTCCGGCCCGGTGGCCGCATCGCCGTCATCAGCTTCCACTCGCTCGAGGACCGGATCGTCAAGCGGTACTTCCGTGAGCTGGCTCGTGGCTGCACGTGCCCGCCGGACTTCCCGATCTGCGTCTGCGGCAACGAGCCGATCCTGCGCGACCTGACTCGGAAGCCCCTTCGCCCGGCCCAGCGTGAGCTGGAGGCCAACCCGCGCGCTGCGTCCGCGAAGCTCCGCGCCGCGGTGAAGGTCGGGATGGACTGATGGCCAGCTGGTCGGGAGCCGAACGCGTCGAGTCACCGCGCGTCGCGCGGCCGCGCAAGCGGCCTGTCGCTCGCACCGCACTCCGCGCCAAGGCGCGGCCGTTCGGCGGCGTCGTGTGGATCGTGGTCCTCGCCGTGCTGCTCGCCGGCATCGTCGCCGTCAACGTCGCCGTGCTCCAGCTGAACGTCCGGCTCGACGAGCTCGGCCGCGAGCGCATCCAGCTGCGCGCCGACACGAAGCGCCTCAGCTCCCAGCTCTCCAGCGCCTCGGCGAATGCCCGCATCGAGTCCGACGCCCGCACGAAGCTCGGACTGGTGCGCGCCGACCCGGAGCTGACCTTCCACGTGCAACTGGCGCCGCCACAGCGATGAACGAGCGGCGCTCCAACCGCCGCATTCGCCTTCTCCTGGGTGTCTTTGCGCTCGTCTTCGCCGGCACCCTTGCCCGCGCGGTCTGGCTCCAGGGCGTGCAGGCCTCCACCCTCGAGCAGATGGCGTCGCGCCAGCACCAGGCGACGACGGAGATCCCCGCGGGTCGCGGCACGATCTTCGACCGGACGGGCGAGCCGCTCGCGATCGGGGAGCAGGCAACGACGGTCTACGCCGATCCGCGGAGCGTGAAGCATCCGCGCCAGGTCGCGCTGGCCGCCGCGAAGGCGCTCGGACGTGAACGCAGAGAAGCTCTACCCGCTCCTGGCAGACCGCTCGCGCCACTTCGTCTACGTGAAGCGGAAGGCTGAGCCGGCGAAGGCGGCCGAGCTCGAGAAGCTGAAGCTGCCCGGTCTCGGCTTCTACGCCGAGGAACTGCGCTATTACCCGCAACGCGGCGTCGCCGCGCACGTGCTCGGCTACGCGGGGATCGACAACAAGGGTCTCGAAGGGCTCGAGCGGTCGCTGGACAAGTCCCTGATCGGCAAGCCCGGCACGCAGACGACGGTCACCGACCCCGCAGGCCAGGTGATCGACGTGATCTCGACCAAGCCGGAACGCGCCGGTGACGACGTCTTCCTGACGATCGACCACCGGATCCAGGCCAACGCCGAGACGGTCCTGCGGGAAACGGTCAAGCAGTGGGGGGCGAAGGGCGGCACGGCGATCGTGCTCGACCCGCGCGACGGCGCCGTTCTCGCAATGGCCGTCGCACCGGGCTTCAACGCGAACGCGTTCGGCGCCGCCTCGGCCGACCGACGCCGCAACCGTGCGGTCACGGACGTCTACGAACCGGGATCGACGTTCAAGGTCGTCACCGTCGCCGCCGCACTCTCGGAGAAGATCGTCGCGCCCTCGACGGCGTTCACGCTTCCCACGTCGATCCGCGTCGCCGACCGGATCATCCACGAGCACGAGCCGCGGCCCACTCAGCGAATGACGGTCGCGCAGATCCTCTCGCAGTCCTCGAACGTCGGCACGATCACACTGGCGCAGATGCTGGGTCGCTCGCGGGTCGAGAACTGGATCAGCCGCTTCGGGTACGGCAAGTCGACAGGGGTCGACGCCCCGGGTGAGTCGCGCGGCCTGCTGCCCAGCTACTGGTCCGGATCGTCGATCGGGAACGTCCCGATCGGACAGGGCATCGGCGTCACGCCGATCCAGATGGCGACGGCCTACGCCACGATCGCGAACGGCGGCGTGATGCATGTGCCGCATCTCGTCGAGCGCATCGGCAACGAGCGGGCGACCCGCAGCCAGGGGCGCCGCGTGATCTCCAGGACCGTGTCCGCGCAGATGATGGCGATGCTCCGCGACGTGGTGTCCGCCGAGGGCGGTACCGGTGCGGCAGCGAAAGTGCCGGGCTACACGGTCGCCGGCAAGACCGGCACCGCCGCCAAGCCGGTGCCGGGCGGCTACTCGACCTCGCGCTACGTGGCCTCCTTCGTCGGCGTCGTGCCCGCGAAGGACCCGCGCCTCGTCGTGCTCGTCCAGATCGACGAGCCGCGCGGAGCGATCTGGGGCGGCGTCGTCGCGGCACCTGCGTTCGCCGAGATCGCCCGCTCGAGCCTCGTCGAGCTCGAGGTCGCTCCAGATGCAACACCAACTCCCTAGCGCGAGCTGGTGGAGCGAAGCGACCCTTTAGGGGTCTTCGCGCAGATCGGGATCCGCTCTGCGGATTCCGATCTGCGCAGCTAGGTAGCGTTGCGCCGACATGGAGCTCGAGCGCCTTCTTGCTGCGCTTGCACCAGAGGCGGTCCTCGGCAGCCCCGATCCCGTTGAGGTGCGGGACCTCGCCTACGACGCGCGCGCCGTCACCCCCGGCGCGGCGTTCTTCGCCGTGCCCGGCGAGCGCGCCGACGGGCATGACTTCGCGGTCCAGGCGGTCGAGAACGGCGCCGTGGCGCTCGTCGTCGAGCGTGCGGTCGAGCCGGAGGTTCCGCAGCTCGTCGTCCCCTCGACCCGCGCCGCGATGGCGACCGCCGCGGACACGTTCTTCGGGGAGCCCACGCGCGAGCTCGAAGTCGCCGGCGTCACGGGAACGAGCGGAAAGACGACGACGGCGTACCTTCTGTACTCCGTGCTGGAAGCCGCCGGCCGGTCGCCCGGTCTTCTCGGCACGGTCGAGAGTCGCGTCGGTGGGGAGGTACGCCCCGTCATCCGCACGACGCCGGAGGCGATCGACCTCCAGCGGACGTTCCGCGAGATGCTCGATGCCGGCAACCGCAGCGTCGCGCTCGAAGCGTCGTCGCATGCGGCCGTGCTGCACCGGCTCGACCGCGTGCGGTTCGACGCGCTCGTGTTCACGAACCTGAGCCAGGACCACCTCGACTTCCACGAGTCGATGGAGGACTACTTCGCTGCGAAGCGCAAGCTCTTCACCGGCGCCCTCCCGACTCCGGCCGCGGTCAACATCGGCAACGAGTGGGGTCGGCGGCTGGCCGAGGAGCTCGCGTTCCGAAACCGCGCGCCCCTGATTACGTTCGGCCTGGCCGACGACGCCGAGATCCGGGCCGACCAGCTCGAGCTCGGCCCAACGGGCGCCCGCTTCACGGCCGGCGGGCATCGAGATTCAGTCGAACCTCCGTGGCCGCTTCAACGTGGAGAACGTCCTCGGGGTGATCGCGGCCGGAATCCTGCTCGACGTCGCCGAGGACGAAATTGCCGCTGGCATCGCCGCGCTCGAGGGCGTGCCGGGGCGGTTCGAAGCCGTCGACGAAGGGCAGCCCTTCTCCGTCGTGGTCGACTACTCCCACAAGCCGGACGCGCTCGACAACGTGCTTCGCACAGCGCGCGAGCTGGCAGACGGGCGCGTGATCGTGGTCTTCGGGGCCGGCGGCGACCGCGACCGGCAGAAGCGCCCGCTGATGGGCAGGGTGGCGCGCGACCTTGCCGACGTCGTCATCGTCACCTCGGACAACCCACGCAGCGAGGATCCGCTCGCGATCATCCAGGATGTCCTCCAGGGCACCGGCACCGATGTCGAGATCGACCCTGACCGGCGCTCGGCGATCGCACGCGCGATCGACCTCGCCGAGGCGGGCGACGTGGTCGTGATTGCCGGGAAGGGGCACGAGCAGGGCCAGGAGATCGCGGGTGAGAAGCTCGCATTCGACGACCGGGTCGTGGCCCGCGAGGCCCTACGCGCATGATCCCGATCTCCGTCCAGGCGCTCGAGACGCTCGGCCTTGGCGAGCTCGTTCCGGGATCGAGCTCGGATCAGATCACCGGCCTCCAGATCGACTCTCGCCTCGTTCGGCCCGGCGATCTCTTCGTCGCCATTCGCGGCGGGCTCGCGTTCGTCGACGACGCGCGCGATCGAGGGGCCACGACCCTCGTCCCGAACGATGAGTTTGCGGCGATGGCGATCGTCGGCGAGGTGCTTCGCGCCAGCAGCAACGCGCGGTTCGTCGGCATCACCGGTTCCACCGGCAAGACGTCCACGAAGGACATCCTCGCCGCGCTCTGCGCGCCGGTGGCGCGCACCGTCGCGAACGAGGGCAGCTACAACGCCGAGCTCGGCGTTCCGCTCACGCTCGGCCGGCTGGAGCCGGACACGGAGATCTGCATCGTGGAGATGGGCATGCGCGGCTTCGGTCAGATCACCGAGCTCTGCAAGATCGCCCGCCCGGATATCGGTGTGGTCACCGCGATCGGGCCGGTGCACCTCGAGCTCGTCGGATCCGTCGACGGTGTCGCGAAGTCGAAGGCGGAGCTGGTCGCCGCTCTTCCCGCGGGTGGGATCGCGGTCGTGCCGGAGTCCGCCGAGCTGGAGCCGCACCTGCGCGACGACATCGACCTGCGCAGGGTCGGGCCGGTCGACGTCGAGTTGCGCGAGGACGGCGCACACGTCGCCTTCGGCGGCGGGCGCATCCGGTTCCCGCTCACGTCCCGCCACCAGGCGCAGAATGCTTTGACGGCCATGACTGCGTACGAGGCACTCGGGCTGCCACTCGAGCGCCTGGCCGAGAGCGCCGCGACCGTACTGTTGTCGCCGTGGCGGGGAGAGGAGCTGTCGCTGCCCGGTGGCGGCTTTGTCATCAACGATGCCTACAACGCCAACCCGACCTCGATGGAAGCGGCACTCCGGCACCTGGCCGAGCGCGGCGCCGGTCGTCGCCTCGTGGCGATCCTCGGCGGGATGGCCGAACTCGGAGAACACACCGAACGGCATCACCGCGAACTCGCGGAGCTGGCGGCCGAGCTCGAGATCCAGGTGATCGCGGTCGGTGACGTGGCGCGCGCCTACGGCTTCGACGCCTGGACGCCCGACGCCGACGCGGCACTCGAGGCGGCGCGTCAGCTCGTCGCGCCGGGCGACGCGGTGCTCGTGAAGGCCTCCCGCTCCGTTGCCCTCGAAGGCATCGCCCCGACCCTGGCGAACCCGGATCACTAATGGTCCGAGTCTTCATAGCGGGCTTCATCGCGATGGTCGTCTCGGTCGTGATCGGACCGAAGTTCATCGAGTTCCTGCGTCGCAACGAGCTGGGCCAGCCGATCCGCGAGGACGGCCCAGCCGGTCACGTTGTCAAGCAGGGGACACCGGTGATGGGCGGCCTGCTGGTCCTGCTCTGTGCGCTCCTGCCCTTCCTGGCACTTTCGAAATTCACGCTGCCTGCACTGACGGTGCTCTTCGTAACGGTCGCCTGCGGTGCGATCGGCTTTCTGGACGACTTCATCAAGCTCCGCCACCGGCGCTCCCTCGGGCTCCAGGGCAGGTGGAAGCTCCTCGGGCTCGCGGCGATCACGGTCGTCGTGGGATTCGCGGTCCACTCGCAGACGCAGCTCGACACCTCGATCTACATCCCCGTCGCGAACGTCGACATCCCGCTCTCGTACGCCTACTACCCGTTCCTGTTCCTCGTCATCGCCGGGGCAGCGAACGGCGCGAACCTGACAGACGGCATCGACGGGCTCGCGGCCGGGACGGGGATCATCGCCCTCCTGACGTTCCTGGCGATCACCGTGATCGCCTACATCCGATCGGGCGACCCTGGACAGCGCGACGACTTCCAGCTCGACCTCGCGATCCTCGCAGCCGCTCTGATCGGGGCCGCGATTGGGTTCCTTTGGTACAACGCCCACCCGGCCGAGCTCTTCATGGGTGATACGGGCTCGATGGCGTTCGGCGGCGCGCTCGCCGGCTTCGCGATCGTCACCGGTACCGAGGCGCTGCTCCTTCTGATCGCCGGGATCTACGTCGTCGAGGCGCTGTCGGTGATCATCCAGACGATCAGCTTCAAGTACTGGGGGCGGCGGGTGTTCCTGATCGCTCCGATCCACCACCACTTCGAGATGAAGGCCTGGTCGGAGACGAAGATCATGGTGCGCTTCTGGATCATCGCCGCGATCCTGGCCACCGCCGGCTTCGTCCTCTACTACCGCTACTACATCCAGTTCCGGCTTTGAAACGCGCCCTCGTGCTCGGGCTCGCGCGCTCGGGGCGGGCGGCGAAGACGCTGCTCGAGGCGAACGGCGTGGAGGTGGTCGCGGCCGACCGGAACTCGGGAACGACTCGGACCTCGCGCTGCTCGACGACATCGACGTGCTCGTCAAGAGCCCGGGAGTGCCGGGCGAGGCCGCGATCGTCGTCGCGGCGCGGGAGCGCGGCATTCCGGTCTGGAGCGAGATCGAGCTCGCCTCGCGTTACCTGCAGAGCCCGATCGTCGGCATCACCGGCACCAACGGCAAGACGACCACCACGGAGCTGCTCGGCGCGATCCTCGGCGCGCCAACGGCGGGAAACGTCGGGAGGGCGTTGAGCGAGCTCGAAGGCGAGGTGGGGGAGGCCGAGTGCATCGTGTGCGAACTGTCGAGCTTCCAGCTCGAGGATGTCGAGAGCTTTCGGCCGAAGATCGCGATCCTCCTGAACCTCGAGCCCGACCACCTCGACCGGCACGGCAGCTTCGAGCGGTACCGCGACGCGAAGCTGCGGATCTTCGAGAACCAGACCTCGGACGACGTCGCCGTCGTGCCTCGTGGCTTCGGCCCCGTGCCGGGCTCCGGGCGACGCGTCGAATTCGCCGCGGACGACGACCTGCCCGCCGAGCCGCTAATCCCGGGTGCGCACAATCGCGAGAACGCGGCGGCGGCGACCGCGGCTGCCCGCGCTCTGGGCATGGACGACGCGGCGATCGCGGCAGCATTGCTCACCTTCCCGGGTGTCCCACACCGGCTCGAGCTCGTCGCCGAGATCGACGGTGTTCGCTGGGTCAACGACTCGAAGGCCACGAACACCGCCGCCGCCCGCCGCGCCTTGACGGCCTACGACGCGCCGCTGCACCTGATCCTCGGGGGCTCCCTCAAGGGCGAGCGCTTCGACGAGTTCGCGCTGGACGTGGCGCGTGCGAACGTCGTGACGGCGTATTTGATCGGGGAGGCGGCCGAACCGCTCTCCGAGGATCTGGGGTACGCGTCGGTGCCGTTCCTGCTCTCCGTGACGCTCGATCGCGCGGTCGCGGAGGCGGCGAGCGCAGCGCAACCGGGCGACGTGGTGCTGCTCTCGCCGGCGTGCGCGAGCTACGACCAGTTCCGGGACTTCGAGCACCGCGGAGAGGAATTCAGGAGGCTCGTAGAGAACCTCAAAGGATGAATCGAGGTCAGCTCGAGCAGCGTCTGCTCGTCCTCATCACGCTCGGGCTCGTGGCCTTCGGACTCGTCATGGTCTACAGCGCGACCTCGGCGACCGCAGCGCTCGGAAACGGCGATCCGGTGACGTTCCTCAAACGCCAGGGGATCTATGCGCTCGCCGGCGTCGCCCTGATGCTCTTCTTCTCGCGCTTCGACCACCGCAAGCTGCGGATTCTCGCGCCGCCGCTCGTGCTCACCGCGCTCGGGCTCTGCGTCGCGGTGCTCCTGATCGCGCCCGAGATCAACGGCGCACAGCGCTGGCTCCAGGCGGGGCCGCTGACGTTCCAGCCGTCGGAGCTGGCGAAGGTCGCGCTGCTGATCTGGGCGGCCGCATACCTTGCCGGGAACGGGGCGCCGCAGACGTTCGCCGAGCTCTGGAAGCCGATCGGGATGCTGACCTGCCTCTTCGCAGCGCTGATCGTCGTCGAGCCCGACCTCGGGACGACGATCGCACTGATGCTGATGATGCTGGGGATCCTGGTCGTCGCAGGCGTTCCCAGTCGCGTGCTGGCAGGTGCGACCACGCTCGCGCTCACGGCCGGGCTCGCGGCGATCTGGATCGAGCCGTACCGCCGGGCACGCGTCTTCAGCTTCCTCGACCCGTGGGCCGACCCGGAGAACGCCGGCTTCCAGACCGTGCAGGCGATGATCGGACTCGGCTCGGGCGGGCTCACCGGGAAGGGGCTCGGCGAGGGTGTCCAGAAGATCAACTATCTGCCCGAGCAGCAAACGGACATGATCCTGGCGGTCATCGGGGAAGAGCTCGGCCTGATCGGCACCACCGCCGTCATCGCCGCGTTCGGAGCGTTCGCGGTCGCCGGCTTCACGGTTGCGCTTCGGTGCCGCGACCCCTTCGGGAAGCTGCTCGCGGCCGGCATCACGTCGCTCGTCTGCGGTCAGGCAGCCGTGAACCTCGCAGCCGTGCTCGGCGTCGCGCCGCTCACCGGAATCCCGCTGCCGTTCGTCTCCTACGGAGGCTCGAGCCTCCTGGTCCTGCTCGCCTCGGTCGGAATCGTCCTTAACATCGCGGTCGATGAGCGCGCACCCCAACGGCGAGCTGCGGTGTCTGATCGCCGCCGGCGGAACAGCCGGTCACGTCCTGCCGTCGCTGGCGGTAGCGGAGGCACTCCGCGAGCGCGGCGTCCACGTGACGTTCGCCGGGTCGCCGGATCGCGTCGAGGCTAGGCTCGTTCCGGAAGCCGGGTACGAGCTCGACACCTTCGAGATCGCCGGGTTCCCGCGCCGGCCGTCACTCGCGCTGCTGCGTTCCCTGATCACAGCCGGCCGCGCTCCCCGTGCCTGCGCCGCGATCCTGAAGCGCCGGCGACCACACGTCGTGCTCGGCGGCGGCGGTTACGTGGCGGGACCGATGGTCTACGCCGCGTGGCGGCGAAAGCTCCCGGCCGCGCTGACGGAGGCGGACGCCCACCTCGGGCTCGCCAACCGGCTCGCAGCGCCGTTCGCGCGTCGCGTCTTCCTCGCGTACGGCATCGCGGGCCGCGACGGCTCGAAGTACCGCGTCACCGGCCGGCCGGTGCCGAGTGCGCACCTCGGCGTCTCGCAGGCGGAGGGCCGGCGCCGGTTGGCGGATCTCCGGCGATGCGCCCGTGCTCGCCTTCTTCGGAGCACTCGCGGGGGCCCGCAGCCTGAACGAGTTCGCAGTGGAGACGTACGGCGACTCGGGGCCGACAGTCCTGCACGTCTCGGGCGAGCGGGACTACGAGGGGCTCCGCTCGCGCGTGCACCGGGACGATTACGTGCTCCTCGCGTCGACGAGCGAGTTCGGCGCCGCCCTCGCCGCTCCCGACATCGCGATCTCGCGCGCGGGTGGCACGGTCTGGGAGCTCGCCGCGGCGGGCACGCCTGCGATCCTCGTGCCCTATCCCCACGCGACGGCCGACCACCAGACGCAGAACGCACGCCACTTCGAGCGCGGCGGCGGCGCGGTCGTCGTCCCGGAGACCGAGCTCGAGCGCGTGCCGGCCGTGGTCGACGAGCTGCTTGCCGACCGGCCGCGGCTCGAGTCGATGCGTGCGGCGATGCTGTCGATGGCGCGGCCGCAGGCCGCCGAGGAGATCGCGGAGGAGCTGATCGGGCTTGCAGCCGCTCGCAGGTAGACGTCTCTGGTTTGTGGGGATCGGGGGCGCCGGCCTCTCCTCGTACGCGTTCCTCGCGCGTGCGTGGGGAGCCGAGGTGGGGGGTTGGGACCGCGTCGAGACGCCGTACCTGCGCCAGCTGGACGGCGTGCGGGTGGAGATCGCGCCCGAGCCGGTGGTGCCCGACGGCTGGGAGGCGATCGTCTCGAGCGCCTATCCGTCTGTCGCAGGCACGCCGCGGGCGGACTTTCTCGCCGAGCTCGTCTCGCTCAGGCGCTCGATCGTGGTCGCCGGCGCGCACGGGAAGACGACGACGACCGGGATGATCGCGTTCGTCCTCGCCGAGCTCGGGCTCGATCCGGCGTGGCTCGTAGGCGGCGAGATCGCCCAGCTCGGCGGCAACGCCGGCGCAGGGGAGGGCTGGCTCGTCGCCGAAGGGGACGAGTCCGACAGGACGGTCGAGCGGCTACGGCCCGCAGATCGCGGTCGTGACGAACGTCGAGCTGGACCACCACTCGACATTTGCCTCGGCGGCCGAGGTCGAGGAGCTGTTCGACCGCTGGCTTGCCGAGGTGCCGCAGGTCGTGCGTGGCTGGGAGCTCGAGCCGGTGTCGTTCGAGCTGCTCGTCGCAGGCGACCACAACCGGCGGAACGCTGCCGCCGCACTCGCAGCACTCGAGCTCGCCGGCGTCGCGCGCGCCGATGCCGAGCCGGTGCTGGCCCGTTTCCACGGCGCCACCCGTCGTTTCGAGCGCGTCGGCGAGTACGACGGCGTCACCGTCATCGATGACTACGCGCACCATCCGTCGGAGATCGCGGCGACCGTCGCCGCAGCGCGGGAGCAGACGGACGGACGCGTGCTGGTTCTCTTCCAGCCGCACCTGTACTCGCGGACGCGCCACCTGGCGCACGAGCTCGGCGCGGCGCTCTCGACAGCCGACGCCGTCTGCGTGACGGAGATCTACCGCGCGAGAGAGGAGCCGATCGACGGCGTCGACGGGAAGCTCGTCGTCGATGCGCTGCGGCCGGGACTGCGCGCGGGCTGGGCGCCGAGTATCGAGGACGGTGTGCGGATCATCGCCTCGTGGGCGCGCGCCGGCGATCTCGTGCTGACCGTCGGCGCCGGCGACGTGGATCGCGCCGGCCCACTCGTGCTGGCAGCTCTCGCATGAAGATCGAGAACATGGCGTCTGGCGCGGCTGACGACGATCGGGACGGGCGGCCCGGCGCGCGCGTTCGCGAAGCCGACGACACTGACCGAGCTCGAGCAGGCCTTGACCTGGGCGGAGAAGCGGCACCTCCAGGTCGTCACCGTCGGGCTCGGGTCGAACCTCCTTGCCGCCGACGATGGCGTCGAGGCGCTCGTCCTTCGGCTTGCCGGCGAGCTGGCGGCGGTCCGCGTCGACGGCGAGACGCTCACCGCCGGCGGCGGGGCGACGAACGCCGTCTCCCTCCACCAGGCGCGAGCCGCCGGTCTCGGCGGCTTCGAGTTCGCGTGCGCAATCCCGGGAACCGCCGGCGGCGGCGTCTGGATGAACGCGGGCGCGTACGGCAGCGACTGGTCGCAGATTCTCGTCCGCGCGCGCGTCGTCACCGCCGCCGGGTCGGGTTGGCTGACTCCGGCCGAGCTCGGGCTCTCCTACCGGCACTCGGAGCTTCGGCACGGCCAGGTTGTCGCGCGAGGTCGAGTATCGGCTCGCTCCTCGTCCGCCGGAGGAGATCAAGGAGACGGTCAGTGCGCTGATCGCGCAACGCAAGGCGACACAGCCGACGAACAAGCGAACCTTCGGGAGCGTCTTCAAGAACCCGGAGCACGATCTCGGCGCCGGGCGGATGCTCGAGGAATGCGGGCTCAAGGGGCACGCCGTCGGCGGCGCGGTGATCTCGCCGAAGCACGCGAACTTCATCGAGAACGCGGGCGGTGCGACGACGGCGGATGCGCTGGCGCTGATGTCCGAAGCCCGGCGGCGCGCACTCGAGCGGTTCGGCGTCGAGCTCGAGCACGAGGTGGAGCTTGTCGGCGAGATCGATCTCCCGCCGGGCTGACATCGGAGGAAGCACCTTCGCCACGGCGAAAGCCGCGAGCGTGGCCGGAGGAAAGGGATCACGGAATCGCCCACGCGCGCGAACGCGTGCCTCGACGGCCGTTTCCTTCCCGCGCACTCGGTCGGGCACCGGTTTCGAGCTGGCAAAGATGGCTCCCTCGGGCCGCTCGCTTCTGATCGGCGTGCTGATCCTTCTGACGGCGCTCGGGCTCTATGCGGCCGCACGTGGAACCTCGGCGTTCGCGGTGCAGCGATTGGCTGTCGACGGTGCCGCGCCCGAGGTCGCGGCCGAGGTTCAGAAGCAGCTATCGCCCGCGATCGGCGAGAGCCTGCTCGGGCTCGATCTCGGTGAGCTCGAGAACCGCGCCGAGAGCGTGCCGATGGTGGCCGCCGCGTCGTTCGACCGAGCGTTCCCGAACACGCTCCGGATTGCGATCGTCCCCGAGGTCCCTGTCGCCGTCCTCCGCCAGGGATCCTCATCGTGGCTCGCCGCCGACGGGGGGAGGGTCGTCGCCGAGCTCGAACGGGGCGCTCGCCCTGGGCTCCCGCGGATCTGGCTCAAGCGTGATGTCCAGGTCCAGCTCGGCGAGGCCGTCGGCGGAATGCAGCTTCGCGCGATCGCCGCCGTCGCTCCGCTGATCTCGAACCCGTTGCCGCTCGATGTCGCCTCCGCGGTCGCGACCCAAGAGGAGCTGAAGCTCGTCCTCCGCAATGGTCTCGAGCTCCGGCTCGGCGACAGCCGCGACCTGCCCGTGAAGCTCGAGGTCGCGCGGCGCGTGATCCCGCAACTCGCCGGGGCCGGGGGCTACCTCGACGTGAGCGTTCCCGACCGGCCTGTCGCAGGGGAGACCCTCAACTCTCAGGTTGAGGTAGAGAGTTCCACCTCGACGCTACCATGAGGTTCGCATTGACAAGGCCGACAAGGAAACGTACCCTCAACGCGGAAAGGAACGTCGTCACCCCGATGCTCTACTCGAGCTTCAGGTCGAGAGACGTCGAGACACTCAACTCATGAGAGATCCCTCAGGCAACTATCTCGCGGTCATCAAGGTCGTCGGCGTCGGCGGCGGCGGCACGAACGCGGTCAATCGCATGGTCGACGCTGGTCTCGGCGGGGTCGAGTTCATCGCTGTGAACACGGACGCTCAGGCCCTGCTGATGGCGGACGCCGATGTGAAGATCCACATCGGCTCGAGCGCCACCCGCGGGCTCGGCGCCGGAGCCGATCCGGCCGTCGGGCTGGCTGCCGCGCAGGAGAGCCGGGACGAGCTGAAGGAGGCGCTGAAGGGCGCCGACATGATCTTCGTCACCGCGGGAGAGGGCGGCGGCACCGGCACCGGCGGCGCACCGATCATCGCCGAGCTGGGACGCGAGCTCGAGGCACTCACCGTGGGCGTGGTCACCAAGCCGTTCGCGTTCGAGGGTCGCCGGCGAGCCGAGCAGGCCGAGGTCGGAATCCAGAATCTGCGCGACCGCGTCGACACGCTGATCGTGATCGAGAACGACCGGCTGCTGCAGGTCGTGGAGAAGAAGACTCCCGTCACCGAGGCCTTCCGGATCGCGGACGACATTCTCCGCCAGGGCGTCCAGGGGATCACCGATCTGATCACCGTGCCCGGGATCGTGAATCTCGACTTCGCCGACGTGCGCACGATCATGCGCGACGCCGGCTCGGCACTGATGGGCATCGGCATCGCGTCGGGCGAGAACCGCGCTGCTGAGGCGGCCCGCACCGCCGTCTCCTCACCGCTCCTCGAGCAGTCGGTCGACGGGGCGACGGGCATTCTCCTGAACGTCACCGGCGGCAGCGAGCTCGGGCTCTTCGAGGTGAACGAGGCTGCCGAGGTGGTCACCGGCGCGGCGGACCAGAACGCGAACGTGATTTTCGGTGCGGTCATCGACGACTCGCTCGGCGACGAGGTCCGGGTGACCGTGATCGCCACCGGCTTCGGTCACCGCCAGCGGCGCCGTCGGCTCGAGGCTCCACTCGCGCAGCCCGTGCCGAACGGTGTTCCGGAGCGGCCGCGGGAAGAGCCGTCCGACGCAGAGCTCGAGATTCCGTCCTTCCTGCGCGAGGATTGATCGAGCGAGAGGTTTGAGTTTCGCGCGGGCGCGGAATTGTGCGCACATGCCCTCTTGGCCGACTGCCCGGTCGGCTTAGGAGACCCGGTCCGACGCCCCGGCTTGCCGGGGCGTCGTGCTTTCTCCAGTCGTTAGAGTCAGCCTCGTGCAGACCCTGGTGCAGACGCCGCTCCACGGACGCCACGTCGCAGCCGGCGCGCGGATGGTGCCCTTCGCCGGCTGGGAGATGCCCGTCCAGTACGAGGGCGTCATTCCGGAGCACCGGGCGGTGCGCACCGACTGCGGCGTCTTCGACGTCTCGCACATGGGCGAGTTCCACGTCGAGGGCCCGAACGCGCACCAGCTGCTTCAGTCGCTGCTCTCGAACGATCTCGACAAGCTCGGTGAGGGCGACGCGCAGTACACGCTGCTGACGAACGACCGCGGCGGCATCGTCGACGATCTGATCGCCTACCGGATCGATCCGCACCACTATCTCCTCGTCGTCAACGCGGGCAACCGTGACTCGGCGTATGCGTGGCTGAAGGAGCGCGAGATCCGCGGCTCCGAGGTGCGGGATGCGTCCGACGAGTACGCGTTGCTGGCCGTCCAGGGGCCGAGGTCGATCGAGCGGCTCGGCCTGCCGGAGGCGAAGCCGTTCACGCATGCGATGGGCGAGATCGACGGCGTCGAGGTGATGGTGAACCGAACCGGATACACGGGCGAGCTGCGGCGTCGAGCTGATGTGCCCCGCCGAGGACGCTGTCGAGCTCTGGGACGCGGTCGTCGCCCGCGGCGCCGTCCCCTGCGGCCTCGGCGCGCGCGACACGCTCCGGCTCGAGGTCTGCTACCCGCTGCACGGCAACGACATCACCGAAGAGACGGACGCGATCTCCGCCGGCCTCGGTTGGACGTGCGCGCTCGGCAAAGAGTTCAGCGGCGCCGCAGAGCTGCGTGCGATCAAGGAGGCGGGCCCGAAGCGGAAGCTCGTCGCCTTCGTGATGGAGGAGAAAGCGATCCCGCGCCAGGGCATGGCCATCGCCGGAGGAGGAGAGGTCACGTCCGGCACGCACTCCCCGATGCTCGACAAGGGCATCGGTATGGGCTACGTCCCGGCAGCGGCGGCCGCAACCGGCACCGCCCTCCAGATCGACGTCCGTGGGAAAGAGCGCCGTGCGACCATCGTCCCCAAACCGATCTACAAGCGAGAGGAGTAGGAGCTTGGCGGCAGGCGAGGACTATCCCGAGGGGTTGAAGTACCACCGCGAGCACGACTGGGCGCGCATCGACGGCGACCAGGCCACATGCGGGGTCACCTGGTTCGCGCAGGACGCACTCGGCGAGCTCGTCCACTTCGAGGCGCCGAGTGAAGGGAGCACGGTGGCGAAGGACTCCACGTACGGCGAGGTCGAGTCCGTCAAGGCGGTCTCGGACGTGATCGCGCCGCTTTCGGGCGAGATCCTCGAGGTGAACCAGAAGGTCGTCGACGAGCCCGAGACCGTGAACGAGGATCCGTACGGCGAAGGCTGGCTGATCCGCATCCGCCTCTCAGACGCCTCCGAGGTCGATTCGCTGCTCGACGCGGACGCGTACAAGCAGTTCCTCTCGGAACAATGAGCGTAGGCTCGACGGAGCTCATACGAGCGGAGGGGGCGGCTTTGCCGGCCCCGGAGCGGGACTGTTGAGCCAGCTCTCGCTCACCGATTCCGACCGCGAGGAGATGCTCGCGGCGATCGGCGTCTCCTCGATCGAAGAGCTCTTCAAGGACATTCCGGCCGGCGTCCGCTTCGAGGGCGCGCTCGACCTCGAGCCGGCGCTCTCCGAGCCGGACCTGGTGCGGCACATGGAGGAGCTCGCATCGAAGAACGTCGACACGACGAAAGAGCTCTCGTTCCTCGGCGCGGGGATCTACGACCACTACGTCCCGGCCGTCGTCGACGCCGTGCTCCAGCGCGGCGAGTTCCTCACCGCGTACACGCCGTACCAGCCGGAGATGAGCCAGGGGATCCTTCAGGCGATCTTCGAATACCAGACGGCGATCTGCGAGCTGACGGGGATGGACGTCTCGAACGCGTCCGGCTACGACGGCACGACGGTCGCGGCCGACGCCTGTTACGTCGCCAAGCATTCGACCGGGCGGACGAAGGTCGTGCTCGCCGAGACGCTGAACCCGCAGGTGCGCCAGGTCGTCAAGACCTACGCGCCCGGTTTCGGGCTCGAGGTGGTCGAGGTCCCCCATGCCGGCGGCACGATCGATCCCGCTGCCCTCCGAGCTGCGGCGGAGGACGCCGCCTGTGTGATCTTCCAGCAGCCGAACGTGTTCGGCATCCTCGAGCCGGCCCCGGATCTCGCCGCCGCGGCGAACGATGCCGGCGCGATGGCGATCGCTCATGTCGACCCGGTCTCGCTCGGCGTCCTCGAGGCGCCTGGGAACTACGGCTGCGCGATGGCGATCGGCGAGGGGCAGGGCGCGGGCAACTACCAGTCCTATGCCGGTCCGCACTACGGCTTCCTGGCGGCGAAGGCCGAGTACACGCGCCGGCTGCCGGGCCGGATCATCGGCGAGACGACCGACCTGAACGGCGATCGCGGCTACGTGCTGACGTTGCAGACCCGTGAGCAGCACATCCGCCGGGAGAAGGCGACCTCGAACATCACCACGAACCAGACGCTCCTGGCGCTCGCCGGGCTCGTGCACCTCTCCTGGCTGGGCCCGCAGGGGCTCACGGAGGTGGGGGAGACCTGCATGGGCCTCGCCGCCTACGCCAAGGAACGGCTCGGGCTCCGGCTCGCGTTTCCGGAGAAGGCAACATTCAAGGAGTTTGCGGTCCGGCTCGGACGGCCGGCCCACGATGTGATCGCGGCGGCGCGGGAGCTCGGTGTCCATCCTGGCTACGCGATCGGCCGCGACTACGAAGGCATGGACGACGTCCTCCTGATCGCGGTCACGGAGAAGCGCAGCCCGGCGGACATCGACCGCCTCGCGCAGGTGCTCGCGGAGGTGCGCGCCTGATGGACCTCATCTACGAGAAGTCGAAGTCCGGGCGGCGTGCCTCGACCCTGCCGAGCTACGACCTGCCGGCGGCCGAGGTGCCCGAGGAGCTGCGCCGATCCCAGCCGCCACGTCTCCCCGAGCTGGCAGAGCCGGAGCTCGTGCGCCACTTCACCGCGCTGTCCACCCGCAACTTCGGCATCGACACCGGCTTCTATCCGCTCGGGAGCTGCACGATGAAGCACAACCCGCGGGTGAACGAGCGGGTCGTGATGCTGCCGGGGTTCAAGGACCTCCACCCGTACCAGGAGGAGAGCGGCGCGCAGGGGGCGCTCGAGCTGATGTGGCGGCTGCAGGAGATCCTCCAGGAGATCGCCGGTCTCGACGCCTGCTCGCTGCAGCCGGCGGCGGGGTCGCAGGGGGAGCTGACCGGGCTGATGCTGATGCGCGCCTACTTCGAGGATCGGGGCGAAGGCGAAGCGCGACACGATCATCACCGCCGACACTGCGCACGGGACGAACCCGGCCAGCGTGACGATGGCGGGCTACAAGCTGGAGAAGGTCGGCACGGACGCGCGCGGGAACCTCGACCTCGACGATCTGCGCGCGAAGGTGAACGAGCGGACCGCCGGCTTGATGCTGACGAACCCGTCGACGCTCGGGCTCTTCGACGAGCACATCGAAGAGGTGGCGAAGATCTTTCACGACGCCGGCTCGCTCCTCTACTACGACGGCGCCAACCTGAACGCCGTCTGCGGGATCTCGCGGCCGGGCGACATGGGCTTCGACATCGTCCACATCAACCTGCACAAGACGTTCTCGCAGCCGCACGGAGGCGGCGGTCCGGGCGGCGGGCCGATCGTCGTGCGCGACAAGCTCGAGCCGTTCCTGCCCGTTCCGGCGATCGTCAAGGACGGTGACCGGTTCCGGCTCGACCACGACCGGCCGAAGTCGATCGGGAAGGTGCGCGGCTTCACCGGGCCGTTCGGAGTGTTCGTGCGCTCGTACGCCTACATCCGCTCGTATGGGCCGGCGCTGCGCGAGATGTCCGAGGTCGCCGTGCTGAACGCGAACTACCTGCTCGCCCGGCTGCGAGATGCGTACGACCTGCCGTACGACCGCCTCTGCATGCACGAGTTCGTGCTCAGCGCCCGCAATCTGAAGCGAGAGCACGGGATCTCCGCGCTCGATGTCGCGAAGCGGCTGATGGACTACGACTTCCACCCGCCCACGATCTACTTCCCGCTCGTCGTCCCCGAGGCGCTGATGATCGAGCCGACCGAGACGGAGCCGAAGGAGCGGCTCGACGCCTTCGTCGACGCGATGCTGGCGATCGCGCGGGAGGCGGCTGAGGATCCCGAGTTGCTCCGCGAAGCGCCGCGCTCACGTCCGGTGCGCCGGCTCGACGAGGTGAAGGCCGCGAAGCGCGCGATCGTCAAGTACGGCTTCGACGAGCACCCGGATCTGTCCGGGGAGCGCGGCGAGGCCCGTCAGCTCGAGGCGCAAAAGGGCGCGTAGTGTCGCGCGCAGAGATCGCCCGCCACGTCGACGAGCTTGCCGACGCGCACTCTGGCCGCGCCTTTGTCGACGCGATCCGCGCCTACTCCGAGACGCTCGATCCGGTGTCGCAGGAGGAGCTGCAGCAGATCGTGCTGGAGCGGGCGGCGAACTTCGATCAGGCGGTCATGGAGCGGGTCGACACCGGCGGTTGGTTCCGGCGGCAGTGGGACCAGGCAACCGGGTCCTCACCACGCGGTACCCGTCCGCGTCGGTAGGTTTGCGCACGATGGAGCCGTCGTGGGCCGCCTGGATTCTCCGCGTTGCGCCGAGCTCGGCCTGAGCGCTGCCGTGACCACGGGCTTCGCAAGGGGCGACTTCGACCGGGCGGTCGCGCTCGTCAGCGCTGAGCCCTCGCCGGAGCGACTCGTCGCGAGCCTGGGCCTGGACTGGGAGTACCTGGCCTGGCTCGCGCTCGACGCCTCGGCAGCTGTCCTCGGCGAGCATGCGGAGCAGCGAGGCGTCGTCGTCTCCTACGGCGGCGAGGCGTTCACGGCGGGCTTCCTGATCGGCGTCCATCTCCACGAGCACCCGGTTCCGGAGCCCGCGAAGCTGACGGCCGCCGTCGACGTGGTGCAGGAACGCGGCCGGCACGCGGTCATCGCCGACCATTGCGATCTTGCAAGCGTCGCGCGGATCGAGGACCTCTATGCAGCGGCGCTGGTCGAGTCGCTGGATGTCGCCGACGTGGATGCAGACGCGCTTCGCACGCCCCTGACGCGGATCTTCGAAGCCGGGCTGGCGGTCGGCCTGGAACTGGGCTCAGGCGGCGAGGGCGACGTCGACGCGGAGTAGGCCGAGCGAGTCGAACACCCGCTCGATCTCGACGGCCACCGCGGCGAAGTCGGCGGCTCGGCCAGACGAAGACGTCGTCCGCCTCGATGAGTTCCTCCACGTGGCGCCGGAGCACCGGGTCATCGGAGCGGATCAGCGTCGCCTGCGCGTAGCCGCGCGCCCACACCTCTTTCGCCGAGTCGAAGTAGCGGCGCCGGCTACGACTCGTACCGGCCGGGGCGCGCGAGGGCAGGCCCGCGGCGGCGTCGCGCCAGTCGGCGAACGCCTCGTGGTGGCCGGACGCCCAGGTGTTGCCAAGCTGGACGGCCGAGTTGGTGATCGACGAGATGGCCGAGCTCGTGCAGGAAGCTGAGCGGGATCCGGCCGTGACGCCGCGAGACCCGCAGGTCGACGGGATCCTCGTTCCGCAGCCGGTAACAGCCGCTCTGGCTCGTCGTCGACGTCGGTCGCACGGGTACCCGGTCGAGGTCGGAGTGGAGGAGATGGAACGCGTCGGCTGCTCCGAGCGCCCGCGCCAGCTCGGAATAGAGCGGGCTCCGGCGTGGTAGGCCGACGACGTCGGTGAGACGGCGGAGGCGGGGGTCTCCGCTGCGAGTGACGGCCTGGG
Organism: uncultured Gaiellaceae bacterium; assembly: GCA_963752405.1. Taxonomy (GTDB): domain Bacteria; phylum Actinomycetota; class Thermoleophilia; order Gaiellales; family Gaiellaceae; genus Gaiellasilicea. The sequence goes on from CAVVYB010000012.1 coordinate 270,667, forward strand.
GGTACCTCCGCCGGCGCACGACGCCACGCTACGGCGCAAGCCGGACACCGCCGATAACTCAGTCGTGCGTGTCGTCCTGATCCTTCTCGTCCCAGTGATGCTCTTCTCGGCCTGGCAGTTCACTCGCCGGGAGGAGAACGAGAACCGTCTCGCCCTGGTCGCGAGCGCGGTTGCGTCGCGCGACGTCGAGGTCAGTTGTCCCGGCTTCTGGGCGAGGCTGGTGGAGATCACGCCGAACTCCGGCTGGGTCGACTTCGATCAGAACGGCAAGCCGGGAGACAGGACGAACCTCTCCGCCCCGACCTGCCGTGGTCTGGAGCGAGTGTGGCGGGGAGACCAGAAGTCGTTCGGATGCCTCATCGCCGGGAGCTGCGACAAGGACACGCTGCGCGCGGTGTGGGGCATCGTCACGCTGGCGCACGAGTCGTGGCACCTGCGCGGGGTCACCGGCGAGGCGGAGACGCAGTGCTACGCGATCCAGACGGTGGAGCAGGTCGCGCTCCGGCTGGGGGTGAGCCGGCAGAACGCGCACGTGATTGCGGCGTGGGTCGCGTTGGACGATGCGGCTTCACCGGTCGGCGAGTACCACTCGCCGCAGTGTCGTCCGGGCGGCAGGTACGACCGCCATCCCGAGACGCCCGACTGGCCGAGCGCATAGCGTCTAGACGCGTTGGACGAAGATGCAGGCGCGCGGGTCGGCCGGTAGAGGCGAGTGCCCCAGCCGCGTGACGACGAACTCGTCCTCGCCGAACTGCGGGAGCTCGAGCAGGGTGTTGCAGCGGCGGCGGCAGGCCCGTCACTCTCGACCAGCTCGTAGCCGCCGCCGAGCTGAACGAAGACGAGGTGGCTTGCCGGCACGGGCGCCGGTGTCTCCGGCTGATCGGGCTGCTGCGGCTCGCGGCGGAGTCGGGTCGCGAACCGTCCCGCCTGCGCGCGGACCTGTTCGTTCTCCTGTCTCAGGCGCTCGATCTCCGCGTCGCAGCCTGCGACGTCGCGGGTGAGCCGCTCGATGTCGGCGTTGCGCTCCTTGACGTCGCGGGTGAGCCGCTCGATCTCGGCGTCGCGATTCTTGGCGTCGTCCGTGAGCCGCTCGAGCTCGGAGTTGCTCGTCTTGGCCTCACGGTTCAGCCGCTCGAGTTCGGCATTGATCCCCGCGCCTCGGCCCTCGGCGTCGCGCGTGAGCCGTTCGATGTCGGCATTCCGCTCCTCGGCGTCGCGCCTGAGCCGCTCGATCTCCGCGTGGCGCTCCTTCGCCTTGCTCACGAGCCTGTCGATCTCCGCGCCGCGGTTCTTCGCGTCGCTTGTCAGCGCCTCGATCTCACCGTTGCGGGTCTCGATGTCCTGCGTAAGCCGCTCGATCTCGGCGTTGCTGGTCTTGGCCTCGGCCGCGAGACGTTCGATCGCGTCGTTGCGCTCCTTGACGTCGCGCGTGAGCCGCTCGATCTCGGCGTCGCGGTTCTTGGCGTCGTCCGTCAGCCGCTCGATCGCCTCGACCTGCTCCTCGGTCTGCCGCTCGCCGCGGCGCACCCGTCCGATCAGGCGGACCGCCTGCTTTCGCCGGCGATCCCGCTCGCGCGTGAGCACACCGATCTCGCGCTCACTCTCGGCGAGTGCGTCTTCGGCGGCCGCGAGCCTCGCCCACTGCTCCTCCAGCTGCGTGAGGAGAAGCGCCTCAGCGCCTCCATCTGCATCGGGCTGGGTGCCCTCAACGGGACGCGAATGGTCGTCCGGCTCGGGCGGCAGCGACTCCACGACGCTGAGCGTCGGCGGGCCGGGCATTCCGCGATCGTTCTCGTGCCGCCGCTGGATCTGCGCGCGCAGGCCCGTCCCGAATCCGGTCTCCACCGTGAGCTCGATGCCGTACTGCGTCGCGAGCGCGCTCGCGAGATCGGGACCCGACACGAAGCCGAGCGCGACAATCGTTTCACCGAGGCGCTTGCCCGACACCTGCTGCTCAACGAGGGCGCGTTCGAGCTCGTCGTCGGTCAGAAGACCTTGTTCGACGAGCAGGCGTCCAAGGGGACGCCAGGCAATGCGGGCCGCTTCCACAGACCCGATATCGGCGCCGCAGGCCGTTGAGACAAGTGGTTTCGAACAGATGCCTCTTTTGGGTTAGGTCCGTGCGGCTAGGCCTAACGGGTCGCAGCAAGTTGGCCGCGAACGCGGCGGCGATGTCGCCCAGACGACACGCAGGAGAGGGAGGAGCAGCACTCCTCCCTCTCCGGCTGCGAGCCGATTAGCGCCGTGTCGGCGCCGATGCGAGCCAGGTCTCAGGCGAGATCTCGCGCAAGATGAACTCGTCGTAGCCGAAGAGCGTCGCCGTGATCGACGAGATGAGGCGCGCGCCGTCGAGCGGTGTCAAGTACCCCTTCTCGACCGATCCCTTGACCTCTTTCACGAGGCGCTCGCCGACCTGCCACTTCGGCTCGATCGTCGGTCCCAACTCGTTCGGCTTCATCGAAGCGAACTGCTGGACCATGGAGTGTGTGACCGTCGCTGCCATTCAAACCTCCTTTGACTGGGAGGACGGATTACGTCGGCAACCCTAGCGCGGGACGGTTCCTGGATTTGCGCGTTTTGCGGCTTTCCAGGCAATCGCGCAACAAACGCTTAACGCACTACCGTTCAGCCGCGAGTTGGCCGCAGGCGGCCTGGATGTCACGGCCGCGCGTGAGGCGAATGGTGGAGGGAACCCGCGCGCGGTCGAGCACGGACTTGAAGGCGGCAATCGCGGCTCGCGAGGAACCTTCGTATTCATGCCCTTGTTACCTAATCCGGTGGGGTTGTACGGGATCAGGTTCACCTTGAAGACCTTGGGATCCAGCAGCGTCGCCAGCTCCTTTGCCCGCGCGGGCGAGTCGTTGACGCCGGCGAGCATCACGTACTCGACGAAGACCTTCCGGCGGCGCAACGCGAAGTAGCGGTGGCACTCCGCGAGCACGTCCGACAACGGGTAGCGGTCGTTCACCGGCATCAGGTCCGAGCGCAGCCGCGGATCGGCTGCGTGGATCGAGAGCGCGAGCCGGATCGGCAGCTCGACCTCGTCGACGAACCGAGTCAGACCCGGCAGCCAGCCGACGGTGGAGATCGTCGTACGCCGGTGCGTGATTCCGATCTGCGGCAGGCGGCGGGCGGCCGCCGAGCACCTCGTCGACGTTCAGGAACGGCTCGCCCATGCCCATGAAGACGAGATGGTTCACGGGCTCGAGCCGGCGGAAGTGCAGCACCTGGTCGAGGATCTCCGACGAGCGCAGGTTGCGCCCGAAGCGCATCGCGCCAGTGGCGCAGAACGTGCACGTCAGCGGGCAGCCCGACTGCGAGGAAACGCAGATCGAGCGACGGCCGTCGCGGTAGCGCATCAGGACCGCCTCCACGGGATGCCCGTCCGCCGTGCGAAAGAGGGCCTTGACGGTGCCGTCCGCTGAGTGCGCCTCGTCCTCGAGTGAGAGCGTGGAGAACGGGACCGTCTCCTCGAGCTCCTCGCGGAGAGCACGCGGCAGGTTCGTCATCTCGGCGTAGCCGCCGACCCCGCGCGCAGCCCATTCCCACACCTGGCCGGCGCGGAAAGCGGGCTCGCCGCGGTCGGCGAGCGTCTGCTCCAGGAGGACGAGATCCACGCGTCCAGGGTAGCCCGGCGCGGATCTAGCGAACGTCTAGCGCCCTTCTAGCGGCCGGCCCGAACCTGCGGACGTGAGCTGCATCGGGCGGCTCGTACCGAAGGAGGAACGACATGAAGGGCACGGCACTCATTCCCACCAGCCTCGTCAGGCGTCTCAGCGTCGTCACCGCGGCAGTCGCGCTCCTCGTCTCCAGCGGAGCACTCGCCGACGACGCCCAGGCAGGCATCACCTTCAACGGCGGCAGCGCCAGTGTCGACGTCTTCTGCTACCAGAACTTCGGCGGGAACACCACGCGGCTGTGGGCCACCAACGCCTCGGACAACCAGATCCAGTTCCAGATCTACATCGAGAACCGCACGTATCCTCACCTCTCCAGATGGCAGGACTGGCGGGTCCTCCCGGCGCGGGGAAGCGGCAACTACTCGTCGAGCTGGGACTACGGTCAGCTGGTCGCTATGCGCACCGGCGTCATCCGCGTCTACGTCCACTACGCCGTGTGGAACGGCTTTCGGTGGGAGACGGCCGGCGAGTGGACGCCCTTCCAGGTTCCCCTCGGCTATCGCTCGGAGTTCTGCAACGCGTAGCGCGCCGTTCCATCCGGTCGGACGGGGAGGGAGCTCATGCTCTCTCCCCGTTGTGTGGACCGCAGAAGCGGTGCTAGCGTCGGTCGCCACGACGGATGGCGGCCCGCGGCGGTATCCAGCTCGGACTCCTTGGCCCGCTGGCGGCGTGGCGGGACGGCGTTGCGCTGCCGCTCGGCGGCAGCAAGCAGCGGGCAGTCATCGCTCTTCTGGCCTTCGAGCGCGGGCGGGCGGTCACGACCGATGCGCTGATCGAGGCGCTCTGGCCGGAGCAGGCGCCGGGGCGGCCACAGACCGCGATCCAGGGCTACGTCTCGCAGCTCCGCAAGGCGCTCGGGCCGGAGACGATCACCACCGAGGCAAACGGGTACCGCCTCGATCTCGCGCCCGAGCAGCTGGACAGCGCCGAGTTCGAGCGGCGACTTGCCGCAGCGCCGAAGCTCGCCCCACTCGACGCGAGCCGCCGAGCTCGCTGCGGCGCTCGAGCTCTGGCGCGGCCCCGCCCTGGCGGACTTCGCGTACGAGAGCTGGGCGCAGTCCGAGATCGCACGACTGGAGGAGCTCCGGCTTGTCGCGGTCGAGGCGCGTCTCGATGCCGATCTCGAATGTGGCCGCGACGCCGAGCTCGTCGGCGAGCTCGAGACACTCGTCCGCGAGCAGCCGCTGCGGGAACGAGCGCGCGGGCAGCTGATGCTCGCGCTCTACCGCTCCGGGCGGCAGGCCGAGGCGCTCGACGCCTACGCCGCGGCGCGTGCGGCTCTCGTGGACGAGCTCGGGATCGACCCGGGACCGGAGCTGCAAGCGCTCCATCACTCGATCCTGAACCAGGATGAGGAGCTGGCCGCGACCGCGCCGGTCGCGCCGACGGTACGACTGCCGGTGCCACCGACTCCGCTGCTCGGGCGCGAGGAGGATCGCGACCGCCTCGTGGGGCTGCTGAGCAGCGAAGGCGTGCGTCTGGTGACCGTCACCGGGCCAGGCGGGATGGGGAAGACGCGGCTCGCGATCCAGGCGGCCGCAGACCTGGCAGGCGCTTTTCCCGACGGCGTGTGGTTCGTCGAGCTCGCAGCGTTGCGTGAGCCCGAGCACGTGCTGCCTGCGATTGCGGCCACGATCGGCGCCACCGGGAACCCGGCCGAGCATGTAGGCGCGCAGCGGCTCTTGCTCGTGCTCGACAACTTCGAGCAGGTGATCGGCGCCGCGCCGTCGCTCTCGCCGCTCCTGAGCCGGTGTCCGAATCTCGCGGTCCTCACGACGAGCCGCGAGCGGCTTCACCTGGCCGGCGAGGTCGAGCTCGCACTCGAGCCGCTCGATCCGGACGCCGCCGCTGCGCTCTTTGCCGAGCGTGCCGGGAGACTCGGTGTTGAGATCGACTCGGACGCAGACGCGGTCGCGGAGCTGTGTGCACGCCTCGACGGGCTGCCGCTCGCGATCGAGCTCGCGGCGGCGCGCACGAAGCTGTTTGCGCCGGAGGACCTGCTCATGCGCCTCGGGTCGCGCCTCGACCTGCTCGGGTCCGGCCCGCAGGATGCGCCCGAGCGGCACCGGACCCTCACAGCGACGATCGACTGGAGCCACGCGCTGCTGAGTGAGGCGGAGCGCGACCTGTTCGAGGGCCTTGGAGTCTTCGCCGGTTCGTTCGATCTCGCGGACGTCGAGGCTGTGCTGCCGGGGGATCTCGAGACGCTCGCAGCGCTCGTGGACAAGAGCCTGCTTGTGCGGCGACGCGGCGGGCGAGGTAGCTTCGCGATGCTTGCGACCGTTCGCGAGTTCGCGCTCGTGCGACTCGAAGCGCGCCCCGACGTCGACGCGATCCGGCGACGGCACGCAGAGCACATTCTCGCAGCAGTGACGGTCGCCGACGAAGCAGGGGCCGGCCCCGGTGAGGCCGCGGGGCTCGCCGAGATCGCCCGCCGCCACGATGACGTCCGCGCCGTGCTGGACTGGACGGACGCGGCACGAGAGGGCGAGCTCGCGCTCCGTCTCGTCACCGCCACGGGCTGGTTCTGGTACGTGCGAGGCCATCTCGCGGAGGGGCGTGCGAGGCTCGAGACGGCTCTGTCTCACGCAACGGCAGGAGATCCCGCAGTCCGTGCCGTAGCGCTCATGCGCGTCGGCTCGATCGCCGACGCGCAGGTGGACGTTCCGGCAGCCGAGCGGTTCTATCGTGAGGCACTCGAGATCCGGCTTCGTCTCGGCGACCGTCCAGGGACGTTTGGCCCTCTCAACAACCTCGGCAACCTCGCGCTTCAGTCCGGCGACTATGCGGCGGCCCGGAGGGCGCACGAGCAGGGCCTGGCGCTCGCACGCGAGCTCGACGAGGCGGACCCGATCGCCTCGGCGCTGCACAACCTCGCGCTTGTCCACCTCGTCGAGGACGACGCGGCAGGGGCGCTGCCGCTGCTCGAGGAGAGCCTCGTTTTCGCCGAGGCGCTCGGGACCGCGTACGGCCTCGCGAACGTGCACGGCAACCTCGGAGCCGCGCTCGTCGATCTGGGTGAGCTAGGCCGTGCCGCCGCGCACCTCGCAGAGAGCGTCCGGCGGCTTCGCGAGCTCGATGCGACCGAATCGCTGCCGCCGACGATCGAGGATCAGGCGGCCCTCGCTTTCGCGACCGGCGCCGCCGAGACCGCGGCCCGGCTGCTCGGCGCCGCGATGGCCGTGCGCGACAGCGTGGGCTCGGGCTTCGGCCAGAGCGACGCCGACCGCGCCGCCCGCACTGCGGCGAAAGCACGTACCGCGCTCGGCGACGAGGGGTTCTCGTCGGCGTTCGAGGAGGGCCGTCGGCTGACGCTCGCCGAGGCTGTCGACTTCGCCGAGCGGGAGGCTACGGCGGCGGTCGCACACCCGGCTAGGCTCTGACCAGTGATCGACCTTCGCTCCGACACCGCGACGCAGCCCACCGAGGGAATGCGCGCCGCGATCGCGGCGGCGGTCGTCGGCGACGAGCAGAAGCGCGAGGACCCGACCGTCAACGACCTCGAGGCCCGCGCAGCCGCGCTTCTCGGCCAGGACGAGGCGATCTTCGTCCCGACCGCGACGATGGCGAACCAGATCGCGCTGCGCCTGCACACCGAGCGCGGCGACGAGCTGGTCGGCGAGGAGAACTCGCACGTGTTCATCTCGGAGCTCGGCGGGCCTGCGATCCATTCGGGCGTCGTCACGCGAGGGCTTCCGGGCGTCGCCGGCCGGTTCAGCGTCGAGCAGGTCCGTGCCGCGCACCGCGCCCCTGTCATCCACTCGCCGCGCACCCGTGTCGTCTGGGTCGAGAACACGCACAACGCGAGCGGTGGGCGCATCTGGCCCCTCGGCGAGATCGACGAGCTCCGTAGCCTTTGCGACGAGCTCGGGCTTCGCTTTCACCTCGACGGTGCCCGGCTGCTGAACGCCGCGGTTGGCAGCGGCGAGGATGCCGCGACGATCGGCCGCCGCTTCGACACCGTCACGCTCTGCCTCTCGAAGGGTCTCGGATGCCCACTCGGCGCGCTCCTTGCCGGCTCTTCCGAGGTGATGACGAATGCCCGCCGCATGAAGCACCTCTTCGGCGGCGCCATGCGTCAGGCGGGAATCGTCGCCGCGGCGGGTGTCTATGCCCTCGATCACCACGTCGAGCGGCTCGCCGACGACCACGCGCGCGCCAAGCGGCTCGCTCTCGGGCTCGCCGACGCGGGCCTCGGGGTCGACCCGGACCGCGTCGAGACGAACTTCGTGCAGCTCGATGTCGCGCCGCTTTCGAAGGAGGCGGCGATTCAGGTGCTCGCCGAGCAGGGCGTCGCCCTGTCCGCGACGATCCACCCGTCTGTGCTGCGCGCCGTCACGCATCTGGACGTCGGCGATGCGGAGATCGACGGCGCGCTCGAGGCCATTCCGCGAGCGCTCGGAGCGCGTGTCCGCGCCTGAGCCGCTCCGGCAGGACCTGAGCTCGAAGCTCGCTGCGGCGCAGGCCGAACAGCGGCTGCCGTCGGTCTCGGCGGTCGTCTTCCGTAACGGCGAGGTGGTGTGGCAGGAGTCGCTCGGGCTCGCCGACGTCGAGGCGACGGTCGACGCGACGCCGGAGACCCAGTACCGGATCGGCTCGATTACGAAGACCTTCACCGCCGTCGGGATCATGCAGCTTCGTGACGCGGGCGAGATCTCGCTCGACGACGAGCTCACGGAGCACCTGCCGGAAAGCGCGCACGCCCCGACGATCGGCCGGATGCTCGCGCATGCGTCCGGGCTCCAGCGCGAGCCGCCCGGCGAGATCTGGGAGACGATGCAGGCGCCAAGCCGCGAGGAGCTGCTCGCCGGTACTGCCGACGCCGAGCAGGTGCTGCCACCCGGTTCCTGGTGGCACTACTCGAACCTTGCCTTCGCGCTCCTCGGCGAGATCGTCGCCCGGGCGCACGGGTCGACGTGGGAGAAGGCTCTGCAGGACCGGATCCTCGACCCGCTCGGGCTGTCGCGGACGACACCCGAGCCGGCCGACCCGGCGGCTCGCGGCTACTTCGTCGAGCCCTACTCTGACGCATTACGGCTGGAGCGCCACCTCGATCTCGGCGGCGCCGGCGCGCTCGGAAAGCTCTGGTCGACGACGGGCGATCTCGCGCGCTGGGGCTCATTCCTCGCAACGGGCGACGACCGTGTGCTGAAGGCAGCGACGCTGGAGGAGATGTCGCACGTGCGGACGATGGTCGACCACGAGGCGTGGTCGCTCGGGTGGGGGACCGGCCTCGAGCTCTATCGCTCCGGCGAGCACCTCTTCGTCGGCCACGGCGGCGCCATGCCGGGCCATCTCGCTGGTCTCGTCGTCAATCGGAAGACGAAGATCGGCGCGGCCGTGCTGACGAACACGAGCGCAGGCGCCGGCCCGGAGAAGCTCGCGCTCGATCTCGCGATCGCCGCGATCGACGCGCTGCCGGCCGCGACGGATGCCTGGCAGCCGGGCGAGAAGCCGCCAGTCGAGCTCGAGCCGATTCTCGGCCGCTGGTGGACGGAGGGGCACGAAGATCGTGATCTCCTGGCGCAAGGGGCGGCTCGAGGCGCTCCTCGTCGCAGGACCTCCCGGGCGGAACGTCTCGTATCTCGAACCGGAGGGGGACGATCGCTGGCGCGTCGCCGAGGGCCGCGAGCGCGGCGAGATCTTGCGGGTCGTCCGCGATCCCGGCGGCGGGATCGAGAAGCTCTACTTCGCGACATACCCGATGCGCCGCGAGCCGTCGACCTTCTAGACGCGCTCGCCGGCCTGGAAGAAGAGGAACGCCACCGCGACATAGGCCCCGATCAGCACCGCGCCGCGAGGGCGGCTCGACCGTCCGTTGTACAGCACGAGAGTCGCGACGACGAGCGAGCCGACGAGTGCGAACATCTCAACCTTGCGGAACGAAAGAGGGACCGGCTCGATGAACCACGCGAGCAGGACGACGGCAGGGATGAGAAACACCGCCACCTGGGCGGCCGACGCGAGGGCGATCTCCGCGGCGAGCTTGATCTTCCCGCGGTAGGCGACCACGACCGCACCACCGTGCTCGGCCGCGTTGCCGACGATCGCGATCACGACGGCGGCGAGGAAGAACTCGCTGATCCCCGAGTCGCTCGCGAACTTGTCGATCGAGCCGACGAGAATCTCGGCGACGAGCGCGGTCACCACCGTGGCGACCCCGAGGACGCCGAGCGAGAGCTTGAGGGACCAGCCCTCGCTCCCCTCGTGGCTCGCAACGTGCTGCGCACGGTGCCGCCGGAGCGAGTACCAGGTCACCGCGACGTAGACGAGCAGGAGCACGATCGAGACCGGAACCGAGAGCTTGGCGAGCGAGTCTCGCTCCGGGTCTCCTTCCCAGCCGGGGATGGCGATGATGAAAAAGAGCGCGGTGGCGAGGCCGACGAGCCCGAGCGACATGAAGGTCGAGCCGCGATCGAGCTCCCCGCGACCGCCGAAGAGGAGCGAGAAGCCGAGCACGAGCAGGAGGTTGCCGATCACGGAGCCGCTGAGTGAGCCGCGGACCACCTCGAACTCCATCGCATGCACTGCGAAGAGGGCGATGATCAGCTCCGGTGCGTTCCCGAAGGTGGCGTTGAGGAAGCCGCCGATTCCGGGCCCCGTGTGCTCCGCCGCGTGCTCGGTCGCCTCCCCGATCAGCCACGCGAGTGGGATCAGCGCGGCAGCTGCGAGGACGAACTCCACTGTGCCGTCGAGGTCGGCGAAATAGTGGAGCAGCACGACGATCGGCGCCAGCGCGAGCAGCGCGAAGAGGGTTCGGCGGACCACGGCCGCCTACCCTACCGTCCGGCGCACTGCCTGAAGTTCGACCGAATGTCAAGTCTTGCGGAGCGACGCGAGAGCACACACAATTCAGGCGTGGAACAGCCTGTGCAGGCACTGACCGAGCTCCCTCTCCGGCCTCAGGACGAGGTGGAGTGCCGCCGGTGCGAGGTGCACTGCGACAAGATCGTCTACCCCGGGGCGTGCATCGAGCGCTCCTGCCCGTTTGTCTACGCGTACGAGGCGTGGGGGCATACATACGTCGGCTGCATGCAACGCGTTTACGGAGTCGAGATCGATCTCGACCTGCTCCGCGCCGCGGAGGCTCGCCAGGAAGGATTCGGCGGGATCCGCGCGACCGGCGCGCCGCTCCCGATGTGCAAGTCCGAAGTTGCCGCCTGCTACGAGTCGCGCACCGACGAGCTCGGCTGCCGGAATCCGGAATTCCATGAGGTCCCGCGCGCCCGCCCGAGCTTCCGGGTGATCGCGCAGATCACGCCGAGGTAAGGAGGGCTCGACGGAACGTCGCTCGTCGCCGGGGTGCGATGGTCGTTCCGAGGCAAGGACGCAGGGAGCGCCGATAGTGGTTGCTATCGGCGCGACTGAGGACGCGGCCTCGGGGCGAGCAGCGCGGCCCGGCGGCTCAGCCGATGTTTCGTCGAGCCCTCCTACCCACCCTCGACATACGCGCGGTACTCCTGGTGGGTGCGCACGCCGTGGTCGAGGACGGCGGTGTAGATCCCGTAGCTGCTGTACCACGGCCGCCCGAGACAGGACTCCTTGATCCCGAGGATGGCCTCACGCGTCTCCGGGGTCAGCTTCGGCGCCAGCGACTCGAGGTGCTCGAGGTCGAACTGGCGGCTGTCCTCGTGGATGAACCAGATGTCGAGGTTCCAGTCCGTTCCGTCTTCGCTGCGGTATCGCGGCCCCCAGTAGATCCCGTCGGGGTAGTTCGGGTCGACGTTCCAGTGGGCGGTGTCATCGCGGAAGCGCAGCTCGCGGACCCGCGGGTGGCCGGCAAGCGGCTCGAGGACGCTGAAGATCGGCGCGGTGTCGAGGGTGGGGCAGAGCACGGTCAGGTCGATGTCCCTTGCGACCATCAGTCCGAGAGCGACGCTCCCGACCTGCACGGGCCGTCCGACCCGCTGGAGCAGCGGCAGCAGCTCGAGATCCGCGAGCACTGCGGCGGCCTCGTCCTGTAGCGCCTGCTGCTGGTCGAGCAGGCTGCTCACCGGCGTTTCCTCTTTCTCAGCCACCGCTTGTGAAGATCGCGCAGCTTCTTCATCTCCGGCGCATCCGGGCCGTGGCCGTCGGGGCCGGGCGTCTCCATCACCGCGGGTAAGTCCTGGACGGCGGGGTGCGCGAGGAAGGCGCCGATCCGCTCGCCCAGCTCTCCTTCGAGAACATTCGCGTGGCGGTCGCGGTTCGAGCCGAGCGCCGCCGCCGCATCGTTCACGTGCAACGCCCGCAGCCGGTCGAGGCCGATGCGGGCGTCGAGCTCGGCGAGCACCTCCGTGACCGTGTCGGGATCGCCGACGTCGACGCCGGAGACGTAGAGATGGCACGAGTCGAGACAGATGCCGAGGCGCGGGTGCCCGCCGAGCGCATCGACGAGTGCCACCAGCTCCTCGAGCGAGCGGCCCATCGTGCCACCCGCTCCGGCGGAGTTCTCGAGCAGGAGCCAGGTCGTGCCGGAGCAGCGGTCGAGCACCTGCTCGAGCGCGGGGACGCAGCGCGCGAGCCCGGCGTCGAAGCCCGTCCCGAGGTGCGAGCCGACGTGGAAGACGACGCCATCGGCCTCGATCGCACAGGCGGCGTCCATGGTGGCGCGCATCGTCTCGATGCTCTTGCCGTACATCGTGTCGTCCGGGGTCGCGAGGTTGCAGAGGTACAGGGCGTGCACGAGCACGTTCTGGATCCCTGTCTCGGCTCGCCGCTCCCGGAAGCGGGCGAGATCCTCCTCTGCGTGGACCGGGAAGTGCCACGTGCGCGGGCTCTGCGCGAACAGCTGCACGGCGTCGGCACCGATCTCGGCCGCCCGGTCGACTGCCCCTTTGATGCCGCCATTGCAGTGGGCTCCGAACAGCACGCCGATAACCTAGCCCCCGGCATGAGCGTGAGAGTCCGCATGGCCCCGAGTCCAACGGGCCTCCTCCACATCGGCAACGTCCGGACCGCGCTCTTCAACTGGCTGTTCGCCCGCCACGAGGGCGGCGAGTTCCGGCTGCGGATCGAGAACACCGACACGGGCCGCGAGGTCGAGGAGGCGACGGAGCAGATCCAGGAGTCCCTTCGGTGGCTCGGGCTCGATTGGGATGGCGACGTCACCTTCCAGCTGGATCGGATCGACGACTGCCGCGCAGCCGCCGATCAGCTGCTGACCGCCGGTCAGGCCTACGAGGACGAAGGGGCGATTCGCTTCCGCATGCCCGACGAGGGGACGACGGCGTTCGACGATGTCGTGCTGGGCCGCATCGAAGTCCCGAACGTGGAGATCGAGGATCTCGTGCTCGTTCGCTCAGACGGGCGGCCGACCTACAACTTCGCCTCGCCGCTCGAGGACCTGTGGGACGGGATCACGCACGTGATCCGCGGGCCGGACCACATCTCGAACACGCCGAAACAGATCCAGATCGTCCAGGCCCTCGGCGGGCAGATACCTGTGTACGCGCACGTCCCGAACGTGAATGGCGCCGACGGCAAGAAGCTGTCGAAGCGGCACGGCGCGGTAACGGTCGACGAGTTCAGACAGGCCGGCTACATCCCGGAAGCGCTCGTCAACTTCCTGGCTCTGCTCGGCTGGGCGCCCGACGGGGAGACGACGATCATGTCGCGGGACGAGCTCGTCCAGCTCTTCACGCTCGAGCGAGTCGGCCGCAGCGCGGCGACGTTCGACTACGACAAGCTCGACTGGATGAACGGCGTCTACCTGCGGGCGCTGGCCCTGGACGCCTACGCGGACCGGCTCGTCACCTACCTCCGTGAGCAGGGCTACGACTGGGACGAGGCGCGCATCCGCGCTGCGGCGCCGCTCGTGCAGGAGAAGATCGGGCGGCTCGGCGAGTTTCCCGAGTTCGCAGGCTTCCTCTTCCATGACGTCGAGCCCGACCCGACCCTGCTCGACCCGAAGGTGCTCGCCGCCGCGGCCGAGACCCTCCAGCGCGTCGAGCCGTTCACGGCCGAGCGGGTCGAGACCGCTCTGAAGGAGCTCTGCGAGCGCCTCGAGCTTGAAGCCGCGCCAGGCGTTCGCGCCGATCCGCGTCGCCGTCACGGGCTCGAAGGTGTCGCCGGGGCTCTACGAGAGCCTGGAGCTCCTCGGCCGGGAGGAGTCGCTCGCTCGGATCAACCGCGCGGCCGCGGAGGCGGCTTGAGCGGCGCAAGCGGGTCGAGCGCTCGTTGGAACGCTGCCCAGGCTCGCCGCCGGTAGCTCGCGCTCGGCCGCGGAATCTCGATTCCCAGCTCCATCTTCAGCTCCCCGATCCTCGTCTCCGCAGGCGATGCGGAGTCCTCGTGCGTGTTTCCCACATTTGTCATTTTCAATAGGTAAACGAAGGTTGACCCGGATGCGGTACGGGCGCAGGCCCGGAACGCGGCTAAGATCCGTGGATATGGGCGGCGAAGGGGGGCGCACGCACTTGAAGACAGTGCTCGTGGTTGACGACGAGCGCTCGCTGCGCCTGCTCTGCCGCGTCAACCTCGAGCTCGAGGGCCACCGCGTGGTCGAGGCTGCCACGCTCGCCGAGGCCCGAGCGCAGCTCGAGCAGGAGGCGCCGGACGTCATCCTGCTCGACGTCCACCTCGGCAACGACGACGGGCTGGACCTGCTCGACGAGCTCGAAGCACTCGACATGCCGGCTCGCGTCGTCCTCCTTTCCGGGACGAGCGAGATCGGGCCCGAGTTGCGTGCCCGCGTCGCCGGCGTGATCGGGAAGCCGTTCGACCTCAAGCGGCTCACCGCAGCCGTTTCAGGGGCCACGCTCAGATAGTGTCGCCGCCGTGAGCGTCGCCGCTGTCAGAACGCCTGCCGACTACGAAGAGCGCCTCTCGCGCTACCTGTTCGAGCGCTCCGAAGAGGGTCGCGCCGTGCGGGTCGGCGAGAAGGAGATCTCCGAGCAGGCGGCGATCGTCGAGCGCTTCCGCGATCTCTTCTCGTCCGCGCAGGTCGACGTGCTGCGGGCGGCCGAGGAATCTGCGAGCGGCGACGAGCGCGAATTGCTCTACCGGCTGCGGAAGACCTGCGAGTCGGGGATCATCTCGGCCGAGCTGGCGGCACGAGAGGACGAGCTCGAGAACAGGATCCTGGCTGCCCGCGTCGTCTGGCACGGCGAGGAGATGCCGTTGCGGAACGCGCAAGCGAAGCTCGCCGTGCTGACCGCCTACAGCGACCGCGACGAGCTCGGCGCGCTCGCGAACGCCGTCAACGCCGGGTTCAACGACGACCGGCGCGAGCTCCTGGCGGCCGGTGAGGCACTCGAGGCCGAGCTCTCCGGCGAGCCCGACCGCGGTCGCACGCAACGCGGACGAGAAGGGAATCTCGCTGCACGAGCTCGAGCGGGTGCTGGACGCAGCCAGCCGGCATCTCCGCCGACGCCTACGACAGCCTGCGCGACCGCTGGTTCGAGAAGCTTCTCGGCCCCGAGCGCGAGGAGTTTCCGACCTCGAACCACACGAGCTACCTGCGCCGTCTGTCTCCGCTCGACCAGACGTACACCAAGGAGCAGGCCGTCCCGGTCTGCGTCGCGTCGCTCGCCGCACTCGGTCTCGACATCGAGGGCACGCCCGGGATCAGGCTCGACCTGGACGACCGGCCGCAGAAGTCCCCGCGCGCGTGCGTCATCGCCTCCGATCCGCCGAACGTCGTCCATCTGATCACGCGCGCCCAGGGCGGCCTCCACGACTACCAGGCGTTCCTGCACGAGGCCGGGCATGCGCTCCACTACGCCGGCGTCGACCCGGGGCTGCCGTACACCTTCCGCAAGCTGTCGCGCGACCACGCGCTGACCGAGATCTACAGCTACATCGTGGAGGCGATCTCGCGAGAGCCGGGCTGGCATGCCGAGCACTTCGGGCTCTCCGACGAGCAGGCGCACGAGAATGCCGAAGCGACGGTGTTCCTCGAGGCGCTGCTCTTCCGCCGCTACACGGCGAAGCTCCAGTTCGAGCTCGAGTTCTGGGGCCGCTTCAGCGACGACGGCGGGACGGCCGGCGGCTACTCCGAGCGCCTCACCGGCGCCACGGGCATCCGCTATCCGGCGGAGAACTACCTCTCCGACATGGACTCCGGCTTCTACTCGGCCGACTACCTCCGCGCCTGGATTCGCTCGGCGCAGCTGCGGCAGCATCTCGTCCGCGAGGTGGGGGAGGACTGGTGGCGTAGCCCGCAGACGGGCGAGCGGTTGCGGGAGCTGTTCCGCGAGGGCACGCGGCCGACGAGCGAGGAGATCGCGGCCCGGATCGGCTACGAGCCGCTGGACACCGGCCCGCTCCTGCACGAGCTCGGCGCGTAGCCCATGTGGGTCATCTCGGCTTGACGCCGTCCGCCTGTCGTCGTACCTTAGACCTGAATCGGGTCTCAGGTTTGACGGCCCAGGTCATGCTTTTCTTCTCACGGAGGTCAGGGAGATGCACGCACGGCGATTGAAGAGCGTCGCGATGCTCGCGGCGGCGACGACGCGTCCTCGCGGTCTTTGCGAGCGGAGCGCAGGCCCGGCCCGACGCGCCGTACGGACACGTCCGCCGCGGCCGCCTACAAGGTCGGGATCGTCTACTCGCGCACCGGGCTGCTCGCCGCCTACGGCGCCGAGTACATCCAGGGACTGCGCTACGGGCTCGCGTACGCGACCAAGGGCACGATGAAGGTCAACGGCCGCTCGATCGAGCTGACGGTCGTCGACGACGGCACCGATCCGACGAAGGCAGTCGCCGCCGGCAAGGATCTGATCGGCAAGGGCTACAAGATCCTCGCCGGCAGCGTCTCATCCGGCGTCGCGCTCCAGATGGCGCCTCTCGCCGAGCAGAACAAGGTGCTCTTCATCTCCGGCCCGGCTGCGACGGACGCCGTCACCGGCATCAACAAGTACACGTTCCGCTCAGGGCGCCAGACCTACCAGGACGTGAAGACGGCCGCGACGTTCCTCAAGGGGCGTCGGCAAGAAGGTCACCGTCTTCGCGCAGGACTCGGCGTTCGGCGTCGGCAACTACGCGGCAGTCAACTCGATCGTCGGCTCGCAGGGCCACACGGTCGGCCGCATGCTGGTGCCGCTCTCGGCGCAGGACTTCACGCCGTTCGCCCAGCAGGTGAAGCAGGCGAACCCGGATCTGCTCTTCGTCGCGTGGGCCGGAACGACCGCCCCCGCGATGTGGCGGGCGCTCGAGCAGCAAGGTGCCTTCGGCGTCTCGAACAAGATCACGACCGGCCTCGCCGAGCGCGCGACATGGTCGACGTTCGGTGACGTGGCGGCGAAGATCGACTTCCTCTCGCACTACGTCTACACCGCGCCGAAGAACAAGGTGAACGACTTCCTCGTCAGCTCGATGCGGAAGCGCAGCCAGGTGCCCGATCTCTTCACTCCGGACGGCTTCGTGGCCGGCCAGATGATCGTTCAGGCGCTGACGGGCGCCAAGGGCGACAACGTCGACAAGATGATCTCCGCGCTCGAGGGCTGGAACTTCGTCGGCCCGAAGGGGCAGCAGTCGATCCGTGCGTCCGACCACGCCATGATCCAGCCGATGTTCCAGGTGAAGCTGGAGAAGGCGGCGAGCGGCAAGTGGCAGCCGAAGGTGGTCGCCCGCATCAAGGGCCAGTTCGTCGCCCCGCCGGAGCCGCGCTAGACGATCACTCCCTGACCTCGGGGATCGTGGCTACCTCCGCACCGATCCTCGCCACGCGGAACCTCGGGCTCGACATCGGCGGCGCACGAATCGTCGCCGATGTCTCGCTCGATGTTTCCGCGGGCGAGTTCATCGGGATCATCGGGCCGAACGGGGCCGGCAAGACGACGCTCTTCAACCTGCTCTCGGGGCTCCTCCGCCCGACCGCGGGGACCGTCGAGCTGCACGGTCGCGACGTCACGGGCACACCGCCGTACCGTCGCACCCGAGCCGGCCTGGGCCGGACGTTCCAGGTGTCGAGCGTCTTCCCGCTCCTCTCGGTGCACGAGAACGTGCGCCTCGCCGCGGATGCCGAGCTCGGCGGTTCCCTTCGGATCTGGCGGCGAGCGGCGTCGGTCCGCGAGGCGCTCGAGCGGGCCGAGCTCGCGCTTCAGCGCGTCGGGCTGCACGCCCGCATGCTCTGGCCGGCCGGGCTGCTCTCGCACGGCGACCAGCGGAAGCTCGAGCTCGCGATGCTGCTCGCCGGCAAGCCCGATGTGATCCTGCTCGACGAGCCGATGGCGGGCGTGTCCGCCGAGGACGTCGACGAGCTCGTCGAGCTGATCCGGGCCGTCCACCTGGAGGAAGGCAAGACCGTGCTGATGGTCGAGCACCGGATGGAGGTCGTGATCGGGCTCGCCCAGAAGATCGCCGTCATGCACCACGGCGCGCTGCTCGCCTTCGACGAGCCCGCCGCGGTGATGGCGAACGAGACGGTCCAGACCGCGTACCTGGGGGAGCCTTTGTGAGCGTCCCGGAGCCGCTGATCCGGGTCGACGACCTGCACGTCCACCTCGGCGAGTCGCATGTGCTCCAGGGGGTCTCGTTCGACGTCCCCGAAGGCGGCGTGACCGCCCTTCTCGGCCGCAACGGCGTCGGCAAGACGACGACGCTGCGGGCGATGATGGGGCTCGTGCCGCGCCGCGGCGCCGTCACGCTCTCCGGCGAGGAACTGACGCGCCTCCGGACGCACGAGATCGTGCGCCGCGGGATCGGCTACGTGCCCGAGGACCGCGACGTGTTCGCCGGCCTGACGGTCGACGAGAACCTCCGCCTCGCCGAACGGAACGGAATACGCGCGCTACGAGCTCGTCTACGAGCTCTTCCCGGAGCTCAAGACGCGCGGCGAGCCAGAAGGCCGGCACGCTTTCGGGCGGCCAGCAGCAGATGGTCGCGATCGCGCGGGCGCTCCTGAACGAGAACCCGGTCCTGCTCGTCGACGAGCCGACGAAGGGACTCGCGCCGCTGCTCGTGACCGAGGTCGCAGCCGCGCTCGAGCGTGCGGCCGAGCTCGCAACGGTGCTGCTCGTGGAGCAGAACCTCGCCGTCGTCGCACGCGTCGCACGGCAGGTGGTGGTGCTCGACGTCGGCAGGGTCGTCCACACCGGCCCGGCTGCCGAGCTACTCGGCGATCCGGAGCGGATCCGCGAGCTGCTCGGCGTGCACGGAGGCTCGCATTGAGCACCTTCGTCCTGCTGACGATCACCGGGCTCGGCCTGGGCGCGATGTACTTCCTGATCGCCTCCGGCCTCTCGCTGATCTACGGGCTGATGGGCGTCCTCAACTTCGCGCACGGCGCGCTCCTCACGGTCGGGGCCTACGCGACCTGGTGGATGTCGACCCACGTCGGAGGCGGCGCCGGCACGAAGCTGCTCGTCGGCGCCGTCTTCGGCATCGCCGTCGGCGCCGTGCTCGCGGCGCTGATCGAGCTCGTCCTGATCCGTCCGCTCTACCGGCGCCCGATCGAGCAGGTGCTCGTCACCGTCGGGCTCGCGCTCGCCCTCAACGCCCTGGTCGAGGCGATCTGGGGCTTCGACGCGCGGCCGTTCCCGGTGCCCGGCCTGGATGATCGACACGACGTCCGATCCTCGGCGCCTCGATCCCGAACGACCGCTTCGTCGAGATCGCGGCCGCCGTGCTCGTGCTCATCGGCCTGAATGCGTTCCTCCGCTACACCCGCTACGGGCTGATCATCCGGGCGGGCGTCGAGAACCGCGCGATGGTGACGGCACTCGGGATCGACGTTCGCAAGGCGTTCACGCTCGTCTTCGCGCTCGGCGGCGCGGCGGCTGCGCTCGCCGGCGTTCTCTCCGGCGTCTACTTCGGCGTCGTCGACCCCGGCCGGGGCACGTCGCTGCTGATCTTCGCCTTCATCGTCGTCGTGATCGGCGGCTTCGGCTCCATCGGCGGCACCGCCGTCGCCGCCGTCGTCGTCGGCCTGATCCAGCAGTACGCGAACTACTACGCCTCGAGCGGGCTCGGCGATCTCGCCGTCGTGCTTCTGCTCGCGATCGTGCTCCTGCTGAAGCCCGAGGGGCTCGCTCCCAAGGTGGCGCATTGACGCGCGCTGCGCCCCTTCCTCGTGCCGGTCGTGCTGCTGGTGGGCGTTCGCGCTCGTGCCGACGCTCTCGCTCGACCTCCCGATCCTGTTCGGCGGGCCGCTGGACAGTCCCGGCACGCTCGGGCTGCTCGCGCTGTGCCTCGTCTTCGCCGGCGTCGCGCTCACGTACGACCTCCTCTTCGGCTTCACCGGCCTGCTCTCGTTCGGCCATGCCCTCTACTTTGCGATCGGCGTCTACCTGACCACGATCGCGCTGACGAAGTGGGAGTGGGGCTTGGCGCCGACGCTGCTCGTGGTGGTCGGCGTCGGGATCGTGGTGCCGCTCGTCCTCGGCGTGATCAGCCTCCGCGTCGGCGGGATCGCGTTCGCGATGGTGACGCTTGCGTTCGCGCAGGCCGGGACGGTGCTCGTGCAGAAGAACCCGAACGGTCTGACCGGCGGGGAGGAAGGGCCTCGGCCTGAACTTCGAGGCGATCCCGGACGCGTTCGTCGGCGTCCTGAACACGAAGAACCTCTACTGGCTGGCGCTCGGCTACGCCGCGGTCGTGTTCCTGGTCGTTCGCTGGGCGGTCAACAGCTCGCCGGGCCACGTCTGGCAGGCGATCCGCGAGAACGAGCGCCGGGTCGAGGTGATCGGGCTGCAGCCGCTGTGGTTCAAGCTGCTGGCCTTCGTGCTCGCCTCGTTCCTCGCGACGATCGGCGGCGTCATCTGGCTGATCGTCCTCGGCACGGGCGCGTCGCCGCAGGTCACCACCGCGAGCTTCACGCTGACGCTGCTCGTGATGGTCGTGCTCGGCGGCGCCGGCACGCGCTACGGCGCGCTCCTCGGCGGCTTCCTCTACACGCTCGCCGACCAGCGGCTCGGCGCGCTCGCAGGCTCCTCGACCATCGATGATCTACCGTCCGTGCTCTCCACGCCGCTTTCAGAGCCGCTCTTCATCCTCGGGACGCTCTTCATCCTGCTGGTCTTCTTCGTCCCCGGTGGGCTGGCGAGCCTCGGACACCGGCGCAGGCGGGTGCCGCGCATGAAGATCGCCTGGGAGCGCCATGGTGCCGGGCCCCCGTTGCTGCTCATCCACGGGCTCGGCTATGCGCGCTGGGGCTGGGAGCCCGTCGTCGAGCCGCTCGCCCGCACGTTCGACACGATCCTCTTCGACAACCGCGGCGTGGGCGAGAGTGACGCGCCGCCTGGCCCGTACACGGCCGCCGAGATGGCCGCCGACGCCGTGCAGGTGCTGGACGAAGCGGGCGTGGAGCGGGCGCACGTGGTCGGGACGAGCCTCGGCGGCATGATCGCGCAGGAGCTCGCGCTCGGCTATCCGGAGCGGGTCGACAGGCTGGTGCTGGCGTGCACGACGCCGGGCGGGCCGCAGGCGTTCCCGACGCCGCAGAGAACGATCGATTTGATGCACGCGCGCGCGACACTCCGCGAGTACATCGAGAACGCGCTCGAGCCGGACGCGCGGCTCGACATCGTCGACCGCATCCTGGTGCACCGCGAACGCACCGCACAGGGGTTCGAGGCCTGGTCGGCACAGGCCGCCGCATCGGCGACCTTCGACGCCCACGACCGGCTCGGCTCGCTCGCCGCGGCGACGCTCGTCCAGCACGGTGACGGCGATGTCGTCGTCGATCCCCGCAACGCCGACCTGCTCGCCGAGGCAATTCCCGACGTGCGCCTCTCCGTCTACGCCGGCTGCGGCCATCTGATCATGTGGCAGGAGCCCGAACGGTTCGTCCGCGAGCTGGAGGAGTTCCTGTGCTGACGCAGAGCCGTTTGACTTTGGGCCGCTGGATCAGCGACCGGGCACGGGCGACGCCCGCCCGGGTCGCGATCGATTACCGCGACGAGAGGACGACCTACGGGGAGCTCGACGAGCGCTCCGACCGGCTCGCGGCCGGCTTCCTCGAGGCGGGACTCGTCCCGGGTGACCGCGTGGCGACGCTGACCGGTACGAGCCCCGAGCACGTCGTCGTCTTCTTCGCCTGCGCGAAGGCGGGACTGATCCTGATGCCGCTGAACACGCGCCTCGCCGTGCCCGAGCTCGCGTACCAGCTGGCGGACGCCGAGCCGGCCGTCCTCCTGTGCTCCGACGAGCACGCGGAAACTGCCGCCGCGCTCCATCCACGAACCGCGGGGCTGGAAGAGCTTGTGTTTCAGAAACACAAAGCCCTGCCGCCGCCGGGTGACGACGACGGGCTGCTGCTCGTCTACACGTCGGGCACGACCGGAAAGCCGAAGGGCGCGCTGCTCACGCATGCGAACTGCTTCTGGACGAACCTCTCGTTCGACCGGGTGGCAGGCGTGTCCAGCGAGGACACAGTCCTGCAGGTGCTGCCGCAGTTCCACGTCGGCGGCTGGAACGTGCAGCCGCTGCTCGCCTGGTGGAAGGGCGCGACCGTGGTGCTCGAGCCGGCCTTCGATCCGGCGCGGGCGCTCGCGCTGATCGCCGAGAAGCACGTGACGTCGATGATGGGCGTCCCCGCGACCTACCTCTTCATGGCTCAGGACCCCGGGTTTGCGAAGGCCGATCTCTGGACGCTGCGACGCGCGATCGTCGGCGGCGCGCCGATGCCCGAAGCGCTGCTCGAGGCCTGGCACGAGCGCGGCGTCGAGATCGTCCAGGGTTACGGGCTGACCGAGGCGGCGCCGAACGTTCTCTGCCTCCCGCCTGAAGACGCGGCGCGCAAGCGGGGCTTCGCAGGCAAGCCGTACCCGCACGTCGACGTCGCCCTGCGCGACCCCGAGAGCGGCAGCCTGCTCGACGGCGTGGCCGAGGGCGAGCTCGTTGTCAAGGGGCCGAACGTCTTCGCGGGTTACTGGCGCAACGAAGAGGCGACCACGGCCGCGTTCGCCGACGGCTGGCTGCTGACCGGCGACGTCGCAGCGCGCGACGACGAGGGCTACTACCGGATCGTCGGCCGCACGAAGGACATGGTCATCTCCGGCGGTGAGAACGTCTACCCGGCGGAGATCGAGAACGTTCTGCACGAGCACGCCGCGGTCGCCGAGGCTGCCGTCGTCGGCGTTCCCGACGAGCGCTGGGGCGAGGCGTGCCTCGCGTTCGTCGTGCTGGGCGGCGACGCCACCGAGGAAGCGCTGCTCGAGCACTGCCGGTCGCGCCTCGCCCGCTACAAGGTGCCGCGCGGCGTCCGCTTCGTCGACTCGCTGCCACGGAACGCGCTCGACAAGGTCGTCAAGTCCGAGTTGCTGGAGCGCGTCCGATGAAGGCGCTGACCGCGCGCGGCGAGCGCACCCGCCAGAAGCTCCTCGAATCCGCCGAGCGGATCTTCGCCGAGCTCGGCTACCACGACGCCTCGATCGTGAAGATCACGGAGGCCGCGGGCGTCGGCCAGGGCACCTTCTACCTCTACTTCTCGAGCAAGAAGCAGGTCTTCGACGAGGTCGTCCTCGACCTGAACTCACGCGTTCGGCACGCGATGACCGAGGCGTCCGAGAAGGGCACGACGCGCTCCGAGCGCGAGCTGCTCGGCTTCGGCGCGTTCTTCCGCTTCACTGCCGAGCATCCGGCGCTGTACCGGATCATCCGGCAGGCCGAGTTCGTCTCCCCCGAGACGCTCGTGACGCACTACGAGCGGCTGATGCGGCCTTACGCGGCCGGGCTGGAGCAGGCGATGGAGGCAGGCGAGATCGTGCGGGGGGACGCCGAGGTGCTCGCCTGGAGCCTGATGGGGATCGGCGAGCTCGTCGGCATGCGCTGGATTCTCTGGAACGGCGAGCAGGAGATGCCGGAGGCGGTCTTCGACGAGCTGGCGCGGATCATCGTGCGGACGGTCGGTGCGCGGGACCTCGACCCGTGAGCTTCCTCACGTTCCTGAGACGCCGCTCGCAGTGCGTAAGCCGGTGGAACAGTACGGTGGTACGGGCCTCCGGCTGGAGTGCTGCGAGCGGCGTCAGCCTGTCGCGGAGCCCGGCTCTGCCGGGCGGGAGCGAAAGGCGGTCAGGGGCGTGAGGATCGGGATCGCCGCCACGGCGACGTACCTCCCGGAGAAGTGGATGAGCGCGGCCGAGGTCTCGGAGGCGAGCTCGATTCCGGAGCAGGTGATTCTCGAGAAGTTCGGGTTGCGCGGGAAGCACATTGCCGCCGCGGACGAGCACGTCAGCGACATGTCCGTCGAGGCCGCGTCCCGGCTGCTCGGCCAGCACGACCTCGATCCCGCCGAGATCGACGTCGTTCTCTACTACGGGTCGCTTTGGAAGGACTATCCGGTCTGGCAGGCGGCGCCGTGGATCGCGCACCGGCTGGGGTGCGTGAACGCCTACGCGCTGGAGTACGCGAACGTCTCCTGCGGCACGCCGGTCGCACTGCGTCTGGCCCGCAACTTCCTGCTCGCCGAGCCCGATCTGAGAAACGTGCTGGTCGTGGCTGCCTGCCGCGAGTCGTATCTCCTGGACTACACGAACCAGCGCTCGCGCTTCATGTTCAACTTCGGCGACGGTGCGGTCGCCGGGTTGCTCACGCGGGACGCGCCGCACGAGCTACTCGGCTGCCATGCGCTCACGGACGGCTCCTTCTCCCTGCAGGTGAAGGTCCCGGCCGGGGGTTCGATGGAGCCTGCGTCGGCGGAAAGCGTTGACGGCCGGCGGCACTACCTCGACGTCGCCGACCCGGCGCAGATGAAGGGCGGGCTCGACGAGGTCAGCCTGCCGAATTTCGTCAGCGCTGCCCGGGGCGCCGTCGAGCGATCAGGTGCGAAACTGGAGGACGTTGCCTACCTCTGCGGGATCCACATGAAGCGGTCAATGCACGACGCGATCGTGGACGGGCTCGGCGGCCCGCGAGCGGCCTACCTCGACGACACCGGGCACATGAGCGGCGTCGACTCGCTGCTCGCCCTCGACCGAGCGGGACGCGCGGGCGAGCTCGACGACGGCGACCTCGTCCTCCTGCTGGCGGCGGGAACGGGTTACACCTGGGCAGCGGCGGTGGTCAAGTGGTAGTCGAGGACCTGGTCGGCCAGGAGCTCGTCTCGCCGTGGCGCGAGATCGAGCAGTCACGGATCGACGAGTTCGCGCACGCGACCGACGACGCGCAGTGGATCCACACCGACCCCGAGCAGGCCGCGGCAGGACCCTTCGGGACGACGATCGCGCACGGCTTCCTGACACTCTCGCTCGTCGTGCCGATGTTCGCTGAGGCGCTGCCGCCACTGGACGGCTACGGAATGACGCTCAACTACGGCCTCAACCGTGTCCGCTTCACGTCGCCGGTGCCGTCGGGCTCACGCATCCGCGGGCGCTTCACGGTCGAGGAGGTCGCCGATGTCGCGGGCGGAAAGCAGGCGCGCGTGGCGGCGACGATCGAGCTCGAGGGGCAGGAGAAGCCTGCGTGTGTCGCCGAGGCGCTCTTCCGCTTTCTCAATCCAAGCTGAGCCGCTCGCCGTTCTGCAGCACGCGGTAGGCCTGGCCGAGCCGCTCGCACTCCGCCACGAACTCGTCCGGCGTCGTCGTGTTGAACTCGAACATGTCGTAGTGGCAGGGGACGGCGAGCTTCGCGCCCGCCGCGTGCGCGAGCCGGGCAGCCTCCGCCGCGTCGAGGTTGCCCAGCTTCCCGTTGATGGGGACGATCGCGAGGTCGACGCCCTCCACGCCCGGCTCGACCCAGGTCGTGTCGCCCGAGTGGTAGAGGCGGCGATCGCCGGCCGTGACCACATAGCCGACGCAGTGCTCCCCGGGGTGCTCGGCGGGGACGGCCTCGATCCGGAAGCCCGCGATCCCGATCGCCTCGTCCTCGTCGACGCCGATCGGCTGGCTGCGGCTGCGCTCGCTCGCGAGCTCGACGATCCCAGACGGGCAGACGACCGGCGCGCCGATCGCTCTCAGCGTCTCCGCGTCGAGGTGGTCGCCGTGCCCGTGCGTTGACAGGACAGCGTCCACGAACGAGAGGCGCTCCGGGTCGATGACGCGTCGCGTGATCCGGGCGTGCGGCGTGTCGGTTTCGGCGTACTTGCGGGTGAGCGAGTCGGACAGGTACGGGTCGATCAGCAGGTGGTGGCCCTCGAACTGGACGAGGAAGCCGCTCTGGCCGAGCCACCAGAGGCGGAGCCCGGGTTGGACGCGTGCCGACTGGACGTCGGCGAGGAACGCATCGTCGGCGAGGAGCGGCTCCTTCACAGTCCGAGCTCCCCTCGGACGATGCGAACGCCCTCGACCAGGTTCTGCAGCTTCGCCTTCGCCGCCCAGCGTGCCGTCTGGCTGAGCCCGCAGTCGGTCGAGAACGCGAGCCGCTCCGGCGGCGCGAAGCCGAGGAAGTGCCGCACCCGCGCCGCGACGTCATCGGGCGTCTCGACGTAGTAGCTCTTGACGTCGATCACACCGACGGCGACGTCCTTCGCCTCGGCGATGGTGCCCACGATCTCCGCCTCGGCCAGCTCGCGGCTTGCCATCTCGAGGTGGATCTCGTCGACGTCGACCTCGAGAAATGCCGGGAAGAGCGGTGCGTACCGCCGCGGCGCGACGGCGCTGGCCCTTGTAGTTGCCGAAGCAGAGGTGCGTCGAGAGGCGTGCCCGGCCGACGACGGGCGTCACCGTGCGGTTGAAGAGCGCGACGAGCCGTTCCGGATCCTCGCGGTGCGCGTAACAGCTCATCGAGGGCTCGTCGATTGCGATCTCGCCGCAGCCGGCGTCGGCCAACGCGACGAGCTCCGCCTGGACGATCGGCAGGAGTGCTTCGGCCGTCTCCCACCGGTCGCCCTCGAGCCGGCCGGCGAGGGTGTACGGCCCCGGCACAGCCACCTTCAGCGACGGGCCCGGAGGCGCAACCCGGCGCAGACGCTCGTACTCCGCAACCGTTCCAAGGCCGTCCGGCGCCGACAGCTCGCCGACGACGCGGTGACGCGGGCGCTGGTCGTGTGCGGGCGGGCCGAGCAGCCGCGGCGCCGAGCCCTGCTCGACCCCCTCG
Source organism: uncultured Gaiellaceae bacterium (assembly GCA_963752405.1). GTDB lineage: Bacteria > Actinomycetota > Thermoleophilia > Gaiellales > Gaiellaceae > Gaiellasilicea. The sequence goes on from CAVVYB010000012.1 coordinate 297,243, forward strand.
AGGAAGCCGTAGAAGCCGAGGTTGAAGTCGAGCCGGGTCTGCTCGCCGTCCGAGATCGCGTCGAGCCCGGCTGCGACCTGGTCGTGCACGGCCGCGATCACGGCATCCTCCTGCAGCTCGGACACGTCATCGGCCCCAAAGTCCTCGAGGTGCTCGGCCGCGTACTCGAGCCAGCCCGGGAAGGGATAGCTGCCGATCACGGTCGTTCGCAGCGCCGTCATTGGCGTATCCTCGCAGCATGTTGGAGATCGAGACGCTCGACTATTCCGACGTCGCCAAGACGATCGATCACTCGTTGTTGCGTCCGGAGCTCGACCTCGAGACGGTGCGCGCAGGTGTCGAGCTGGCATTGCGCTACGACGTCGCCTCGGCCACGGTGCGGCCCGCGGACGTCGTCTGGGCGGCAGACCGCGTCGCCGGCTCAGACGTGATGATCTCGACCGTTGTCGGCTTCCCGCACGGCAGCCATACGACCGCAACGAAGGTCCTCGAGACGGAGGAGCTCGTCGGCGCCGGTGCGGACGAGATCGACATGGTGCTGAACATCGGCCGCCTGATCTCCGGTGAGAACGACTACGTCGAGCGTGACATCCGGGCCGTCGTCGAAGCCGCGCAGGGCCGGACGGTGAAGGTGATCTTCGAGAACGCGTACCTGAACGACGAGCAGAAGATCCGCGCCTGCGAGCTGAGCGCGGCCGCGGGTGCCGGGTTCGTCAAGACGTCGACGGGCTTCGCCTCCTCCGGTGCCACGCTCGAGGATCTGGCGCTGATGCGCGAGCACAGCCCGCCGGGCGTCCAGGTGAAGGCGGCCGGCGGCGTCCGCACGCTCGACGCGCTCCTCGATGTGATGCGCGTCGGCGTGACGCGCGTCGGTGCGACGGCGACGGAGACGATCCTCGAGGACTTCAAGGCGCGGAAGGCAGGCGCGGCTGCGCCAAGCGACGCGCCTGCGCCGTCCAGCGCCTACTAGCGGCCCGCCACATCATCAAGCGCCACGGGCGATCTGTGCGATCCGCGATGATGGCCGCGTGGCGCTTCAACGGATGGACAACGTCGGCATCGTGGTGGAGTCGCTTGATGCCGCTATCTCTTTTTTCACCGAGCTGGGCCTCGAGCTCGAGGGTCGAGCCATGATCGAAGGAGACTGGTCAGGGCGCGTCACTGGACTGCGCGACCAGCGCGTCGAGACCGCCATGATGCGTATGCCGGACGGCCACGGCAGGATCGAGCTCTCGCGCTTTCTCACGCCGCCTCCGGTCGCCGATCACCGGAACGCACCGGTAAACGCACTCGGCTACCTCCGCGTCATGTTCGCGGTAGACGACCTCGACGATACGCTGGCCCGGCTCCGCGAGCACGGCGCGCAACTCGTCGACGAAGTGGTCCAGTACAAGGACGTGTATCGGCTCTGCTACGTCCGAGGCCCCGAGGGCATCCTCATCGGGCTGGCCGAGCAAATCGGCTGACGCCGAAAGCGCTCGGGCGTCATTCCCGAACGTTGGCCCAGGCGACTGGGGCGGACGGGTTGGCTCGATTGCACACGCTCTACTGGCATTCTTAGGCTGATGCGCATCCTTGACAGATCGCTGTCGCGGTTTCCGGCGCCGATCAGGACGGTGATCGACTGGGGACTCACGATCGTCCTCGCTGTGGTTGCAGTGCTCGTTTTTCAAGCGGAAGTCGCAAAGCCGTATCGGATCCCTTCCTCATCAATGGAGCCGACGCTGCATTGCGCCAAGCCTGCTGACGGCTGCAAGTCGCGGGTCTCGGATCGAGTCATCGCCAACCGACTCGTGTACCGGTTCCACAAGCCCGAACGCGGAGACATCATCGTCTTCGAGGCACCGCCCCAGGTTCGGGCGGCCTGCAACGCGAGCGGCGCCTTCATCAAACGGATCGTCGGGCTACCTGGGGAAATGCTTTCGATACGTGCCGGACGCCTCTTCATCAACGGCGCCCCGCTCGCAGAGCCCTACCTCCGACCGGCATACCGCGGTACCGAGAGCGGGAGCTGGGGACCCGTCCCACGCAATCAGTATTTCGTCCTGGGCGACAACCGAGGGATGTCGTGCGACTCGCGCCGCTGGGGAGCCGTTCCCCGCGACAACATCATCGGCCGCGCGGAAGTGACCTATTGGCCCCCAACGCGGATCGGGACGCCCTAGACGACGCCGCGCGCGGCCCAGGCGACGCTCTCGAGCACGAACGGCGGCGGCCCGACGAGATTCCGGCACCGCTCGTCCAGTTCCGCCCGCTGCTCCGGGTCCAGGCCCGCGTAGGCCGCACCGGCGGGGCCGACGCCGAGCGAGAACGGCTCCAGCCAGTCGTCGACGGTCGCGTACTCGATCCGCGCCAAGAGCTCCGACTGTTCGACCTCGCGCAGACCCGCAGCCTCGAAGAGCTCCACGAGATGGCCCTGGCGCGCGCCGGCTAGCCCGGACTCGTCCAGCACGCCGATGTCGAGCTCGTGTGCCGCCTGCCAGAAGGGCGCAAGCGGCGAGCGCTCGCCGGCGTGGTCCCAGACGCAGGCTGCGACGACCCCGTCCGGGAGAGTCACCCGCGCCATCTCCTGTATTCCAGCCAGCGGATCAGACATGAAGTGAACGACGAGCTGTGCAAGCGCTGCGTCGAACTCGCGATCCGGATACGGCAGGGCTTCGGCCGTCGCGCGCTGCACGTCGACTCCCGGGTGACGCTCCCGGGCCGCAGCGACGAAGGTCTCGGACGGATCGACGGCAGCCACCGACCCCTCACCGAGCCGCGCGACCAACTCCGTCGTGAGGGCGCCGGGGCCGCAGCCGACGTCGAGCGCGCGGCCGTCCGACGCGAGCTCCGCCAGGTCGGCGAGCTGAGGCGCGAGCTGCCGGGAGTGCACACCCATGAAGCGGTCGTAGGCGTCGGCGGCGACTTCAAAGCTCATGCGCGCCCCTCGTCGGCACCTGCTCCCGCCCGGCGGAGCCGGGCTCCGCAGGTGCCTGACGCCGCTCGCAGCACCCGGCTCTCCGGGGCCGTACTACACGTACTGTCCCCTCCGGCCGGGCACTGCGAGCGACGCCCGAGGAACGCGCGAGCGTGGGAAGCTGGCAAGAGCGGTCTCATGGGCCGACTCTAGAGCGTCTGGGCGCCACGCAGCGCCGCTCCGATCGCCCCGGCGAGCACGCCCAGCTCGCCCGGGACGACGTCCACCGGCACGGAGACCTTGACGCGGCGGGCGATCTCCTTGCGCACCGGCCGAAGCAGCCTCTCTCCGGTCGCGGCCACCCCGCCGCCGACGACGATCTTGTCAGGAGCCAGCAGCACGATCGCGTTGCCGAGCCCGATCCCGAGCAGCTTCCCGGCCAGCCTCACGTCCTTCGCTTCCAGCGCGGCCCGGACGAATGCCTCGACGCAGCCGCGGTTGCCGCAGTTGCAGAGCGGGCCGTCCGGGTCGATCGTCTGGTGGCCGAGCTCGCCCGCACGGCCCTCGCGCCCCTCGTGTGGCGCTCCGCCGACGACGATCCCGCCGCCGACGCCGGTCCCCACGACGGCGAAGACCGCGGTGTCGCAGCCGCGTGCCGCGCCGAGCGTCCACTCGGCGAGCGCGAACGCACGGGCGTCGTTGATCAACCTGGCCGGCGCGCCGAGGGCCTCGCCGACGAGAGGCGCGAGTGGACGGCCCTTCCAGTCGCCGGGGACATTCGTCAGAAAAGTCACGGCTCCCGTTGCGCTATCGAAGAGACCAGGTACGCCGATACCCACCGTGTCGACCGGACCTGCGTCTCGCCCGGCCGCGATCAGCCGCTCGATCACCGCTTCCGGGCCCGCCTCGCCGCGGGTCTTCGTCTGGCCGCGCGCCTCGACCTGATCGTCCTCCAGGACGACCCACTTGACGTACGTTCCTCCCAGGTCGAGCCCGAGGTGACGGCTCACTTGGCGGTCCAGCCCCCGTCGACCACGAGGACGGTGCCCGTGACGAACGGCGCCGTCGCGAGGTAGAGGGCGGCACCCGCAACGTCCTCGGGTCGGCCGAAGTCGCCGGTTAGCGGCTGCAGCTCGGGTAAGCGCGCCAGGATTCCCGGGTCGCTCTGTGCGCGCCGGCTCATCGGCGTCCGGATCAATCCGGGCGCGATTGCGTTGCAGCGGATGTCCTCGCGCGCGTAGTGCACGGCCATCGCGCGGGTCAGCCCGACGATCCCCGCCTTGCTCGCTGCATAGGCATGGGTGGCGAAGTCCGAGTCGCCGCCGACGAGGCCGTGGATCGAGGTGAGGTTGACGATCGCCCCGCCGCCGGCTGCCCGCAGCAGGGGAACAGCGTGCTTCGAGCAGAGGAAGATGCTCTTGAGGTTGGTCGCGAGGACTGTGTCCCAGGCGACCTCGGTGCATTCGTCCACCGGCCCGTCGCCGAGCCGCCGCCCGCTGATGCCGACACCGTTGAAGAGGATGTCGACGCGTTCCAGGCCTGCGAAGAACGACGCGACCTCGTCGGCAACTGAGACGTCGGCCTGCTCGCGGTCGAGCGCGACGACCTCCGCCCCGGCGTCGGCGAACGCGTTCGCGACCGCCCCTCCGATCCCGCCGGCGGCCCCGGTCACGACGGCGACCTTTCCTGTCAGAGGCCCATCCGGCACGCGCCGATCCTCTCACGAGGTTAGATTCGGGGCGGGATGACCGGGATCGGGGCAGCCGTCGTCGGCACGGGGTTCATCGGCGTCGTCCACGTCGAGGCTCTGCAGAGAATCGGGGTCGAGGTGACCGGTGTCGTCGGCTCCTCGCCCGAGCGCGCGCGCCAGAAGGCCGGGCTGCCGGAGCCGTACGAGAGCCTCGAGGCGATGCTGGCCGACGAAAGGGTCCAGGTCGTTCACCTGACGACTCCCAATCATCTGCACTTTCCGCAGGTGAAGGCCGTCCTCGAGGCCGGCAAGCACGTCGTCTGCGAGAAGCCGCTGGCGCTGACCTCGCAGGAGTCGGGGGAGCTTCTGCGCCTTGCCGAGGAGAGCGGGCTCGTGCACTGCACGAACTACAACGTACGCTTCTATCCGATCCTCCACGAGGCGCGTGAGCGTGTCCGTCGCGGTGACATCGGACGCGTCTGGAATGCGCACGGCACCTACATCCAGGACTGGCTGCAGAAGCCGACCGACTGGAACTGGCGGCTCGATCCGGAGGAAGGCGGCTCGCTGCGCGCCGTGGCCGACATCGGGACGCACTGGTTCGATCTGACCGGCTGGATCACCGGCCGGCGTGTCTCAGAGGTCTTCGCGGATCTCTACACCGTCTACCCAGTCCGGCACGTTCCGATCGGCCCGGTCGAGACGTATGCGGATGCGGGTGAGATCGAGCGGGTCGACCGGCAGATGGCGACCGAGGACATCGCCCACATCCTCCTGCGCTACGAGGATGGCTCCCGCGGTCAGGTGACGATCTCGCAGGTCAGCGCGGGCCGGAAGAACCACGCCTCTTTCGAGGTGGACGGCTCGGAGGGTGCGCTCGCCTGGAACTCCGAACGGCACGAGGAGCTCTGGCTCGGCCATCGCGACCGTCCGAACGAGCAGCTCTTCCGCGACCCTGTGCTGTTGAGCGGCCCTCTGCGCGGCGACTATCCGGCCGGTCACGCGGAGAGCTTCACGGACACGTTCAAGTACCTCTACCGCGCCGTGTACCGCGCCGTCGAGAATGGCGCCATGCCCGCCAAGCCCGACTTCCCGACCTTCGCCGACGGGCACGAGGAGATTCTGCTCTGCGATGCGGTCGCGGAGTCTGCCCGGACGGGCGCCTGGGTCGAGGTGGCGCGCTGAAGCTCGGCCTGCTCACCGCTGCGTTCCCGGATCTGACGCTCGAGCAGGTCGCCGCCTGGGCGGCCGGCGAGGGATTCGAGTCGCTCGAGATCGCCTGCTGGCCGGCGGGCGGGGGAGAGAGACGACGCTACGCAGGCGTCACGCACATCGACGTCGACTCGTTCGACCCGGCTGCGGTCCGCGACGTGCTCGACCGGCACGGCCTCGAGATCTCGTCGCTGGCGTACTACCCGAACAACCTCCACCCGGACGATGAGCACCGCAAGGAGGTGAACGGCCATCTCCTGAAGGTGGTCGATGCCGCGCGGAAGCTCGGCGTCGACGTCGTCGGGACGTTCGTCGGCAACGACAAGGACCGCCCGTTGACGGAGAATCTCGAGCGGTTCGCCCGCATCTGGCCCGACCTCGTCCGGCAGGCCGGGGAGCGCGGCGTGAAGATCGCGATCGAGAACTGCCCGATGATCTTCAGCGAGGACGAATGGCCGGGCGGGAACAACCTCGCGTGGTCGCCGGCGATCTGGGAGCAGATGTTCACGACGATCCCGGACGACAATTTCGGGCTGAACCTCGACCCCTCGCACCTCGTCTGGCTGATGATCGACCGCGAGCGGGCGGTCTACGACTTCGCCGACCGGATCTTCCACGTGCACGCGAAGGATCTGGAAGTCCGGCGAGACGGTCTCTACCGCCACGGCACCTTCTCCGTCGGGATCGGCTGGCAGGTGCCGCGACTGCCCGGGCTCGGCGAAGTGGACTGGCCTCGCTTCGTGGCTGCGCTCTACGCGATCGGATACGACCGCTGGATCTCGATCGAGCACGAGGACCGGCGCTTCGAGGGCGACGAGGAGCTCGTCAAGCGCGGCTTCCTGCTGGCGCGGAACACGCTCCGTCCGCTGATCGTGTGAGCCGTGCGTGGCACGGCCGGCGACGGCACGGGCGAGAGCACGCTGGCGCATCCGATCGGCCGCTACGCTCGGGAGGTGAATGGTCGAGAACGGGACTCCGCGACGAGCGACATTGCCCGCGGGCGCCCCACACTGTCCTTCGAGGCTGACCGTGCTGTGGCAGACGTTCTCCGATTGATGACGCACCCTGAGCAAGAGGAGTTCGCGCTCGCTCTCGATGGGCGGGTTGCACAGTCCCGTGCATGGCCCGAGTGGATGAATCAGCCGAACCGGTATCTCGTCGAGCTTGACGCAGAAACGGTCGCTGAGATCGATGCGGACGTACGAGAACGCCTGGGCCTATTGCGCACCCGTGCGGAGGAGCGCGGCTGGGAGCTATCTGATTAACGCCTCGTCAGGGGACCTTCCCGAAGGCTGGCGCAGCCCACCGCTCGCCTCAGGCGGACTCGCGCTCCTGCGCCTTGCGGTCGAGCTCGGCCTGCGCTTTCTCCGCGAGCCGCCGCAGTTCCTCCGCGTTCGCGATCGACCGCTCGCGTGCCGCACGGACATCGTCACTCATCTTCTTCCGCTTCATCGTCGTCCTCCTGGAGGAGCGTCTCGATGCGCAACAGCGTCATGTGGATGTCACTCACGTTGAACAGTAGCGCCACGACCTCGGCGCGCTCGATCATCCGCTCGTCCACGACCCAACGGTGCCCGGCAGGCGCGCGGCCCGCAAGGTGGCTCATTCGGCCGGGTCCGCGGCCGACCGGTCTGGACAAGGCGATGACCGGGTCAGGTCTTGCAACGCGAAAATTCGTGACTCCGAAGAGTAGGTTTGCGTGAACGCAAATCCTGACCCCTTTACGCTCCGGTTGGCCGGATGCGGCGCTAGCTCACGACGTCGACGAATTCGCCGGTTGCCTCGTCCTTGAGGATCAGCTTCGAGCGGCCGTCCGGCATCTTCTCCTCCTTGATCACCGTCTTGCCGTCGTGCTCGCGCCGGGAGCGCTCGATCCGCGGGACGCCTGCGCCGCGCCAGTCCTCGAGCTGCACGGCCTCCCACTGCCGCGTCTCCGCCGAGCGGTAGCAGGCGTCGATGATCGCGTTGACGACGTAGCCGTCGTAGAAGGTCTCCCTCGGCGTGCGACCCTCGTCGATCGCGTCGAACATGTCCGTGAACATGTCGGTGTAGCCGAGCTCCGAGACCTCGTCGCCGACCGGGAACAGCCAGCCGCTCGCGCTCTCGGACTTCTCCGCGACGTATGCCTCGCCGGCGCCGGACGTGAAGATCTCGAAGCCGGTGCGGAGGAAGTGGTTCGCCCAGATCGTCCCTTCGGTGCCGGCGACCTCGTCGCGCAGATCCATGCCACCGCGGAACGTCCAGCTGACCTCGAACTGGCCCATCGCGCCACTCTCGAACCGGATCAGCGCGATCGCGTTGTCCTCGGCCTCGATCGGATGGACGAGCGTGTCGGTCCAGCACATCACCTCGACGGGCCGGTTCTCCTTGCCCATGTACGAGCGGATGATCTCGATGCAGTGACAGCCGAGATCGACGATCGGGCCGCCGCCCGCCTGCGCGGCGTCCCAGAACCAGGCGCTGTGCGGGCCGGGGTGGGTCTCGCGCGAGCGCGCCCAGAGCACGTCGCCGATCTGCCCGGCCTGGACCGCGGCAACCGCCTTCAGCGTCTTCGGCGTGTAGACGAGATCCTCGAGATAGCCGCCGAAGACTCCGGCGCGCTCGACCGTGTCGAGCATCCGCTTGGCTTCCGCTGCGGTCCGGGCGAGCGGCTTCGTGCAGAGAACGGCTTTCCCGTGCGTCGCGCAGAGCGCGACCGCCTCTTCGTGGAGCTGGTTCGGCAGCCCGATGACGACCGTGTCGGTCTCCGGATGGGCGATCGCCTCCTCCAGGTCGATCGTCCACTCCGGGACGTCGTTGTCCGCGCAGAACGACCGAGCCCGCTCCTCCGAGCGTGAGTACACGACGTGCACGCGGTCGCGATTGCGCTGCCCGTGCAGCGTTCTCGTGTAGAAGAGGCCGATGAGACCCGTGCCCAGCATGCTCACCCTGTGCCCGACCATCGTTCAGCGCCCTCCCCGTTCGTCGACGACGTGAGCACGGAGCCTATGCGGTACCTCGCGGCCGCCAAAGAGCTGCTCGACCGGCTCGAGAGCCAGAGCGAGGGCGTGGAGGCCGTGTCGCGACTCTGCGCCGAGGCGATCGCGGCCGGGGGCCTTGTCCACCTCTTCGGCACCGGACATTCGCGGATCCCGGTGGAGGAGATGTTTCCGCGCTACGGCTCCTACCCGGGGTTCCATCCGATCGTGGAGCTCTCGATGACCTTCCACACACAGGTCGTGGGTGCGAACGGGCAGCGCCAGGCGATGTTCATCGAAGGGGTGGAGGGGCTCGCCGAGACGATCCTCGCCAACTTCGAGCTGGGCCCGCCCGACGTGATGATTGTCTTCAGCGCAAGCGGGCTCACCGCGGTGCCCATCGAGATGGCGATCGGGGCACGCGAGCGTGGTCTGCCGGTCGTCGCGGTGACATCGGTCGAGCAGTCGCACGCGCGGGAGCCGACACACCCGACCGGGACGCGCCTGCTCGACCATGCCGATATCGTCCTCGACCTCTGCACACCCGCCGGCGACGCGCTGGTGGAGCTCGAAGGGCTCGACACTCCGGTCGGCCCAGGGTCGACGGTTGCCGCCGTCACGCTCGTGAACGCGATCAAGGCGCGAACTGCGGAGCTACTGGCCGCGCGCGGCGCGCTTCCTCCGGTACTGACCAGCGCCGCGCTCGTCGGCGACGAGGAGTCACGAAGGCTGTTTGACGCGGCCTATGCCCAGCATGCACAGCGGCTCGCCCAGATCCTCCGCAAGGCGTAAGACTCGCTTTTGCGATCCGATGGCGCTGGCGTGTGCCGAAAGTCGTAGATCTGCGCGGTAATCGGCAGACTTTTTGTTCCGTACCGTCAAAAGTCGCTTGCATTCACACAAAAGAACGTTTAGGTTCGCGCCACCGGCAGATTGCGCCGGGATGAGGTCTCAGGAGAGGAGCCTTCAATGCAGCCGCAGCCGCCGGGGTATCTCCGGAAGCTGACTCGATTCGGCTTCGGCCTGATCGCCATCGCAGCGCTGACACTGCCGACGACGGCCTCCGCGGTCTATCACGCGGGCCAGGCGACCGCCGCGCCGAAGTACAGGGTGCTGATCGTGACCGCAGGGAAGAAGGACGGCCTGACGGACGCGGGTGTCAACGCGATCAAGGCGATCGGCAAGGACACCGGTACAGGTGGGAAGTTCTCGATCTTCGTCGCGAGCAACCCCGAACAGATCAGCGACCAGTTCACCGAGACGAACCTTGCGCGATACCGCGCGATCATCTTCCTCGGCACGGGGGCCAACGCCCTCCTGAGCGACCAGCAGAAGGCCGCGTTCGAGAGCTACTTCCGCAACGGCGGCGGCTTCCTCGGGATCGGCTCCGCGATCGAGACCGAGCCCGGCTGGCAGTTCTACACCGAGCTCCTCGGGACACGCGCGTCCGGAAAGACGGGCGTCCAGTCGGCGACGATCAAGGTGGCCGACCGCGTTCACGACGCGACGAAGAATCTGCCCGAGTACTGGAACCGAACCGACGCCTGGTACAACTTCGCGTCGAACGTCCGCGGCGCCTCGCATGTCCTCGCCACGGTCGTCGAGGATCCGTTCGGCCCGCAGCCGCAGGGTCAGGTTCTCGACGGGATCGCCGGCGGCACGATGGGTGCCGACCATCCGGTCGTCTGGTGCAAGGACTACAAGGGCGGCCGCTCCTTCTACACCGCCGGCGGCAACACCCCGGGTAGCTTCGGTGAAGCCGTCTTCAGGAGCCACCTCGAGGGCGCGATCGACTGGACGGCCGGTGTGGCCAACGCGGTCTACAGCGACTGCGGCGCCACCGTGCTCGCCAACTACCAGCAGTCGTTCGTCGCCGCGCCGCCGAACCTGAGCGAGCCGATCGGCTTCGACGTGCTGAACGACGGCACGGGTCGCGTGATCCAGACCGACCGCCGCGGCGGCGTCCGGCTCCACGATCCGGCGACCAACGCGACCACCCTCCTTGCCACCGTCCCCGTCTACACCAACAGCGAGGACGGGCTCTACGGGCCAGAGGTCGACAACGACTTCGCCACGAACAAGTGGATCTACCTCTACTACTCGCCGCCGACGGTGAAGGACGTGAAGCTGTCGGACGGCTCGATCGTCACGCAGACCACACCGTTCGTCAACGACCCGGCGACCCCGATCAACGAGACTAACGCGCCCACGATCGCCTCGAGCCTGAGTGCCTGGGACTCGTACATCGGCTACTTCCAGCTCTCGCGCTTCAAGTTCGTGGAAGCGACTCCGAGCACGCCGGCGCACCTCGATCTGGCAACGGAGCAGGAGATCATGCGGGTGCCGGTCAACCGCGGCGCGTGCTGCCACGTCGCTGGCGACATCGACTTCGACTCCCACAACAACCTGTGGCTCGTGACCGGTGACGACACGCCGGCCGGCGGTGGCAACTCCGGCGGCTTCGGCCCGTTCAATGGCCAGCTGACGAACGAGATGCAGACGGTCACGGTCACGGGCGCGACGGACGGGACATTCACGCTCACGTTCGACGGCCAGACGACCACCCCGATCCCGTTCCCGCTCGTCAACACGAACATCGAGGCCGCGCTCGAGGCGCTCTCCAACCTGGACGACGTCGGCGTCGCGGGCAACGCGGCAACGAACCGCAACGTCAACTTCGGCGGCGTCAAGTCCGCTCAAGACGTCCCGATGATGACGGCCGATGCGTCAGGCCTCACCGGATCCGCTCCGGTGGCCTCGGTAACCCAGGCGACGGTCGCCGGCGGTCAGGGCGTCAACATTCCGGCGCTCGCCGGCCTGCACTGGACGCCGCACGTCGACGCTCGTCGTTCGGCGCTGAACACGAACGACCTGCGGGGCAAGGTGCTCCGGATCAAGGTCAAGGACGGCGACATCTCGCCGGCCGAGGCGAATGACCTCGGCGGCGCCTACACGGTGCCGGCCGGAAACCTGTATCCGGTCGGAACGGCGAGGACGAGGCCCGAGGTGTATGCGATGGGCTTCCGCAACCCGTTCCGGATCACCCTCGACAAGGACGATGTGGCGTACGTGAGCGACTACTCGCCGGACTCGCAGACGCCGGCGAACTTCCGCGGGCCGGCCGGCACCGGCCGGTTCGAGATCGTCCGCAAGCCGGCGAACTACGGCTGGCCGCTCTGCTACAAGACCGACCTCGGGTACTACAAGTGGGACTTCGAAACCGGTGCTCCGCTCCCACTCGGGGCGCCCGAGCATCACGACTGTGACAACCCGAGCCGCGGGCCGGAGAACGCGTCCCGCTGGGTCGCGAGCGGCGGGCCGACAGTCGAGCCCGGTCTCGAGTTCGGGCCTCCGATCACGAACCCGGAGATCTGGTACTCGTACCGCGACAACCAGGGTCCGCCGAACGGCCCGCAGGGCACGCCGTGCTTCGCCGGCTACAACGGGACCTGGAACGGGATTCTTCCGCCCGCTCCCGGCGGGACACCCAGCCCGTGTCCGCAGCTGTTCCCCGAGCTGTTCACGGGTGGCGTCGGACCTCACGGCACCGCGCCGTACAACTACGACCCGGTCAATCCGAACCTGACGAAGTTCCCGCCGTACTGGGACGGGGCGTTCATGATCGGCGAGTTCACGCAGGACACGATGCGCGAGGTCCGACTCGACTCGCAGAACCGCGTGTTCAAAATCAACAACGCGCTGCCCTGCGGTGCGGCGCCGGTGAATCCACTCACCCGGCCGTTCCTGTGCGACAACCCGATGGACATGGAGTTCGGGCGGGACGGCACCCTCTACCTGCTCACCTACGGGGACGGGTTCTTCGCGATCAACCCCGACGCTGCGATGGAGCGGTTCGAGTACGTCAAGGGCCTTCGGCCTCCGCTCGTGTCGATCTCGGCAACCCCGACGAGCGGCGCCGTGCCGCTGACCGTTGCGTTCACGAGCACGGCGAGCGACCCGGATCCGGGCGACTCGATTCGCTACGAGTGGGACTTCGACGGCAACGGCTCGGTCGACTCGATCGACCCGAACCCGTCCTACACGTACACCGCTACGGGCCAGTACGTCGCCAAGCTGACGGTGTTCGACTCGAGCGGTAAGAGCACCGGCGCGAACACGACGATCACGGTCGGGAACACTGCGCCGACGGTAACCGTCAATGTCCCGGCTGCGGGTGGGCTCTTCGCCTTCGGCGACAACATCCCGTTCAACGTCACGGTCACCGATCCCGAGGACGGGGCGATTAACTGCAGCCTGGTCACGGTCACGTTCGTCCTCGGCCATGACACGCACGGCCATGCGCAGGCGTCGTCGAACGGCTGCTCAGGTGTCCTGCCGACGGATGCCGGCGACGTCTCGCACGGCGGCATCCTCACCGGCGTGATCAGCGCGTCGTACACCGACGGCGGCGGCTCCGGCGGCGTGCCGGCGTTGACGACGGTCGGGCAGAGCCAAATCCGCCAGAAGCGGAACGAGGTCGAGACTCGTCCTTAACCAGTCCGGCACGAACACGGCCGGGAACAACGACGGCGGCCCCAGCGCGCCTCCGAGCCCAGGCACGCACCGTGGCAGCCTCTCAGCCGGCGACTGGATCCAGCTGAACGGGCCATTCAATCTGCTGAACATCAACGCGATCACGTTCCGAGTGGCGGATGCAGGCACCGGGCGCACCGCGGGCTCCCCGCTCGCGGCGATCGAGGTTCATCAGGACGCAGTCGACGGACCGATCGTGCAGACCTTCAACTTGGTCTCGACCGGCGACCCGGCCGTCTGGTCGAGCCAGACGTTCCCGATCTCGCTGTCGGGCACGCACGAGCTGTTCCTCGTGTTCCGCACGGTCGCCGGTGGCTCAACCGGCAACAACCTGTTCAACCTGAACTGGGCCGAGTTCGTCGGGCCCGGGATTGGCCAGCCATAGCCATGAAGGATCAGAAGCCCCGAAGGGCAGGAGGATGAAATGACCGAGACCGCAGAGGTTGAGCCGCAAGCGCTTCCTGGGCACCGCGGCCGCGGGCTCGCCGCGGTCGCCGGGCTCGGGGTGCTGGCGCCGAAAGCGCGCAGCGGCCCGTCGGGGAACGGGGTCGGGGAGCGGCTCGTTCCGCCGGGCAAGCTCGGCATCCAGCAGTTCTCGATCCGCGACTCGATCACGCGCTGCAGCATCGCGAACAGCCGCGCCAACGGTCTGACTCCGACGATGGGCTATCTCGGGCGGCCCGAACTTTCCGGAGGATCCGACCGACCTCGGCCCGCTGGTGCCGTTGCCGGGCGGCTTCCAGGAGATGTTCGAGTTCCTCGCCGGGCTCGGCTACCGGGGGTTCGAGTTCTTCCAGTTCACACAGAACGTCGAACGAGCTCGGCCGCCAGCCCACGCACGCGGAGATCCGCTCGTATCTGGATGCCGCCGGGCTCACCTCCACGGGGACCCACACCGGCGGCCTCGGCAGTGATGTACGACCCGGTACGACCGGCGGTCTCTCCGCGAACGGCCAACTCCAGGTCCAGATCGCCCAGACGCTCGGCCACACGATGATCGGCACGGCGGGCGATCCCAGCGGCAGGGCGACACTCGGGGACAACCCGGCGAACCCGAATCAGATCGGCTGGGCCGAGGCCGCGCGCCGCGCGAACGTCGTCGGCGGCATCCTCGCCGGCCTCGGGATGCGCTGGTACTGGCACACCGAGCAGAACGGCTGGCAGTTCTTCAACGACCCGGACCATCCGGAACTCTCGCGCACGCACCGGATCGACTGGTGGACGGCGAACACCGATCCGAGCCTCGTCTTTTTCGAGCCTGACATCTTCCACTCGTACTCCGGCCGAGCGCGCTTCCCGGACCCGGTCGACGGCTCGAAGTGGGACGCGTTCGGCTTCTGGAAGGCGAACACGCACCGGCTGGTCGGCTGGCACGTCAAGGATGGGACGCGGCTCGCGGTCCAGCCCGCCCCGCCGGCGAACCCGTTCACGCAGACGATCGTGCGCCCGCCGACGTTTGCTCCTGGCGGGCTCGCGAACAACGACGCCCTCTACACCGGCGAGGGGACGATCGGGAAGGGCTACCCCTTCGACCCGGATCCGGCCGTCGTCGGCTTCAAGAAGCTCTTCGACGACGTCGGAAACAAGGGCGCGAAGTTCTACGATTCTGGAGACGGACAGCGGCATCGGGCCGGCCACCGACCCGGGCCGGTCACTCCGACACGCGAAGCTTGGCAGCCAGTACCTGTTCGGGCTTCGGGCAGGGCCGAGCACGCACGCGTCCCATGGGGTCGAGGACGAGACGGTGTTCGAGAGTGAGCTCGAGCTCGCGGGTTAGAGCTCTGGTCGTGACGCTGGCGGCGGCAGCACTCGCCGCCGCCAGCGTCGCGTCCGCCCACGGGGATCCCTCGACGCATACGCTTGAGTCGGACAGTCTCTACCCGGCGGTCGCGAGCAGGCCATCCCAGTCGCTCGAGCTGCAGCTGATCGGCTTGCTCCGTGCGTCTGCAGCCAGAGGCTACCCGGTCAAGATCGCGCTGATCGCGAACGCAGACGACCTCGAGGATGCAACGATGCTCGCGCGCCCGCAGGCCTATGCGGACTATCTGCAGCGGGAGCTCGGGGGCAGCGCTGTCCTCCGTGCCCCGCTCCTCGTGATCATGCCGACCGGCTTCGGCGTCTCCGGGCGGGAGCTCCAGCGCGGCACCCTGCAGCGCGTGCCCCCCGCCGCGCGCTGGAGACCCCTCCAGGAACTCCGCGTCCCGCCCGCCGCCGATGGGGACGCGCTCGCCGGCACCGCCTCCACCGCGGTTCGCCGGATCGCAGCCGCCGCAGGGCGGCCGCTTCCGGCGCATGTCGCGCCCGCGAGCTATGTGGCGACGATTCACTCCCGCGACGGCGGCCTCGGGATCTGGCTTCCGATCGTTCTCGCCGTCTCCTCCTTCGCGCTCGCGTGGCTCGCGTACGAGCTGTGGAGGAACCGCCGCGGGGCCACCGCGGCGAATACTCCGGGCTAGCGCGTTCGCCGAGGCGCGTGAACCACTAAGCCTCTGCCGCGGCAGGAGAGCCGGCATCGAGCCAGCGCGAGAGGAAAGCGGGTGCGAACAGCTCGTTCGCGACCATCGTCGCCGCACCAACGACCCCCACCCGGTCGCGGAGCATGGAGCGATGAACGCCGAGGTCGCGGGTCGAGAGCGGCAGCGAGCGGCGGTAGACGGTTTGTCGGATCGCGGCCAGCAGCATGTCACCGGCGTCGGCGACACCGCCCCCGATGACGATGAGCGACGGGTTGAAGAAGTTGACGATCGCGGCAACAGCCTGACCGACGAGACGGCCCGCATTCGCGATCAGCTCGAGGCTCACCGCGTCCCCGTGGGCCGCGCCTCGTGCCACATCCGCTGCGTCAAGCGAGCCTTTCTCCTCGAGCAGGGCGCGTAGGAAGGGACTGCGTCCGTCGCGTGCCGCGGCTTCGCCGTCCCGTGCGAGCGCGGCTCCGCCAGCAAGTGCCTCGAGGCAGTTGACGTTCCCACAGCGGCAGATGACCTCGCGGTCGGCTGCGATCTGGATGTGGCCAATGTCGCCCGCGCAGCCCTGTGCCCCTCGATGGATCTCTCCGCCGACGATGATTCCCGCGCCGATGCCGGTCCCGATCTTGACGAAGACGAAATTGTCGCGGCCGCGGCCGATGCCTGCGGTCAGCTCGCCGAGCGCCATCACGTTCACGTCATTGTCGACCCAAACGGGGACGCCGTACGACGCGAAGCGTCCGCGCACCCGGTAGTCGTCCCAGCCCGGCATGATCGGTGGCGAGATGGGGCGGCCCGTGTCGAACTCCACCGGCCCCGGAACGCCGATCCCGATGCCCCACAGTGCCCCGGGCGGGCCTGCCTGCCGAAGCACCTCCTCGAAGAGCGCCTCGACCTGCGTCAGTACCACGTCGGGACCGGCAGCGATGTCGGCGGGCTCTGCCCGGTGCGCCAGGATCTCGCCGGCGAGATCGGCCACTGCGACGTCGATGCTCGTCGCGCCGAGGTCGGCGACGAGCAGGTGGCCGGCGTCGGCGCAGAAGCGCAGCCTGCGGGGGGCTCGCCCGCCGGTCGAGGGGCCGACGCCGTCCTCTGCGATGAGGCCGTAGGCAGCGAGCGCCGCCAGCCGCTGGGTGATCACGGCTCGGCTGAGTCCGATCGCCTCGGCCAGGGCGCCACGCGTACAGGGACCGTGCCGCCGGATGTAGTCCAGGATCTCTACGAGCCCAGCTGGAATGTCGTCGAGGGACGCCAGCCTCGTCACTCCACTCACCTTACTTTTCGTGCTGGACGACCAGTCAATTCTCAGACATTAACGCACACTTCTGCTCATAGGCAACAAAGTTTTGTTGAAGTTGAGCAGAACATGGTATGTTCGTGCGGAATGACCGACGCTGGTTGTGACTTCGCGACGTCCCTTCCGCTTTGGCGTCCTGGGCGGGCGAGCCGGCCTGCGGCGGCCGTCGGACGGGCGTCAACCGACCGGAGGAGGAGGCGCAAGGACATCGCGGATCAGAGGTTTTAGACTCGCTTTCAGGCAATCGATCCGCTTCCCCAGGGGTCGCGACGCACAGCTTCAACGAGGAGGGTGAAATGAAGTTCGGATTCGGCCGAAGCTCGATCCTACGGCTCATCGCGCTAGCGACAGTCGTCGCCGCAGCGGCGACCGTTGCCTTCGTGGGCAACGGAAGCGCGAAGCCCGCCGCGCCGGGGAACTACGTCCTCGGCGTCAGCAACACGCTCGTCGGCAATGGTTGGCGCGAGGAGATGATCTGCGCGGTCAAGGCGCAGGCGCTCGCGAGTGGCAAGGTCTCGAAGGTCATCGTCGCCAACCGCAACGGCGGCCCGGCGGAGCAGATCGCTGACATCCGCAACCTGATCTCAGCGGGCGCGAACGCGATCATCATCAACCCGTCGAGCGCGAGTGCGCTCAACTCCGTCGTCGCCCAGGCGGCGGCACGCGGGGTGAAGATCGTCTCGGTCGACCAGCGGATCACCGCACCGCAGGCCTACAACGTGACGAACGACCAGGTCGCGTACGGCCGACTCGGGGCCGCGTGGCTGTTCAAGAAGCTCGGTGGCAAGGGGAACGTGGTCGAGATGCGCGGCATCGCCGGCGTCCCGGCCGACACCGACCGCCACAAGGGCTTCCAGCAGGCGCTGAAGCTCTATCCGGGGATCAAGGTCGTCAAGCAGACGTTCACCGGCTGGTCGTTCGCGCCGGGCGGCAAGCAGATGCTGGACATCCTCAACTCCGGCGTGCAGGTCGACGGCGTGTGGACGTCGGGGATCGACTACACCGTCGTCAACGCGTTCAAGACCGCCGGCAAGCCGTACGTGCCGGTCGTCGGTGCTGACAACAACGAGTTCCTCCGCCAGCTGATCGCGCTGAGTCCGAAGTTCGCGGGCTCGGCTGTCACGAATCCGGCGACGATCGGGGGCGTCGGTGCCGCGGTCGCGATCAGGGTGCTCGACGGCGGAACCGTGCAGAAGTGGGTCAAGCTGACGCCGCAGGTGTGGGACATGAAGACCTCGGCGAAGACGATCCGCCAGTACTACTCGAAGAAGCGGCCGCCGACGTACAGCTCGCAGCTGTTCATCAGGCCGTGGACGACCTACACGGCCGCGCAGCTCACCGGCTGCAAGGGGCCGTAGGCGAGACCACGAGGGGAGGGGCGCCGGTCCGGCGCCTCTCCCCTCAGAATGCGCCGATGAGCCTTCTGGCCGCACGCGAGGTGTCGAAGCGCTACGGACCGGTGGTCGCGCTTCGATCTGCGACGCTCGTCGTCGAACCGGGCGAGATCCACGCCCTGCTCGGAGCGAACGGTGCGGGCAAGAGCACGCTCGTCAAGGTGCTGACCGGCGTGATCCGGTCGGACGCCGGCACGATTCTTGTGAACGGCACCAAGACACGCGTCTCCTCGCCTGCGCAGGCGGTGCGCATCGGATTGGCGCCCGTCTTCCAGGATCCCGCGCTCGTGCCCGACCTGACCGTCGCGCAAAACCTTCGGCTCACGGGCACGCCCGTCGAGGCGGTGCGACGGCACCTGCGCGACCTCGATCTCGACGTCGACTTCACCGAGCAGGTGCTGGACGTGCCGCTGCCGATGCAGCGGATGCTCGACCTCGCGCGTGCGCTCGCGCGCGATCCGCAGCTCCTGATCCTCGACGAGATCACCGCCGCGCTGCCCTCGGATCTCGCCGAGCGGGTCTTCACGGTGATGCAGGCGCAGAAGGAGCGCGGGCGCTCGTCCCTGTTCATCACGCACCGCCTGCGCGAGGTGATCGCACACTGCGATCGCGCGACCGTCCTCCGGGACGGCGGCGACGTCGGCACGCTCGTGCCCAGCGAAGGGGGCGAGGAGAAGATCGTCGAGTTCATGCTCGGCGCAGAGGTCGCACGCGCTGCCGAGAGCGCCGAGGCGACACCGCACCGCGAGCGGATCGAGCTCGCGGCCGACGCGCCGACGGCACTCGAGGTTCGCAGCGTGCGGGTGGGCGAGACGCTCACCGACATCTCCTTCGCCCTGCACCCCGGCGAGATCCTCGGGATCGCAGCGCTCGAGGGACAGGGCCAGGACGAGTTGTTCTCGGTGCTCTCCGGACAGCAACGCCCGACGGACGGCGACGTGCTCGTGCAGGGGGAACGCCTTGCGGGCGAGGCATCCGTACGACGCCATCCGCGCGGGGGTCGTGCTCGTGCCCGCCGATCGCCTCGAGGCACTCCTGCCGCAGCGGTCGGTTGCAGAGAACATCGCCGTGCCCCGCTTCAACAGCCCGCACCGCTGGGGTCCCGTCGACATGCGGGCGGAACGCCGGCGTGTGGGCGCGGCGATCGAAACCCTCTCGATCGACACCCGGGCGCAACGACAGGTCAGCCGGCTCTCGGGCGGCAACCAGCAGAAGGTCACGATCGCCCGCTGGCTCGCAAACGGGTTCCAGACGCTGCTCTGCTTCGATCCGACGCGCGGGATCGACGTCGGCACCAAGCGCCAGATCTACGCGCTCCTTCGGGGCCTTGCCGGGGACGGCGCCGCCATCCTCCTGTTCACGAGCGAGCTGGCCGAGATCCCGCTCGTCTGCGACCGGGTCGTCTGCCTGTACGGCGGACGCGTGACCGCCGAGCTCGACGCGGCCGGGGCCGACGAGGCGACGCTGCTGAGGGCGATGCACGGGCTCGAGGCCGCATGACAACGTCATGCGGCCAGGAAGGGGCTCGGGGGAACCGACGGGTTCCCCCGAAGGGGTGCGCCGATGCGGAGCATCGGCGGCTGCGCGCAGGGGGCCCGTGGGGGAAACCGGGTTTCCCCCACGCGACTGAGCCGCAGGCGAGGGAGGCGGCGTGAGCGCGACGGTCGCAACCACCGAGCGGACGCGCATCCACTGGGGGCGTCTCGCACGCCGCCATGCGTGGACGGTCGGCGTTTACGTGCTCCTCTTCGGCCTGATCCTCTACTGGCGCACCATTCCTGCCCAGTGGGGCACGTTCGACGTGCAGTCGCTCGCGATCGACGCGCTGCCCTTCGCCTTCGTGGCGATGGCGCAGGCGATCGTGATCATCTCGGGCGGGATCGACCTGTCGGTCGGCTCGATGATGAGCCTGATCAACGTCCTGTCGGCGAAGTACATGTTCGACGCCACCTCCGGGCAGGCCGTCTCGTTCCGGGAGTCGATCCTGATCGCGGTGGTGCTCGTGCATCGGCGCCGGCCTGGGCGGGGCACTGACCGGCCTGATCATCACGGTCACCCGGGTGGCGGACATCATCGTCACGCTCGCGATGCTCTTCGTCTGGGGTGGCGCGGCGCTCGCCGTGATGCAGATTCCGGGTGGCGGCGCTCCGCTCGAGTTCACGAAGCTGGCGGTCGGCTACACGTTCACGCCCTGGCTCCCGACCGGTCTCGTGCTCATCGGCGCCGTCGTGGTGCTGGCCTGGGTGCCCATTCGCCGGCGCAAGCCCGGCCTCTCCCTCTACGCCATCGGCTCGAGCCGCAACGCATCCTTCCTCTCCGGGGTCTCGGTCGCGCGAACGCGAATCGGCGCCTATGCGCTCGGGGGAGCGCTCGCCGGGATGGGCGGCCTCGCCCTGACGGCGACCTCCGGGATCGGCGACGCGCTCTCCGGTCAGTACTACACGCTGAACAGCGTCGCCGCGGTCGTGCTCGGCGGCGTCGCGCTCGTCGGCGGGGTCGGCGGCCTGATCGGGCCGATCGCCGCAGCGTTCGTGCTCACCCTCGTCAAGTCGATCATGATCCTGAAGGGCGTCGACCAGAACTGGGCGCAGGTGATCCAGGGCACGCTGATCGTCCTCGTGGTGATGATCGGCGGCCTCGCACTGCGCCAGCGCGGGAAGCATCCATGACGCGACGCACAGTCGACACGACGACGCGGGGTCGCGACCTGCGCCGGCTCTTCGCCGACAACCCGGTCGTCGTCCTCACGCTCGTGTTCGTCGGCCTCTTCGTGGCCACGGACATCGTCAACCGCGTGCAGTCGAGCGAGGCGTTCCTGACGCCGAAGCAGGTTTCGACGACATTCCTCTACGCGGCGATCCTCGGCCTGATGGCGGCCGGGCAGACGCTCGTGATGCTGACCGGCGGCGTCGACCTCTCGGTCGCCACGACGGCGACGACCGGGGCGTTCATGATCTCGAGCTTTGCGACCGACGGAGCCGCGAAGGCGATTGCGGTCGCTCTGGTCACCGGCCTCGCGATCGGGATCGTGAACGGGATCGGGGTCGCGATCTTCCGCGTCAACCCGTTGATCATGACGCTGGGGGTGAGCACCGTGACCCTCGGGGCGCTGACGATCTACGCCCAGACACGTTTTCTCGCGGCCGCACCTGACCTCGTCAAAAAGCTCGGCTCGGAACGCTTTTTCACCTACGTCCCGTACGGCCTTCTCATCTGGGTTCCGATCTCGGCGTTGATCATCCTCGGCCTTCGCTACAGCGGCTTCGGCCGGCTGATCTACGCGGTCGGTGACAACGTCATCGCCTGCAGGCTGGCCGGCGTGCGCACGTGGCAGGTCCTGCTCGCGGTCTACGCGCTCTGCGGCGCGCTCAGCGCGGCCGCCGGGATCCTCCTCGTCGGCTTCAACGACGCCGCCGACCTGGGGATCGCGACACCGTTCCTCCTGCCCTCGGTGGCGGCGGTGGTGATCGGCGGGACCTCGATCTTCGGAGGCGTCGGCGGGTACGCCGGCACGATCCTCGGGGCGCTGATCCTGACTGTGCTCGACTCGCTGCTCACGATCCTGAACGCGTCACAGGCGGTGCGCCAGATTCTCTACGGCCTGATCATTCTCGCGCTCGCCGCGATCTACGCCCGGGCGGCAGCAGCCGACTGACAACTGACAGCAGGACTCGGCGCGCCATTGTCGCATCTCCTGTGCGCGCAGTAGGATCAGCGCGCCCAGGAGGAACGCGAAGTGCGACAAGCGGTCGAGCTCGTCGGGATCCTCAACCTCGTGCTGTTCGCAGCGATCGCAGTCGTTTGCGTCCGGCAGTGGAGTAGGGAACGAGCGCCGACAGCGCTCTGGGCTGCGCTCGCGTTCGTGAGCCTCGCGGCGGTGATCGTCGTCGGCAAGTTGCTGCCGGACGAGCCGCAGGGCTTCGCCGAGAAGGCGCTCCAGCGGTTCGACCTCGCCGTTCCTGGTGCTCTTCCCGTATCTCCTCTATCGCTTCGCGGTGGCGTTCGAGTCGACGAAGCGCCCGCTCGCCCCGTTCGTCGATGCGCTCACCACCGGACTCGTCGCCGCAACCTTTGTCCTGCCTCATCTGCCTGGGAGGGACGACTCGTGGCCGTGGTGGTTCACCGCGTACGTCGTCGTCTTCATCATTCACTGGTCGGTGCTGCTGCTGATCGTGTCGGTGCGCCTGTGGCGCGCGGGCCGTTCGGAGGCATCCGTCGCGCGCCGGCGGATGGAGATGCTCGCGGTCGCTGCGACTGCGATCACCGCCGCCCTCGTGCTCGCCGCGGCGGGCGGCGACGACGGACTCGGTGCTCGCGCTGGTGACGGGGCTTGTCGCCACGTTCAGCGCGGTCGCGTTCATGCTCGGTTTCGCGCCGCCCAACGGGCTCCGACTCCTCTGGCGGCGGCCCGAGCAGCGGCAGATGCAACTCGCGATCGGTGAGTTGATGTCGGCGACGAATGAGCAGGACGTCGCCGAACGAGTGTTGCCGTCGATGGCCCGCATGGTCGGCGCGCGCGGCATCGCGCTCCAAGCGGCCGACGGATCGCGAATCGCCGAGCACGGCTCGGTGGACGAGGCGTCGACCGGCGACGTGAGACGGCTGGAGTTTCCGTTCGGGACGCTGGTCGTCCGGACGAGTACGTTCGCGCCGTTCTTCGGTGCGGAGGAGCGCAAGCTCCTCACGGCACTGGGGTCGCTGATGAGCCTCGCGCTCGATCGCGCGCGGCTGTTCACGCAGGAGCGAACAGCTCGTGAGTCGCTCGAGCGCATCGACGAGCTGAAGAGTCAGTTCGTGAGCCTCGCCGCCCACGAGCTCCGCTCGCCGGTCGGCGCGATCTACGGCCTCTCCGAGACGCTCGCCGAGCGGAAGCATCACCTCGCCGCGGACCAGGTCGCGGAGCTCGAGACCTCGCTGACCCAGCAGATCCGCCGTCTGCGAACGCTCGTGGAGCAGCTGCTCGACCTCTCGCGTCTCGACGCGGAAGCCGTGGTGATCAAGCCGCAGCGCGTGCGGGTACGAGAGCGGCTGGAGGAAATCGTCAACGCGGCTTCGCCGGTCGAGTCCGTTCCGATCGGAATCGAGGCCGACCCCGAGCTCGAGGTCGAGGTCGACGGGCACGCGCTCGACCGGATCGTCACGAATCTGATCGCGAATGCCTGCCGGTACGGCGCTCCGCCCGTGATGGTGAGCGCCTCGCAGGTGGGCGAGCTCCTTCGCGTGACGGTGCAGGATCACGGGCCGGGTGTGCCGGCCGAGTTCGTGCCGCTGCTGTTCGACCGGTTTGCGCGCAGCGCCGCCAGCGCTTCAAGCGTGCCGGGAACCGGCCTCGGGCTTGCGATTGCGCGTTCGTACGCTCGCGCTCACAGTGGTGAGGTCAGCTACCGCCCGGCGGCTTCGAGCGGCTCGGTCTTCGAGCTGACGCTGCCGACGCCAGCTGCCTGGTAGTCGGGCTCGACCGGCGAGGTACTGGTCAGTCCGGCCGGTCCTTGCCGTGGCGTCCGCAGGAGTCGGCGCGCATAGAGCCGCTCGTCGGCCGCCCGGTAGAGCGAGAGAGCGTTGCGGCCTTCGCTGGGGCTTCCGGCCCAGCCAACGGTGATTGGATGCGGCGCATGCGCCACGGCCTGCTCGAGCCGGTTCGCATAGCGAGACGCGTCCAGCACGGAGTCGGCGGTGCACAGAATCGCGAACTCGGCGCCGCCGATGCGGGCGATGTCGTCCTCCGGGAGCAGGGCGTTCCCGAGCGCCTCGGCGACGTTCCGTAGCGCGTCGTCGGCGGCGGTGCCGCTGCGGCCGGTCATCTGCTCGAAGCCGTCGACGCTTGCCAGCACGAGCCCGAACGGCTTACCCGTTGCGAGGCGGCCGTCGATCGCCTTCTCGAATCCGCGCATGCTCGGCAGACCGGTGAGCCAGTCACGCTCCGCGAGCACCTGCAGCTCCGCGAGAGCCGTCTTGTAGTGGGAGGCGAACCAGCCCAGGAGCGCGCCAATCGAGACGTAGGTGACGAGCCGAATCGGCGTGGACACGGTGACGAGCTCGTACGTCGGCACGTCGTGATTGAGAGTGACGGCGAGCGAGAACAGGCCGGTCGCGACAACGCCGCCGGCGGCTCCGTACCACGGCCCGATCGCGAGCGCGAGCAGGGCGATCGCGACGTAGAAGAAGTGGCCGATTCCCAGGCCCGGCCGCTCGAAGAGCACGAGCGCCGCGAAAACGCCCGCGAAAAGGAGGGCGGAAAGGAAAACGAGGAGTCGGTTGGGGAGCGCCGCAGGGCTCACTCTGGGAGTATCAGAGAGCTGGACCGAGCATTCGTCCCCCGTTCGAGGGTCATGCCGGGGTACCCGAAAGGGGGACTCGTCGTCGCGCAGCGGGCGTACTCTGAGGATGGGCGCGCCCCTGCGACCGTGCCGCCCGAGCTGCCCTGCGAAACGGCTCGGCACTCGAGGTCTCGATCGCATTGTGGGAGTGCCGCAGCTCCTGCTGGGCGCGCCCGCTCAGTCTCCGACGACCATCCAGGTCACGAAGACCGCTGCTCCCCAGAGCCACACCGCGAGCGTGCCGATCGTCGCAACACGCGTCGGCCTCTCGGCTCGAGCGATGCTCGCACCGACGTACAGCGCGAGCGGTACGCCGAGTGGGAATGTGACGAGCGCCCAGCCCTCGTCCCAGCCCGGCCAGTCATCTCCCGCAATCGCATCCATCAGCCCGAGTAGAGCTGCGCCCACGAGGAAGAGGACGAGCACCAGTACCGCAGCCCTCGAGCGACCCACGCGGCGCACGGTAACCGACGAGTGTCCGTCCACGTTGGCTTTGAGCGAACCGGCTCTTGTGCTTACCCTTCCGCCGGGTCGAGGCAGGCGAAGAGCTCGACGACTGACGCGCGGCTGGGTCGAGCCGCAAGGCGCCACAGAGTCGGAGAATCAGCCTGTACGCCCAGCGGCCTAGGCGTGTGCCCTTGGGAAAGGGGGCTTGTCCGAACGCGAGCGCCTTGCGGCTCTGCGCACTCCTATTCCGCCAAGACGAGGGCGCAAACGTCCCCGCTTCGATTGCCGACCTGCCGTCATCGGTCGGCGGCCGACAAACTTCGCTTGCGTTGCGACACACTTCATCTGTGCTACACGCCCGACCTGCCGTACTACCGCTGGAACTTCGTCTCGTCGACTCCGCTCGACGATCCTCCGCGCCCGTACTCGTGCGGCAACCGCAGGCACGGTCCGGAGAACACCTCGCGGCTGAACACCGGCCTGACCGAGACGCCGCCGGTGACTCAGCCCGAGATCTGGTACTCGTTCAACGACAACAACACGCCGCCGGCGCCGCCCCTGACGGCACCGCTCGGCACTCCTTGCTTCGACTACTACAACGGGCCGATCGATCCGGCCACGGGGCTGGATACGAGCCCGACCTGCCCGCAGCTCTTCCCAGAGCTCGGACCGGGTGGAGGCGTCGGTCCGCACGGGGCCGCGCCGTACGACTTCGACCGCAAGCTGAAGTCGGAAGGGAGGTTCCCGGAGTACTTCGACGGGGCATTCATCTTCAGCGAGTTCACGCGGGACTACCTCAGGGAGGTGCGACTCGACTCGAAGGGGCGCGTGTTCAAGATCAACAACGTCCTGAACTGCGGGGCGGATCAGAACCCGAGCACGCCCGAGCGGCCGTTCCTGTGCGACAGCCCGATGGACACGAAGTTCGGGCCCGACGGCAACTTCTACGTGCTCGGCTACGGCGACGGCTTCTTCAACGCCAACGCTGACGCCCAACTCGTCAAGTTCTCGTATGTGAAGGAGAGGTGAGGGAGATGGACGACGCAAGGAAGCTCAATCGAGGTCGTTTCCTCGGAACGGCAGCCGGAGTGGCCGCCGGGGCCGCACTGGGCCCCTTGGCTCCGAACGCACTGGCCAAGGATCGCGACCGCGGCCACGGCCACGACGGCGACCGGCTGCTGCCGAAGGACAGGATCGGCGTCCAGCTGTTCACGTTGCGCAACCGGATTTCGACGCTCGGCTTCGAGCAGGTCTTCAAGGAGCTGGCGGAGATCGGTTACAAGGAGATCGAGTTCGCCGGCTACTCGGCCCCGGACACGAACGTGCCGAACCCAGCTCCGCCGCCGGCGACGATTCCGAGCACCGAGAACATTCGTGCCTTGCTCAAGAAGTACAAGCTCAAGGGCGTCGGCAGTCACATCGGCGTCACGCAGTTCCGAGACAACCTCGAGCAAGTGCTCGACGACGCCGAGACTCTCGGCCTCCGCTACATCGGCACCGCGAGCGAGCCCGACCAGCTCTTCCCGGCGGCGGAGCGCCAGACCCCGGACGCCTATCGGCGCGCTGCCGAGCTCTACAACGGCTTCGGTGCCGCCGCAAAGGCCCGCGGCATGCGGTTCTACCATCACAACCACTCGTCGGAGTTCGCGGTCGTCAACGGCACTCGGTTGTACGACGTGCTGCTCGAAGAGACAGACCCGAAGCTTGTCTTCTTCCAGCTGGACATCTTCTGGGCGTATGTCGGCGCGACCGGGGCCCCGGAGGTGGCGACGCCGACCGGGATGAAGAGCTGGTTCCCCAACTTCGACCCGATCGAGCTCGTGTGGGCCCAGCCGGAGCGCTTCCCGCTCTTCCATGCCAAGGACGGCATCCGCACCGAGGTCGGCCAGCCGACGTCCTTCGGCTGGCAGTTCGTCGACCCGGGCGACGGCAACGTGCCGCTCTGGGCACTCTTCAACGGGCTGGAGACGGACGAGCATCACTACATCGTCGAGCGAGACAACCACAACTTCCCGCCGCCCGGTGTGCCGGCCGGAGATGCGCGCAACGCCGCGCAGCTCGCAACCGCCAAGCGAGGGTTCGACTACCTCGCGGGTCTGCGCGAGCGGCATGGGGACGACGACTAGACGAACAGGCGTGGAGGGTGGCGTGCAGCGCGACCCTCCACGCCTCCTCGCCCGACGCACCTCTGGAGGTGTAGCGGCGCTCGCCTGCGCGCTGGCGCTGTTGGTTCCGGCGGCGACCGCTCACGGCTCTCAGCAGCCGCCCTGGACGTCCTCTTCGACGGCCGGTCCACGGCCGGCTGGACGATGACCGGCCCGGGCGGGTTCAGCGTCCAGGGCGGAGCGCTCGTGTCGGACGGAGGCATGGGCCTGCTCTGGTACGAGCGGCGACGTTTTCGCAACTTCGAGCTCGAGATCGACTGGAAGGTCGCGCGCCGGTGCGACAACTCGGGCGTCTTCGTTCGCTTCCCGGGCAGGCCGCGCACGCCGGCCGACGCCGTTCGCTCGGGATACGAGATCCAGATCGACGACTGCGACCCGAACGGGGCTGCGTACCGAACCGGAGGCATCTATGCCGCGGCGCCGGCGGCGCGGCTCGCCTCACGGCCGGTGGGGCAGTGGAACCGCTACCTCATCCGAGTCGTCGGCCAGCACTACACGGTCATCCTCAACGGCACCCGCGTGACGGACTTCGACGGCGCCCGCGGGATGGTCGGCTACGTCGGGCTCCAGAACCACGACGCCGAGTCGCGTGTCTCCTTCCGGCGCGTTCGCGTGCGTCCTCGCTGATTCTGGCGCTCCACTTCACCCCTTCGGGTGACACCGGTCGAACGAACGGGGGCTACGTTGACTCTCCGATGCTGGCCGCCCATCTCTCGCGACGCACCGTCGTCTGCCTCCTGGCTGTCGGCGTGTTGGCGCTACTCGCCGCCGGCCGCGCGAACGCCGGCTATGGGGTCGGGCCTGACGGACAAACGTTCCCGGTGACCGCGAACTCCGCCGGCTTCGTACAGACGCCGGTCTCGCTCGATCTCGTCGTCTATCTGGACGCCGAGGACAGCTCGTCCACCGTGTGGGTGTCGGACAGCTCGGCGATCGGGGCTGCCGGGGTACCAGTAGGTCGCAACCTGGGCTCCTGCTCCGCCGGCTCGCTGCTTCCTTTCGGCGAGACAAACAAGTGGGTCTGCCGCGTTTCGACCTCCCAGCTGCAACCCGGCCGCACGTACTACTGGTGGCTCAGCTTCGCCCGCCAGGACCCGGGCACTCCGGCCGCGACGGATCGCATCTCCGGCCCGTTCAGCTTCTCGCTCGCGCAGGCGGCCACGCCGCCGCCGCCATCCGGTTCCCGTACCGCCGCCCGTGGTGCCGGAGCCGCACGCGCCGGTCTCGACGAAGACGATCGCCGCTGCAGCGAAGCTGCCGGGCTCGACGGTCTTCAACGGCCGCCGGTCGGTCAAGCACACGACGCTCACCCAGCTCGTCTACCGCACGATGAAGCAGCTCGGCTATCCGCGCCAGCTCGCGTTTGCCTGCTGGAACCGCTCCGACTGGCTCTCCGTTCTGGCGGCCGAGGGAGCGAAGCCCGAGTCAGGCAACTCGGAGTTGCTGGGATTCTGGCTCGGTCGCCAGCCTCGCTGGTTGCATCTGGCACCGGGGATCTGCGCCGACCTGCAGGGTCTGATCTCGTCCAAGCAGCCGAATGCCCGCCGAGCCGGGGCGCTCAGCACTGTGATCCACGAGACGCTGCACGCCTACGGCGTCGCGAACGAGGCGGAGACGAATTGCCTGGCGGTGCAGCTGGTGCCTGTGTTCGGCTGGAATCTCGGGTTGAGCATGAAACGAGCGGACTACCTGGGGACGCTGGCGCGGAACTACGTGCGCAAGTGGTCGCCCGCGGGCTACTGGAACGCTGCGCGCTGCCGCGACGGCGGTCCGTGGGATCTCTTCCCGACCGCGCGCAACCTCGGCTGAGCCTTACGTTCCGGGCGGCGGGGTGTTGCGGCCCTGCGACCTGCGCACGAAATAGCCCGCGGAGCCGCTCGCGATCAGAAGCAGCGCCAGGCCGGAGAGCACGACCAGCGGGATCGGCACCGAGCTTGCGCTTTCACCGTCGAGCGGTGGTGCCGCCACGGGTGGGGTCTCGGTCTCCGGGTGATCCACGACCGTCGTCGTCGGCTTCTGCGGCGCCTTCGGAGGCTTCGCGCGGGGGCCGGCGCCGGCGCCCGGACCGTCGTCGGGAGGAGGATCGGTGGTTGACGGCGGAGGGGTCGCGGTTCGGCCACGCCGCTGGAGCGCGCGCGTGATCTCCTCCTCGGCGTTCGAGTAGTCGCGGACATCAGGCTGCAGAAGCTCGATCGCGTCGTCGTAGCAGTGGAGCGGATACGTGCGATCGACGCGGCTGTCGGCGAACCAGTCGTCGATCACCTGGCGCCCGCAGGAAGGCGCGGCACCCGCAGGTGCAGCGACGGCGAGCAGGACGAGAACCGCTGCCACCGGCGCAAGCCGGAGTGGTAGTCCGATCGTCCGGAGGTGGAAGACGAGAGCCGTACGCAGAGTCTTTCGCGCACCGTTGACGCCGAGATGAGCGGCTCGTAAACGGTTTGTAAGAAGAGGGTGGGCGGCGGCCGTGGTGACGGCCGCCGCCGGCCCGTGAGACGGCTCAACGTGGAACGCTGCGGCACGGTCCACGGAACGCGTTCTGGCTCCCTTTATCGGCCGGTAGGTCCTATCGCTTGAGCGGATAGGACCTGTCGAGTCCCTCGATCGAGGGATTGGAGGCTGGGGACGGCAACTCCATATCCTGCAGTCATGCTTGCTCGACTCGCACTCGCGGCCGCTCTGGCCGCACTTGTCGTGGGCCTCGTGGCGACGATCGACCACCGGCACAAGCGAGACGTCGAGTTTTCCGCGCAGGAGGCGGCCTGGTTCTGCGCTCACGGGCGACCTTCGTCGTGCCGCGACTTTGACGCGGCCGCGTACGAAGAGCGCTGGGAGGACCGGGAGCTCGCCTACCGCATCGCGTTCTTCACGTTGGGGGCGCTAGCCGTAGGGCTCTTCGGGATCGCGACTTGGAAGCGCCGCCGACAGCCGGTGTAGGGTCTGGCAGTCAGGCAATGGAGTCGCTCCCTTCCGGAGCACTCGGAAGAGAGGCGAATCGTGCGGATCATGGTGATCGCTGCGTCGGTCGCAGCACTACTGCTCGTGGCAGTGGGATGCGGCGGCTCGGACAGCGAGGGCGACTCAACGGTGACGATCGAGACCGACGCCAGTGCTGCTGGTACCGACGCCATCGATACGACCGCCGCCACCGACACGAGCGGCACGGAAACGAGTGATTCCGACGACGACGCGTCGCTCGAGGGTTGCACGAAGCTGACCGAGTTGTCCGTGAAGTTCTCGGAGGCCCTCGGGTCGGCCACGACCGGCAGCGGCGAACCTGACCTGGAGGCGACCGCGAAGGCGTACGAGGAGTTCGCCGACGAGGTGCCGGAGGAGATCCGCGACGCCTTCAAGACCGTCGCCGCGGC
This sequence comes from uncultured Gaiellaceae bacterium, assembly GCA_963752405.1. Classification (GTDB taxonomy): domain Bacteria; phylum Actinomycetota; class Thermoleophilia; order Gaiellales; family Gaiellaceae; genus Gaiellasilicea. The sequence goes on from CAVVYB010000012.1 coordinate 327,984, forward strand.
GTTCGCCACCTATGCCGAGGTGCTCGGGGACATCGATCTGTCGTCCGGCGAGACGCCCGACCCGGACACGCTGCAGAAGCTGGCGGAAGCAGCGCAGAAGCTCGACGATACGGAGCTCACCGCCGCGAGCGCAGAGATCGAGGCCTGGGCGAAGAACAACTGCACCGGGTAGGCCCGTTGGATGAAGCGACGGTCAGGGCGATGCTCTTGCAGAATCTCGAGCATTCCGGCAGCGATCCGGAACTCGCGCACGAGATGTACCACGAGGACGCTGTTCTCGAGTTCCCCCAGTCCGGCGAGCGCTTCATCGGAGTCGAGAACTTCCGCGAATGGCGAAGCGCCTATCCGGCTTCGACGTCGTTCGAGCTCCGGGAAGTACGGGGCCAAGATGACCTGTGGATCGTGGAGCTCTCGGTCCGCTACGACGAGGGTCCGTGGAACTTCGGGGTCAGCATTCACGAGTTTCGCGAGGGCAAGATCGCACGTGAGACGATCTACTTCGCCGAGGGTTGGGAGCCACCGGAGTGGCGGGCGAAGTGGCGCGCCTCGCCGTAGCTCGAACGAGTGATTTCGTAACAGTCGTCACTTTTCGCGGTTACGGTGAGCGTGATGCGAAAGACCGCACTCGCCGCCATCGCGCTTGTCCTCGCGCTTGCCGTGCCGGCAACAGCCGCCGCACCGCCTGAGGTCGTGAAGCTCCGAAAGCAAGTCGCGGCGCTGAACGCCAAGGTCAAGCGGTTGACAGTCGAGCGGAACAGCGCGCGCCGCGAGGTGGCCCTGCTCAAGGCACGGCTGACGCCCAATCCGACCGGCAGCGTCACGCTCGCAAACGGCGAGAACGGCGACCGCGCCAGAGTCACCGGGGCAGGAGTCACCACCGGCGGCAACATCCTCGGACAGCTCGAGTACCTGGGCGGGCCGAGTTGCGAGGAGTTCGGCCCCTGGGTGACTGTGCAAGCAACGTTCTTCGACGCCAACGGCGCGATCATCGAAACCGGCGGTCACACCGAATCGTCCCCGGTGACGGGCGCTCGATATCCGCTCCAGATTCCGGGCGCAGCCGGCGCCGTCCGAGCAGACGCCGTCGTCTCGGTCACCTGCCTCTAGCGAGGCGCGCTACGACGCAAGCTCGAGCAGCGTTCGAGCCGCCGTCTTCGGCCGTTCCTCGAGTTGCCCAAGCGCGGCCGCGGCGAGTTGGAGTTCCCCGATCGTCGTTCCCGGACGCTCCAGGGCAAGCCGCGCGAGCCATCGCACGGCCGCCGGCTCGGCCTTCGGCGAGCCAGCGCTCGCGTACAGGAGCACGAGCGCGAGTGCGTCACCGAGTGAAACGTGACCCATCTCTCGTGCCGCATGCTCGGCGAGGACCATCGACTTGGTTTCGATTGCCCGGCGGTAGCGAGTGAGGGCGGCGCCCTGAGAGGTCACGAACAGATGTTCGCAGGATTTCAAAGGTTCAGTGCCACGGCTCGAAGCAAAATGGGGCGCGCGCCCAGCAACCAGCCGTCTCAGCTGCCTGCCCGGGCGCTGGAGGTCGACGTCGTGCTCGAGGATTGACCCCAGATCCTCGGGGCGCGCGCCTCCTACGTGTAGACGTGAAACACCTCGCCGGCGGGCGCGCACGCCTCGAATCTTTACGAGTCGCAAACAATGGAGTGACGGGTTGGTGCCTCTTAGAATTGACGCGACCGCAACCTTGAGGAGGACGAATGCTCGGTGAGCACCCGGTTCACGTCGTGCTGCTTTCCCTCGACCTGGCCGAGACGAAGGCTTTCTACCACGACCGGCTGGGGCTCGAGATCCTCGACGAGAACGAGGAAGCGATCACCTTCAAGTGCGGCGGAGAGTCGTCGATCGCTGTGACCAAGAGCACAGTAGGCACCTCGGACGAGCAGACGCAGGCCGGATGGTTCGTGCCCGACCTCGACGCCGAGCTCGCGGACCTGCGCTCGCGAGGCGTGGTCATCCAGGAGTACGACATGCCCGGTCTCAAGACCACTGACGGAGTAGCCGACCTCGGCTTCGCTCTCGCGGCGTGGATCGTGGATCCACACAAGAACGCGCTTGGAATTCTCCAGCTGAAGTAGCCGATCGGCCGCGACGGGCGCCCGCGTCTTTGAGCGTGCCGACCCCAGCGCGGCCCTCGGCACCGCCGCCAGCCGGTTGCCCGACTGAAACGCCGATCAGATGTTCCGCCAGCGCTCGTCCGACTTCGTATGGCGCTTGAGGTTCGGCCCGTGGCGGTCAGCGGCGTAGAACAGGGCGAAAGCCGCGGGCACGAGTAGGAAAACCCAGACGTGCGGATCACCCGGCAGCCCCATCCACAGCACGGCGGCGAGCACGAAGAGTCCGGCGCCAGCGTAAAACAGCCGACCCCTCCATTCGTAGCCCGACGGGGGTGGGTGTTCCTCGATCAACTGCGATGACCCGTCCCCGGCGACGAGATAGCGCCGCACACTCCCCTCGCACTTAACAAGCAACTCGTCGTTGCCGTCCGGCAGGCTGCGCACGAGACCATTCCACCCCTCCTCGTGCGACCGAGCAAGCCTCTTCACCGCTGCGCGCTGGACATCCGTCCCAGGTTGCCAGGGCGAGGCCACGATCAGCTCGTTTCCGTCCGCTCTGCTGGACCAGCGCGCTCCTGCAGAAGCTGTTTCCTCCAGGCGTCGATCGAGAGACCGTGGCCATGTTCGACCCACAGGTTCGGCGTGCGTTCCCGGATCAGCGCGGCTGCGCGGTCCGAATCGGGAACGTGAACCCATTCCTCGCCGCCGTCGAGCAGATGCATGTAGATGCCGCCGTGAATCGTCGCGTTGTCCCGCAGGTTCGCGTAGTTCGGGCCAGCATCCCAACCGCCGGCCAGGTCAACGACATCTTCGTAGGCGAACGACCTGTGTCCGAGCCCGGCTGACGATGAGCCTCGTTTCCGTGACAGTGACGCGCGCGCGAACGCCGCTGAACTCCGCCACAGGCGTTTCGCCATCGTTGAGCGTCGGCTGCGCCGGATACTCGAACGTCTTCACCCTCGCCCACAATCCGCGAAGCATTGGCCGTGATCGTGTCACTGGACATGCCTGCCTACAAGTCAAAGCGGCTCCCGTGGGAAGTCGTGGCAGCCGCTCTGCTGCGCAGGCTGGCCGACACCGGAGCGCCGCCGAGGGGCGTTCGGTCACCGTGCACAGGCACGACGTCAACGACGTATCAGCGGGCGGGACGCCTCACGGCGGTTCCGCCTCAGTTCATGTAGCAGTGTGCCTTGTTGCCGCCGACGTACCCGCCCCACTTGACGCCGCCCTGGTTGCCTTGAATGGCGGAGCCGAGCCGGTAGTAGCCGGCGTGCGAGACGGGCGGGAGGCTCAGCTTGCTGTTCACAAAGCGGTGACCGCTCCAACTCGTCAGACCTTGGCCGTACCAGTTGAACGACGACCAGCTGGAGTACCGGGGGCTGTAGATGTACCACTCTTGGCGTGCACTGCTCCAGCGCTCGATCTGCATGAACCAGACCACCTGTTCCGGCCGGTTGTAGCTGGACCAAATCCGGGGCGGGATGATCGAGATCGTCCGAGTGAAGTAGTTGCCGCAGAAGTAGTTGGGCGGGGGTGTGATCTGCCGCGCCGCCTGGGCCGTTGCCGCCACGAGCAAGAAGAGCGCGGCCGCAACGACGAGTGCGCCGACGAACGAAAGCCCTCGCTTCGACTTGCCGGACCGTCGCGACCTGAGCATCGTTCTCCCTTTGCGCGGACATCCCGCCGGCGGCGGGGCAACCCTCAGCGTGGTGTTAGAGGCACAGTCGCACGGAACGAGACGCATCGGGTACTACCCGAACGGCTGGATTGCGGTCCGCATAGGTCGGCTTCACCCGATTGGTGGTGATGCCGGCTGGCAGCTGCCTCAACCCGACTTGGTGGCAGCGTTCGCGACCTCGCGGTATTGGGCGAAGCTCGTTGCGATCGACCAGATCGTGAGCGCCAGAATGCCGGGGAGAAAGCCGTAGCCGAAGACGCTGTCTTCGCTGGTGCCCTGGATGAGCGCGAGGAAGGTGATCAGGAAGGAAATCGCGCCGACCAGTGCGACGATGCCGATCCAGCGGGCAAAGACTCGGGTGCGCAGCGTCAGCAGTCCGGCAGCCGCGAGCATCACGGCAAAGCCCATCGCGGCGACGAAGTACGGTCCCGCCGCTGCTGTGGTCACCGCTCTACTGACGACGGGATCCGCGTCGGCGCCCTCGGTGGCCGCGGCCGCGATCATGACGATGGCCATCGTGATGCCTGTGATGCCGGTGAGGGCGCCTGCGAACGCGACCCGGGCGAGTTGCACCGAGCCGCCGACCGTGGCTTCGGCGCTTCCGAGCACGCTGCGGATCGTCGCCGCGAAGTGCAGGAATACGAAGCCTGCGAGCAGGATCAGGAGTCCACCGATCCGGCTCTTCCACTGGTTGTCGTCCGCCCAGGTCGTCCAGTCCTGATCCGCCGCGGTGTAGTCAGGCGTGTTGCCTCCGCTGATGAACCAGGCGAATACGAAGAGCACCGCGAACGCGACGCCAGACAGGGCCAGCAGCCGCTGCCAGGACGTGGGGAGAGCGTCGGTTCGCGTGGACAAGCGAGAGAACGTTTGTCTAGGCAGCCTCGGTCTGCAGAGTCAGCCTGCTGGGTGCAGCGAGGATCGGAGCATCCTTCCGGAATCCCCAGACCGCCGCGTAGATGCCGAGGAACAGCTCCCACAGGAACTCGGGGATCACGAGGATGCTGACGGCGCCGGTTTGATCCCACCAGTCGAAGAGCACGCCCACGTTCCCGATCAGAAGCAGCGGCCCTCCGATCAGTCCGAGCCAGGGCATCCATCGCGGGACGAGGCCGGACTTATACATCAGGTAGCCGAGGATCAGCCCGTTCCCGAAGGGGACGATGAACCCGGGACCAAACAGGAACGTCCAATCCTTGAGCGCGGCGAGCGAGACGGCGAGGTCGCTCGCGTCCGGAGAGTCCTGGCGCAAGCTCACGACCCCGAGCACAAGGATGATCCCGCCCGCAATGAAGACGCACTCGATGATTCGAGCAGCGACGTAGCCGATCGCGAGGAGCTCGTTCTGTCGCCTCACGATCGGGTAGAGCACAACGGCCGTTCCGACGTTGGCGATGATCAGCAGGAGCTCCAAGAACGCGCCCAGGTAGATCTGGCTGTCCTTCCCGTCACCGGCGATGTATCCGGCCGGGTCGTCGAGCACCGACTGGAAGAGAGCCAGTGCGCCGATCGACGTGACGAACGTGATCAGGAAGAGCACTCCGAAGATGCGCGCATTCCTCTGGTCTTCAGCCATCTCGCCTCCTCGGTAGCCCGTTACGGGACTAGACGCGACGTGGGCGATTCTAAACGGGACGTCTCAGAGACCTCAAACGCGAACCGCGCACGACTAGTGCAGTGCCGAGCCCGGTTGGGTCAAGACTTGCAGCTCCTCGGGAGCGGGAACGTCTCTTGGGTCTTGTAAACCCGCTGGATGGCGGCGGAAGCGCGTGCGCCGGCGGCTCGCCTCTCAGCCGTGTTCGAGGCATCGACATAGGCAATCGCGGTTGTTCGGATGTCCTCCAAGCTGGCGAGCCACGCGTTGAACTCAGGCTCAATGGCGGAGGGCGGGCTGATGTCGCGAAGGTTGCGGAGCATTTGCTCAGCGACCTTTTCAAGGTCGAACGGGTCGGTTGTTGCGCGCTTCGCCTCTGCCCCCGTACAGATCACATCTGCTCGTTGATTGAACTCGGCTTCCGACAGACGCTTGTCGGAGCCGGCGCCGCATCCGCTGGCCACAAGAGCGACCAAAACACTGATTCCGGCAATCCGCGTCACGGTCCACGGACTCTAGGCGTCTCGGAAGACAGGCTCCAGTGACGGCGCTGGCCTCAGGCGAGAGGGCCCGGACGGACTCTGCTGCGACCGATGAGATCCGCGTCTCGGTGCGGTCGTAACGTGAGAGACCGCCACAGAGAAAGGACGAACCCATGAAACCGACGACCACGACCGTCGTCTCCGTCGATGGAGCCGCACCATGACCAAGGTGGTCGCAATCATGTCGATGTCTCTCGACGGGTACGTCGCCGACGCGAACGACGGCGTCGCCGAGGTTTTCGACTGGTACTTCTCGGGCGACGTCGAGGTCCCCACAGCGAGCGGGACATCCGGCATGACGTTCCGCGTCTCGCCGCCGAGCGCCGACCACCTGAGGAGCTTGGTGGCCGAGGTCGGCGCCATGCTCACCGGTCGGCGCACGTTCGAGGTCGCCGACGGCTGGGGCGGCCAGCACCCGTGGGACATTCCCGCTTTCGTCGTTACACACCACGTGCCCGACGGCTGGCCGCGGTCCGGCTCGACAGTCCAGTTCGTCACCGACGGCATCGAAAGCGCCGTTGCTCGAGCGAAATCGGCTGCCGGCTCGAAGTCCGTGGGAGTGCACGGCGCCCAAACGATCCAGCAGTGCCTGGACGCCGGACTGCTCGACGAGATCCACATCGATCTGGCTGCCGTGTTGCTAGGCGCAGGAGTGCGGCTGTTCGACCACCTCGCGAACACACCGGCCGTCCTCGGGAATCCGACAGTCGTCAGCGGTGCGGGTGTCACGCATCTGCGCTATCCCGTGCATACGTCGTAGACCTGCTCGGAAGCATTACGGGGTGAACAGCTTCCAGTGCCCCTCGGAGACGACTTCTACGGTGCCGCCGACCACTCTGATAGCGGTCTCGTCGTCGATCGCGTACGCCGGACCCGGGATACCGGCCGCCCATCTCTCTGCGTTGGCCATGGTGTTCTCCGGCAGGAGCTCGTGATCCAGGTGCGGGAAGATCGAGAAGTCGACGATGCCCAGCGTGCTGTCGTTCCCGGTGGGCCGCTTCCACCCGACGAAGTCCTCCCCGATACGGGGCGTCATCACCATGCTCCCAGCGCTAAGCCCCACCCAGACCGCCTCGCGCAGCGACGGCAAGAGGTCTGCCAGTCCGGACTGCCGCATCCAGTGGCCCAGATACAAGGCATCGCCACCGTCCACCAGCAGGACGTCGGTCTCCTGGACCATGGGGACCCACTGCTCTTCATCGATGCTGGGCAATGCGGTGAGCTCCAGCACTCCCAGGGACTTCCAACCCAGTCCGGACATTGGGCACATGGGTTCCTGTCCGCTGATGAACCGCCATGCCGCGCCAGGGCCGGCCATGGGGTGCCCGTACGCCGCGGTGGGAATGCAGAGGGCGCTGGACTCGGCAATCGGTTTGCCCAGTAGGTCGACCAGCGCGTCGTGGATGCTCGCGTTCTTGATGCCAGCGGACGTGAGAAGAAGTCTCATGCTGCCTCCTCGGTTGCCGTAGATGCTGATCCGGGATAGACCGCTCGGCGACGCGTAACTCATCGGTCTCTGCCGAGGCCGCGTCACGGGCGCCTGTCCCGTTCGCGGAATACGCAGCCCTTTCCGGTGTCTTAGGGAGCACGGACATCAACGAAAGGGAGGAAGTCATGACCGTCAAAAAGCAGCAGAAGGAGCAGGAAGAGCATCGCGCAACGAGGCCCGCCATGATTCGCGCACTCAGCATCCTCGCCGCCGTCGCAGCGCTCGCCGTCGCGGCAGCGCCTGTCGGTTCGGCGGCCTCGCCACGCGACACGGCCGCACGGCTCGAACTCAGCATCGATGGCCAGTCGATGCTTCACGGGTCGGGTGGGGACGGAGACAAATTCGTGCGGCGCGGCGCGGCGAAGGCTCCGCGCCCGGCGGGCGCCGGGATCATCGCCATCCTGATCGGAGTCAAAGCGGCAGGGCAGCCGTCGCCGCCGAGGCTTAGCACTCGGTCGGGTGGCGAGGTCCTGTCGAGCGAATCGTCCGCAAAGGTTCCGCCGCCGAGGTCGGTCAAGGACGGATCGTCGAACACCGTGATGTTCGGGGAATGAAGGACGCGCGTCGCTCGGCTCCGGTCGGCCGCAAACGAATAGCCAGGCGGGAAACCCCATCAGACCGGGGTTGCCGCGCTTGTCCGCGTGGGCTCATCGCGGGATACTTGAGACAATGCTCAGGCGGATCGTCTTCGCAGCGGTCATCATCGCCTCGGTGCTCGTTGGCATCGTCGCGGACTGGCAGGTCGGCCTCGGAGTCCTCGTCGTCGCGGCGCTCGTGTTCGGTACTGCGTACACCATCGGCTTCGGCGCGGATGCCACGACACGCTGGAGCTCGGCGCTCTACGGGGACGATCGAGACGATGCCGATCACTGGAGCCGGACGGGCGGGAAGCGCAAGAGCTGAAGTGCCTGGGCGCGAGCTGGACTGAGCCGGTGGATCTGACGCGAGAGTAGTGGAGTGCTCGAGGGACCTTCCCGGACGCTGGCCCCGCGTTGCCTGTGCATGCCACTGGCAAGTCTGCCCCGCCCGACCGGAGCCGAGCGGGGCGCATGCTCAAACACACGTGTCGAAGGCTCGAAGCCAACCGACCCTGACGCATACCCGAAGAGCGAGTGGCCGTTGCCTGCCGGACGCGGAGCCCGCGCCGCGCCGCTCCGCTTGAAGCCAACCGAACCTGATGGCCTCTAACCGAATATCGAGTCCGCGTAATCTGACCCGAAGAGCGAGTGGACGTCGCCTGCCGGACGCGGAGCCTTCGCCGCGCCGCTCCGCTTGAAGCCAACCGAACCTGACGATGTCCCGTAGCGCGCTCCCTTCTGCGCCGGAGCTTTCGGCTTCGCCTTGAGCATGAGGTCTGGCGTGACGTTGTCGATCCAGTTAGTACCGCTCGGCGCCTTGGGCATGGCCTTCACCAGACCCGCCGAGGCGACGGGTGCTGCCGAGACGGCAAGCGCCGCGACGGCGGCGAGGATGCTGAGTGCGCGGAACATGATGTACCTCCTTGTGTTGATGTCCATGCTCTCTAGGACACCGGGGAGGGCCGCGTATTCCTGCCGACCGAGCCGGCAACGAATCAGCCTGTTGACCGTCCGAGCTAGTAGACCCTCCGCAAGTTCGGTCGGGTTGGGTTCCCTGCAGTTTGTGCGTACGCGCGAGGGATGGATGATCGTCAACGCCCTCTGGCAGCACCCTTGAGCCGCGAGAGGGCGGCGCGAGTCGCGTCTAGCTACAGGCCGCCGCCGAGGCCGCTGCCGAGCGTCTTCGCGCCCTCGGCGACCTTCCCGATCGCTTCGTCGTTCTGGCTCGCTCGCAACGCCTTCTCGCGCTCGTACCGCTTCCGCGCCTTGCGCTGGCGTCTCTGGCGAAGGAACGCGCGCAGATTCATGCCGCCGATGATACGACGGACGCTCGCACAGCCATGATTGGAGAACGTGACTGAGCGCGCCCGACCCGGCGCTTCCGTGCGGGCACGAGTTCCCGCTGCTCGCGCGCACATCGAGGTTCGCATCCTGAGATGGAAGAAATTCGCCAGCGCGGCCGTCGTGTCGTCAGACCGCAGATCGAACTCGACCAAAGGAACGAACCGTGACTCACCCATTAACGAACCTCGACATCGCCCGCCTGCGACACCAGGAGCGGGTAGCGCTCGGCCACGCGGCGATTCATTCACTCGAGGCTCGCGAGGCGCACTCGACCAAATCCGAAACCGGCGAACAGCGAACCAACTCCTGGCTCAACCGGCTCCGGCTCCGGCGGCGCAAGAACGCAGCGTCGGGGACACCGGCACGGACTGGAACTAGCTGAGCGTGATCGACAGCGAGCCGTGCCGCCGAGCGTGGGACGGGTCCCGGGTTCCACCGGGGTCTGCACCGCGTGCCCTTTCGCGACACCCCTGGCACACCCGCCCCGCGTAACCATGCGAATCCCGTACGGGCAGTGGGATGCAGATGGGCCCGCCTGGATTCGAACACGCCTGCAAATCGGGCTATTTGGTCTGGCGAGAGTGAGCCCAGTGAACACCGCTTGACCTAACGCGGTTGTTCCAGGCGTAGCACGGGGGTAGCACCGCGTGAGCGTCCGAGGCACGTATGGCACGCCTGACCCACGGAGCCATGCGGCCTACCGCGTAACCAAGCTCTAAAGTAAGGCCATACGGGATTCGAACCCGTGTCCGCAGAGACGGAGGTACCGGAGCCGCTTCGCCGGAAACTCGATGAACTAAGGGCGCAGAGCAAGAAGAAGGCCGATGAGCGGCACTGAGCTACGGCCGGGGATCGACCGGCGTTCGAGCGGCGGGAAAGCCTCGGGAGTTAGTCGCCGCCGCCCCCGGACAAGTGGCTTGGGAAGTCGCGTGAGTCGGGGGACCAATGACCCTTCTGCTTGCCGCAGTGGCGGCAACGCTTGTGGGCCAACCGGCCTTCAACGATGTGTTCCCACTGATGGCCGAGTGGCCACCGCCAGAAGCAGCGCCAGCGGGATCGCCTCACAGCGCTACTCACTGCTCCGACGGGAACACGAGCACGTCTTTCGGACCCGCATCCGCTATCCCGGAGTGGGCGAGCGTTCCGCACCGCCCGCAGGTGGTAATCGAGCCGGCGACGTCGGTCATCGTCTCCCAACGATGCCCACCTCGTACGCGACAGGCGAGACGGCGAACCCACCCCATTGGTCAATGATGCGCCTCCGCTGCACCGCATTCAATCGTCTCGCGCTGCGCCAAGGGCCACCGGATGAACGCCGCTAACCGGCTGATCGGCAAGGCGCACGACTACGAGGTGCTCGCCGCGTCCCACTCCGAGCGCGAAGCGCTGGTGGGGGGCGGGGAGCACCTCGCTGCTGCGACTGCGTTCACCGTTGCCGCGCTCGTCATGCGTGAGGTAGCTGCTGCGCTCGAGGACGAGTGGGAGGCCGCTTGATCGGTCACGTCGTCTGGATCAATCGGCGGTCGGGTGTCGTTCACTACCACTCGTCGTGTCCATCCCTGAGTGAGACCTGGCCGGGGATGCTGCGGAAGGAGACGTTCGATCCTTCACGCCCGCGCCGGCGTTGCTCGATGTGCTGGCCTGAGCCCTCCGACCTACCGACCCGGCAGGCGACGCGTGAGCGAGATCCCGTCCTGGCATCGCGAGTTCAAGCCGGGGGATCATCGGATCTGGCATCGCTGTCCAGGCTGCGGCCGGCCGATCCCGGGCAGGGTTCGGCGCTGTAGTTTACGGAGGTGCCCTGAGTACGGGCCGATCTGGGCGCGGGACACCCAGCGGCGACTGTTCGAGAACCTGAAGCCGTTGAAGCTCGCGGTGATGTTCTCCGTCACTGTGCCCGGGAAGGATCTGTATCCATGGGATCCTGAGAAATGCTCGCACGGTGCTGGCGTGGATTGTTCGGGCGACATTGGCTGTCGTGTGTATTCGGATGCGGCGCAGGCGTTCAACTCCCGGGTCAGCCCGTGGTGGAGCGAGCTTCATCGCGTTGCGAAGCTGCGAGCTGACCGGGCCACTGGTTTCAAGGGCACGATCGCCGCGCGGGTGTGGGAGAAGCAGAAACGTGGTCTCGCTCACCTGCACGGTGTCTTGTCAGTGTCTACACCGGAGGAGCTGCGGTGGGCCGAGGTGTACGTTGACGCGCTCGCTGATCTTGCTCCTTCCAAGGGATTCGGCTACGTCGATCGCTGGGAGAAGATCCGCAAGAAGATCAAGCCGGGCATCGAGGCGGCGGCGTATCCGTCGGGATACTTCGTGACTGGCAAGGGGCGGAAGGCTTCGCTAACGGAGAACGTGCAGGACCCGGATCTGCCGCGCCTGCTGGTGTTCATCGGGCGCGGCCTAACTGCGAGGACGGGTTGCACGATGCGTAATCTGCGGCTGGCTCGGCGGCTCTGGGCCTCGCGAGTCGGGCTCGCGTCGAAGCCCGACGTCAGCTACGCGGAGTGGCTGGCCGCTGCGCATGTGCTTGACTCGCGCCGGCGCCGACCCTGATACGAGACCTCGGGCGAGAGGGTCGGTGGCCCAGCCGGCGTCGAAAACTCACTTCACCTTGTACGGGTCGACGTAGAGGCCGTCGACGAGCCAGGTGCCGTCGCCTTCCTCGGCGCTGAGCCGGAACGCCACCGCTGCGGTCTTGGTCGGGGAGACCGCGGCGCGCAGGTTGACATGAATCGGGATAATGGTCGTAGGCTGCCAGGTGGTGGACGGCTTCAGGTAGGCGATCGGCATTGTGTTGACGCTGCCGCCGAGATCCTCGTAGAACACTTCGACGAGCAGCCGCGTGCTCGTGCTGCCCTTCGCCTGCGCGAAGAAGCGAATCGTCGGATGCAGCTCGGTGACGCAGACCGGGCGCGTGATCACCTTGCTGCCCTTCGGAATCGAGAGCGCCCGCGTGCCACCGCCGAGATCCGTCGTCGGCGTCGTGACCACCCGCGCATTGTTCTCGAGCGTCCAGCCGGGGGTTCCGCTCTCGAACGTGCCGCCGGGGAGCAGCGTGTAGTCAGCAAAGTCGTTCCAGCGCAAGAAGGGTTGGACCGGGGCCTGGGCTGCACATGAGGGCGAGCTCGAGGTCAGAGGCCCGGTCTTCGGCACCTCTCCCTTGGACGCCATCTCGGCCGCCTTTGCGGCGATTTCGCGGTTGAACTGAGTCGTCTTCTCCGCGATCACACGCTCGAAGTCAATGTCGCTGCCGGCGAGTGCCGTCGGCACAACCACGGCTGCGATCGTCAGCGCGAGCGCCATCGAGCGAGCGCGGAAAATGGTCGAGAGGAAGCGTGTGACCAGCCGCAGACGCTCATTCCGAGCGGAGACACGAGATGCCATGGATTAGTCCTTTCGCAGAGGCCGCAGATGCAGGACGCACCATGGGTCGACGGCGCCTGTCGGTCATCCCCCTTCAGGGTGATGAGTTGTCCTGGTGATGGCCGATGTCTTCTCGGTGGGGACGTCGACGCTGCAGGGCATGCTCACTGGGGCGTCGACGACGCTCGACCCGGCCGCCGATGAACTCGCGCGCGAGACGCGTGCGCGAACGATCAGGCGGCCCAGCGAGCGCGAATGGCTGACCTCGATCGCGCTTGCAGTCGTCTTCGTCGTCGGGTCGATCGCCGCCGCACGCTGGATCGACGATGGCCAATCGCTCACGCTTGGTACCGCCGCCCTTCTGATTGTGGCCTACGCGATCGCTTCCCATGTCGAGTTCGAAATCGGCGCTGGCTCCGCTATCCCAACCGAGCTCATGCTCGTCCCGATGCTCTTTCTGCTGCCGCTCGCGTACGTCCCACTCGCGGTCGCGACGGCCTTGCTCCTCGGCGCGCTGCTCGACCACGTGCAGGGCGGAGCCCCGCTGGAGCGCGCGGTCGCGGGCGTACCGGTTGGGGCAATGCACGTCTTCGGCCCCGTCCTCGTCCTCGCCGCCGCGGGCGTCACAGAGCCCCGGCTCGACGAGATGCCGATCTACGCCGCCGCCCTTGCTGCCCAGTTCATCGTCGACTTCACAGTGTCGGCGGGCCGCGAGTGGGTCGTGCTCGGGATCTCCCCACTGAAGCTGGTGCGCTACATGGCCTGGGTCTACGCCGTCGATTTCGCGCTCGCCGCGGTCGGCCTCGCGGTCGCCCACGCCGCCTACGACGACACCGGGGGAGTGTTGCTCGCACTGCCGCTGGTTGCGCTCCTCGCCTTCTTCGCCCGCGAACGACAGACGCGGATCGACCACGCGCTCGATCTCTCCACCGCCTACAGAGGCACGGCGTTCCTCCTCGGCGACGTGATCGAAGCGGACGACCACTACACCGGCTCGCACAGCCGCGACGTCGTCGAACTCTCAGTCAGCGTTGCCGATCAACTCGCGCTCGACTCGATTCGGCGTCAACGCGTCGAACTCGCCGCACTCCTGCACGACGTCGGCAAGATCCGGATCGCCAACGAGATCATCAACAAGCCCGGCCCGCTCGACCTAGCGGAATGGGCGATCATCGAAACGCACCCGATCGAAGGTGAACGGATGCTGGAAAACGTCGGCGGTCTGCTCGCCGACGTTGGCCACATCGTCCGCTCCTGCCATGAGCGCTGGGACGGCAACGGCTACCCCGACGGGCTCGCAGGCGAAGCGATCCCACTCGAGGCGCGGATCGTCTGCGTCTGCGACGCATTCAACGCGATGACCACGCAGAGGTCATACCGTCCCGCCCGTACCACCCAGGAAGCGCTCGCCGAACTCCGCTCCTGCGCCGGAACACAGTTCGATCCGCGCATCACCACGGCATTCGAGACTGTGCTAAGCCAGCGCTAAGCAGGCTCCCCGTCAGGCCTGGATGAAGACCAGCGTGTCGACGACGGCCCGCAGCGGCCCTACCCGTCGGCACGCTCGTGTGAGGACTCGTGTGGATGCACCGGGAAGCTTCATGGTCAACGTTCTGCGAACGCTGGATGATTTTGAGCGCGATGTCATGTTCGACTCCGTGTTGCGACAACGCGTGATTGAGCACTGGGCCCGATTTCCGCCTATGGGGCTCGTGATCCGCTTCGAAGCACGATGACTCGATCCCGTAGACCACCCCGGTAACACAAAATTGACGAAGCCCTTTTGTCAGGCCACAATCCGCGTATGACAGAGGTGCGTAAGCTGAAGGAAGTGCTGAACGTTCGGCTCGACGAGCCGCTCGCGCGCGAGCTGCGCCGGCTGGCCGCAACGCGAGAGCAGTCGGAGAGTGAGGTCGCACGGTGGTTGCTCCGATACGGAATCGAGGTGTCGCGACGGCTCGAAGCGACGAAGCTCAGCCAGCCGTATGAGTGGGAGGTCGAGCGCGACGAGCGTAGCGCCTTTGAAGATCGCCCTGGCTTGGTCGAGATCGAGGCGAAGTGGCGACCGATGACCGACGAAGAGCTGATCGAGCGCGGGCTGCAGGACCGGCTGCCGTCGCCGGACTGGGGGTCCGAGCATGAGGATTGATCGCGCCGTCGACGTCTATATCGGTGAGTTGGCTCGGCGCGGACGCGCGAAGTCGACGCGCGACACTTATCACCGCCTGTTGATCGACTTCGCGACGAAGATGGGTGACAAGGCGGTAGCAGACGTCACCGCCGACGACTGTCGGTCGTTTCTAGACCGATGGACGGACGGCGCGTCGCGAAGCGCGCCGACGTCAAGGCGCACGTGCACGCGATTCGTGGAGCCTTCGCAGTTCGATTCCTGGAAACGCACCCTGGAGACCTCGAAGCACTGCAGCCGCTCATGGGGCACACGCGGCTAGAGACGACGGCTGTCTATCTCCGTCGACTCAACCGTCTGAAGGCTATGGAGCGGGTCAAGGATCTCTCCTGGCGCTCCGTGTTTCCGCCGCAAGCACTAGAGGCCCATACGGGATTCGAACCCGTGCCGCCGCCGTGAGAGGGCGGTGTCCTAGGCCACTAGACGAATGGGCCGTGGCGCCGCGCCAGTCTAGCTGACGAGTCCGAAGCGAAGGTTTACCAAGGCTTTGCCTTGCCGTGCCCTGCTGCTGGGGAGGCCGCGGGCATCCTCGTCTCATGAAGTTCGACGAGAGGAGAGCACCAATGAAGATCGTGATTGGCCTACTGGCCGCGGCGATTCTCGGCACGGGCGGCTTCGCCTTCGCTGCCGGGGTCGACGACACCCAGCCGGCCCGCACCGTGTCGCTTCCCGGCACGACGACGGGCACGACGACCGCTGCTACGACCGCCGCGACGACGACCGACGACATCGTGATCGGAAACGCGCCGGCCGCGACGACGACGAACGGCGGCGACATCTCCGGCCTAGACATCTCCGGACCGTGCGACGAGGCCGAGCACGCGAACGACCCCCGCTGCACAGGCGTTGGCGCCGACGATCGCGACGACGACAACTCGGGCCACGGCTCGGGCGACGACAACGACGACCACGACAACTCGGGCCACGGCTCGGGCGACGACAACGACGACCACGACAACTCGGGCCACGGCTCGGGTCACGACAACGACGACTAAGGAGACGATCGATGATTCGCATCAAGCTCGGACTGCTGACCCTGCTCGCACTGGCCGTGAGCTCCGTCACGCTCGCCGCGGTGGCGCAAAGCGCCGCCACCGTCCAGACGGTGCGCGTGAGCGAGGTGAGCTACGGGATCCGCTTCTCGGCGAAGCCGAAGGCGGGAACCGTGAAGTTCCAGGTTCGCAACGCTTCCGACGACGCGCACGACTTCCTGCTCAAGGGCGGCGGCAAGACGTGGAAGACCCGCGTCCTCGGCGGCAGCCAGACGGCCAGCCTCACCGCCAAGCTCAAGAAGGGCGTCCGCTACACGTTCTGGTGCTCGGTCGGCGATCACCGGCAGGAAGGGATGTCGGGCAGCTTCGTCGCCCGTTAGCACCACCCAAGCGCGTGGAGGCGTCTCCGACCGGGGGCGCTTTCGCGCGTCCGAAACCGTTGCGGAGGGCACTATCAACGAGATGAGCCACCAGAAGAGAACGATCCTGATCGTCGAGGACGAGGAATCGATCACGACGCCGCTCGCCGAAGCTCTCGAGCGGGACGGCTTCAAGCCCGAGATCGCGCACACCGTCGCGGATGCGCTGGGTCGCGGCCGGACGCTCCGGCCCGACCTCGTCCTGCTCGACATCGGCCTCCCGGACGGCTCCGGCCTCGACGTCTGCCGCGAGCTGCGAAGCACGTCGAACGTCCCGATCATCATCCTGTCCGCGCGCGGGGAGGAGGCGGACCGGGTCGTCGGGCTCGAGCTCGGCGCCGACGACTACGTCGTCAAGCCTTTCAGCGCGCGAGAGGTGATCGCGCGCATCCGTGCCGTGCTGCGCCGTACGAGCGCTCCGACCGGAGCCGCCGAAGGTCCGATCGAGGTCGGCGACGTCCGGCTCGACCCGACTCGGCGCTCGGCCAGCCTGAACGGCGAGCCCCTCGAGCTCGCGCGGAAGGAGTTCGACCTGCTCGCGCTCCTGATGCAGGAGGCGGGCGCCGTCGTCTCCCGAGAGCGGCTGATCGACGAGGTCTGGGACGTGAACTGGTTCGGTTCCACGAAGACGCTCGACGTGCACGTGAGCGCCCTCCGCAAGAAGCTCGCCGACGATGCCGCCGACTCCCGCTACATCCACACGGTGCGCGGAGTCGGCTTCCGCTTCGCCTCGCCCGAGGAGCTCCGCTGAGCCTCCGGCTGAGACTCCTTGCGGCGTTCGCCTACGTGCTCGTGCTCGTGCTGATCGTGCTCGAGATTCCGCTGGTGCTCAGCCTCTCGAGCCGCGTCGACGCCGAGGTGAAGGCCCAGGCGGCGGCACAGGCGCAGGTGGTCGCGACCGCCGCGGCGGCGCAGGGGGGAGACCCGGCCCGGCTCCGCCAGCTCGTCCGCCAGGCGGGCCGCGACCTCGGCGCCCGGGTGATCGTCGTCGACGCACGCGGGCGGCTCGTCGCCGACTCGGCCGGCACGGGGCTCACCTCGACCTCGTATCGCAACCGCCCCGAGGTCGCCGCCGCGCTGGCGGGCCGTGCCGACCAGGGGACGCGGCACAGCGACACGCTCGGCAGCGACCTTCTCTACACCGCGGTGCCGGTCCTCGGTGGCGGCGCCGTGCGCGTCACGCAGAGCGTCGACGCGGTCGACGATCGGGTGCGCCGGAACGTCCTCGTGGTGATCGGAGTCGGGTTAATAGCGCTCGCGCTCGGTCTCGCGCTTGCCTGGGTGGTCGCCGGCTCGCTCGCCCGGCCGCTGCGCGCGCTCGCCCGCACGGCGCGCCGCGTCGAGGACGGCGAGCTCGATGCACGGGCCGACATCACGGGTGCCAGCGAGCAGCGCGAGGTCGCGATCGCCTTCAACGACATGACCGAGCGGCTCGAGGAGTCCATCCAGGCGCAGCGCGAGTTCGTCGGCAACGCGTCGCACCAGCTCCGCACGCCGCTGACGGGACTGCGCCTCCGGCTCGAGGCTGCGGGGATCAAGGCCGACGATCCCGCCGTGGAGCACGAGCTCCGGCTCGCAGAGGCCGAGGTCGAACGCCTCACGAACCTCCTCAACTCGCTGCTCACCCTCGCGCGCGGCGGCGACCGGCCGGTCGTGCGCGGACCCGTCTCGCTCCGCACAGTGTCGGAGGCGGCGCACGAGCGCTGGCTGCCCCGCGCAGAGGCGAGCGGACACACGCTCGTGCTCGACGGCGAGGGCGACGCGCCGGTGCGGGCCGGGGAGGAGGACGTCTCGATCGCGCTCGACAACCTGATCGAGAATGCGCTGGTCTACGCGCCGCCCGGAACCACGGTCACGATCTCCTGGAGCCCGGACGGAAGCGTCGCAGTCCTCGACGAGGGTCCCGGCATCACACCCGGCGAGGAGAGGCAGGTCTTCGAGCGCTTCCGCCGAGGGCGCAGCGACCGGCCGGGTACAGGTCTGGGGCTCGCGATCGTCGAAACACTCGCGCGGCGCTGGGGAGGCACCGCGTCGATCCGGAACCGTGAGACGGGCGGCGCCCGTGCCGAGGTGCGGCTGCCCGTCGACCGTTCGGCCCGCAACCTGGAGCAGGTCAGCTGATGCGCACGGCCTCCCTTGGACTGCTCGGGCTCGTGCTCGCCGTGGTCGTCGGCTACGGCGTCCACCTGATCACGCGGGACACGATCTCGCTGCCCGTCGTCCAGCTCCAGCAGCCGGCCCGGCTCGCTCCGCCCGCGGCGACGAGCACCGCACGCACCACGACCGCCGAGACCCAGACCGAAACGGAGGGTACGACGACCGAGGACCGTGGAACGGAAACCGAGGACAACAGCGGGTCCGGCTCGTCGGGAAGGGGACGCGGCCGCGGCCGTTCCGGCGGTGGTGACGACGACGACTGAGGCGTAAGATCCACCGCCTGTGGCGATGGACACCCAGCGCGACAAGCGGCGGGTCATCCTGCGGGCGGCGATCACGGTCTTTGCGCACCACGGCTACCACACGAGCCGGGTTGCAGACGTCGCACGCGAGGCGGGGGTCGCGTACGGCCTCGTGTACCACTACTTCGGGTCGAAGGAAGATTTGCTGGAGACGATCTTTCGGCGTACGTGGTCGCGGATGCTGGAGGCGGTCCAGGAGGTGGAACGCGCGGGTGCCCCCGCACGCGAGCAGCTCCAGGCAGTCGCGCGCATCGTGCTTGGCGCCTGGGAAACCGATCCCGATCTCGTTCGCGTTCTGATTCGAGAGGTTGCGCGTAGCCCGCAGCTTGGAAACGAGGTGGAAGAAGTCGAGCATGCCTTCGCCGCCCTCGAGCGGATCGTCGTCCGCGGCCAGAAGGACGGCGAGCTCAAGCCGGATCTCGACCCGCGGTTCGCGGCGCTGATCGTCTACGGCGCGTTGGAGGAGATCCTCACCGCCTGGGTATTCGACCGGCTTCCGGCGGGTCCCGACGACGTCGCGCGGGCCGAGCAGACGGTGATTGCCGTCGTCACTGACGGCCTAGCCGTGGATTGACTCGTCAATCAATTCGATTGATTCATCAGTCAATTCGAAAGATATTCGCGACGGGTTTAGGAACCGAAAAGCGACGGTAGGAATCTCCGGTTTGTCTTTTCATTCGACTGAATTGGAGTCCTGCATGCGCGCACGTCTCCTGCTTTTCGGCCTGCTCTTAGGGCTGATGGCTCTCCTCCCAGTGTCGGTGCACGCGGCCCTTCCGGGCGCGGGCACCGTCTCGCAGGCCACACCGACGTCCTCGTGGACCGGTGGGCCGTTTCTGACGTCGAACCCGTCCGGCCTCTGTCTGACCGGGGTCGACCCATCGTGCGATACCTACGCACTGACGATCGCGCCTCCCGCGACCGGCAACTACACGGTCGAGATCACGACCACTCCCTCTTCGGAAGGCGACGACTACGACCTCTATGTCAAAGGCCCAGGCGGCGAAACCGTCGGTAGCTCGACGACGTCCGGCGGCCACGAGAAGGTCGTCCTCACGAATCCGCCCGCGGGTACGTACAGCGTCAGCACGCTCGCGTGGCTCGTCGCGCCCGGCGGGACGTATCAGGGAAAGGCGACGCTCGCCGTCGCGGCAGCACCGCCTGCCGGCGACCCCGGCAGCGTCCTCTATCCGTACGACTCGAGCGCCGCGCAGGCCACCGTCGAGGTGCCGTTGCGCGTCGTCGCCGTCGGCTTTGCTCCGGGCGAGCTCGACGAGGCGAAGATCCTCGGCCAGATCCCGGACTACCAGCGCCCGGGCGTGCTGATCCCCCGCGGCCAGGACTCGAACGGCGACGTGTCTCCACTCTTCGGCGTCGAGACACTCGTCAACCACGGACGCAGCTACTACAACACCACCAAGCCGTTCACCGTCCCCTACGAGTACAAGTGGAAGCCGCGGTTCGTCTACGCCCCGGCGAACTTCACCCAGGGGCTCTTCACGGCGATGCGGGCGAACTCGACGACGGGCGACTTCTCGAAGTCGGCGAACCGCCAGTACCTCGAGGGCTACAACGCCACGCGCGGCGTCTACCGCGGCACCGGCGCGCTCGTTGCTCCGAACACGCCCGTCCGCTTCATCGACGGCGAGAAGACCGAGGACTGGATCGCGGCCAACTCCAAGGCCATGCTCGGCTGGGACGACCCGGCGCGCGGCAAGGGCCCGGGCCGTAACCCCGGCTACACGGTCTACATCCTGAACACGTGGGACTCGGCGGAAGCGCGGGCGATCCTCAAGCCGCAGAACGAGTACCACGTCTGGAAGGTCAACCGCACCGACCCCGATACCGGCCAGTTCGACGGCATCGACTGGGCCCGGATCTGGGGCGGGCGCTACCGCTTCATGATGGTCGACGCCGGCGCGGCGCCGAACCCGTACGAGGCGGAGAGCTGGGCCAACCGCAACCGCTCGGTCTACGGCTCCGCGAACTACGAGCCGCCCCTGTGGGAGTACCGCGCGAAGGCACCGCGGCCGGTCACGCTCGTCAACATCGACCAGGGCGTCGAGCAGGCGATCACACCGGGCGCGACCTGGGACGCAAACCAGCTCAACTTCATGCTCGGCCGCACCGTGAACGAGGCCGCCTCGTTCCGGTTCCAGCACTCGTACCTCTACGAGCCGCAGCCGGCCACCGGCCAGTACTGGTTCTCGGACAACGTCTGGCACGACGCGAAGGCGGAGCTGCCGTGGGCATCCGACCTGAACAAGCTCTACAACCAGAGCGTCGTCCTCGCGGGCCTGCGGACGCTGACGCCATATCTGACCTTCGCGGGTGACGTGCGCTTCGCGTACCTCGCGCAGGGCGGGGCGGACAACGACGCCGACCAGGCGATGCTCGACCAGGCCAAGCAGGACGGCGACGACGTCGCGGGCGCACCCGGCGTCTCGATGCACACCGACACGGCCATGGACTACATCGACAGCCAGTCGCGGCTCTTCCGCGGCGGGGCGTGCTACACGACGGTGCCGGCGATCAACGTCGTCGCCGAGAAGCACTACGCGTGGGCGCTCCCGATCGCCGCGGGCATCGCGACGAACCGGAACGGCGTTCCGTGGGGCTACCTCGGCTCGGTGAACGACGTCTTCAAGTCGCCACAGTCCGACCGCGACCAGTCGATGGCCTTCGCGCATCCCGAGGTCAGCGGCGGTGCCTTCACGTACACGTCGATCCACGAGGCGAGTCACTACCTGGGCCTGGCGCACCCGCACGACTCGGTCGGTGCGACCCGGAACGCCGACGGCTCGCCGCGCTACTACGACGGCTTCACGTGGGCGTACAACTCGACGGCGGCGCCGACGACGTACTCGCACACGGAGCTCGTCTACTCGATCCTCGACCAGGAGAACATCGCCCGCGGCCACACGGCCTACTACCTCAAGTGGGCGGACGAGGCTCTCTCCGAGGGCGGCGTGGCATACGCCGTCGCGCGGCGTCACGCAGATCGGCCTGCTGCCGGCGAAGGCTGCCCGGCTTCGCCAGCAGGCGATCGACAACGCGAAGCGGGCGGAGACGCTGTTCGCCCGGTTCGACTTCGTGAACGCGACGTTCGCGGCTCAGAAGGCGTGGCGCTCGGCTGCCGCGTACCGCGACCTCGCACTCGGCCTCGCGCCGGGCACGAGCGAGCTCCAGAAGGGAACGAAGAAGGAAGGCGCGTCGGCCTGCCCGTCGGCGCAGGGCTAGAAAGCCGCCAAGACACGGCGGGTAGGGTCTCCTCGTGGGGCCCTACCCGCCACTTCGCCTCTACCGGATCCCGTTCTCGACGAACGTGGAACGGGTTGCGCTCGCGCTTGCGCACAAGGGATCGAGGTCGAGTGGGTCGACATCGACCCGGAGGACCGCAGCGAGGTCGTCCGCGTCAGCGGCCAGGAGCTCGTGCCCGTGCTCGTCGACGGGCGAGCGCGTCCTCACCGACTCGCCGGTGATCCTCGAGTACCTCGAGGAGCGCTTTCCGGAGCGGCCGCTCTACCCGCGACGATCCGGCGCGCCGCGCCGAGCTGCGGACGTTCGTCGACTGGTTCAACCGCGTCTGGAAGCGGCCTCCGAACCTGCTCGTGGCCGAGGAGCTGAAGGCCGAGCCCGATCCGGATCGGATCGCGGAGCTCGCGCAGCGGATCGCCGACGCGCTCCCGCTCTTCGAGGATCTGCTCGCCGGCCGCGACTACCTCTTCGGTGACGAGCTCTCGGCCGCGGACGTCGTCGCGTTCCCGTTCCTGAAGTACGCGGTCCTCTGGGAGGACGGCGACGAGGAGCGTTTCCACGAAGTGCTCCGGGAGACGCAGCGGCTCGACGGCCGCTACCCGCGCCTCGAAGCCTGGATCCACCGGATCGACGCGCTGCCGCGAGGCTGAGCGAAGGAGAGGGAAGAAACGGATGCCTCTGCTCCGTCATGTGGGTGACGACGGAAAAGGAGCCATTCGATGTACCCGACCCTGATGCACGAGATCGCGCGGTATGAGCAGGCGGACAGGCTTCGCGAGGCGAAGCAGGCACGCCTTGCGCACGAGGTCAGGATGGCCTCAGACACGGCCGCAGCGTCGGTTCCGGCTGCTAGGCCGGCACAGGGTTGGGGCGCTCGGACGGGCCCGTCTTCAGCCGCTAAACCGGGGGGCCTAGCGGCTTGCCGAGGCTGCGACGGCGCGCTTGGCCGCGACCGTCGCAGCTTCGGCTAATCGTTGCGCGTGAGCGACGCGTTCGTCGCCCGGCATCGAGACGAGATTTGCAGCGACGAGGCCGGCAGCCGCACGCGCTGCCGCTTCGGCGAGCAGAGAGGCAGCACAGGCGTCCTCGGCTCCTCCCGGAGCTGCGTGCTGCGCGGCCTCGCATCCAAGCAGCGCCACGTCGTAGGCGCATTCCGCAATCGAGAGCGGTAGCTCTGCCGCGGTGTCGAGTGCCTTGCCGATTGCGGCGTCGCGCGTGCCGTCCTCTTCGGCGCCCTCGATCAGCGACGAGCGCCTCGAGATACGCCTCCTCGTTCGCCTCGGCGAGCTTCTCGACGCGCGATCGGAGTGCCTGTGCCTGCGCGGACGACTCCGCGCCCTTCGTCCCAACCAGGGGAGCGCCTGGCGGCCGACGCGATCAGGCCGGCGGCCATCGCGGTCACGATCCCCGAGACGGCACCCGCCCCGGGCGCGGGCGTAGGCCCGGCGATCTCGCCGAGCACCGCGTGCAGTTCGCGGTCGTACAGACCCATCGGGGCGAAGCCTACGCCGAATCGAGCTCGGCGAGGCGTGCACGCAGCGCTTCGGAGAGCGCAGGGCGTGGCTCATAGCCCGCCGCGGTCGAGCGCAGCCTCGAGATCCGCGAGGAGGCGAACGCGGAATGCCGCGTCCTCGCGCGCGCGCTCGACGATCTCGTCGAGCTGGCGGCGGGCCTCGGGAAGCTCCTGCGCAGCCTGCACCCAGCCGGTCGGAGCCGGCGGCAGCATCCCGAGCAATTCGCCGAGGCGTTCTTCGTCGTGTGGGGCAGCGCTCATCAACCTCCAGACGGGTCGGGGCTCGGTTTTCTTCCCTCGAGTTTTTCGCGCAGTTTTCCGAGACACCGCGAGATCCGGCTCGCGATCGTTCCCGCGGGCAGATCGAGCGCTTCGCCGATGACGCGGTAGCTCTCGTCGCGCGCGAAGAAGCGGTCGAGCACCTCACGGCAGTTCGGCGAGAGCCCTTGCAGCCCCTCGTGCACGTCCAGCGCCTCGTCGAGGCGTTCGATCTCTCCGTCCACCTCGTCGGCGAGCGGCTCCTCGGTCGGCTGCTCGCGGGTGCCTGCGCGAAGCCGGTCGACGCACGCGTTCCGCGTCATCTGGGCGAGCCAAGGTCTGATGGCGGTGTCGTCGCGCAACGAGTCGAGCCGTTCGAACGTGCGGGCGAACACGTCCTGGAAAACGTCCTCGGCGTCGTTCTCCGAGAGTCGGAATCCGCGCACGGCGATCGCGTACACATAGCGCGAGAAGCGTTCGACGAGCTCGTTCCACGCCTCCTGCTCTCCCGCCCTGCAGCGCTCGACGAGCTGCGCGTCGGTGAGTTCGATGGTCATCGCGGCACGCCCATTCAAGCGGATTCTCGGCGAAAGGGAAGAAACCCGCGCCGCCCGGCGTCTTGGGGTCCAGGCAAGTGGAGTTCACGGGAATGGGGAGGAGCACGATGACAAAGCGGAGAAAGCGGTGGCTTCGCCGCCTCGCGATTGGAGTTTCATTCGCCGCTTTCGCGGCGCCGGCGTCGGCTCAGCCCGTCCAGCCTGCTGCACAGCGGCGGCGGCATGCATATCGTCGCGGTCAGCTCGAGCTCGATCATCGATCGGACGCTGCCGCCGCGGCGCGCCGAGCGCGCGACCATCGCGGCACGGCCGGACGACCGCGCAGATCGGTTCGCGATCGCCGACGCCGCCTTGCCTGCGACGTCATTGCACACCACAAGCGTCTCCTGGGATGGGGCCGTGACGCTCGGGCTCGGCACGCTCGTGCTCGTTCTGTCGCTCGGGCTCGGGCTCGGCTACATCCGTCGGCCAAGGATCGCCGGACTCTAGGTTCGCGGGGGCAGCCAGGTTCGGCGAGTAGGAGGCGGGCTCTTCGGGGCCCGCTTCGCTTGTGGTCCAACAAGCTTGGGGCTACGCGCTCTCTGGCTCGCGTGCGTCCAGCCGCTCCTCGAACAGGATGCGAAGCTCCTCGCCGGTCGTGAGCACGTCCGCGTAGCGGGGCCTGCGCGGGGGCAGCTTCACGATCCGAACGTCGTTGTCCCGGTTGCCGTGACAGCGAGCGTAGGCAGCCGCTTCATCGAGCGGGGGCAACGCAGAGCGACGGCCCAGGAGGCGCACGACTGGGGCATATCATGAAGGCTCGCCGGCCGAAAGGTCGCGGCCCGCAGTTTGCGCCGAAAAAGACGAGGGGCCCCGGAGGGCCCCGATCGTCTGTCCGCAGGCATTCCCGGAGGGGATCTGAGAACGCCACGCTTGCCTCGATACTTGGGCTAGCAATGGAGGTATAGCACAGCTAAACAGGAGGATACAAGGCTAGAACGACCGATCCTCGCCTCCCAAAACGAGCGGATCAGCCCACCCGTTCGTGTGGTGCCTTCCGACTTGCGGTGCGGAAGCCTCCTAGTGGGGGAGTTGGAGCGCCGTTGCGGTCCTACGGCAGCCGCCGGCGCCCACTCCCTCATCCTCCGAACCTTCGCCCCACGCCTTGAACAGTCGCTGGAACACGAAAGCCCCGCAAACGCGGGGCTTTTTCTTCGAGCTGCGGGACTAGGACTCGAACCTAGACTACCGGATTCAGAGTCCGCTCTAGACCGTCCACCGCGTAGCGCCGCGTCTTGGTAGTCGCATGGTTACGCCGGAATGACCCACCGCGTCCATTGCGTTCTGTGGAGTTCGTTAGAAGCCGTGTTAGAAGCGGTCTTGAGTCAGGTCCCGCCGACTCGTCGTGCGTCTCGAGCTTCCGCCAGATCGTGTGAGGCTCGGCGGTCACACCGGCTGCTTTGAACACGGACTGGATCTGAGACCGCGCTGCCTCGAGTAAAGCGAACGAAGCTCTCTCGTCAGGCCACTCGTCGGCGGTAAGGATCTGCCCTTCTGATCCGTAGAAGCGGTGAGCGATGAGACCGTGCTCTTTCGCCTGCGCGATGATGGCCCGGAGCGCTTCGGGATTCAGCGCAGCGTACTCGAGCTGATGTGGATCGCCTTAGCCCACTGCAACATGATCACCGACATCCTCGTCCTCCCTCGCTTGTGCTCGTGCTCGTCCTCGACGAGATCGATCTACGTACGAGGTCTCGGACGACGCGTTGGAAGCCAGCCCGACGATGGGTGACGTCAGTTGGCCGAGATGCCACGGCGTCGTCAAGCCAGAATGGCGGCTGCGATGAAGGACACTGAGCTGATACAGCTCACCTGATTTCGCCGATGCGGGCTCGTCGCTGAGGATGGCGCGGATGTGGTTTACGACCCGCTTGAGACGAGTTGCACTGCGTTTGGGGGGTGTCGGAGGCGGGGATGCCGTAGGTTGCTGATGGGGCGCGACGATCGACAGCGGCTCTTCCTGAGCGCTAGACCCACCGAGGCTGCACTCGCGTCGTGCTTGACGTGCATGTGGCGGCACGCAGGCCTTCAATACGCGCGACCGGCGGTCGCCTTGATCGTTTCCGATTCGGCGGGGGAGGCGAGAAGCCTGCTCGCGAGCGGTCGCGGTAGACCCTCTGGGATCGGCTGCACTTGCTGAGCGTGCCCGCGACCTATCGGGTCACCTTGGTTGGAGCGCTCAGCAGACGGCGAGGAGCGATCGATCCGCCACCGGAGACGCACGCCGCGACGTGACGCTCAAGACCTATCTCGAGCAGATCGAGCGGCCTGATGCTCGACAAAGGATCGCTGGCCTTCAGGCCGCGCAGCGCGATCAGGGGGTCGCGCACGTCAGCGTAGAACGTTCGCCGCCTGGACGGAGAGCAAAGCCGAGGTACTCCGTTTCGTCTTGAGGCACGCTCTTGGCTTCCACCGGCGAACGTGTAGCCGACCTAACGGGCGCCGAGCTTAAGCGCGCCAACTTCGACGCGCACCAAGCTCAGGCGCGCCTACGTGACGCCGACCGCGTGGGCGCCAAGCTACAGGACGCCGATGCTCAGCTACGCCGATCCTCGAGGGCGCCGACAGCGGCGTCGGTCTGTCGCCGCCACCGTGCGTTGCCACCCTACAGGGGCTCGACGACGCTGTCGGCCTGACCCGCAACCTCGCGGCGCACCCGCACGGCGCCGCCTCACGGGCGCCAGCTCAGCGCCGCTGCGGCGCGCCGAAGCTGTCCCTGCACTCGTTGCGGCATACGCACGCGACGTTGGCGCTGCGCGCTGGCGTCCATCCGAAGGTGGTGTCGAGAGCCGGCTCGGCCATGCCACGGTCGCTTTCACGCTGGACACGTACACGGACGCGCTGCCCGACATGCAGGAGACGGCCGCTGGAATGGTCGCGGCGCTGGTTTTCGAGCCCGCGTTAGAAGTCGGTTAGAAGCGGCGCCGAAGACGGCGGGTTGGTACGCGTCCCCAGGAACACGAAAGCCCCGCAAACGCGAGGCTTTTCTTCGAGCTGCGGGACTAGGACTCGAACCTAGACTACCGGATTCAGAGTCCGGCGTCCTACCATTAGACGATCCCGCAAGGGCCGTTCGGGTGGCAGTTTAGCCAACTACGTTTCGAGGCGATAGATCGGAACGAGCCGTTTTTCGGCCTCCGTGTCGATGTGGGCGATCACTTCGACGTACGGCTCGAGGCCCGATCCGATCAGCTTCGCCTTCAGCAGGCCGTCGACCTGGAAGAGGCCGGAGGAGTTGTTCATGACGATCTCGATCATCACTGGATGCGACTCGCCGTCCTTGATCGACACGTCGTCGATCGCGGCCGCGGAGAGCGAGTGCATCGAGACACGGCCCTTCTCGAATGGGATCCGCGAGCGGCCCTCTGCCATGTCGAGCGCGTCGGCCACGCGCAGGATCCCGGCCTCGAGCGCCAACGGCTGACCGTCGGCGCGGTGGCTCGTGATCGCCTGCAGCACCTCGGAGATGACGACCGTGAGCTCGGGCTCGTCGTAGATCCCGCGGAGGAGCTCGCGCATCTTCGGTTCCGAGAGGAAGAGCGAGAAGTCCTCGTGCCCGTGCCGGTGCACGGACATCCCGACGCAGTGGAAGAGCGAAGAGAGGGCGACGATCACCTCGGCGTCGTCCTGCTCGAGCCCGAAGTCGCGCACCGCAGAAGGCTCGATGCCGTGCTTCGTTAGCTGCCGGAGGAGCTTGAGCGCGATGTTCGCGACGATCTGAATGTGCACCCAGGAGTGGTCGTTGATCTCCATCCGCACGACCGCGTTCACGTTGGCGACGTGCCACCAGCCCTTCAGCTGCTTGTCCTCGTTCACGCGCTCGAGCAGCTTCCGCAGCTTGCGGTTGCCGCGCACCGGCAGGTTGATGTGCATCTTCTCGACCGCCTGCGCCGGCGTCAGCCTCGTCTCGCGTACAGCCTCCTCGGAGACGGGCTCGTCGATGCGGTCCTCGGTTTCCTTGTCGAGCCCACTCACGTTCGCACCACCACGCTCCGCGCGAACTTGTCGTGGAAGGTCTGATTTTTGGAGTCGCGGAGCGGCCACAGATGATCGAGGATTCCGGGCACCCACAGCAGTGCCCAGAGGAATGCGGTCGACAGCCAGCGCGTGAACGCCCGTCTGTAGCCGATCGGTGAGCGGTCCTCGACGTCGACGACCTTGATCCCGACGGCCATCTTCCCGAATGTCTGATTGAGCGAGCCGATCAGCGCGGTGGTGTAGATCGCCTCCGGCACGACGAAGAGCAGGAGGACGAGGAGGCTCTCGCCGTCGCGGATCCTCGTGTTCAGCTCGCCGGGCGCCACGCCTCCCGCGAGGACGGTGACGGTGATGATCGTCGCGAGGACGACGCTGTCGATCATCAGCGCCGCGAGGCGGCGGCCCCAGCTGGCGAGCTCGCCGGCAGCGACGGCCTCCACGTCGGTCACGTTCACGCCCACAATCTAGGCGACCTCGTCGGCCCAGTCGCCGTAGAGGCTCGTGTAGAGCCCGCGTCGCGCGATCAGCTCCTCGTGCGTGCCCTGCTCGATGACCCGGCCGTGCTCGAGGACGACGATCAGGTCGGCGTCGCGGATCGTCGAGAGGCGGTGCGCGATCACAAAGGCGGTGCGGCCGGCAAGGAGTCGGCGGAGAGCCTGCTCGATCTGGCGCTCGGTGCCGATGTCGACCGAAGAGGTCGCTTCGTCGAGGATCAGGATCCGCGGGTCGGCGAGGAGGGCACGGGCGAAGGCGACGAGCTGGCGCTGGCCGAGCGAGAGGCGCGTGCCGCGCTCGCCGAGCTGCGTCTCGTAGCCGTCCTCGAGCTCGAGGATGAAGCGCTGCGCACCCACGGCCTCGGCGGCGGCCGCGATCTCCTCGGGACGGGCGTCGGGACGGCCGAAAGCGATGTTCTCGGCGACCGTGCCGCCGAACAGGAAGCCTTCCTGCGGGACGATCCCGAGCTGGCGTCTGAGCGAGCGCTGCGTCACGTCGCGCAGGTCGTGGCCGTCGATCGAGAGCGTGCCCTGGGTCGGGTCGTAGAAGCGTGCGATCAGCTTCGCGATCGTCGACTTGCCGGCGCCTGTGTGTCCGACGAGTGCGACGGTCGTGCCGGCAGGGACATCGAGGTCGAGCCCGTGCAGCACCTCGGGGAACTCCGGCCCGTAGCCGAAGCGGACGCCGTCGAACCGGACGTGCCCCTCGATCCGCGGCAGCTGGGTCGCATCGGCGCCGTCGACGACCTGCGGCTTCTCGTCGAGCACGCCGAGGATCTTGTCCAGCGCCGCGATCGCCGCGAGGAACGTGTTGTAGAGCTGCGAGAGCTGCTGGATCGGGTCGAAGAAGTTCGACAGGTAGAGCGCGAACGCGAACAGCGTGCCCGTGCTCATCTCGTCGTGGTAGACGAGCCAGCCGCCGTAGCCGAAGACGATCGCGGTTGCGGCGGACGAAAGAAAGTCGACGGCCGGGAAGTAGATCGCGTTCAGCACCGTCGTCTCATAGTTGGCGGCGCGGTAACGGTCGTTCACTCCATGGAACGCCTTCTGCTGCACGGGCTCCCGCGTGAACGACTGCACGACACGCATCCCCGCAATGTCCTCCGCGAGGGTGGCGGTGACGAGGCCGAGGCGCTCGCGGACGTTGCGGTAGGCGTGGTTGGAGCGGCTCCGGAACCAGGCGGTCGCGATCGCCATCAGCGGCAGCACGGTGAGCGTCGCGAGCGCGAGCTTGACGTCGAGGAAGAAGAGAACGACAGCGGTGCCAAGGAGCAAAAGCGTGTTCTGCACGAGGCTCGTGACCCCGTCCGTGACGAGCTGGTCGAGCGCTTCGACGTCGTTCGTGATCCGGCTGATGATCACACCGGCGCGGTTGCGCTCGTAGTAGCCGAGCGAGAGCCGCGCGAGCTGGGCGAAGAGCTTGTTGCGGAGGTCGGCGAGCACGCGCTCGCCCGTCCAGCCGGTGAGGTAGGTGTTCGCGGCCGAGAGCAAGAGCGCCACGACTGCGGCGCCGAGGAAGAGCGCCACGATCCACGTCAGCCGCGTCAGGTCCTGACTCTCGATTCCCTCGTCGATCGCGAGCTTCGCCAGGTACGGCGGCGCGAGCGCGACGAGCGTGTAGGCGAGCAGGGTGGCGAGCGCGAGCGCCGTGCGGCCCTTGTACGGCAGCGTCAGCCGTGCGAGCACGCCGATCCGCCGGCGCGTGCGCCGCCACGACCAGTCGCGCACCTCGTCCTCCGCGCTCCTCCGAGAGATGCCCGCCGGGCTGCCAGACCTTCACGCGCTCTCCTTCAAGAGACCCTGGAGCAGACCGTGCTCGTGGATCTCCTGGTACACCGCGTTCGTCGCGAGCAGCTCGGCCTGCGTTCCGTGCGCGACGATGCGGCCGCGGTCGAGGACGACGACCTCGTCGGCGAGCGCGATCGTCGAGAGCCGGTGCGCGATGATGATCGTCGTCCGGCCGCGCATCGCCTCGGCGAGCCCGGTCCGGATTCTCGCCTCGGTCGTGGCGTCGACCGAGGCGGTCGCGTCGTCCAGGATCAGGATGCGGGGGTCGATGACGAGCGCGCGTGCGATCGCGAGCCGCTGCCGCTGACCGCCTGAGAGTGTGATCCCGCGCTCGCCGATCACCGTGTCGTAGCCCTGCGGCAGTTCCTCGACGAACTCGTGCGCCTGCGCAGCCCGCGCCGCCTGCAGGACCTGCTCGTCGCTCGCGTCGAGGACGCCGAACGCGATGTTCTCGCGGACCGTGGCCGAGAAGAGGAAGGGATCCTGGGAGATGACTCCGATCTCGCGCCGGAGCGAGCGGCGCGTCACCTCGCGGACGTCGACGCCGTCGATGAGCACGCGGCCCTCGGTCGCGTCGTAGAAGCGCGGCACGAGCGCCGCGAGTGTCGTCTTTCCCGACCCTGTGTGGCCGATCAGGGCGACCGTTCGTCCCGAGGCGATCTCGAGCTCGATCTCATGCAGGACCGGACGCCCCTCGGCGTAGCCGAAGCCGACACGCTCGAAGCGGATCGCACCCGGGCCGGCGATCAGCTCGACCGCATGGGGGCGGTCGTCGACGCCCTCCGGCTCGTCCATGACCTCGAAGATCCGCTCGCCTGAAGCCGTCGCGCGCTGGGCCTGACCGACCCACATTCCAAGGCTTCGCAGGGGGACGATCAGCATCGCGAGCAGCAGGTTGAAGATGAAGAAGCCGCTGAGCGAGAGCGAGCCACTCACGACCATCCGGCCGGCGGCCAGCAGCACGGCGCCCTGCGCGAGCAGAGGCAGGAACGAGAGCAGCGGCACGTAGATCGCTCGCTGCCGAAACGCGCGGACGGTGGCGTCGAAGACTGCTCCCGAGGCGCGCTCGAACTGGGACTGGCGACGCTCCTCCTGAGCGAAGGCCTTGACGACGTGGACGCCGACGATCGACTCCTCGGTCACCGTCGCGACGTCACCGAGCTTCTGCTGCACGTCGCGGAGAACGGGGTGCGAGACGTGGCTGTACCGATACGCGACGGCGACGATCACCGGCGTGATCGCGAGCGCGATCAGGGCGAGCCGCCACTCGACGAAGAACAGCACGGCCATCACCGAGACGATCGTCAGCACGTGCTGGAAGAAGAAGATGAGGCCGAAGCCGAGGAAGAAGCGCACCGACTGCAGGTCGACGGTCGCGCGTGACATCAGCTGGCCCGTCTGGTGCTTGTCGTAGAACCCGAACGAGAGCCGGAGCAGGTGGGCGTAGAGGCCCTCGCGCATGTCCTTCTCGATCCCGAGCGCCTGCCTCCCGGAGATGAGGCGGCGGCCGACCATGAACGCCGCCTTCAGGAAGCCGACGACGAGAATCGCGAGGACGACCCAGGCGAGGGTCTCGGTGCCGCGTTGCTCCTCGATCCCGTCGATCGCCTCGCCGACGAGCAGGACGATCGCGATCGCTGCCGCCTGCGAGAGGACGGCGAGGATCGTGGAGACGACGAGCGAGCCTTTGTACGGCCGCAGGAAACCGAGCAGGCGGATGAACGTGCGGCGATACGGGACTGCGCTCACGTCTCCGAATGTAGCCGTACGAGCTCCCGTTTCACGTGCGTGAGGGCCTTTCCGAGCCGGGCACGGTTCGCGGAGTCGTTAAGCCACCCGCTCGCGCCCGAGGGATGCGGCAGCGGGATCACGATCGCGTCGCCGCGCGTATAGCTCTTCCCGATCGCGTCGGTCAGCGACGTGATGCCGAGCAGCCGCCGGAGCGCGAGCCCGCCGACCGTGACGATCAGGTCCGGTCGCAGCAGCTCGAGCTCCCAGTCACGCCAGAACTCGCACAGCTCCTGCTCGCGCGGGGTGGGCGTGCGGTCGCCGCGGCCCGAAGGCGCGCGCCCCGGATAGCAACGCGTGACGGACGCGCAATAGAAGGTCTCGTACAGCTCGTCGCCCTCGAGCCCCAGCCAGCCGCGGATTCGTTGCCCGGCGCGGCCGCGCCAGGGCAGCCGCTCCTCGCCTTCGACGATCCCCGGCGCCTGGCCGTAGAGATATGCCCTCTGGTCGTGGAGCGGCGCTCGCACGGGCCAGGACTCGAGCGGATAGCCGGCCTCGACGCAGGCTCGGCAGCGCGCGTTGTCGCGCTGGAGCGAGCGCAGCGAGCGATACGAGCTCTTGCGGACCGTCACGCTCCCTCGCGCCCCTGGCCGTAGCGGCTCCCGGCCGGCGGAGCCGGCCTCCGCCGCCACCTCGCGCGCCTGGCGGCACGCGGCTCTCCGGGTCTGGCCTAACGGCCTATCCCCTCCGGCCGCGCACCGCCAGTCACGCGCCAGGGACCCGAGGGGATCGAACGGCGACGAACCAGCGGCCGGCGAACAGGATCTCGCCGTTGCCGAGCTCCGCGGCGAGCTCCTCCGGCTGGAGGAAGCGCTTGTAGACCTGCCAGCGCGAGCCGTCGTTCAGGACTCGCTCCTGCCATTCGGCCGGCTCGACGTCCTCCCGGAGCGCGGAGTCGACGACGACGAGCTCGGGAGCGACCCGGCGCGCCTCGGCGAGAAAGGCGACCCGGTCATCCTCCTCGAGATGGCCGTAGAAGTGGCTCGTGAAGACGCGTCCGAACGAACGGTCCGCGAAGGGGAGTGGAAGCGCGTCGCCCTGGACGAAGCGGGCGGACGGGATGCGAGTCGAGGCGACTTCGAGCATCGCGGCGCTCTGATCGAGACACGTGATGCGGCCGGGAAGGTACCGCGTCAGGTACCCGGTGCCACAGGCGACGTCGAGCGTCGGCAGCGGCGTTAGCGCGGCAAGCGTTCCGAACAGCACTTCGCGCTCGCTCTCCCAGCCCGGCCGGTCGCTCTCCTCGAAGAGGCCTGCTCCGACCCACCAGTCGTCGTACTCCTCCGCCCGTGCCTCGTAGTACGCCTTCACGCTCCTAGAGTACGAATGTGCTGGAATCCGTGCCGAACTTCTCGGAGGGCCGCGATGCGGACGTCGTCGAGGCGCTGCGCGTCGCTCTCTCCGCCCCCGCGAGGCTGCTCGACGTGCACGTCGACGCCGATCACCACCGCTCCGTCTTCACGCTCGTCGGCGAGCCGGACGATCTCGTCGAGTCGCTGCTCGCGGGAGTCGCCTGCGCGCGTGAGCGGATCGATCTGCGCCGGCACGAAGGTGCCCAT
The DNA here is from genome assembly GCA_963752405.1 of uncultured Gaiellaceae bacterium. Classification (GTDB taxonomy): domain Bacteria; phylum Actinomycetota; class Thermoleophilia; order Gaiellales; family Gaiellaceae; genus Gaiellasilicea. The sequence continues at coordinate 361,922 of CAVVYB010000012.1, forward strand.
CCGCGAATCGGCGCTGCAGACGTGGTTCCGATCGTCCCGATCCGGCGTGACGACCTCGAACGCGCCCGCGAGACGGCGCTGACGCTGGCCGGTCGGATCGGGACGGAGCTCGAGCTACCGGTCTTCCTCTACGGCGAGCTGGCGCCGGGGCGTGGGCCCGCGTTCTTCCGGCGCGGCGGGCCTGCAGAGCTTCAGCGGCGGCTCGACGCCGGCGAGCTCGCACCCGACTTCGGGCCGGCGAGGCTCCACGAGCGAGCCGGCGGCGTGATCGTCGGCGCGCGGCGGCCGCTGATCGCGTTCAACGTCAACCTGCGCGGCCCGCTCGAGGCCGCGAAAGAGGTCGCCTCGGTCGTGCGGGAGACCGGCGGTGGGTTTCCAGGCGTGCGCGCGCTCGGGCTCGAGCTGCCGCGGGCGGGCGTCGTCCAGGTGTCGATGAACGTCGAGGACTGGGAGGCGGCCGCGTTGCACGAGATCGTCGCGAAGATCGAGACGGAGGCCGAACGCCACGGGGCTGAGGTCGTCGGCTCGGAGCTCGTCGGCCTGATGCCGGCCGGCGCAGCCGCCGCCGCCGCGGGCGCGATGCTTCGGATCGACGGCTTCGACGAGTCGCATGTGTTAGAGCTTCGGCTGCTGTCGGAGTTTGAACCTCCGGTTCGGTCGGTAGGGGAAGAAGGTCAACAACTAGGGGGCTGAGATGAAGAAGTTCGGGTTGGTAGCACTACTCGCGGCGGTTGGCGCGTGGTTCCTGGCGGGTTCGCGGCGCCGGGTCGTCGTCGGCAAGTTCCGCAGCCTGTCCGCGCGGGTCTTGCAGCCGAAGGACTACGACGACGCGACCTTGAAGGACAAGGTCGAGTCGGAGCTCTTCCGCGACGAGCACGAGGTCAAGGGCGCGATCAACATCAACGCGCAGCAGGGTGTCGTCCAGCTGCGGGGTGAGGTTCCTTCGCAGGACCTGATCAATACGCTCGTGGAGAGGACGGAGAAGATCCACGGCGTCCGCGAGGTCGAGAGCCTGCTCCACACGCCGGGCACCGAAGCTCCCATGCACCACTAGTCCGCGCGGGACCGCCCGTTAGGGGTTTCGCGCGATGAGCATCCGCTCCCGCGGATGCTCAGCTTGCGCAAGACTGGTGGCGTGATTGCGAGTCCGGCCCTGACGGGGAACGACCTTCGGATCGAGGACGTCTGGGAGGTCGCCGTCCATCGTGTGCCGGTCGCGCTGGCGGACGAGGCGCGGGCCGGGATGGAGGCCGCACGCGCGCTCGTCGAGCGGGTCGGAGAGCACACCTACGGCGTCAACACGGGGTTTGGCCGCTTCGTCTCGGAGTCGATTCCGGACGACCAGGTCGAGGAGCTGCAGCTCCGCTTGCTCCGCAGCCATGCCTGCGGGGTCGGTGAGCCCTACCCGGACGAGGTCGTCCGCGCAGCGATGCTTCTCCGAGCGAACGCGCTCGCCAAGGGCTACTCGGGCGCGCGAATCGAGACGGTCGAGCTCCTGATCGAATGTCTCAACCGAGGCGTGCTGCCGCGGGTGCCCGCTCGTGGCTCGGTCGGGGCAAGTGGCGATCTCGCACCGCTCGCGCATCTGGCGCTTCCTCTCGTCGGCGAGGGGCGGGCGTGGTTCGACGGGACCCTCCTCTCGGGTGAGGACGCGCTCGCCGCCGCCGGGCTCGAGCCGATCCGACTGGCGGCGAAGGAGGGGCTCTCGCTGATCAACGGAACGCAGTTCATGGCGGCGATGGCGGCGCTGGCACTCGTCCGTGCGGGCCGGCTCGCCCGGACCGCGGACCTTGCCTGCGCGCTCTCGCTCGAGGCGCTGCAGGGATCGCGGACGAGCTTCCATCCGGCGATCCACCAGGCACGACCGTTGCGCGGGCAGCTCGACTCCGCCGCGAACGTGCTGCGCCTGCTCGAAGGCTCCTCGATCATCGAGTCGCATCGCTGGTGCGACAAGGTGCAGGACGCCTACTCGCTGCGCTGCGCGCCTCAGGTGCACGGTGCCAGCCGGGATCTGCTCGACAGCGTCGAGACGACGGTCGCGGTCGAGCTCAACGCCGCGACCGACAATCCGCTCGTCCTGGTCGACGAGGGGATGGTCGTCTCGAACGGCAACTTCCATGGACAGCCGCTCGCGTTCGGGCTCGACACGCTCGCGATGGCCGTCGCCGAGCTGGCGAACATCTCGGAGCGGCGGGTCGAACGACTCGTCAATCCGTCGCTCTCGGAGGGACTTCCCCCGTTCCTCACCCGCGAGGGCGGCCTCAACTCGGGCTTCATGATCCCGCAGTACGTGGCGGCGTCCCTCGTATCCGAGAACAAGTCGCTCTGCCACCCGGCGAGCGTCGATTCGATCCCGACGAGTGCCGGCCAGGAGGATCACGTGTCGATGGGGAACGCGGCGGGGCTGAAGGCGCTACGGGTGCTGGCCAACGCCGAGCTGGCGCTGGCGATCGAACTGCTCGCGGGTGCGCAGGCGATCGAGTTCCTTGCCCCGCTCGAGCCTGCGCCGGGCGTGCGCGCGACCCACGACGCCGTGCGCGAGCTCTCAGAGCGTGTCCGTGAGGACCGGTCGCTTGCAGACGACATCGAGCGTGTCGCCGCTGCGATCCGCGACGGCTCGATCCTCGCCGCCGCCGAAGCGGAGATCGGAGCGCTGCGATGAGCCTCTCGACTCTCGATGCCGCGGTCGAGGCGCTGGTCGGCGATCTCTCCCGCATTCGCGCTCCACGCGGCACGCAGCTGAACGCTCGCTCGTGGCAGACCGAAGCACCGCTGCGGATGCTCCTGAACAACCTGGACGCCGAGGTTGCCGAGCGGCCGGAGGATCTCGTCGTCTACGGCGGCTCCGGGCGCGCTGCGCGGTCACACGAGGCGCTCAGAGCGATCGTGCGGACGCTCCTCCGCTCTGGGCGACGACGAAACGTTGCTCGTCCAGAGCGGCAAGCCGGTGGGCGTCTTCCGCACGCACGAGGGCGCGCCGCGCGTCCTGATCGCCAACTCGCTGCTCGTTCCGCGCTGGGCGACGTGGGACGAATTCCGGCGGCTCGAGGCCGAAGGCCTGACGATGTTCGGGCAGATGACCGCAGGGAGCTGGATCTACATCGGCACCCAGGGCATCCTCCAGGGCACCTACCAGACCTTTGCGGCCGCGGGCGAGGTTCATTTCGGCTCCGCCGATCTGAGCGGCCGGACGATCCTGACCGCGGGACTGGGAGGGATGGGGGGAGCTCAGCCGCTCGCGGCGACGATGGCCGGCGCTGCGATTCTGTGCATCGAGGTCGACCCCTCGCGGATCGCCCGGAGGCTCGAGACGCGGTATCTCGACGAGGTCGCGGACTCGCTCGAGGACGGCGTCGCTCGCGTTCGCGCTGCGGCCGCGGAGGGGCGTGCGCTGTCGGTCGCAGTCGAGGGAAACGCTGCCGAAATCGTGCCGGAATTGGCACAAAAGCGTGAATCTTTTGACCTCGTCACCGACCAGACAGCCGCCCACGATCCGCTCACCGGCTACGTCCCGGTTGGGCTCTCGGTCGCAGAGGCCGCTTCACTACGCGGTTCCGACCCGAATGAGTACCTCCGCCGGGCGCGGACGTCGATCGCGCAGCACGTCGAAGGGCTCCTGGCGTACGTCCGCGCGGGCAGCTATGTCTTCGACTATGGCAACAATCTTCGCGGGGAGGCCTATGAGGCGGGAGTAGAGGAAGCCTTCTCATACCCGGGCTTTGTCCCGGCCTATATCCGGCCGCTCTTCTGTCGCGGCATCGGCCCCTTCCGGTGGGCCGTCCTCTCGGGCGACCCGGCCGACATCGCGGCGATCGACGACGAGCTCCGGCGCCTGTTCCCCGACGATGCGCTGCTCCTGCGCTGGCTGGAGCTCGCTCCCGAGCGCGTCGCCTTCCAGGGACTGCCGGCGAGGATCTGCTGGCTCGGCTACGGCGACCGCGCCAAGGCAGGCCTCGCGATCAACGAGCTCGTCCGCTCGGGCGCCGTCTCGGCACCGGTTGTCATCGGGCGCGACCACCTCGACTCCGGTTCGGTCGCCTCGCCCTACCGCGAGACCGAGGCGATGCGCGACGGCTCCGACGCGATCGCCGACTGGCCGATCCTGAACGCGCTCCTGAACACGGCTGCGGGCGCGACGTGGGTCAGCGTCCACCACGGCGGCGGCGTCGGGATCGGCAACTCGATCCACGCGGGCATGGTCGTGCTCGCCGACGGCAGCACCGATGCGGCGGAGCGACTCGAGCGGGTGCTCACCACCGACCCGGGTACCGGCGTCATGCGCCATGCGGACGCCGGCTACGACGAGGCTCTCGATGCCGCCCGGGAGCACGGTCTCGACCTGCCCAGCCTGGAAGGGCCCAGCCTCGAGCCGCCCAGCGTCTGAACGATGACACGACTGCTGATCCGCGACCTCGAGCAGGTCGTCTCACCCGCTGGCCGTGCCGCACCGCTGCGTGGAGCCCGCTTGCGCGAGCGGGAGCTCATCGAGGGGGCGTACGTGCTCTGCGACGGCGAGACGATCGAGGCTGTGGGCGCGATGGCGGACCTGCCCGCGCTCGATGGTGACGTCGAAGAGCTCGACGGCCGCGGCCTGTGCGCCATCCCGGGCCTCGTCGACTGCCACACGCACCCGGCGTTCGGCGGCGACCGCGTCGAGGAGTTCTCGCGCCGCGCGGCCGGCGCGAGCTACGAGGAACTGCACGCAGCGGGCCTCGGCATCCTCTCGACCGTGGGAGCGAGCCGGGCCGCCGGAGAGGCCGGGCTCGCCGAGGCGGTGGAGCGTCACCGCGGCTGGATGCTCCGCGCCGGGCACGACGACGTTCGAGGGAAAGTCGGGCTACGGCCTCGACCGGGACACCGAGCTGGCGTCGTTGCGGGCGATCGCAGCGGCTGGTGGGATCCCGACCTGGCTCGGAGCGCACGCCACTCCGCCTGGGCACGCGAACGCCGATGCCTATCTCGACTTCATCCTGGCCGACGTGCTCCCAGAGGCAGCGCAACTTGCCGAGGCGGCCGACGTCTTCCTCGAGCGGGGCGCCTTCGACGCCGCGCAGGCGCGCCGCTATCTCGAGGCGTGCCGCACGCACGGCCTGGAGTTGAGGCTCCACGGCGACCAGTTCACGGAAGCCGGTGCGATCCCGCTCGCGATCGAGCTCGATGCGCGTTCGGTCGACCATCTCGAGGCGACCGGCCCGGAGGGCATCGCTGCGCTGGCGGCTAGCGACGTCACGGGCGTGCTGCTGCCCGCAAGCGCACTCTTCCTCGCACGACCGATGCCGCCCGCCCGCGCGCTCGTCGACGCGGGTGCTGCGATCGCGCTCGCGACCGACTTCAACCCCGGCAGCGCCTTCTGCGAGAGCCTCCCGCTCGTCTGCTCGCTCGCCGCGACCCAGCTGAAGCTCAGCCCCGCGGAGGCGCTCGCCGCCTGCACGGTGAACGCGGCTCACGTGCTCGGCCGTGCCGACACGCTCGGCCGCCTTGCTCCGGGCTACGCGGCCGACGTGACGCTCCTCGATGCTCCCGACTGGCGCTACCTCGCCTACCACCTCGGGGGCGACATCGTCGCCGGCTGTGATCAAGGGCGGCACCGTGGCCTTCAGTCGCGCGGCATACTGAGCCCATGCCTTCGAAGAAGCAGCAGCGCCGCCGGCAGAAGCTGAAGCGGCACGAGTACGAAGAGGTCTACGTTGACGAGGAGGGCAACGAGCTCGCCCCCGAAGTAGCGGAGGAGCTCGTCGGCGCGACCCCGACGAGGAACGCGAAGCCGGCGAAGGCCGAGCCGGTTCGCCGCGGCGGGCGCTCGATCGAGCCGCCATCGTGGCGGCGCACGGGAAAGCGGACGCTGCTCTTCTTCCCCCTCATGCTCCTGACCGTCTTCCTGGTTGCGGACGACGAGGCAACGACGGTCGGCAAGGTCGGCCAGGCCCTCGCCTTGATGGCGTTTTTCCTGCCGTTCAGCTACTTCATGGACACCATGGTCTGGCGTGCCGCCCAGCGCCGGCTCGAACGCACCGAAGAGTCGAAGAAGCGCTAGACGGTGCTGCCGCGGTAGTGGCCCTCGCCCGGCCACGGCGCGAGCAGGAGCAGGATCCGAGCACCCTCGTCGCTTGCGAGCGAGTGCCGCTCGTCCGGATCGAAGCGAAAGAGCATGCCCGGCGCAGCGTCGAACGATTCACCGCCGGCCGAGATCCGCACCGTGCCGTCGAGGACGGTCACCCACGCGTTTTCCTTCACCTGGTGGTCACCCATCACCTGCCCGGCGTTGAGCGCGATCAGCACCGCCCGGGCTTCGTTGCCCGAGTGGACGACGACCGGGTCCCGCGTGCCCGCAGGAGCGTCGATCTCCATCAGGTTCCAGCTCTGCACGGAGGCCAAGGATAAACTCATCCGCCTTGGCGCTCGCGGTTGACCAGCTCTCGCTCGGGCAGATCGGGACGAACTGCTACCTCGTCCGCCCCGACCGGGGCGCGACCGAGGCCGTCGTCATCGATCCGGGCGCGGACGCCGCCGAGATCCGGCTCGCACTCGCCCGTTCGGGAGCGACGTGCGCGGCGATCCTGCTCACGCACAGCCACTTCGATCACTTCGGCGCACTCGCCGATCTCGCGGAGGGCACCGGCGCTCCCGTCTGGCTCCCCGAGGGCGAGCTCGACGTCTTTCGCCGGCCGAACGACTTCTTCCCCGGTTACCCGACGCGCGCCTTCAGCGGCGACGCCACGCTCCTGTCCGGCGGCGAGACGGTCGACGCGGCGGGGATCTCCTTCCAGGTTCGTCACGTTCCCGGCCACTCGCCCGGCCACCTCTCCTACTACGCAGACGGGGCACTCTTCTCCGGCGACGTGCTCTTCTCCGGCTCGGTCGGGCGTACCGACCTCCCGTTCGGCGACTGGGACACCTTGCTCGACTCGATTCGCGCGCTCGCCGAGGCCTACCCGCCCGAAACGGTCGTCTACTCGGGTCACGGCCCGCCGACGACGCTCGGCGACGAGCTCGCGCGCAATCCGTTCCTCGCAGAGCTTCGCGCGTGACCAAGCTCGAGCGCCCGCGCGGCACCCACGACATCCTTCCGTCCGAGCAGCCGCTCTGGCGTCGGGTGACGGACGAGATGGAGCGGCCTCTGCGCGCTCTACGGGTACCGCAGGATCCAGACGCCCGTCTTCGAGGACACGGAGCTCTTCGCGCGCACGTCGGGCGCGGGCTCCGACGTCGTTCAGAAGGAGATGTACACGTTCACGGACCGCTCGGACCGGTCGTTGACGTTGCGACCGGAGGGGACGGCGCCGATCTGCCGCGCGTACATCGAGCACGGCCTCCACCGCGAGCCGCAGCCGCAGAAGCTCTACACGATCGGGTCGATGTACCGCTACGGCGCGCCCGGGACGAGGCCGCTACCGGGAGCACTGGCAGCTGTCGGTCGAGGCGATCGGCTCCGACGATCCGGCGATCGACGCCGAGATCATCCAGCTCTACGACACGCTCCTGCACCGGCTCGGCGTCACGAGCTACCGGCTGGAGCTGAACTCGATCGGCTGCCGGGAGTGCCGGCCTGCCTACCTGGAGAAGCTGCGTGCCTGGCTCGCCGAGCACGAGGACGAGCTGGACGCGGACGCGCGGGAGAAGGCAGCGACAAGCCCGCTGCGCGTCTTCGACGTGAAGAACCGAACAGACGAGGAAGCTGCTCGAAGCGGCACCCAAGATCGGCGAGTCGCTGTGCGAGGCGTGCGTCGAGCACTTCGCAGCGGTGCGAGCCGACCTCGACGCGATGGACGTGCGGTACGAGCTCGTCCCGACGCTCGTGCGCGGGCTCGACTACTACTCGCGCACGACCTGGGAGTTCGTCGGGCCGATGGACAACGAGAACTCGACCATCTCCGGCGGCGGCCGCTACGACTACCTGGTCGAGGAGATCGGCGGTCCGCCGACGCCTGGGGTGGGCTTCGGAGCGGGGATCGAGCGGCTGCTGATCGCGATGGAGGACGAAGGCGTCGCCGACGCCGATGCGCCCGTCGGTCGACGTCTTCGTCGTCGTCGAGCCGGATGGACCGCGCGGCCTCGTCCCGCCGCTCCTGAAGCAACTCCGGGAGAGCGGGATCGCAGCCGACACCGACTACGCCGGCCGTTCCCTCAAGGGTCAGCTGACGCAGGCGGGCCGGTCCGGTGCGGCGAACGACCGTGATCCTCCGCGCCGAGGACGCGCTGATCCGCACAGTCGGGCGCACAAGACGAACCGGTTGCCCACGCGGACGTTCTCGGCAGACTGTCGCGATGACCTGGCGTACCCACATGTGCGGCGAGCCGTCGAAGGAGCTCGTCGGCGAGAAGTCTGACGCTCTCCGGCTGGGCGGCGCGCCGTCGCGACCACGGCGGCCTCGTCTTCGTCGACCTGCGCGACCGTACCGGGATCACGCAGCTCGTGATCAACCCCGAGCTGGCGCCCGAGGCGGCCGAGCTGTCGCATCAGATCCGGAACGAGTTCGTGCTCAAGGCCGAGGGAACGCTCGTCGCGCGCAGCGCCGAGACGGTCAACCCGATCATGCCGACCGGCGAGGTGGAGCTGCAGGTGGACACGCTCGAGATCGTCAGCCGCTCGACACCGCTGCCGTTCCAGCTCGACGAGGAGAACGTGGACGAGACGCTGCGCCTGCGCTACCGCTGGCTCGACCTGCGCCGCGAGAAGCTGCAGCGGAACATCACGTTGCGGGCGCAGATGGTCGGGATCATCCGCCGCGAGATGGAGGCGGCCGGGTTCCTCGACATCCAGACGCCGATCCTCTTCAAGCCGACGCCCGAGGGCGCGCGCGACTTCGTCGTCCCGAGCCGGCTCCAGAAGGGCCGCTTCTACGCGCTGCCGCAGAGCCCGCAGATCCTGAAGCAGCTGACGATGGTCGCCGGCTTCGACCGCTACTACCAGATCGCGATCTGCTTCCGCGACGAGGATCTCCGCGCCGATCGCGTCCAGGAGATCACGCAGCTGGACGTCGAGATGAGCTTCCCCGACCAGGAGTTTCTCTACGACGTGATGGAGCGGATGTACGCCCGCATCTGGCGCGAGTGCCTGGGAATCGAGATCGCGACGCCGTTCCCGCGGATGGCGTTCGAGGAGGCGGACCGACGCTTCGGCTCGGACAAGCCGGATACGCGCTTCGGGCTCGAGCTCGAGGACGCCACCGAGGTGACGCGCAGCTCCGAGTTCGGCGTCTTCGCGGGCGCCGAGGCCGTGCGCTTCCTGCGCGTGCCGCAGGAGCTCAGCCGCGGTGACCTCGCGAAGCTCGAGGAGCTCGCCAAGGAGTGGGGCGCAAAGGGGCTCGCCTACCTCGTGTTCGACGAGGAGGGCGAGGTGCGTTCGCCGATCGCGAAGTTCCTCTCCGAGGAGGAGCTCTCGCTGTTCCGCGGCGATCCCGCCTCGACGGTGCTTTTCGCGGCCGACACGTGGGCGACGACCTCGCGGGTTCTCGGCGCGCTCAGGCTCCATCTCGGCCGCGAGCTCGGGCTGATCGACGACGAGGTCTTCACCTTCCTCTGGGTCTACGACTTCCCGATGTTCGAGCACGACGAGGAGAACGGCCGCTGGACGCGCGGTGCACCACCCATTCACGCGGCCGACGAAGGAGTGGGAAGGACGTTTCGCCGAGGACCCCGAGCACGCGCTCGCACACGCTTACGACCTGATCGTGAACGGCAACGAGCTCGGCGGCGGCAGCTTCAGGATCCACGAGCCCGAGATCCAGGGAAAGGTGTTCGAGCTGCTCGGAATGTCCGAGGAGGAGCAGCGGTCGAAGTTCGGCTTCCTGCTGGACGCGCTCGCAATGGGTGCGCCACCGATGGGTGGCATCGCGCTCGGGATCGACCGCATGACGATGGTTCTGGCCGGCGAGCCCAACCTGCGCGACGTGATCGCCTTCCCCAAGAACCAGGCGGGAGTCGATCCGATGAGCGGAGCGCCGTCCGAGGTGACGGAGGAGCAGCTCATCGAACTTGGAATAAGGCTGATAGAGCCTCAAACCTAAGATTTTCTCGCTGGACAGCCGATGAACCGGGCATACTTCCGGCAAGCCGCTGCAGCGGCCTGTCTACCGACCCTAGAAAGCGTGAGCCGCAATGTCGTCAAGTGAGTCAGATCGTTCTTCAGCCGGCCTGACCGCGCTTCCGACCGTCGAGCAGCTACGACGCGCGGGCGACGGCTACGACGAGCAAGGCGTCCGCGAGGCGTTCGATGCGTTCCGCCGCCATACCGCCCAGCTGCAGGCGCAGCTCCGCGTGCTCCAGGCCGCGCGCACGAGCTCCAACGTCTCGCCGACTGGTCACGCGATCCGCATGGACGCGCTCCACCTGATTCGCGCCGCCGCCGAATTCGCCGACACGCTCGAGCGCGACGCGCAGACCGCCTCCGCGACGCAGCTTCAGCGCACCGAGGAGGAAGTGAGCGCGAAGCAGAAGGTGCTTCAGCAGCGCGAAGCCGAGATCGAGCGTTACCGCACCGAATCGGAGCGGCAGCGTTCGGAGATCCTCAACGCCGCGAAGGCCGAGGCCCGCGATCTCCTCGCCAAGTCGAACGCCGACGCAACGCGCGAGCTGCGCGAAGCAGAGACCCGTGGAAACCGGCTGCTCGAGCAGTCACGCCACCAGGCGACCGAGCTCACGAACTCCGCCCGTGCCGAGGTCGAGCAGACGCTCGAGTGGGCTCGGGCCCAGGCGACCGCCGTCATGGCTCGTGCCCAGAAGGGTGCCGAGCAGTTGCTCGCAGCCGCCGGTCTCGGCGAGCCGGCGATCAGCCAGGTCGTCCAGTCGATCGTCGAGGCGAACGACAGCGAGATCGCACGCGCGGGTGGGACACCGCCGCCGCGGCCCGTCCCAGGCGTTCGCCGCCCCAGCCGAGGCGCCACCGGTCTCCGAGCCTGCTGACGACACCTCGAATCGGTCCGAGCCCGAGCCTTCCCCGGCGGAGGACGAGGCTCACGACGTGGATGCTTCCGACGCCGAGGCGGAAGCCGAGGCTTCTTCGCCCGCTCCCCCCGTCACGCCGTCCGACGCCGCCGACACTGGGCAGGCCGAGCCGGCCGATGACGGGGAGCCCGAGCCCGAGCGGTAGCCACGCGCATGCTCGGTCGTCTCTGGCCGCGATTCGCACTCGAAGCCTGCTTCCTCCTCATCGTCGCCCTCGTCGGCAGGCCTCCTCGATCTGTCGGTCGTGGCGATCTTTGCCGTGATGGCGGTGGCCTACGCGGTGACGGTCCTCCTCGAATGGGCTGCATCCCGAGTTCGCTCCACCCCGAAGCCGGTCGCTGAGCCGGAGGCGCCGGCGCCGGCACTCGAGACGTCCGGTGTGGTCGCCGTGACGGTGCATCCGTCCCAGTCGGCGTGGGAACGCGAGCAAGATGCGGCCGAGGAGCCGGAGCCGGAGCCCGAGCCCGAGCCGGAACCAGAGCCTGAGCCGGAACCAGAGCCAGAGCCGGAACCAGAGCCGGAACCCGAGCCGGAACCCGAGCCGGAGCCGGAGCCTGAGCCGGAGCCGGAACCGGAGCCGGAACCCGAGCCGGAACCGGAACCGGAGCCCTTGCCGACCGCGGAGCCACAGCCGGCCGAGCCGCAGCCGGTGGCGGCGGAGCCGGAACCGAGCCGGAACCCGAGCCGGAGCCGGAGCCGGAGCCCGAACCCGAGCCGGAGCCGGAACCGGAACCCGTCGTGCTCGTCGTCGCCACGCCGCCCGAGCCCGAGCCCCAGCCGATCGTCGAAGAGCCCGTGCCCGTGCACGCCGCCGTCTCGACGCTCTCGTTTCCCGTCGAGCCTCAGGAGTGGAATCTGTGGGAGCTCGAACGGCTCGTGCGCGACGCCGCCGGCGCGGACCCGGTGCGAGACGAGGAGCTCAGCTACCTGCTCCACTACCTTCGGGAATTCGCCTCGCCCGACGGCGTCCTTCCGGTCGACTTCGACGCTCTCGTGCGTGAGTCGTTCGGCGAGATCGTCGCCGCCCGCAGCCGGTGAGCCTGAGCGTCCTGCAGCGTACGATCGCCCTGGCTGCGGTCGCGCTCGTTGCGGTCGTGGCCGCGCTCGCACTGGCGCGAGCCGGCAACGAGGAGGAGGCGCGCCCGGGCGATGCGCAGCAGGTCACGGTCGCCGAGACGGGCTGGTACACGGCGCTCGCAGGCTCGCGCGGCGCTGCCCGCGATGCCGAGCGGACGACCTGCATGCGCATCCTCACCGGCCGTTCGCTCGGGGTCAGCCATCCAGTGCTTCCGTGTGGCGCGAAGATCTTCATCTCGTACGGTGGCACTGAGGTGCTGACCGAGGTGATCGACTCGCGCATGCAGCGCTCCGGCCGCCAGTTCGAGCTCACGGAGGCGCTGGCGCAGCGGTTGGGCATCGAGGGAACGCAGCAGATCCGCTGGCGCTTCGCGCAGCGCGGGTGACGAGAGATACACTGGGCGTGCTCGACCCTGTGCGTGGCCTCTCGCGTAAACGTGAACCAACAGTCACGTTAAGGGAGCTGGTGTCCGGAATAGGCCTCACCCGCTGACGTTCGGCACGGCACCCACCTGGTAAGCCAGGTTCGCATCGGCGGGAGGAAACATCGGCAGGGTGGAGCGCTATTTGGTTGCGGCTAGGCTGGTCCGCATGCTCGAAGTCGTCGGGGATTCTGCGCGTGGGGAGGAGCTCGCCTTTGTGCGGCTCACGGTCGACGGCGACCGGATCGTGGACGCCGACGCGCCGGGCCTTGCGCGTCCCCTCGCCGGCCTGACGCTTCTCGAGGCTGCTGCCGTCCCCGGAGAGACGCTCGCCGCGGACGCGCTCGCAAATGCACTCGCGCAGGTCTTCCGGGCGGACGCGGATCCCGAGCGGATCGCCGTCGCAATGAGCGGTGGTGTCGACAGCGCCGTGGCACTCCTTCGCGCCGGTCCGAGAGCGATCGGAGTCACGCTCCGGCTCTGGCTCGATCCCGAAGGGCCCGACTCGGAGCGCGCCTGCTGCTCGCCGGAAGCTGTGATCGCAGCCCGGGAGACGTGTCACGCGCTCGGACTTCCCCACGTGACGCTCGATCTCCGCGAGGAGTTCCGCCGCGCCGTCGTCGAGCCGTTCATCCAGGGCTATACGCGTGGCGAGACGCCCAACCCGTGCGGACGTTGCAACGGCAGCTTCCGGTTCGACGAGCTGCTGGCATTCGCTGCCAGGGCGGGCGCCGGCAAGCTCTGGACGGGCCACTACGCACGAATCGTCGAGCGTAACGGCCGGAGGCTGCTCGCCCGTGCAGCCGACCCGGACAAGGACCAGTCGTACATGCTCGCGCAACTCGACCCCGAGAAGCTCGAGCACATCGAGTTCCCGCTCGGGGAGCGGACGAAGGCCGAGACGCGCGCCGAGGCAGCCGCCGCAGGGCTCGATGTCGCCGAGCGCCGCGAGAGCCAGGAGGCGTGCTTCCTCGCAGGCGACGACTACCGCTCGTTCCTCGAACGGCGTGGGCTCGACCGCCTCGAGGGCGCGATCGTGGACGAAGAGGGCCGTGAGCTCGGCCGGCACGAGGGCATCTGGCGCTACACGCCCGGGCAGCGGCGTGGAATCGGCGTCGCCGCGGCCGAGCCTCTCTATGCGCTGCACACCGATCCGAGCTCCAACACGCTCGTCGTCGGCCCCCGCGGCTCGCTGGCGCGCACGGACGTCGAGGTGACCGGTGCGCTCCACGTCTCGATCGACCGGGCCGAGGCCAAGCTCCGCTACCGCTCGGCAGCGATCTCCGCGCGTGTCCTGCCGCGGCCGGGCGGGTTCACGCTCGAGCTCGAGCGGCCGTCCTACGGCGTTGCCCCCGGTCAGCTCGCCGTTCTCTACGACGACGGTGGTGCGGTTGTCGGCTGCGGCTTGGTGTCATCCGCGGAGCGCGTCTAGGATCACGACGTGCAACTCCTTGCCGCCAGCGCCGGAGACATCGCGAGCTACGCCCTTGCCGCCTTTCTGGTGGCGGTCGGCGCCGCTCTCGCGTACATGTTCGTGCGACTGGGCGGAACCTTCGCGCGCCTTTCCTCGTTCATCAAGGGAACGGAAACCGAACTGCTGCCCGTGATCCACAAGGTCGGCGAGAGCGTCGACAAGGTGAACGGGCAGCTGGACAAGGTGGATCAGGTGACCGATAGCGCAGTGGACATGGCCGACAGCGCCGACACGGCAGTTCGCGCCGTGAGCATGGCGATCACGCGGCCGGTGCAGAAGATCTCCGGGCTCGCCGCCGGGATCACGCATGGCGCGGCCACGCTCAAGGCACGCCGTGACTGGCGCGAAGCGGTCCGAACCGGCAAGGAGGCTGCAGCCAGGCGCGAGCGCGATCTCGAGGAAGAGCTCCGCGCGGCTGGCAGCAGCAGCACGCCCTAGATGGACGAATTCACGATCTCGATACCGCGTGAGCGGCCGTTCGCAACCGTCGTCGGGCTGGTCGTCGGAGGAATCGCGGCCCGCCACGAGGTGACACTCGACGTCCTCGACGACCTTCAGCTCGCACTCGACGGGGTGCTGGAGCGAACCGACGACGATCACGAGGGCCAGCTGACGATTGAGCTGCGCGTCGAGGGCGGCACGATCGCAGCCGTCATCGGCCCGGTAACCGAGTCGACCGCGGCCGAGCTGGAGGAGGACGCAGGCGAATCGCTCGGACTGCGCCGCCTGCTCGAAACGGTCGTCGACAGCGTCAGGGTCTCTGAACGGGACGGCGGGCCGTGGATCGAGCTCCGCAAGGGTTACGAGCTCGCCGGGAGCGAGTCGACATGACGCGCGCGTCCGACAAGGCGCTGCTGCGCCGCTACCACGAGGAGGGCGATCTCGCCGCGCGGGAGCAGCTGATCGAGCAGTACCTGTCTCTCGTCCGCTCACTCGCCCGGCGCTACGCCTATCGCGGCGAGCAGCTCGACGATCTCGTCCAGATCGGCTGCATCGGCCTGATCAAGGCGATCGACCGCTTCGACATCGACCGCGGCGTCGAGCTGACGACGTACGCGACGCCGAACATCATCGGCGAGATCAAGCGCCACTTCCGTGACAAGGGCTGGGCGGTGCGCGTCCCGCGCGGCCTCCAGGAGCTCAACGTTCAGCTCTCGAAGATCGTGGAGGATCAGACCGTCCAGCTCGGCCGGTCACCGACGATCCCGGAGCTCGCGAAGGCGGCCGGCGTCGAGGAGGAGCTGGTGCTCGAGGCGCTCGAGTCCGGGCGCGCGTACACCTCGCTCTCGCTGTCCGTGGGGGGATCCGACGAGGACGGCGAGCTCGACCCGCTCGAGTCGCTCGGGACCGAGGAGCACCAGTACTCCGTCTCCGAGGACCGGGCGGTGCTCGCGCCGGGCTTCCGCGCACTCGACGAGCGCGAACGGCGCATCCTGCATCTCCGCTTCTTCGACGGGCTGACGCAGAGCCAGATCGCACAGCAGGTCGGCATCTCTCAGATGCACGTCTCCCGCCTGATTCGCCGGGCGCTCGAGAAGATCCGCGACGAGATCGCAACGGACGAGCAGCTTGAAGCACACGGCGCCAAGCGCGCTACGGGCTAGCCCGCCTGCACTGGCCGCCTGAGGCGTCCTTACAATCCCAGGGTGCGTACCACGGCCGAGCTGCGCGAGGGCTACCTGTCCTTCTTCGAGGAGAAGGGCCACAAGCGGCTGCCGTCATGGCCGCTGATCCCGAGGCCGGAGGACCGGACGACGCTGCTGACGAGCGCCGGCATGCAGCCGCAGATGCCGTACTTCCTCGGTCTCGAGCCGCCGCCGGCGCCTCTCACGGTCACTTCGCAGAAGTGCTTCCGGACGCCCGATATCGACGAGGTCGGGCTCGACGGGCACCACCTGACGTTCTTCGAGATGCTCGGCAACTTCTCGTTCGGCCAGTACTTCAAGAAGGGTGCGATCGAGCTGGCGACCGAGTTCATCCAGGAGCGGCTGCAGCTCGACTGGGATCGGATCTGGGTCACCGTCCACGCGGGCGACCCGGTCTTCAAGCTCGGCCCGGACGAGGTCGCGATCAA
Organism: uncultured Gaiellaceae bacterium; assembly: GCA_963752405.1. Lineage (GTDB taxonomy): Bacteria > Actinomycetota > Thermoleophilia > Gaiellales > Gaiellaceae > Gaiellasilicea. The sequence continues at coordinate 377,913 of CAVVYB010000012.1, forward strand.
GGAGTGGGAGGCGATCGGGATGCCCCGCGAGCGCATCGTCGCGCTGCCGAGCTCCGAGAACTTCTGGTCTGTCGGCGGCCCCGGGCCGTGCGGCCCCGACTCCGAGATCTACTGGGACTGGGGTGCGGAGCACGGGTGCGGCGACGCGACGTGTGCGCCGGCGTGCCCGCGCTGCGATCGCTTCCTCGAGTTCTGGAATCTCGTCTTCATGGAGTTCGAGCAGCATCCGGACGGAACGCTGACACCGCTCCCGAAGCAGAACATCGACACCGGCCTCGGCCTCGAGCGGCTCGCGGCGATGATGCAGAACGTCCGCTCCGTCTACGAGACGGACGGCTACCAGGCGATCATGAGCTGGGTCGCGCAGGAGAGCGGTGTCGCGTTCGGCGATTCCGAGGCGGCCACGAAGGCGCACCGGATCCTCGCCGACCACGGCCGCGGGATGACCTTCCTCGTCGGCGACGGCGTCACGCCTTCGAACGAGGGGCGTGGCTACGTCCTGCGGCGGATCATCCGCCGGGCCGTCCACCAGGCGCGCACGATCGGGCTCGACGACCTCTGGCGCATCAGCGACACCGTGGTCGAGCAGATGGGCAACTGGTTTCCGGAGCTCCCGGAGAATCGCGAGCGGATCCGTGAGGTGCTGCGCGCCGAGGAAGAGCGCTTCACCGAGACGCTCGCGCGTGGGATGAAGCTCTTCGAGGAGGTCGCCTCGCGCGGCGCCATTTCCGGCAAGGACGCCTTCGACCTGACCGCGACCTACGGCTTTCCGTTCGAGCTGACCCGAGAGCTCGCGCTCGAGCGTGGAATTCCCGTGGACGAGGACGACTTCCAGCAGCGCATGGCGGAGCACCGCGAAGTCTCGCGCGCCGGCAGCGGCCGGGTCGTCACAGCTCTCCCCGGGACTCCGTCCGAATTCGTGGGGTACGACCAGACCGAGGTTTTGACGGCAATCATCGGCCTCAACGATCTCGGCGACGGCCGCTTCGAAGCCAAGCTCGAACGCTCCCCGTTCTATCCGGCGGGAGGAGGCCAGGTGAGCGACACGGGCTCGATCGAGCACGACGAGACGGGCGCCAAAGCGCAGCTGGTCGACGCGATCCGGGTCGGCGACGACCAGGTGCTCGTCTTCGAGGGAACCGGCTTCGCCGTCGGCGACCGGGTGAAGGCCGTCGTTCCCTGGTCAGTGCGCTTCCCGACGATGGCGAACCACACGGCGACTCATCTCCTGCACGAGTCGCTGCGGCGGGTGCTGGGCGAGCACGTGGCGCAGGCGGGCTCGGCCGTCCGGCCCGACAAGCTCCGTTTCGACTTCACGCACGAGAAGGCGCTGTCGCCGGAAGAGCGCGAGCAGGTCGAGGAGCTGGTGAACGAGCAGATCTTCGTCAGCCGGCCCGTGCGGACCTTCGAGACGCCGATCGACGAGGCCCGCAAGCTCGGCGCGCAGATGCTCTTCGGCGAGAAGTACGGCGACATCGTGCGCGTCGTCGAGATCGACGGCTTCTCGCGCGAGCTCTGCGGTGGCACGCACGTTCGCTCGACTGCCGAGATCGGGCCGTTCGTGATCCTTTCCGAGGGCTCGGTCGGCTCGGGCGCGCGCCGGATCGAGGCCGTCACCTCCGGCGAGGCCTTTGCGCTCCTGCACGAGCGTGCGCGCGAAGGGGACGAGCTCCGGGCCGAGCTCGCGGCGGCCCGCAAGGACACGAAGACCAAGGGTGGGAAGGCAGAGCGTGGCAAGGCCGAGGCCGACTACACCGTGACGCGGGAGACGGCGGCCGGCGACGTAACGGTGCTCGTCGTCGAGCTCACGTCGGGCGACCCGCTCGACGTCTCCGATCGGCTCAAGCAGCAGCATGCTCCCGCCGCGGTGATCGTCGGAGCGCTGAACGACGGCACCGCGCAGCTGCTGATCAACCTCGACAAGTCCCTCGAGGGGCGTGGCGTCAATGCGGGCGACGTGATTCGCGAGGCGGCGGTGCTGATCGGAGGGAAGGGCGGCGGCCGGCCGACGATGGCGCGTGCCGGCGGCAAGCAGCCGGAGCGCCTCGAGGACGCGGTCGCCCTGGCCGAGAAGACGATCATCGAGGCCCTGGGCTAGATGAAGGTCCTGGCCCTCGACTACGGCGCCGCGCGGACCGGCGTCGCGGTCTCCGACGCAACCGGAACGCTGGCTCGGCCGCTCACCGTGGTCGAGCGTGCCGCGAGCGAAGCCGGCCTGCGGGAGTTGGCCGCGCTCGTGGCGGCGGAGGGTGCGGAGCGAATCGTCGTCGGGCTGCCGCTGACGCTTCGCGGCGAGGAGGGACTTCAGGCGAACGAGACCGCGCTGTTCGTCGACGCCCTACGGGCTGCCGTCGACATTCCGGTCGAGTCGTTCGACGAGCGGTTCACGACGACACTCGCCGCCGCCGGCCCATCCTCGCGTGCACCGGAGGACGCTCGCGCCGCAGCACACCTGCTCGAGAGCTACCTGGCGTGGACGAGCAGGGCATAACGCCCGTCATGCCGCCCCGGCCCGGGCGGCCGGAGCGGAGGCCGCCGCGCGGACATCTGGCGCGCCGGCGTGCAATCGCAGCCGTGCTCCTGGTCGGCTTCCTCGCGATCGCGCTCTACTTCGTCTTCGGCCTGCGCGGAGACGATGGAGAGGCCGAAGCGACGACGCCGGTGGTCACGACCGCACCGAAGCCGACGATCCTCAGGATCCTGTTCCCGGAGGGCTTCACGCGCAAGGACATGGTGAAGCGAGTCGCCGAGGTCCGTCAGATCGCCAAGACCAAGCGGAAGGTGACGCCGAAGCTTTCCGGCAACACGTACGCCGTCGCGTCGAAGGCGGCGAAGGTACCGGCGCCTTTCCGCAAGGACGCCCGCGGGATCGAGGGCTTTCTGTTTCCGGCGACGTACGAGTTCACCCCGAAGACGACGTCGAAGCAGCTCGTCGAGGATCAGATCGAGCACTTCAACGCGAACTGGGCGAAGGTCAACCAGCGGTTCGCGAAGACGAAGCAGCTGACGCCCTACGACGTCCTGATCATCGCTTCGATGGTCGAGAAGGAGACGATCGCGCCCGACGAGCGGCCCCTCGTTGCGGCAGTGATCTACAACCGACTCAAGGCGCGGATGCCGCTCGGGATCGACGCGACGATTCGCTACGGGCTCGACATTCCCGGCACCGAGTCACTGCGCGTCTCGCAGCTCGAGAGCGACAATCCGTACAACACCCGGAACCGCACAGGCCTGCCGCCGACCCCGATCGCGAACCCGGGACTTGCCTCGATGCAGGCCGCCGCGCACCCGGCGAAGGTCAAGTACCTCTACTTCGTTCGCAAGCCGGACCGCGTGCACCACTTCTTCACGGCGAGCGAGTCGGAATTCTTCGCCAAGGCCTGCGAGTACGGCTACGGCTGCGGCTGAGCGGTGATCGGCGGCACGACCAGCCTCGTCGGGTTGCTGCGCGATCCCAAGGTGGGGTCACTCTCGCCACGGATGCAGAACGCGGCGTTCGCGGCGCGCGCACTCGACGTGGCGTACGTCCCGCTCGGCGTTCCGCCCGCGCAGCTCGAGGACGCGGTCCGAGGGCTCGTCGCCCTCGGCTTTCTGGGCGCCAACGTGACGACTCCGCACAAGCTCGCAGTTGTCGCGCTGTGCGACGACGTCGAGGGTGGCGTCGAGTCGGTGAACACACTGGTCATCCGTGACGGGCGCGTGCTCGGCTCCAGCACCGACACGGAGGCGCTCGGGGATCGCCGGCCCAGCAAGGCGGCTGTTGTCGGAGCGGGCGGCGCGGCGGCAGCCTGGATCGCGGAGCTCGAAGAGCGCGGCGCCGACGTGAGCGTGTTCGCGCGGAAGGGCGAGTGGCCGCCCAGGGTGGAAGACGCTGAGCTCGTCGTCCAGGCGACACCGGTGAAAGACGAGCTCCTGTTCGAGCCGCGGGCGGGGCAGACCGTGATCGATCTTGCCTACCGCGCAGAGGGTGGCGAGACGGCGCACGTAGCCGCTGCCCGGGCCGCCGGCTGCGAGGTCGTCGACGGACTGGAGGTTCTCGTGCTGCAGGGAGCGGCGTCATTCGAACGCTGGACCGGGCTCCCCGCACCTGTTGACGTCATGCGCGCCGCGATCCGCTCATAGCCGGAGGGGGCCCGCTCGCAAGCGGGACCCCTCCGAGCTGTTCAGCTGTACTCGCTGACGTAGGGAAGATCTGCCCTCGTCCATAACGTCATGACCATTGTCGAAGGGTGGACCTGGACGCGCATGCCGCATTCGGGTGGTGCGGCTGTAGCCAGTTCCGCGCGACGCATACGCTTTGGCGGTGATCCTCGGTCTCTCCACCGCCGGCGAGTCGCACGGCCCGGCTCTCGTCGCGATCGTCACCGGGCTACCGGCCGGTCTCATGCTCGACCGGGCGGCGATCGACGCGGACCTTCATCGGCGCCAGCAGGGCTACGGCCGCAGCCCGCGCCAGCAGCTCGAGCGGGACGAGGTCGAGGTGCTCGCCGGCCTCCGGCACGGCCGGACGCTCGGCACGCCACTTGCGCTCGTCGTCCGCAACCGCGACCACAAGAACTGGGAGTGGGGGATGAACCCCTGGCCGCCGGAGGGCGAGCCGTCCGGCAAGGGAACGAAGCCGGTGACGCTGCCGCGGCCGGGTCACGCCGACCTCGCCGGAGTGCTCAAGTACGGGCACGAGGACGTCCGGAACGCGCTGGAGCGGGCAAGCGCTCGTCACACGGCCGTCTTTGTCGCTGCGGGTGCAGTCGCGAAGGCATTGCTGACCGAGCTCGGGATCGCGGTTGCGGGGTCGGTGCTCGAGATCGGCGGCGAGCGAGAGGGCTGGGAGGCCGTGATCGACGCCGCCCGTGCCGACCGCGACACGCTCGGCGGGGTCGTCGAGGTGCGCGCGAGTGGCGTCTTCCCAGGGCTCGGCTCCTATGCGACCCGTGAGGATCGGCTCGACGGGCGATTCGCGGCTGCGCTGATGAGCATCCAGGCCGTGAAGGGCGTCGAGGTCGGTGACGGCTTCGAGCTCGCGCGCGTTCGCGGCACCCTCGCGCACGACGAGATCGAGGCTAGTTCATCGGGATTTGGCCTCAAGCGGCGCTCGAACCGCGCCGGCGGGCTGGAAGCCGGCGTCTCGAACGGAGAGGAGATCGTCGTGCGCGCCGCGATGAAGCCGCTGCCTACGCTGATGCGGCCACTCGACTCCGTCGATCTCGCCAACGGCGAGCCGGCCCAGGCGCTCGTCGAGCGGAGCGATGTCGCCGCGGTCGAAGCGCTGGCGGTCGTCGCAGAGGCCGCCGTCGCCTGGGAGCTCGCCCGCGCCGCTCGGGAGAAGCTCGGTGGCGACGCGCTCGTCGACGTCCTCGCGGCGCACCGCGCGTATCTGGAGCGCATCCAGTGGCCACGCACGCCCTAGACCGTCACGTCGCCCTGATCGGCTTCATGGGCGCCGGGAAGACGACGCTCGGCGAAGCTCTCGCCGCGAGGCTCGGGCGGCCGTTCGTCGATGTCGACGGCGAGATCGAGCGGGTCGAGCCCATCGCGCGGATCTTCGAGACCGGCGGTGAGGCAGCTTTCCGGCTCCGCGAGTCGAAGCAAGCGCTGGAGGCGCTCCGCTCGGCGGTACCGGCGGTGGTCGCGTTGGGCGGCGGCGCGGTCGGAACCGACCAGATCCGGTCGGCGTTGCGGGATCGTGCGATGACGATCCTCGTCGAAATCGACGCCGAGGAGGCGTGGCGCCGAGTCGGAGGCAGCGACCGGCCGCTCGCGCAGGACGAGGCGGCATTCCGGACGCTGTACGAGGAACGGCAGCCGCTCTACGACGACGCCGCTGACGCCCGCACCTCGGATGTCGAAGGTGCCGTGCTCGCCGCAGGCGGCGTCCACGTCGAGCTCGGCGCGCTCGAGCAGCTCGGCGAGCTTGTTCCCGGCGAGGGTCCGGTCGAGATCGTCAGCGATGCGCGGGTCGCGGGGATCTACGGCATGGACGTCCAGCTCGCACTCGGAGCGCGGGCGCGAGCGAGCCACGAGCTGCCACCGGGAGAGCAGGCCAAGACCGTCGAGTCACTGGAGGCTCTCTGGCATGCACTGCGGCTCGAGCGCGGCGGCACGCTCGTCGCTCTCGGCGGGGGCTGCACGACCGACGTCGCGGGCTTCGCCGCCGGCACCTACCTGCGTGGGATCGACTGGGTGGCGGTGCCGACGACGCTCGTCGGTCAGGTCGACGCCGCGATCGGGGGAAAGACGGCGATCGACCTCCCTGACGCCAAGAACCTGGTCGGCGCCTTCCACTGGCCGGTCCGGACGGTGATCGACCCTGCGACGCTGGAGACGCTGCCGGAGGCCGAGCTCGCGAACGGGCGGGCGGAGGTGGTCAAGACCGGCCTCCTGGCGGGCGAGCCGTTCTGGGAGCTGCCGCTGCCCGAGCAAGTGCGACGCTCGGCTGCGTTCAAGACCGCCGTCTGCCTGCGCGACCCGCACGACCGGGGCGAGCGGGCGCAACTCAATCTCGGCCACACGTTCGCGCACGCGCTGGAGGCAGCTGCGGCGTTCGAGCTGCCACACGGCCGGGCCGTCGCCCTGGGGCTGCTCGCGGCGCTACGGCTCTCCGGGCTCGACACCGCGGCCGTGGAGCAGGAGTTGCGGCCCGAGCCCGTGCGGGTCGACCGTGAGGAAGCGTGGGCTGCGCTCTCACGCGACAAGAAGGTCGTCGACGGCGTGCCGCGGCTCGTGCTGCTGGAGGCGCCGGGCCGGCCGAAGCTCGGCGTCGAGCTTCCCGCGGCCGAGGTACGAGCGGCGCTCGACTCGCTGATCGCTGGATAGAGTCGTCCCGTGCGCATCGCCGTCCTCAACGGAGTGAACCTCGACGTGCTCGACCGGCGCGACGCCGTCCATTACGGCGGGCTGACGCTGGCCGACCTCGAAAGCCGCATCTATGCCTGGTCGAAGGAGTTCACGTGCACCACCCGGTGTCGCCAGACGAACCACGAGGGCCAGTTCGTCGACTGGTGCCATGACGCGCTCGACTGGGCGGACGGCGTGATCCTCAACCCGGGCGCCTGGTCCCACTACAGCTACGCGATCCGCGACGCGGTCGAGCTCTTCAAGGTTCCCGTCGTCGAGGTGCACCTCTCCAAGATCGAGGGCCGGGAGGAGTGGAGGCGCACGTCGGTGATCAGCGACCTGGCGACAAAGCGCGTCTCCGGCGAGGGGCCCGAGGGCTACCGGACGGCGATCGAGTTCCTCTCGGGACTCGGATGAGCCGAATCGAACGGCTGGCCGCGCTCCTCGACGAGCCGCTCCTCGTCACGAGCGGGATCAACGTCCGCTACCTCACCGGCCTTTCGAGCTCGAACGCCGCCCTGCTCGTCGACTCGGAGGGCGACGCGACGCTCTTCACGGACTTTCGCTACGCCCAGAAAGCGAAGGCCCTCGACGGGATCCGCTTCGAGCAGACGGCGCGCGCCGTGGTCGCCGACCTCGCGACGCGGCTCGCGGGCCGGACGATCGCGATCGAAGCGCACGTCCTCACCGTCGCGAGCCACGAGACGCTCGAGGACGGTGGAGTCGAAACCGTGTCGACGCAGGGCATCGTCGAGCGGCTGCGCGCCGTGAAGGAGCCGGCCGAGATCGAGACGGTGCGCGAGGCAGCCCGGATCTCAGACCTGATGTTCGCGGCGCTGGCCGAGGAGCGCTTCACCGGCCGGACCGAGCGCGAGCTGGCCTGGCGCGTGCGCGAGCTCTTCCACGAGCACGGCTCGTCGGAGCTCGCCTTCGACACGATCGTCGCCGCGGCCGAGAACGGGGCGAGCCCTCACGCCGACGTGCGGGACGTCGAGATCCCTGCCGGCACGCTCGTCACCGTCGACGCCGGTTGCCGCGTCGACGGTTACGCCTCCGACTGCACGCGTACTTTCGCCACCGGCGATCTTCCGGACGAGCTTGCGCGCGCGTACGAGGTGTGCCTCGAGGCGCAGCTGGCGGGACTCGAGGCGTTCGCGCCCGGAGCCGGCGGTCGCGAAGTCGACGCGGCCGCGCGCGACGTGATCACCGCTGCCGGCTGGGGCGAGCAGTTCGGGCACGGGCTCGGGCACGGCATCGGGCTCGAAGTGCACGAAGCTCCCGCCGTACGCGCGGAGTCGATCGACACGCTCGAGCCCGGGAACGTCGTCAGCTGCGAGCCGGGGATCTACATCCCGGGTCTCGGCGGCGTGCGGATCGAGGACATGGTGCTGGTGACCGATGACGGCCGCGAGCGGCTCACGACTCACGACAAGAGCCTGATAACCGTTTCCTAGGAGGGTTTGGCGGAATGTCGCTCGTCGCGGGTGCGATGCTCTCAGTGGCGCCGGGGCGAGCAGCGCGGCCCGGCGTCTCAGCCGATATTTCGCCAAACCCTCCTAGGAGCGCGACGAGTAGACTGGCGCGCCGATGGCCGTCGTCTCCACCAACGAATTCAAGACCGGGATGCACATCGAGCTCGAGGGCTCGGTGTGGCGGATCGTCGACTTCCAGCACGTCAAGCCCGGCAAGGGTGGCGCCTTCGTTCGCACCAAGGTGAAGAGCATCGACTCGGGCTCGGTCGTGGACAAGACCTTCCGGGCGGGCGAGAAGTTCCCGCGCGTCTACACCGAGGTCAAGAACATGCAGTACCTCTACGACTCGGGCGACGAGGTCGTGTTCATGGACGAGCAGAGCTACGAGCAGCTCTCGCTCCCGCACGCCTCGCTCGAGGCGGAGCTGCCCTACATGCAGCCCTCGACGCCGGTGCAGCTCCTCTTCGTCGGCGGCCGGCCGAGCGGCGTGCAGCTCCCGTCGTCGATCGAGCTCTCCGTCACGGACACCGAGCCCGGCGTGAAGGGCGACACCGTCTCGAACGTGACGAAGCCCGCGACGCTCGAGACGGGCGCGGTCGTGCAGGTGCCGCTCTTCGTGAACGTGGGCGACCGGATCAAGGTCGACCCCCGCGAAGCCCGCTACATCTCCCGCGCCTGACGTCCCGGGCGGGCGGCTCCCGCCGGGCAGAGCGGCACGCGGGCCGGTGTAGAGCACTTTGTGTTTCTGAAACACAAGGGCTCGTACGCCGCATGGTTACGCGGGCGAGATGAGCTTGTGTTTCTGAAACACAAGGTCTCCCGGTCGCCCGGCACTCGGTAGGCTGCCGCTCGTGCCGCGCCTCATCGACACCACTATCCGCCTGCTCTCACAGGAGCCGCTGGCCGGCAAGGTCCCGACCGGAGAGCTGCTCGGGATCGCCGAGGTGCTCGACAAGGCCGGCTTCGCCTGCCTCGAGATCTCGGGCGGTGGCGTCTTCGACACCGCCGTCCGGCGCGGCGTCGAGAGCCCCTGGGAGCGAATCCGCGCTCTCAAAGCTCGGACGACCACGCCGCTCGGGCTGGCGCTCCGCGGCCGTTTCCTCGTCGGCTCGCGGCCGGTCACAACGGATTTCGTTCGCCGGTTCGTCTCCTCGGCGGCCGAGAACGGGGTCGACATCTTCCGCCTGCACGACCCGCTGAACGACGTCTCGAACCTGCGCGGCCCCGGTGAGGCGATCGTCGACGCCGGCAAGGAGTTCCACGCGGGGCTCGTGTACAGCCCGGGCGACCCGGGCGCGATGGACCAGCTCGTCGAGCAGGCGAAGGAGCTGCCGGACATCAAGGCCACGCGCGCGCTCGTGCACGACCCGAGCGGCGGGCTCGAGCCTCACCAGGCCGCCGAGCTCGTCGGACGGGTCAAGGAGGCCTCCGGGCTTCCGGTCGGCTTCTACTGTCAGGGAGCGGGCGGCAGTGGCCTCGCCGACTCGCTCGAGGCGGCTCGCGCCGGCGCCGACCTGATCGCCTGCGCCATCTATCCGCTCGCCCTCTCGCTGCACCGTGTCGCGGGCGAATCGCTCGCATCCGCGCTCGCCGGGATGGGCCTCGAGACGGGCGTCGACGTCGCACGGCTGTGGGAGGCATCGGACCTGGTCGACGAGCACATCGGCGACGAGATCGTCACCCCGCACGCTCCTCGCCTGGCGGTGCGCGCCGCCGAGTACGACCTGCCGACCGGCCTCGTCGCGGCGCTCGACACGCATCTTCGCGCGCATGCCTCCGGCGACCGCCTGCTCGAGACGCTCGAAGAGCTCCAGGCGATCCGGCGCGAGACCGGGTGGCCCCCGCTCGCCGCACCGATTGGACAGATCCTCGCCTCGCAGGCGCTGATCCACGTTCTCTCCGCTCGCCGCTATGGCACGGTCGTCGACGAGTTCCGAGCGCTGGTGCAGGGCGGCTTCGGGCGACCGCCGGGCTCGATCGACCCGACCGTCGAGAGGGCCGTCGCGCTGCTCTCGGACGGCCTGCCGCTCGAGGACGATCCGCCGACTGCGGAGGACGTGCGCCAGGAAGCCGAGGGTCTCGCGGCGAGCGAGGAGGAGCTCGTCCTGATCGCGCTCTTCGGCGAGGACGCCGAGTCGCTTTTGCGCACGATCCGTGCGCGACACACACGCGATGACCGCGGTGAGACGACGCTCGAGGAGACGCGCGAGCAGCGGATCCGTGAGCTCGTCCGGATCGTGCAGGAGAGCGGTGTCGCCGAGGTGGAGATCGAGGATGAGGGGATGCGCGTCTCGGTCCGCCGGGCCGACGAACGCCAGGGCCTCCAGGCTGCGCCGCTCGCCGAAGACGACGAATCCGAGTTGCCCGTTCTGCCGGCGGCTCCGGCTGGAATGATCCGGGTCGAGTCGCCGATGGTTGGTGTCTTCTACCGCTCACCCGAGCCGAGCACGCCGGCCTTCGTGGAGGTCGGCGACGTTGTCGCACCGGGCCAGACGCTCTGCCTGTTGGAGGCGATGAAGCTCTTCAACGAGCTGAAGTCCGAAGCGGCAGGCCGGGTCGTGACGATCCATGCCGAGAACGGCAAGCCGGTCGAGTTCGGACAGCTTCTGTTCGAGCTCGAGCCGATCGTCGCGCCGCCGGTCCTCTGATGTTCACGAGAGTCCTAGTCGCAAACCGCGGCGAGATTGCCGTACGAGTGATCCGCGCGATCCACGAGCTCGGCGCCGAAGCGGTCGCCGTGTACTCAACGGCCGACCATGACGCTCTGCACGTCCGGCTCGCGGACCGCGCGGTGTGCATCGGCCCGCCGTCGGCGTCCGAGAGCTACCTCCGGATCTCGAACGTGATCGCCGCCGCCGGGACGACCGATTGCGAGGCCATTCACCCGGGCTACGGCTTCCTCTCCGAGAACCCCGCATTCGTTCGGGCGTGCGAGGACAACGATCTCGTCTTCGTCGGGCCGGACGCGGACGTGATGGAGCGGATGGGCGACAAGGCGCGCGCCAAGGCCGAGATGAAGTCGGCCGGCGTGCCGCTCGTGCCCGGCACCGAGGGTGGCGCCTCGTTGGCGGAGGTGCGAACCGCCGCTGCTGAGCTCGGGTTCCCCGTCCTGCTGAAGGCAGTCTCCGGCGGCGGCGGCAAGGGCATGCGGCTCGTTCACGGGCCTGAGGAGCTCGAGGCCGCGTACTCGATGGCAGCTTCTGAGGCCGAGGCGGCTTTCTCTGACGGGTCGCTCTACGTCGAGAAGGCGCTTGTCCCCGCGCGGCACGTCGAGGTCCAGGTGCTCTGCGACAAGGACGGCGGCGTGCTCACCCTCGGCGAGCGCGAGTGCTCGATCCAGCGGCGCCACCAGAAGCTCATCGAGGAGTCTCCCTCGCCGGCTCTGGATCCCGACACGCGCGAGGAGATGGAGGCGGCGGCCGAGCGCGCGTGCCGCACGATCGGCTACGAGAACGCCGGCACGTTCGAGTTCCTGCTCGGAGCGGACGGCACGTTCCACTTCATCGAGCTGAACGCACGCCTGCAGGTCGAGCACCCGGTCAGTGAGATCGTGACGGGCGTCGACATCGTGCGCCAGCAGCTGCGCATCGCTGCCGGCGAGCCGCTGCCGATCACCGGCCGTGCGCCCCGGCGCGGCCACGCGATCGAGATTCGGCTCAACGCGGAGGATCCCGCGAATGGCTTCGCACCGGCTCCTGGAACGATCGAGCGGTTCCGACCCCCGCTCGGGCCCGGTGTCAGGATCGACACGCATCTCGAGGAAGGTTCGACGATCTCTCCGTACTACGACTCGCTGATCGCGAAGCTCGTCGTCTGGGCAGAAGACCGGCCGGCGACGATCGCGCGCGGTCTGCGGGCGCTGGACGAGATCGAGCTGGGCGGCATCCCGACGACACGTGAGCTCGCGCTCGACATCCTGCGGTCTCGAGGAGTTTGTGAGCGGCGACTACTCGACGAGCTTCCTGGAGGAGATGGGGAGCCGCCTGCCCGCGCTGGCGGGCGTGGAAGCGTCATGAGCCGGGACGGACACACCATTCACGGGCCGGCGGGCACGATCCGGATCGACGGCGGCGCGCTTTCCGCGCTCGTGATCGCCGCCGCAGAGCTCGTCGACGGTGCGCGCGTTCCGCGCCCGAGGCGTGGGCTCGACGTGGTGGTCACGGACGGGAAGGCGCACGTCGAGCTGGAGCTCGCCGCGACCTACGGGTCGGTGCTGCCCGGCCTCGGACGCGAGGTGCAGGCGAACGTGGCGGGCGTTCTCCGGGACTCGGCCGGGCTCGTCGTGGAAGGTGTCGACATCTCGATCGAGGAGCTCGACGGGTGACCACCGGCCGAAGACAGGCGAGGCGCACTGCCCTCTTCCTGCTGTACCAGTGGGATCTCACCGGGCAGCCGCTGACCGCGCTCTACGAGGGCGAGCCGGACGCGTTTGCACTCGATCTCGCGCAGGCCGTATCGGTGCGGGCGGAGGAACTCGATCGCCGCATCACCGAAAGCGCAGAAGGCTGGACCGCCGACCGTCTGGGTACGCTCGAGCGGAATATTCTGCGGATCGGGATCCATGAGCTGGAGGAGGAAAGCGTGCCGCCGGAAGTGGCGATGAACGAGGCGGTCGTGCTGGCGAAGCGGTACGCGTCCGAGGACGCCGGACGGCTCGTGAACGGGATCCTGGCTCGCGTAGCCAGAGAAAAAGGGCACAGCGAGGAGGTTGCATGAGCGGAACCGCAGACGAGGCGCTGGCGCGTGCCGAGGAGCTGCTCGAACGGCTGAAGGCGACGCGCGACGAGCTGGAGCGGCTCGCCGCGGCGGAGGACTCCGAGTCGGCCGTCGAGGTGCTGACGGAGCTCGCCGACCTGGCGAAGGAAGTCGAGGCAGAGCTAGCCAAGGCACGGGCCAGAGCGGATGCCCCGCAACCCTGAGGAACTGCGTGAGCTGGTCGAGGGTTACCTCGCCGAGCTCGCGTTCACGCCGGAGCTCGGGGGTCTCGAGGAAGCGCTCCGGTATCCGATCGAATCAGGTGGCAAGCGTGTGCGGCCGGTCATCGCCCTGGCGGTGGGCGAGGCGGCGGGAGCGGTCGCCGAGCACTGTCTGCCTGCTGCCGCCGCGGTCGAGCTCGTGCACACGTTCTCGCTCGTCCACGACGACTTGCCTGCGATGGACGACGACGACGAGCGCCGCGGCCGTCCGTCCGCGCACATCGCCTTCGACGAAGCGACGGCGCTCCTCGCCGGCGACGCGCTGCTCGCCGAGGCATTCCGGCTCGCGCTCTCCTACCCGACGCCGATGGTCGGGCGCGAGCTCGCGCAGGCGACGCTCGGAATGATCGGCGGCCAGTACCGCGACGTCACCGGCGACACCGCCGACCTCGCGGCCCTCCACCGACTGAAGACGGGAGCGCTCTTCGCGGCCTCGGTCGGCGTTGCGCTCTGGGTCGCCGAGGTGCCCGAGGGGGAGCAGCCGGCGTGGCGCGCGTTCGGCGACGAGCTCGGCCTCCTCTTCCAGATCGTCGACGACCTGCTCGACGGCGACGGCTACGCGGCGACGCACGGCGTCGAGGAGGCGCGACGGCTCGCCGACGAGGCAGCGGAGCGTGCAGTGCAGCGGCTGCAGGCGATCCCGGCGGACACGTCGGTCCTGGCCGAGATCGTCGCGGGCCTCGCCGCCCGAACGGCGTAGGTGCCGGAGCCGCCACCGCACGTTCTGGCGGCGTTCGGCGCCTCCACGCCTGCGGAGCCGCTTGCCGGTGGGCAGGGAACAGCATGGCGCAGCGCCGACCTTGTGTTGAAGCCGCTCGATTGGTCAATGTCGCTTGAAGAACTCGAGTGGCAGGGCAAATTGCTCGACGCAGTGCGTGCGGACGACGTCCGCGTTTCACGGCTCAGGCGTTCGTCTGACGGCTCCGCGCTTGTCGACGGCTGGTGTGCCTGGGAGTTCGTGGCGGGTGAGCACCGCGAGCGTTCCTGGCCAGAGGTGATCGCCGCCGGCGAGCGTTTCCACGCCGCGATCGCGTCCGTGCCGCGGCCCTCGCTCCTGGATCGCCACACCGACCACTGGGCAATCGGCGATCGCGTTGCGTGGGGCGAGTTGCCGGCCGCCGACTTCGAGCATGTCAAGCACGTGTCGAGGCTCGTCCGTGCGCTGCGGCCGGTGGCCGCGCAGGCCCAACTAGTCCACGGGGATCTGACCGGAAATGTCCTGTTCGCCGCAGGCTTCCCGCCGGCAGTAATCGACTTCTCTCCCTACTGGCGCCCACCCGGCTTCGCGTCCGCGATCGTCGTCGGCGATGCGCTCGTCTGGGAGGGCGCGGACGACAGCTTGCTGTCGGCCGTGGCCCACATTCCAGACTTCCCGCAGCTCCTGCTCCGGGCGTTGATCTACCGCGCCGTCGTCGACGCCTTGTTCAGACCGGAGGAGCCGCTCCGACCAGACGACGACGATTGCTTCCTTTCCGCGGTGGAGCTCGCCTGTCAGCTGGCTGAGTAGAGTCTCGGCATGGAGCAGCGGCTGAGCCTCATCACGCTCGGCGTCCGCGACCTCGCGAGAGCGAAGCGGTTCTACGAGGCGCTCGGTTGGACGAGCGGAGCCGCCCCGGCTGACGACGTCGTCTTCTTCCAGGCGGGCGGGATGATCGTCGCCCTGTGGGGGCGGGACCAGCTTGCGGAGGACAGCGGCGTCGAAGACTCCGGCGGCTGGGGCGGCGTGACGCTCGCCTACAACGTCGGCTCGCCGGCCGAGGTCGACGCGGTGATCGCCGAGGCGGAGGCGGCGGGCGCCACGATCCCACGCCACGGCGCCGAGACGTTCTGGGGCGGCTACTCGGGCGTCTTCGTCGACCCCGACGGCCATCCGTGGGAGATCGCCCACAACCCGCACTGGACGATCGCCGACGACGGCTCCGTCACCCTGGCCTAGTAACAGACTGTTACTTGGCGGCGTTGAGGACTCGGAGCGCGTTCAGCGTCAGCATCTCGCTCGGGCCGGAGCCCCAGTCGACGACGTCGACATTGGCGCTCTTCGAGCCCGGCGGCTTCCACCAGCGGCCGCCGGCGCGCCAGCGGCCGTCGGCAAGGCGGCGTTCCTCGACGAGCTCGATGGCGTCCCGGGCGCGCGGGTCGCTTGCCAGGCCCATGCGAGCGAGCACGAGCAGCGCCTGAAGGACGTCGTAGTGCCAGAACGGCGGGTAGTGGAGCGCGACGAACGACGGGACGGATCGGCTCTCCCTCGCCAGCCGATCCGAAACAGCCGGTGCTCGAGGAAGAGCTCGGCCGTGCGGGTTGCGGCCACGCTTCGCCGCGTCGTCTCCCGGTCGCCGCCCAGTACTCGTGCAACCCCCACATCGGCGCGAGCGACTCGTTGAACGAGGAGCGGCGGCCCGTCGCCTTCTTGTCGCAGTTCCAGCCGCCGTCGGGCCACTGCCACTCGACGAGCGACTCCGCGAGCAGCTGCACGCGTGGATCCTCGGCGAGGCCGAGCCGGCAGCAGACGGCGAGCGCGTTCCCCTCCTGCGAGGCGCAGCGCCGCACCAGGCCGTTGATCGACTTCACCGCCGCGCGGTGCGCCTTGCCGGTGAGCCAGGCGAGCACCGTCTCCGCGGCGGCGACGCAGCGCTCCTCGCCCGCGGGCACCCCGAGCTCGACGAGGGAGACGAGGCGCCAGTGCGCGCCGCCCCACTTGCCGTACACATTGACGCCGAAGCCGCCGTCTGCCTGCTGCCCGGCGAGCAGGGCACGCACCCACGGCCCGTCCAGCACCCGAGCCGCCTCCGGCGGGTCCTGCTCGCCGAGCAGGTCGCGCTTCGCCTGGAGGACGACCCCAGGCTCTTCCGACTCGAGCAGCCAGTCGATCGCGCTCATGTCGATGGTGAGCTCGGTCGCGAGCAGGTCGAGCAGCAGTCCGTCGCGCCAGACTCCGTCGGCGTCCAGCCAGTACTCGCGCATGACACCCACGCGCTTGAAGCCCGCCTTCTCGTAGCACCGGATCGCGCGCTCGTTGTGTGCGGCAGGGTCGATCGTCAGACGGTGGTGGCCGCGATCCACGATCAGGTGGCGCGCCATCGTTCTCACCGCGTCCGTACCGAGGCCGCGGCCGTGGTACTCCGCGCCGAGGAAGAGGTCGATGCCTGCGTGGCGGATACTCCTCGTCGTCGTCCTCCCAGTACTGGATCATCCCGGCGACCTCATCCTCGACGAGGATCGCGAAGACCGCGACGCCTTCGTCCTCGCCGCGAGCTTTCTGCAGCACATGCTCGGGAGTCAGCCCTCGCCACCAGCGCTCGACCTCCGGATCGGCGCCCAGCTCGACGATCCGATCGACGTCGGCCTCGGCGAGCGGCCGCAGGACGACGCGATCTCCACGCAGTTCCATGACGGTCCTGTAACACATCCGGCGACTACCCTTCGACCGTGAAGAAGCGCCTCGACGTCCTGCTCGTCGAACGTGGGCTGGCGGAGAGCCGGGCGCAGGCTCAGGCGCTCGTGCTCGCCGGGCTCGTGCCGGGCTTCGACAAGCCGGGTCACCAGGTGCCGGAGGACGCCGAGCTCGAGGTCGACCGGCCACCGCGCTTCGTCTCCCGCGGCGGCGAGAAGCTCGCCAACGCGCTCGAGCAGCTCGAGGTCGAGCTCGACGGTCGCGATGCGATCGACGTCGGTGCGTCCACCGGCGGCTTCACGGACTGCCTCCTCCAGAACGGCGTTGCCCGCGTGATCGCGGTGGACGTCGGCTACGGGCAGCTGCATCCGAAGCTCCGGGACGATCCGCGCGTCACGGTGCTCGAGCGCACGAACGCCCGCACGCTCGCTGAGCTTCCGTTCCGCCCCGACCTGCTCGTCTGCGACGTCTCCTTCATCAGCGTCCGGCTCGTGCTGCCGCCGGTGCTGGCGTTGATGGAGCCCGGCTGGGATGCGCTCGTGATGGTCAAACCTCAATTCGAGGCTGGAAAGGGGGAAGTGGGGAAGGGAGGTGTCGTCCGCGACGCCGAGATCCACCGCCGTGTCCTGCGCGAGGTGGTCGAGGCGGGCCTGGGCTGGGGTGCGACCGCAGTCGGCGTCGTAGACTCCGGGCTGCCCGGCCCGAAGGGCAACCGCGAGTTCTTCCTCCACCTGATCAACCGCGACGACCCCGTGCTCCTGGATGACATCGACGACCGGATCCGTGACGCTGTCGCCTAAGGCGGTCAAGAGAGCCGCCGTCGTCACGCACGGCAAGCCGCAGACGATCGGCCCCGCGCTCGCCCGGCTCACCACCGTGGCGCGCGAGGCCGGGGTCGAGCTGCGCATGGGCGAGGAGGAAGCCGAGAAGCACGGCCTCTCGCCCGAGAACGGGAACGGCGCCGACATCGACATCGCGGTCGTGCTCGGCGGCGACGGCACGATGCTGCGCGCGCTCAACCGCTTCCTCGGCACCGAGGTGCCCGTGATCGGAGTCAACTTCGGCCGCGTCGGCTTTCTCTCCTCGATCACGCGCGACGAGCTCGAGGCGGGACTGGCGCGTGTCTTCGCCGGCGAATACCGCATCGAGGAGCTCCCGACCCTCGATGTCGAAGTCGGGGAGGAGACGGCGGGTCGCCGTCAACGACCTCGTTGTCGCGAGCGCCGTCGTCGGCAGGATGATCCAGCTCGAATGGGCGGTCGGCGGCGAAGCGCTGGGCCGGCTCGGCTGCGACGGAGTCGTCTGCGCGACGCCGCCCGGCTCGACTGGCTACAACTTCTCGAACGGCGGCCCGGTGCTCGTCTGGGGCCTGGACGCGATGGCCGTCACGTTCGTCGCGCCGCACTCCCTCAACGCGCGCCCGCTGGTCGTGCCGCGCGGCGCCGAGCTGATCGTCTGGAACCGAACCGCCGGATGTGTCTGCGACCGCGCTCGTTGACGGGCACCCTGTCGGCGACCTGCCTCCCGGAGGCCGCGCAGTGGCACGTGTCGGCGCGCAACGCTCGCTCCTCGCGACGCTGCCCGAGGTGACGTTCTTCAGCCGCTACCGCCGGGCCTTTGCTTCGTAGCCTGCGGATCGAGAACCTCGTGCTCGTGCGGGAGGGAGAGCTCGCGCCGGCCGAGGGGCTGACGGCGATCACCGGCGAGACGGGTGCGGGGAAGACGATCCTCGCCCAGGCGATCGGGCTCCTGCTCGGCGCCAAGGGTGACGCTGGGACGATCGGCGCCGCCGCCGGGGAGGCGTACGTCGAGGCGGAGCTCGACCTGCCGGAGGGATTCCTCGAGGACGAGGAGCTCGCCGCTCTCGCCGAGCTCGCGCCGGAGGACGAGCCCGGCCTCGTCATCGCCCGTCGGGTGTTCGCCGACGGGCGAACGCGTGCCTACGCGTGGGGCCGCGCCGTCGCGCGCGAGGATCTCGCGGCCGCCGCGGAGCGGCTGATCGCGATGTCCGGCCAGTTCGAGCAGCGGCGCCTCGCCCGGCCGTCGTACCAGCTCGACGTGCTCGACTCGTACTGCGGCGAGGAACAGCTACGGCGCCGCCGTGAGGCACGGCTTGCGTGGCGCGAGCTCGGCGTCGCCCGGAAGCGGTACGACGAGCTGACTCGGGGAGCCGCGGCGGAAGAAGAGCGCCTGCGCGAGCTGACCGCGCTCGTCGAGGCGACGGAGGGCTTCGAGCCCGGATGGGAGGACGCACTTCGAGCGGAACGAGAGCGGCTTCGCCACGTGACCGAGCTCGCGGACGGAGCACAGCAGGCGGCCGAGGCGCTCGCGCCCGAGGACGGGGAGGGCGCCGCCGCGCTCACCGCTGCCGCCGAGCGCTCGCTCGCGCCGCTCGAGCGGCTCGCACCGGAGCTCGCTCGCGCGGGCGAGGAGCTTCGCGACGTCGAGCTTCGCCTTCGCGAGCTCGGCTCCGACCTGCGCGGATTCCTCGCCTCGCTCGAGGCGGAGCCGGACCGCGTGGAGCAGGTCGAAAGCGACCTCGAGCGGATCTCCGACACGCGCCGGCGTTTCGGCGCTGCCGACTACGACGACCTGCTGGAGCGCTCCGCGGCCGCTCGCCAGGAGCTCGACGCGCTCGCGGGCGGACTCGACCCCGCCGAAGCGGCTGCAGCGGCAATGGCCGCGGCGGAAGCACGGTCGGAGCAGCTCGCCGCGGATCTCCGCGCGACACGCGAGGCCGCGGCCGAGCCGTTCGCCGCCGCGGTCGCCGAGGAGCTGCGCGGCGTCGGCATGGGCGACGGCGAGTTCCGCGTCGAGCTGCGCGAGCGCGATCCCGGCCCGTCCGGCACCGACGAGTCCGTCTTCCTCGTCCGGCCGAACGCGGGCCTCCCGTTCGGCCCCGTCGCGGAGACTGCGTCGGGCGGCGAGCTCTCGCGCATCGCGCTCGCGATCGCCGCGGTCGGCGGTGGCGAGACCCTGGTCTTCGACGAGATCGATGCAGGGATCGGCGGCGAGACCGCCCACGCGGTGGCTGCGACGCTCAAGCGGCTGGCGGAGCGCGCCCAGGTGATCACGATCACCCATCTGCCGCAGATCGCGAGCGTCGCCGAGACGCACTACCGCGTCGAGAAGATCCCGGGCGATCCGACTCACACCCGCATCGAGCGGCTCGACGACGCGCAGCGCCGCGACGAGCTCGAGCGGATGCTCGGCGGGCGAGAGTTCATCTCCACACTGAAATGACCCGTGATGAGCTCTCTCGTCGAACACACAGGCACCGCGCGGCTCGGCAAGCGGACGAAGGAGCTCGTCCGCCGGCTGCACCCCGACGACATCGCGATCATCGACCACACCGACCTCGACCGCGTCTCGGCCGAGGAGCTGGTCGAGTCGGGCGTCCGCGTCGTCGTGAACGTGGCGCCGTCGCACTCGGGCCGCTACCCGAACCCAGGCCCGCTCCTCCTCGTCCGCGGAGGCGTTCGCCTGATCGACGTGACGGGCGGCGAGCTCTTCGACGAGATCTCGGACGGTGAGCGGCTCACCGTTCGCGGCGGGAGCCTCTTCCGGAACGGGACGTGTGTCGCGACCGGCCGGACACTCGAGGAGCGTGAGCTCGTCGGTGCGCTCGCCGCACAGGAGAGCCGTGTGACGGAGGCGCTCCAGGAGTTCGCGGACAACACGATGCGTTACCTGCGGGAGGAGGGCCGGCTGCTCGCCGAGGGGATCGACTTCCCGGCGCTGAAGACCGGCTTCCGAGACCGGCACGCGCTCGTCGTCGCGCGCGGGCCCGGCCACAAGCGCGATCTCCGGATCGTCCGCTCGTACGTCCGTGACTTCAAGCCCGTGCTCGTCGCCGTCGACGGCGGTGCGGAGGCGCTGCTGGAGGAGGGCTGGAAGCCCGACGTGATCGTCGGCGACATGGATTCGGTCACCGACGACACGCTTCGGTGCGGCGCCGAGATCCTGGTTCACGCCTACCGTGAAGGTCACGCCCCGGGTGAAGAGCGGCTCCGCCGCCTCGGCGTGCCCTTCCAGACGGTCGCGGCACCCGGGATCTCCGAGGACATCGCTCTCCTGCTCGCGCACGGGAAAGGCGCCGAGCTGATCGTCGCCGTCGGCACGCACTTCAACCTGGTCGAGTTCCTCGAGCGCAGCCGCGCCGGCATGTCGTCGACGTTCGTGACCCGGCTCAAGGTGGGGGAGATCCTGATCGACGCGAAGGGCGTCTCCCGCCTCGTCAGCCGCCGGATCGGCGTCTGGCCGCTCGTCCTCTTCGGTCTGGCGGCGCTCGCCGCGCTGGTCGTCGCAGTCGTCGCGTCGCCGGCGTTGAGGAACGTTGTCGGACTAGGCTGAGCAACCGTGTTCGACCTCCGCTACCACGTCGCCTCGCTCGCGGCGGTGTTTCTGATGCTCGTGGTGGGGATCCTGATCGGAGTCGGGATCTCGGGCCGCGGGTTCGTCGACGATGCCGAGCGCGACAGGCTCAACGGCAGAATCGCCGAGCTCCAGGAGCAGGTCGACGCCGCGAACGCGAACTCTGAGGACCTCGAGCGCCGGCAGCAGGCAGCGCAGGAGTTCGTCGAGGGCGCGTATCCGGTGCTCTCGGAGGATCGCCTTGCCGGGAAGAGCGTCGCCGTGATCGTCGTCGGCTCCGTCGATCAGCAGTCGCTGGACTTCGTGCAGTCGGCGATCAACGACGACGCGGGTGGGCGCGTCGCGCGGATGCGCGCGATCACGATGCCGCTTCGTCTCGACGCGGTCGAGTCGGCTCTGGACGTCTCGCCAGGAGCTCTCCGGCTACGTCGGGGACGAGCAACTCGGCAATCTCGGCCGCGATCTCGGCGCGTGAGCTCGTCTCCGGCGGCAAGACGCCGCTCTGGGACGCGCTCGAGACTGAGATCGTCGAGCAGCGAACCGGCGATTTCAGCCAGCCGGTGGACGGCGTGGTCGTGATCCGCTCGGCCGAGCCGCAGGCCGGCCCCACGTCGCGCTTCCTCGCCGGCTTGTACCAGGGGCTCGGCAGCGCAGGCGAGCCGGCCGTCGGCGTCGAGCGGACGCGGGTCGAGCAGAGTGCGATCCCCGTCTTCCAGCGCTTTCGGCTCTCGACGGTCGACGGGATCGACACGGAGCTCGGCCAGCTCGCGCTCATCCTCCTGCTCAGCGGCGCGGATCCGGGCGACTACGGCGTCCGCGACACCGCCGAGGACGGGATCCTGCCGCCGATCGAGCCGCTGCCCGCCCCAACCGGTGGCTGAACACGCTGACGATCCTCGTCGCGGCGCGCGACGAGGAGGCGCGGATCGGGACGACCGTCGCCGAGCTGAAGCGGCAGTTCCCGAACGCGGAGGTGATCGTCGCGGACGACGGGTCGCGCGACGCGACCGCCGAGGTCGCGTCGGCAGCCGGCGCGTGGGTGCTCCGGCTCCCGCACCGCGGCAAGGGACAGGCGCTGACGCTGGCCGAGCGCGCGGCGCCGCCCGGTTCGATTCTGCTCTGCGACGCCGACCTCCGCGGCGATCTGACGGCCCTTGCTCGAGGGGGACAGCGACCTGACGATCGCGGCGTTCGCCCGCAAGCAGGGCGGCGGCTTCGGGATCGCGAAGGAGGCTGCGCGGCGTCTGATCGAGCTCGCGTCCGGCTACTCGGCGCAGGAGCCGCTCTCCGGCCAGCGCCGCCTCACGCAGAAGGCGCGCGACGCCGTCTTCCCGCTCGCCGCCGGCTTCGGCTGCGAGTCGGCGATGACCGCGGACGCGCGCGAACGCGAGCCTCGAGATCGCCGAGACCGGGCTTCCGCTCGAGCACCGGGCGACCGAGCGCGACCTCGCCGGCTTCGTGCACCGCGGCCGCCAGCTTCGCGACATCGTCCTCGCCTTCGGCCCGCAGGGCCGCAACCACCGCGGGTCTGCGGCTGCCCGCTCGTCGGCTGGGTCGTCGGAGTCGCGCGGCCGGAGGTCCTGCCGGTCGCGGCCCTCGGCGTCGCCGACGACCTCTGGAGCGGGGAGGAGCGCGGCTTCCGCGAGCACCTTCGCTCGGGGTCGACGACCGGCGTCCTCAAGCTCGTCGGGATCCCGCGCTACGCATTCCTGCGGACGCGCTCGCTCTCCGGCGCGATCCTCGTCGGGCTCGCCGCGAACATGCTCAACCAGCTCGACACGAAGCCCGGGCGAGCGTTGAAGGCGTACCTCGCGGCGTCGATTCCGCTCGAGCGCGCCGAAGGGGATCGCCGTCCTCCTGCTTCCCTACGATCTTCGCGAGATGGCGATGCTCGGCGACTCCGGTTCGAACACGCTCGGCGCCGTGCTAGGTTTACGGTCCGTGAGCAAGTTCACGGAGAGGCAGCGCTGGAGCGCGATTGCGGCGCTCGCGGGCCTCACCCTCCTCGGAGAGCGTCGCTCGCTCGGGGCGTTGATCGAGAGAACGCCCGTGTTTCGGACGCTCGACGCCTGGGGGAGGCAAGGAACATGAGCACGACCGCGGGAAGCGAGACCAAGTACATCTTCGTCACCGGCGGCGTCGTCTCGGCGCTCGGGAAAGGGATCGTGGCGGCCTCGCTGGGGCGGCTGCTGAAGGAGCGCGGCCTCCGCGTCCAGGCGCAGAAGTTCGACCCGTACCTGAACGTCGACCCGGGCACGATGAGCCCCTTCCAGCACGGCGAGGTGTTCGTCACCGAGGACGGCGCCGAGACCGATCTCGACATCGGCCACTACGAGCGCTTCATCGACGAGAACCTCTCGCGGAACGCCAGCCACAGTGCCGGCGCGATCTGGGATGCGGTGCTGCGGAAGGAACGGAAGGGCGAGTTCCTCGGCGCCACGGTCCAGGTGATCCCGCACATCACGAACGAGATCAAGCTGCGCATCAAGCGCGCTGCGAAGGCGGCGCCCGCCGACGTCGTCATCTCCGAGATCGGCGGCACCGTCGGCGACATCGAGTCGCTGCCCTTTCTCGAGGCGATCCGCCAGTTCCGGCGGGAGGTCGGCCCGGAGAACGTGATGTACCTCCACTGCACGCTCGTCCCGTTCATCGAGGCGGCCGGCGAGCTGAAGACGAAGCCGACGCAGCACTCGGTGAACGAGCTTCGCCGCATCGGTATCCACCCGGACGTGATCGTCTGCCGCTCGCACGAGGAGCTCTCGCAGGACATCAAGGACAAGATCGCGCTCTTCGCCGACGTCGACATTCGCTCCGTCGTCGCGGCGCCGGATGTCTCCGACGTCTATCTCGTCCCGGCCGTGCTCCGGGACGAAGGGTCTCGACGAGCTCGTCTGCGCGCAGCTCGGCATCGATGCGCCCCGGGCCGGCCTCGGCGAGTGGCAGGAGGTGATCGACCGGATCGGCGAGCCGAGGGAGCCGGTGACGATCGCGCTCGTCGGCAAGTACGTGAAGCTCCACGACGCCTACCTCTCGGTGCACGAGGCGCTCAAGCACGCCGGCGTTCACCAGGGGGCGGCGGTGCGCGTGCAGTGGGTCGACGCCGAGAACATGTCGTACGAGGAGACGGCCGAGCTGCTGGAGCAGGTCGACGGCGTGCTCGTTCCCGGCGGCTTCGGCTCGCGCGGGTGGGAAGGGAAGATCCTCGCCTGCCAGGTCGCGCGCGAGCGCGGCATCCCCTACCTCGGGATCTGCCTCGGCATGCACGTTGCCGTGTCCGAGTTCGCGCGCAACGTGGCCGGGTTCGACGGGGCGAACTCGACCGAGATGGATCCGGAGACGCCGTACCCGGTGATCGACCTGCTTCCCGAGCAGAAGGAGATCGAGGATCTCGGCGGCACGATGCGGCTCGGCGCGCAGGCGGTCGAGCTGGCCGACGGGACGCGGACGCGCGAGGTCTACGGCGACGCCGTCATCCACGAGCGCCACCGCCACCGCTACGAGGTCAACAACCAGTACCGCCAGCAGCTGATCGATGCGGGCCTCGTCGTCTCGGGCACCTTCCAGGAAGGACGCCTCGTCGAGGTCGTCGAGCTGCCCGACCACCCCTGGTTCGTGGCCAGCCAGTTTCACCCGGAGTTCAAGTCGCGGCCGACCCGGCCCGCGCCGCTGTTCCGGGAGTTCGTCGGCGCTGCTATGGAGCGAGCTCGCGGTCGCGGACCGGCGCGTAGCTCAGTCGCGCCGGCCAGCAGGTCCCGATGTAGACCAGCATCCCGCCGACCGTCGTCTGCGAGGCGCGGAAGTGCATCTCGACCTCGGATCCGTCGCTCCGGCGCAGCGCGGTCGTGCCGGTGCGCGATCCCGTGCGCCGCATCTCGGCGTAGTTGGTCTGCGCCTCCGGATCGACGGCCACGTCCTGACACGTGAAGATCGAGCAGCTCGGACCGCGTGTAGCCCAGCAGCTCGCAGGCGTAGGCGTTGACGGCGAGGTAGCGGCCGTCGTCGTCGGCGACGAAAACGGCCACGGGACCATGCTCGAGCGCCTCTCCGACAAGGCTCTTCTGGACGAGCTCGTGGGTGACGGCACTGGCCACGGCACCCATATTGTAGAAGAAATAGACAGCTAGGCGAAGAATTTTTGCGCGCTTCCGGCGAGATCTAGGATCACACACATGTCCTCGACGCTCGACCTCTTCACGGAGCTGTGCGCGATCCCCAGTCCACCGGGAAACGAGCGCGCGGTCACCGATCGTGTCACCGCCGAGCTGCGCTCGCTGGGCATCGAGGTCGAGGAGGACGACGCCGGGGCTCGCATCGACTCCAACGCGGGCAACCTGCTGTGCCGGCTGCCGGGACGGACGGACGGCGGCACGCCGATCTTCCTCTGCGCGCACCTCGACACCGTGCCGCCGCAGGGCGCGCTCGAGCCCGTCGTCACGGACGGCGTCGTCCGGAACGCCGCGGGAACCATTCTCGGCGCGGACAACAAGTCGGCCGTCGTCGCGATGATCGAGGCGGCGCGGCGGATCGTCTCCGAGCGCAAGCCGCACGCGGGCATCGAGCTTCTGTTCACGCAGAAGGAGGAGGTTGGCCTCCTCGGAGCGCGGCGCGTTCGACCACACGAAGCTCGAGGCCGAGCTGGGCTTCGTCTACGACCAGGCGGCGCCGATCGGCGACGTGATCATGGGAGCGCCCTACCAGCGCTCGCTGGTGGTGCGCTTCCACGGCCGCCCCGCGCACTCCGGCATGGTTCCGGAGGAGGGCCGCTCTGCAATCGCCGCTGCGGCGCGCGCCATCGCCGATCTGCGGCTCGGCCGGCTCGACGACGAGACCACCGCGAACGTCGGCGTGATCAGCGGCGGCAGCGCCCGGAACATCATCCCGGAGTGGTGCGAGCTCGAAGCGGAGGCTCGCTCGCACGACGCCCGCAAGCTCGCCGATGTCGTCCAGGAGATGCTCGACACGTTCGCGTTTGCCGCGAGCGTCACCGAGTGCATGGTCGAGACGGAGGTCAGCGAGACCTACCAGGGCTACCGGTTCAAGGAGAGCGACCCGATCGTCCGCCTCGCAGCGACCGCGCTCGAGGCGTGCGGGTACGTGATGGTGCCGACGCTCACCGGCGGAGGTGCGGATGCGAACGTGTTCAACACCAAAGGTTGCCCTGCCTGAATCTCGCGAACGGGATGGCGGAGATCCACACCGCCGAGGAGCACATCGCCGTCGACGATCTGGACGCGATGGTCGACGTGACGCTGGCGCTGGTCGACGCCGCCCGCGATGCCGCTCAGCCTTAGGCGCGGCACGGTCACCGCGCTCGGCGAGCGGCAGGACGGCCTGCTCCGGCTCGAGGTGGACGGGATGGCGTGCGTCGCCTACCCGCGGCTGACCGGCGAGGTCGAGGTCGGCGACGAGGTGCTCGTCAACGAGCAGGCGCGCCTGCTGGAGCTCGGGTCGGGCGGGTTCGACATCCTGTACGCGAACCTGACGCGCGGGCTCGGACTCGGGCCCGAGGAAGGAGCGCACGTGATGGCGCTTCCGTACACGCCGGGGCAGGTCGCTCTCCGGCGCGGTGAAGAGGACGGCGAGCTCTCGGAGACACTCGACGCGATGCCGGTCGTGCTCTGCACGCTGCACAGCCAGGTCGCTCCGGTGTGCGCTGCGCTCGCCGGGAAACGCGTCGCCTACGTCCAGGTGAGCGGAGGCGCTCTTCCCGTCTCCTTGTCGGACGCCGTCCGGGCACTCAAGGGACGTGGGCTCCTCGGCACTGCGATCGCGGTCGCGCCGTGCCTGGACGGCGACGTCGACTGCGTGACATCGGCCGCCGCCCTCGTCCTGGCGCGACGGGAGGGCTACGACGCGGTCGTCTGCGCGGTCGGCCCCGGAATCGTCGGCACGGGCACGCGGTTCGGCCACGGTGCCCTCTCGCTGGCGGACGCCGCCAACGTCGCAGCGGCGCTCGGAGGCCGGCCGGTACTCACGGTCCGCTCGTCCGAGGCCGACCAGCGCGAACGCCACCGCGGCGTCTCGCATCACACGCAGGATCGGTGCCTCGGACCTCGTGCCTGGGGGAGATCGTCGTCGCCTGGCCCGATCGAGATCGCGACGGACGGCTGGGAGGATGCGTGCGCCGGTCTACCGCTCTCGCACATGGGCCGCGGGCCGGACGAGGATCCCGCGTTCTTCCGCACTGCGTTCGCCGCCGGGGTCATCGCCACGGGGATGCTCTGATGGAGGAGCGCCGCCTCGGGCCGGTCGTCGGTCTCGGGACGTGGAACACGTTCGACGGCGACGCGAAGCTGGCGCGCAACGTCGTCGACGCGGCGCTCGCGGCAGGCACCCGCTGCTTCGACTCCTCGCCGATGTACGGCGGCGCGGAGCGTGCTCTCGGCGTCGCGCTCGCCGGCCGCCGCGACGAGGCGACGGTACTGACGAAGATCTGGGCCGCGTCGCCCGAGGAGGCGCGACACCAGCTGGCCAATCAGCTCGATTGGTTCGACCGCGTGGACGTCGAGCAGGTGCACAACCTCGTTGGCTGGGAGCGAGCATCTGCCCTGGCTCGAGGCCGAGTGTGGTGGCGGACGGATCGGCAAGCTCGGCGTCACCCACTACTCGCCCTCAGCATTCGGTGAGCTGCGAGCAGGCGCTGCGGACGCGGCGCTTCGACACGGTTCAGGTGCCGCTGAATCCGCGTGAGCGGACGTGCGAGCGAGACGCTCCTGCCGCTCGCCGCGGAGCTCGGCGTTGCCGTGATCGTCATGCGTCCGTTCGGCCAGGGCGCTCTACTCGCCCGCGAGCCCACGCCGGAGGAGCTCAGCCCGCTCGCCGAGTTCGGCGTCAAGACCTGGGCGCAGGCGCTGCTGAAGTGGGCGCTGTCGGACGAGCGCGTCGATCTGGTGATCCCCGCGACGCGCCGCCCCGAGCGCGCGGCGGAGAACGCGGCGGCCGGCTAGCCGCCCTGGTTCGGGCGTGAGGAGCGCGCGCTACGTGGAAAGTCTCGTGCGATGAGAGATCTGGCGAAGGGACGACGGTTCGCGGTCGTCGTCGAGGACGGCTACGAGATCGCCGACACCCCCGACGCGGTCGCGATCGTCGCGGTCGATGCCGAAGACCGGTTCGTGTTCGTTCGCCAGCGACGCGTGGCGATCGGCGGCAAGCTGCTCGAGCTGCCGGCAGGGCTGATCGACGAGGGCGAGACGCCGTTGGAGACCGCGCGACGCGAGCTGCGCGAGGAGACGGGTCTGCACGGCGGAAGCTGGCGTGAGCTCGCCTCGTTCTGGACGTCGCCCGGCTTCGTCAACGAGCGCGTGACGGTCTTCGTCGCGGAGGGTCTCGAGGAGGGCGAGCCGGACCCGGACGAGAGGAGAAGAGCTCGAGGTCGTAGCGCGTGGACGCCTCGCCGAGGTCGAGGCGCGACCTCCACGAGCTGGACGATGCGACGACGATGATCGGCGCTCCTGCTCTACCTGCGCGAGCCCTCCTAGGCGGCGTATCGTTGCCGCCGCCCATGCGCATCGGCGTCGCCAAGGAGATCAAGCCTCAGGAGTACCGCGTCGCACTGACGCCCGCGGGCGCACGCGAGCTCGTGCGGCTCGGCCACGAGGTCGTGGTCGAGACGGCCGCCGGCATGGGCAGCCAGTTCGATGACGCCTCGTACGAGGCGACCGGCGCGCGCATCGCCTCGGTCGACGAGGTGTGGGAGACCGCGGAGCTGCTGCTGAAGGTGAAGGAGCCGATCGCGTCCGAGTACCCGCGGCTGCGCGCCGGGCCTCGTGCTGTTCACGTACCTGCACATCGCCGCCGACGAAGCGCTGACGCGTGCGCTCGTCGAGAGCGGGGTCACTGCCGTGGCGTACGAGACCGTCGAGACCGACGACCGCCGGCTGCCGCTTCTGGCGCCGATGAGCGAGGTCGCCGGCCGGCTCGCCGCCCAGGCGGGCGCGCACTACCTCGAACGCCCGAAGGGTGGACGCGGGCTGCTGCTCGGCGGCGTTGCGGGCGTCGCGCCCGGCAAGGTCGTCGTGATCGGCGGCGGCATCGTCGGCTACAACGCCGCGGTGATCGCGCTCGGCCTCGGCGCTCAGGTGACGATTCTCGACCGTTCGGTCGACCGGATGCGCCATCTCGAGGAGACGCTCCACGGACGCGTCAGCCTGGTCATGTCCTCGACGCTCCAGATCGAGGAGTCGGTGAGCGATGCGGACGTCGTGATCGGCGCGGTGCTGATCCCCGGTGCGCTGGCGCCGAAGCTTCTGACCAGGGAGATGATCGCCGGCATGAAGACCGGCAGCGTCTTCTGCGACGTCGCGATCGACCAGGGCGGCTGCTCGGAGACGTCACGTCCGACGACGCACGACGATCCCGTCTACGAGATCGACGGCGTCATCCACTACTGCGTCGCGAACATGCCCGGCGCGGTGCCGATCACCTCGACGAAGGCGCTGACGAACGTGACGCTGCCGTACGTCGAGGAGATCGCCGAGTACGGGCTGCCGATGGCGGTCGCACGCGACAAGCCGCTCGCACGCGGCGTGAACGTGATCGACGGCAGGATCACGTACGAGGCCGTCGCCGAGGCGCACGGGCTGGAGTACACGCCCCTCGAAGACGTTCTCGCTCCGCCGTCTGAGTCTGGCGGCGGCGTTCTTGCGGGCTTCGAGCTGCTTCTGGCTCTTGGACGGGCTGAGCTTGACGACGGCCCAGGTGACGGCGGCCGCGAGCCCGACGATGAGGACGATGTAGATGGCGAGGCCGATCAACCCGAGGACTGTGTCCATGCGCGCCGTAGAATAGCGGCGTGCCGCGGGCGTGCGTAATCGTGCTCGATGCCGTCGGCGCGGGAGAGTTGCCCGACGCGGCCTCGTACGGCGATGAGGGGTCGAACACGCTCGGCAACGTCGCCCGCGCCGTCGGAGGTCTCGACCTGCCCTCGCTGGAGGCGCTCGGCCTCGGCAACGTGATGCCGCTCGAGGGCTGCCCGGCGCAGCCGGGGGCTCCCGCGGTCGCCGGCCGCCTGCTCGAGCGGTCGAAGGGCAAGGACACGACGACCGGCCACTGGGAGCTGATGGGCGTCGTCACGCCGACCGCGATGCCGACCTATCCACACGGCTTCCCGCACGACGTGATCGACCCCTTCATGCACAAGACCGGACGCGGCGTCCTCGGCAACAAGCCGGCGTCGGGGACCGAGATCATCCAGGAGCTCGGCGAGGAGCACCAGCGGACGGGGAAGTGGATCGTCTACACCTCGGCGGACTCCGTCTTCCAGATCGCCGCTCACGAGGAGACCATCCCGCTGGAGGAGCTCTACGAGGCCTGCAAGGCGGCTCGCGAGATCCTCACCGGCAAGCATGCGGTCGGTCGCGTCATCGCCCGGCCGTTCAACGGCGCTCCGGGCAGCTACGAGCGAACGCCGA
Source organism: uncultured Gaiellaceae bacterium (assembly GCA_963752405.1). Taxonomy (GTDB): domain Bacteria; phylum Actinomycetota; class Thermoleophilia; order Gaiellales; family Gaiellaceae; genus Gaiellasilicea. Next base: position 408,370 of record CAVVYB010000012.1, read on the forward strand.
ACCGGCACGACTACTCGCTCGAGCCGCGCCGTCCGAACTACCTGTCGCTCGTCCGCGACACCGGGCAGAAGGTTCACGCGGTGGGCAAGATCAGCGACATCTTCGCCGGCTGCGACATCGACGAGTCCTTTCCGACCAAGTCCAACGTCGACGGGATCAACAAGACGGTGGAGCTGCTGCACGCAGCTCGACGACGGGCTCGTGTTCGTGAACCTCGTCGAGACCGACCAGCTCTGGGGCCACCGGAACGACCCGGTCAACTTTCATCGCTGCCTCCAGGACTTCGACCGCCGGCTCGAGGAGATCCTCGAGGCGCTGCGGCCCGGAGACCTGCTGATCATCACCTCCGACCACGGCTGCGACCCGACGACGCCGTCGACCGACCATTCGCGCGAGCACGCCCTCCTGCTCGCCTATGCGGCCGGCCGCAACGCGCAGGGCGCACGTTCACGAGGGAGAGTTCGCCGACGTCGGCGCCACCGTGAACGCGTGGCTCGGCGGCAAGCCGCCCGGGCGGGGCATCCCGGGCCGTCCGATCATCGACCCGTGAAGCTCGACAACCCGCTCGTCGTCCAGTGGGAGTACGCGAGCGAGGAGCGGCTGGCGAAGCGCAACCAGACGTACCGTGAGCTGACGGAGGGCGTGCAACCCGGACGACGCCGTCTTCGAGGCCGTCCGCGAAGCGGCGCCCGAGCGTTTCCTCGACGTCGGTTGCGGCATGGGCGAGCTCGCCGAGCGCGTTCAGAAGGAGCTCGGCGCCCAGGTCGTCGCCGTCGACATCTCGCCGCGGATGGTCGAGCTGACGAAGGCCCGCGGGCGTCGACGCGCGCAGGCGGACGTTCAGAGCCTTCCGTTCGCAGACGGTGAGTTCGACTGCGTCGCCGCGAACTGGGTGCTCTACCACGTGCCCGATCTCGATCGCGCGTTTGAGCGAGCTGGCACGCGTTCTCCGGTCGCGGCGGGCGCCTGGTCGCCGCCACACTCGGCGCCGCCAACATGCAGGAGCTCTGGGACCTCGCTCGGCGGCGAGGTGACCGCGGGGCTGTCGTTCGGCTACGACAACGGCGAGATCAGCGCCTGGCGCCGTACTTCACGCGAGATCGAGCGGCGCGAGGCGAACGGCACGGTCGTCTTCCCCGATCGGAGCTCGATGGTCGACTTCGTCGCGGCGACGACGACCCGGTCGCATCTCGCGGAGCGCGTTCCCGAGCTGACCGAGCCGTTCCACACCCGCTCGACGCCACTGCGTCTTCGTGGCCGGCAAGCCGTGATCCGCCCGGCCGAGCTGATCGAGCGGAAACGGAACGGCGAGGAGCTCCCGGCGGAGGAGATCTCGCGAGCTGATCCTCGGCTACGCACGCGGCGAGATCCCCGACTACCAGCTGGCCGCGTTCTGCATGGCCGTGTACTTCCGAGGCATGACCGCCGCCGAGACGTACGCGCTCACCGACGCGATGATCCGGAGCGGCCGCACACTCGACCTCGGCACAGCGCTCGGGCGCAAGGTCGTCGACAAGCACTCGACGGGCGGCGTCGGCGACAAGACGACCATCGCCGTCGGCCCGATCGTCGCTGCGTGCGGCGTCCCGGTGGGGAAGATGAGCGGGCGCGGCCTCGGCCACACCGGCGGCACGCTCGACAAGCTGGAGTCGATCCCCGGCTTCGACGTCGAGCTCTCCGTCGACGAGTTCATCACTCAGGTGAAGACGGTAGGGCTCGCGATCGTCGGCCAGACCGAGGACCTCGTGCCGGCGGACAAGCAGCTCTACGCGCTTCGCGACGTGACCGCGACCGTGGACATCCTGCCGCTGATCGCCTCCTCGATCATGTCGAAGAAGATCGCGGGCGGCGCCGACGCGATCGTGCTCGACGTGAAGGTCGGGCGACGGCGCGTTCATGAAGACGCTCGACGACGCCCGCGCGCTCGCCGAGACGATGCTCGAGCTCGGCCGGCACGCCGGTCGCGAGGTCGTCTGCCTGCTCACCGACATGGATCAGCCGCTCGGAGCGGCTGTCGGCAACTCCCTGGAGATCGCCGAGGCGCGCGACACGGTGCGCGGCGAAGGGCCGCCCGACTTCACGGAGCTCGTGCTCGACGCGTGCGCCCGGCTGCTGGCGCTCTCCGATCTCGGCGTCAACGTCGAGGAAGGCAGGCGAGCCGCCGAGGCCGCCGTCGCGGACGGCTCGGCGCTGGAGGTCTACGAGCGCTGGATCCGCGCTCAGGGCGGCGACCCCGACCCGGCCGCATTGCCGCGGGCGCCGGTCGTCCTGCCGGTGAACGCTCCGCACGCGGGCTCGGTCACGAGACTGGGCGCGATCGCGGTCGGGATGGCCGCGCTCCACCTCGGCGCCGGGCGGCGGTCGAAGGGGGACGAGATCGACCACGCTGTCGGCGTTCTCTGCCACGTCAAGCGCGGCGCGAGCGTCGAGCAAGGTGCACCTGCTCGCCGACGTGCACGCCCGCGACGAGGCGAGCGGCGCGGAGGCGGTCGAGGCCGTCCTCGCCGCCTACGAGCTCGGCGACGAGCCGCCGGCGGAGCACTCGATCCTGCTCGACGTCGTTGCCTGAGCTACCGGAAGTCGAGACGGTGCGGAGGAACATCGCGCCGGCACTCGAGGGCCGGCGGCTCGAGCACGTCGAGATCAGCGACATCCGGCTGACTCGGCCCGAGGACCCGCTCCTCGTCGCCTCCGAGCTCACCGGCGAGCGCGTCGAGCACGTCGACCGGCGCGGTAAGTATCTGATCATCCGCTTCGCGTCGGGCCGGGCGCTGCTGATCCACCTCCGTATGACGGGCTCGCTGCGGGCCGACGCGCTCGCCGGCGATGCTCACCGGCGCGCGCTGCTGACGCTCGACGACGGCAGCGAGGTCGCGCTACCGGGACGTCCGGCGTTTCGGCACGTGGCTGCTGCTCGAGCCGGGCGAGCTCGAGCCGTACCTCGGCGCGCGCCTCGGCGAGGAGCCGCTCGTCGCGGCCTTCACGGCGAAGGGCCTGGGCGAACGGCTGGAGGGGCGCCGCGCCGCGCTGAAGGCGGCGCTGCTCGACCAGCGGACGCTCGCCGGGCTCGGGAACATCTACGTCGACGAGGCGCTCTGGTACGCGAAGCTCCATCCCCAGCGGCCGGCCGGCTCGCTCGATCGCGACGAGCTGCGGCGGCTTCACCGGGCAATTCGGAAAGCCCTCGAGCTCGGCATCGTCCGCCAGGGCTCGACCCTCACCGACTACCGGCTGCCGGACGGGAGCTCAGGCTCGATGCAGAAAGAGTTCAAGGCGTACGGGCGCGACGATGAGCCGTGCGACCGCTGCGGCACGCTGCTTGCGAAGACGCGGGTCGCCGGCCGGGGCACGTGGTTCTGCCCCCACTGCCAGACGCTCTCGTAGAGGCGCAACGAGGGGCCCGGCCGCCGGCGGGCCCCTCAGATCGCGGGCTGCAGGGTTACTTCGCCCCGGCCCTTCCCTTTCCCGGCTTGTCCTTGGCGGGCTTGTCCTCGCCCTCTGAGCCTGGGACTTCTCGGCCCTGGGCTTCTCGGCCTCGCCTTCGCAGCCTTGGCCTTCGCAGCCTTGGCCTTCGCGGCCTTGGCCTTCGCGGCCTTGGCCTTCGCGGCCTTGGCCTTCTTGGCCTTCTTGCCTCGCGCGCACGTTCCGATCGTGTCGCCGTGGCGCAGGTGCGCGGGCAGCGCCTTCTTGCTCACGGTGATCGTCTTCTTGCCCTTGTGGCAGATCGTGACCTTCTTGCCGTACTGACCCTGGGCGGCGTTGATTGCGGTTGGCGCAGCGCCGACCCCCCCGAGCGCGGCGAACGCAGTCAGCATGCACACCACCAGCGCGGCGGCGGCGGCGATGCGTGGAAACCTTCCGTGGAATTCTCAATTGGGCTCCCTTCAACGGACTGCGTGGCGTTCGTGGTTCTCTCGCTTGGGTTGATGCGCGGGAAGCCGAGGACAGGCGCTGAAGGTTGTTAAGATTCTGTTTGGAACTCGGCGATCTCCGGGCTCAGCGGGTTGAGCCGTTTCGCCTCCGCGAGCGCGCGCGCCCGCTCCGCGCCGCGGCTTGCAACGGCGAGGTCGAACCAGGTGCTCCAGCTCTCCGGATCGAGCTCGAGCGCACGCTTCAGGCTCCTGCGAGCCGCAGCGTCGTCTTCGAGCAGCAACTCAGCCTCGCCGCGCAGCTGCCAGGGCTCGTGCGACCACGGTGCCCAGTCGATCGCCCGCCGCGCGTCGGCGAGCGCGCGATCGGGGTCTCGACGTCGATCGCAGTGGTGCTCGCCGCCGTCGCACGGTTGCCGGCGTGCGTGACGAGGGCGACGGCGAGCACCGGGGCGGTCAGCGCCAGGGCCGCGATGCGGCGGCTTCCCGTGAGCGACGCCGCGCTCGCACGCGCGCGCGGAGAGCAGGGCGCACGCGCAGAAGAGCGCGGGAGCGTGACGGCCGGGACCTCCCAGTGCCAGTCGACCGAGGCGTGGAGCAGATACGCGACGAAGGCCCCGGCCGCAGCCGGTCCGAAGGGCGCCGGCGTGCCTGCGGCAGGGCGGCAGCGGCAGCGCGAGCGTGGCGAGGAGCAGCGCCAGCCCGAGCGGGCCGAGCTCGGCAAGGGTTTCGAGGTAGAGGTTGTGCGCGTCGCGGGCATGAAACGAGATCGGGCGCTCCCGCAGCCAGTGCGCCTCGAAGCTGCCCGCGCCGGTGCCGAGAAGCGGCTCGTCGCGCGCCATCTCCCAGGCGACGTGCCAGTAGTCGCCGCGCCCGTTTCCCGAGGCGCTGAGAGGCGGCGCTGAAGATCGCCCTCCCCGGCCGGGAGCGGCTCGGTGAAGGATCGGCAGCCCGGTCGACCACCGTGACCGGCCCTCCGGCCGCGAGGAGCGCGCCGGCGACACGCCACCGCGGCTGTCGCCACGATGGCTGCGACCAGCGACGTCCCGCCCGCGCGGCGGCCGCAGCCGCCGCTCGAGGAGGTGCAGGACGAGCATCGCGCCGCGGCAACGACCGCGAGCGCGACGAGCCGCCGAGTGAGATGGCTGCCCTCGGCCTGTGCGGTCTGCAGCGTCGCGCCCGCCGCGGTGAGGGCATGCGACCGGGACGCTTCCAGCACGCCGAGCGCGGCCGGCGCGCTCGCCACGAGCCCCGGACACGAAGAGCCGGGCACGACGCGGGTCGAGCGCCGCCTGCACGACAGCGCCGCCGGCGAGCGCGACGAGCGCGCCGCGGCTGAACGAGAAGTAGAGCGTCGGGAGGAGCGCGACGAGCGCGACAGCGGCGAGCGCGCGCGTCGCAATGTGCGTAGCGTGGGCGGCGAAGCCGACGGCGAGCAGGATCGCGAGCGCCGTCAGCAGCCCGAGGGCGTTCCAGTAGCCGATCGGCTCGGCCAGCTGGTAGCCGCTCGAGGGGTCGTACGCGCCGCCGACATGACCGGGGAAGAGCCTGGTGCCGAGCGCGTAGAGCGACACGAGCACCGCACCCGCAACGATACCGCCCAGGAGCGCAGCCGAGGCCTCGCGCGAGGAGAGCAGCAGCAGCGCGGCGGCAGCGGCGGTGACGTAGAGAATGCCCCGCTCGGCCTCGAGCACCGGCGCCGCTGCTCCGGGCGACCAGAGGGATGAGAGCGCGGCCCACATCGCGAGCGCGGCGAGGCCGCCGAGGAATGCGAGCTCGAGCCCGCTCGGGCGGCGGCGCGTCCGTGGCGAGGACGAGGGTGACGGCGATGAGCGCGAAGCCGAGGGTCGCGAGGCCCCACTCGCTCGGGAAGTAGCCACCGTCCGCTGCACCGAGCGCGGACACGGCGATGAGGGCGGCCAGGAACGGCGCCGCCGTACGTGCTGACCGAGACAAGAGCGCGGCGTCCGTGCCGGGAGTCTAGGCGGCGAGCTGGTCGTCGAGCGCGCCGGACTTGTCCAGCCGCCAGAGCTCGGTGTAGCCGCCGATCGGCACACCGTCGATCAGGATCTGCGGCACCGTCCAGCCGCCCGTCAGGTCGAAGAGGTTCCTGCGGAAGCCGGGATCGTCGTCGAGCGACACCTCGTCGTAGGGGATGCCCTTCGCCGTCGAGAAGGGACTTGGCCCGGACGCAGTAGCCGCACCAGCGTGTCGTATAGATCTGAATCCTGGTCACTGTTGTTTACAACGCAGACAAGCCGCGATTCGTTCCCGTCTGTCGCCGCCTCTAGACTCGAAGAATGGCGCGGACGTACAGGACGGAGGCGGTCGTGCTGCGGTCGTTCCGGCTGGGCGAGGCCGACCGGGTGCTGCACGTCTACACGGCCGACCGGGGTCGCGTCGGTGCGGTCGCCAAAGGGGTGCGCCGGACGAAGTCGCGCTTCGGCGGGCGCCTGGAGCCGCTCTCGCACGTCGAGCTGATGCTGCATCAGGGCTCCGGCGAGCTGCAGACGGTCACGGGCGCCGACCTGCGCGCGTCGCACCACGAGGCGAGGGAGGATCCGTACCGGCTCGCCGTCGGCCTGATCGGGGCCGAGGCGATGCTGCGCCTCTTTCCCGAGCAGGAGGCGAACGAGCGCGCGTTCACCGCGCTGACCCGCTTCCTCGACCGGCTCGACGAGATCCCGTCGCGGGCTCCTGCATCGCCGACGGTCGACCCGCTCGGCCTCTCCTTCCAGCTGAAGCTGCTCTGGGTGTCGGGCTACAGGCCTCACCTCGAGAGCTGCGTCGAGTGCGGCGCCGTGGAAGGCCTCGTCGGCTATCTCCCCGCAGCCGGCGGCGCCGTCTGCCGCGACTGCGGGCCCGGGTCGATCCCGCTCTCGACGGAGGGCGTGCGCGCGATCCAGACGCTCGTCGCGACGCCGCTCGCCGACGCGGGCGAGGCCGGGCTGACGGCAAGTGGTGCCCGCGAGGCGCTCGCGATCGTGCGAGCCTCATACGAGCACCAGGGCGGCTTCCGCCTGCGGACGCTCTCGGCGTGAAGAAGCCGCTCCGGCGGGCTATGAGCTCGACGACGACACGGCTCGCATCGATCGCGCTGCAGTGCACCGGTTCATCTCCGAGGAGTCGTACTGGGCAGAGGGGCGCCCGCGCGATGTCATGGACGGGCTGATCGACCGGGCCGCGCGGAACGTCGGCCTCTACTCGCCCGACGGCACGCTCGCCGGTTACTCGCGGACCGTGACCGCGCCGGACGCGTTCCTCGTCTACCTTGCGGACGTCTTTGTGCTGCCGGACCATCGCGGGCACGGCCTCGGCGTCGAGCTCGTGCGGTTCACGATCGACGAGGGCCCGTACGCCGACCAGCGGTGGGTGCTGCACACCGTGGACGCGCACGGCCTGTACGAGAAGTTCGGCTTCGCCGCGCCCGAGCGGCTGCTCGAGCGCGCGGCCCGCTAGCCGGTCTTCGGAGAGCGCCAGTCGGCCGCGAGCAGCTCGGCAACCTTGTGCCGCGCGCCGCCGATCGGGATCCGCTCCTGCTCGAGCGAGTCGCGGTCGCGCACCGTGACCGTGTCGTCCGCGAGCGTCTGCTCGTCGATCGTGAGCCCGTACGGCGTGCCGATCTCGTCCTGCCGCCGGTAGCGGCGGCCGATCGCGCCGTTGTCGTCGTACTCGACGCTGAAGTGGCGGCGCAGCTCCTCGTAGAGGCCGCGCGCCTTCTCGACCATCGCGGTGTCCTTGCCGACGAGCGGCAGCACCGCCGCCTTGACCGGCGCGAGCTGCGGGTGCAGGCGCAGGACCGGTCCGCTCTCGCTCGCCGACGACCTCCTCGTCGTATGCGTCGATCATGAAGGTGAGCATCGAGCGGTTGACGCCGAGCGCCGGCTCGATCACGTGCGGCACGTAGCGCTCGCCTGTGCTCTCCTCGAACCACTCGAGCTTCGTTCCGGAAGCTCCGTGTGCTGCGTGAGGTCGAAGTCGCCGCGGTTCGCGATCCCCTCCAGCTCCGACCAGCCCATCGGGAAGAGGTACTCGATGTCGCTGGTCGCGCTCGAGTAGTGCGAGAGCTCGTCGGCCTCGTGCGGGCGCGCGCGCAGGTGGCTCTCGCGGACGCCGTAGCGCACGTGCCACGCGAGCCGCTCGTCGACCCAGTAGCGGTACCACTCGTCCGCCTCGCTCGGCGGGACGAAGTACTCCATCTCCATCTGCTCGAACTCGAGCGTGCGGAAGATGAAGTTGCCCGGCGTGATCTCGTTCCGGAACGACTTGCCGACCTGCGCGATCCCGAACGGCGGCTTGCGGCGCGCGATCTGGGCGACGTTCTTGAAGTTGATGAAGATGCCCTGCGCCGTCTCGGGCCGGAGGTAGACGTCGACGCCTGTCTCCTCGACGGCGCCGACGCGCGTCTGGAACATCAGATTGAACTGCCGCGGCTCGGTCAGGTCGCAGTCGGGCGTCTCGCCCGGCCGCTTCGATCGGCCGCTTGCCGCAGCGATCTCCTCGGCTGGGGTCGGAGGTGGTCGGCGCGGAAGCGCTGCTTACAGATCCGGCAGTCGACGAGCGGGTCGCTGAAGCCGCTGACGTGGCCGGACGCCTCCCAGACCTTGGGGTGGAGGATGATCGAGGAGTCGAGCGCGACGATGTCGTCCCGCTCCCGCACCATCGCCTCCAGCCAGCGAGCCTTGACGTTGTCCTTCAGGAGAACGCCGTAGTGGCCGTAGTCGTACGACGAGCCCAGGCCGCCGTAGATCTCCGAGGACGGGAAGACGAACCCGCGCCGCTTCGAAAGCGAGACGATCTTGTCCATCGTCACGGCGTCGCGGCTCACGAGTCGGAGAGGCATAGCCTCCGCCGGGTGACGCCCGCCCGCGAGATCGTCGAGCTCCACATCGTCTCGGACTCGACGGGCGAGACGGCCGCGCGCCTCGTTGCCGCGCTCGAGGCCCAGTTCCCGGAGCAGCCGTTCGAGGAGGTGCGGCACCCGCAGATCCAGACGATCGACGACCTCCAGCTCGCGGTCAGCCGGGCGCGGGGCCGACCGGCGGTGATGGTCTACACGCTGGTCGACCGAGAGATGCGCGAGAGCATGCGACGCTCTGCCGCAGCGCCCGCCTCCACTACTGCGACCTGCTCGGCCACCCGATCGAGTCGATCGCGAAGGTCTCGGGAATGGCGGCGAAGATGAAGCCCGGCGCGCGGCCGCCGCTCAACTCCGCCTACTTCAAGCGGATGGAGGCGATCGAGTTCGCGGTCAAGTTCGACGACGGGGTCGGCAGCGGGCTGACGGAGGCGGACGTCGTGCTCGTCGGCGTCTCGCGCACCTCGAAGACGCCGCTCTCGATCTACCTCGGCTACCTCGGCCAGAAGGCCGCGAACGTGCCGATCGTGAAGGGGATCAGGCCGCCGCCCGAGCTCTTCGAGATCGACCCGCTGAAGATCGTCGGCCTCACGATCGACGCGGAGCGCCTGGCCGAGATCCGCTCCACGCGCGTGCGGGGGATGGGCGGGAAGAACCGCCAGTACGCGGAGATGGTCGAGATCTACGACGAGCTCGAGGAGGCCGCGGCGATCCACCGCCGGCTCGGGTGCCCGGTGATCGACGTCACCGGCCTCTCGATCGAGGAGACCGCCCACCGCGTCGTGCGCCTCGTCGACAGGCGCCGGCAAGAGGCGCGTGCAACCTAAGCCTCCCGTCCCGAAGTGGCGGTGGGCGCTCTGGTGGTCGATCCTCGGCGCCGCCGTCTTCGTCTTCTACGTGCTGCTGACGCCGATCTGGCTGGGGCTGCGCGCGCTGGCCTGGGCGGCAGAGTGGCGCTCGCGCCGCCGAAGGACTTAGCAACACTTTGTTACTTGGCCTCGTCGGCCCCCTCGACTGCGCGCGGCGAGCGTAGCGGACGACATCGTAGGGGCGAGCCGCCCAGGGTAGACCCGCCGGTCCCGTGGATGGTTGCGGAGTGCGAACAGAGGGATCGCGGTAAATGAATTTCGGACGTCTCCCGGTTCCCTCCCAGATCCCCCCCCCGGCTCACCCCCAGTTCCCCGGACCAGCCCCGGCACAATGCCACGCCAATCGAGCCAACACCACCTCGGCTCCCCACACGAGTCTCCGCCTTCCCCCATCCCCCCCTCTATCACCCACCCGTCCGAGGCGACATCCCTCACGAGCGCGCCCCCCTCTCTGGCTTTTCCCCCCCTCGCCAACCCCGTCGTCTTGCCGGAGCAGCTCGCGGTCGCCACGATCGAGAAACGCCTCACAGCAGTCGGGGGTCGATCGGCTCCTCGCCCTCGGCCGTCACGCGATAGCCGCGCGCGCCGTCCCTCTGGCTGATCACCTCGCGAGCTCCCTCCCCTCGAAGTGGAACGCCGCGTCGTCGTCGGCGGCATAGCCGGGCGGGAGGATGCCGTCGCTGACGAGCCGCGTATAGGTCGGCCGCCGCTCCGGCTCGCCGTCGTAGTGCGGGCAGAAGCTCCCGGAGAGGATGCCGAGCCCGCCACCGAGCTCGCGAAGCTCCGGGCCGAACGAGTCGGTGACGGAGTCCTCGAACCAGCAGTTGGCGCCCGCGCTCATGCCGCCGAGGACCGCCCCGCGGCCCCAGGCTTCACGCAGGGCGCGGTCGATCCCGTGGACGTGCCAGATGGCGAGCATGTTCGCCGTGTTGCCACCGCCGACGTAGATCACGTCCTGCTGCGCAAGGTGCGCGGCGGGATCGTCCGGCATCCCGAACAGCGTCAGATGGCTCGGCCGGCAATCGCGGGCGGCGAATTCCTCGTAGAAGCGAACGATCCACTCCGGCTTCTCGCCGCCTGCAGTAGGCACAAGGCACACTCGGGGCCGGCTCGACCCGGAGAGTCCGAGCATGAAGTCCTCGATCCGGGAGTTCCGGTCGAGCAGGACGCCTCCGCCCATCGCGATGATGTGGCCGCTCACGTGGGCGAGTGTAGATTCCCGGCCGATGCGCTACGTCTACGACTTCGACGAGGACTCCGGCGGCGGGCGCGAGCTCCTCGGCGGCAAGGGGGTCGGCCTCGCCGAGATGACGGCGCTCGGCGTCCAGTACCGGCGGGCTTCACGATCACGACGGACGCCTGCCGCGCCTACATGGCAGCCGGCGGCGAGCTCCCGAGGGTCTCGAGGCGGAGATCGCGGCGCACATCGGCTCGCTCGAGTCGAAGGCCGGGAAGCGGTTCGGCGACCCGGACGACCCGCTGCTCGTCTCCGTCCGCTCGGGGGCGGCGGTCTCGATGCCCGGGATGATGGACACGATCCTCAACCTCGGCCTCAACGACGAGGCAGTCGCCGGGCTCGCGAAGACGACAGGCAACGAGCGTTTCGCCTACGACTCGTACCGCCGGCTGATCCAGATGTACGGCGAGGTCGTCGACGGAGTCGAGGGGCACCGCTTCGAGCAGGCGCTCACCGACCTGAAGGCGGCGCGCGGCGTCAAGCAGGACGTCGAGCTCACCGCGACGGACCTCGCCGAGCTGATCGAGACCTTCAAGCGGACGTACGCCGAGGAGACGGGAAGCCCGTTCCCACAGGACGCGCGCGCGCAGCTCGAGAAGGCGGTACGCGCAGTCTTCGACTCCTGGGACTCGCCGCGCGCGCAGGTCTATCGGCGAACCTACGAGATCCCGGACGACCTCGGCACCGCCGTCAACGTCGTCCAGATGGTCTTCGGCAACAGGGGCGACGGCTCGGGGACGGGGGTCTGCTTCACGCGCGACCCGTCGACCGGCGAGAGCCGGCTCTACGGCGAGTTCCTCCAGAACGCCCAGGGCGAGGACGTCGTCGCCGGGATCCGGACCCCCGAGCCGATCGAGCGCATGCACGAGCTGCTGCCGGAGGCGTACGCGCAGTTGCTCGCGACGATCCGCCGGCTCGAGGAGCACTACCGCGACATGCAGGACATCGAGTTCACGGTCGAGGAGGGGAAGCTCTTCCTGCTCCAGACGCGGACCGCGAAGCGAACCGCGCCGCGGCGTTACGGGCGGCGGTGGAGATGGTCGAGGAAGGGCTGATCTCGAAGGAGGAAGCGGTCGCGCGCATCGATCCGGCGCAACTCGACCAGCTGCTGCACCCGATGATCGACCCCGCCGCCGAGGTGCAGGTCGTCGCGAAGGGCCTGAACGCCTCGCCGGGCGCCGCGTCCGGGGCGATCGTCTTCGACGCCGACACGGCAGAGGACCGCGGCAAGGCAGGCGAGAGCGTGATCCTCGTCCGCTGGGAGACGACGCCCGACGACTTCCACGGGATGGTGCAGGCGGCCGGGATTCTCACCGCGCACGGCGGTCTCACCTCGCACGCCGCCGTCGTCGCGCGCGGGATGGGAACGCCCTGCGTGACCGGCTGCGAGGCGCTCCAGGTCGACGTGCGCGCGAAGACCGCGCGGCTGCCCGGCCACGAGCTCAAGGAAGGCGACACGATCACGATCGACGGCGGTACCGGGGAGGTGATCGTCGGCTCGGTGCCGCTCGTGCCGCCGCAGATCAACGAGGACTTCTCGGCGGTGCTGGAGTGGGCGGACAGGATCAGCCGGCTAAGGGTGCGAACGAACGCCGACAACCCGGCGGACGCGGCCAAGGCACGTGAGTTCGGCGCCGAGGGCATCGGGGTCTGCCGGACCGAGCACATGTTCGCGGACGCCGACCGGCTCGGGCTGATGCGGGAGATGATCCTGGCCGCCGACGAGGACGGCCGTCGTTCTGCGCTCGACCGGCTGCTGCCGATCCAGCAGGCGGATTTCGAAGGGATCTTCGAGGCGATGGCCGGCCTGCCGGTGACGATCCGGCTGCTCGACTGGCCGCTGCACGAGTTCTTGCCCGAGCTCGGCGAGAGCAGGATGAGCGGATGCGCGAGCGGATCCGCTCGCTGCACGAGTCGAACCCGAGCTGGGTTGGCGCGCGTGCCGGCTCGGGCTCTTCTACCCCGAGATCTACGAGATGCAGGTGCGGGCGATCGTCCGCGCCGCGATCGCCGTGCCGAGAGCTCGACCGCCCCGCTCGTGGAGATCATGCACCCGCTCGTCGGCTTCGGGGAGGAGCTGAAACGGCTGCGCGAGCTGACGGTCCGCGTCGCGACCGAGGAGGGAGAGCTCGAGTATCTCGTCGGGACGATGATCGAGCTTCCGCGCGCCTGCGTCCGTGCCGACGAGATCGCCGAGCACGCCGATTTCTTCTCCTTCGGGACAAACGACCTGACGCAGACGGCGCTCGGTCTCTCCCGCGACGACGCGGGCCGGTTCCTCTCGCACTATCTCGAGACCGGAGTGCTCGAGCGCGATCCCTTCGAGACGATCGACCAGGGCGGCGTCGGCGACCTGATGGAGATCGCGGTCGAGCGCGGCCGGCGCACCCGGGAGGACCTCAAGCTCGGAATCTGCGGCGAGCACGGAGGCGAGGCGAAGTCGGTCGCGTTCTGCCACCGGCTCGGGCTCGATTACGTCAGCTGTTCCCCGTACCGCGTTC
>CAVVYB010000013.1:0-169404 GCA_963752405.1 uncultured Gaiellaceae bacterium
GGCAACCCTCCTGCACCGCGAGGCAATGGCCCACTTCGACGACCAGCTCGCCTCGCTTCAGGAGTGAGAACGGGGCCGCTGATCCGGCTCGCGGTGGCCGGGGGTTCGGCAGGTGGCGGCGGCTACGCAGAGCTGAGGCGACCCGAAGGAAGGCGGCCGAGCTGGTTGCGCGAGGTGATGTCGAGCTTCTGGAAGACCTTCCGCAGGTGGTACTGCACCGTTCGCGGGCTGATGAACAGCTGCGCGCCGATTTCGGGGTTGGAGAGACCGTCCCGGGCGAGGCGGGCGATCTGGGCCTCCTGAGGTGTCAGCCCGCTGCGCGTCTCGTCGGTGCGCGCGCGCGCGGTTTCTCCTGTCGCCAGGAGTTCTCGCTGCGCGCGATCGGCGAACGCGTGTGCCCCGGCATCGCTGAACATCTCGTGGGCAGCTCGAAGGTGCTCGCGGCCTTCGACGCGGCGATTCTCACGACGCAGCCACTCGCCGTATACGAGGTGTGCACGGGCAAGATGGACAGCGATGCGACTGCGCTCGAGTCGTTCGATCGCCTCGCGGTACAGGGGCTCTGCAGCCTGGCCGTCGCTGAGCAGCGCACTTGACCAGGCCCGGACGCCGAGCGCCCAGTCCGTGCCGGCCGCGACCGTTCGTTCCTCGAGTCGCCGCAAGGCGGCAGCAGCCTCCTCGGGGGCGCCGCCTCTGACACCCGCCTCGACGAGCTCGAGGAGCGCGAAACCGAAGATACCCAGGTCCTCGTATTCACATGCGCGTTGCGCGCCCGCCAGCGCGGCGTCGTAGCGGCCGAGACCGTTGTATAAGACCGCGGTTGCGTAGCCCCACCCACCGATCCCTCTTCCTTCGCCTCGCGCCGTCGCGTTCTCGAGGCCCCAGCTGAAGTCGTCCAGCGCCTCGGCCTCGATGCCGCGCCACGCGTCGAGCATCAGCGAGGCGTACTTGGCCGGGGCATTGCCTGTCGCCTCTGTGATCGCATCAGCCTCTTCGGTCAGCGCCGACGCCGCGGCGAACTCTCCAGCGTGCAGGTGCACGAGCGCGCGGTACCCCAGCGCCAGGGGTAAGACGTTGAGCGCGCCGGACTCGCGGCCGAGCCGGACCGCCCGAGTGGCCAGCTGGTGCCACATCTCGTCGTCCCACAAGTCGCCTGCGACGAGCCATGGCAGCCAGAACCAACGCCCGACGTCTTCTTCGTCGCCACCAGCGTCTTGCCCGAACGCGTTCAGCGCACGCCGCAGTGGCGCAACGCCAGCCACGTAACCCTCCGTGAACCGCGTCGCAAGACCCTCGAGAAGGAGGTCGGTCGGTCGTGGCGGCTGTCGTCCAGGAGGGGCACCGCGAGCGGCCGCGGCCACCTCATGCGGGCCGACGCGGCCATTGAGCCGGCCGGCGAAGACCGCGGCTCCGAGCGCCTCCAGGTACGCCTCGCGCGCCGAGCCACTGTCAAGTGGCTTGAGCTGCTCCGCTGCATCGAGCAGCAGAGGCGGAGCATCGCTTCCGCGCCTCAGCGCGAAGGCGATCTGGGCGCGTAGGCGAGCGAGGCGCCCGCGCTGAAGCTCGTCCAGCGGGCACCTTTCGGCGGCCGCCAGGAGCTCCCGCGCGGCCTCCGGCGCGCCGGACTCGAACTTCGCTTGTGCTGCGGCTAGCGCCCGGCGGCCACGTCGGGCCGAATCCGGGGTCAGCTCTGCTGCTCGCTCGAGGAATGCGGCTGCCGCCGCGATGCCGCCCCGAGCCTGCGCGCGCCCGGCCGAGCGCTCCAACTCGTCCGCCAGGGGCTCGTCGAGACCCGAAGCCGCGTGCGCACGATGCCATGCGCGCCGATCGGGGTCGGCCTCAGGATCGGTCGCCTCGGCCAGCGCGAGGTGCACCTCACGGCGGTCCGGAACGGGTGCCGCCTGGTAGACCGCGGAGCGCACCAGCGGATGCCGAAACCGCACAAGCGCACCGAAGTCGATCAACCCGGCGGTCTGGGCGGGTCCTGCGGCGTCCGCTCCGAGCCCGAGCCCGCCGGCCGCGCGCCACAGCAAAGTGGTGTCGCCCACCGGCTCGGCCGCGGCTGTCAACAACAGTCGCCGGGTGTCGTCAGGAAGCGACTCGAGCCGGCGCATGAAGCTCTGTTCGATCCGGTTCGCGACAGGCGTCACGTCGGGGAGTCCGAATCCGCCGGCGAGCTGTGCAGGCATCAAGTCCCGCGGCAACTCGAGCAGGGCAAGCGGGTTGCCGCGCGCCTCGGCGACGACACGGTTGAGGACCGCCTCGTCCAGGCGTACAGGCCAGGCCGAGTCCAGAAGCGCCCGGGCATCACTAGCCCTGAGCCCTCCCAGCCGGAGTTCGGGCAGCCCGTCCAACGCCCGCGCCAAGCTGGGTTCGCGCACCGCGAACACCAAACCGATCGACTCCGCCAAGAGGCGGCGTGCGACGAACGCGATCGTCAGCGCTGACGCCTGATCCAACCACTGGGCGTCGTCGACCACACAAATGAGGGGTTGCTCCTCGGCGAACTCGGAGAGCAGGCCGAGGACGGCCAGACCGACGACGAAGCGGTCTGGAGGTGGTTTCGAACTGAGGCCGAACGCCGTCTCGAGTGCATCACGCTGCGGCTGGGGCAGTCGCTCCCGCAGGTCGAGCATCGGGGCACACAGCTGATGCAGGCCCGCGTAGGCGAGTTCCATCTCGTACTCGATGCCAGCAACCCGCGAGACGCGACACCCGGATGCGGCCTGCACAACGTACTCGAGTAACGCCGACTTGCCGACCCCGGGCTCGCCGCGCACAACCAGCACCTGGCTGTGTCCCGTCGCGACATCTTTCAGTAGGCGATCCAGGGCGCCGCATTCGGTTTCCCGACCGCGCAGCACGTGCCCATGATCGTCGCTCGGCATCAGCGTTCGCCTACGCAAGCTCGAGGCAGCCCAAAGTAATGCCCTCTCAGCGTTGTCTGCCTAGACATTGATCTGACGCCGACGTTACACACTGGCGATCCAGGCTGGCGTGTTGGCGGATTCGAGTCGCGCTCCGGGCGAGGATCCTCGGAGGAGACAAGAACCGGCCGCCACCAACGGCGAGTCGGTCACGCAAGTGAAGGAGAGAGGATGAAGATCGTCGTCATCGGCGGCACCGGCCTCATTGGGTCGAAGCTCGTCGAGAAGCTCCGTGAGGCGGGCCACGACGCCGTGCCGGCGTCGCCCGACTCGGGCGTCGACACGTACACCGGCCAGGGACTCGAGCAGGCGCTCGAGGGAGCAGAGGTCGTCGTCGACGTCTCGAACGCGCCGTTCTGGGAAGACCAAGCGGTGCTCGACTTCTTCCAGACCACATCTCGCAACATCCTCGCTGTCGAAACAGCGGCCGGGGTGGGCCACCACGTCGTGCTCTCGGTCGTGGGCACCGACCGGTTGCCGGACAGCGGCTACTTCCGTGCGAAGCTCGCCCAGGAGGAAGCGGTGAAGGCCGCGTCCATCCCCTACACGATCCTTCGCGCGACGCAGTTCTTCGAGTTCCTCGGCCGCATCGCCGACTCGAGCACCGTCGGCCAGACGGTCCGCCTGGCGCCCGTGCTCGTCCAACCGGAGTCGGCCGATGACGTCGCGGCCGCACTGGCGGAGGTCGCCGTGAACGAACCGGTGAACGGCATCGTCGAGCTGGCAGGCCCAGAGTCGTTCCGTTTCGACGAGCTCGCCCGGCGCGTCCTGAGCGCCAACAACGATCCGCGCCAGGTGACCGCCGACGTCCACGCGCGCTACTTCGGCGCAGAGCTCGACGAGCACTCCCTTTTGCCCGGCGACAACCCGCTCATCGCCTCGACCCGCTTCGAGGAATGGCTCGACCAGTCCACGGCCGGGCAGACGAACCTCGCAACCCAAAGGAGATCCTCATGAAACCGACGATCGTTCTCGTCCACGGCGCGTTCGCCGAATCTGCGAGCTGGGACGATGTCATCGAACCGCTGCGCAGCGCAGGACACCGCGTGATCGCCGCGGCCAACCCACTGCGGGACCTGACTGCCGACGCCGCGAGCGTCGGCGACCTCGTCCGCACGATCGAGGAGCCCGTCCTACTCGTGGCGCACTCCTACGGCGGAGCGGTCATCTCGAACGTTCCGGCAGGCGCCGGCGAGATCACCGGGCTCGTCTACGTGAACGGCTTCGCACCGGATCCCGATGAGAGCTGCTTCTCATTGGCGGGGCTCTTCCCCGGCAGCATGCTTGGCGAGGATACGTTGCAGCCGGTTCCGCGCGGCGACGGTACGACCGACCTGTACATCGTCCAGGACCGCTTCCACGACCTGTTCTGCGCAGATGTGGCGGAAGCACACGCAGAGCGGCTGGCGGCGACGCAGCGGCCGGCTACGCAGGAGGCGCTTTTCGCACCCTCCAGCCAGCAGCCCCTGTGGCGCGAGCTGCCGTCGTGGTTCATGGTCGGCGAGGAGGACCGCATCATCCCTGCGGAGCTCCAGCGCTTCATGGCCGAGCGCGCCGGAGCACGTCGCGTGCTCGAGATTCCCGGCGCCTCTCATGCGCTGTGTGTCTCTCAGCCTCGGACGACGGCTGACCTGATCCTGGAAGCGGCGACAGTGCTCGCAGCCGCATGACAAACCACCAAGAAGAGAGTCGGACATCATGACAATCAGCACAAGGCTTCGGGTAGTGTTCGAGGCGGCGTCTAAGGAGTTTGTCGCCGTGACCTCAACGCCGCCGTTCATCTACGAGCTCACGCCCGACGTGGCGCGCAGGGTGTTCGACGACGTCTTCGCTCAGGGGGGCCCTCAATGAGCAGCAGCGTCGAGACCGCCGTCGAGATACGCCCCTTCCACGTCGACGTTCCGAACGAAGCGTTGGAGGACCTCCGTCGACGCATCGCGGCCACGAACTGGCCCGAGAAGGAGACCGTCGCGGATCGAATCCCAAGGCGTGCCGCTCGCCATGATCCAGAAGCTCGCGGCGTACTGGATGACGGATTACGACTGGCGCACGTGCGAGGCGACCCTTAATGCCCTCCCCCAGTTCGTGACCGAGATCGACGGGCTCGACATTCACTTCATTCACGTTCGCTCGCAGCACGAGGACGCTCTGCCGCTCATCGTCAATCACGGATGGCCGGGCTCGATCATCGAGCAGCTGAAGATCATCGATCGACTGACCGATCCCACGGCGCACGGCGGGAGCGCAGCAGACGCGTTCGATGTGGTGATCCCGTCGATGCCGGGCTACGGGTTCTCGGGGAAGCCGACGAGCACCGGCTGGGGCCCCGAGCGCATGGGTCGTGCCTGGGCAGAACTGATGACGCGCCTCGGCTACAGCCGCTACGTCGCCCAGGGCGGCGACTGGGGCGCGTTCGTCGTCGACCAGATGGGCGTGCAGGCACCCGCGGGCTTGCTCGCCATCCACACCAACATGCCTGCCACGGTTCCAGCTGACGTCGACAAGGCATCCCTCGCCGGCGAGCCGCCGCCAGCCGGTCTCTCGGCGGAGGAACGACGCGCCTACGAGCAGCTGATCAGGACGTACGCGCAGGTCGAGTACGCCCGGATGATGGCGACCCGCCCGCAGACCCTGTACGGCATCGCGGATTCACCCGTCGGCCTGGCCGCCTGGCTGCTCGACCACAACGATGCCGACGGCCAGCCGGCCGCGGCAGTCGTCGCCGCTCTAGACCGGACGACGAGCGACACGGGCGAGCTGACGCGTGACGAGATCCTCGACAACATCACGCTCTACTGGCTGACGAACACGGGCGTCTCCGCGTCCCGCCTCTACTGGGAATACAAGGGCGGCTTCTTCAACGCGAAGGGCGTCTCCATCCCGGTCGCCGTGACCGTCTTCCCCGGCGAGCAGTACCAGGCGCCACGCAGCTGGGCGGAGCGGGCGTATCCGAACCTCATCTACTTCAACGAAGTCGACAAGGGCGGCCACTTCGCCGCCTGGGAAGAGCCCGAGCTCTTCTCCCAGGAGATCCGAGCCGCATTCACATCACTGCGTGACCAGAGGAGGTCGTCATGAGCAGCACCGCCGAGACCGCAACCGAGATCCGGCCCTTCCACATCGAGATTCCCGAGGAACAGCTGGACGACCTTCGCCGGCGCATCGCGGCGACGCGCTGGCCCAGCAAGGAGCTCGTCCCGGACCGGTCGCAGGGCGTCCAGCTGGCGACGCTGCAGGAGCTCGCGCGCTACTGGGCCACCGACTACGACTGGCGCAAGGCCGAGGCGAAGCTCAACGCGCTCCCGCAGTTCACGACCGAGATCGACGGGGTCGAGATCCACTTCATCCACGTCAAGTCGCCGCACGAGAACGCGTTGCCGCTGATCATGACGCACGGCTGGCCCGGCTCGGTCATCGAGCTGCTCGAGACCGTCGGCCCGCTCACCGACCCGACCGCGCACGGCGGCAGACGCCGAGGACGCGTTCGACCTCGTGCTGCCGTCCCTGCCCGGCTACGGCTTCTCCGGCGAGCCGGCCGAGCTCGGCTGGGACGCCGGCCGCGTCGCAGCGCGCGTGGGCGGAGCTGATGCGCCGCCTCGGCTACACCCGCTACGTCGCCCAGGGCGGCGACGTGGGTGCCCTCGTCACGGACCTGATGGGCCGCCAGGCGGTCGAGGGTTTGGTCGGCTACCACCTGAACCTGCTCACGGCGGTGCTCGCAATCGGCGATCACCTGCCCAAGGAATCCGAACAGGAACGCGCAGCGGCCGAGGCGTTCGCGACGTTCAAGCAGGACGGCTTCGGCTACTTCCTCGAGATGGCAACGCGGCCACAGACGATCGGCTACTCCCTGCTGGATTCACCCGTCGCGCTGGCGGCCTGGTTGCTCGACCACGACACGGACAGCTACTACAAGATCTCCCGCGCGTTCGTCGACGGCGAGCCCGTGGGCAATCTCACCCGGGACACCATCATCGACAACATCACGCTGTACTGGCTGACCGGCACCGCAGCGTCGGCGGCCCGGTCGTACTGGGAGGACGGACGAGCGCTGGCCGCAGCGCTTGCGAGCGGCCAGCCTCCTCCGGCGGTCACCGTGCCGGTCGGCTTCACGACGTTCCCCGGCGAGATCTGGGCTTCCCCGCGCAGCTGGGTCGAGGCGGTCTACCCCGGCCTCGCCTACTTCAACGAGGCCGACAGGGGCGGCCACTTCGCCGCCTGGGAAGAGCCGGAGCTCTTCTCCGACGAGATCCGCGACGCCTTCAGGTCGCTGCGAACGAACGGAGCCGCCTCGTGAGCAGCACGGTCGAAGCGGCGGGAACCCGTTAGATGGCCGTCTTCGACCGTCTCCGCATGCCGGTCGCTCGACGGGGCAACCGAGTGGCTCAACTCCGAGCCACTCGACCCCGCCGGGCTGCGGGGCCACGTCGTCCTCGTCAACTTCTGGACGCTGACCTGCATCAACTGGTTGCGCCAGGAGCCATACGTGCGTGCGTGGTCACGGGCCTACCGAGACGACGGGCTGGTCGTCATCGGCGTCCACACGCCGGAGTTCTCGTTCGAGCACGACATCGACGGCGTTCGACGGGCGACGAAGGAACGAGCGATCGACTACCCGGTCGCCGTCGACAACGACTACGAGATCTGGAGCGCCTTCGACAACCACTACTGGCCTGCGCTCTACTTCGTCGACACGGACGGCGTGATCCGGGACCAGCACTTCGGCGAGGGACGCTACGAGGAGTCAGAGCGCGTCATCCAGCGGTTGCTCGGCGTCGAGCGCTCGCTCCTCCCCGTCGTAGGAGTCGGTGTGGAGGCCGAGGCGGACTGGGACCAACTACGCACACCCGAGACGTACCTCGGCTACGAGCGCGCCGACAACCTCCCGACATCGGACCGCGCCGCGTTCAACGAACGCCGCGCCTACGAACTCCCCGACCGCGTGCGCTTCAACCACTGGGCCCTTGCCGGGGAGTGGACGATCGGCCGCGAGAGTGTCGTGCTCGACAAGGCCGGCGGGAGCATCGCCTTCCGGTTCCATGCGCGCGACGCCCATCTCGTGCTGTCTTCCGGAGAGCGCGAGCCGATTCCTTTCCGCGTGCTCCTCGACGGGGAGGCTCCGGGCGCGTCTCACGGCGTCGACGTCGACGAGGACGGGAGCGGGCTGCTGCGAGACGGCCGCATGTACCAGCTCGTGCGCGAGCACGACTGGGTTCGCGAGCGGACGCTCGAGATCACGTTCCTCTCGCCTGGTGCCGAGGCGTACTCGTTCACGTTCGGCTAGCGCCGGTTTCTGGGCGATAGCTTCATTCCAGCACTCGACGCGAAGGAGAGTCCATGACCGTATCCCGCGACTTCCGCGGCCGCAGAAAGCGCGAAGCCGAGCCCGACCGTCTTCCCCCCGGTCAGTACCTGACCGACGACTTCCCCGTCCTCTCCGCCGGGCCAACGCCGCACAGGCCGCTCGACGAGTGGACCTTCTCCATCGTCGCGGACGAGGAGCAGCTCGCAACGTGGACGTGGGACGAGTTCCGCGCCCTACCGCTCGAGACGGTGACTCGCGACATCCACTGCGTCACGCGCTGGTCGAAGTTCGACACCACCTGGGAGGGCGTCTCGGTCGACACGCTGCTCGAGGCGGCCGAGGCCGACGCGCCCTTCGTGGTCGCCTTCTGCGACGGCGGCTACACGACCAACCTCCCCGTCGAGGACATCATCGACGGCAAAGCGTGGATCGTCTTCGCCTACGACGGCGAGCCACTCGACCCGGAGCACGGCGGCCCAGCGCGCCTACTCGTCCCGCACCTGTACTTCTGGAAGAGCGCGAAGTGGGTCCGCGGCCTCGCCCTCCGCGAGGAGAACGAACCCGGTTTCTGGGAGACCTACGGCTACCACCTGTACGGGGACCCGTGGCGGGAACAGCGGTACTCAGGCGACTGAGCTGGGCTCCGGCGACCGTGGTCGCGGTCACCCAGGAGACGCCGCGCGTGCGCACGCTCGTCCTGGACATCGACGGCTGGGACGGCCATCGAGCCGGGCAGCACCTCGACGTGCGGCTCACCGCAGAGGACGGCTACCGCGCCGAGCGCGCCTACTCGATCGCGACTGCACCCGGCGAGCCACCGGCGATCACCGTCGAGCGCCTCGACGACGGCGAGGTGTCCCCGTACCTGACCGAGGTGGTACGGCCGGGCGACGCCTTCGACGTCCGCGGCCCCATCGG
This sequence comes from uncultured Gaiellaceae bacterium, assembly GCA_963752405.1. Lineage (GTDB taxonomy): Bacteria > Actinomycetota > Thermoleophilia > Gaiellales > Gaiellaceae > Gaiellasilicea. The sequence continues at coordinate 9,151 of CAVVYB010000013.1, forward strand.
CGGCTACTTCATCTGGGAGCCGGAAAACGAGGGTCCGCTCCTGCTCGTCGGCGGCGGCTCGGGCATCGTCCCGCTCCGCGCGATGCTGCGCCACCACCGGCGGAGCAGGAGCCAGATCCCCACGCGGCTCCTTCTCTCAGCACGCACGCAAGAAGACGTGATCTACCGCGAGGAGCTCGAGCAGCCCGACAGCGAAGCCGAAGTCGTGCTGACCCTGACCCGGGCACAGCCGCCCGGCTGGACCGGCTATGCACAGCGAGTCGACACCGAACTGCTGCGCAAGACCGTCTGGCCGCCCGCCGAGGAGCCGCTCGCCTTCGTCTGCGGCCCGACCTCCTTCGTCGAGGCCGTGGCAAGCGGCCTCACCGAGCTCGGCTATGAACCAGGTCGCGTGAAGACCGAACGCTTCGGCGCAACTGGGAGCCCCTGATGGAGCAGCTCGACGGAAACGCGATCGGCGGCCTGCTGCACGACGTCTTCGGTGCCGAAATGACCACGGCGGCTACCGAATGCGCACACTGCGGCGCATCCGGAGTCGTCGCCGAATGCGACGTCTACCTCGGCGGACCCGGCGCTGTGGTTCGCTGCCGCAGTTGCCGCGGAGTGCTCCTCGCCGTCGTCGAGATCCGAGGCGTGCGCTGCGTCGACTGTCGCGGGCTCACGCGCCTCGAGCCCGTGCCACGCTCCGAGCGCAGGCCGTGACAGAAGTCCCTGTCACCGCGGGCGGGCGGTCGGCGAGCGCGTGGTCGAGCCGGTCGACGAGTTCGTCGGCCCCGGCGACCCTGACCACCGTCGCCAACTCCGCCGTCGCGGCGACGGGGACGGGGACGCCGGCGAGCATCATGCGTACAGGTACAGCGAGAACACGACGATGAGCAGCAGCAGCAGCAGCAGTGCCAACGCAATCATCACACTTCAGAGTGTCAGCTCGTGCGAGGTGGTCGACTTGGGCCGCGACCGCGGGTCAACCGAGTCGGCGTTTCAATTTTTCTTCGCAGCGGACACGTCGACGCAGACGATTCCCTTGTTGCCGTCCTGGTCGGCGATCACGGTGAGCGAGGGCGCGTTGCTGTCATCGACGACGGTCCCACCCGCGGCGACGGCGGCGGCGATCCGTTGCTCGGCCACTTCGGGCGGCACATAGACCTCGATGTGGAACCGCTGACGCGGGGTCTCGTGCTCGTCGGCGTCCCCGAACCACAGATTCGGTACCCGTGCCGTGGCGTCTCGGATTTCGTCGCTGGGGGTTCCGCGGCCCTGGGCCTCAGCGCTCCCGGTCAGCAGGACGGCCCACACCGGGGCGATGGTCGCAGAGTGCGCCGTGTCGAGGCCGAGCTCGATGTCGCTGACCGAGGCCGGGTCGGCGTCGAACTGGTGGTCGGCGGCGATCTCGGTGATCCGTCGCGCGAGGTCGACGTCCTGCTGGGTCACCCATTCGACGACGTGTTCGGTGCCCTCGTTGTCGCGGTAGATGGCGTCGTCGGTGACCAGCTTGAGGTCGACGTACCCTTTGCCGATCGACACGCGCGGGTGGTGGCCGAATGCGTCGCCCGCCTCGCCCACCGCGGCGACGAACCGTGCGCCGGCGCCGAAGTCGTCGACCACGTACCGGGCGTGCAGTCCCTGGGCGAGCTTGCGCCAGTCGGTCAGGTTGGCCTCGGCGATCTGTTCGCCCTTCAGCATGTCCATACACGGGGACCCTAGCTCTGATTCAGCCGCAGCGCCCGAGCTCATCGCTTCACCTATCCTGCCCGGCCACGTAGATGCCCGATACGTTCTCGCTGGCTGGAGGCGGTCGAGCAGGACCGCCACGACTCCCACATCGCAGCGCTACAGTGGGAGCGGGCCTACGCCGCCGCGCGGTTCGCGCACGGCCAACGACTCGGCGACCAGCGGGAGACGATCCAGGGTGGCGGCAGCCCGTTCCATGTGGGCGTCAAGACGGAAACAGAGAGCGCGGCCGAAGCTGAGCGGAGCCTCGCAGTCATCGACGCGGAGCTTGAGCGGCTCGCGTGAACGCTTGCTGGCTAGCCGGGCAGTCTTCTTGGGCTGGTCGCCGCTAGCTGCTAGCCGCGCGGCCGGAGCATCATCGAGACGGCAACGAGCACGGCGAACCCAATCGTGACTACCAAGACCGCGTTCCAGTAGACCGAGTCGACGAACGCCCCAACAACAGCGGGCAGCCCGACTGCAGCGAGGGCAGTGAGCGGCAGAAGCCATCGCCCGCCTAGGCCCGGCCGCGCGGTGACCCGTAAGACCGCGACTTCGTCCGGCTCCTCCTCGATCAAGCAGATCGACGGCGAGCTCGCCCTTCCAGCCTTCGCCGTCCTCGCGAGTCTCGCCGCACTCGATGCAGACCAGCGTCATCGGATCCCCCGCAGAGCGCACCTCAACGGCTGGATGCTGCCACGACTAGACCCGATCGTGTCCTAGCGGGCGAGGTGGGGAGAAACGATGCTGCAAGGGATACGGCGACGCTCCCAGGGATCAACGATCACAGCTGATTGCTGCAAGACACTGGAGAAAGAAATGAAGAAGGTCATCATCGGCATCGTGGCTATCGCGATGCTTGCCATCCCGTCCATCGCATCGGCGGACGTGGCGCGCTGTGCCGCGCCGGCCACGGCTGACAAGACGGTCAGACAGCGACGTTCACCGTCACGGAGCCGCCAACGCCGAGCACCAGTTCACCAACATCTGGACGCAGACCTACACGGTCACGGTCCAGCCGGACAGCTCGTTCTCCGGTACCGGCGAGATCACCGGCAGCGACGCGAACGGTCCGTACGACCAGCAGGATCCCGGCACGATCGGGGCTGACGAGAACATCGTCGGCAAGTTCTCCGAGACCAACCCGGTCAGCTACGTCTCGACCCGCAGCGATGACCTCCACTACGTCGTGACCGACGCTCCGACCGACGGCACCCTGTTCCTCGACGCGAAGGCTCGAGGAAGGTTCGCCGTGGTCGTTCGAGATCAAGGTGACGGCACCGGAGTACACCCTCACCGAGCCCGTGAAGAACCACGGCCAGTACGTCAAGGCGATGGGCGGCGGCAAGGAAGCAGCGCAGGCCTGCGCTGGGATGCCGATCAACTCCGCCCAGGGCAAGAAGTAACAACACTCGGACGGGCTGGCTTCGGCTGGCCCCGCACCACCGACTGCCCGGCCTCGTGCCGGGCAGTCGCCGTTTACCGGTGCGTGGACTGGCGCGGTACGACTTGCAAGTCATAGAGACCTTGGACTCGTGACGACGCTGGCTCAGTCGGGAAGGAGCTCCCGTTTGAGGCTCCACTGTGGAAAATCGCACAACGCGGGCCGTAGTCTCCGAGTGCCTTCGAGCCAAAGGAGGGAGACATGTCGTCCCAGGTCCTCCAACAGCGGCTGACGCCAGCGGGGCGCGCCAAGATCGAGACGGCGGCGCAGAGTCTCGTTCGAGACGTGAGGTCGAACGGAAAGCTCACCGCCAAACAAAAGCGAGGCATTGAAGACTTCCTCGGCCCGCTAGCTGTCGCTCAACGAAAAAGCCCCGTTTCCGGGGCTTTTGTGAGTGGGCGGTACTGGGCTCGAACCAGTGACCCCCAGCTTGTCGAGCTGGTGCTCTCCCAACTGAGCTAACCGCCCTTGCGGCGGGATTCTAGCCGAGGAAGCGCATGGGGTCGATCGGGACGCCTCGGCGCTTCACCTCGAAGTGCAGGTGCGTGCCCGAGCAATTCCCGTGCAGCCCGCGATGCCGACCGCTGGCCTTTCCGAACGCGCTGGCCCTCGTCGGACCGCGACGCTCGAGAGGTGCGCGTAGAGGGCCGTGTACGGGCCTGGCAGGTCGAGGACGACGACCTTGCCGTAGCCCTCGTAGCCATTCTCGTAGCCGAGCTTGCGAACGACGCCCTGGGTGACCGCGCGGACACGCAGCGTCAGTAGCATGCCGATGTCGATGCCCGCGTGCCGGTGGTTGCCACGCCAGACGCCGAAGTGCGACGTGACGGTGCCGCTGGCGGGCCAGACCATCTGGAGGCGCGCAGAGTCGTCAGGGCGTGCCGATGCCGCTGGGGCGACGACGAGAGAGGCAAGCAAGACGACGACGGGCGCGCTCCGTTAAGGAGCGTTCGTGTCATGGGCTTGGCGCACCGTAGTGCCGGCTCCCCGAAGCCGCCATGACTCGTATCGGGGGAGACCCGGCACGTCAAAAAGGGCGCAGGATCGATCGGCACACCGTTCAGACGAAGCTCGAAATGGAGGTGCGTTCCCGTGCACGAGCCGGTGCAGCCGGCCTCTCCGATCGAGTCCCCGGCCGCCAGCCACTGGCCCGGAACAACGTGCGAGCGCGAGAGGTGCGCGTACAGGACCGAATAGCCACCACCCACGTCGACGATGACGACATTGCCGTATCCCTCGTAGCCTGTCAGCCAGCCGGCAAGCCGTCACCGTCCCGCTCGCGGCGGCTCGCACGTCGAGCGACTCGAGGATGCCAACGTCGATCCCGAGATGCATCCGGCCCCAGCGCGGGCCGTACCGGTCGGTCATCGTCCCGTCCGCCGGCCACTCGAGCGTGAGCGGCTCGAGATGCTCGAGATAGACCTCGATCGGGCCGTCGGGAACGGCGCCGGCGGGTGCTACCGAGGATCAGGCTGACGAGCAGCGCACAGACCGCGCCGTGGAATGGCCGCAACATTCAGCGCGGGAGGGTAGCAGGCCGGTCAGAAGATCTCCGGGCACCACGGTCTTGGCCGCACTCGACAGGAAGATCGCGTCGGCACGAGCCGCGCCGCCCTCCTTCAGCTCGCGCACCACACCCGCCCGGAGCAGCTCTCCGAACGTGAACCCGCCGAGATAGGCGGCGCCGAGCTCCCTGACGTCGAGGGCGAGATCGGCGGCTTCGTCGGTCCTCTCGGCCGCGCCGTCCGCGAGCTTCCAGCGTCCGGTGTTCTCCGGCAGGAACGCGTCCTCGACCTCGAAGACGACCTGGCCTTCACCGCTGTACGCGCGGGCCGAAAGGGCCGTGCCGACGTCGACGAGCCGTACCCAGAGCCCGTCGCCGATCCGCATCTGGAGCCGGCGCGGGTAGCGAAGCTGTTGCAGCAGCGGGTGGTCGATCGGAAGCAGGAACGCCTTCAGCGTCGCCGTCCAGTCCATCTCGAGCAGGACGCGCCAGAGCTCGCGCGTGGCGACCGGCGCCGTCCGCGATCGCCTCGATCACCTCGGCGTGACCGGCGGCCGAGCCGAGCTCGAACTTCGAGAAGACGCGGTAGAGCGCGTACCCGGCAGGCTCGCCGTCGAGCTCGAGCACGAGCACGTTCTTCTCGCCGCCGCCCTGGCGCCGCTCGGGCGGATCGGCCAGGTTGCGGAGCTCCCACCACGCCTCCTTGCGGTCGAACATCCCGGGCGTCCGCGGCCCGCACGCGGTCGTAGATGCCGGGAGAGACCGACTTCGCGTCGTCGAGGCTGATGAGGCGGGTGCCGAGCGGTCTCGTCGGGCGGCTGCCGCAGACCTGTGTAGCCGCTCGACAAGTCGATCTCGCCGGCGAGCGAGGCCATCCCGTAGCCGAAGCGCCCGTAGATCACCTCCTCCGAGGCCCAGAGCGCCGCGATCGGCTCGCCCCGGTCGCGGACGTCCTCGAGCTGGGCGCGCATCATCGCCGTCAGCACGCCGCGGCGGCGGTGCGTCGGCAGGACGCCGACGACGGTGACGCCGCCGCACGGGACGACGCCGCCGGGTACCGTCAGCTGGAACGGGAAGGCGCCGGCGCCGCCGACGATCGCGTCACCGTCGAAGGCCGCGTGCATCCGCTCGAGCGGCAGCACTCTTCGCGAACCGCTCGGCACGCTCGTCGTCCGGGCCGCCGCCGAAGTAGTGCGAGATCGCGCCGACGGCGGCCTTGAACTCCTCGAGGTCCTTGGTCGGGCGAACGTCCCAGGCCATTCAGAACTCCTCCGGGCAGTAGGGGGGCAGATCGGTGCGGAAGAGGAGCGTCGCGGCCTTCGAGAGCACCCTCGACGCGCTCCTCGACCAGGCCGCGGCCGCGAGGCGATGGAAGTCGAACGCGCCCAGGTAGACGGAGGCGAGGTCGGCGGCGTCGAGCGCGAGGTCGGCCGTGTCCTCGGTGCGGCCCGCGTCGTCGCCGACCCGGTAGCGGCCCGCGTTCCAGGGACAGAGCTCGTCGCGTCACCTCCAGCACGAGCGACTTGCCCGGGCGTGTACGAGCGCGCCTTCAGCGCCGCGTCGAGGTCGACGAGCCGCAGCCACAGTCCATCGCCGAGCCGCACGCCGAGCGCGCGCGGATCGCGAACGAGCAGCGGCAGCCGCGACCCCGGATCGTAGTGGTGCATCTCGACGCGCACGGTGAGGTCGATCTGGTGCAGGTAGCGCCACAGCACCGCCTCGGCGGCCGGCGAGGCGGCGAAGGCTTCGAGCACGCGCACGTGGCCGGTCGCGAACGCGTCCTCCCACTCGTCCTTGACCCGATACATCGCGTAGCCCTCGATGCGAGCGTCGACCTCGACCGCGGCGTAGAACTTCTTGCTCGCGCCGCGGCGCCTGCTCTCCGGGTCCGCGAGCCGTTGCTCTTTCCACCAGCGCTCGTCGCGCGAGAGCATGCCGGCGCGGGTGGCACGCACGCTCTCGTAGACCGGCCAGAAGAGCTGGAGTGCCTCGTCCGCGTCGACCAGCCGGACCGCGCCCGCCGCATCCTGCCGCAGCGCGAACCGCGCCGAGTCCGACTTCAGCTGGGCATTCGGAGCCGCCTGCCCGTAGCCGAAGCGGCCGTAGATCGCCGCCTCCGAGGCCCAGAGCGCCGCGATCGGCTCGCCCCAGTCGTACACGTCCTCGAGCTGCTGCCTCATCAGGTCGCGCAGGATCCCTCGGCGGCGGTGCGTCGGCATCACGCCCACCCACGTCACGCCCGCGCACGGGAGGTACCCGCCCGGCACGGTCAGGTCGAACTTGTACGCGCCGGCCAGGGCGACCGGCTTCCCCGCGTCGAAGGCCGCGTGGGCGCGCGTTGCCGGCAGCGCTTTCCGCTCACGTTCCCAGTCCTCGTCCTCGATGCCGGCGCTGCCGAACGCGATCTCGGCCGCGCTCATCGCAGCTCGGAGCTCGTCGTCTCCCGGCGAGCGGATGTAGATCGTCATCGCCGCGATCCTCTCAGACGATCTTCTCCAGCGGCGCGTAGTCGAGCATCAGCTTCCGCTCGCTGCCGTCCGCGGCGAAGCGAACCGTGACGACGCCGCCGGGCTCGATCCGCGTGATCACGCCTTCGCCGAGCGTCCCATGACGGACGCTGTCGCCCGTCGAGAGCGACGGTTGGTCGGTTCGCGGGGCGATGTCGCGGGTCTGAGCCGGGGTGCCGTAGCTGCGCCAAGAAGAGGGCCGCAGCCGCTCGCGCTCGACGTGGCGGTCGGGGAGCTCGTCGAGGAAGCGGGAGGGAAGGTGCGACGTCGTCCGCCCCCAGAGCAGGCGCGACGATGCGTGCGTGAGAGTCAGCTTCTCCTCGGCGCGGGTCAGGCCGACGTAGAAGAGCCGGCGTTCCTCCTCCACTCCCTGCTCCTCGATCGAGCGAGCGCTCGGGAAGATCTCCTCCTCGACGCCGACGACGAAGACCGCACGGAACTCCAGACCCTTCGCGTTGTGGATCGTCATCAGCGTCACGTTCGACTGCTCCTCGCCGGCGAGCGCGTCCTGGTCGGAGTAGAGCGAGATCTCCTGCAGGAAGCCGGAGAGCGTCGGCTCCTCCGCCTCCTGGGTGTACTGGCGAGCACCGTCGACGAAGGCCTCGAGGTTCTCGATCCGGCCGCGTGCCTCGATCGTGCGCTCCGCCTCGAACGCGTCGAGCGTGCCGCTGCGCTCGAGGACGGCCTGGAGCAGCTCAGGCACCTCGAGCTCCTGCGCCGCCGAGCGGAGCGAGTCGAGCAGGTTCTTGAGGCCGGTAACCGCCTTCACCGCAGCCGTGCCGAGGCCCGCCTCGGTCGGCCGGTCGAGCGCGTCGAAGAGCGTCAGCCCATGGTTTTCCGCGTAGACGACGACCCGCGAGATCGTCGTGTCGCCGATTCCGCGCTTCGGCCGGTTCGCGATCCGCATCAGGCTGACGGCGTCTGCAGGGTTGTCGAGCACCTGGAGGTAGGCCGTCGCGTCCTTGATCTCGGCGCGCTCGTAGAAGCGAGGGCCGCCGATCACTTGGTACCCGATCTGGTGCAGGCGCAGCGTCTGCTCGAGCACTCTCGACTGTGCGTTCATCCGGTAGAAGATCGCGATCTCGCTGCCGGAGAAGCCCTCCTCGACGAGCCCCGCGATCTGGGCGGCGACGTAGCGCGCTTCCGACTGCTCGTCCTCGACCTCGATCACGCGGACGGGGTCGCCGTCGCCGAGCTCCGACCAGAGCCGCTTCTCCTTCCGCTCGGAGTTGTTCGCGATCACGGAGTTCGCCGCTTCGAGGATCGCGTTCGTCGAGCGGTAGTTCTGCTCGAGCGGAATCGTGCGCGTCTCGGGGAAGTCGCGCTCGAACTCGAGGATGTTGCGGATGTCGGCTCCTCGGAAGGCGTAGATCGACTGGTCGGGATCGCCGACGGCACAGATGTTGTGGTGGTGCTCGGCGAGGAGCTGCAGGAGCCGGTACTGCGCGTGATTCGTGTCCTGGTACTCGTCGACCAGGACGTACCTGAAGGCGTTCTGCCAGTGCTTCCGCGCATCCGGGAAGTTCTCCAGGATCTGAACGGTCAGCATCAGCATGTCGTCGAAGTCGACCGCGTTCGAGGCGGCGAGCTTGCGCTGGTACAGGTCGTACGCCTCCGCGATCGTCTGGTCGTAGAAGGACGAGATCCGCTCGGCGTACATCGCCGGTGTCACCAGCTGGTTCTTCGCGTTCGAGATCTGCGCGTGCACGCCGCGGGGGACGAAGCGCTTGGGATCCTTTTCGAGCTCCTCCAGGCATTGCTTGACGAGGCGCACCTGGTCGGCGGAGTCGTAGATCGTGAAGTTCGACCTGTAGCCGAGCCGCTCGGCCTCCTTGCGAAGGATGCGACCGCAGGCGGAATGGAAGGTGAGGATCCAGATCGCGCGCGCCACCGGGCCGAGCATCGTCATCAGCCGCTCGCGCATCTCCCCCGCCGCCTTGTTCGTGAAGGTGATCGCGAGGATCTCGTTCGGCTTGACGCCGATCGCGGAGATCAGGTGGGCGACGCGGTGCGTGAGCACGCGTGTCTTGCCGGAGCCGGCTCCGGCGATCACGAGCAGCGGGCCCTCGGTGTGCAGGACAGCCTCCCGCTGGGCGGGATTCAGGTTGGCGAGATAGCCCTCGGGCGAGGTAACGGCCACTCATCGATGCTAGCGGCCTCCTCCGCTAGCGGAGCGGGAACGGCTTGCGTGCGAGCGCCGGCAGCACCTGCGACGTCACCCAGAGCGGCGTCGTCACGTAGCGGGCGTTGTAGCGGTAGCTGCCGTTCGGGCGGCGCATCCGCTGGAGGTAAGCGAATGCCGGTGCGCCGGGGACTCGCCCGGCGGCGAGCAGGCCCTGAATCGCCCAAGCCGTCGACTGCGTGTCGGAGCCCCGGCCGGCGTTGAGCTCGAAGCCCCCGTCCCGGTTCTGATGCCTGCGCAAGAACGCGACGCCGCGATCGATCTGGGCGCCCCGCACCCCGGCTGAGCGCAGCGCCTGGATTGCTGCGGCCGTGTCGTTCGTGTCGGCCGCGCTGCCCGCCAGCCACGACCAGCCGCCTGACCGCTTCTGCGCTGCCAGGACCGCGCGGACGAGCGCGGGCGGCGCGGGCTCGCCTGCCTGCCGCAGCGCCAGGATCGTCCAGATCGTGGCGTTCACCAGCTTGCCGGGCGTGTGAGCCCGCAACCGCGGGAGGAGATCAGCAGGGTGGTCGCCCGCCGCCGCACGGGCCATCGCCACGAGCGCGACGTCGGTTGCCGACTGCGGGTTCTGGGTCGCGAGGTACTCGGCCGCACGACTGGTGTCGGCGCCGGCCGCCACGAGCCCGAGGGTTGCCCAGGCTGTGATCTGCGCATTGCCAAAGCCTCCGTCGTCGCGCTGCAGCGACTGGACGTAACCGGCAGGAGTCGCGAGTGCGGTCGCGGCCGCGATGACGGCGACCATCTTCATGCCCACGCCACCTCGGTTCGCGACCGCCGTTCGAACCGTTCGAGCACCCGTCTCAGCTCCGGCCCGGCGACCAGCGCGAGCACGACGTTCCCGGACGCGTGGGCGATGTTGAACGGGACGCCCGAGGCGAGCCGCGCCAGCAGCGCCGCCTCGGTGTGCGGGTAGAAGGCGAACCAGAGCCAGGTGTCCATCAGCATCCCGAAGGCGAAGCCGAGGACGAGCACGAACGCGACGAACGCGAGGCGCCGTCGGAGGAACGGCCGCAGTAGGCCGGCGAGGAGGCCGCACCCGCCCCACGCCAGCATCTGCCACGGCGTGTGTGGGCCCTGGCCGAGGAAGAAATTGGACGCGATCGCCGCGAGCGCTCCGACCGCGAAACCGCGGCGCGGCCCGAGGGCGACCCCGGCAGCGGCGACGATCACGGTCACCGGCTGGACGCTTGGGATCGGGGCGAAGAGGACGCGTCCCGCCGCGGCCAGGCCGCCGAGTGTGGCGACGAGCGTCAGGTCGCGGGCGGTCACCGTTCCGCCCTCGAGCCACGCGAAGCCGGCTACGAGCACAGCGAGGGCGGCGAGCAGCGTCGCGATCCCGCCGCGGGCCGGATCGAGCGCCGCCCAGGCGGCGAGCGCAAGCGCAGCCGCAGCACAGAGGCCGGCGACCCTAGACGCCAACGGAGCGCTCCTCGACCGCTTGTGTTTCTGAAACACAAAGTCCTTTTCGGCGGTGTGCGGGGAGGTCTCGGTCGTGGGTCGCGAGGAGTACGGCCTTCCCGGACGCGGCGTACTCCTCGAGCCAGGCCGAGAGACGTTCCTTTCGCTCGGGGTCGAGGCCTCTCGTCGGCTCGTCCAGAATGAGCAGGTCCGGCTCCGCCACGGCCACCGATGCGAGCGCGAGCCGCTCCCGCTCGCCGCTCGACAGATCGCGCGGATGGCGCTTCTCCGCCCAGGCCAAGCCGACGCGCTCCAACGCAGCGTGAGCCCGCTGTTTGTCGCCGTTCACGGCCAGCGCGACCTCCTCAAGCGCCGTCTCCTTGACGAGGTAGCGGCCGGGGTCCTGGGACAGGTACCCGGCGCGTCCCAGCAGCTCGACGGTGCCGGACTGCGGCTCGACAAGACCGGCCGCGATCCGCGCCAGGGTGGTCTTTCCGGACCCGTTCGGCCCCTCCAGGGCCACGATCTCTCCTCGCCGCACCTCGAGGTCGACGCCGTCCAGGATGGCCATGGCCTGGTGGTACGAGAAGGAGACCCCGCGGGCGCGCAGGACGACCTCGCCCGGAGGAGCTTGTGTTTCAGAAACACAAGCTCTCGTGTACGCCGGCCGTTCCGCGGCCAGCCACTCCAGCGCCTCCGCACGCGGGGCGTCGAGGAGGAGGCGGCCCTCGTCGACGAAGAGGACGCGCGTCGCGAGCTCGAGCGCCCGGCCGACGCGGTGCTCGGAGAGGACGACGGTCGCGCCGAGACGCTCGACCGCGTCGAGGAAGAGCCCGGCGCCCTCGGGATCGAGTTGCGAGGTCGGCTCGTCGAGCAGCAGCAGCTGCGGCTCGAGTGCGAGCGCAGACGCGAGGCAGACACGCTGGAGCTCACCGCCGGAGAGCTCGATCGTCTTCCGCCCCCAGAGATGGAGGGCGTCGACCGAGACGAGCGCCCGCTCGACGCGGGGCCAGATCTCGGCGGGCGGCACGCCCAGATTCTCGAGTCCGAACGCCACCTCGTTGGCAGCGATCGTCATCACGACCTGGTCCTCCGGGTCCTGGAAGACGGTCGCTACCGTGCCGGCGAGCTCCGCCGGGCGAGCGCTGCGAGTGTCGAGCCCGGCGACGACGACGCGGCCCGAGAAGCGGCCCCCGTGGAAGTGAGGCACGAGCCCCGCAAGCGAGCGCAGCAGCGTCGACTTGCCGGAGCCCGAAGGGCCGAGAAGCGCAACGACCTCCCCGGCCTCGAGCTCGAGCGAGACGCCGTGGAGCGCCGGCGGCGAGGCCGGGTAGGAGAAGGCGAGGCCGCTGACGGAGGCTAGAGCCACAGCGCCGCCACGAGGACGAGCAATGCTGCCAGCGGCAACGCGAGCCGGTCCCGCATGCTCCAGGGCGGCCTGGGCGCACGTGTTGCGCCGGGCCTCCCAAAGCCTCGGGCCTCCATCGCCTCCGCGAGGCTGGAGGCACGTTCGAGCGAGCCGGCGACGAGCGGAGAGAGGAGGGTCGCGTACCCTCGCGCGCCCTCGAGGCGAACGCCGCGGCCGCGGATCGATTCCGCAAGCCCGGCTGCGTCGCGCTCGAGCGAAGGCACGAGCCTGGTCGCGAGCGCTACCGCGAGGGCGGAACGGCGCGCGGCGCCGGCAGCCGAGACCAGCCGGTCGTGGTCGAGCAGGAGCGCGTAGGCGGCGAAGGCGAGCGCGAGCGCAGTCAACCGCAGCGCGTTGAGCGCGGCTTCGAAGAGCTCCGTCGTCGTCACGTCGAGCGGACCGATCACCGGGATCGTCGGCCCTTCCCAGAGGATCGTCCCGTCCGGGCTCGACCAGAGGAAGGGCGAGAGCACGAGGACGCCTAGACCTGTCGAGAGCGCGCCGAAGAGATAGACGCGGCGGCGGTCCGACGGCGCGCGCAGGCAGACGGCGAGCAGCACGATCGTCAGCGCCCCGACCGCCCAGAGCTTGTCGGTCAACATCGCGGCCGTGCCGGCCGCACCGAGCAGAATCGCTGCGGGGCCGGGGCTCACGGGACCGTGTACCGCCGCTCTGGAGTCGGATCGCCGCGCCAGACGAAGCGCACCGGGTCTCCGGCTGTCTCGCCGAGCAGCTCCGCAGTGAGGCTCGACGACCCTCTGCGCACCTCGAGCACATTCGCGCCCGCCGGCACGGGCGTCCCGAGCGGTGCGACCTTCGCCGGACCGAGGTCAGCGCCGAGCTTCCGTGCCCGCTTCTCGGAGCTGCGGTCGTACCGGATTGCGACCGGCCGCGTCTTCCCCTCGTAGCCGTGCAGGAACGGCTCCGGGAACGCACCCACGACGACGCGCGCCTCCCCCTCGCGTTGCCAGGCGCGGTAGTCGAGCCAGGCGACGTCGCCGTCCCGGAGGCGGTACGAGGAGGCGCTGCGGTCGCCCTCGTAGCCGTTCACGAACCAGAACCAGTCGTGCTGCGCGTCGAGGCTGCCTTCGATCCCGTTCACGGCCTGGACGTACCGCCCGCCGTAGCGCGTCTTGACGTCGGCCTTCGACGCGAGAGCGCGCATCAGCGTCTGCCCGGCCGGCACCTCCGCGTCGACGAGAAGCCTGGCGCCGCGGTCGCGCGTGATCCAGAGCTGGGCCGTCCCGTCCTCCCCGCCGGCGGCGCCACCGCAGCCGGCGAGAAGGAGGAGAAGGACAACAAGCGCAGCTGCTTTGCTGAAAAGCAACGGCGACGCGCGATGGATCACCGCACCGCGTTCGAGCGGATCGCGCCGGGCGCGACAGCCCGGACGAGTCCCACGTGCTTGCCGATGCAGGCTCGGCCGGCCTGAGTCCTGAAGCGCTTCCCGTCCGCCGTGAGCGTCGCGGTGGTGGCGCGGGCTTTCTTGCCTGCGTCGTTGACGGTCTGCACGACGTAACAGTTGGCAGGCAGTCGCTGCAGCTCGAGGGTGGGCGGACCGCCGGCAGCGCCGAAGGTCGCGTAGTACCAGAGGACGACGTCGCCGTCCTTCAGGGTCACCTTGTCGGCGCCGACTGGCGGCGAGACGCCGTTGACCTTGAACACCCAGCCGGCCGTGCCGGCCGCGGGGTACTTGCCGATCTGGCTGACATACGTGCCGAAGTCGGCCGTCGTCGTGCCGTAGTAGAACTCGCCGGCCGTGCTGGCGACGTCCAGCGCCTGCAGCGCGTTGTCGGCCGCCAGGCGCGGCTGAGCGGCGCCGAAGATCGTGGTGGTCTTGCCTTCGACCCGGATGCTGACGTTCGCCGCAAGCGCGGCCGGCGTCAGGATGACGGCGAGAAGCACCGAGAGAATGCTGAGTCTGCGAAGCACGAATCCTCCTTCCGCGAGGGGTTCGGGATGGGGAGCGCGGCAGGTCTTCTGACTCGGGGCTCCCCCTTCGCGGCCTTCCCAGCCCGTAGGCCAGTGGCGTTTCCGCGTCGGGCGTCTCCCCTCACAGCGGCGGGACCGTCCCGGACTTGCACCGGGTTCCCTCACCGTGCTCCTGTGTGGAGCGCAGAACCTATCATCGAGGTGTGTCGACGTCCGCCGCTCTGCGCCAATGGGCGCCGGTCGTCCTCTGGGCCGCCGTGATCTTCGCGTTCTCGTCGGTGCCCGACCTCGGTACCGGCCTGGGGACGTGGGATCTCGTGCTGCGAAAGATCGCGCACGCCGGCGAGTTCGCGATTCTCGGCGCATTGCTCCTGCGGGCGCTGCGCGACGAGCTGCCGGCCCTCGGCGTCGGTGTCGCCTACGCGGCCTCCGACGAGCTGCACCAGCACTTCGTCGAGGGTCGGGTCGGCTCGCCTCTCGACGTCCTGATCGACAGCGTCGGCGTCGCGATCGGCATCCTCCTCTGGCGGCGGGTCGCCCGATGACGACCCTCGCAATCGAGCTCGACGTGCTCGGAGACACGCGGCAGCTCTGGCGCGACTGGCTCGACGATGCCTCGCGCGTGCTCGACGTCGAAGGCTTGCCGGCCGATCGAGCAGCGGCAGCGGCCGAGCTCGACGCCCGCGGCGCCGGCAACTGGCGGACGCTCCTCGAGCGCTACGCCGAAGACCGGGCGCCTGTCTACCTCCGGCCCGCCGCAGAGGTGAGCGCGGCGCTTCGGCGCTTGCAGGCCGAGGGCGTGCGACTGGCGGTATTCACCGACGCGCCGGCCGAGCTCGCGCGCGTCGCGCTCTCGCAGCTCGGCGCCACGCGCCGCGTCGCCGTGGTCGAGGCGGGCGCCGGCGCCCTCGAGCGCCTCGGGGACGACGTCACGGTCATCCGGAGCCGAGACGAGCTCGTGGCCCACCGCGCGCGCTAAATTGACGCCATGGACGCAAGAGAGATGCCGGATCGCCAGTTCGAAGCGGTGCTCGAGCGACTCGACCGGATCGCAGACGAGCTTGCCCGGCTGAACCGCCACGCCGAGCATGCGGAGGGATTCCAGCTGATGGCGCGAGAGCTCCGCAACCTGAACGAGTCGCTGAACGCACTCGCCTACGCGGCTCTCGGTCAGAGCCCGCGCGTCAGGCGAGCGAAGTAATGACGTGATCTACGGGGTGAGGCGGTAGATCGTGCCGCCGTGCGAGACCCCGTAGAGCTCGCCGGCGTTGTCCTGGCCGAACGAGCTGACGCTGTCGATCCTGAATGACTCCCGCCTCAGGTTCGATGCCTTGCCGCCGACGAGCTTGAAGCTCCAGATGTTTGCGCTGCAGTAGTCGCCGTAGATATAGCGGCCGCGCAGCGAGGCGTTCGAACCCCGGTAGACATACCCGCCGGTGATCGAGCACCCTTCCCGGTGGCTGTACGTGGCGACCGGCATCACGAGCTTTCCCGTGCCGAGCCCCTTGTCCTCGAACTTCTCGTTCCCCTCGTAGACGTCCCAGCCGTAGTTCTCGAGCCCGGGGCTGTTGGCCGGCGAGTAGGAAACCTCTTCGAACTCGCCCTGGCCGACATCGCCGATGTAGAGGTCGCCGTTCGCGCGGTCGAAGGAGAAGCGCCACGCGTTGCGGAGGCCAAGCGCCTCGATCCGCACTCCCTTCGTGGCGACGTTGATCGAGAGGAGCTTGCCGAAGAGCGAGCGCGCGTTCTGCGAGCGGTTCTCCGGGTCGCCACCGGCACCCCCGTCGCCCATCGTGAAGTACAGCCGGCCGTTCGGGCCGAAGGCGAGCATGCCGCCGTTGTGATTCCCGTACGGGTCGGCACTCGAGAACAGCGTCCGAGGCGACGAGGCGCGGTTGCCGTTCGTCCGGTACTCGACGAGCTGCGTGGATCCATCGCGCGCCGTGTACTGGACGTAGAGCTTCTTGACCTTCGGGTACGAGGGGTGGAACGCGAGCCCGAGCAATCCCTGCTCGCCGCCTGCTGTGACGAGCCTCTGGATGTCGAGGAGCGGTGTCGAGCGCCGCTTGCCACCGTCGAGAACCTGGATCGTGCCCCCCTGCTCGACGACGTACAGGCGGCTGTTCTCGCCCTTCGCGGCCGTGACGAAGACCGGCTGTTCGAAGCCGCTCGCGACCGCGCGAGGCTTGAACTGCGCCCGCTCGACCTGCTGCGGAGCGGCTCCGGCCGCGCAGGCGGTGGCGAGCACGGCGACGCAGGCGAATGCGACAAGCGACCTCACGCGCGCCACGATAGCCAAGGGATTCGCGAACGGGCGCAGTAACCTCCTGCACGTGAAGATCTTCGTCATCGGCGCCGGCCACGTTGGAACGACGATCGTGCAGGCCCTGCACGACGATCACGAGCTGACCGTCTTCGACCTGGACGAGGAGCGGCTGGCCGCGATCTCGCAGCGCTACGACGTCGCACACGGTCGAGGGAAACGGCGCCAGCCGGCGGGTGCTCTCGGCGGCCGGGATCAAGGAGGCCAACCTCCTGATCGCGTGCACGTCGCGCGACGAGACGAACATCGTCTCGGCGATGATCTCGAAGGCCTGCTCCAACCGGACGACGACGGTCGTCCGGACGACGAACCCGGAGTACCTCGAGGTCTGGCGGGAAGGACAGCTCGACGTCGACTTCATCGTCTCCTCCGAGGTGGAGACCGCGTACGCGGTCTCGCGGACGATCGGAGTGCCGGCTGCCAGACAGACGGACGTCTTCGCGGAAGGCCAGGTGCAGATGGTGGAGTTCGACGTGCCGGCGACAGCCGATTCGAGCCTGCTGGACACGACACTCCGCGAGGCGCGCCTCCCGCCCGACTCCCGTGTGGCCGCGATCATCCGCGGCGACAAGGTCGTCATTCCGCGAGGACACGAGTCGATCCGGCCGGGCGATCGGATCGTCGTGATCGGATCGCCGCAGGCGGCGCAGGCCTGGGGAGAGCTGATAGCTCCGGGGACGGGAAAGGTCCGGGACGTCGTCATCTTCGGAGCCGGTCAAGCGGGAACCGCCATCGCACGCTTGCTGCTCGACCAGGGGATCGGGGTGCGGGTGATCGAGGCTTTGCGAGAACGCGCGCGCGTCGTCGCTGCGGAGCTCCCGGAGGCTCGTGTCTACAACGCGACCGGATTCGATCCGGACTTCCTCGAACGCGAGCGCATCGCCGATGCACAGGTGGCCGTGTTCGCCATGCGCGACGACCTCAAGAACCACTTCGCGGCCACGCTCGCGAAGGTGCACGGCGCTCGGTTCACGGTCGCCGTCGTCCACGAGACCGCCTCTGTCGAGGTGTTCGAGCGTGCGGGGGTCGACGTCACCGTCAACCCGCGCCAGATCACGGCCGAGGAGATCGTGCGCTTCGCTCACGATCCGCGCACGCAGCAGGTCGTGATGCTCGAGGGCGACCGCTTCGAGGTGCTCGACATCACGACCAAGCCCGGGAGCGAGTACGTCGGACTGAGCTTCAAGGAGATGCCGATCCGCGGCGCCGTGATCGGGGCGATCGTGCGGGACGGCAAGGCGGTCTTCCCGCGCAGCGACGACGTGCTGCGAACCGGCGACCGCGTGATCGTCTTCACCGAGTCGCAGCGCGTGCCCGAGGTCGAGAGAGCGCTGTGACCGGGACGAGCCGCCGGCCGCCGCTTCTGGCAGTCGACGTTCTCGGAGCACTGAACATCGTCGGGATGCTCCTGGCGTACCTGAGCGTGTCCACGCTCCTGCCCACGGGGTTCGCCATCGGCTACGGCGAGCCGTTCTGGCCGTTCCTGGCGGCTGGGGTGATCGTGGGCGCGATCGGCGTCACGCTTGCCCGGACGACCCGCGGCGATCGGCGACTCGGCATCCGCGAGGGCTTTCTCGTCGTCGCGCTCACCTGGCTCGCGGCTGCCGGGCTCGGGGCGCTTCCCTACATACTCTCGGGCGACCCTCAGCTCGGCCGGCCGCTCGATGCGTACTTCGAAGGCATGTCGGGCTTCAGCACCACGGGCGGGAGCATCGGCGTTCGGGTCGAGGATCTGCCCTACAGCATTGCGATCTGGCGCCAGTTCACCCAGTGGGTGGGCGGCATCGGGATCATCGTGCTTGCCCTTGCCGTCCTGCCTCGGCTGCGGGTCGGCGGGCGACAGCTGCTGGAGCACGAGATGCCCGGCCCGGAGATCGAGACCCTGAGCACGCGCATCCGCGACACGGCCCAGCGCGTCTGGATTCTCTACATCGCTCTGACGGCGCTCCTGTTCTTCATCCTGCTCGGGCTCGGTCTCTCGGGCGTCGACGAGGAGATGACGCCGTTCCAGGCCTTCGCGCACGCGCTGACGACGATCCCGACCGCGGGCTTCTCGACGAAGGCCGACTCGATCGAGGGGTTCGTCGCCGCGACCCAGTGGGTGATCGTGGTCTTCATGGTCCTCGGCGGGATCAACTTTGCGCTCATGTATCGCGCGATCGTGCGGCGCCAGCCACGTGTGGCCGCCCGCGACGAGGAGCTCAGGCTGTACTCCGCCCTGCTCGTCATCGGAGCGGTGGTCGTCGTGACGGAGATCTGGACCGAGAACGTGCTTCCCGCTTCGGATGCCTTTCGGACCGGAGTCTTCACGGCGGTCTCGACGATGACGACGACCGGCTTCTCGGTCGCGGACTACAACACCTGGCCGACGCTCGCGCTGATGACGATCGTCGGGTTGATGTTCGTCGGCGGCTCGGCCGGGTCGACCACCGGCTCGGTCAAGGTCGTGCGCCACCTGCTCGTGGGGAAGCTGCTGCGGCGCGAGATCGACCAGACGCTGCATCCCGAGATCGTTCTCCCCGTTCGGCTCAACCGCCGGGTGGTCGACGAACGGACGCTACGGGCGGTGTCGTCGTTTGTCCTCCTCTACATCGGGATCTTCGTGCTGGGGGCGGCCACGCTCGCGATCGACGCCGCACGCACCGGGCTCGAGCTCTCGGTGCTCGACGCGGTCTCGGTCTCCGCCAGCATGCTCTCGAACGTCGGGCCTGCGTTCGGGATCGGCGGCCCGCTCGGCTCGTTCGAGCCGTTCAGCGACTTCTCGACGGTGGTGATGACCGGCCTGATGTGGCTCGGCCGCCTCGAGATCGTTCCGATCGTGGTGCTCCTATCGCGCCACTACTGGCGCAACGTCTAGCGCGTCCTGACCGGCTGCGCCTCCCGGCCGGCGGCCCGTGCTCCAGCACTGTTCCACCGGCCTACGCACCGCGAGCGGCGCGTCAGGACACGCTAGGGATCTATGACTTGAACAGCACCTTGCGCAGCTCGTCTTCCTTGCCAGGCTCCAGCACCGCCAGCACCTGATCGCCGGGGCGGAGGACGGTCGCTTCCTCGGCGAGCTCCGAGCGGCCGTTCCGCACGACGGCGACGAGCCGCGTGCCTTCCGGCAGCCGGAGCCCCGCCACGCGCTTGCCGGCCGCCGGCGAATCACGGTCGATCTGAAGCTCGACGATCTCGAGGTTTTCCTTCCGCAACTCGAGCAGGTGCACGATCCCGTGCTCCGGCACCTCGTGCTCCACCAGGCCGAGCACGTTCGCGGTGGCGCAGACGGTCTGTGAGATCCCGAGCAGGTCGAAGTGCTCCTGGTTGCGAGGGTCGTTCACCCTCGCGATCACCTTCGGCACGCGGTAGCCCTCGCCCGCGATCTGGCAGATGATCAGGTTGTCCTCGTCGTCCCCGGTAACGCCGAGCACGAGCTCCGGCGGGCGGGCGATACCGGCGCGCTCGAGCACGTGCAGCTCGGTCGCGTCGCCGAGCAGCACCTGGTGCTCGAATTCGTCCTGCAGCTGCTCGAAGCGGTACGGGCGCTGCTCGATCAGCGTCACCTCGTGCCCCATGGTGAGCAGGGAGCGCGCGACGTTCGAGCCGACCTTGCCGCCGCCGGCGACAATCGCGTACATCAGCTGTGCTCCAGCGCGGCGGGCATCGCCTTGCGCACGGCTGCGCTGAGCGCCGAGATCGCAGTCTGGGTCGGGCAGATCGTGCGCAGGCCGCGGGCGGCGTAGAACTCCGCTCGGGCGGGGTCGAGCACGCGAACGATGACCGTTGGGACGGCGTAGCGCTTCTCGACGACCTGGCCGATGACGAGATTCGTGTTGTCGCCTGATGTGGCGACGACGACTGCGTCCGCGTCCGGCACGCCGGCCTTCCGCAGGATCTCGGCATCCATTCCGTGCCCGACGATGAAACCGCCGGACCAGCGAGGGCCAAGCCGCGCGAGCGCCTCCTCCTGCTCGTCCACCGCGGTCACGTCCCAGCCGTCCTCGGCGAGATCGCGCGCCACGGCCGAGCCGACCCTGCCGCAGCCGATCACCACAAGTTTCATGCCTTCAAGATACGTCCTCGAGGACACCCTGGGGAAAGGCGACGACGAGCACTTCGCACGGGGCGGTGCGGAGGACATATTCGACTGTCGGTGAGAAGAAGGCGGACTGCCGGCGCCACTTCGGCGAGGAGCCGAGCACGATCAGATCCGACTCCCGCTCCAGCGCCTGGTCCAGGATCGCCTTGCCGATCGCCCGTGCGCGGATCTTGACCGGCTCGACGTGCACGCCGTTCTCTTCCCCGAGGAGCACGGCCTCGGCGAGCGAGGCGGCTGCCTGCTCCTCACGCTCGAGGAGCGGCGCGTCGATCGCATGCTCGAGCGGCACGACGATCACGAAGAGCGCGTCAACCCTTGCGTCCCTCTCCTTGGCGAGCGCGATGGCCGTCGCGACCATCTCCTCTCCAATCGCGCCGAGCTTCATCGGTACGAGCACCCGGTGGATTTCGACGCCGGGCGGAAGCTCTTCGATCACGTTCACCTCGTGCAGGAGCCCGGACCGCTCACGCCGGCGAACGAGCAGGTAGACGACGACGCCCAGCACAAGCCATGCCGGTCCGGCGTAGCGCGCTCCGGGGTGCGTGACCATCGCAAGAATCCACACGCCGATCACGAGGGGTGCTCCGATCAGCGGTGCGACCAGCGGCGCCCGGAAGGGACGCGCGAGATCGGGCTCGGTCATGCGCAGCCTGAGCACCGCAAGCTGTGCGGCCGCGAACGCGACCAGCACTCCGAACGAGTAGAGGCTGGCGAGAAAGATGACGTCGTCGGCCAGCGCGCTGGAGACGATCACGAGCGTGATCGAGATCACGGCCGCCGCCACGATCGCCTGCGGGGACACAAGCGTCCGCCGGTTCAGCCGGCCGAAGCTTCGCGGGAGCTGCCGATGCTCGCCGAGGGAGTGGGCGAGCCTCGTGAACCCCGAGATCGAGGTCGTCGCCGCCGCCAGCAGGACAAGAGCACCGGTCAGGCCGACATAGACGCGCAAGCCGTCGCCGAGCCAGCTGGGCAGCGACGGCTGGAGGGCGTCGACGATCCCCGCGAGCGGCGCCTTCAACCACTCCTCGCCGAGCGCCGTCTGTCCGTTCTCCACCGGGAAGGCCGAGAGGCCGACCACGGCGATCAGCGCTGTCAGCACGACGACGAGGCCGATCGCGGAGAAGAGGCTGCGCGGCAGAGTACGCCCCGGCTCGCGGGTCTCCTCGGCGAGGTTCGCGACCGTCTCGAGACCCGTGTAAGCGAGCATGGCAAGCGGCAGCGCGAACGCGATGTCCGACCATGCGGGTGCGGTCCCGAGCGACGTCCCCTTGGTCAGGAGATCGGGCGAGAAGAGCAGCGCGAGCCCCAGGATCACGAGCAGGAGCTGCGTCGCGAGGTCCAGCCCGGCAACTGCGATCCCGCCGCTGTGGAGAGTGGAGCGCCGCACGAGTCGGATGCCGGTGATGGCGGCGATCACGGAGACGGCAATCACTGCATCCCAGGGCGAGTCGCGAAGGACGTCCACGCCCAGCGCTGTACCGAGGTAGTGCGGCAGGAAGAGAGCCGAGAGCGCGATCACGATCAGGTAGTCGAGGAACAGCGCCCAGCCGGTCAGGAAGCCGAACAGGTCGTTGAAGGCTCGACGGACGAACGTCGCCGCACCGCCGGTCTCGGGGATCGCGGCCGTACCTTCTGCGTACGAGAGCGCGACGACCAGGAAGACGATTCCGGCGATGAGTAGGACCAGCGGTGTGAACCCGAGCGCATACGCCGCGACGATGCCGAGCGCGAAGTAGATCGACGAGGCAATCTCGCCGTAGGCGATCGAGAACAACGCGGGTGCGTCGAGCACGCGCTGGAAGCCGCGCAGCTTCCTGGCCACTATTTACCCCTGCGGAGCAGCGTCAGCCGTCCGATGCCGAGGGCGATGAACATGGAGCCGAGGAGAAAGCCGAGCACCCCGCCGCCGTTGGCAGCGGTGACGGCAAGGAGCGCGATGCCGATCCCGACGAAGAGCAACGCGAGCGCCGCGACGACCCAGCGATAGAGGGTCACGCCGCCTCGTCGATCGCCGTCACCATCACCCGGCAGGGCGCGTTCTTCAGCACGTAGTCGACGGTGCGTCCAAAAACCGCGCGCTTGCGACGACCGGCAATCATTCGCGGGGCGCCGATGACGATGATCTCGGTTCCGCGCCGCTCGGCCTCGCGAACGATCTCTTTGCCCGCATTCCGGCCGCGCACCAGCCGCGGGATCACGGAGATGCCGTACGAGTCGCCGATCGCGCGGGCCTCGTCGAGCTCGCGGTTCGCGAGCGCCTCCTCCTCTCGCAGCTCCGCGCTCAGCGGGAGGTCGAGCGGAATCTCCAGCACCGTCACGGCCGCAATCTGCGCACCCCGCTCGGCCGAGAGGCTCGCGGCGATGTCGAGCGCGTCGTCCGAGGCGCGTCCGGGCAGCACCGGAACGAGCAGGCGCCTGTACTCGAGCGCCAGGGCAGGACCGTACGCCGGGGGCGCCTTAACGGTGGCGAGCAGGGGCTCCCCAACGACACGGCGGCGGTACACCGCGTAGAACAGCAACCCGCCGACGATCCAGCCGAGCCCCACCCAGCGCGTAGTCGCGTTCTGGATGAGGATGACGAGGAAGGAAATCCCGGTCGCGATCCCGCCGAAGATCGCGAACAGCGGCCAGTCAGTCGCCCCGACGCGAAGATTCGGCCTCGCCCGGTAGGGCATTTCCTCCGGACCCGGGCGCATCCGCATCCGGATGATCGAGGCGTGCGCGACGGTGAACGAGAGCGTTGCGCCGAGCGAGTAGAGCGTGCCCACGAAGTTGACGTCGCCCGGGAGAATGACCGCGATCGGGAGGATCCCGGCGAAGATCAGGATCGAGAGCCAGGGTGTCTTGAAGCGTGGGTGCAGCCGCCGAAAGACCTCCGGGATCTGGCGATACGTTGCCATCGAGTAGGTGATCCGCGACGCACCGATCACGCCCGCGTTCGTCGCGATAAAGAGGATCGTCGCCGCGAGGATGCCCACGTAGATCTCGAGTGCGCTCAGCACGCCGCCCTCCAGGCCCAGGTTCTGTACGACGCCCAGGATCGGGTCGTTCGCGTAGCCGCCCTCCTCCGGTGGCAGGGCGAGGAGCGTCGTCAGCTCGCCGTCGATCAACACCACCGGCAAGGCGGAGAGCGCGATCAGCGGCAACGTGAAGTAGATCGCGAAGACCGCGTACGCGACCAGTCGGTAGGCGCTCGGTACGTTCCGGACCGGGTCACGTACCTCCTCGGCGAGGTTCGAGACGGTTTCCACTCCCGTGTAGGCCAGCATCGCCACCGGCACCGCGATCGCGAGATTCGACCACGTCGGCGCCACGCCCCAGTGGATGTTGTCGACGAGGATCTCCGGGCTGAAGACGAGCACGAAGCCGAGCGCGACCAGCAGGATCTGCGTCGCGAAGTCGATCACCGCGAGGGTGATCGAGAGCCGCGCCGCCTCCTGGACTCCGACGATG
The DNA here is from genome assembly GCA_963752405.1 of uncultured Gaiellaceae bacterium. GTDB lineage: Bacteria > Actinomycetota > Thermoleophilia > Gaiellales > Gaiellaceae > Gaiellasilicea. The sequence goes on from CAVVYB010000013.1 coordinate 33,093, forward strand.
TTCAGGACGACCAGGACCACGATCACGATCACTCCACCGACGATGTCCCACGGGTTTTCGCGCAGCGGCTCCCAGAAGATCGACAGGTAGTGGGGAACGAAGAACGCCGAAGTCGCGACCGTGACGACATAGACGAGCATCTGAGCCCAGGCTGCACCGAAGGAGATGAGCTCGTTGATACGCGTGACGGGCGAAGCTCGACGAGCCACCGGCCTCCGGGTAGCGGACGGTGCCCTCGGCGTAAGTCGCGGCGGTGCGCGGCGAAGATCACCCCGGCAACCACGAAGACGAGCGGCGTCAGGCCAAGTGCGAAAACGGCCGTGAGGCCGAGCGCGTAGTAGATCGAGGAGCCGACGTTCCCGTAGGCGGTGGCGAACAGCGCGGGCGTGCCGAGTACCCGCTCGAGCTCCACCTGCCGACGTCTGCGGCTGGGCACCGGCGCACTCTACTTGTGCGCAGGTACGGGATCTGCGGGAGCAGATCCCGTACGCGCGAAGACCCCTAAAGGGTCGCTTCGCACGGCCCTTCCGTCGCATGACCCGCGATCCGCAGAAGCGGATCACGGGTCGCGCAAACCCCTAAAGGGTCGCTTCGCTCCCTAGAGAAACGACGAGGGGCCGGCGATTGCCGGCCCCTCGCGTCGATCGATCCGGTCGGGCTGTCTACTTGAAGTCCACCGGGATCGTCTGCGACTCTCCACCGTTCTTGCTCTTGTTATCGACGGTGGTGACCATCAGACCGAGCGCGGGCGTGATCGCCCACTCGGTTGCGTTGACGGAGATCGTCTCCTGAGCGGTACCGCCCGGAGCGACCGTCTGGAACCCGAACGGTCGAGATGGCGGGTGACCAGGCGTTGTACTTCGCCGATCCCTCGACCTCGTCGACGCCGCCGTTGGCCAGATCGAACGAGACCGCGCTGTAGGTGAAGCGCGGGTTCGCTGCGTTCAGGCACGGCTCGGGGTCGACCGCCGGCGTCGCCGGGTTGTCGCCGGCAGAGCTGGCTCGAGAGGACGAAGATGTTCGCCGCCGCACTGTCCGTCGGCGCCTGCGCGAAGAAGTTGATGCTCGCGCCTGGGCTTCGGGTGCTGAAGACGAACGATCCCAGCCGGCCGTTGAACATGCCGGTCTGGACCGCCCCCTGGTCGACACCCACGACGACGTAGTCGTCGGTGCCGTCGTTGTTCACGTCGACGAAGATGTCGAACTCGTTCGTCGATGCGTTCGACCAGCGGTCGTACGTGTTCACGGAGAAGCCGATGAACTGGTTCGTCGCGTTGAACGGGAACGACTGCACGCCGATCGCCCGGACGTCGTTGGACACCTTGCCGGCGTCCTTCCCGTCCGAGAGACCCCACGCGTAGAAGTCCGCGTCACCTGCGATGACACCGTCTTCGTTGGTGACGTTCGCGGTGGACGTCGGGTTCGACGGCTTCAGCTTGCTGCCCAGCTTCGTCTTGATGTCCGAGAGGGCACGCGGGACGAGGTAGTACGGGACACGAGCCCCGATGCCGTTGTTGAGCTCCGGCGTCGCGGCGTCACCTCGATCAGCCCGGCGACCTCCTGGAAGGAGAGGCCGGCACCGTTGGAGGCGCCCGCCGTTGCGGCAGGCACCTTCAGGGTGACGTCGATGAAGTGGTGCTGAACCCACCGGCACGACGAACGACGGCTCGTCGAACTCGATCGAGTGCGGCGAGCCAGCTCGGCATCGTCGCGGAGACGTTGAACATGCCGGAGTGCGGCGTCAGGTTCCTGATCCTCATCGTCAGCGTCTCTGGAGTAGTCCTCGTTGAGCTCCGCATAGCCGAAGTTCAGCGAGACGCCGAGCGCCCTTGTTGGCGTACGCGACCGCCCGGACTTCGTCGACAGCGCGGGCTGCACGAGGCCCGCACCGCCGCGGCTCGTCCGGTAGCCGAGCACGCCCGCCGGATCCGCGGTGTTGATGATCGCGGCCTTCAGTCCGGACGTGCCATCTGGCGACTTGCTCGACTTCCGCGGTGGGCCTGCCTGGTCAGCGCCGCGACGCCCGCGGCATGCGGTGACGCCATCGACGTACCGGAGATCGTGGCCGCACCGTTGCCGGTGCCGACGCCGGTGGAGACGATGCTCACGCCCGGAGCCGTGACGTCCGGCTTCAGGTAAGCTGTCACCAGCCCGCGGGCCGCCGGACGAGAAGTCCGCGAAGCCCTTGAAGTTGGTGTTGATGAGCGCCTTGGCGACGATGCTCGCCGTCGTGCCGTTCGACGCGCGGAGCTTGCCGCCGTCAGACGTGGGCGTGGTCGGGAGGCCACGGACTCCGAGGAACGGGATCGTGACCTCGAAGACCTCACCCGTGTCCGGGTTGCCGGTGATCTTGCCCTCGAACGGGGGCAGGGTCGTGGCGTTGTTGACCATGATCACGGCGATCGCTCCGGCCTGCTGGCCGAAGACACCGCGCGCGACACGGGCGCAGACGCCGCGGTTCACGACCGCGATCTTGCCGACCGCCGGTGCGTAGTCGGAGACGGCGCAGCCGAGGGACTCGTCTGCGGGCGTCGACGGGTTGTTCGTGATCACTTCGATCTCGCCCGTGAACGGGCCGCTGAACGCATAGCCGTTCGCGTTCATCGCGTCCATCGTCACACCGTTCGACAGCGTGATCCCGGCGCCGGGGAACTCCGGCGTCGAATCGTTGGCTGCTGTCGAGAGCGCGCCGTCAGCGGTGCCCGGCGAGCCGGTGATGTACTGGTTCGGGCCGCTGTTGCCGGCCGAGGTGACGACGATCACGCCGGACTTCGCGGCGTTCGTCGAGGCGACGGCCGACGGGTCGTCGGCGGTGCCGAACGAAGAGCCAAGCGACATGTTGATCACGTCCATGTCGTTCTCCACGGCCCACTCGATCGCGTCAACGGTGACGTCGGTCGAGCCGTCACAGCCGAAGACGCGGATGGCGTAGATGTCGGCCTTCGGGCGCGACGCCCGGGCCGATCGTCCACGAGTTGCCCGAGATCGTCGTCGCGTTGTACGGGCCTGCGTAGGTGCTGCCGTTCGCGAGCACGCCCGAGCCTGCAGCCGAGCCGGCGACGTGCGAGCCGTGCCCGTTGCAGTCGAGCGGGTTCGGATCCGGATGCGGCACCGGCTGGAAGTCCGGCGAGTCCGGGTCGGCGTTGTAGTCGTCGCCGACGAGGTCGATGCCGCCCTTGACGCGCGGCGCGGCCGGCCCGAACAGCGATGCGTTGGCCGGGAGCGTGTCCGCGGCGTTGGCGGCGTTGTACGCGGCAACCGTGCCGGGACCGCCGAAGTTCGCGTGCGTGTAGTCGATGCCGGTGTCGATCACGGCGATCTTCATCTTCTCGCCGCGAAGGCCGTTCACACCGTTCCACACGGCCGGAGCGCCGATCAGCGTGACGCCCCTCGTGTTGTCGAGCCTCATCAGCTGGAGCGGCCGGACGGCGACGACGTTCGCGAGCTGCGCGACCTCGTCGGTCTTGTGCCGGTTGATCCGCACCTTGAGGCCGTTGTAAGCGGCCTGGTAGTCGGCCATGACTGTGCCGCCAAGCTGCTCGACGGCCTGCTGGACGCCTGCCTGCGTGTCCTTGAGCTTGGCCTCGATCGAGGCCTTCTCAGCGTCGCTCAGCTCGCGGTTCGCATTTCCTTCGACGGCTGCCGACGGCTCGCCTGCGACCTGAACCATCACTGTCGTCGTGTCGTTGCGCAGACCGAGCGGTGTCCAGATCGGCTCGACCAGCCCTTCCGAGTCAGCTGCCTGAGGCGTGCGGGCGGCCGAGCCTCCGGCCGCGACCATCAACGCCAGCACTGACAGGATGAGCAAAGCACCGAGAGCGCGAGGCGCGCCCCACGTGGTAATTCGCATATATGTCTCTCCCCTAGAGATTCACTGGCCGCCCGGGGGACGGCCCTGCCCAAGCTGACGGATCGTAGTAGCTCTGCTACGCAACCACAAGTGCGAACGCAAAGACTGTGGGGACGACTTTCAGATGGTGCGTCAGATGGTGCGAGGGGGAGCCGTGGCTCCCCCTCGCGCGCGTCTAGCCGTGGATCGAGACGAGCAACGGAATGATCAGGATCGCCACGATGTTGGCGATCTTGATCATCGGGTTGATCGCGGGGCCTGCGGTGTCCTTGTACGGGTCGCCGACGGTGTCGCCGGTGACCGAGGCGGCGTGCGCCTCTGAGCCCTTGCCGCCGTAGAGGCCGTCCTCGATCAGCTTCTTCGCGTTGTCCCAGGCACCGCCGCCCGAGGTCATCGCGATCGCGAGGAAGAGGCCCGGTCACGATCGTGCCGATCAGCAGGCCGCCGAGCATCTCAGGGCTGATGATCCCGACGGCGATCGGAATCGCGACGGGAATCAAGGCCGGCAGCATCATCTTCTTGATCGCCGACTTGGCGACGATGTCGACCGCCCGGCTGTAGTCGGGACGCTGCGTCCCCTCCATGATCCCGGGCATCTCCTTGAACTGCCGCCGCACCTCGAGCACGACCTCGCCGCCGACGCGGCCGACCGCGGTCATCGCGAGCGCTGCGAAGAGGAACGGCATCATGCCGCCGATGAAGAGGCCGGCGATCACGTACGGGTCGCCGAGTGCGAACACCGTCGCGAGGTCCGCCTCGGCCAGCCCGCGCGTGTACTCGTCGAAGAGGACGAGGGCGGCGAGGCCGGCGGAGCCGATCGCGTAACCCTTGGTGACCGCTTTGGTCGTGTTCCCGACCGCGTCGAGCGGGTCCGTGATCGCGCGCACCGACTCGTCCAGGCCCGCCATCTCGGCGATCCCGCCCGCGTTGTCCGTCACCGGCCCGAAGGCGTCGAGCGCGACGATCAGCCCGCACATCGACAGCTGCGCCATGACCGCGACGCCGATCCCGTAGAGACCTGCGATCTCGTACGCCGCGATGATCCCGGCCGCGATCACGAGCACAGGAGCGGCGGTCGCGCGCATGCCAACGGCGAGGCCCTCGATGATGTTCGTCGCATGACCCGTCTGTGAGGCCTTCGAGATCGACTTGACGGGATTCCAGCGCGAGCCGGTGTAGAACTCGGTGATCGCGACCAGCAGGAACGTGATCGCGAGACCGACGAGGGCCGAGCCGTAGAGCTCGCCGAAGCTGAAGCGGCCCTCGTCGAACGCCATCGTGACGGGGATGAAGCCGATGGCCGAGAGGACCGTGGCGACGATGACGCTCTTGTAGAGCGCGTTGATGATCGAGCCGCTCTTGCCGATCCGGGCGAAGAAGATCCCGATCACCGACGCCAGGATCGAGACACCGCCGAGCGCCAGCGGGTAGACCGGCAGGTTCCCGAGTGGGAACGCGGTCCCGAGCAGCATCACGGCAACCGCCGTGACGGCGTACGTCTCGAAGAGGTCGGCTGCCATGCCGGCGCAGTCGCCGACGTTGTCGCCGACGTTGTCCGCGATCACGGCCGGGTTGCGCGGGTCGTCCTCGGGGATCCCAGCCTCGATCTTGCCGACGAGGTCGGCGCCGACGTCGGCGGCCTTGGTGAAGATGCCGCCGCCGAGGCGGGCGAAGACCGAGATCAGCGAGCCGCCGAAGGCGAGGCCGATCAGGTCGTCGATCGCCGAGTCCTGGCTGTTGTCCAGGATGACGGTGAGAAAGCCGTAGTAGCCGGCGACGCCGAGCAGGCCGAGGCCGACGACGAGCAGCCCGGCGACCGAGCCGGCGCGGAACGCGACGTTGAACGCGGGTCGCAGGCCCGACTTGGCGGCCTCCGCCGTGCGCACGTTGGAGCGTACGGCGACGTTCATGCCGATGAAGCCCGCGGCCGCCGAAAGAATGGCGCCGATCGCGAACCCGATCGCCGTTCCCCAGCCGAGCTTGTTGTAGAACCCGAGCAGCGAGGAACGGGACGAGTGGCGACAGCCGCGATCGTCATGTACTGGCGACGGAGGTATGCAGCCGCGCCCTCCTGAACTGCGCGAGCGATCTCTTGCATCCGCTCGCTTCCGGCCGGCTGCTTCAGCAGCCACCACGTGAAGTAGAGCCCGAACGCGACCGCGACTCCTGCGCATACGAGCGCGAAGGCAACCGCGTGGTCATTGAAAAAATCCATCAACCCTCCGTTTGCTACCCCGTCACAAAGTGAACGCCGAGGTGAGTCGGCGCGGCGGATTATGTATCACAAGCGGCGGCTGTGCCCTATTCGGAGGCGGGTGCAACGGCGGTGGCGTAGGCCAGCTGGAGGTTCGTCGTCACCTGCTCGAAGTCGCGCACGAGGTCGGCGGGAACCGAGCCGGCGAGCACGGGGACCAGCGCACGCAGCGCGTCGATCGCCAGCCGCGCCTGCTCGAGATCGCGGTGCTCCTCGGACAGCCGGTGGTACGCGAGCGAGGAAACGGTTGACAGCGTCTGGACGAGCAGGTCGGAGACCTTGAGCTGCTGGAGCGCCTGGAGGAGCGCCTCCTCGCTGACCTGCTCGTTCTGCTCGTCAGCCACGGACCGGGATCCTGACAGCCTGCTCGGCGTAGATCTCCTCGAGCGACGCGCCCTCCTCGAAGCGGGCGATCTGCCGCTCGGCGGCGTTCTTCTCCGGCACCGCGAGGTACGGGGTCGCGCCGATCTCGTCCGCGACCGGACCGATCCACTCGAGCAGCCGCTCGAGGCGGGCTCGCGTGGGCAGGACATCGCCGCGTTCGAGGTCGAGGAAGTCGCCGGAGAGACCCCAGCGGATCGCTCGCCACATGTTCTCCTCGATCAGCCGGTGCGGCTGGTCGGCGAGCGGCTCTCCCTCGTCATGGGCGCGCGCGATCCGTGCCGCGAGCGCGGTTGCGAACGCAGCCAGCGCCTGGGCCTCCCCGAGCTCGGGCTGCCCGTCGGCGATCCGGATCTCGACGGTCGGGAACGCCAGGTGCGGCCTGACGCTCCACCAGAGCTGCGTGTGCTCGGCGACGGAGCCCGTCTCGTAGAGGAAGCGAACGTAGTCCTCGTACTGCTGCCACGACGCGAACGCGTCCGGCACGCCGCAGCGCGGGAAGAAGCGCGTGAAGATCTGAGTCCGGGCCGAGTGGAGGCCGGTGTTGACGTTCTCGTGGAACGGCGAGCTCGCCGAGAGCGCGAGGATCTCCGGCAGCAGGTTCCGCAAACCGTTGGTGACGGCGATTGCCCGGTCCGCGCCGCGGATGCCGACGTGGACGTGGAGGCCGAAGGAGTTGTTGCGCCAGACGACGTACCGGAGCAGCTCGTCGTTCCGGCGGTAGTGCGGCGTGTCGATGATCCGCTGCTCCTGCCACGGGGACCATGGATGCGTGCCGGTGGCGCCGAGCGCGATTCCGAGCGGATCGACAACGGCCTGCAGCTGCGCCCGGCGCTCGGTCATGGCGGCGGGGATGTCGGCGAACGTCTGGCAGCGCCCGGTCTTGACCTCGACCTCCGAGGCGATCAGCTCCCCGACCACATGGGGCTCGAGCGGCGTCCCCTTCGAAGCCGCCTGAACCTCCTCGAAGCGGTTGACCAGATTCAGCGTTGCGGGATCGAGGAGGGCGAACTCCTCTTCCACCGCGACGGTGAAGTCGGTGCCGGTTTCGAAGCCGTCGCGTGAGGCGGCGAGGAGCTCCTCGTAGCCGAGCGTTTGCTCGTCACCCATGCGCGGAGGGTAGATGATCGTTGAACGGTTCCAATAGGCGGCGCGCGACGCCCGCCCAGCTCCAGCGCGTGACAGTCGCGTTCCGGGCGGCCGCTCGCACCGCCGTCCGATCAGGCCCGTCGAGCGCCAGCAGCTCCTCGAGCTTGATTGCGAGATCCACCGCGTCGCCGGTCGCGAAGCTCGCAAGATGCCGCAGGTGCGGCGGGTACTCCTGCTCCAGGCCGTCCGCGATCTCTGCCAGACCGGAATGGCGCGCCACCACGGGCGGCGATCCCGCTGCCGCGGCCTCGGCGGCGACCATTCCGAATGCCTCTGGGAAGATCGAGGGGACGACCGTGGCGTCCGCCAGCGCCAGCAGGTGAACCAGGTGCCGGTGCTCGAACGGCCCGGTGAAGAGCGTGTTCGGGCCTGCGAGCTCCTCGAGCTCGTCGCGGTAGTCCCCGAAGCCGACGATCACCGCGCGGGCATCGAGGTTCGCGGAGCGCCTCGAGCAGCACGTGCACGCCCTTGTTGTAGAGAAGCTTCCCGAAGTACACGACGGTCGGGTGGTCGCCGGCGAGAAACTCCGCGAGGCGGTCGGCGTTGCCTTCGTCGGGCAGGCGCTCACTCGCATTCCCGGGGTTCGCCGAGTCGAGGCGCGCTTCCTCGAGCAGGCCGGCGAGCGCTTCTGCACGCGGACGAGGACGCCATTCGTCGATGTCCACCCCTGGCGGCACCTCGTGGACGCGATCGACGTGGCCGACGACGTCTTCCAGCACCTGGCGGATGTGGGCGGAACCGACAAAGACCGCCTCGGCCTGTTCGAGCGCCTCCCTCCCCCACGCCGAGAGCTCGGCGTTGCCGCGCATCGAGTACTCGAGCTCCGACCCGTGAGCCTTGACGCCGAAGCGCGCGCCGGTCGCAGCACCCACGGGGCCGCCGAGGAGCACGTGATTCGCGAAGACGAGGTCGGCGGGCAGCAGCTCACGAAGCGCCGCCGCGTTCCGCTCGACCCAGTCGTCGAGCTCGGCGCGAGAGCAATCCTGGACGAGCTTCACCTCGTATCCCTCGTAGCGGTCGAGCACGAAGACGGGCAGGAGACCGCCGACGTCAGGTCGCACGAACGTCGCGCCGCCGAGGTCGAAGCGCTCGGGATGCGGATCCTGGCTCAGCACGGTGACCTCGTGGCCGGCGCGCGTCCACTCCCGCGTGAGAGCGCGGGTGTAGACGTTCGAGCCCGTGCCTCCAAGCAGGTACCCGTGCCAGAGCAGGATCTTCATGCGTGCCTATCTCTCGATTGGGGGAGCAACGATCGGCTGCATCCTGCCGATAGATCGGGAACGTCCGGTTGCGGTACCCGACCCAGGAGCTTCCATGTCCTTTTTGAAGTCCGTCATCTTGATCCTCCATCTCGTGCTCGCGCTCGCACTCGCAGGCGTGGCCGCGGGTGCGTCACCGAATCCTGCCGACCCACCCCCGGCCTGCGACATCGAGGACCCGGACTGCGTCGTTGAGGACGACGGGGACCTCGAGGACTTCGACGACGAGGGAGTCGAGGACGAGGGTTACGTCGAGGACGAGGACTTCGTCGACGACGAAGGGCTCGGCGACGACGAGTTCACGGAGGACGAGGATTTCGTCGACTTCGGCGACGAGGACGGCGACGGCGATCCGAGCGCGACGGACGACGACGACGATGGCGACGGTGTTGCGGACGCGAAGGACTTCGACCGCGACAACGACGGCTCGGTCGACTCACGCGACGGCGACGACGACGGTGACGGGATCGCCGATGCCAAGGACTACGACGACGACAACGACGAGATCTCCGACCGCAGCGACTTCGACGACGACAACGACGATGTCGGCGACCGCTCCGACCCGGACAACGACAACGATGGGGTCGCCGACGTGCGCGACGCCGACGATGACAACGACTCGGTGCCGGACGTGCGGGATCTCGACTTCGACAACGACGGCTCACCGGCCGCCCGCGACAAGGACGACGACGGCGACGGCGTCCTGGACGCGAAGGATCTGGACGACGACAACGACGGACTCGCCGACCGCCCGGACACCGACGACGACAACGACGGCGTCTCGGACAAGCAGGAAGCGAAGGCCAAGGCGAAGCCGAAGGCCAAGCCGAAGAAGCTCGTCAAGAAGCGCCTCTAAGAGACACGCCTTTCCGGCAACCGCGGTTGCGGGGACTGTCCCCGGACGTGTCCGGTTACGTCAGGTGGAAGTACAGGGCGTAGAGAAGCTCGACCGCAGGGTTCGAGGTGTGCACGGCCACGTCGCTCGGGACGTCGAGGAGCGCTTCCGAGTAGTTGAAGATGATCTTGACGCCGGCGTCGATCAGATCGTGCGCCGCCTGCTGGGCGTTGTCCGCCGGCACGGCGAGGACGCCGACGATGATGTTGTTCTCCCGGACCGCCTCGCGCAGCTTGCCGTAGGGCTGCACCGCGAGCCCGCCGACCGAGTGGCCGGCCTTGTCGGGATCCGTGTCCAGCACGACCGCGATGTTGATCCCATGCTCGGCGAAGATCGGCGAGCTCGCGATCGCCTGGCCGAGCCGGCCCGCGCCGACGAGGGCGATGTTGTGCTGCCCCTGAGTACGCAGGATCTTGCGGATCTCGCCGAGCAGCGAGTCGATGTTGTAGCCGACGCCGCGCTTGCCGAACTTGCCGAACGCCGAGAGATCGCGACGGATCTGAGTGGCGTTGATGTTGGTGTAGTCCGAGATCTCCTGAGAGGAAATCCGGTCCTTCCCCATCTTCTTCGCCTGCGTCAGAACCTGCAGATACCTGGAGAGGCGAGCGGCGACACCCACCGTTAAGCGATCAGCCAACGTCCAACCTTCCTGATGTTTGTAACAGCAGCGCACATTGTGCCGACGACGGCTGCGGCAAGCGGCGGGGAACCGTCAGCAGGCCTTCAGCCGCCGCCGCAACGCTTCCGGCTGCACGAAGAAAGTGAAGGCACGCTCACCGTCGATCTCCACGACGGGGATCGAGGTGCGGTAGGCGGCCTCGAGCTCGGGATCGCCGCCGATGTCCACACGTTCGAAGTCACCGGCACACACCTGGTCGACCACCTCGAGCACGCGTTCGCAGAGGTGGCAACCGTCGGCGTGGTACACGACGACTCTAGGGATAGAGCCCCCGCGTGATGGTCGCCTCGGCAACGCGCCGCACTGCGAGCCCGTACGCAGCCATGCGCATGCTCGTCTTGTGCGCGGCCATGGTCTCCGACGTCTCGCGGAACGCCCGCGTGACGATGTCGTTCAGGCGCGCGTTCACCTCCTCTTCCTTCCAGAAGTACTCCTGGAGGCCCTGCACCCACTCGAAGTAGGAGACGACGACCCCGCCGGCGTTCGCGAGCACGTCCGGGAGGACGAGGACGCCGCGGTCCTCGAGGATCTCGTCCGCGGCCGGCGTCACCGGCCCGTTCGCCCCCTCGCAGACGATCCGAGCCTTCACCTGGCCCGCATTGTCCGCGTGGAGTACCTGCTCGAGCGCACACGGCGCGAGCACGTCGCACTCGAGTGCGAGCAGCTCGTCGTTCGTGATCGCGTCCGCGCCCGCAAAGCCCGTCAGCGTTCCGTGCTCGGCCTTATGGGCCAGCAGCAATGGCAGCTCGAGCCCCTTCGGCGCGTACAGACCGCCGGTCGAGTCGGAGACCGCGACCACGATGGCGCCCTCCTCCGCGAGCATCCGCGCGAGATGGCGACCGACGTTGCCGAATCCCTGCACGGCGACGCGAAGTCCAGCGAGCCCTCTGTTTTCCTCTTCGAGCGCGTCGGTGATGACGTAGAGCGCGCCGCGCGCCGTCGCCTCCTCGCGTCCGAGCGAACCGCCGATCGAGAGCGGCTTGCCCGTGACGACCCCGAGCACCGAGTGGCCCTTGTTCATCGAGTAGGTGTCGAAGATCCACGCCATCACGCTCGCGTCGGTGCCCACGTCGGGAGCCGGGATGTCCTTCTCCGGTCCGATCTCGTTGATGATCTCGCTCGTGAAGCGACGGGTCATCCCCTCGAGCTCCCGGCGCGAGAGCCGCTTCGGATCGCAGATCACGCCACCCTTGGCGCCGCCGAACGGGAGGCCCATCAGCGCGCACTTCCACGTCATCCACATCGCGAGCGCTTTGACCTCGTCGAGCGTGACGTCCGGGTGGTAGCGAATCCCGCCCTTGGACGGGCCACGGGCGATGTTGTGCGTCACGCGGTAGCCCTCGTAGACGGTCACGGCGCCGTCGTCCATCGTCACCGGGATCGAGACCTCGACCGACTTCTTGCAGCGCTCGAGAACGTTGATCAGATTCGGATCGATCCCGAACGTCTTTCCGACGCTTCGGAGCTGCTGGCGCGCAATCGCGTACGGGTTCTCGCGCAGATGGGTAGCCGCCTCGGCCGTCGTCATGCCGCGCGGGAGTGTACCCCTGGGAGGGCTACCGAATCCGGAAGCCGATGCTCTGGACTTCGGCCGGACCGTCCGGCGGCCGCGCGACCACGCGCAGCCGGTACGACCCGCGGGCGAGCGGCCCACCCCGTGGGCCGCGCCCGGTGAGCCCGAAGGCGTAGCGACCCGGTAGCACGTCCCGCAAGCGGGCGAGCAAGCCGAGCCGTTCTTGCCCTCGCCAGAGGTCGACGTCGAGCTGCGAGAGCGGCCGGAGCTGGCGGCGGCCGGACCCGTCGCGCACCTGCCCGGCCTGAACAGTCAGGACGGCCGGGGCGCGGTCCGACGCACGGAAGCTCTTGGTCGACAGCGTGACGCCGCCGATCAGCGCCGAGCCCGGGGCAGGAAGGGCCACCGCCCACGGCACGAAGATCCGGCCGCCGCCCGACACGTCGAGCCGTGTTCGTCCCTCGATCGCGCCGAGCCTGCGCGGTAGGAACGAGACGCGCGCGGTGAGCTTGACGACGCTCTGCGCGCCGGGCTGAAGGCGGAGTCGCGTCGGGCTGGCGACCACCGAGACTCCCGCGATTCCCTCGACGGCGGCCGCAACCTCGACCGTGACGCGCCGGGTCGAGACGTTGCGAACGGTGACGCGGCGAACGGCCGTCCAGCCCGACTCGTCGGCAGCGCCGAAGCCGACCGCCGCGGGATCCGCGATCACCTCGGCCGCACTCGCTGCCGTCGCGTCGACGACGCCCGCTCCCTGCGCCGCCCTGGGGCTGAGCGCTGTGGGTGTGGCCGTGCCCACGAGAACGCCCTTCAGCGCCGGCGCGTCGAGCCAGGGGCGGATCTGTGCGAGCACCGCGGCAGCACCGCCCGCGAGCGCAGCTGCCGCGCTCGAGCCGCTGATCGTCCCGTATCTGGCCGACCGATCGGCGTTCCGCCCCGGGTCGGCGGTCACCAGCTCGACGCCGGCGATCGCAACCTCCGGCTTGACGCCACCGCCGAAGGAGAGGCCGTGGGAGGAGAATGGGGCGACCCGGGTGAGACGCTCGTTCGCCAGCCAGCCGGGCGCACCGAGCGAGACGCTGACGTCCAGGCCCCGGGCGAGCGCCGAGCGCACGGAAGCCGCGGCCGCCGGTGGCAGCCCGACGACCGGAACGTCGAGACGGTCGTCGAGACCGAGCGCTCCAGCCGGGACGAGCCCATCGACGAGGATCGCCGCCGCTCCGGCCCGGACCGCATCTCGGGCCTCGTCGGTTGGACCGGTCGCCCGCGCGAGCAGAGCAGCGCGGCCCGCGACGAGGCTGTAGCCGCGGTTGTCGAAGTAGCGAGCGAGCAGTACTCCCCGCGGCCCGGTTGCGACGTCGCGACGAGGCCTCGCGACGCCGAGCGTCAGCGTCCCGCGCGGAGTGGCTGCACCGGCGAGCGGGAGCTCACGATCGAGGAGGACTCCGAGGCCGGAGCGCACGACGACCCTGACCGTCGCGGTCTCGCGGCGAAGGTCTGCAGCACCGACGGTGAGAGCGGCTGGAGCTCCGCCCGGGCCGCCGATGCTCCCGTAGTCCGGACCTGCCGGCCCTTCGTTCCCGGCCGGCACGACGACGAGCGTGTCCAGCTCGGCGGCGCCGGCGACGGCGAGAGCCACGGGCCCGTCGCCGAAGGAGGCAAACGGCTCAGTGACGCCGACGACCGCCACGCGGGCAGCGTCCACGACGTCACCGTCGGCGTCCGGGTCGACCGCGCGCTCGATCCCGGCAAGCAGCTGGTCTGTGCGGCCGTAGACGGCAAAGCCGCCGTCGGCGCTCGGCTGCCAGCCGGCGACTCGGATCGGCAGGATCGATGCGCCCGGCGCGACACCCCGGATGCCGCCCGGGCCGCCACGGCCGACGATCAGTCCTGCCATCTGCGTGCCGTGACGCTCGAGCCTCGTCGAGTCGTCGGGATGAGCCCTCGCGATCGCGAGCGCGTCGGGGTTGAGCATGTCGACCCCTTCGAGAAGCCGGTCTCGGATGTAGGGGTGAGTGATGTCGACGCCGGTGTCGAGCAGCGCGACCGTGATCCCGCCTCCGTCGAAGCCCGGGATTCCCGCCAGCTCGGGTCGGCGCCCGGAGCCCCGCTCGAACGCTTGGCCCCGCAGCTCGTCTGCCGAGAGCGAGGCGGGATAGGCCGCGCGGACCGGATACACGCCCACGACGTCGCGATCACGCTCGATCAGCGCGAGGGCTCTCCCGTCGATCGGAGCGGAGAAGCCGTTGAAGGTTCGCGTGTAGACGAAATCGGGGACGAGCTGGATCCCCTCTCGCGACAACCGCGCGGCGATTTGCTTCTGGCCCGCGAGGGCGGCGGCGGTCCAGCCCCGCATGGCCGACTCGGTGGCGCGGCCGCCCGCCTGGGCCATTCGGTCGGCGAGCGATGGGTTCTTGAGGACGACGATCATCCGCTGGCCGACAGCGATGGCGCTGCGTTCGCCGTCGACGAAGCCACGCCAGGCCGCCGCGCCTCCCTCGACTGCGCCGGGCGGCTGCGCACTCTGGCCGCCGCCCGCCGCGAGCAGGGCGACGGTCACGACGAGCCCGGCGGCAAGCCTGCGGCGGTCAGGTCCGCGATGCATATGCGTCGAGATCAAGGTAACGAGGATAGGGAAGGGTCCTGCCGTACCTGCCCGCGGAGGCGATCATCGCGGCGTTGTCGGTGCACAGAGAGAGCGGTGCGAAGCGGGCGCCGGACAGCGCCGCGCGCAGCCCGGAGTTGGCGGCGACGCCGCCCACGACGGCGATCGTCTTCAAGCCCGACTGCTCCGCCGCACGAGTCGTCTGCTCGGCGAGCGCCCGCACGATCGCCTGCTGGTACGACGCGGCGAGGTCAGCCTTGCGTGGACTCGGCCTCGTCCCCGAGCTCGCGCACCTTGTACAGGAGCGCCGTCTTCAGGCCGGAGAACGAGAAGTCGAGGCCCTCGAGACGCGCAACGGGGAACGAGAAGGCCTCCGGGTCCCCGTCCTGTGCCAGCCGGTCGATCGCCGCGCCGCCGGGATAGCCGAGGCCGAGCAGACGTGCTCCCTTGTCGAATGCCTCCCCTGCCGCGTCGTCGATAGAGGTGCCGAGGACGCGGTAACCCGCATGGTCGCGTACTTCGAGCAGCAGCGTGTGACCGCCGCTTGCGAGCAGGCAGAGAAACGGCGGCTCGACGGGGTCGGGATCGAGGTAGAGCGACGCGACATGCCCGTGTAGATGGTCGACGGGAACGAGCGGGAGACCACGCGCCCAGGCGAGCGCCTTCGCCGCCGAGAGTCCCACGAGCAGCGCCCCGATGAGCCCCGGCCCCTGCGTGACGGCGACGGACTCCACGTCGTCCAGATCGGCGCCCGCCTCCGCGAAGGCCTCCTGCACGACCGGTGAGACGAGCTCGAGATGCCGGCGCGATGCGACCTCGGGGACGACGCCGCCGTAGCGGGCGTGCAGCTCGGCCTGCGAGGAGACGACGTTCGCTCGGATCTCGCCGCCCATGGTCACGAGCGCCGCTGCCGTCTCGTCGCAGGACGTCTCGATCCCCAAGATCATGTGGACAGCATCATCCTGCTTCGGCGTGCTCGTCCGCCACGGGATCGCGCCACATGATCAGCGCGTCCTCGCGGTTGTCGGTGTAGTAGCCGCGCCGAACGCCGCGGGTGACGAACCCCATGCGCTCGTAGAGCTTGATCGCGCCCTCGTTCGAGACCCGCACTTCGAGCGTGTAGCCGCGACGCTCGTCGGACGCGGTCACCTCGAAGAGCCGGTCGAGAAGCGCCCGCGCCACCCCGTGGCGGCGGTACTCAGGCGTGACAGCCAGGTTCATGACGTGCCACGCGTCGACGTACCGCGAGATGACGAGGTAGCCGACCAGCGCGCCCCCACCCGGCTCGAAGGCTCCCAGCGAGAGGGAGCTCGGCTTGGCGAGCTCGCCCGCGAACATCGAGCGCGACCATGGGGTCGGATAGGACTCGCGCTCGATCTTCTCGATCGCACCGAGGTCGCGGAGCTCGAGCTTGCGGAGCTCCACGTTCACCGGGCTGCCTCGACGGCGTCCGGCACGCGGACGTAGAGCGGCTCGACGAGCTCGACCGGGCCGAAGTCGCGCGCGAGCTCCGCATGGAAGCGAGCCCGCGGCAGATGACGCTCGTCGCCGTCCGGAGGCACCTCCGCGCCACCCTGCTCGAGGACCTCCCGGTAGCGCACTGCGCCGTCGCCGACGTAGAGCGCGCCGGGCTCGAGTGCGAGCTCGGCGGGAGCGACGGCACGCGGGCCGGGAACGAAGACCTCACGCCGCTTGGCATCGATCACCGGCGTTGCCCCCGGCGCGCCGGCGGCCAGAGCGTCCAGCGTCGAGACTCCCGCGGCGGTTACACCGAGCGCGAGGCCGAGGCCGCGCGCCGCCGCGAGCCCGATCCGGATGCCGGTGAAGCTGCCCGGCCCGGTGCCGATTGCGAGCGCGTCGATGTCGCCCGGGTGAGCGCCGGCCTGCCGGAGGAGCGCGTCGACGTCGGCAAGCAGCGTCGAGGCGCGCGAGACACGTTCGCCGAGAACCTCCCCGTCGTCGACGAGCGCGCTCGTCGCCCGGTCGGTCGCCGTGTCGAACGCCAGGATCAGCACCCGGCCCGAGCCTACGTCGAGGTCACGATCGCGCGTCTCATCTTCCGCAAGTCTACGTCCCGACCCGGGCGAGTAGCTCCGGCGTCGCCTCGATCCGCAGCACACGGCTCGTTGGGCTCTCGTGCTCCAGCCGGACCGCGACGCGGACCTCGGGCATCCCGGCCGCCCCTGCTTCCGGCCACTCGACGAACACGACCGCGTCGTCGAAGTACGGCTCCAGGTCCGCCCACTCCGCCGCCGAGACGCCGGTGAAGCGGTAGAGGTCGAGGTGCGAGACATCCGGGTCACCCTCGTAGCGGTGGCCGATGGTGTACGTGGGGCTCGTCACCGGGGCGGTGACGCCAAGCGCGCGGCAGGCGCCGCGGACGAAGGTCGTCTTGCCGGCTCCGAGCTCGCCCGAGACCGTGACGACGTCGCCGGGGACCAGGCCCGCCGCGAGCCGTCCGGCGATCTCCTCGGTCTCGCCGGGCGAGGACGAGCGCAGCTCCATGCGGGGAACTAGAAGAGCCCGAGCTGGACGGCCGGCTCGTGCACGCGCTCGAGCGCGGGCTCCGGCTCCGGTTCCAGCGCGAACGGGGTCTCGGCGCGGGACCGGCGCTCGCCCGAGCAGCTCCGGGATCCGCAGGAAGTCCTCTTCGAGCACTCCGAGCATCGATCGCGTGTAGAGCGCCGCCGCCGGGTGGTAGAGCGGATAGAGCGTCACGTCGTTGCCGCCGAGCGTCACCTGCTGCGGGACGCCGTGCACCCGCGTGATCCCGGTCGGCTTGCCCGAGAGAAGCTTGGTCGCGAAGTTGCCAAGTGTGGCAACGAGCGTCGGCCGGATCAGCTCGATCTGACGGAAGAGATGCGACTCGCACGCCTCGATCTCCTCCGGCTGCGGGTCGCGATTGCCCGGCGGGCGGCACTTGAGCACGTTCGCGATGTAGACGTCCGCGCGCGTCAGCCCGATGCCGTTCAGGAGCTTCTCGAGCAGCTGGCCGGCCTGGCCCACGAAGGGAACGCCCTGCTGATCCTCGTGGTAGCCGGGCGCCTCGCCGACGAACATCACCTCGGCGTTCGCGTCGCCGGAGCCGAAGACGACCTGCGTCCTCGTCGAAGCGAGCGGGCAGCGCGTGCAGCCGAGCGTCTCGTCCTTGTACGCGGTGAGCAATTCGCTCATCGACGGTCAGTCTACGCCCGGGTTCGGATGCCCGAGCGCACGCTCAGCCGCAGCCGCAGTAGCCGCCGCAGCAGCCACCGCCGCCGGCGCTGCTCGCCGAACTTCGGCTGCGACGAGACGCCGGCGACCGCGAAGGTCGAGAACTGCTTCAGCACATTGCCCGCACCGCACTCGGGGCACGCAACCGCTGTTTCGCTGCTCCTGACGAGCTCCTCGAAGTGCGACTCGCACTCCATGCACGCGTACTCGTAGATCGGCATGCCCGAAGTCTAGCCTTCCGCGTCGAGCTCTTCCTCGGCTTCTTCGCCGTGCTCGACGATGTCGCCCGGCTGGAAGAGGACGCGCTTCAAGACGGCCGCCCACTCGGGCTTTCTGCGGCCGAGGAACTCCAGGTTCATCGCGAAATGCTTGAACTCCTCGCCCTGCGCGTTCTCCATGATCGCCCGCGCATCGGGGTCGCGCTCGAGGTCGAGCCGCTGCTCGTACCAGCCGATCGCCTCCGCCTCCTCGATCAGCGAGGCGCAGATCCGGGCGAACGTGCGGACCTCGGCCGAGAGCTCTTCGGGCGGTTCGTGGTACTGGTCGAACGGCACGATCGGCACTCTAGTAGGGATGTCCTGGACCGCGACGACCCTGGCGGGCGAGCTCGTGCGGCTCGAGCCGATGACGGCCGCGGCACGAGGACGGGCTCTGGGAGGCGTCGCGCGACCCGGAGACCTGGCGGTGGCTCTCGGTCTTCCAGCCGGAGACGCGCGAGCAGATGCACGACTACGTCGAGAGCGCCCTCGCACTGCAGGCGGCCGGAACGGAGATGCCGTTCACGACGATCCGGCAGGAGGACGACCGGGTACTCGGGAGCACGCGCTATCTCGCGCTCCGGCCGGAGCACCGCAGCCTCGAGATCGGCTGGACGTGGCTGACTCCCGAGGCCTGGGGCACAGGCGCCAACGTCGAGGCCAAGCTGCTGATGCTCGGCGACGCCTTCGAGCGGCTCGGCTGCCTCCGCGTCGAGCTCAAGACCGACGCCCGCAACGAGCGCTCGCGCGGGGCCATGGCCGCGCTGCCCGCACAGTTCGAGGGCGTCCACCGCAAGCAGATGCTGGTTCGCGACGGCCTCCGGCGCGACTCGGCCTGGTACAGCGTCATCGACGACGAGTGGCCCGAGGTGCGGGCGAACCTTCTACGCCGGCTCGGACGCAATTAGGAACTCGCGGACGAGCTGCGATCGCCTCGGGCCGGTCGCGGAAGACGCCGTGGCCCGACGTTCGGGAACGACTCGTAGCGGACGAGGTGCGGCGGCAACGCGGCTACGAGCTCGTCGACTCCCGCAATCGTCGACGCCGGATCGTCATCGCCGGCGAGCACGAGAACCGGGCAGCGCACCGCCGCCGCTTCTGCAGCGGCGTCGAAGTCGCGCGCACCGGTCCGCTCCCACGCCGCGGTGAGGGCGAGGTTCATCCGCATCCGCGCCACCGCGTCCGGCGGAGATCGGGTCGCGCGTGTAGAGCGGCGCGCAGACCCGCAGGAACTCGGCGAAGTTGAGCTCGGTCGGGTCGGCGAAGAAGCGTGCAGCCACCTCTCCCGCCTCGGGCCCGCCGAGCCGGTCGATCATCGGCGATCGAGCGAGTGTGGACGTAGCCGCGCGACAGTGCTGACGAGCACGAGCCGGTCGATCCGGTCCGGCCGCCGTGCCGCGTGGAGGAGCGCGATCACGCCGCCGATAGACGTCCCGAGCAGCGACGGCCGCTCCAGCTCGAGCGCATCGCAGAACGCGCTCGAGATCTTCGACCCACGTGTCGAGCGTCCAGTGCTCCGGGGAGCTCCAGTCGCTCCGGCCGGTGCCGCGCAGGTCGAGGTAGACGACCTGGGCGACCTCGGCGAGCGCCGGGCCGGCGTGCTCCTTGTAGAGCGAATGGTCGACGCCGGGGCCAGTGTGGAGCAGGATCACCGTCGGCCGCTCGCGCATCCACGGCCCCTCGGCGACGAGGTGCGTCCCCTCGACGTCGAAGAAGAGGTCGACGCCGTTCGCCTCGACCTTCATACGAGCTCCGCCAGCTGGATGTCGTCGAGGAAGAGGCGGAGCTCCTCGTACGCGCCGGGGGCGTCGGCGAAGACCGAGTGGCGCGCGCCGGCGAAACTGCGGAAGCGAGTACCGGCCCGGGCATGCAGCTCGGCGACCTCGCGCGCCGACTCGAGCGGCGCCCAGGCGTCGTCCTCGCCGGCGACGACGAGCGCCGGCGCCGAGACGGACCCCAGCCGCTCGCGAAGATCGACCGTCTTCGCCTCGCCCCGCATCCAGCCCACGAGCACCTCGGGCCGCCATCTGCGCGCGGACGATCACGTCGCTCGTGAGCGGGTATCTCGAGAGCAGCGGGAAGCAGACGCGAAGGAAGTCGGCGAACGCCTGCCCATCCGGTTCACCGTAGTAGCGGCGGGCGACCTCGGCCGCCTCCGTCCCCGCCGAGGCGCTCGTAGACGGCGATCGAGCGCTCGGGCACGATCCGGGCGACCGGTGCTGCAAGGATCAGTGCGCCGGGGTGGTCCGGGTGGCGGGCGGCGTAGTCGATCGCGACCATCGAGCCAAAGCCGAGCCCGAAAATGACGGGCTTCTCGATCCGCAGCGCATCGCAGAACTCGCGAACGTCGTCGGCCCACCGCTCGAGTCGCAGTGTCCTCGGGCGGACCCGGGTCGCTGCGACCCGCCCCGCGCATGTCGAGGTACACGACCTGCGTGCCCGCGGCGAGCCAGGGGCCGATTCCGATCTTGAAGAGGCCGTGGTCGAATCCCGGCCCCGGATGGAGCAGGAGCACGGTCGGCCGTTCCCGCATCCACGGCCCCTCCGCGACGAGCTTCGTCCCCTCGACGTCGAAGAAGAGGCGCACACCGCCTACCTGAACACGCATGGAGCTACACTACTTTTGCCCGGTATCCGGCAACGGAACTGGAGCCAACGAGATGATCGAGAGAGCACACGTGATCGGCGCGGGACGCGTCGGGTCGGCGATCGCCGCGCGGCTGCGCGAGCGGGGGATCGAGCTGTCCGAGGACGAGCCCCGAGCTCGTGCTGCTCTGCGTGCCCGGACCGGGCAATCGCCGAGGTCGCAGCCGCGCGTTCGCCCGGGACCGTGGGTCGCCCACGTCAGCGGTGCCACTCCACTCGCCGCGCTCGACCCGCACGTACGTCGCTTCAGCGTGCACCCACTCCAGACGTTCACGCGCGCCCGAGGCGCCGAGCAGCTCGACGGCGCGTTCGCAGCAGTGAGCGCCGAGACGGACGAGGCGCGCGAGGTCGGGTTGTGGCTCGCCCGAACGCTCGGGCTCGAGCCCTTCACGCTCGCGGATTCGAATCGCGTCGCGTATCACGCCGGCGCAGCGATCGCCTCGAGCTATCTCGTGACGTTGCGCCGCGCTGCCGGCTCGCTCCTCGAGGCCGCGGGCGCTCCGCCCGAGGCACTCGACCCGCTGATGCGCCGCACGATCGAGAACGACTTCGAGCTGACCGGGCCGATCGCACGCGGCGACTGGGCGACCGTCGACGCGCACGTCGCCGCGATCCGCGCCGAGCGGCCGGAGCTCGAGACGATGTATGTGACCCTCGCGGAAACGACGAAGGCTCTCCTGTGAAGACGGTTCGGAGCATCGCGAAGCCGCGCAGGAGCTGCAGGCGATCCGGAGCCCGGAAGGCTTGGTGCCGACGATGGGCGCGCTGCACACCGGCCATCTCGCGCTGATCGACGCGGCGCGGTCGGAGTGCGACACCGTCGTCGTCAGCCTCTTCGTCAACCCCGCCCAGTTCGACGAGGCTGCCGACCTCGCCGCCTACCCCCGTGACGAGGAACGCGACGCGGCGATGGCCGCGCGAGGCGGGCGTCGACGTCCTCTTCGCACCGGTGGCCAGCGAGATCTATCCCGCGGGCTTTCAGACCTGGGTCGACGTCGAGGAGCTCTCGCGCGGCCTCGAGGGCGCGTACCG
This sequence comes from uncultured Gaiellaceae bacterium, assembly GCA_963752405.1. Lineage (GTDB taxonomy): Bacteria > Actinomycetota > Thermoleophilia > Gaiellales > Gaiellaceae > Gaiellasilicea. The sequence goes on from CAVVYB010000013.1 coordinate 54,826, forward strand.
GCCCGGGCACTTCCGGGGCGTGGCCACCATCTGCCTGAAGCTCTTCAACATCGTCCGGCCGCAGTTCGCGTACTTCGGGCAGAAGGACGCGCAGCAGGTTGCCGTGATTCGCCGCATGGTTCGCGACCTCAACCTCGACTTGACGGTGAGGTCGGTGCCGACGGTGCGCGACCCCGACGGGCTGGCCATCTCGTCGCGAAACGTCCTCCTCTCGGCGGCCGAGCGCGAGGCAGCACTGGCTCTCCCCCGCGCGCTCTCGACCCGTGACCCTGCCGCCGCCCGCGCCGCGCTCGACGGGCTCGACGTCGACTACGTCGAGATCGCCGACTTCGACCCGCCCGTGCTCGCCGCCGCAGTCCGCGTCGGCTCGACCCGACTGATCGACAACGTGATCCTGAACGAGGAGGAACGATGACCACCCGCCCGCGCAAGCCCGCTCCCGGCACGCCCGCGCCCGGGAAGCTCGCTCTGACCGAGCTCGCCGAGCTGAAGGCGCGCCGTCAGCCGATCGCCATGGTGACCGCCTACGACGCCCCCTCGGGGCGGCTCGCGGACGCGGCCGGCGCCGACGTGATCCTCGTCGGCGACTCGGCCGCGATGACCGTGCTCGGCCACGACTCGACCGTGCCCGCGACGATGGACGAGATGATCGTCCTCACGCGTGCGGCCAGCCGGGGGGCGCGCCGGCCGCTCGTCGTCGCGGACATGCCGTTCGGCTCGTTCCAGGTCTCCGACGAGGAGGCGCTGAACAACGCGATCCGCTTCGTCAAGGAGGCGGGCGCCGACGCGGTCAAGCTCGAGGGTGCCGGGCAGACGCTCTCGCGCGTCCAGACGATCGTGGGTGCCGGCATCCCGGTGATGGGGCACCTCGGGCTGACGCCGCAGTCGGCGACGATGCTCGGCGGCTTCAAAGCCCAGGGCCGGACGGCCGAGAAGGCGGTGCGGCTCTACGAGGACGCGCTCGCGCTCGAGGCCGCCGGCTGTTTCGCGATCGTGCTCGAGGCCGTGCCGGCACCTGTTGCGGCGCGGATCACCGAGGCGCTGACCGTGCCGACGATCGGGATCGGCGCAGGCGTGCACTGCGACGGACAGGTGCTCGTCTGGCACGACCTGCTCGGCCTCTACGAGGGTCACGCCCCGCGCTTCGTCAAGCAGTACGCGGACCTGGCGGAGGTGATCAAGACCGCCGTCGGCACGTACGTCGAGGAGGTTCGCGAGCGTCGCTTCCCGGAGGAGCAGCACACGTACTCGATGCCGGCGGACGAGCTCGCGCTCTTCGAGGAGGCGCTAGAAGACCGAATCGAGGTTCGCGAGCGCCGCTAGGAAGAGGGCGACCAGCCCGAGGGCACCGAGCGAGCGCGACCACGTCCAGCCGTGGACGGCTCGCACGCCGACGAGCAGCAGCACGGCCGACCAGGCGGCAAAGCCCAGCTCGAGCGCGTCGAAGACGCGCGCGCCCGTCCCGTGGTCGGAGCCGCCGCGCCGGAAGACGTCACCGCCGAAGACACGGCGAGCTGGAGTGGCCAGACGAGAAGCAGCGAGAGCGCAAGCGGGTGCCAGACGCGAAGCCGAGGATGTGACGGGCACGCCGGAATGTGCCGACGCTCCCGAGGCCGCGGGTGCCGAGGTAGAGGGCGCCGCCGACGATGAAGTAGCCGGCGAAGGCGATGATGCCGCCGGCGATGACCGCCCAGACGGCGATGTTCACGGCGTCGTATTCGGGGTTGTCGTAGAGCGTGCGCGCGGTGCTCGGTCCCGAGTGCGGCGGCGATTCCCGCGAGAGCCGTGAGCGCGAGTACCGGTTCCGAACGGGCGTCGAGGTCCTCCCGCGACTCGTCCCGCATCGCGACGAAGACCGACGTCGGCGAGAGGAAGACGGCCGGCACGCGCAGCCACCACTGACGATCGGGGTCCACGCCCCGAATCTAGTCGAGTGCTAGCCGGAGACGGACGGGAAGCTTGACCGGCTTGTTCGAGCTCGTGAGCCGGTAGCGGAGCTCGAGCTCGAGCTTCTTGCCCTGCGCTTCCATGCTGAGCGTGACGAGGGCGCGTCGAAGCAGGTGCGTGCCCTCGTCGATCGTGAGCACCGCCTTGATGTCGCCGAACTTCAGGCCGAGGTCGTCGAGGTCGAAGTCGAACGCGGGTTGCTCGCCGCCGGCCCGGAGAGCGAGCCGAGCTTCGTCACTGCCTTGATCAGCCCGGCTGTGTCGATCTCGCCGGCGATCGTCGTCACCGGCTTGCCGTCGATCTGCTGGTGCTCGGCGACGCGCACGTCCCGGACGTAGCGGGCGAGCTCCTGGAACGCGTCGGCGCCCATCGAGCCGCTCACGCCGTTCATCTCCTTCGGCATCGGCATCGACGTCCACGCGCCGCTGGTGTCGCTCATCCAGGCGCGGTTGCCGCGGACGACGACGCTGAAAGTCCTTGCCGGCTGCCTCGGGGATGCCGGTCGCGTGCAGCGAGAGTGACCGCGCCTTCCTTCGATGCGGCGCCCTCCATCGCCAGGTCGATCTGCTTCCCTTCCATCGACGGAAGCCGACGCTCGCCTCGAACGTCGCCGAGTGCGAGCTTCGCTTGCGCCTGCTCCGCCTGCTGCAGGAGCTCCTGGGCGCGCGTGCCTTCCTCGGTGCTGCAGCCGGAGAGGAGAAACGCCGCGCCGACGACGATGGCGAGAAGCCGAATCACGGTTCGGGCATCGGCACCGGCCACTGAGGGCTGCATCCCTCACTTGGTACGTTCAGCGCGTGGACGAGGCGCTCACCGAGCAGGTGCGCACGGCGATGCCGTACGCCGCGACGCTTGGGCTCGAGCTGATCGCCGCGTCGAAGGAGGAGGTGCACGCGGCGGTCGAGTGGGACGAGCGGCTGACAACGGCGGCAGGGATCCTGCACGGCGGCGTCCTGATGGGGCTCGCCGACACCGCCGGCGCCTTCTGCGCGTTCCTCAACCTGCCGGAGGGCTCGACCTCGACGGCCACGATCGAGTCGAAGACGAACTTCTTCTCGGCCGTCCGCTCGGGGCGGGTCGAGGCGCGCTCGCGGCCGCTCCACCGCGGCAGCCGCACGATCGTCGTCGAGACCGATCTCTTCGACGAGAGCGGCAAGCACGTCGCCCGCGTCACCCAGACGCAGGCCGTTCTCTAGTCGTCGAAGGCGGCGCGGAGCGCGTGCACGCGAAACCAGGGAGTCGAAGGAGGCGCGGTCCCCGTCGTCGCGCAGGACGTTCGCTGCCTCGATCAGGGCGCCGTAGGCCCGCCGCCGCCAGCAGGCTCCCGGTCGAGACCCGGCGAACGCCCACCCCGGCCAGCTCGGCGACCGTCGGTCCACCCGGCAACACGAGGACGTTCAGGGGATCTCGACCGCGGCCACGACGGCCGCGATCTGCTCGAGATCTGTGAGACCCGGGGCGTAGAGCGCGTCGGCACCCGCCTCGCGATAGGCGATCAGACGCGCGATCGTGTCGTCGAGGTCGGTGACGCCGCGAATGTGGTTCTCGGCGCGGGCGGTCAGCACCATCGGCTCGGTCAAGCGCCGCGAGGCGTCGGCTGCGACGGCGACACGCTCTGCGGCGACGCCGATCTCGTCCATGCCGCCCGCGGCGGGGTCGTAGTCCTCGATCGAGAAGCCCGCGGCGCCGGCCTCGGCGAGCAGCGCCACCGTCTCGGCGACGCCGCCCGGGTCATCGGGGTAGCAGCGCTCGCTGTCGACATTGAGGGGCAGATCCGTCGCGGCCGCGAGCTCGGTCACGTGCGCGACGAGCTCGTCGCGGGTGACGGTCTGGTCGTGCTTGCCGAGAGCCCACGCGAAGCCGGCACTCGTCGTCGCGAGCGCCTCGAAGCCGCACGAGGCGAGGAGCCGGGCCGAGCCGACGTCCCACGGATTCGGCATCACGAACAGCCCGTCCGCGGCGTGCAACGCCCGGAAACGTTCGCGGCGCTCTGCGGCCGTCGTCATGTCAGCGCCCGAGCAAGCTCGCGCTTCCCGTTTCCCACCACGGGTTGGCCGTGCGAGACGAGCACATGCTCGACGGGAAGGTCGAGCAGGGGCAGCAGCGACCGCCGCAGGTCCTCGTGCGTCGCCTTCCCGAGCCACCGCTGGGGACAGAGGCGGAGCGGCTCGTCCGTGGCGTGCGGCTTCGCGCCGGCGCCGAGGAGGACGTCGCCGACGACGACCGCGCGCTGGTCGGGCAGCCAGTACACGGCCTCGGACGCGGCGAGCGGTCGGAAACGGGACGATCCCGCCCGGCAGCTCTCCCGCCGCCGCGTCCTCCGCCTCGACGCCGCGGTTCGCGGAGCGGCTGCTGCGAGCGAGCCGGCGCCCAGACGCGAGCGCTTCAGCCCGGCCGCTGCCCGGGCGTGGTAGTAGAGCGTCAGGAGCACGTGCTTCGGGCTCGGGAGGTCGGCAGGCGGATCGAGCGGGTCGATGAGCACCAGCCCGTCGGCCGTGTCGACGGCGACCGAGCCGACGTCCTCCTCCCAGTCGTCGTGGAACGCGGTCCAGCGGCGAAGGCCGGGGGCGATCTCCTGCATGGCGGTCAAGCTGCGACCGGCTCCCCGCGCGGCGCGAGCACGTTGCGGAGGTACTCCCCGGTGGCGGACCCCTCGGTCTCCGCAACCTGCTCGGGCGTTCCGGCCGCGATCAGCTCGCCGCCCGCCTCTCCGCCCTCGGGGCCGAGGTCGACGACCCAGTCGGCCTGCTTGATCACGTCGAGGTTGTGCTCGATCACGAGCACCGTGTTGCCGGCGTCGACGAGCCGCTGCAGCACCTCGAGCAGCTTCTCGATGTCGGCGAAGTGGAGGCCCGGTCGTGGGCTCGTCGAGGATGTAGAGCGTGCGGCCCGTCGCGACCTTGCAGAGCTCCGCCGCGAGCTTGACCCGCTGCGCTTCGCCGCCGGAGAGCGTCGTCGCCGGCTGGCCGAGCTTGACGTAGTCGAGCCCGACGTCGTGCAGCGTCTGCAGCCGCCGGCGCAGCTTCGGGATCTTCGCGAAGAAGGTCAGCGCCTCCTCGACCGACATCTCGAGCACGTCGGCGATCGACTTGCCCTTGAAGCGCACCTCGAGCGTCTCCTTGTTGTACCGGTGCCCGTGGCAGGTCTCGCACTGCACGTAGACGTCCGGCAGGAAGTGCATCTCGATCTTGATCGTCCCGTCGCCCTTGCACGTCTCGCAGCGGCCGCCGCGCACGTTGAACGAGAAGCGACCCGGCTTGTAGCCGCGCACCTTCGACTCGGGCGTGAGCGAGTAGAGCTCGCGGATGTGCGTGAAGAGGTCGATGTAGGTCGCCGGGTTCGAGCGCGGCGTGCGGCCGATCGGCTTCTGGTCGATGTCGATCACCTTGTCGAAGACGTCGATCCCCTCGACCGAGTCGTGGTCGCCCGGCTTGACGCGCATCTTGTTGAGGCGGTTCGCGAGCGCCTTGTAGACGATCTCGTTCACGAGCGTCGACTTGCCCGAGCCGGAGACGCCGGTCACCGTCACGAACTTCCCGACCGGGAACTCGACGTCGATCCCCTTCAGGTTGTGCATCGACGCGCCGCGGACTGTGAAGTGGCCGTTGTCGTTCTCGCGCCGCGGCGGGATCGCGATCGTCCGCTTGCCGGAGAGGAACTGGCCGGTGACGGAGTTCTTGATCTCCATCACGTCCTTCGCCTTGCCTTCCGCGACGACCCAGCCGCCGTGCTCGCCTGCCCCGGGCCCCATGTCGATCAGCCAGTCGGCGGTGCGCATCATCTGCTCGTCGTGCTCGACGACGAGAACGGTGTTGCCGAGATCCTTGAGCCGCTGGAGCGTCGCGATCAGCCTGCCGTTGTCGCGCTGGTGCAGTCCGATCGACGGCTCGTCGAGGATGTAGAGCACGCCGACGAGCTGCGAACCGATCTGGGTCGCGAGCCGGAGCCGCTGCGCCTCGCCGCCGGAGAGCGTCTTCGCCGCGCGGTCGAGCTGGAGGTAGCCGACGCCGACGTTGTCGAGGAAGGTCAGGCGCTCGCGGATCTCCTTGACGATCCGGTGACCGATCAGCTCCTCGGTCGGCGTCAGGCCCAGCTCGTCGAGGAAGGCCAGCGACCGCGTCACCGACATGCGCGTGAACTCGTTGATCGACCTGGAGCCGATGGTGACCGCGAGCACCTCGGGCTTGAGCCGCGCGCCGTTGCAGGTGCCGCACGGCCGGAAGCTCATGTACTCCTCGATCCGCTCGCGCTGCTGCGCCGAGTCGGTCTCCTTGTAGCGGCGCTGGAGCGACGAGACGATTCCCTCGAAGGCCATCGTGTAGGAGCGGCGGCGGCCCATCCGGTTGCGGTACTGGACGTAGAGCTTGTCGCCCTTCGTGCCGTGGAGGAAGAGGTCCTGCTGCTCGGTCGTCAGGTCGCCGCCAGGCCGTGTCGGGGTCGATCTCGTAGCGGTCGCAGATCGCCTGGACGACGGAGTCGTAGAAGCCGCCGTTCCCGACCGACCAGGGGACGAGCGCGCCGTCACCGACCGAGACGGTCGCGTCCGGAACGATCAGGTCGGGGTCGATCTCGAGCTGCGAGCCGAGCCCGGTGCAGCGCGGGCAGGCTCCGTGCGGCGAGTTGAAGGAGAAGATCCGCGGCTGGAGCTCGGGCAGCGAGACGCCGTGCTCCGGGCAGGCGAACTTCTCGCGAGAACAGCATCGGCGTCCCGTCCACGACGTCAACCGCGACGAGCCCGTCGGCGAGCGCCGCCGCCGTCTCGACCGACTGGGTCAGGCGCTGGCGGAGGTCGGGCTTGAGCACGAGCCGGTCGACGACCACGTCGATCTCGTGCTTGAACTTCTTGTCGAGGACGATCTCCTCCTCGAGCAGGCGCACCTCGCCGTCGACCTTGACGCGGGTGAAGCCGTCGGCGCGCAGCTCCTCGAGCACGTCGCGGAACTCGCCCTTGCGGTCGCGCACGATCGGCGCGTTCACGGTGAACCTCGTGCCCTCCGGCAGCGCCAGGATCTGCTCCACGATCTGGTCGAGGCTCTGCCCCGCGATCGGCCTGCCGCAGACCGGGCAGTGCGGCCGGCCGACGCGCGCGTAGAGCAGGCGGAGGTAGTCGTAGATCTCGGTGACCGTCCCGACCGTCGAGCGCGGGTTCCGCGAGGTCGTCTTCTGGTCGATCGAGATCGCCGGCGAGAGCCCCTCGATCGAGTCCACGTCGGGCTTCTCCATCATCTGCAGGAACTGGCGCGCATACGCGGAGAGGCTCTCGACGTAGCGGCGCTGCCCCTCGGCGTAGATCGTGTCGAACGCCAGCGAGGACTTGCCCGATCCGGACAGCCCGGTGATGCAGACGAGGGAGTTCCGCGGCAGCCGGACGTCGATGTCCTTGAGGTTGTGCTCGCGGGCCCCATGGACGATCAGCTCGTCGGTGGCCATGTCGGCGCTATTCTAGCGAGCGAACATGTGTTCGTCCAGGGGTACGAATGCTCTCCTCGGGGATGATCGGCTGACGATGTCGGAGACAGCAAAGAGGGCCGCCCTGATCACCCTCGTCGTCGGCGGAATCGTCGTGCTCGCGCTCGCCCTGTGGGAGCTCCGGCTCCTCGTTGCGCTCCTCTTCCTCGCTTTCATCCTGGCGGCCGCGATGCGCCCCACCCTCGAGGTCCTCGCCAGCCGTGGCATCCCTCGCCCGGCGGGGATCGCGTTGCACTACATCGTCCTGCTCGGTTTGATCGCAGGCTTCCTGTGGCTCGTCGTGCCGCGCGCCATCGACCAGGTGGACTCCGCCCTCGGCGGCATTCCGCAGACGCGCTCGGACCTCGGCGAGCAGACACGGAACTCGACCGGGATCAAGCACGACGTGCTCCAGAACATCCAGCAGCGGCTCGTCGATCTGCCGACGGCCGGAGAGCCTGGTCGACCCGGCCCTCGAGGTGACGAGAACCGTCCTCGAGGTGATGCTCGGGATCTTCTTCGTACTCGCGAGCGCCGCCTACTGGATCTTCGAGCGCGATCGCGCCGAGGACCTCGTCTGCTCGCTCCTGCCGCGGCCGGCGCAGGAAAAAGGTGCGGGACACGTGGAACCTGATCGACGCGAAGCTGGGGGCCTACGTGCGCGGGCAGGCGCTGCTGATCGTTCTCGTCGGCGTGGTGCTCTCGATCGCGTTCTGGGCGATCGGGCTGCCGTACTGGCTGCTGGTCGGATCGTTCGCCGGCCTGGTGGAGATCGTTCCGGTCATCGGCCCCTTTGTCGCTGGCGCGCTGGCCGTGGGCGTCGGCTTGACCGTGTCCTGGCAGACGGCGCTCGCCGCTGGACTGGCCGTGCTCGGCGTGCGCATCGCGGAGGACTACTGGTGATCCCTCGCGTCCTCGGCGACGCCGTCGGCCTCACCCCGCTCGTCGTGCTCGTCTCGGTGACTGCGACGCGGACTTCTCTTCGGGGGCTTCGCCGTGATCCTCGCCATCCCGTTCGCGGCGGTCGGCGCGACGCTCGATCGACGTGATCATCCGCGACAAGGATCCCGCGGACGAAGACGTGCCGGCCGTGATCTTCTCGGCCGAGAGGACGTCCGAGACCGGCGGTTAGCTCCTGCCCTCCTCTCCGCCGTCAGGCCTTGCGCCAGCGGCCGAAGATCAAGCCGCCGAGCGTGAAGCCGAGACCGAAGGTGCCGAGCGAGAACGCGCCGACGGCAAGTGCCTTGCGACCGATCGAGAGGCGCTGCCAACGTCCCAGCGCCTCCTGCTCCTCGGTCGTGAGCGGCTCTCCGCGGCGCTGCTTGCGGAGTGCGCCTCCAGCCCTCAACCCGAGGTAGAGGTCGTCGAAGATCTCGGGAGACTCAGGTTCGGCCGCCATATGCATGGACTGTATAGCCTCAAGCGGCTGTGCCGACACGTGTTCTCCACCTTTCCGACCTGCATTTCGGCAGAAACGACAGGCCAGAGTCGATCGAGGCGCTCGGCAGGCTGATCGAGGAAGCGCGGCCCGACCTCGTGATCGCGAGCGGGGACCTGACCCACCGAGGACTGCGCAGCCAGCACGAGCGCGCGTCAGCTTTTCTCAGCAGCCTCGCGCTGCCTTTGCTGGCGATTCCAGGCAACCACGACATCCCGTACACGTTCCCGCGGCGGTTCACCCGGCCCTGGCACGAATTCGAGCGGCTGTGGGAGACGACCGAGCCGGTGTACCGCTCGGACACGCTGGTCGTCGCCGGTCTCAACTCGGTGCGGCCGTGGCGGCACCAGTCGGGTCGCCTGCGCGACGAGCAGGTGCAGCGTGCGGCGGAGGTCTTCCGGGAGGGCCCGGACGGCGCGTACCGGATCGTCACTCTCCACCACCACCTGCTCGGGGCGCCGTGGCGGTCGCGCAAGAAGCCGGTCGCGAAGAGAAACCGCGTCCTCGCCGGGCTCGTCGAGGCGGGCGCCGACCTCGTCCTCGCCGGCCACATCCACCAGAGCACTGTGGCGGAGCGCCGCGAGTTCGAGCTTGCAACGCCGGGCGGCGAGCACGCCGTCGTCGTCTCGATCGCTCCGGGCTTCGGGCAGCCGCGGCCGAACCGGCGCGGCGAAGCGCGCGGGCTCCACGTCTACGAGATCGGCGAGCAGGCGCTGCGCATCCTCACGTACATCTGGCGCGAGGACGGCTGGGGGCTCACGGCCGTGCGCACGTTCCCGCGCGGCCGTGAAGCTCTTGCTTTCGCGCAAGCTGAGCATCCGCAGTAGCGGATGCTCAGCGCGCAAGATCCCTGAAGGGGCCGCTTCGCGGCCCGGCCTCAGACTGTGGCTCGGCTGTCGCCGCGCCCAGCGACGGCGCGGTAGATCAGCAGCAGGACGATCGAGCCGACGATCGCTGTCAGCCAGGTGCTGATGTCGAAGAACTCGTCCATCGGATGGGCGTTGAAGAGCGCACCGGCGAGGAAGCCGCCGATGATCGCGCCAACGATCCCGATGATCGTGGTGATGATGAACCCGCCCGGATCGTCGCCGGGCAGTAGCGCCTTGGCAATCGCACCAGCGATCGCCCCCAGAATGATGAACGCGATGATTCCCATGAACTGACCCCCAGGTAGTAGTGCGAGTGTGTGCCGTTGCGTGTTCCCCCTGCGGGCGGCGTCGCAAACGCCGCCCCTCCCCGGACGCGCGCTAGAGTCTCCGCCGAACCCCGATCGGAGGAGAGACGATGGAGCAGTTCGCCGACCTGAAGTCACGCCTGGCCGAGATCCACGACCTGCGACGCGCGCAGGAGATCCTCTTCTGGGACCAGACCGTGATGATGCCGCCGGGCGGCGGCGCCGTGCGCGGCGCCCAGGTCACGACGCTCGACCGGATCGCCCACGAGAAGTTCATCTCGGACGAGATCGGGACGCTGCTCGACGCCCTCGCCGACTACGAGCAGGAGCTGGACTACGACTCCGACGACGCGAGCCTGATCCGCACGACGCGGCGCGACTGGGAGAAGGCGCACCGCGTTCCGGCGGATCTGGCCGCCGAGATGACCGGCGCGGCCGCGGACGCCCACGACGTCTGGGCGAAGGCGCGCGACCGAGAACGACTACGCGCTCTTCCTCCCCACTCTCGAGCGCGCGGTCGAGCTGAAGCGCCGCTACATCGACTGCTTCGAGGGCTACGACGAGCCGTACGACGTCCTCCTCGACGACTACGAGCCGGGGATGAAGACGGCCGAGGTACGCCAGGTCTTCGACGACCTGAAGGCCGAGCTCGTGCCGCTGATCGCCGACATCGGCTCGGTCGACGGCGACGACGCGTTCCTGGACGGGCCCTGGCCGATCGACGCGCAGAGCGAGTACTCGCTGAAAATCATCAAGCGGTTCGGCTTACGACGAGTCGTTCGCCAGGCTCGACCTGACCGTGCACCCCTTCGCGGCCAGCTCCGGCACGCAGGACATCCGCCTGACGACGCGCTACAAGGAGGACGACATCACGTCGATCTTCACGGCGATGCACGAGTGCGGGCACGGGCTCTACGAGCACGGGGTCTCGCAGTCGCTGGAGCGAACACCGCTCTGCCACGGCGTCTCCTCGGCCCTGCACGAGTCACAGAGCCGGATGTGGGAGAACATCGTCGGCCGCAGCCGGCCGTTCTGGAACCACTTCTACCCGTCGTTCCAGGAGGCGTTCCCCGAAGCGGTCGGCGACGTCGACCAGGAGCGCTTCTACCGCGCGATCAACCGGGTGAAGCCGTCCTACATCCGGGTCGACGCGGACGAGGCGACCTACAACCTGCACATCATCCTTCGCTTCGAGCTGGAGCAGGAGATCATCGCCGGCACGATCGACCTGAAGGAGCTGCCGGAGATCTGGAACGCCCGCTTCGAGGAGTACCTCGGGATCCCGGTGCCGAACGACACGGTCGGCGTCCTGCAGGACGTCCACTGGTCGGGCGGCGGGTTCGGCTACTTCCCGACGTACTCGCTCGGGAACATCATCTCCGTGCAGATCTGGGAGAAGGTGCTGTCCGAGATTCCCGATCTGCCAGACCAGTTCGAACAGGGCGAGTTCGGCCAGCTGCACGACTGGCTGCGCGACCGGCTCTACGTCCTCGGGCGGAAGTTCACGCCGCAGGAGACGCTCGAGCGAGTCGTCGGCGGCCCGATCGACGCGGCGCCGTACGTGCGCTACCTGAAGGACAAGCTGGGAGCGCTGGCCGCCGCCTAGGAGGGCCTCCGCGCATCAGAGTGTCAGGCAAGACTGTCGAGGTGGCGCCTGACGATGTCGATCTGCCGCGCCGGCGTCGTCGTCTCCGGATCGAGCGTGGCGTGCATTGCGAGGCCGTCGATGAGGGCGTGGAGTCGCTCGGACTCGTACGCGATGTCGATCCCGGATCGCGTCTCTCCTCGGGCGTACAAGGTTTCGACGGACTCGCGAGACAGAGTGCGCACTCGGGCGTGAGTCTGGTCGCGCAGGGGACGCAAGCTCTCGTCGACGCACGCGCGGGTGGCGAAAGCCAGCCAGACATCGAAGATGGCTCGCGTCTCGTGGTCGAGCACGAGCAGGGAATGGAGGCGCTGCTCGACTGTTTGGCGGATCTCGCCCGACGTGTCGACGGCTGCGACACGAGCTGCGACATCCTCGGCGATGAGCTGCATGGCGAAGGTGAGGAGTTCCGATTGGCTCGGGAAGACGTGCCGTAGCGAGCCGGCCGAGATGCCGGCCTCGGCTGCGACCTTCCGCACCGAAGCCGCCTCGATGCCCTCGCGGACGACGACACGCCAAAGCGCTTCTCCGAGCTCGCGGCGGCGTGCGTGAGTGTCGAGCTTGGCCACGTGATCTCCTAGTACAGTCGTGCTAACCGTACTACGAGACGCAGGTCCACCGCACCGGACCAGAGGCTCGGCGCTGCGATCCTTTTCTAGCACAGTCGTACTAGAGAAAGGACCGAAGCCGATGAACACCGATCTTCCAGCCGGCACGTCCGGGCGGTGGGCGCCGTGGTGGCTTTACGTCGCGGTCATCGCCCCGGCGAATCTGGGGAAGGAGCAACTCCTTCCGGCCGACGCGACGTGGTGGCTCCGAACGGGGCTGACGGCAACGATCCTCGTCGTCGGCCTCGCAGTCGTCACGGCGATCTATCGGGCGGCTCGACCGCCGCGCATCTGAAGGAGCGCCGGCAATGCTGATCGCACTCATAGTCGCGGCGGAGATCGCCTTCTGGCTGATTCTGATCTCCGGACTCGCGGCACGCTACGTCCTCGGCCTGCCACGGCTGGGCTTGGCGTTGCTCGTTGCAACGCCGCTGGTCGATCTCGTCCTGCTCGGCGCGACGACGATCGACCTCCGCCGAGGCGGCGAGGCAGCCCTTCCGCACGCGCTCGCGGCGGTCTACATCGGCGTCTCGGTGGCGTGGGGAAAGCGGATCGTCGACTGGGCCGATGCGCGCTTCGCGCACCGATTCGCCGACGGACCCGCGCCCGAGCCGTTTCCGCGTACGGGTCGCCGGCATGCAGCCCGCCAGCGGCGCGAATGGCTCCGCCACCTGACGGCCTGGAGCACGGGCACAGCGCTTCTCGGGCTGGGCGTGCTGGTGGTCGGTGACCTCGAGCGAACCGAGGCACTGCTCAACGTCGCGGCGCTCTGGACGCTGATCCTCGTCATCGACTTCCTCATCTCCTTCAGCTACGCGCTCTGGCCGCGACAGCCGAGCAAGACATGAACGCTCACCCCCGCCCACGCCCGCAGGTCACGGCGACAGCCCTGTACGCGCTCGGCCTGCTGGCGCTGTTCTCCGTCGCGCTGACCCTCGGTGGTGGAGAGACGCACCCGGCGCGTTGGGCGCTGATCGCAATCCCGGTCATCCTCTTTGCCGCAGCAAGCCTCACCACACGCCGAGCCCGAGTCGACCGCGCCGGCGCGCGGGCCCAGCGCTCGCTAGCTCGTCGCTCCGGCGTCAGCGCGCGTCCGGACCGGTGATCGGCCGCTTCTGCACGAACCTGCGGTAGAGGATCAGCAGCACGATCGCGCCGCCGAGCGAGAAGGCGAGTGACGCCGAGGCCTCGCCGCCAGTGATCGTGTCGTCCCCGTCGATGAAGCCGAAGAGGCGTGCGACGACGGTTCCGAGCAAAGAGCCGCTGACCCCGAGCAGAATTGTCTGCCAGAGCTTCAGCGGATCCTTGCCGGGGACGGCGAAGCGCGCGAGCACCCCGATGATCAGTCCGGAGACGATCAGGGAGAGCAGCGCGCCGAGCATATCTGTTTGCGCAGGATGAGCATCCGCGGAAGCGGATGCTCATCGCGCGAAGACCCCTAAAGGGGCCGCTTCGCGGCCCAAAAGCGCTGCTCCGAATTCACGGCGGGAGCCTACGCGAAGCGGGCGGCTGCGCGGGCCTTCGCCTTCTCGGCCTCGACCTCACGGTCGCGCGGCGGAGCGCTGGTAACGAGCGAGGCGAGCAGGCGCTTCGACGCGGCCGTGACCTCGGTGACGGCACGCTCGAAGGCGGCCTCGTTGGCCTTCGACGGCTTCGACGCACCGCTGATCTTGCGGACGTATTGCAGGGCGGCCGCCTCGATCTCCTCGGGCGTCGCGGCGGGCTCGAAGTTGTGAAGCACTCGGATGTTCCGGCACATGGGCTTGCCTCCTAGGTAACGGGCTCCGCCAGGGCGAGCAGCTCCCGGCGCAGCTCCTTGATCTCGTCGCGCAGCTTTGCGGCGTACTCGAAGCGGAGCTCCTCAGCCGCAACGAACATCTCCTCCTCGAGCGTGATGGCGAGCTTCTCGAGCTCCTCGCGCGACAGCCCTTCGACATCGGCCCGCGCGCCACGCCGCCGGCGGCCGGGTACGTTCGGGTTCTCGAGCGACAGGAACTCGGCGATGTCGGAGACGCCCTTGGTGATCGTGATCGGCGTCGTGCCGTGCTCTTCGTTGTAGGTGAGCTGGACGCTCCGCCGGCGCTCGGTCTCGTCCATCGCGCCCTTGATCGCCTCGGTCATCTTGTCGGCGTAGAGCAGCACCCGGCCGTTGAGGTTCCGCGCGGCGCGGCCGATCGTCTGCACGAGCGCCGTCTTGCCGCGGAGGAAGCCCTCCTTGTCCGCGTCCAGGATCGCCACGAGCGACACCTCGGGCAGGTCGAGCCCCTCGCGCAGCAGGTTGATCCCGACGAGCACGTCGTACTCGCCGAGGCGCAGCTCGCGGATGATCTGGATCCGCTCCAGCGTGTCGATCTCGGAGTGCAGGTAGCGGGCGCGGACCCCCGCCTCGAGCAGGTAGTCGGTGAGGTCCTCGGACATCTTCTTCGTCAGGGTCGTCACGAGCACCCGCTCGCCGACCTCCTCGCGCTTGCGGATCTCGTTCAGGAGGTCGTCGATCTGGTTCTTCGTCGGCCGCAGCTCGACCTCGGGGTCGACGAGGTAGGTCGGCCGGATCAGCTGCTCGGCGACGACCGTCGAGTGGCGAAGCTCGAAGGCGCCGGGGGTCGCCGAGACGAAGACGAGCTGGTTCACCTTGTCCAGGAACTCGTCGAACCGGAGCGGCCGGTTGTCGAGCGCGGACGGGAGCCGGAAGCCGTGGTCGACGAGCGTCTGCTTGCGCGAGCGGTCGCCTTCGTACATGCCGCCGATCTGCGGGACCGTCTGGTGCGACTCGTCGACGAAGACGACGTAGTCGGAGGGGAAGTAGTCGAGGAGCGTGTGCGGGGCCGAGCCCGGCGGGCGCCCGTCGAGGATCCGCGAGTAGTTCTCGATTCCGTTGCAGAAGCCGAGCTCGCGCATCATTTCCATGTCGTATTCCGTCCGCTGGCGGATCCGGTGCGCTTCCAGCATCCGGCCCTGGCTCTCGAAGAGCGACACCTGCTGCTCCAGCTCGTGCTTGATCTCGTCCTGCGCGCGCTCGATCGTCGGCTTCGAGGTGACGTACTGCGTGGCCGGGAAGACGGTGATCGTGTCCAGCTTCGCGAACACCTCGCCGGTGAGCGGGTCGAAGTGCGTGATCTGCTCCACCTCGTCCCCGAACATCGAGATGCGATAGGCCGTCTCGGCGTACGCCGGCTGGATCTCGATCACGTCGCCCTTGACCCGGAAGCGGCCGCGGCCGAGCAGGGTGTCGTTGCGGACGTACTGGATGTCGATCAGCTTCCGCAGCATCACGTCGCGATCGGTCTCCTCGCCGACCGTGAGGAAGACGACGCGCTTCTCGTATTCCTCCGGCGAGCCAAGGCCGTAGATGCAGGAGACGGAGGCGACGATCACCGTGTCGCGGCGCTGGAGGAGATTCGAGGTCGCTGCGTGGCGGAGCCGGTCGATGTCGTCGTTCCGCGAGCTGTCCTTCTCGATGTAGAGGTCGGCCTGCGGGACGTACGCCTCCGGCTGGTAGTAGTCGTAGTAGGAGACGAAGTACTCGACGGCGTTGTGCGGGAAGAACTCCCGGAACTCGTTGCAGAGCTGCGCTGCGAGCGTCTTGTTGTGCGCGATCACGAGCGCCGGCTTCTGCAGCTTCTCGATGATCCAGGCCATCGTGGCGGTCTTACCGGTGCCGGTCGCGCCGAGCAGCGTCTGGTAGCGCTCGCCGCCCTGGAGGGAGCGCGTGATCTCCTCGATCGCCCGTGGCTGGTCGCCTGTCGGGACGTACCCGGCGGATGTCTTGAGTTCGACCATCTGGGTACAGCCTAGCGATGCCCGAACAGCCTCCCTACCGCGCGTACGCGACCATCGCCGGAACGTTCATGGCCGGTCTCGGAGCGGTCAGCGGGCTTGCGGCGGCCCGGA
Source organism: uncultured Gaiellaceae bacterium (assembly GCA_963752405.1). Taxonomy (GTDB): domain Bacteria; phylum Actinomycetota; class Thermoleophilia; order Gaiellales; family Gaiellaceae; genus Gaiellasilicea. Next base: position 70,977 of record CAVVYB010000013.1, read on the forward strand.
AGCGGCCGGCTCAGGAGATGGCTGCAATCGACCTCGCGCTCCTCGGCCTCGCGACCTTCAAGGCCTCGCGCACGGTCGCCAGCGACAAGGTGACGAGCTTCGTTCGCGAGCCGTTCGTGGAGGGTGACGCCTACGACGGCGAGGGCGAGAAGCCGACGCACGAGACCGAGATGAGGCAGGCGATCGGCGAGCTCGTCACGTGCACCCGGTGCATCGGAACGTGGATCGGAGCCGGGCTCGCCTCGACCCAGATCCTCGCCCCACGCACCGGCCGCCTCTTGACCGCCGTGCTGGCAGCCGGAGCCGTCAACGACTTCCTGCTGGCGGGGTTCAGTGCGCTCACCGCGAAGGCGAACGAGCTCGAACAACGCAGTGGCGGCATCTAGCCTCCGACCTCGAGCCGCTCCGCAGCGAGCTTCCGGAGCGAAGCAAGGTCGCCGCACGTGTCGCAGTCGTACGACCGGACGCCGTCGTCGGCGCGCGTCACGATCAGCGTCGGGCCCCTGAACTCGGCGGCGGTCAGATGATCCTTGCGCCCCTGCAGGATGTGCCCCTGCAGGAACCAGATGAACGTGCCAGTGCGGGCATCCCAGAGCCCGGCCGTCGCCGGCCCGGCGGTGACGACCCAGCGACCGTTCGGGCTGAAGGATGCGTCGAACACCGTGCCGCCGTGGCCGCGGAGCGTGTGCAGCGAGTCGCCCGTTCGGGCGTCCCAGATCCGCGCGTCGCCGTCCTCGCTCGCCGTCACCACACGGGAGCCGTCTCGCGACACCTCCACCGAGAGAACGTCGTCCGTGTGGCCCTTGAGCGTCACGGGCCGTCCGTCGAGGTCGAGCTCGACGATCCGCCGCCCTCCCGTCAGGGTCGCCCGCGGGTCGAGCGTCGGCCGCGGTGGGGTGAGCGAGTGAGCCGGCATGAGGTGCGGCTGTTGCGGGGCGAACCACGTCCTGACGGTGCCGTCGCGGCTGGCAGTCACGAGGCGGTCGCCCGACTCGAAGAAGGCCGCGCCCGTCACCGTGTCCGAGTGGCCGATGAAGAAGGCTCGCATCCCGCCCGTATCGACCTTCCAGGTCCGAGCAGTCTTGTCGCGGCTGGTGGTCAGGACCGCGTCCTCGTTTTCGCCGAAGCTCGCTCGGCGGACCTGGTTTCCGTGCCCCGACATGATCGAGACGCGCTGGCCGGAGGTCAGGTCCCAGACGCGGGCAGTGCCGTCGCTGCTGGCGCCGACAAGCAGGCGTCCCAGCTTGCTGAAGCCAACGTCGAAGAGACGACCCTTTGGCCCGTCGAAGATGCGCACGAGCCGGCCGCGCTCGTCCCAGACGATTGCGTCGCCGTCGGCGCCGGCGGTGGCGATGCGACGGTTGTTGGGACTGAAGCTCGCACGCTCGACGCGCGCAGGATGCGGCAGGTCGGCGAGCATGTGACCGTCGGCACCGATCAAGCTTGCCCCGCGCCGGCCGGCGACGATGAAGCGTTGCGCCGCCGGGTCCGCAGTGACGAAGCGTGTCCCTTTCGGGACCGGCACGGTCGATACCGTCGCGCCGTCTGGTAGGCGCCTGACCGTCAGCGTCGTCCCCCTGACCGTGAGCGCGAAGCCGGAGGAGAGCCACGTCTGGGCGCCCCGGCGGCCGGGAACGACGCGCGCGCCGGGCCGGTCGCCTTTCACAAGGCGGACCTCTCCTTTCTCGCCCACCGCTGCGAACGTGTCGGGGCCAACGACAGCGAGATCGGTGAGCGGCGAGCCGAGGGGAGTGACAGTGCGGACGCGCGATTCCCGGAGCGCCTTCCGCAGCACGTCCTCCGTGCTCCTCGTCGGAGCCATTCGTGCCGCCTGGCTTGCGAGCAGCAGCCCGCGTTCTGGATCGAGCGGCAACTGCTGGAGTGCGCTCGCCTCGAGCTCGCGTGTCTTTGCGGCACGCGCCGCCGTCCTCGCCGCGTCCGCCTGCTGGTGCGCCTCTGACCGCTGGGAGAGCGCCCACACGGCGAGTGCGAGCGTGCCGACGAGCCCGACGAGGGCAATGCCCGCGACGGAGGCGAGGCGCCTGTGGCGCCTGCGACTCTCTGCGCGCTCCGCGGCCAGCGCCCGCTCGGACTCGTGACGAGTGCGCCACGCGAGGACAGCTGGGGCCAGCACGTCGTGGAAGATCTCGTATCGCGGCGGCCCGCCGCTCCGGCCGGGGACGCGGCGAAGGATCCGCGCCCCATCGAGGGTGCCGAGCACCGGCTCGAGCCGCTCGACGTCGACCCGCGCGTACCGAGCGAGATCGTCGACAGCATGGGCGATCTTGCTCCCCGACGGCGTCACGAGGTGGTTGAAGAGCCGCGCGGCGAGGTCACGCTCCTCGTCGTCCAAGTCGCGCGAGCGCACGCTCCAGGTGCTCCTCGACGATCTGCTCTGCGCCGCCGAGCTCGTCCAGCGTCGCCGCCCGCAACGTGTCCGAGCCCCGCTCGCGCTCGACCTGCCAGAGGCGCTCGAGCACCAGCTGGAGATACGGCGCCTCGACTCGTCGCGCCCGCTCGCCTTCGTCCACGAGGCCTCGGCCGGTGAGGCTCTGCTCGATCCGGCCGGTGGCGACCTGGTCGAGCACCGCCTCGATCAGCTCGTCCTCGGCCGTGACTTCTGCGCCTCCGAGCTCGGCGTACGCGCGCAGCGGTCCCTCGATCGCGGAGCGCGCCGCAACGCGCGTCAGGTGATCGAGGCGTAGCAGGTTCCCGAACAGCGCTGGGAGGCGCCGCTTGAAGGCGTCGAGGTCGGCGAGCGCGTCGTCGCGGACGCCGAGCAGCACGTGAACGGGCAGATCGGGACGCGTCAGCAGCTCCTCGAGCTCGTCCGCGAGCGGCCCTCCGTCGCGGCCGTGGTAGAGGACGTACTCCTCCATCTGGTCGAGCACGAGATACAGCTCGCTTCCCGTCGCCAGCGTGCGCTCGGCGAGAGCGTCGACGAGCGGCACGTCGAGACGGGCCTGCACGGCGGCCGCGACCGCGTTGACCGGGTCGTCGCGCCAGCTGTCGACGATCACGACCTCGGCGGCAGCTTCGTCGGCGCCGCCCGACCGCCGGAACGAGCGACTGCAGGCGCCGCGCCACGCCGGCGCGCAAGCAGCGAGCTCTTGCCGACGCCGCTGGGGCCGTAGAGGACCGTCAGCCGCGAGGCCATCAGGTTCGCCGCCACGAGCTCCGACTCGCGCTCGCGGCCGAAGAAGAACCGCCAGTCGTGCTCGGAGTCGCCGAAGTATGCGAGTCCCTTGAACGGCGAGGGCGGCAGGCTCGCGGTCATGCGACGTCCACGAGCGCCGCGGTGAGCCGCGCGAGCTCGCCGGCGTAGGTCTCCAGCGAGACGTCGTAGACCTCGACGCCGCGCTCATGCCAGAGCTCGCTGGCGACGTGCTCCGCGGCCGGCTGGACCGCCCACGAGCGATACGTCGAGTCGGTCGCCTCCCCAGACGCGGCGGAGGAAGACACGCAGGCTCCAGTCGTCGACGGCGTAGCCCAAGGAAGAGCAGATGGCTGCGGCGGAGACGCGCCGCGAGCTGGACGGGCACGGTCCCGGCAGAGTCACCGACGAGATAGTCGATGTGGTCGTCCTCGCTGACGGCGAAGCTCTCTCGCTCGCGCGTGCTGCCGCGGTCGACGTGGCCGTGGATCTTGAGCAGGACGCTCCGCTCGTCCAGAGCCAGACCGGTGTAGGCGTTCGGCTCGTCGACGACGGTGGCGGCTCCGTCGGGGGCGATGTGGAGGAACTTGCCCCGGTCGCGGCCGGAGGCGACGTAGACGACGATGTCGAGCGTCCTCGCCTGCGGCTTCGAACGCGCGCTCGACGCCGGTGTCGAAGGAGGTCGAGACGATCAGCTGCTGCGGCAGCCCGTCGGCGGCGAAGCAGCGGCGGCAGGCCGGCCAGCCACGCGTGGAGCGGCGGACGGCTCGAAGTCGCGGTCGAGCGCGAGGTGCAGCTCGTCGTGCAGCGGCCCGATGCCGTTCCGCGCCGCCACGGCCTGCGAGACGTACGCGAGGCCGCGCGCGCCGTCGCCGAGCTCGAATCGCTCGGCGAGCAGGCGTCGCCAGCTCGTCGCCGCGCGACGCCGCCGACCCCAGGACCGAGCACGGGCACGAGCCGCCCGGCCAGAGAACGCGCGCAGCACCTCGTCGTAGTGGTCTTCGAGCGCCGGCGGCGCCACACGTACGAGCGAGCGCTCCTGCCGCAGGATCGATCCGTACAGCGCCTGGAGCTCGGGTCCGGGGTCGATGCCCTGCTCGTCGAGAAGCGTCCGCCGCGTGTCGTGATACGCGTTGAGGGCGTCGGCCTGCCGACCGGAGCGGTAGAGCGCGAGCATGAGCTGGGCGCGCAGTCGCTCACGCAACGGGTTGCGACGGACAAGCGCCTCCAGCTCGGCTACCAGCTCCGCGTCGGCCTCGACCTCGAGATCGGCCGAGATCCGGTCCTCCAGCGCGCCGAGCCGGAGCTCCTCGAGCCGGTGGATCTCGTCCTGCGCGAAGTCCTCGAGCTCCGAGTCGGCGAGCGCAGGCCCGCGCCAGAGCGCGAGCGCTTCTCGCAGGAGACGCGATCGTTCCGGGGGCTCTGCATTCCGCGCCTCGCGGCACAGCCGCTGGAAACACCCGAGGTCGAGCTGCTCGCTGTCGAGCTCGAGCACGTAGCCGGCAGGCCGCGTGTGCAGCAGCCCCGGTCCAAGCAGCTTGCGTAGCTGCACCACCGTGTTTTGCAACGAGGTGGTTGCGGTCCGCGGTGGGTGCTCTCCCCACAGCTGATCGACGAGGCGCTCGGTCGAGACAGGCTCGTTCGCGCGCAGGAGCAGGAGCGTCAACGCCGCGCGCTGGTTTCGGCCGCCGAGCTGCACCGGCGCGCCATCGTCCAGCACCTCGAGCGGACCGAGGATCCTGAACTCGAGCATGCATCGGTTGTAACAGGGTTCACGAGCGTTTGAAAGGGGCGCTCGAACCGCATTAGCGAGCCGTTAGGACCGCGTGAGTGAGCCGTTGAGGCCCCGCCCGACGGTGGCCACATGGCTACCTCGCGCACCACCTCAACCCAGCGCGGCTTTCGCCTCGCCTGCTTCTCGATCTCCGTCTCCGCCCTCTTCGGACTCGGCGCCTCGACCAACTCCGCGGTATCCGTCCCGGCCCGCCCGGCCGCGACCGCACCGGACGTCGACCGCAGCACCGCCAAGCGCTCCGTACGCGAGTGGTCGATCGAGTACCGGAGCCACACCGGCGCCGTGCGCGCCGCCTCGATCGTGCTGCCCGCCTGGTACGGCCCGGACAACAATCCCGTGCTTCCGGTCGTCATCTCTCCGCACGGCCGCGCCGGGACCGGGCATTCGAACGCGAAGTACTTCGGCAACATGCCGGCGTTCGGGCGCTTCGCCCTGATCAGCCCGGACGGCATGGGCCGGCGGCTGAAGAACTTCTCGTACGGCGCCCCGGGACAGATCGACGATCTCGCGAAGATGCCGGACTTCGCCACGCGCGCGCTGCCCTGGCTGCGGCTCGACCGCGCACGTGTGTACGCGATCGGCAGCAGCATGGGCGGCCAGGAAACGCTCCTTCTGGTCGCACGGCACCCGGGCCTGCTCGCTGGTGCGGCCGCCCTCGACTCGGTGACCGACCTCACGCGCCGCTATCGCCAGATGCCTCAGCTCCCCTGCCCGAGCCACTGCCTCGAGAAGTGGGGGAAGCCGTACGGCACGGTGCTCCAGTCGACGCTCCGCCGCGAAGTCGGCGGCTCACCGGCGCTGAAGTCGAGCGACTACGCGGCCAGGAGCGGCATGAGCCAGGCCCGCAAGCTCGCATTCGCACAGGTCCCACTCCAGATTTGGTGGAGTGCGGAAGACGTCATCGTGTTCGACCAGGAGCATCAGTCGCAGGCCCTCTTCGAGAAGGTGCGCCGCATCAATCCATGCGCTTCGGTCTCGGCGTACGCCGGGCGCTGGGCACACTCGAGCGAGATGCGCCCCGACGCGCTGCTCCCCATCGCGCTGATGGGCTTTGGCCTGCTGACCGACCGGGTCCAGTCCCCGCCGGCGGACGTCGACCACACGGCCGCAGCGCCCTGCGCAGCCCCGACGGACGCGCAATGAGAACCGCAGTCGCGCTCATCTTCCTGCTGGTGCTCGCCCTCGGCGCCCCGGGAGCGGCACGCGATTCTTGCCTCCCCACTCTCGATGCGGGCTCGCGAGCCCGCATCGACCAAGCGCTGCGCGCGGGGCGCGATCTGTGGGGCGAGGCCCTGCTCTCCGCCCCGGAAGGTCCTACGTACGAGGGCGTGCGACGGTATCTGCCGCCGCCGCTGCTCGCCAAGGCACCGCGGCAGACGAAACTGACGGCGTCGGGCGTGCACTACCTCGCGTTCTCGCAACCGGCCGGCTCCCGAGGGTCGGGCTCCGCTGCGTTGCACGTCGCCGACGGCAGCCAGATCCTCTCCCAGCGCGCCGATGGAGAGCGCTGACCATCCGCGTCGGCCGTGGCGGCGCCGAGCGCTACGGCTCGTGCCTGGCGCGCCTGACCTCGCCCCGCCTGTTCGACGGCTACCTGCCGATCCTGCAGACGAGCTACGTCGACACGCTCGGCGCGCGGTACCGGCAGGAGTCGTTCACGACGCGAATCGGCGCACAGCGCAGCCTCTCGAGCCTTGTCCGGCTCGTCGTCGACGCCCGCTCGGCGACCGGGTCGGCGCGCGTCCGCCTTGCCGGCACGGGCCGGACCGTGAGCTTCGCGGTTCCGCCCGGCGGCGTGCGGACGGTGTACCTGGCCCGGCCGGTCTCCGGAGGGACGCCGAAGCTCATCGGGCGCAACCTCTGGCAGGCGGCTCGGGCGTCGGTCGTCTCCTACTGGCGGGCTCGGCTGGCCGAAGGCGCGTCGCTCGTCGTCCCCGAACGGCAGGTGATGAACGCCCAGCGCGCGCTGCTGATCCAGAATCTCGGGCTGACCTGGCGCTACAGCCTCGGGAACCCGTACCAGCAGTTCTCCTTCCCCGAAGGAGTGGACGTCGCGCAGGTGATGGCGGCCCGCGGCTTCCAGGACGTCGCGCGCTCGATCCTGCTGACGTCATTGACCAGGAGCCCGACGCCGTATCCGAACTGGAAGCTCGGCCAGAAGCTCGTCGGCTCGGCCTTGTACTACCGGCTCACCCGCGACCGCTCGTACATCCGGGAGGTCACCCCCGTGCTCCGAGCGTACGTTGCCCGGCTCGGCAGCCAGCTCGCGGCGAGCGACCGCGGGCTCCTGGAGCGTGAGCGCTACTCGTCGGACATCCCCGACTCGGTCTACGGCCTCCACTCGCAGGCGGTCGCGTGGCAGGGTCTTCGTTGGATGGGCGATGTCTGGGCCGAGAATGGCGACCGCGCACTCGCGGCCACCAGCGCGTGCGCTCGCGGCGAAGCTCGAAGGCGGGCTGCGGACAGCTGTGCGGCAATCTCAGACGTGGTTGTCCGACGGCTCGCTCTTCATCCCGGTTCGGCTCCTCGATGGGGAGCGAGCCGTATGGCTCCGTGATCGAGATCTCGATCCGGCAGCTACTGGAATCTGGTGGCGCCATACGCGTTCGCATCCGGTCTCTTCGCCCCTGGGAGTGCCCAGGCGGAGGGAGCCCTCCGCTACCTCCTTCGCCACGGCTCTCGCCTGCTCGGACTCGTCCGTGCCGGCGCGTACGCCCTCTACGGGCTTGCTGCGCCATTTCCGACCTCGGGGACGGATCAGGTCTACGGACTCAACGTTTCCCGGTTCCTCGCCGACAACGACCGGCCGGAGCAGCTCGTGCTCAGCCTCTACGGCCAGCTGGCCGCCGCGATGACCCCCGGGACGTTCGTCGCCGGCGAGGCGGCCTCGATCGCGCCGCTCGCGGGCGAATACCACCGCGTCGATGTACCTGCCGCCGAACGGCGCCGCCAACGCCACCTTCCTCGAGACGCTTCGCCTGCTCCTCGTCCACGAGACCGTCGATTCCGCGGGTAGCGCCGCGAGGGCTGGAGCTCGCATACGCGACGCCCCGAGGCTGGTTGGCGCCGGGGAAGCTGATGGCAGTCCGTGCCGCGCCGACGAGCTTCGGCCCTCTGTCGTACTCCATCCGGTCGATCGAGGACGCCGTGCGCGTGTCGATCGACGTGCCGCAGCGCGCTCCTCTGCGGTCGTTGAGCCTGCGGCTTCGGCTGCCGCGAGGTGCACGCCTGACGGACGTGCTGCTCGACGGCAGGCCCTTCCGCAGATTCGACCCACGAACGGAGACCCTCGAGCTGCCGGTCCGCCCCCGTCGCATCGAGATCGTCGGTCGCGTCGAGCGGGACTGAGACGTCGTCACCGCCCGCGACTAGCATGCGCGCGCAGTGAACCCCGCCGTCTCTCGCACTCGCCTGCTGCAGCTTGCGCTGGCCGCGGCCGCCGCACTGCTGGTCGACCCACGATCGGCGATCGCACGGTTGCGCGCACCCTCGCTCGCGCGGCTCTCGGTCCGCAACCGAGGCAAGCAGTACTTCGGCGACCGCCGCCTCTTCGCGAGCGTGAGCCCCGGCGTCGCGGGCCGCGATACCGCCTCCGTCGCGTTCTCGCTCGACCGTCCTGCGACGGTCCGGCTCGAGGCGGTCCGCACGGCGCTGCGGAAGCGCACCACCGTCTGGCAGACGGAGAAGTTCTTCGACGTGGGCTATCACCGGCTCTGGTGGCGACCCGAGCGCCGAGACGGCGGTCGGCTCCTACGTGATGCGGCTGACGGTCGAGGACGAGGACGGCAACCGGAAGACGTACGGCGGTCGGCGGCCGGCGATGGCCTCGCGGTCGACGACCCCGGTCGTTCGGGTCCTCGGCGTCGAGGCTGCATTCGACAAGCGCAGCTACGCGCCGCTCGAGCCGGCCCTGCTGACGATCACCGCCGACGCCGAGCGCATCACGGTCCAGTTCCTGGCCTGCGGCACGGAGGCGGAGTACACCGACCGCACGGACGAGATGCGCGGCGAGTGGATCGGCCCGCCGCGTCTCGTACGCCTGGTCGCGGAAGCGGTCGTCGCCGCAGACGATCGTTGTCAACCCGGGCGCGTGGGTCAGCGGTGTGTACGCCGCCAAGCTGACCACCGACGACGGCCGGGTCGGCTTCGCGCCCCTGATCCTCCGGCCCGCCACGCTCGGCACCGTGCGCGAGGCAGTTGTGATGCCGACGAACACCTGGCAGGCCTACAACTTCGACGACTCGGACGGCGACGGCTGGGGCGACACCTGGTACGCCGGCGGAAACCCGCCGGTCCGCCTCAACCGGCCGTACCGGCAGCGCGGGACGCCGCCCTGGTTCCGCCGCTCGGACGTCCCGTTCCTCAAGTTCCTCCGCCAGACCGGCCGGACGCCGGACGTGCTCGCCGAGGACGACCTCGAGGCGTTCCCGAGCGGCGACGAGCTGCGGCGGCTCTACGACCTCGTCGTCTTCCCGGGCCACACGGAGTACGTGACCGAGCACGCCTACGACGTCGTCCAGCGGTTCCGCGACCTCGGCGGCCGCCTCATCTTCCTGACGGCGAACAACTTCTTCTGGAAGGTCGAGAAGAACGGGCAGTGGATGAGACGGATTGAGCTCTGGCGCAACCTCGGCCGGCCAGAGGCCGCGCTCATCGGCGCGCAGTACCGGGCGAACGACAACGGCACGAAGCAGGGCGTCTACACCATCCTCGACACGGCCGGCGCGCCGTGGCTCTTCGAGGGGACGGGCCTGGTCAACGGCAGCACCCTGGGCGACATGGTCGGCGGCTACGGGATCGAGATCGACTCGACGACGCCGTTCTCGCCTCCCGGGACGAAGGTGCTCGCGCAGATCCCGAACCTCTTCGGGCCGGGGCTGAACGGCGAGATGACGTACTACGAGACGGAGCAGGGCGCGCGCGTCTTCTCGTGCAGGTGCCCTCGACTTCAGCGGCTCGATCACGTTCCAGCCGGTCTGGCGGATGCTCGACAACCTCTGGCGGCACATGACGCAGTAGCGGTTCCAACGCCCTGCCAGCGTGTGTAAGGTGCGCCTGACATGCGCCGTTCGCACCTCCTGATTCCAGCGCTGCTGCTCGTCCTGTCCTTCGCGGGCTGCGGCGGCGACGACGCGGACGAGGCCGGCTCGACCACCGCTGCCGGTGGAGACGACCGGCGCCGTCTCGGGCGTCGAGCTCGCCGGCGTCAAGACCTACCTCACAGACCACACCGAGAAGCTCGCCGGCGCCACGGCGGAGTTCGACGAGCTCGCCAAGGAATACGACACGCTCGCCAAGGGGGTCGACTACGACCACGAGCGGCTCCTGAGCGAGCACGGCGACGACGTGAGCCGCATCCTCGCCGACGCGAAGGAGCGCTGGACCGAGGCCAACCCGTACTACGAGCAAGTCGAAGGGATCGTCGCCGGCACACCGTCGCTCGCCGAGTACGACGTCATTCTCGACGCCGGCTCGAGCGCGGAGGAGGACCCCGAGAGCGCCGTCCCGTTCGATCTCGAGCTCTCCGACGGCCGCACGCTCGAGCAGCCCGGCAACCTCTTCAACCTCACCGAAGGGATGCTCTGGGGCACACTCCCCGCGCTGACGGCGAAGGCCGAGGCGGACCTCGACGGCGACGGCCAGGCGGAGTTCGGCGAGTCGCTGCCGGACGCGCGGGTGCTGACCGCCGCCGCCGACGCGTTCAAGCGCTATGCCAACGAGCTCCACACCGATGCTCAGGCCTGGGAGCCGACCGCCTCCGACGCATTCACGGCGCTCGTGGTGATGGTGCCGACGATGAGCGAGTACTTCGGCCAGTGGAAGGAGTCGCGCTTCGTCCGGGGCGACGCGGCCGAAAGCGAGGCGTTCAACGTCGTCTCGCGCCTCTCGGACATCAACGACATCATCTCGGGCCTGCAGGTCGTCTACGACGGCGTGGAGCCGGCGATCTCCGAGGTCGACGGGGCCGCTGCGACGCAGACCGGAGAGGAGTTGGACGAGCTGGGATCGTTCATCTCCGACCTGCGCGAGCAGGAGGCCGACGGCAAGCGGTTCACTCCCGAGCAGGCCGATCAGCTCGGCGCCGACGCACAGCGGCGCGGCGACGCAGTCGCGGGGCAGGTCTCGCAGCACGCGGCACAGCTCGGGGTCGAGATCCAGCAGTAGCGATGCGGCGCCTCGCCCTCCTCGCCGCCGTTGTCGCCACGACTCTGCTGGCGGCGGTGCCGGCGGCAGCCGAAGAGCCCGCAGGCTGGGCGCGGGCGGTCGACAGCCGCCGCGACCTCGGCTCCGCCCAGACCGCGCTCGCGCTCGGCGAGCCGGTACGCAGCCGGGAGCTCATCGCCCGCGCTTCGGCTGCGCTCGCTCCGATCATCCCTTCGCTGTCGCCCCAGGCCCAGCGGGACGTCACTGCAGGGATCGCCGCCGTGAAGGCTGCGGGCCAGGACGCACCCGCACTCGCACGAGCAAGTGCGCGCTTGTGGACGACTCTCCTCCAGGCAGGTCTCGCCGGAGCGGTCGCGGACGCCAAGGCCGGCGACGCTGCCGCTGCTCGCAACTGGCTGCTCGTTCGGGAGTATCGAGCGCCGACCCGGTTCACGCGCGCCGGCACCGACGCGACGCTCGCGGTCGCCGGGCTCGCCCGAGGCGAGATCACACCGAAGGCTGCCGCACGCGCGGTCCGTGCCGACCTGCTCGACACCTACGAGGCGCGCCTCCGCGCGACGCTCCAGAGCGCCGTTGCCGCCGCCAGGCGCGGGTTCGACGTCCGCCTCGCCGAGACGGCGGCGCTTGCCCACGGCTACGCCCGCATCATCGACCCCGGCTTCAGGTCGCAACGGGGTCTCGCGGCGTCCAAACGCCTGGACGCGGCACTTAGCCGGCTCGAGAGCGCCGCGCTGGGAGGCGGTCGCGCCGAGGTCGAGAGCGCCGTTGGAGCCCTCGAGCGACAGCTGGAAGGGTTCCGTGCCGCCCCCTTGGCCCCGGCGGATCAAGCTCGGCGGGCCGGCCAGCTCGACCGCTTCCTCCGACTCGTCCCGATCGAGTACGACCGCGGCGTCGAGGGCAACCGCGTCACGCTCGCGTTCGAGATCCAGGAGGCGATCAGCTTCCGCGACGCCGCTGCCGCCGCCCTCTCGGACATCGCTCCGACGCTGCTCCAGCGCGACGCGACGGCGACGCGCGAGCTGACGGGGATCCTCGCGTCGCTCGGGAACACGCTCGACGCCGCCGGCGGCGGCCGCGCCGTCGCCCCGGCGGAGCACGTCGCGGCGCTAGCGGAGCGCTCGCTCGAGCTGATCGACGGGCTCTTCCCCGAGGCGTGGAAGGAGGCGGCCGCCGGAGCCGACTTCGACGTGATCGCGGCCTCGCTCGACCGGCTCGCAAACGCCGCCGAGGCGGGAAGCTGGAGCCGCGCGGAGCAGGCTCGGCTGGAGGCGTACGGGATCTTCGAGCTCGGCCCGGAGCAGCGGCTGCGCGGAATCGCGCCCTCGCTGTTTCAGCGCATCGAAGGGCTGTTCTGGTACGGCGACGGCGACCACGCCGGACTCGTCCAGCTCGTGAAGCGGAAGGACGCCGGCCAGGAGCTGGCCGCGTCCCTCGCGGCCCTCGACGCCGAGCTCGACGCTGCGGCACAGCGCGTCGGTACCGGGGCGGGCTCCACCGGCGCCGTCATCTCGAACAGCGCAATCGTGGTCTTCCGCGAAGGGCTCGAGGCGGTGCTGATCCTCGCCGCGCTGATGGCCAGCATGGTCGGCGCCAACCGCCGGTTCCGGCGGCCTCTGCTGATCGGCGTCGGCGTCGCATTCGTCGCGTCGGCGGTCACCTGGGCGGTCGCGCAGACCGTGCTCGGCTCGCTCGCCCGCTACGGCGAGAAGCTCGAAGCGGTCGTCTCCGTCGTCGCGATCGGGGTGCTCCTGCTGATCCTCAACTGGTTCTACCACCGCGTCTACTGGGCCGAGCACCTCGCCGGCTTCCACCAGCGCAAGCAGCGGCTGCATCCGCGGCGCGGGTGTCGGGCTCGTCACCGCGCAGACCCTCGGTCTCGCCGCACTCGGCTTCTCGAGCGTCTACCGCGAAGGGTTCGAGACCGTTCTCTTCCTGCAGGCGATCACGCTCGAGGCCGGGATCCTCGCCGTGCTGCCCGGTGTGGCGCTCGGCCTCGCCGCGACCCTCGCCGTCGGCGCTCTTGACGATCCTGCTCGAGCGCAAGCTGCCACACCGCAAGATGCTGATCGTGACCGGGATCCTGATGACCTGGGTGCTCGTGATCCTCGTCGGGACGACCGTCCAGACGTTCCAGGTCGTCGGCTGGCTGCCCGTGTCGCCGATCGAGGGCTTGCGCGTGCCGTACTGGGCCGGAACCTGGCTCGGGATCTACCCCACGTGGCAGGGGGTGCTTGGGCAGGTCGGCGCGGCCGCGTTCGTGGTGGGCAGCTACCTCGCCGCGGAGCACGTGCGCGCCCGGCGCCGGCGGCAGAGTGCTCACCTCCGTCGCCGGCCACCCGCTGACCACGCATCAGCGGAGGCGTCCGATCCGAACGGATCCATCATGTTTGCCGTCTAGCATTGGCGGCCGGATGCGCCGCCTCGTGCTGATCGTGCCGCTGCTCGCGCTCGCTCTCTCGGGGGCGGCACGCGCGGCCGACCTCACGGCGGTGCCGCGCGACTTCTCGCCCGACGCGAAGCGGCTGACGGTCCACGCGGAGCTTCCGGCGGCGGAGCGAGTCGGTGTTCAGCTCGCGACGGCCGCCGGGAAGCCGGTCGGCTGGATCGCCGAGCCGCAGCGACGCCGCTTTCTGACGCTGCGCTGGGACGGCCGGCTCGGCGACGCCGAGGTGCCCGACGGCGAGTACGAGGTCCGGCTGGTCGACGGCTTGCGGGTCCTCGCGGAGACACCCGTCACGATCGACCGGATCGCACCCCGGGCGATGAACATCACCGCCCACAACCGCGGCCGCCAGCCGTTCCAGGGCGACAAGACCCGCGTGACGACGATCTCGCCGAACGGGGACAAGCTGCGCGAGTCGGCCAAGATCTCGTTCACGCTCAACGAGCGCGCGATCGTGCACTTCGAGGTGACGACGACGATCAGCACCCCGAAGACGATCTACGAGCTGACCGCGAACCTGCGGCCGGGCCGGAACACGTTCACCTGGTTCCCGCACTGGTCGATGGGTGCGCGCACGTACCTCGTGCGGATCACGACGACCGACTCGGCCGGCAACCGGCGCACGTACGGCGACGACACCGCGCGGCGTGGCCGGAAGCTGAAGTCGGCGGTCGTGCGAGTCCTCGGCGTCGACGCGGGTTTCACTGCCGAGAGCTACGTCGCGACCAGCTCGGCCCGCCTCGCGATCGAGACCGACGCTGAGGCGCTGACGCTGCAAACCTTCCGCGCCGGGCCGGAGGGAGAGGCCGACGCACAGCGACTCGATCATGAACGGCGTGCCCGTGAGCCAGCCGGTGACCATCCCCTGGGTCGCGCGCCACCGGCGCGCCACGCTGAACTTCGCGATCGGGCCGTGGCCGACGGGCGTCTACTTCGTCAAGCTGACCGCCAACGACGGCCGGATCGGCTACGCGCCGTTCGTCGTCCGGCCGACCACGTTCGGCTCGACGAGTCGCATCGCGGTCGTGATGCCGACGAACACCTGGCAGGCCTACAACTTCCGCGACGCCAACGGGAACGGCTGGGGCGACACGTGGTACGCGAAGGGTGCGCAGAGCACCGCCAAGCTCGGGCGGATGTACATCCGGCGAGGGGTGCCGCCGCAGTGGCGGAAGTACGACGTCGGCTTCCTCCGCTGGCTGCACGCGACCGGCAAGCAGCCCGAGATCATCACCGAGACCGATCTCGAGTCGATCCGCACCGGCGAGGAGCTGGTCGCGCTCTACGACTTCGTCGTCTTCCCGGGCCACACGGAATACGTGACCCGCCACGAGTACGACCTGATCCAGCGCTACCGCGACCTCGGAGGGAACCTCGCCTTCCTCTCCGCGAACAACTTCTTCTGGGAGGTGAGGCTCGAAGGGCGCACCCTTCGGCGCACGAGGCTCTGGCGGAGCATCGGCAGGCCGGAGTCGGCGCTGCTCGGCATCCAGTACCGCGCGAACGACGACGGCCGAATCCAGCGCCCCTTCGTCGTCCGTTCGGCCGCGACCGCACCGTGGCTCTGGGCCGGCACCGGCCTCACCGACGGGTCGACCTTCGGAGAGGAGCTCGGCGGCTACGGGATCGAGATCGACCAGGCAACGACGGTCACCCCGCCGGGGACGATCCTGCTTGCCGACATCCTCGACCTCTACGGTCCGGGCCTGACCGCCCAGATGACCTACTACGAGACCGCAACCGGCGCGAAGGTCTTCGCAGGCGGCGCAATCGACTTCGGCGGCAGTGCGATGCTCCCCAAAGTCCGTCGCATGCTCGAGAACCTGTGGGCGCGCTTGGCGACTCCGTAGACGTTCAGCTCGCCCGCGCCTCGACCGACGCCGAGCTCGCGGCCCTGCGCCGCCTCTACGCCCTCTATCTGCACGACATCTCGGCGTACAGCTCGCACTACGAGCTCGACGGCGAGGCTCGCTGGCAGCCCGACTACCTGGAGGACATGCTCCCGCGGGCGGAGTGCCACTGTCTGCTGATCCGCGCGGGCGGAAAGCCCGCCGGCTTCGCGCTCGTCACGGTCAAGCCGTTTCCACACATGGCAGCCGATGCCGACGTGCGCATGGCCGAGTTCTTCGTCGCCCAGCCCTACCGGCGGCACGGGATCGGACGCGCCGCGGCGCTCCAGGCGCTCAAGAGCTTTCCGGGAACGTGGACGGTGGAGGAGCTCGTCGGCAATGCGGCCGCCATCGCGTTCTGGCGTGCGGTGATCGCGGAAGCGACCGGCGGCAACTACACCGAGCACGAGCCGGCCGGCGAGATCGTGCAGCGCTTCACGGTCTAGGAAATGCCCCGGGCGGGTAGAACGAGGCTCGACATGGTCTGGCGATCGCTTGTCATCGCTGGCTACGCAGCCTTGGCGGTCCTGGTGGGCGTTGCTCATGGCGCCCGCGGACTTCTGACCCTCGGGTTCTTCTACTTCTGCGCCGGAGCATGGGTGGCGTTCATCGTGGCGTGGAACTGGGCTTCCCGCCGGGCGGGGCGTCTCAATGCGCGACGACTGGCGGGGCCTCGCTAGGCGGCGAGCGCAGGCGTCTCGGGTACGTCTCGCGGGCCGAAGCGGAGCGCGACCGAGGCGAAGTACAGCGCGAAGACAGTCATCCCGGCCGCGATGATCACGAACACCGGGCGCGTGCCGAACGCCTCGAGCAGCGGCCCGGCGGCGACGAGCCCGATCGGTCCCGCGAGCATTGCGATCGTCAACACCGCCGTCATCAGCTTCGGCCGCAGCGCCTCGGGCGTGCGGGTGGTCATCAGGCCGATCACGGGTGCGTTGACGAGCGGCTGCGGAATGGTTGAGACGAACAGGGCGGCCATCGTCGCCCAGAGCGGTAGGTCGAGCCCGAGTAGCCAGATCGGCACCGACAGCGCGACGATCCCGAACGCGGCTAGCTTCAGCGGCTTGAACCGCGGCATCAACTTTATGGCCAGGACCATGCCGAGCAGCGCGCCGGCGCCGAGGGAGGCGAACAGCGCACCCGCCACCCGGGAGCTCTCCCCGAAGTCGTCGAACGCGAGCACCGGCAACGCCGCCGACATCATGGAGCCGAACATGTTCAGGAACACCGCCGCGAGACCGATCCGCCAGAGCAGCGGGTCGCGAAGCAGGAAGCGAAGGCCCGCGAAGACGCCGCGCGCGTCGTCCGTCTGCGGCTGCGGCGGTCGTGACGGGACGAAGAGCGTCAGGGTCAGGAAGGAGAACAGGAAGGTCGCCGCATCGATGTAGAGCACGCTCGTGGCGCCGACGGCAGCGATCAGCAGGCCGGCGACGACCGGTCCGAGGAGGTTCGTCAGCGTCGTCGCACCCTCGATCACGGCATTCGCCTGCGCCACCGTCGTCTCGTCCTCGCCGACGAGCTCCGGCAAGATCACGCGCTGCGAGGCAAAGAACGGCGCCAGGAAGCAGCCGATCGCAAAGACGATCGCGAGCAGGAGAGGGAAGCTGAGCATCCCCGCCGAGTGCAGGAGGGGAATCGCAGCACATCAGCGGCACACGAGCGAGGTCCGAAAGCTGCATCGTGCGGCGCGCGCCGAGCCTGGCCACGACCGCTCCGCTCGGGATCCCGAGCAGTGCGACCGGAGCCAGCTCGACCGCGAGGACGATCCCCATCTTCGCCGCGGAGCCCGTCGTGACCAGCACGAACCAAGGCAGGGCAAGGAAGGTGATCCGCGAGCCGAGCGATGAGACGACCTCGGCCACGATCAGCGCGGCGAGGGAACGGTTGCGCAGGATGCTCATCACGAGAATATAATACGTCCGTACGTTTTTGTAAAGTGAACCAGATGCCGAAGGTCTCGATCGAGCACAAGCAGCGCCGCCGCGAGGAAATCCTCGAGGGTGCGCAGCGCGCGTTCGCGCAGCACGGCTACGAGGGCGCGACCGTCACCCGTCTCGAGGAGGAGACCGGCCTCTCGCGCGGCGCGATCTTCAGCTACTTCGAGAACAAGGAGGCGCTCTTCATCGGCGTCGTCGGCCGCTCGTCGGAGCGCCTGGTCGAGATCTGGCTCGAGCGCGGATTCCGGGCGCTGCTGGAGGCGATCGTGCACGAGGATCCCGAGTGGCTCTCCGTCCAGATCGAGGCGACTCGGCGCGTGCGGACCGAGGAGCGCTTCCGCAAGCAGCTCGAGCGCCTCGACAAGGAGGCCAAGAAGAAGCGGCCGTCGCGCTTCGAGCGTCTGCAGCCCGTCGGTCCGCGAGGACATCCCGATCGAGGTGACGCTCCAGTTCCTCAGCTTCGTCGCCAACGGCCTCGCGATCGCGCGCACGACCGGGGACGAGCTGCCGGATCTCGACCTGCTGAACGAGCTCGTCGAGTCAGGCGTCGGGCGTCGTTAGCCGCGCGCAGCGCGGCACGCCGAAGCGGAGGGCGCGCCGAATGATCCTGCCCTCGGTGTGAACGTCGACGTAGACGCAGCGCCGGCCGGAGACCAGGAAGTAGCCCGCGAACTGCGTGCCGCGATTCCACGGTTCGCGGGCCGCGTTCGGCCGACACGCCTCGAAACGGACACTCTGCGTCCCGCGGTCGAGCGGGACGCCGCGCCCGTTGTGGCGAATGTCGTTGTAGCCAAGTGATGCGTACCCTCGCGAGCGCGCGGCGATGGTCACCGTCGGCGCCGCGTTCGGGTCGACGACGACGAGCACCTTGACCGGCCAGCCGCCCGGGCCTCCCGGTCGCCAGCGCTGGTAGCCGTTCTTGAGGCCGACGAAGGACACGTGGCCGGCGACGATCGCCCGCTCCTGCCATCCCTGGCCAAGGTCGCCGAACACGCTCATCCCGCAATCGCGCACGTACGGCTCGGGCTCGTCGGCAAGCGCCGGAACGACCACGACGAGAGCCAGGAGCAGCGCAACGACCGCGAAGCGCATGGCTGGATCTTAGGACAGCCCGAGCTCCGAGCGGTAGGCGTCGGCGTAGATCTCCTTCAGCTTCTGCACGCGCTCGACATAGCTGCGCGTCTCGGCGAACTGAATCCCGGTCCCCTCTTCGCGCCAGCGATCGACGTTCGTCTGGCCGGCGTTGTACGCGGCGAGCGCGAGCTCCTCGTTGCCGTACTTGTCGAGCAGATGGCGGAGGTACCACGAGCCGTAGCGGATGTTGAGCTCGGGGTCGACGAGGTCCGATTCGTGCCAGCCGTGGCCGCCGGTGCGGTCGGCGATCCCCTGCGCGGTCTCGGGCAGGAGCTGCATCAGCCCGACGGCGCCGGAAGACGAGACAGCGTCCGCGTCGAACTTCGACTCCTGGTAGATCACCGCGGCGACGAGCTGCGGATCCAGGTGGTAGTTCTCGGCGTGACCCATGACGATCTGCTCGTAGCGGAGCGGGTAGCGGAGGCGCTCGTACCAGCGAGGCTCCGTCTCGAGCACGTAGGCCGCGAAGCCGGCGAACACGAGGACGAGCAGGCCCACGGAAGCCAGGCGATTCATGCGTGAACCCGCGTCAGGTCCGCCATCACCTGCTCGACCCAGGCGTCGAGCTCGTCCAGCGTCCCGGTGTTGACGTAGGAGTAGTCGGCCCGCTGCACCTTCTCCTTGTCGGGCAGGAGCCGGCTCTCGCGGTCGTCGCGCGCGACGCGGCGTCTCTGCTCACGCAGCTTCGCCGGCGCGGTGATCACGACCACCTTGTCGAAGCGCTTGTCGCCGCCGGTCTCGTACAGGAGCGGCACTTCGGTGACCGAGACGGCCGGCGGGTTCGGCAGCTCACCGAGCTGTTCGCGCCAGGTCAGGTACTCCTGCGCGACGCGGGGATGCAGCAGCTGCTCGAGGAAGTCGAGCTTCGACCGGTCGGCGAAGACGAGCGTCTGCCACGCGTGCGCGGTCGATCGACCCGTCGGCGCCGAGCACACCCTCCCCCAGCCGCGTCACGATCGCGCTCCGGACCTCGGGGTCGGTGCGCAGCAGGTGGTGGACGATCTCGTCACTCGAGACCGTGGCGGCGCCTGCCCGCTGGAACGCATACAGGGCTTCGCTCTTCCCGGCGCCGATGCCGCCGGTGATCGCGACCGCGATCGGCCGCGGCACGGCCTAGGCGTTGGTCGGTTTCGGGCTCGTCGCCGGACGCCTCGTCGGCGTCGACGGTCGACTCCGCCACCGGTTCATCGCCCGCGGCTGCCTCGGCGTCGGCGGTCGACTCGGCTTCGAGCTCGACTTCGGCCGCAGCGTCCGTCTCCGGTGCCGGGGCGTCCTCGAGCTCCGGCTCGGCGGCCTCGGCCTCCGCGGCCTCGGGCTCGGCGACGCGTCGGGCTCAGCAACGGCTCCGGCTCGACAACGGCTCTCCGGCTCGGCAACGGCCTCGGGCTCCGTCTCCGCGACATCGGCGACGGCCTCTAGCTCAGCCGGCTCGGGACTGCCTCGGTCTCGGACTCCGCGGTCTCGGACTCCGGGCGTCGCGCGTCGGCGAGCGCTCAGCGGGGGCGCCTCGTCTGGCCCGCCCGAACCGGCCGGGAAGACGTCCTCGGAGAGATTGAGGTTCGGCGTCAGGTGCACCGACTCACCGCCGTCGGCGCGCGGGAGCGGCTCCACGCCTTCCTCGACCCGCTTCAGCGAGAGCGACAGGCGCCGGCGCTCCGCGTCGACCTCGAGGATGAGCACGTTGACCGCGTCACCCTGCGAGACGACCTCGCGCGGGTTCTCCACGTGGTGCTGCGCGAGCTCGGAGATGTGCACGAGCCCCTCGACCCCCGGGAGGATCTCGACGAAGGCGCCGAAGGTGACGACCTTGGTCACGCGGCCCTCGACGACGTCGTTCTCGGAGTAGCTCTCGAGCACCTGCTGCCACGGATCCGACTGCGTCTGCTTGAGACCGAGCGAGATGCGCTGGCGGTCGCGGTCGATGTCGAGCACCTTGACCTTGACCTCCTGGCCGATCTCGAGCACCTCCGACGGGTGGTTGACGTGGCTCCACGACAGCTCGGAGATGTGGATCAGGCCGTCCATCCCGTTCAGGTCGACGAACGCGCCGAAGTCGACGATGTTCGAGATCGTGCCCTCGACCACGTCGCCCGGGTTGAGCCGGTCGAGGATCTGCTGGCGCTGATCCTTGCGCTCGTCTTCGAGGACGGCGCGACGGGAGAGCACGACGTTGTTGCGGGACCGGTTCAGCTCGATCACCTTGCAGCGAAGCTCGGTCGCCATGAACTCGTCGAGGTCCTGGACGCGGCGGATGTCGACGAGCGAGGCAGGCAGGAAGCCGCGGACGCCGAGGTCGAGGATCAGGCCGCCCTTGACGACCTCGATCACGCGACCGACGACCGGCTCGCCGGACTCGGCGGCGGCCTCGATCTTCTTCCAGGCGAGCTCGAACCGCGCGCGCTTCTTCGAGAGGATCAGACGCCCTTCGGCGTCCTCCTTCGTGAGCACGAGCGCGTCGATCTCCTCGCCGACCGAAACCTCGTCGGCGGGGTTGACCGAGCGGCGAATCGAAAGCTCGGCGACCGGGATGACGCCCTCGGATTTGTAGCCGATGTCGACGAGAACCTCGTCCTTGTCGACACGCACGACGGTGCCGTGCACGACCTCTCCCTCGTTGATCGTCGGGAAAGTCGACTCGTAGTCTGGGATCAGGTCGCCGTCGGGGCCTTCGACCCAGACGCCTTCTTCGGCCTGCTGCGGCTTTTCTATTGTCTCGTTCGCCATTAGGAGTTGCGCAGTATAGCCAGGTTCGCGGTCCACGATCGCAGCCGCTGTGATACCCACGGGATCGCGGCGAATATGCCGCGCTGGGGTGCTGTCGTTCGAGGCAAGGACGCAGGGAGCCGCGCTAGCTAACGGCCGTCGATCTCCTAGCTCTTCGCGTCGTTCCAGTCGTCGCCGACGCCGACGTCGACGGCCAGCGGCGGGTCGAGCGGGTAGGCGCCGCACATCTCTTCCCGGACGAGGTCCTTGATCGCGCTCGTCTCCGTCTCGGGCGCCTCCAGCAGCAGTTCGTCGTGCACCTGGAGGACGAGCCGCGCGCCTCTCCCCTCCTCGCGGAGCCGGTTGTGGATCCGGATCATCGCCACCTTGATCACGTCTGCCGCGGTTCCCTGCATCACGGAGTTGACCGCGAGGCGCTCGCCGAGCGCGCGCGTCTGCCGGTTGCGGACGCGGATCTCGGGGACCGGGCGGCGCCGGCCGAGCAGCGTCGTCACGTAGCCGTCGCGCTCCGCCTGCTCGATCGTTCGCTGGATGAAGTCCTGCACGTGCGGGAAGCGCGCCAGGTAGGTGTCGATGTACTCCTGCGCCTGCTCGCGCGGGATCTCGAGGTTCTCCGAGAGGCCGAACGCCGAGATGCCGTAGATGATCCCGAAGTTGACCATCTTGGCGACGTTCCGCTCGTCCTTGGTCAGCGCCGCCGGGTCCTTGCCGAGCACCTCGGCGGCGGTCGCCGTGTGGATGTCCTCGTTGCGCGCGAACGCCTCGCGCAGCCGCGGTTCGCCGGAGACGTGCGCCAGGATGCGCAGCTCGACCTGGCTGTAGTCCGCGGAGATCAGGCGGTAGCCGGGCTCGGCGACGAAGGCAGAGCGGATCTCACGCCCGAGCTCGGTGCGGATCGGGATCGCCTGCAGGTTCGGGTTCGTGGTCGAGAGGCGGCCGGTCGAGGCGGCGGCCTGGTTGAAGGTGGTGTGCAGCCGGCCGTCGCGCTCCGAAATCAACAGCGGGAGCGGCTTGAGGTAGGTGTTGACGAGCTTCGAGAGCTCGCGCCACTCCTCGATCACGTTGACGATCTCATGCTCGCCCCGGATCGAGCGGAGCACGCGCGTGTCGGTCGAGTAGCCGGTCTTGCCCTTGCGGCCCGGGGTCAGGCCGAGCACGTCGAACAGGATCCGGGCGACCTGCTGGGTCGAGCCGATCATGAACTCCTCGCCGGCGAGCTCGTACGCCTTCGCCTCGAGCTCCTCGACGCGGTCGGCGAGACGGGCCGTGATCTCGCCCATCCGATAGGTGTCGATCTTCACGCCCGCGTCCTCCATCGAGGAGAGGACGGCGGTGAGCGGCAGCTCGATCTCGTCGTAGAGCCGCTCGGAGCCGCGCTCGGCGACGCGCTCGCGCATCGGGCCGGCGAGCCGGCGTGCTGCCTCGGCGCGCGTGATCAGCGCCGCCGTCTCCTCCTCCGTGGCCGGCTCGGGGATCACCTCGAGCCCGTACTCGCGCTGGAGGTCCTCGATCAGGTACTCGGAGCGGCCGGGCTCGATCAGATACGCCTCGATCAGCGTGTCGTCGGCCGGCGCCATCGTCAGCCGCGGCAGCGACTTGAAGTCATGCGCGACCAGTTGCGCGTCGCGGAGGCGCGGGATGAGGCTCTCGTCCCAGGCCCCGACCGTCACCCCGTCGTCCTGCGCGAGCGCGAAGCGGTCGCCGACGATCGCGAACCCGGCGCGGCCCCGCACC
Organism: uncultured Gaiellaceae bacterium; assembly: GCA_963752405.1. Taxonomy (GTDB): domain Bacteria; phylum Actinomycetota; class Thermoleophilia; order Gaiellales; family Gaiellaceae; genus Gaiellasilicea. The sequence goes on from CAVVYB010000013.1 coordinate 93,952, forward strand.
TGCGGCAGCTCTCCCTCGCGCCACGGAACGACCGTCCCGGCGACCGGGATGGGCACGGCTGCGGGGATCGCGTCCTCGAGGTCGTCGATCCGGTTCAGGAGGCCGCGGAACTCGAAACGGCGGAACATCTCGCGCAGCTGCGAGCGGTCGGGCGGCTCGAGCACGATCCCGGTCGGGTCGAAGTCGAGGTCGAGATCGCGCCGCATCGTCGCCAACTCCTTGGACATTCGCGCCTGGTCGGCGAACTCGGTGATGTTCTTCCGCCGGGCCGGCGAGAGCTCGTCCGCGTGCGCGATCACCTCCTCGAGCGAGCCGTACTGCGCGACCAACTGGCCCGCGGTCTTGTCCCCGATCCCCGGAACGCCCGGGATGTTGTCCGACGAGTCGCCCTTCAGGCCGATGAAGTCCGGCACCTGGTCGGGCCGGATCCCGTAGCGCAGCTCGACCCGCTCCGGCGTGTAGACGTTCACGTCCGCGACCCCACGCGGCGTCATCATCAGCGCGATGTTCGGCGAGCAGAGCTGAAACGCGTCGCGGTCGGTGGAGACGACCGTCGTCTTCACTCCGGCCTCGTCGGCGCGGGTGGCGAGCGTCGCGATCACGTCGTCCGCCTCCCAGCCCTCGAACTCGAGATTGCGGTAGCCGAACGCCTCGACGATCGGCCGGAAGTGCGGGAACTGCTCGCGCAGGAGATCCGGCATCGGCCGCCGGCCCTCCTTGTAGACGACGTCCGCTGCCTGGGCGACCGCGGCCCGGTGCGTCGGGGTCGAGTCCCACGCGACGGCGACGCCCTTCGGCCGGTAGTCCGAGAGCAGCTTGAAGAGCATGTTCGCGAAGCCGAGGAGAGCGTTCGTCGGGAAGCCGTCACTCGTCGCGAGCTCCTCCGGGAGCGCGAAGAAGGCTCGGTAGGCGAGGTTGTTGCCGTCGACGAGGAAGAGCTCGGAGTCACGAGCCGGGCCATCGTCGAGCTGCAGCTCCTGTCCGGTGAGGGTCTTCGGCACAGACTGAAGCTATCGTCTCGCGGACGATGACGCGCCTCGACATTCGACCATTTTCCGACGAGTTCCTGCCCCACGCCGGTGAGCTCCTCGCGGCACGCCATCGCGCTCACCGGGCAGCCGAGCCGCTGCTCTCGGCCAGGTACGAGAACGCCGAGGCCGCAGCCGCCGAGGTGGAGGCGCTCGCGAGGAGCGAGGGAGCCTCGGGCGCAGTCGCCCTTCGCGGCACGCGCGTCGTCGGCTTCATCGTCGGGATGCGGAAGAACGACGACATCTGGGGAGCGAACGTCTGGGTCGAGACCGCCGGGCACGCAGTCGAGGCCGCCGAGGATCTGCGCGACCTGTACGGCGCAGCCGCCGCGCGCTGGTTCGAGGAGGGCCGCGACCGCCACTATTCGCTCGTCCCGGCGACGGACCCCGCCGTGCTCGACGCCTGGTCGCGGGTGAGCTTCGGCCAGCAGCACGCCTACGGGATCCGCGAGGTGCCCGACGTCGCTTGGCCCGAGAACGTCCGCCGTGCGGAGGAGCGCGACCTCGATGCCCTCGTCGAGCTGGCACCGCTCCTCCAGGACCATCAGTCGCTGGCGCCCGTCTTCGGAGGCGGGCTGCCGCAGGAGAGCGAGGAAGAGTTGCGCGCCGGGATCCTCGAAGACCTCGCGCAAGGAGGAGACCGGCGACCTCGTCGCGGAGCAGGACGGCCGGATCGTTGGCGCGTTCCAGCTCGTCCCCGTCGAGTTGTCGGGCATGCACGTCGCCCTCGCGCGGCCCGATGGCGCCGCGTTCCTCGGGTGGGCTGCGACTCGGCCGGACGTGCGGGGATCGGGTGCGGGCGTGGCTCTCACCGACGCCGGGTTCGCCTGGGCGCGAGAGCGCGGCTACGAGACGATGGTGACCGACTGGCGGGTGACGAACCTGCTCGCGTCTCGCTTCTGGCCGCGCCGAGGCTTCCGCGAGTCGTTCCTCCGCCTCTACCGGCGCATTCCCTAGGACAGCCCACCCGCCGCGGAGCCGTAGGTAAGGTCGCGCGTCATGCCGAGGATCCCGCTGCCGTCGGGCTCTCGCATCGCGATCGTCAACGCCCCCGACGACGCGCTCCTGCTGAGGCCCAAAACACCGTCCGAGGGAATTGCGGACGTGGGCGTCTGCTGTCCGCGATGCGCTCCGCTTCCCACTGTCCGGGGCGCCGCTCGAAGCCCTGGTCAAGCGTGGCGGCAGCGCGACGATCGTCGTCGAGCCGCCTGAGCTGCCGCTACCCGGCGCGCCGAATGACCCGCGCCGCGAGGCGCTCGCAGCCACGCTCGCCGAGCTCGAGCGGCTTGGCGTGTCCTCGCAGCGGCAGACGATCCTGATCGCGGGAGGCCTCAACCGCCGTGCCGGGCACCGGGAGCAGGAGGCACTCCTCCCACCGATCCCCGCTCGCCGCTTCCACGGCGTGGTCGAGGTTCACGACGCGGAGGCACCGGACCTGGTCGCATGTCGGCGACGCCGGGCGCACACCGCTCCGTGTCAACCGGACGCTTCTCGAGACAGACCTCGTCGTCTGCGTCACCGCCGCCGAGACCGTGCTGCACGGCGGGCCGGGTGCGCTGCTCGGCGCGTGCGGCCCGGAGGCGCTGCGCGCCGCGACGGCCTACTCGCTGCTCGAGACGGCTGCGGCACGCGGCTGGCAGCTGGGGCTGGTGCTCGAGCGGATGCTCGCCGCCCGCGTGCCGGTGATCGGGACGTCACTAGTGCTCAATCCGCCGCGACTCCTCGGTCGCTTCCGCGGCTACCCCTACGAGGAGGCTTCTCTTCGTCACCTCGTCGCCTCTCCTCTGCGTCGGTTCTCTCTCTTTCCACGAGGTCTGCGCCGCAAGATCCTCCAGGACCTCGCGCGAGAGCTGACGGTCGTCGCCGCCTTCGCCGGACCGCCATCGGTCGCTCACGCGGAGGCTCTCCTCCGGGGGATCGCGCGGCGCTCGATCCGGCTCGAGCAGCCCCTCGACGCGATCGTGATCGGGATGCCCTGGAAGCACCATCACTCTCCGCGCGAGCGGCTGAACCCGCTGACCGTGGCGACAGTCGCCCTCGGGCTGGCGCTCCGGCTCTGGCGCGACTCGTTCCCGGTCGTCGAGGGAGGAACCGCGATCGTCCTCCACCGGCTCTCGCGTCACTTCGCGCACGGGACCCAGGATCCGTACCGCGCGCTCTTCCATGCACTGCGCGACGGCCGCACCGGAGCCGAGCTCGCCGCCGGCGAGCTGGCGGCGGCCTCGGACGAGCGCGCTCTCGCCGCGTACCGCGCCGGTCGCGCCTGTCACCCGCTCCTTCCCTACGTCGACTGGGACGGCTGCCGGCCGGCACTCGACCGGCTCGGCGCGGTCCTCGTCGCGGGCTGCCGCGACCACCAGGCGGCACGAACGCTCGGCTTCGTGCCGACACACGGAATCTCCGAGTGCTCTCGAGATGGCCCACGGCCGCGCCGGTGGCGAAGCCCGGATCGGCATCCTGCTGAGCCCGCCCTACTTCCCGCTCGAGGTCGGCTCGACCTGAGTGACCTTGTCGGGTCGGGCGGTGGCTCACTTCCTCGCCGAGGTACGTCTTGCGGACCTGGGCATTGTCTCGCAGGTCCTTCGCCGGCCCCTCGAGCGCGATCATGCCGGTCTCGAGCACATAGCCACGGCTCGCCGCGTCGAGCGCCATCAGCGCGTTCTGCTCGACGAGCAGGATCGGCGTCCCCTGCGCGTTGATCTCCCGCACGATCTCGAAGATCCGCTCGACGAAGATCGGCGCCAGCCCCATCGAAGGCTCGTCGAGCAGCAGCAGCTTCGGACGCGCCATCAGCGCGCGCCCCATTGCCACCATCTGCTGCTCGCCGCCCGACATCGTCCCCGCCTTCTGTTGCTTCCGCTCCGCCAGGCGAGGGAAGAGGTCAAAGACGCGGTCGAGGTCCTCCGGAAAGTTCGCCTTGTCGGTCCGCTGGAATGCACCCATCTCCAGGTTTTCGAGCACGCTCATGCGCGGGAAGAGGCGCCGCCCCTCGGGCGATTGCGCGATCCCCATCTTCACGATCTGATGCGGAGGCGCGTTCGTGATGTCCGTGCCGGCGAAGTTGATCGACCCCTGGCGCGGATGGTTGACGCCGTTGATCGAGCGCAGCGTTGTCGACTTGCCGGCGCCGTTCGCGCCGATCAGCGTGACGACCTCGCCCTCGAACACCTTCAGGGAGATGCCCTTCAGCGCATGGATCGCGCCGTAGTAGGTGTGGACGTCCTCGAGCTCCAGGACGACCGCGGTAGCGGCAGCCGGCTCAGCCATGAGTCGTCGCCCCCTTGCCGAGATACGCCTCGATCACACGGTCGTCCTTCTGGACCTCCTGTGGTGTGCCCTCGGCGATCTTCTCGCCGTAGTCGAGCACGGTGACGCGGTCGGAGATCCCCATCACGACCTTCATGTCGTGCTCGATCATCAGCACCGTCAGGTCGCGCTCGTCGCGAAGCACCCGGACGAAGGCCGTGAAGTCCGCGGTCTCTTGCGGATTCATGCCTGCGGTCGGCTCGTCGAGGAGCAGCAGCTTCGGCTGGGTCGCGAGCGCACGCGCAACCTCGAGTCGACGTTGGTCGCCGTAGGGCAGGTTGCGAGCCATCTCGTTGTCGCGACCGCGAAGGCCCGAGAAGCGGAGCAACTCCCGCCCGGTGCTCTCCGCCTCGCGCTCCTCGCGACGCACACGCGGCGTGCGGAGAATCGAGCCGACGATGCCGCCCCTGAGCCGGCAGTGCATCCCGACGAGGACGTTCTCGAGCGCGGTCATGTGCTGGAAGAGCCGGATGTTCTGGAACGTGCGGCCGACGCCGAGCTCAGTGATTGCATGAGGCGGCTTCCCGGTCACATCCGTGCCGTCGAAGACGATCGTGCCTGCGGTCGGCTGGTAGACACCCGTGAGCATGTTGAAGAACGTCGTCTTCCCCGCGCCGTTCGGACCGATCAGCGAAACGATCGAGCCCTGCGGGATGGTGAAGTCGATGTCGTTCGTGGCGACGAGTCCGCCGAACTCCTTCCGGACCTGAGCCGCTGTCAGGAGGAGCTCAGTCATTGCTCGAGTCACGATCCGTATCGGCGCCTTCATGCATCACGTCGTAGAGGGGTGTGTCGTGGACACCGAGCTCGAGCTCGCGCTTGTGCCGCCGCTCGGGGATCAAACCTTCCGGACGGAACAGCATCATCAGCACGATGATCACGCCGTAGAAGCCGAACTGATACTTGGTCGGGTCGAAGTCGATTCCGGCCTCGTTGAGCTCCGAGCCGAGCGTGGCGAGACCTTCGACGTTCAGGTAGCCCAGGATCATGCCGCCGAGGATGACGCCCCAGACCGATCCCATGCCGCCGAGGATCACCATGCAGAGCAGGAAGACCGAGATGTTGAAGTAGAAGTCCGCAGGGAAGGCGCCGCTCTTGAAGCTCGCATAGAACGCGCCTGCGACACCCCCGAAAAAAGCGCCGATGGCGTAGGACCATGTCTTCGTGCGCATCAACGGCACGCCCATCGCCGCCGCTGCAGTCTCGTCCTCGCGAATCGCGATCCAGGCCCGGCCGAGCCTCGAGTCACGCAGCCGCACCGAACAGAAGACCGTGAACAACAGGAGCGCCAGCGCCGTCCAGTAGAACCACTGCGCGCGCTCGAATGACTGCTGGTAGCTCAGTGGCAGGCCGAGGGACTCGCCGACGCTGCCGAACCCGGGCGAGTCGATCGGGCTGATCCCGAACGTGCCGTGCGTGAGGTCGAACCCAAAGACGTTGTCACCGTTGCGAACGACCTGCGGGATGATCTCGCCGAAGCCGAGCGTCACGATCGCGAGGTAGTCGCCCCGCAGCCGCAGCGTCGGCAAGCCGATCAAGATGCCCGCAGCCGCCGTGAGAAGACCTGCGATCGCGAGCACAATCCAGATCGAGAGGTGAATGCCGGGCACGTCCTTGGAGATCCCGACCGAGCCGAAATGGAACGTCCACTGGTCGAACTGCTGCGAGGCAAACCAGGCGGAGGTGTACGCGCCGACGGCGTAGAAGGCGACGTAGCCGAGGTCGAGCAGGCCCGCGTAGCCGACGACGATGTTCAGGCCGACGGCCATCATCGTGAAGACGATCATGATCACCATCGAGCCGACGCCGGGGATAAAGTCGCCGATCAGCGGCAGGTCACCCAGCGAGTCGACGTACTTGGGGTAGAAGAACCCGAGCACGACCAGCGCGACGGCCAGGAAGGCCCCCGGACCATAGCTCCGCAACCGCTGCTCGACGGCGTTCACGCGCCCTCCGGCGTGCGCTCGCCGAGGAGTCCTTCGGGCCGGAAGACGAGGATCAGGATCAGGATCCCGAACACGATCGTGCGCGTCCAGTCGGAGCCGGGCGTGAACCAGCTCAGCCCTTCGTTGAAGGCCTGGATGAAGCCGATGATGAGCGCGCCGAGCACCGCTCCGTAAAGGTTTCCGATCCCGCCGAGCACCGCGGCCGTGAAGGCGATCAGTCCCAACTCGAAGCCCGTGTCGTAGCGCATGTTGAACTGGAGCAGGTAGACGACGCCGGCGGCGCCCGCGAGCGCTCCGGCGATCGCGAACGTCACCGAGATCGTCCGGTTGACGTTGATGCCCATCATCGCGGAGGCCTCGGTGTCCTGTGCGACGGCACGCATCGCCTTCCCCTGCTTCGTCGAGCGGACGAACCAGGTGAGCAGCATAAGCACCGGCACGGTGATGAAGAGCACCGATGCCTTGTTCCAGGAGTAGCTGATGTCGCCGATGCCAATCGCCTCGGTGCGCGGGATGAATGACGGCACCGAGTGGAAGTTCACGCCGTAGAAGGCGAGCGAGATGTTCTGGATGATGAACGACATACCGACAGCGGTGATCAGTGCAGCCAGGCGCGGCGCGCGACGGAGCCGCCGGTAGGCGACGAACTCGATCGACGCATTCACGATCGAGAACATGAGCATGATCACGACGAGCGTCAGGAGCATGCCGCCCACGATCGCGGCGACGGATGCATCTCTCTCAAGCCCGAGCACGTTGACGATCACAGACCACGCGACGAGCCCCGAGAGCGCGAAGACGTCGCCGTGCGCGAAGTTGATCAGCTGCAGGATGCCGTAGACGAGCGTGTAGCCCAGTGCGACGAGGCCGTAGATTGCACCGTTCGTCAGCCCGATCAGACCGATGTTGATGAACTCGGTCGGGTCCTTGACGAAGTTGACGACCAGCCAGAGCGCCACGATCAAGAGGAGCCCGTAGCCGATGAGATCGGTTACGCCGGACTTCCGCAAGCGGTCGAGGATCCTGGTCAGCTGTGCCGCCATGAGGGGAAGAACCTAAAGGAAAGTCGGGGGAGAGCAAAGCTCTCCCCCGACTTTTGTGTTGCCGGCGACGTACTAGCCGCGCGCCGCCTCAACGACCTCCGGCTTCGGGGAGATCGTCGTCACCGTCTCGAGCTTCGTGGTGGCCTTGTAGATCGTGAAGCCCACGACCGCGCCCTCAGCGCCGCCCGGATCACCGTTCTCGTTGATCTCGAACGTACCGAGGTAGCCGTCGTCGATCTTCTGCTCGAACATCTTCGCGATCACGTCGGCCCGCGAGCCGTCCGATGCCGCGATCGCGTTGAGCATGATCTCCGCAGCCTGCGCGCCGTAGATTGCGTACGGGTCGACAGGCTTACCGCCGAGCCGCGGCTTGAACGCCTCGACAAACTCCGCGCCCTTGCCCTTGAACTGGTCGATCGGCACGCCGGCGACGCTCAGGAACATGCCCGGAGCGGCCTCGGGGGCCTCGTCGATCGTCTGCTGCGTCGTGAAGCCGTCCGGCACGAACAGCTTGACGGCGCCGTCGTTCGGGCCGAGCACGGCGACCTTGTCCTTGATCACCTGGGCACCGTTCTCGTCGATCAGCCCGCCGAGGAACACTGCGTCCGCGCCGGTGCCCTTGATCTTGTTGAACAGAGCCTCGTAGCTCGACGCCTTCGGATCCCAGGCCGCGAAGCCGGCGACCTTGATGCCGACGTTCTCTGCCGCGTTCCTGAAGTTCGTCGCGACGCCGAGGCCGTAAGCCTCCTTGTCGTTCAGGATGTACACGTTCGTGACGCCCTGCGCCTTCGCGAACTCGGCGACGGCAGCGCCTTGGTACGCGTCGTTCGCAACGACACGCGCGTAGTTGCGTGTGCCGCCCGGGTAGTACTTGTCCGGCTCGGTTGCATCACAGCCCGGCCCGCCCTCGGTGAGACACACGTATGTGTTGGCGGGGGACATCATCGCTACGCCGCCGCCCGGAGCCTGGTTCAGGACCGGGATCTCGATCGCGGCACAACCGGAGTTGAACGTCCCGATGACGCCGACGAGCTTCTCGTTGGCGGCATACGCCTGGGCGTTCGTCGAGCACTTACCGGAGTCCCACTTGCCCGCCTGAGCGGTTGCGTCGTCGCATGACTGGTACGCGACGTTGTGGTCACCGGCCTTGAAGTTCGACTGCTCGAGGAGGTAGCGAATCGCCTCCACGATCTGGATGGTCTGGGTGCGCGACGATCCCTGAAGCGGGAAGTCGGATGCGAGGAGCACGTCAGGATCGCCTTCACCTTCGTACTCGACCGCAGTGCACGACGAGGACGGCAGAGCCTCGATGCTGCCACTGCTGCCCCCGGATGCCTCGGTGGTCGTGCCGTCACCGCCGCCTTCTTCGTCGTCGCCTCCGCAACCCGCCGCGATCAGTGCAAGCACCGCGACGAGCAGCGCCAGAACGCTCAGCAAACCACGTTTTCTGGAAATCAACTGCTCTCCTCCTCCGTCTGATGGACCCGACGAGTTCTGCACGCTTGCGCAGCCCTTGTGGCGGGCGAAGAGGGAAGTATCCCGACAAGCAGCCCGACATTCAACTTTCTTAACGCGGGGGAACCCATGGTTCCCCCGCGAGCCCCCTCCTTTTCGCAACGTCCCTGATTGACGCGCATGGGCCTCCCGGCCGGCAAAGCCGGCCTCCGGCCACGACACGGTCACGTCCTTGCGAGGCGGATACCATCGTTTCTCGGCCGAAGTGGCGGAACTGGCAGACGCGCCGGACTCAAAATCCGGTTCCCTTCGGGGAGTGGGGGTTCGATTCCCCCCTTCGGCATCCGGGGCGCCTATTGGGCGAGGGTCCCGCGTTCAACGGCTCGACGGGCTGGACGTTCAGTCAGGCGCCGCGACGATCCTAGACCAACGGCCACTGTGCCTTAGCGGGCCGGCTTCGTACCCTGGTGGGATGGAGTCTTCTGACGTTTCGGCAGGCGCCAGCGGCGGGATCGCGCTCGTGGTCCTGACGCACAACCGCGTCCATCTCCTGCGCAAGTGTGTCGAGAATGTCCTGGCCTCGACATCGGCGGCGACTCACGAGATCGTCCTCTGGAACAACGGCTCGACCGACGGCACGCGCGAGTACCTCGACACCGTGGACCTCCCCCGGCTGACGATCGTCCACAGCGACGAGAACATCGGCATGAACGCCTATGCGAGCGCGTTCGCGATGACCTCGGCCGAGTATCTCGTCGAGCTCGACGACGACGTGGTCGACGCGCCGCCGGGGTGGGACGCAGTCCTGCTGAATGCCTACCGGCGCCTTCCCACGATCGGCTACCTGTCGGCGGACCTCCGCGACGATCCGCACGACTCTGCGACGCACCACCGGTACCACGTCTACGAGTACACGGAGACAGAGCTGAACGGCGTTCGGATCCTGAACGGTCCCGTCGGCGGCGTGTGCTCGATCACGTCACGGACGTTGAGCGATCGCGTCGGCGGGTTCCGCCAGCGTCCGGGACAAATCTTCTGGCTCGAGGATGCTGCCTACGTCCAGAGCATCGAGCGCCTTGGCTTCGGCGCCGCTGTGCTCGCGGATCTCAAGGTTCACCACACCGGTGGCGACCACTACGGGGCGGGTTCTCCCTTGAAGGACGCGTACTGGCGCCGGGAGATGAAACGGCGGGCACGCCGCACTGCGATCAAGAGGCTCGCGTTCCGCGTCCCGTTCTTCCGGCGACTGAACGCGCGCTTGGGCTGGCGCACGGAGCCCTCGTGAGCGCAAGACTCGGAATCGATCGAGCTGAAGCCGTGGAGACGCCGCCGGCGTCCACGCCGGTGGGCAGCTACGCGCTCGTCACGGCCGCACGTGACGAAGCCGAGAATCTCGCCGCACTCGCGCCGACGATCATCGCCCAGACGCTGCGGCCCAGCGCCTGGATCATCGTGGACGACGGCTCCAGCGACGGCACGGCGACCATTGCGGCTGAGCTCGCCGAGCAGCACCCATGGATCGTGCTGGTGCACACCGGGCGCGGCGAGGAAGGGCTGCGCGAAGGGCGTCGGGAAGGTCGAGACCTGCTCGCTCTTCAACAAGGGCTGCAGGCACTGCCGCTGCCGGTCGAGCTGATGACGAAGCTCGACGCCGACCTGACGCTGCCGCCTGACTACTTCGAGCGTCTGGCCTCTGCGTTCGAAGCCGATCCCCAGCTCGGCATGGCCACGGGAACGCGCTGTGAGCTCGAGGACGGCATCTGGCAGGAGCGCCATCTGACGGCCACGGCCGTTGCGGCCCAGTGCCGAACGTACCGCTGGGCATGCTGGGAGCAGGTTCAGCCGCTCGAGCCGTGCCTGGGCTGGGACGGCGTCGACGAGGCGCGTGCCGTGCTCAACGGCTGGCGTACGCGCGTCATCCCGGGCCTGCAGTTTCGGCACCACCGCCCGATGGGCCAGCGCGACGGCTCAGGCTTCCGCGCGCGTGCCGCAGAGGGCGTGGCCGCCTACTACATGGGCTACCGCCCTTCCTACCTGCTCGCGCGCGTCCTGTGGCATGCCCGTCGCGACATCACCGCGCTCGGGATGATCTGGGGATGGTCGACGGCGTTGGCGAGCCGCGGCCGCCGCTGTCCGGACCCCGCCGTCCGTGCCTACGTCCGTCGCCAGCAGTCGGCCCGCTATCTGGCCCGCCGACTGCGCGAAGTTCGTCGCGGAAACGGATAGGCGAAGACCCGTGGATGTACTCGTTGTCTGCTCGTCAGGCGGTCATCTCTTCGATGCCTGTGCGATCTCGCCCGCCTGGCGCGAGCGCACACGGGCCTGGGTGAGCTTCGACAAGGCGGATGTGCGGTCGCTCCTCGCCCAAGAGCAGGTGTATTTCGGACACGGCCCGACCAATCGCAACATCCCGAACCTGATCCGGAACTTCGGGCTCGCCTGGCGCGTGATCGGCGAGTCGCGACCACGCGTGCTGATCACGACGGGAGCGGGAGTCGCCGTGCCGTTCGCCTGGGTCGCTCGCCTCCGCGGCGCGCGCGTGATCTACGTCGAATGCGCGGGCCGGATCGACGGCCCCTCGCTCAGCGGGCGTCTCATCGCCCCCGTCGCCGACCGGATCTACGCTCAGTGGCCGGAACTCGCCGCCACGTGGAGGCGGGCCGACTACGCCGGCAACGTCCTGCTCTCCCAGCAGACAGAGGCTCCCGCTGGGCCGGGCTTCGGGGTGTTGGTCACAGTCGGGACGAACGAGGCGCCGTTCGATCGCTTGGTGGCTGCGGCGACGAGGCTCACCGACGAGTCGGTCATCGTGCAGCACGGCTCCTCGAAGCTCCGGCCCCACGGCACGCGTTGCGTCGACTACCTGCCGTTCGAGGCATTCGACGCCCTCGTCGCTTCGTCACGCGTGGTCGTCACGCACGCCGGGATCGGATCCGTGGCGGCAGCGCTCGCTCACGGGCGCCGACCCGTTGTCGTCCCGCGGCTGCGTCGATTGGGTGAAGCGGTCGATGACCACCAGGTCTCGTTCGCGCGTCGGCTCGAGCGTGCGGGCCTCGTCACAGTCGTGGAGGATCTCGACCAGCTGCCCGAAGTCGTAGGGATGAGCGACCACTCCGCGACGCCCATGGCCGGCCCGGATCTCTCGGTGGAGATCCGCACCGCGCTCGACGCGCTGCTCGACGTCTCCTCGTCCGCCCAACGCGGCCGACGGCTTCGGCGCTTCAAGTCCGCCTAGGCACTACGTCGCGTCGTTCCGGCCGCGGCCGGACACACGGTCGACGAGGAAGCCGAGGAACAGGCCGATCAGGTACGCGGCCCAGCCAACCAGAGCGGCCGCGATGGCGAAGATCGTCACCAGGCCGTCGTAGCAGTCGGATGCGCCCGGCTCGCACGACTGGGCCTTGTCGACGACGATCGCCCAGAGCACCACGCCGCCGGTCGCAGTCGTCACGATCGCCACAGAGGGAAGGCGCACGACGCGGCGGACGTTCTCCAGACCGGCCGCGAAGAAGGCGATCACGACGGCCAGGTAGAGGAAGCGCCAGCCGTCCTGCTCACGCACCGAGAACGAGTCGAGGATCTGCTCCCGGTCGTACAGCGGCCCGCCCGGCTCCGTCCGCGTGCCCGCGTAGCGGCGCAGAGCATCCCGGCGCAGGTCGAGCAGCGCAGGCGACAGAAAAGCTCCCCAGTCCTCGTCCGCACGACCGTAGGTACCGCCGCCGCTCGGACCGAGCTTGGCATCGATTCGCACCGTCTGAACCAGACCGAAGAAGACAACACAAAGGACCGAGGCCACGAGCACGATCCGGGCGACCCTCTGCCGCCTGAGGAGAAGCGCAGCCGCGGCGAGCAGGATGCACAGCGCCCCTCCGACGACGTATCCCCAGGCACGCGGCGAGACTTCGACGAGCGAGAGCTGTCGTGCGATCCCGGTGCACCGCTGCTCGTTGCCCCCACCACCGCACGCGGTGCCGCCCAGAACGAAGCCGTGCAGACGCACCGGCGCGAGCACGGCAACGGTTCCGGCCGCGATCGTAACGCCGACGAACAGCGCGTCTGCGACCTGCTCGAACCGCGCGCGCACCGGGCGACTACAGAACCCGGGTCACGCAGGCCGAACGACGGTCGGGGAGTCAGCGCGGCGCAGCAGCACGCGGGGCTTCCCGTGGCCGTCGGCCCGCGTGACCCAAACCTTCCCCGCGGCGCCGTACAAGACGCGATCCGAGTCGAGCCAGGCGAGCTGATCGTCGATGCTTCGCGTCTCCGCGAGCGTCGTCTCGCGCCCGCTGTCGAGGTCGAGCACCGTGAACCGCCACGCACCGTTCGCACGGCGCTTCTTGTAGGCGACGCGGTGCTCGTCCGGCGAGAGCGAGGGGCATTCGACGTTTCGCTGAACGGTCTCGATCCGGCGCGTACCCAGGTCGCCGCGGACGAGGTACGTATATTCGCCCGTGCCCATCGTCGCGAAGAACGTCCTCCCGTCCTTCGCGAATGTCACTCCCCAGAAGTTCCTGTCGCGGGGCTCGAACCGCTGTCCGTCGCGGATCACCCTGAAACGCTCGAGTGTCCGCTCGACGACCTTTCCGGTGCGCGCGTGGTAGATCGTTGACGTCGTCGAGAATTCGCCCGGCACGAGGTACGAGTCGCCGGTAACAAAGCTCGTCGCGGCGGCGTATCGGCCGTCGGGCGAGATACGGGCACGGCTCGGGATCCCCGGTCCGCTGGAGGAGCCGCGGATGGCGAACGAGTTGTCCACGAACGTCGCCCGGTACTCGACGCCGAGCGCGGTGCGGTGACGGATGCAGATCCCACCCGCCGCGGCCATGCCGATTCGGTCGCAGGCGATGCCGACCTCGGCGCGCTCGGAGAGGTCGGCGAGAGGTGCGATCGCCACGTGATCGAACGGGCCTTTTTCCGAACCACCGGTCAGGAAGACGACGTGGGGCACGGAGACGATCTGGAGGATGGTCGCGCGGTCCGCAACCGCTGGGTCGGTCCCGCTTCCGCGGGCGTTCCAGACGAGGAACGCGCCGGCCCCGCCTGCGATGAGGGTGACGAGCGCAGCGAAGACGAGGGTTCGGCGGCGCTCAGACATGCGCCGGCTTCGTGACATAGAGCAAGGATGCCGCAACCGCCGCGGCTATCACGAGTCCGACCGCGAAGACCGCGACCGCGCCGCTCGCGCCGATCGCGACCCAGAGCGCGCCGAAAGCGATCGAGCCGGCGAAGCGACCGAGGTTCGTGCAGGTCGCGATCAAGGCGAGCCCCGTCCCGCGCGCGTGCTCCGGTAGGACGGCCGTCGATGCGGCCGCGAGCACGCCGTCGGTGGCGGCGTAGTACGCGCCGAACAGCGGCGCGAGCAGCACGACCGTGAGCGTGCCCTGAGGGAAGAGAAGGAGGCCGTAAACGGCCAGCAGCAGGACGTAGCCCCCGACAAAGACCCGACCGCGTCCGACCCGGTCGGCGAGCGCGCCGACCGGAACCGCGAGCAGCATGAAGACGCCCGCCGTTGCGACGTAGAACAGCGGCAGGTAGCGGAAGTCGAAATCGAGCGCGTACTGGAGCTCGACGTAGACGAAAGCGTCGCTGATCGTCGTGACCGCCAGTGCGGTTCCGGCCAGGGTCAACGCCCGGAAGCGGGGCAGCCTGACGAGCGCCACCGCATCCTGCCGCGTGAGGCGCCGTTCCGACTTCTCCCGCCGGTCCGGCTCCACGAGAAGGACGATCACGAGCAGGCCGACAAGCGCCGCGGCGAAGCTCGCCACGAAGACGCTGTTGAACGCGTCGTCCGAAGTGCTGAGGATCGCGAACGCGGCCAGCGGGCCAAGCATCGCGCCGAGGGTGTCCAGAGCACGGTGAACGCCAAACGCAACTCCGAGCCGTTCCTCCGGAACGCTCAGTGAGATGAGCGCGTCACGCGGCGCCGTCCGGATGCCCTTCCCGATTCGGTCGACGAACACGAGCGCACCGATCGCGGCGAAGGAACTGCCGACGAGGATGAAGAGCGGCCTCGTGAACGCGGAAAGCCCGTACCCGATCGCCGCGATCTCCTTGTGCCGGCGCAAGCGGTCGCCGAGGCCGCCACCGACAAGGCGCACGAGTCCGGCAGCGCCGTTCTGCAGACCGTCGATGAGACCGAACTGGAGCGGCGAGAGCCCGACTCCGTACAGCAGATAGAGCGGCAGCACCGTCGCCACCATCTCGGCGGACAGGTCGGTGAAGAGGCTCGTGATCCCGAGCAGAACCACGGTCCGCCCCACGCGGGGCCCACGCAGGGCGGCGCGTGCATTCTCGCGGTCGAGCAAGACCCTGGCGTTCTCGGCCTGATACACGGGCCGACGCTATGCCAAGGGCGGCTCGACCGGAAGCCCCCGCGTGGTTTCGATACGGGATCGTTACATCTTCAGTGCGTCGCGAGCTTGCGGGCCTGCTTGTCGGGCGGGACGCGGACGACGTTCCAGGCGAGGCCCGCGCGCTCGAGCAGCCAGATCAGCCAGCCACCCGGATCGATCTCGCCGCGGCGGAGGCCGTGGAACGCCGAGGTGGGGAACGCGTGGTGGTTGTTGTGCCACGACTCGCCGAACGAGAGCCAGGAGAGCCACCACACGTTGCGCGACTCGTCGCGCGACGCGAACCGGCGGCGACCCCACACGTGGCAGATGGAGTTGATGGAGAACGTGACGTGCTGGAGCAGGAAGATCCGGACGGCGCCGCCCCAGAAGAGCCCGGCGAAGAAGCCGTACCAGCCGCCGATCAGAAGCCAGCCCGCGACAGCCGGCAAGGCGAGCGAGAAGAGCACGAGCGGCAGGAAGAGCTTCGCGATCACACGAAGGCCGCGGTCGCGGAGCAGGTCCTTGGCGTAGCGCGTCTGATCGGCTCGGCCGGCCCCCGAGAAGAGCCAGCCCGAGTGGGCGTGCCAGAGCCCACGCGCCGCGGCGAGGAGCCCCTCGCCGTACCCGACGTGTGGACTGTGCGGGTCGCCTTCCACATCCGAGAACTGATGGTGCTTCCGATGGTCCGAGACCCAGGCGACCACGTCGCCCTCGACGGCCATCTCACCGAGCACGGCGAAGGTGTAGCGGACACCGCGATACGTCTCGAAGGACCGGTGCGTGAAGAGGCGGTGGTATCCGACCGTGATCCCGGCGCCCGTGAGGACGTAGCCGACGGCGAGAATCGCCAGCTCGGTCGGGCCGACCATCCGCTCCCAGAGGACGACGACTGCGACGACCAGCCCAACGACGGGCAGGATGATCCCGGCCAGGTTGACCAGCTTGTGCGTGCGCGTCATGGTCGTCTCTCCCGGCCCGTGGGCCCTGCCGACGGTATTCGTCCCGCGCGGGCTGGAGGACGAGCGGACACGTCAGGGGTCGAGACGCTGTCCTGAGGATACCCGGTTCGAACCTCGCCAGCCCGCGCCTCTCCTTAGACTGGCGCTGTGGCTCGGGTCGGGATCCTCACAGGCGGCGGCGACTGTCCAGGTCTGAACGCCGTCATCCGCGCGGCGACGCGACGGTCGATCGACCGCGGCTGGGAGGTCGCGGCGGTACGCGAGGGGTGGCGCGGGCTGATCGACGGGATCGTGGGGCCACTCGGCCTGCGCGAGGTCTCCGGGATCCTGCCCCGCGGCGGCACGATCCTCGGCACGTCGCGCACCAACCCGTACAGGGTCGAGGACGGTGTCGACAAGGTGCTCGCCACGTTCAAGCGCGAGGGACTCGATGCGCTCGTCGCGATCGGCGGCGAAGACACGCTCGGCGTCGCGGCGAAGCTCCACGCCGAGCACGACTTCCCCGTCGTCGGCGTCCCGAAGACCATCGACAACGACCTGAACGCGACGGATTACACCTTCGGCTTCGACACCGCGGTCACGATCGCGACCGAGGCGATCGACCGTCTGCACACGACAGCCGAGTCGCACAACCGCGTGATGGTCGTCGAGGTGATGGGCCGCCACACCGGCTGGATCGCAGTCGCACTCCGGGATCGCCGGTGGAGCAGACGTGATCCTGATCCCCGAGCAGCCGATGACCGTGGAGGCCGCTTGCTCGCTGCTCGAGAAGAGGCACGAGACGGGCAAGGATTTCTCCATCGTCGTCGTCAGCGAGGGCTACGAGCTCACCTACGCCTCCGGCGAGAAGCGGGCCGTAGCCGGTGAAGCACGTCCGACCGACCAGTTCGGCCACGTCGTTTTCGGCGGTGTCGGCGGAGAGCTCGCGCGCGAGATCGAGGACCGCACGGGCTACGAGACGCGCGTCACGGTCCTCGGCCACGTCCAGCGAGGCGGCACACCGACCCCGCGCGACCGCGTGCTCGCGACCCGCTATGGGCTCAAGGCCGCCGACCTCGTCGACGCGGGCACCTTCGGCCGCATGGCCGCGCTGCACGGCGACTCGATCGTGGACGTCTCACTCATCGAAGCGACGAAGGAGCTGAAGACCGTCCCGCCGGACTGGTGGGCCGTCGCACAGGCCTTCGCCGGCTAGGAGGGTTTGGCGGAATGTCGCTCAGCCGATATTTCGCCAAACCCTCCTATTCTAGGGCGTGGTGCGCTCGGGCGGGACGAGTAAGAGGTGGCTGTCGACGACGGCCTTTGCGATGTCGAAGAGCTTCTGACCGCTCTTCTGTGACTGCGACCGCATCAGCTCGAACGCCTCTGTTTTCGTCGATGGACTGCCTCGCCATCATGATCCCCTTCGCCCGCTCGATCACCGCGCGGCGAGCGAACGCTCCCTCGAGGTTGGAGTACTCGGCGTAACGGCGGAGGGTGATGTCGATCGTGCTCTGCATCTCGTCGGCCCTGCCGTCGACGATGTACGCGAAGATGCCGCGCTTCGCAGCCTCGTTGACCCAGGTCGGGTCGTCCGACTCGAGCAGCGCGATCACGGGGCAGGACGCCTCGCGCACGATCTCGGAGATCATGTCGAGCGCGTGCTCGCCGCTGATCCCGAGCCCGACGAACGCCAGATCCGGGTGCTCGCGCTCGGTTGCCGCTGCCACGTCCGCGACCTCGAGCTCCCGGGAGATCACCTCGTGTCCGAGCCCGGTCACGATCGTCGCGATCCGCTCGAGCCGATCCTTGCGCTCGTTCGCGATCAAGATACGGAGCTGTTTCTTTCTTCGGTCATCGTTGAGGGAGACTGACGAAGATGTCTCGCGGCTCCAGCATAGCTCCGAAAATTGCCGCCTGACAATTGGAAAGTTTTGGCTACAGTGAGATGCGTCACGGCCGCAGCAGCCGACCGTGGAATGTGCATCGCGGGGCCACAAGAACCGGCCCCGCCCTGATCCGCCCTCAACAACCGGGTAGGAGACGCCGGCCGTTTCGCGGCCGGCGACGACTGTTGGGCGTGACAGGAGGATCCGTTGCAGTCACACGAACCCGGTTCCAGCGAGAGGACGCGACGTCCCGGTCCGCCTCGCGTCCTCGTCGTCGACGACGACCCTGCGATACGGCTCGTCTGCTCGACGAATCTGCAGCTCGACGGCTACCAGGTGCTCGAGGCCGCCGACGGACAGGAGGGTCTCGAGCTCGCCCTCGACCACGTTCCCGATGTCGTGCTGCTCGAGATCAGCATGCCCGTGCTCGACGGTTTCGGCCTCGCGGCCGCACTCCAGGCGGACGAGCGCACGCGCGAGCTACCGCTGATCTTCCTGACGACAGAGGTCGATCCACTGATCAAGGCGCAGGCATTCGAGACGGGAGCGCACGGCGTCATCGAGAAGCCCTTCGATCCCAGCGCCGTCACCATGTTCATCGAGCGGGTTGTGGCTCAGGTCGTTCCGCGGCGGCGGCTCTCGGTCGTCGACCCCTACTAGGAGGGTTTGGCGAAACATCGGCTGAGCCGCCAGGCCGCGCTGCTCGCCCCGAGGCCGCGTCCTCAGTCGCACCGATAGCAACCGCTATCGGCGCTCCCTGCGTCCTTGCCTCGGAACGAGCATCGCACCCCGGCGACGAGCGACGTTCCGCCAAACCCTCCTAGTCGAAGAGGAGCAGCAGGGCGTCGGTCGGCGCGTAGTCGTCGGTCAGCACGGGCACGTCCTGGGTCGGGATGGGTGCATCAACGCGCCCGTTGATCGCCGTCACGAGGTCCGGCGAGCCGGGAGAGCGCCGGCGCACATCGCGCCATCGCTCGAGCAGGAACTGCTTCGACGGCGCGGCCCCTTCGCCGGCCACGACGATGATGTTGCGAACCGACTCGAGGTCGTCGCCGGCGGCATCGACGACCGGATGGACGGCAACGGTCGGGAAGACCGTTCGGTACGTGCGAAGCATCGAGCGGAAGAGGCGTGAGTCCGGGCCTTTGACCGCCCCGATGATGTTCGTGACCACGAGGCCGCCGGTGGTCAGCCGCGAGCGGGCGAGCTCGAGGAACTCCCGGGTGGCGAGGTGGAATGGGATCGAGTCCGCGTAGAACGCGTCGATGACGATCACGTCCCAGGGTCCATCGCGGTCGGAGATGTAGCGGCGACCGTCCTCGACCTCGACGGCAATCCGTGGGTCGCGAGGCAGCTCGAAATGCTTGTAGGCCATCTCGACGACCTCCGGGTCGAGCTCGACGACGTCGATTCGCACGCCCGGAAAGTCGCGCCAGGTGCGCTTGGGCGCCGAGCCCCCACCGAGGCCGACGTAGAGGATCCGCCGTGTCTGTGCTCGGTAGGCGAAGGACAGCTGGAGATAGTCGGAGTAGTGGAACCGCGTCCGGTACGGATCGTCGATGTACATCCCGCTCTGAAACGAGCTGTCGAAGCGGAGGTAGCGGCTCGTGTCGTCCTCGACGACGGCGATGCGGTGGTACTGCGAGTCCTTGGTCTCGAGAATCTTGTATCCGCTCTGCGCCTCCTCGATCCCACCGGTTCGGTCGTCAACCGACTGCTGCCGGTACACGGGGGACCAGTTCCGAAGCTGCGAGGCGGCGACCGTCCCGCCCTTTTCTGGGGCAAGCGAAACAACCGCGCCGACGCTTACTCCGGCCAGAATCAGGGCGAGCGCAAATGCAGTCACGAGCTTTTCGACCAACGCCACCGCGGCGGCGGCCAGGACGAGGGCAATCGCGGCCGCAGCCAGGACTTGATCGGTGCCGAGCTCGGGGATCAGCCAGAACGACGTGAGGAACGTGCCGGCAATCGAGCCCGCCGTCGAGATGGCGAAGAGCCGCCCCGCCGTCCGGCCGAGCTTCTCGATCGAACGAGCCTTCAAGCGCACGGCGACCGGCGACACGCTGCCGAGGACGACGCTGGGCAGGCCGAAGAGAAGGATGGTGGCGATCACGGGGTTCAGCCGGGGGCCTGGATCCCACTCGACGACGCGGTCCAGGATCCAGCCGTCGACGAACGGGATGGCGAGCACGAGCAGCGCGCCGAGGCCGAGCAGGCCGACGAGGAGGCTGGGCCTCGGATACCGGTCGGCCATGATGCCGCCGAGCCAGTAGCCCGTCGAGAGCCCGGCGAGGACGATCCCGATCAGCGAGCCCCAGACGTACAGCGAGTTGCCGAAGAACGGTGCGAGGACGCGGCTCGAGGCGATCTCGAGGCTGAGCAGGACGCCGCCGGCGATGAACACTGCGACGCCGATCGCGAGCGAACTGCGCTGCTCGCGGCTCATCTAGGGGAGCTCGCGGACAAGGACGGCGTCGACACCTGCGCGTTCGAGCTCGGTCAGCTGCTCCTTGGTCACGTCGCCGACGTCTGCGATCGCGAGCTTGCCGGCCGGAAGGTCGGAGAGCAGGTCGAGCACGTGCTCGAGCGGGTTGTCAGCGTCGCGGGCGGCGAGCACGAACAGCTCGGGATCGAGTCGCTCGAGGGCCTCCTCGAGCTCCTCCTCCCGACCCACCCGCACCACGACCTCGACCGAGTCACCGAGCTCGACGTCATCGTCGCCTGCGGACACGATCCGCGCGTCCCCGGACGAACCGGCCGCAGTCAGGATCGGCAGGCTGCTCGCGGCGCGAATCGCATCGACGCTGTCGTCGGCAAGGAGGGCCTCCGCGCCGCCCGCCTCGGCCTGCCGCGCCTCCTCCGGACCGGCCACGGCGACGATCAGCGAGATCCCGTCGCCCTCGGAGATGGCTTGGCTCAGACGTCTGGGGCCGGTCACGCGTCGCAACATTACCGGTCGTGGCTACGGTTCAGCGGTGCGCGCGCGCCTGGCGATCGCTCTGCTCCTCGCGGCGCTGCCCGCCGTCGCTTCCGCCGCTGCGTCCCCGCAGATCCTCGGAACAGCTCGCGCGGACTTCCTCGCCGGCCGGGACGGCGGCGATCGCATCGTCGCGCGAGCGGGAAACGACCGGATCTCGGCCGAGTACGACGGCGGCATCGACCGGATCTCCTGCGGCCCCGGGCGGGACATCGTCACCGCCGATGCACGCGACGTCGTCCAGAGCGACTGCGAGGTCGTGAGCACGCGCATCCACCGCGACCGGCAGTCGAACGCGGACAGCCAGCACGAGACCCAGGTCGAGCCGGACTCCCACACCGTCGGCGCCACCACGGTCGCGCTCTTCCAGAACGGCCGGAACCGCACGGGCGGCGCCGCGAGCATCGCCTTCTCGACCTCGAAGGATGGAGGGAGGACGTGGCGTGAGGGCATCCTGCCCGGGCTGACAGCGACCTCGGTGCCGCCCGGCACCGCGTCGCGCGCAAGCGATCCGGTCCTCGCGTACGACAGCGTGCACGGCGTCTGGCTGGCCAACACGCTCGCCCTCGCTCCCGACTCGACGCGACTCACGATCCACCGTTCCCGCGACGGGCTGGCGTGGACTGGCCCGATCGACGCGGCCCGCGCGCCGGCGTTCGACATCGCCTACGACAAGAACTGGCTGACGTGCGACAACGGTGCGGCGAGTCCTTTCCGGGGCCGCTGCTACCTCGCGTACACACTGGTCGGCGAGCAGGAAGGCGAGGACGATGTGGCGGTGCAGTACTCGAACGACGGCGGCATCACGTGGTCGGCGGCGGCGAGGGTTCACATCCCGGTGACCGGCGTGATCCCGGTCGTCCAGCCGAACGGGGCGCTCACGCTCGTCTTCTGGTCGCCGCGAACCGGCATGGTCGCCGTGCGCTCGACAGACGGCGGCGTGACGCTGGGCGACCCGGTGACGATCGCCGCCTTCCGGTTCAAGGACGCGAGGCCGTTCCGCGCGCCGCCGATCCCGGCGGCCGACGTGGACGGCGCCGGCCGTGTGGTCGCGGTCTGGCAGGACTGTCGGTTCAGCCCGGACTGCCAGGCGAACGACATCGTCATCGCGCGCTCGAACGACGGAACGACGTGGTCCGCGCCTGCTCGTGTCACCCGCGGGCGGGATGCAGTGATGCCGACGATCGGCGTGGAGCCCGGCACCCGCCGGCTGGCGATCGCCTACTACACGCTCCGGCCCGACGGCGCCGACGCCGAGGTCGTCACCTCGCCGGACGGAAGCCGGTGGAGCGCGTCGCAGCGTCTGAGCGCGCGGCGAATGGCCTTCGCCTGGATGCCGCAGACCACCCTCGGTCGCATGCTCGCCGACTACATCGGGGTCACGTGGTCACGCGGCCGGCCGCTCGTGATCTACGTGCTCGCATCGCCGCCGCGGAACGGGAAGCTGCACCAGGCGGTCTACGCCGCCCGCGGATAAGGTCGACGCAGATGCGCCTAGGACGAGTCTGTGACAAAGCTGGATCGCGGGATCTGCGACTCATCAGCGGCCGTAGTTACGGTCTGTTACCCGGTCACTGACCAATCGGGTGCCAGACGGTTTTGAGCTCGAGGAAGCTCGCGATCGTCCACGGGCTCTGCTCGTCCGCGGTTCCGTGCACCACTCGCTTGACGTTGTCCGCGGCAAGACGCTCGAGCTCGGGCCCCTGCCCGTCTGCGCCGGTGACGTCGATCGCGTTCACGTCCATGTGCCCGGCCAGGATCGGCGCGAGCTCCTCGCTCAAGCCCGTGAGGATGTTGACGATGCCGCCCGGGAGATCCGAGGTCGCGATCGCCTCGGCGAGCTCGATTGCGGCGAGCGGGTGCGTCTCGGACGCCACGACGACTGCCGCGTTGCCGCCGACGATCACCGGCGCGAGCCGCGCCACGAGGCCTCCGAGCGCGGGCTCGTCGGGAGCGAGGACGGCGACGACGCCGGTCGGCTCGGGCACGGAGAAGTTGAAGTACGGCCCCGAGACCGGATTGGAGGAGCCGATCACCTGGGCGAGCTTGTCGGCCCAGCCCGCGTACCAGACGACGCGGTCGATCGCAGCCTCGACCTCCTTCTTGCCGGAGCAGACCGCGGCGAGATCGGCGGTGCGGGTCTCCATCATCTCCGCGAGCCGGTAGAGCACCTGCCCGCGGTTGTAGGCGGTTGCGCCGGCCCAGCCGGGCTGCGCCTTGCGCGCCGCGACGACCGCGTCGCGTGCGTCCTTGCGGGAGGCGCGGGCGACGTTCTGGCCTTCGGCCTCGTAGGTGCGGCCCGACTCGGAGCGCGGAAAGCCACCGCCGATGAAGAGCTTGTAGGTCTTCCTGACGGGGAGGCGGCTCACTTCGCGCTCCCGAAGCGACGGTCGCCGAGCACCAGCGCAAGCATGCCGCCGAGCAGGAGCAACGGGACCCTGAAGCGCCTCACTCGTCGAACCTCAGATACGGCTCGAGGCCGTGCCTGCCGCCCTCGCGGCCGAAGCCGGACTCCTTGTAGCCGCCGAACGGCGACGCCGGGTCGAAGCGGTTGAACGTGTTCGCCCACACGACGCCAGCGCGCAGCCGCTCCGCCATCCAGAGGATGCGCGACCCCTTCTCCGTCCAGACTCCGGCGGAGAGACCGTACGGCGTGTTGTTCGCCTTCTCGATCGCCTCCTCGGGCGTCCGGAACGTCAGCACGCTGAGCACGGGCCCGAAGATCTCCTCCTGTGCGATCCGGTAGCTCTGCGCGACGTTGGTGAAGACGGTCGGCGCGAACCAGTAGCCCTTCTCGGGCAGGCGGCACGGCGGCTGGTAGATCTCCGCTCCCTCTTCCTTGCCCGCCTCGACGAGCTCGGTGATCCGGTCGAGCTGCATCTTCGAATTGATCGCGCCGATGTCGGTGTTCTTGTCGAGCGGGTCGCCGAGACGCAGCGTCTCGAGCCGGCGCTTCAGCTTCGCGATCGTCGACTCGTAGATCGACTCCTGCACGAGGAGGCGGGAGCCCGCGCAGCAGACATGGCCCTGGTTGAAGTAGATCCCGTTCACGATCCCCTCGACCGCCTGGTCGAGCGCCGCGTCGTCGAAGATGATGTTCGCCGCCTTGCCGCCGAGCTCGAGCGTCAGCTTCGTGCCCGTGCCGGCGAGCTCGCGCTGGATCGCCTTCCCGACCTCGGTCGAGCCGGTGAAGGCAATCTTGTCGACGCCCTCGTGCTTGACGAGAGCGGCGCCCGCGCGGCCGTCGCCGGTGACGATGTTCACGACTCCCGGCGGCAGCTCGGCCTGGCGGCAGACATCGGCGAAGAGCAGCGCTGTCAGCGGCGTCGTCTCGGCCGGCTTCAGCACAACGGTGTTTCCGGCCGCAAGCGCCGGCGCGATCTTCCAGGCGAGCATCAGCAGCGGGAAGTTCCAGGGGATGATCTGGCCGGCCACACCCAGCGGCTGCGGCTTCCGGTTCGGGAACGCGTACTCCAGCTTGTCGGCCCAGCCCGCGTAGTAGAAGAAGTGCGCGGCCGCGAGCGGGAGATCGACGTCACGGCTCTCGCGGATCGGCTTGCCGCCGTCGAGGCTCTCGAGGACCGCAAGCTCGCGCGAGCGCTCCTGGATGATCCGGGCGATCCGGAAGAGGTACTTCGCGCGCTCCGAGGGCGCGAGCGACGACCAGCCGTTCTCGAACGCACCGCGGGCCGCCTGGACTGCGAGGTCGACGTCCTGCTCGTCCGCCTGCGCGACCTCGGCGAGCGTCTCCTCGGACGAGGGCGAGATCGACTCGAACCACTCGCCTGACTTCGGGTCGACGAGCTCGCCGCCGATGAAGAGGCCGTACCGCTCCTGGAGCTTGACGATGTCGCGCGCCTCCGGTGCGGGCGCGTACTCCCACTCGGTGAGTGCCGGGACCGGCGCGTGGCTCTTACGCTCGAGCTCAGTCACGGGGTCAATCCAACGTGAAGTAGTCCGGGGACTGATACTGGCCGGTCTTCTGCTTGCGGATCTGCATCAGCACGTCGTTCAGGAGCGACGAGGCGCCGAAGCGGAAGAGGTCGGGCGTCATCCAGTCGAGGCCGAGCGTCTCGTGGAGGACGACGAGGTACTGGACCGCCTGCTTCGCGGTGCGGATTCCGCCCGCCGGCTTCATCCCGACGACACGTCCGGTCTCCTCGTGCACGTCGCGGATCGCCTCGAGCATGCAGAGCGTCACCGGCAGCGTCGCCGCCGGGTTCACCTTCCCGGTCGAGGTCTTGATGAAGTCGCCGCCGGCAGCCATGGCGAGCAACGACGCCCGGCGCACGTTGTCGTACGTCCCGAGCTCCCCCGTCTCCAGGATCACCTTCAGGTGCGCGTCGCCACAGGCTTCCTTCACCTTCACGATCTCGTCGTAGACCTTCGCGTAGCGGCCGGAGAGGAAGGCGCCGCGGTCGATCACCATGTCGATCTCGTCGGCGCCGAGCGCGACCGCCTCCCGCACGTCGGCGAGCTTCACAGCGAGCGGGGACTGGCCGGACGGGAACGCCGTGGCGACGGAGGCAACCTTGACGGTCGAGCCGCGCAGACGCGCAACGGCGACCGGAACGAGATTCGGGTAGACGCAAACGGCCGCGACCGAGGGCACGGACGGATCGCTGGGGTCGGGCCGCATGGCCTTCGAGCAGAGAGCGGCCACCTTGCCGGGTGTGTCGGCGCCCTCCAGAGTCGTCAGATCCATCATCCGCACCGCGAGCTCGAACGCCTGCAGCTTCGAGTCCTTCTTGATCGAGCGTTTCGCGAGTGTGGCGGCCCGCTCCTCGAGCGCGACTGCGTCCACGGAACCGATGCGGGGCAGGCGAGGCTCGAGCGGCAGCTCGAAACCACGCGGCAGTGCGGGCGCCTGGGCCATGCGGAAAGTGTACGCCGAGGGAGTAGAACCGAGCCGAGCGGGAATCACGGCCCACTATGAAGTGGCGCGGACGAGGAGGAGCAGGGCGGATCGAGGATCGCCGCGGCGGTGGCGGCGGTCTCGGCGGCGGCATCCCGTTTCCGATGGGGAAGGCAGGTGGAGGCGGGATCGGCCTGATCATCCTGCTCGTCATCTATCTTGCTGGCGGGCGGCATGCCGGGCGGCGGTGGAGGCGGCCTCGGCGTCGATCCGGGGACCGGTCAGTTCCCGCAGGCGCCCGGCGCATCGCCGGCGGATCTGGAGAAGGCGCCGGCCGACGACGCGGCGAAGTTCATCGACTTCGTCGCGGGCGACGTCGACGCGACCTGGAAGAAGCTCTTCGCCGAGAGCGGGAAGACGTACGAGCCCGCGATCGATCGTCCTCTACGACAACGGCGTGCAGTCGGGCTGCGGGAGCACCCCCTCGACCGTCGGCCCCTTCTACTGCCCGCGCGACCGCAAGGTCTATCTCGATCTGCCGTTCATGGAGCAGCTGCAGAAGCGTCTCGACGCACCCGGCGACTTCGCGCAGGCCTACATCGTCGCGCACGAGATCGGCCACCACGTGCAGAACCTGCTCGGCGTGATGGAGGACGTGGACCTCGCGCCGCAGGAGAACCCGGACGACGGGAACGAGCTCTCGGTTCGGCTCGAGCTGCAGGCCGACTGCCTCGCCGGGATCTGGGCGCACTCCGCCTATGCCAAGGGCGACCTGCTCGAGACGGGCGACCTGGAGGAAGGGCTGAACGCTGCCGCCGCCGTCGGTGACGACCGGATCCAGCAGCAGTCGGGTCAGGGCGTCAATCCGGAGGCGTTCACCCACGGCACGTCTGCGCAGCGCGTGAAGTGGTTCCGCACCGGCTTCGACAGCGGCGACCCGACCGCCTGCAACACCTTCGAGGGCGAGGTGTAGGAGGGTTTGGCGGAATGTCGCTCGCCGCCGGGGTGCGAGGCTCGTTCCGAGGCAAGGACGCAGGGAGCGTTCATAGCTGGAAGCTATGGGCGCGACTGAGGACGCCGCATCGGGGCGAGCAGCGCGGCCCGGCGGTTCACCTTTCAGTGAAGGTGGACGACGCCGTTCCTGAAACGGCGCTCGCTCAACAGCTCGAGCTCGAGGCGGCCCGTCTGGGAGCGACGGCTGGCCGCCGCCGACCACAATCGGTGAGAGGAACAGGTGGAGCTCGTCCACCAAGCCGGCCTCGATGGCCTGCGCGGCGAGCTCCGGACCACCCACGCTGAGATCGCGGGCCGCTCGCGCCTTTAGGCCCCGGATCGAATCCGGGTCGAAGTCTCGCTCGAGCCGCGTCCTCGCGCTGGACACCGCCTCCAGGGTCTTCGAGTACACGATCTTCTCGGCGGCCTGCCAGATCTCCGCGTACTCCCGGAGGACGGGCTCCTGGCCGGCGAAGGTGTCCGGGTTCTCCCAGACGACCAGCACCTCGTAGATGCGACGCCCTGAAGAGGTACGTGCGACCGGCCGCTCGAGGTCGTTGACGAAAGCGTGCACCTCCTCGTCAGGCGCAGACCAATCGAACTTGCCGTCCTCGTCCGCGACGTAGCCGTCCAACGACGTGATCGCGGAGTAGATCAGCTTCGCCATTCGAGCTCCTCTTCCCCTTACTGGCGAGGTCACTGATCATTCCGAGCCTAGCGAGTGGGCGGGCCGCCGAAGGCGGCCCGCCCACGTTCATCGCTCAGTCGTGCACGGGTCGCAGGAAGTGGTCGACGGCACGGTCGCCGATCCTCTCGCCGTGGCGGGTGCCTGTCTCGACTGCGTCGCGGAAGTGGAAGCCGACATAGATGCGGGATACCGCGTTCTCGTCGGCCGCCTGGGAGAAGCGGGTGAAGTGTCGCAGGGTCGGCGACGCGTCGCTGCAGGTCTGCCCTGCCGGAAGCGTGTAGCTGCAGACCGAGAAGCTCACCTTGTCGGTGTGGAAGAACCGCTTGAGGACCTGCGCCGCGGCTCCGCCTTCGACGGCGTGCCCGGAGTCGTAGTCCGGGATGGGTGGGGTCTCCTCCAGCGGCGTCCACGTCGGGTCGGCGGTCGTGGCTGGGTTGCCGTCGATGTCGGCGAGCCGGATGGCGGTGACCGGTCGCCAGAAGCGGTAGTGGTACTTCGTGTCCCAGGTGCCGATGTAGCCATCCGTCAGCGCCATGTTCAGCAGGCCGAACAGTCGGGCGTTCTCCCAGGGGTCGAGGTCCTCGGCGGTGGAAACGGTTCTGGCGATGCGGTTCCATGCCAGCGGTGAGCTCTCGACCCAGAACAGGGCGATCTCGGTCTGGTCGTCGGTGCGGGCGCTGGGCGTGGTGACGTCGTCACCGCCGAGGCGCTGAATCTCGTTGACGTCCGCGGCGTACTTGTTGCTGGTCAGCGGTACGGCGGGCCCGGCCGGAACTGCGAGCTGTCCTTCAGCACGAAGGGGGTGAGGTCCTCGCCCAGATGCGGGGCGAAGGCGAAGGGGGTGCCCGGCGTGTAGCGGTACTCGCCCGGGGCGGTGCCCTCCTGGTAGTTCGGATCAACCGTCGGCGTGTCGTAGCCGTCGTCGGCCCGCAGGGCGAGGATCGCGTCAGCGGCGGCTTGTCCCAGGGCGATGCCCTGCGTCTTCGCGGGCCCGTTCGGGATCGCGCCGAGCGCGGCCGTGTAGTCCGCTTCCACGCTCGCGACCCCGTCGCTGATGCATTCCGCGGAGAGGAAGAAGGAGAACGAGCTGAGGACGGGGACGAGAACGTCATGCGCGGCTGCCGCCACCGCGGCGTCCGGCGACGTCCGGGTGTGGCGGGAAGGTGGACTGCGTAGGGGCGTGAGCGGCGGTCGATTCCGTTCAGCGCGTCATGGACGGCCACCTGCGCCATCGCGTACATGCGTGCTTCCTGTGGCCCGTAGCCACCAAGGAAGCACGCGGCCACTGCCGCTTCCCCCGCATTCGCATTCCACGCGATGACGGCGTTCCCTCCGGGCTCCGATCTCGACGCCGTCGCGCTCGCAAGAAGCACCCCCGCCGCCAGGCACACAGCAAGAGCAAGAAGTCGAATCCTCATGTGCACATCCTTGGACGCCGTAAAGACGGGCGCTCTCCCAGAGGTCGAGGTGCTTGGCGGTCGCAACCGACCGCGTAAGGCGGTTCCACTGCAACGGCGAACTCTCGACCCAGAACCGGGCAATCTGGGTCTGGTCGGCTGTCCGGGCGCTCGGAGTGGTGACGCCATCGCCCCCGAGACGCTTGACCTCGTTGACGTCCGCGGCGTACTTGCGGCTGGTCAGCGAGTACGGCGGCCCAGGACGGAATTGCGAACTGTCCTTCAGCACGAAGGGGGTGACTTCGCCCCAGTGCGGGGCGAACGCGAAGGGGGTCCCCGGCGTGTAACGGTACTCGCCGGGCGCGGTGCCTTCCTGGTACGTGGGATCAATCGGCGGGACGTCGAAGCCGTCAGCGGAACGCAAAGCCAGGATCGCGGCAGCAGCGGCATGTCCCAGGGCGATACCACGCGTCTTCGCTGTCCCAGTCGGGATCGCCGCGAGAGCAGCCGTGTAATCGGCCTCCACGCTGGCGACTCCGGCACTGATGCAGTCGGCGGGAGAAGAAGGAGAACGAGCCGAGTACCGGGACCGAACGTCACGCGCAGCTGCAGCGATCGCGGCCTCCGGCGAAGGCCCCGGTGCCGCGCGAAGGCTCGCAGCGTAGGGTCGCGAGCGAAGGTCGATCGCGTCAGGGCGTCATGAATCGCCACGTGCATCATGGCGTACATGCGCGCTTCCTGCGGCGCGAAGCCACCAAGGAAGCACGCCGCGATCGTGGCCTCTCCGGCATTGGCGTTCCACGTGGTGACCGCGTTCGGCCCCGAAGCCGGTCCCGACGCCGTGGCGCTCGTTAGAAACAATCCGGCCACCAGACAGGCGGCAAGAGCAGGCAGTCGAATCCTCATGGCGGTACTCCTCTCCGGACGCGACCGCTTCGACGACGGAAGCGGCCCCCGTCCTTCGGAACAGTTGGCGTGCCTGCTGGCGTGCGGCGCGCCTCCGCGACGCCACGGGCGACGTAAGAGAGAGCAGAACTCGTCGTTCATGCCCAACTCGTGCACTGGCACGCTCCTTCGCGGGCCATCGTGTCACTAGTGGCGACAGAAGTCACCCCCGGACATAAACTCGGCCAATGCGAGACGAGCGCTGCGACGCCGATGTGATCCTCGACGTCGTCTTCGACCGCGGGCTCCTCTTCCTCGTCGTCGACAACACCGGCGACCAGCCGGCCCACAGCGTGCGGATCAAGTTCGACAAGCGGTTCGGCGGCGTCGGCGGCACGAAGGAGATGCAGCGGCTCGCGCTCTTTCGGCGGCTCGAGTTCCTCGCGCCGCACAAGTCGATCGAGGTCTTCCTCGACCGTAGCGCGTCGTACTTCGCCCGCGAAGAACCGACCCAGCTCACGGCGACGATCGCCTGGCGGACAACGGCGGGCGAGCGGCGGACGAGAACCATCCACCACGACCTTGAGATCTACCGCGATCTCGGCTTCATCGACAGGGAGGTTCCCCACAGTGGCCGTCCAGCGTGACAACCCGCACCTGAACTTCAATTTCACCGTCGACATCGGCGTCGGGGACGAGCTGGGCTTCAGCGAGGTCGAAGGGCTCGCGGGCGAGATCGAGGTGATCGAGTACCGGGAGGGCGCCGACAGGGTCAACACCGCCCGCAAGCTTCCCGGCCTCGCCAAGTACCCGAACGTCATCCTGAAGCGCGGCATCACCGGCCGCACGGATCTGTTCGAGTGGTGGAAGTCGGTGCGTGACGGCCAGGTCCAGCGCCGCAACGTGACGATCACGCTGCTCGACGAGCAGCGGCAGCCCGTCCTGCGGTGGCTGCTCCGCAACGCGTGGCCCGTGAAGCTCGAAGGCCCCACGCTCAACGCGACCGGCAACGAGGTGGCGATCGAAACGCTCGAGCTCGCCCACGAGGGCCTCGAGATCGACTAGCCAGATGTCGGCTGGGCGGCCGGCTCCTGTGCGCCGCTCGAGTGGATCAGGTTGCGGATCTCGCGCACCGCGACCGACAGCCGCGCGAGGTCGAGCGTATCGCCGCTCCTGATGTCCGCGAGCACCTGCAGCGATCGTTCGATCGCGCTGGAGTTCTCGGCCTGCCAGCGCTCGACCCGTACCGGCCGCAGCACCTCGGCGGTCAGACCCGCCTGCTCGGAGTAGACGTCGTCCCGCAGCGCTGCCCGCGCCATCGCCTCCCAGCGCGTCTCTCGAGGCAGGTCGACGATCCGGTCGCGCAGCCAGTGCAGCTCGAGCCGCGCGCCGAGCGCGAAGTAAACGGCGGCCGCCGACGCGACGTCCAGTTCGGTCGCGGCGGCGATCTCCACGAGGTCGAGCGTCGGGACGAGCGCCTCGAGGTACGCGACACGTCGCGCGAGCTCCGGCGGAACGCCGACCCCCGCGAACCCCTCGGCCCGCGCCAGCGCGGCCTCGAGCTCGGACGGGCCGAGCAGGGTCGGCAGCGCCTCCGCGAGCGTCGTCGCACCGGAGGCGTAACGCGAAACAGCCGCCGCGATGTCGATCGGTCTACGGCGGTTGCGAAGAAGCCACCGCGTCGCTCGCTCGAGCAGGATGCGCGCCCTGAGCAGCATCGCGGTCTGCGTCTCGGCAGGCACCCGCCCGTCGAGCGCCTCGATCTCCGCCCAGAGGCCGCGAAGCTCGAAGACCTCGCGCGCCACGGCGTAGGCGCGAGCAATGTCGTCGCGGCGCCGGTCTCGTCGCTGAGCCGGAAGGCGAACGTCGTTCCGGCGCGATTGACGAGGTCGTTGACGACCCGCGAGGCGATGATCTCCCGGCGGAGCGGGTGACGCTGGAGCTGCGTCCCGAACTCCTCGCCGAGGCGCGCCGGGAAGTAGCGCTCGAGCTCGCTCGAGAGGTACGGGTCCTCCCGGCAGGTCGGAGGCGAGGAGCTCCTGGCCGAGTGCGATCTTCGTGTGCGGAGCAGCGTCGCGAACTCCGGGGCGGTCAGCCCGCCACCACCAACTGGCGCTCGTCGAATCCCTCGTCTGTGGGAAGGACCTCGAGCTCGCGGTTCAACGTGCCGTCCTGCTCGAGGCTCCGCACGTAGCGCTCGTGCACCTCGACCATCGACGCCGCCTGTGCAGTCGAGCTCGAGATGGCCTGGGCCTGCTCGTAGTTGTCGCGCAGGACGAGCGCTGCGACCTCGTCCCCCATCTCGGCGAGAATCGCGTTCCGCTGCTTCCCGGTCAGATCGCCGTCGGCGACGATCGTGTCGAGCAGGATCTTGATGTTGACCTCGTGGTCGGAGCAGTCGACTCCCGCCGAGTTGTCGATCGCGTCCATGTAGATCCGCCCGCCGCCCCGCGCGAAGGCGACCCGGGCTCGCTGTGTGAAACCGAGGTTTCCGCCCTCGCCGACGACCCGGCAACGCAGCTCCTCGGCGTCGACCCGGACGGCGTCGTTCGCGCGGTCGCCGACCTCGGCGTGCCGTTCGTCCCTGGCCTTCACGTACGTGCCGATGCCGCCGTTCCAGAGCAGGTCGACCGGAGCGTGAAGCAGGGCTGGATGAGCTCGCTCGGGTCAGCGACTCCGCCTCGATGCCCAGCGCCGTCCGCGCCTCGGGGGAGAGCGGGACCGACTTCGCAGTTCGCGGGAAGACACCGCCGCCGGGAGAGATCAACGTCGCCTCGTAGTCCGCCCAGGAGGAGCCCGGCAGCTGGAAGAGCCGCGCGCTCGGCGAAGCTCGCCGCCGCGTCGGATTCGGTCGAGGAAGACGTCCCGATGGTCGAACGCGCCGATCAGCCGGATGTGACGGGAGAGGAGCATGCCGTTGCCGAACACGTCACCGGACATGTCGCCAACTCCGACAACGGTGAAGTCGGTGGTCTCGATGTCGGTTCCCAACTCGCGGAAGTGGCGTTTCACCGACTCCCAGGCGCCGCGGGCGGTGATTGCCATCTGCTTGTGGTCGTAGCCGGCTGAGCCACCGGAGGCGAATGCGTCACCGAGCCAGAACCCGTACTCGATCGCGATGGCGTTCGCGAGGTCCAGAACATCGCCGTCCCCTTGTCGGCGGCGACGACGAGGTACGGGTCGTCCTCGTCGTGGCGGACGACCTCCGGCGGCGGCACGATCTTGCCGCCGGCGATCGTGTCGGTCACGTCGAGCAGGCCGCGCATGAACGTCTGGTAGCACTCGACGACCTCCTGGAGCAGCGCGGCACGGTCGCCACCCGGCGGAGGCCGCTTGACGACGAAGCCGCCCTTGGCGCCGACCGGGACGATCACGGCGTTCTTGACGGTCTGAGCCTTCATCAGCCCGAGCACCTCGGTGCGGAAGTCCTCGCGGCGATCGGACCAGCGGATGCCTCCACGAGCAACCCTCCCGCCGCGGAGGTGCACGGCCTCGACGCGCGGTGAGTAGACGAAGACCTCGAACATCGGCCGCGGCTCGGGCAGGTCAGGCACCAGGTCGGGATCCAGCTTGAGCGAGAGGTACGGCTTCGCCTGACCGCCGGCGTCGGTCTGGAAGTAGTTCGTCCGCAGCACGGCGCGGACGACGCGCAGGAAGCCGCGCAGGATCCGATCCTCGTCGAGGCTCTCGACGGCGTCGATCGTGCTCTCCAGCTCGCGCTCGAGCGCTCGCGCCTTGGCATCGGTGTCCTCGAACCGCGCTGGGTCCAGCCGAAGCCGGAAGAGCTCGACGAGCCGGCGCGCGACGTCGGGGTGCGCAGAGAGCGCGTCCTCCATGTAGTTCTGGCTGAACGTGCTTCCCGCCTGGCGGAGGTACTTCGCGATCGCACGGAGAATCGTGATCTCGCGCGCGGTCAGGCGGGCCGAGAGGACGAGGCGGTTGAAGCCATCGTTCTCGGACTCCCCTCGCCACGCGCGCGCGAAGGCGTCCTGGAACATCTCGCGCACGTCGTCCGCCTGGAACTCGGCCTCCTCGTCGTGGCGGAGGCCGAAGTCGTAGATCCAGACCGGCGGGCGGTCGCGCGGCCGGACCTCGTACGGCCGCTCGTCGCTGACCCTGACGCCCATGTTCTCCAGCAGCGGCAGCACATCGGAAAGGAGCAGCGGCTGCCCCGAGCGGAGCAGCTTGAACGCGAGGTGATCGAGCGTCGGCGCGAGCGGAACGTAGAGGCTCTTGCCGAGGTCGCCGTCCGGGTCGAGCCGCTCGATCCGCTCGATGTCGAACACCGCCTGGCGGGCCGTGAAGTCCTCGCGGTAGGCGCCGGGGAACGCGTCGCCGTAGCGCTCGACGAGCGGCCCCGCACGCTCCTCGCCGAGCTGCTCCAGGAGCGCGTCCCGGAGGTCGTCCGCCCACGCGCGCGTCGCCGCAGCGAGCCGGGCCTCGATCTCACCGACGTCGTACTCCGGAATCGCGCCCTGTTTCGTGTAGACGACCACGTGGAGGCGCGCGAGCACGGAGTCGGTGACGCGGGTCGTGTAGTCGACGCTCGTGCCGCCGAACGCCTCCTGGAGGATGTCCTGGATCCGCTGCCTGTTCTCGGTGGAGAACCGCTCGCGCGGGAGATAGACCAGGCAGGAGACGAAGCGTTCGAACGCATCCCGGCGGACGAACAGCCGCACGCGCCGGCGCTCGCCCAGGTGGAGGATCCCGAGCGTGGTCTCGACGAGCTCGTCCTCCGAGATCTGGAACAGCTCGTCACGCGGGTACGTCTCGAGGATGTCGAGGAGCGCCTTGTGGTCGTGGCTTCCCTTCAGGAGGCCGGAGCGCTCGACCACCCGCTGAGCCTTCCGCCGGAGCACCGGGATCTCCCAGGGGCTGGCGCTGTAGGCGGTGTGGGTGTACAGCCCGAGGAACCGCCGCTCGCCGTACACCTCGCCGGAGTCGTCGAACCGCTTGACCCCGACGTAGTCGAGGTAAGCGGGACGGTGCACGGTCGCCCGCGAGTTCGCCTTCGTCAGGCTGAGCGGGTTCTTCTCACGCGCGAGCCGCCGCACCTCCGGCGGCAACTGCGCGAAGCTCACCGAGATCGGCCGCTCGTCGGTGGCGCGCAGAATGCCGAGACCTGAGCCGGACACGGCGCGCAGAACGTCCTCCTCGTCCTCGGTGAGGATCTCGTACTCGCGGTAGCCGAGGAACGTGAAGTGACCGTCGTCCATCCACTCGAGCAGGTCGCGAGCCTCCGCGCGCTCGTCCGGATCGACGGGAGCGGCCGAGACCTCCTCGGCGACGTCGCGGACGTGCTCGCGCATCGCCGGCCAGTCCTCCACGGCAGCACGCACGTCACCGAGGACGCGGCAGAGACCGTCGCGCAGAAGCTCGAGCTCCTCGGCGCTCGTCTGGCGGTCGATCTCGACGTGGATCAGCGACTCGGGCTGCCCGTCCTCGGCGTCGACCTCGAGCAGCCGGCCCTCCTCGTCCCGGCGCAGGCGCATGATCGGCCGGATCACGAGGTGGATTGCTCTCCCGCTTCGCGTCACCTCCATGGAGACCGAATCGACGAGGAAGGGCATGTCGTCGACGACGGTCTCGACCACCGTGTGCTCGGACTCCCATCCGTGCTCCTCGATGTTCGGCGTGTAGACGTGCACCTTCAGCTCGCCGGGCCGCCGGACGCGGGCGAGGTTCCAGTGCGCGACCGCCGCGCCGTAGAGGTCGAGGTCGCTCCGGTCGTCCAGGTCGTCGGGAGCGACGTGGGCGTAGTACGCGCGGACGAACCGCTCGACGTCTGCCGCCTCCGCGCTGTCGACCCGCTCGTGAACGCACGCGACCGCGGCCTCGAGGAGCGCCGCCTTCCTCTCATCTGGGCTCGTCGCCGTCGCCGACCTCCCTCCAGCTTGGAGTATGAACTAGTCCTAGAGGCCGAGGCGTTCGAGCGTGGCGTCGTCGCGGCGCCACTTCGGGCCGCACCTTGACGACGAGCTCGAGGAAGACCTTGTGACCGAGCAGAGCCTCGATCTCGGGCCTTGCTCGGGTGCCGATCTCGCGAATCATCGCTCCCTTCTTGCCCACCAGGATCTGCTTCTGCGACTCGGTCTCGACGAGGACGAACGCGCGGAGGAGCTTCTCGTCGAGCTCGTCGATCTCCACCGAGATCGAGTGCGGCACCTCGTCGCGCGTGAGTTGAAGCGCCTTCTCGCGAATCAGCTCGGTGATGCGCTGCTCGCTCGTCTGGTCGGTCGCCGACTCGCGCTCGAACATCGGCTGGCCCTCGGGCAGCAGGTGCAACAAGTCGTCCCGCAGCTCGTCGATCCCGTCCTTCGTCTTCGCGCTCACCGGGTGAAGCGCGTGAAAATCGCCGAGCTGGGCCGCGGCTTTCATCTGCGTGATGATGTGGCTCGGCTTCAAGTTGTCGACCTTGTTGACCGCGACGATCACCGGCTTTCCCAGCGCGTAGACCCGCCGCGCGATGAAGCGATCGCCGGCGCCGATCCGGTCGCGCGCCGAGACGACGAAGAGCACGACGTCGATGTCCTCGAAGGCCGCGTCGACCGTGTTCTGCATCCGGGTCGTCAGCTTGTCCATCGGCTTCTGGAAGCCAGGCAGGTCGACGAGCACGAGCTGGTAGTCCTCCCCGTTCGCGACACCGAAGATCCGGCGGCGGGTCGTGTTCGGCACCGTCGAGGTGATCGCGATCTTCTCGCCCACGAGCGCGTTCACCAGCGTGGACTTGCCGACATTCGGCCGGCCGGCGACGGCGACGAAGCCGGACTTCACAGGTCGTCGAACGTCTCGGGCAGCAGCTCCGCCGGCGTCATCGTCACCACGTTTCCCTGATTGCGGAAGACGACGCGGTCGACGCGAAACTCCCAGAGCCACTGACGGCAGCCGCCGCACGGCGAGTGCGTGATCGCGATCACCTCGAAGTCGCCGACGCCGTAGCCTTCGTTGACCGCGGTGCCGATGCCGTTCTTCTCGGCACAGATCCCGAGCGGATAGGCAGCGTTCTCGACGTTGACTCCCTCGAAGACCGTGCCGTCTCGCGCCAGGAGCGCACAGCCGACCTGGAACTTCGAGTACGGCGAATAGGCGCGAGCCGCGATCGCATCCGCCCGGGCGAGAAGCTCCAGGTCGGTCATTGGGCGACCTGGAAGACGACAAGCGTGACGAGCGCGCCGAGGATGCCACCGTAGGCGACCTCCAGGGACGAGTGCACACCGGATTCGACGCGTGTCTGAGCCACGAGCAACGCCATGATGAAGGTCAAGGACGAGATCAGGAAGTGGTTGCGCGAGTCGTCGAGGATCAGGGTGGCCGCCATCCAGCCCGAGAAGGCGATTGCGGCGTGGCCGGATGGGAGGCCGCCGCGGAGTGGCGAGCCGCGGCCGGTGAGCGCCTTCGTCCCGATCACGATGATCGAGGTCAGAACGAGCGCGATCAGGGTCAGCTCGGCGGGGACGTTCGTGAGCCGGTCGAGCAGCTTCGAGCTGCGGTCGGCTACCTGACCGGAGAAGACGAGGTAGCCGACGGCGACGGCGACCGCCGTCGAGATCAGGACAGCGCCGGCCGCGATGTCCTTCGCGAGCTTCGCCATCGGGTCGAACGACGTCGTCGCCACGTCGACCGCTGCTTCGACTGCCGTGTTCAGCATCTCCGTGATGAGCACGAACGCGATCGCGAGCAGCAGCGCGATCAGCTCCATCTTGTCGACGCCGGACCACAGCGCCGCAACGAGGACGAGTGCCGCGATCAGGAAGTGGATCCGCATGTTCCGCTGCGTGCGGAGCACGTGGATGATCCCCTCGAACGCGAAGTTGAACGACTCGAGGATCGAAGGAGGCCGGCGCGCTCTCACGTCCCTGGCCGCCTTTCGCTCCCGCCCGGCGGAGCCGGGCTCCGCGAAAGGCTGACGCCGCTCGCGGCGCTCCAGCCGGCGGCCCGTACCGCCATACTGTTCCACCGGCTTACGCACCGCGAGCGGCGCTCCAGGAACGTGAGCAAGCTCACAGCAGCGCCGCCTCCCTGGCCTCCATCTCGTCGCCGTGCTCGTACCCGAGCAGGTGTAGGAGGCCATGCACGAGCGGGCCACGCCATTCGTCCCCGACCACCTGCGGGCAGATCACGACGTCGCCGAGCGCCCGCGGGACTCCGTCAGGGATCTCCTCGCGCCCGTCGAGCGGGAACGAGAGAACGTCCGTCGCCTCGTCGATGCCGAGGTGGTCCCGCTTCAGCGCGCGAATCTCCTCCGGGCCGGCGAACGCCAGCCCGAGCTCGCCGTCCTCGATCCCCTCCGCACCGAGAACGCGTTGCGCGAGCTCGACGGCGGCGGCCTCGTCGACCTCGGCGCCGCTTCGGTTCTCGACCTCGACTCCGACCATGTTCACCGCTTGCGGGCGGTGCCGGTCTCTTCGGCGTGCTGCTTGTACGCCTCGACGATCCGCTGGACGAGCTTGTGCCGCACGACGTCCTGGTGCGTGAACTCGACGAACGCGATCCCGTCGATGTCGCTGAGGATGTCGCGCACCTGGATCAGGCCCGACGCCTGGTCGCGGGGGAGGTCGACCTGCGTCACATCGCCGGTGATCACGACCTTCGAGCCGAAGCCGAGCCGCGTCAGGAACATCTGCATCTGCTCCGGCGAGGTGTTCTGCGCCTCGTCAAGGATGATGAACGAATCGTTGAGCGTGCGGCCGCGCATGAAGGCCAGCGGCGCCACCTCGATCACGCCGCGCTCCATGTGCGCGGTCAGCTTGTCGGCGTCGAGCATGTCGTAGAGCGCGTCGAAGAGCGGCCGCAGGTACGGATCGACCTTCGCGAGCATGTCGCCGGGGAGAAAACCGAGCCGCTCGCCCGCCTCGACGGCTGGGCGCGTGAGGATGATCCTGGCGACCTGTTTCTCCGCGAGCGCCGCGACGGCGAGCGCCATCGCGAGATACGTCTTGCCGGTACCCGCCGGGCCGATCCCGAACGTGACGGTGCACTCGCGGATCGCGTCGACATAACGCTTCTGCCCCACCGTCTTCGGCGCGATCTTCTTGCCGCGGTGGCGCCAGACGACGTCCTCGAAGACCTCGCGGATGTCCTCCGCCTGGTCGAGCGCGGCGACGACGGCGCCGACGGTGTCCGGCCCGATCTCGTGCCCGCCCTCGACGAGCTCGACGAGCTCGTCCACGACGGCCCGGGCGGCGGCAACGCGGTCGTCAGCGCCTTCGATCGTCAGCTGGTTCCCGCGCAGGCGAAGCGTGCAGTGCAGCCGGTCGCGCAGCGTGTTGAGCACGCCGTCGCCGATTCCGCCGAGCTCGGCGGCGACTTCGTTCGGGACCGATAGGACTTCCTGCACCCGGCTCAGTGTAGGCAGCAAGACGTCTCTTCCGAACCCCTGCACGGGGAGATCTCGGGTTCGAAAGCGCCAAGGATCATAACCACGACCCCGTCCTGAGGCGCGGCACGGATGCACCGTAGCTCGGCCGCCCCAGAATTAGCCGAGGCGGCATCACGTCGGGGAGCTCGTTTTTCGAGTAAGAAGTCCCCCGCAAGGTGACTAGGACGAGTCCGCAATCCGACGTACTCTCCGAGCTCCGCGCAGATCTCGCGCGACGTCGAGAACCACGGATGGCTCGACGTCGACGAACTCGAGTACGACGACGACGTTCGAGCGGCTCGTCGAACTGCTTCGCCAACGGAGCGCGTCGCTGACGAGGAGTTCGAGACCTCTGCCCTCCAGGGGTCCAAGTTTCTGCGCCCGGCGCCGCGGCGGCCATCGCCGCCGGCCGCACGCCGCCGGCCGGCCTGGCCCGAGACGCGCAAGAACCGGTTCGAGCGCGCCGAGTTCGGCGAACGCCAGCTGATTCTCCGCGCTCTGGCAAGTCATGACGAAGGAAAAGGCCATCCCCGCCGTCCTCGCGACGGCCGAGGAGGACACGACCGAGCAGCCCGCTCGCCCGGAGGTACTTCGCGTTCTTCCTCGAGGCGCGTGTCGCGCTCGGCGAGCGGCTCGACGTCGCTGAGCTCGCGAAACTCGACACAAGGGCCTGCAGCCGCTCGTCCGCGAGCTGATCGAGGGACAACGATCGCGACGAAGGCGGCGCTCCCGCCCGCACTCGACGAGTGGCAGCGCGCGACGATCGACCTCGAGTTCTTCCGAGCCTCGGCCGCGTCGTCGACCCGGCGCTGGCGGCCGCCCGCGGCAACGGTCGGCTCGCGCGCCGCCGCGGTCGACGCGCTCGTCGGCGCACCATCCTCCGGCCGCCACGGGCGCTCCTCGTCGTCGGCGAGCCAGGCGTCGGCAAGACGACGCTGATCAGCGAGGCGCTCTCGGCGGCTCGGCATGACGAGGTGGTTCGCGTTCCAGGCCGGCGCGGACGAGGTGAAGGCGGGACAGGCGTTCGTCGGGGATGCTCGAAGCGCGCGTGCGGGAGATCGTCGCCCGCCTGTCCCGGCGCCCATCGTCTGGGTGTTCCCGAGTTTCGAGGAGGCGCTCTGGGTCGGGGCAGCACACGCGAGCCCGCGCGGCGCGCTCGACGCGCTCCTTCCCCCACGTCGAGGCCGGCGACGCCGTCGTGGTCGGCGAGATCGACCCTCGAGCTACGAGCTTGTCCTCCAGCACCGCCCGCGTGCGCGGCTGTTCGAGGTGGTCAGGCTCGCGCCGCAGCGCGCGGACGCGATCGCGGTCGCGCGGGGCTGGGCGGACCAGAACGACCTGGACGTCGACGACGAGACCCTCGCCGAGGCGCTCGACCTCGCTACCCACTATCTCCCGGCGGCCGTGCTCCGGGAAACGTCCTACGGGTGCTCGAGCTCGTCCGCGACCGAATCGCGCGCGGCGTCGCGAGCGCGGTCGACCCGGAGACCGTGATCGCGACGCTCAGCGAGGCAACCGGGCTGCCGCTCCACGTCCTCGACCCACGGGCGCCGCTGAGCCTCGAGCGGGTCCGCGCGTCCTTCAACGCTCGCGTCCTCGGGCAGCCGGAGGCGGTCGAGTGCCTCGTCGACGATCGCGCTCGTAAAGGCCGGCCTCACCGATCCGACACGCCCGCTCGGCGTCTTCCTCTTCGTCGGCCCGACCGGGACCGGCAAGACGGAGATCGCGAAAGCGTTCAGCGAGTTCATCTTCGGCTCGGAGGACCGGCTCGTCCGGCTCGACATGAGCGAATACCAGACGCCGGAGAGCCTCGACCGCCTGCTCGGCGACGCGAACATCGAGCAGCAGGCCTCGCCACTGATCGCCCAAGTCCGCAAGCAGCCCTTCTCCGGTCCTCCTGCTCGACGAGATCGAGAAGGCGCATCCGCAGATCTGGGACATCTTCCTCCAGGTCTTCGACGACGGCCGGCTGACCGACCGCACGGGCGTACGGTCGACCTGCGCCACTGCGTGATCATCCTCACCTCCAACCTGGGCTCCGCGATCCCGACCGGCCCCGGCGATCGGCTTCGTCGGCAGGTCGGGCGAGTTTGACGCCGCGTCCGTCGCTCAAGTCCGTCGACCGCTCGTTCCGACCCGAGTTCTTGAACCGTCTCGACCGCGTCGTCGTCTTCCGTCCGCTCGGCCGCGAGGTGATGCGCGGGCTGCTGGAGAAGGAACTCGGAGACGTGCTCGAGCGCCGCGGCTTCCGGATGCGGCCGTGGGCGGTCGAGTGGGACGAAGGTGCGGTCGACTTCCTGATCGAGCAGGGCTTCAGCGCCGAGTACGGCGCACGCCCACTCAAGCGGGCGGTGGAGCGGCACTTGCTGACGCGGATCGCGACCGCGATCGTCGAGCGGCAGTTCCCCGAGGGCGACCAGTTCCTCTTCATCACCGCGCGCGACGAGACCGGCCTCGACGTCGCCTTCGTCGACCCTGACGCGGGCGGGACGGAGCCTGCGCCGGCCGAAGCGACAGCCGGCTTGAGCGACCTCACCCTCGGTCGCGTCGCGTTCGAGCCGGAAGGAACTGAGCGCGAGGCCGCCTTCCTCCGGAGCGAGCTCGTGTCCCTCGTCCGGCGCGTCCGCTCGTGGGACGAACCGAAGCAGGACGCACTCGCCGCGGCGCGCGAGCCTGCTTTCTGGCAATCCGAGGAGCGGCACCAGGTGCTGGGTCTGATCGAGTACATCGACCGTCGGCGCCGCGACCACCACGGCCGAGCGGCTCGCCGCGCGCCTCTCATCGACGCGGGACGCCCACTCGCGCGAGCTCCTCGAACTGCTGGCTGCGCGCCTGCACGTGCTCGCAGCGGCGCTTGCCGGCCTTGACGCGCGCGAGGCGAGCGACGCCACCGTCACCGTGCGCGCGGGCAAGGCAGAGGACTCGGCCGCCTGCGGCCGTTTCGTGGAGGATCTCGCGGCGATGTACATCGGCTGGGCGGATGGCCGCGGAATGCGGTTCGCAGCAACGGCGGAGACGGCGTCGTCGTGCTCGAGGTCGCCGGGCTCGGCGCCTACACGCTCCTGAAGCAGGAAAGTGGGCTTCACGTGCTCGAGCTGCCGCACGAGGACGACCGCTCCTTCGACCGCGTCACCGTGCTCGTGGATGTCGAGCCCGCCGGGCACGGCGGGAACCCGGCAACCGACGGATCGGCGAGAGCGGCGATCTGCGGCGGTACCGGCACGAAGCCTCACCCCTCGTACGCTACGCCTCCGGGCTGCGCACGGGCAGGATCGACCGCGTGTTGGCAGGCGACTTCGACCTGCTCGCAGACGCACCGCCCGACTAGGAGGGTTTACGCGAGCTTTTCGCGCACGAGCTGGCTCACGGCCGAGCCGTCGGCGCGACCGGCGACCTGCGGCATCACGTCGGCCATCACGCGGCCGATGTCGCGCATGCTCGTGGCGCCGACCTCGGCGATCACGTCGTCGATGATCGCCTCCAGCTCGTCCTCGGGATCGGCTCGGGCATGAACTCCTCGAGCACGTCGAGCTCGGCCTCCTCGTTCGGCCTGCTCCTCCCGGCCGCCGGAGCGGAACGCATCGGCAGCCTCGAGCCGCTTCTTCCGCTCGCGCTGCAGCACCTGGAGCTCCTCGTCGTCGTGCAGGGGGCGCTGGAGCTCCTTCTCGGCTCCCTGCAGGCTGGCGAGGATCAGGCGCAGCGCGTCGCGGCGCCGGCATCGCCGTCGCGCATCGCGCTCTCGAGCTGTTCCTCGATCTCCGCGATAAAACTCACTGCGTACTCTTCATGCCGGCATCCCGCTGATCCTTCCACCCAGAACGTGCCAATTAGGTGGAAGATGGTCTGGCCGCCGCCCGGACCGACGTTCACAAGCACGCGGTAGTCCTCCAGCCCGGCGCCGCGCGCGACCTCCGCGACGAACTCGAGCATCCGCTTCGCCTCGTCCGCGGGGAACTCGGAGATGTCGCGGAACGTGTCGACGTGGCGCTCGGGCAGGACGAGCAGAGGCGTCTCGGCCTGCGGATTGATGTCGCGGATGGCGACGAAGCCGTCGGCCTTCGCGACGTGGTCGCCGCTCGCGCGCAGCTGGCAAAAGAGGCAATCGTCAGGCAGCGAGGATCCCCTCCTCCGTGACGGGCGGCGCGGACGGCACGAGCTCGCCGACCGGGCCGTCGACGAACCACGGCGAGTAGTCGGCGCCGTAGCCGCGCCGGGCCGGTCGACGAGGACGATGTCGGTCGCGCCGACTTCTCTCCCAGCGGCGCGGCAGGCTTCGTCGAGAGCGCGCGCAGCCGCGCGCTCCGCTCCTTCTTCACCTCGGGCGGCACGGGGTCCTCGTCGGCGGTCCGCGTACCCGGCCGCGGCGAGTACGGGAAGACGTGCAGCTTGGTCAGCCGCGCGGCGCGGACGGTCTCGAGCGTGCGCTCGAACTCGGCTCGTCTTCGGCCGGGAAGCCGACGATCACGTCGGCGGTGAGGTTGAAGTCGGCCAGCGGCTCGAGCTTCCGCAGGTACGTGTCGACCGAGTAGCGGCGGCCATCGCCTTCAGCACGCCGTCGTCGCCGGACTGGAGCGGGACGTGCAGGTGCGGGGCCGACGACCGGCGTGTCTCGCAGCGCGGCGACGAGCTCGTCGTCGACATGGTTGATCTCGATCGACGAGAGGCGCAGCCGCTCGACGCCGTCGATCGCACCGACCGCGCTGATCAGGTCGGCGAGCGTCGTAGCCGGCGGCGCGGTCGCGGAAACAGCCGAGATTGACGCCGGTGAGCACGATCTCGCGGTGGCCCTGCGCACGCGGCGTCCGGATCTCGCCGAGAACGGCGTCCGCGCTGCGCGTGCGCGTCGCGCCCCGCACGAGCGGGATCACGCAGAACGCGCACGAGAACGAGCAGCCGTCCTGGATCTTGACGAAGGCGCGAACGCGGTCGAGCCTCGCCTCGGCCCGGACACAGCCGATCGCGCCTACGTCGCCGGCGACGGTCTCCGCCGCCTCCTCGATCTGGCCCGGGACGACGGTGACATTCGCGGAAGCCCCGCGAAGGCGGTACTCGGAGAG
The DNA here is from genome assembly GCA_963752405.1 of uncultured Gaiellaceae bacterium. Taxonomy (GTDB): domain Bacteria; phylum Actinomycetota; class Thermoleophilia; order Gaiellales; family Gaiellaceae; genus Gaiellasilicea. The sequence continues at coordinate 138,099 of CAVVYB010000013.1, forward strand.
CCTGGCACCGCAGCCGGTCACGTACACCCGCGCGTGCGAGCGGGCCGCTCGCGAGGCCGCCTGACGCGACTTCGCGAGGCCCTCGTTCGTGACGCAGCAGGTGTTGACGACGGCAACGTCCCCGCTTCCCTCCCCTCGCGGTGGCCGTCGCGCAGCAGCCGCTCGCGCAAGGCCTGGGCGTCGGTCTGCGAGACCTTGCAGCCGAGGAAACGGACGGAGAAGCTCGCCATGAGCGCGAAATCTACTGCCGCACGTGCAGATCGGCGGCCCAGCCACCGTCCTGAGCTGCGCCGCTCGAGGCGGTAGCCGTCGAGCTGCGGGTCGTCGGAGACGAGGTAGCCGGATGTGATCGCGCGCGGGGCACGCAGCCTGGGCGCAAGCGCGAGCACCGCCTCGGCGGCGATGTTCGCGAGCGCGAGATCCGCCGCCGGGAGGTCGTCCGCGGCAGGTCGGCCTGCCTGACGTCGATCGAGACGCCGTTGTCGGCGGCGTTCCGTTCGGTCGCCTCGACCGCCTGCGGGTCGAAGTCGAACGCGAGCACGGGCGCGAAGCCGAGCTTCGCCGCCGCGATCGAGAGGACGCCGGAGCCGCAGCCGACGTCGAGCACGCTCCCCCGCTCCTCGCCTGCGAGCAGCTCGAGACAAGCCGCGTCGTCGGGTGCCGCCCGGTGCCGAACGCACGGCCCGGATCGATCACGACCGCGATGCTCCTCGTCGGGCTCCTCCCAGGGCGGTCCGATCAGAGCGAGCCGACGCGGACCGGCCTGTGGAACTGCCGCCAGCGGTCCTCCCAGCCGTGCTCGACCTCGTCGCCGGCGCACCGCCGAAGGCCTGCCAGATCCGATCCTCGCCGGCCGCGTTCGTGTACGCCGCGAGCTCGAGCCCACCCCGCCTCGATCTCCTCGAAGCCCTCCGGGAAGAGCTCGAGCATGACCGCGCGCGCCTCGCTCGGCCCGAGCGTCGGGACGGTCGACGGAGACGCGGCGCAGGAGCTCAGCGGAAGCGCGCTTCTGAGCTTCTCGAAGAAGCCCTCGTCGCGCCGGTACGTGTCCTCGTCCGACAGCGTCTCGAAGCGGTCGAGCAGCTCGCGCTGCTCGTCGGTCAGGCGCCGCGGGACGAACACGTTCACGAGGACCGGTGGTCGCCGCGGCCGGAGCGCTCGAGCGACGGCATCCCCTTGCCGCGCAGGACGGCGACCTCGCCCGGCTGCGTCCCCGGCTCGAACTCCAGCTCGAGCTCGCCTTCCAGCGTGGTCACGGTGAGCGCGCGCCTGCGCGGCCTGCGACGATCGTCAGGTCGACGGTGCGACAAGAGTCGTCGCCGTCGCGCTCGAAGCGCTGGTCGCGGCGCGACGCGCACTCGCACGTAGGCGTCGCCGGGCGGGCCTCCGCTCGAGCCCGCGTGCCCTCGCCGCGAGACGGATCCGCTGGCCGTCGTGGATCCCGGCCGGGATCTCGACCTCGAGCTTCCGTTCGCTCGAGCGCGCGGCCCGCGCCGTCGCACGCGTCGCACGGCGTCTCGACGATGCGGCCGGCGCCGGCGCAGCGCGGACAGGTCTGCGTGCGGACGAACTCGCCGAAGACGCTCGCGAGACCTGCTGCAACCTGCCCGTGCGCCGTCGCAGGTCGGGCAGGTGACGGCTCCGTTCCGGGCTCGGCGCCGTCGCCGCCGCAGCGCTCGCACGCCGCCGCCACCTCGACATCGGCACGTCGCGCGTCAACGCCGCGTGAACGCCTCGGCGAGCTCGATCTCCGACCTCGACGCCGACGTCGCCGCCGCGCGCGCGGCCGCCGCGGCGCCGCGCCGAACAGGTCGTCGCCGAAGAACGCCGAGAAGATGTCGGCCGAGGTTCGCCGAAGTCGAAGTCGCTCGGCGCGAAGCCGCCGCCGCGGAGCCCGGCGTGCCCGTAGCGGTCGTAGAGCTCGCGCGTCTCGGCGCTTCGAGAGCACCTCGTACGCCTCGGCGACTCGCGGAAGCGCGCCTCGGCGTCCGGCGCCTCGGAGACGTCCGGGTGCAGCTCGCGCGCGAGCCTGCGAAACGCCTTCTTGACTCGGCCTCGCTCGCGTCGCGCGCGACGCCGAGCAGCTCGTAGTAGTCGCGTTCGGTCGTCGCCATCGCGCCAAGGGTAGCGCCTCGACGGCGGCGCTCACGTCTCCTCGTAGACGACCTCGACGAGGCGGGAGAGCTCGAACGCGGCCGCGCGCACGGAGCGGATCGCCTTGTCGTAGTCCATCCGCACCGGGCCGAGCAGGCCGACGGCACCCAGCGTCGCGTTGGCGAGCCCGTAGGTGGCGCCGACGAGCGAGACGTCGTGCAGCGCCGGGGTGAGCTCGAGCCCGACCCGGACGAACGGGCGGCGCGCGTCGAAGCGTCGCTCATCAGCTCGAGCACGGCGGCGCGCTTCTCGAGCACTCGAGGAGGCGCCGGCAGCCTCGAGCTCGTCGGCGCGCGCGTCGTCGAGCAGGCCGGCCGCGCCGCCGACGTAGAGCGCTGCGCCGTCGGCGCCGACAGGTCGATGAACGCCGGCCGGAGCGCGTCGAGGAACGCGCGCTCGCGCGCGCGAGAGCCCGGGATCGTCGAGCCGCCTGGCGGAGCAGATGCGTCCCGAGCCGAGCCGGCGAGCCGCTCGTTCAGGTACTCGCGCGCCCAGGCGGCGAGTCCCGGGTCGACCGGCTCGTCGAACGTCGACGACGCTTCGCGACCCCGCCGCGTCGAGGTGATCACCACGACCATCACCACCCGCGGCTGGAGCAGCAGCACCTCGACGTGCCGCACGGTCGCCGTCTCGAGCGCCGGCGCCGAGACGAGCGCGAGCAGCCGCGTGACCTGCGCAGAGCATCTCGGTCGTCGACTGCAGCGCCGACTCGACCTCGCTCCGCACGAGGTCAGGTCGAGCGGGAACGCGCCGGCCGCGGCTCGTGCCGCTCGAGCAGCTCGTCCGCGTAGAAGCGGTAGCCCGCGCTCGGTCGGGATGCGGCCGGCCGAGGTGTGCGGATGCGTGAGCAGCCCGAGCGCCTCGAGCTCGGCGAGCTCGCTGCGGACCGTCGAGGGCGAGACCGCGAGGCCCGAGCCGCTCGACGAGCGTCTTCGAGCCGACGGGCTGCCGGTCGCGACGTACTCCTCGACGACCCGGCGCAGGATGCTCGCGCTTGCGCTGGCGCTGCAGGCTCGCTCATTCGCAGGCGATTCTAGCCGTCCGGCTAGCGAGCAGCTCGGCCGTGACGCCGCCGCCGAGGAAGCGGCCGCGCCGAGTCGAGCGCGAGCGTCGCCGTCGCGCCGCTCCGGCGAGGCCCGAGCCCCTCGAGACGCGCGAGCGCGACCGCGTCGAGCGCCTCGTCGAGCCCGGCGATGCGGCAGCGGCTCGTCGAGCCGGAGGCCGAGCAGCACCCGCTCGCGCGCCGCAGACGTCGCGGCGTCGAGCGGCTCGAGCTCCCGCTCGCGGCCGCTCGCCGCGCGCGAGCGCCCGAGGTAGCGCGGCGAGGCTCGGCGCGTTCCGCCACGCAGCCCACCGACCGTCGAGACGGCGCCGATGCCGAGGCCGAGGTAGTCGCGGCCGAGCCAGTAGCCGAGGTTGTGACGCGCGCGGAGGTCGCGCCCCCGCCGCGCCGGCAGAAGTTCGCCGTCTCGTACCAGCGGTAGCCGGCCGCGGTCAGCGTCTCCACGACGCGCTCGAAGTAGCCCTCCATCGCCTCGGCCTGACGCTCGAGCTCGTCGCCGTACGCGTGCGTGAAGCGCGTGCCGGGCTTCGCCTCGAGCTCGTAGCAGGAAAGATGCTCGGGCTCAGCGCGAGCGCCTCGGCGAGGTCGCGGTCGAGGTCGGCGGCGCTCTGGCCCGGGATCCCGTAGATGAGGTCGAGCGAGATGTTGTCGAAGCCGGCGTCGCGCAGCGGTGAACGCGCGCCGCGCACGTCATCGGGGCCGGCGCGCCGCTCGAGCGCTCGAGCAGGTGCGGCTGGAAGCTCTGGGCGCCGAGCGAGACCCGGTCGACGCCGTGCTCGCGCAGCAGCGCGGCGAGCGCCGGCGTGACCGTCTCCGGGTTCGCCTCGACCGTCGTCTCGGCGGCGGCGGCAGCGCCGGCGAGCAGGCGCGCGAGCGCGGCGGGCTCGGTGAAGTCGGCGTGCCGCCGCCGAGGAAGACCGTCTCGAGCTCGCGCGGCGAGCAGTGGCGCGCTCGAGCTCGAGCTCGGCGAGGAGGGCGTCGACGTAGCGCGCCGTGCTCGCCCGGGCCGACGACGGTGACGAAGTCGCAGTAGCCGCAGCGGTGCGCGCAGAACGGGCAGGTGCACGTAGAGGTGGCGATGCCGCCGCTCAGCTGCGCCACCTCTGCCTTCTTACCGTCGCCAGGTTGAGCACGGCGAGGAACGCCTCCTGCGGCACCTCGACGCCGCCGACCTGCTTCATCCGCTTCTTGCCCGCCTTCTGCTTCTCGAGCAGCTTCCGCTTGCGGCGTGATGTCGCCGCCGTAGCACTTCGCGAGCACGTCCTTGCGCTTCGCCTTGACCGTCTCGCGCGCGATGACGCGCGCGCCGATCGCGGCCTGGATCGGGACGTCGAAGAACTGGCGCGGGATCTCCTCCCGCAGCCGCTCGACGAGCAGCTTGCCGCGCTCGTAGGCGAACTCGCGGTGGATGATCAGCGAGAGCGCGTCGACCGGCTCGCCGGCGACGAGGACGTCGACGCGCACGAGGTGCCCCGGCTCGGAAGCCGGCGAGGTCGTAGTCGAAGCTCGCGTAGCCGCGCGTGCGCGACTTCAGCTGGTCGTAGAAGTCGAGCACGATCTCGCCGAGCGGCAGCTCGTAGACGAGGTGCACGCGCTCCTCGGAGAGGTACTCCAGGTGGTCGAAGCTGCCGCGGCGGTCGTTGGAGAGCTCCATCACCGCGCCGACGTACTCCTTCGGGACGATGACCGACGCCTTGACGTACGGCTCCTCGACCGCGCTCGATCTCGCGCGGCATGTCCGCGGGGTTGTGGACCTCGATCCAGTCCGCCGCCCGGCGGCGCCGACGCGGTAGGCGACGTTCGGCGCGGTCACGAGCAGGTCGAGGTCGAACTCGCGCTCGAGCCGCTCGCGCACGATCTCCATGTGCAGCAGGCCGAGGAAGCCGCAGCGGAAGCCGAAGCCGAGCGCCTGCGAGGTCTCGGGCTCGTAGAAGAGCGCGCCGTCGTTCAGCTTCAGCCGCTCGAGCGCGTCGCGGAGCTCCGGGTAGTCGTCCGAGTCGGTCGGGAAGAGCCCGGCGAAGACCATCGGCTTGACTTCTTTGTAGCCGGGCAGCGGCTCGGCGGCCGGCCGCTTCTCGCGACGTGAGCGTGTCGCCGACGCGCAGCTTCGAGACGTCCTTCAGCCCGTGATCACGTAGCCGACCTCGCCGGCCGCGAGCGCCTTGACCGGCGCCGGTCGGCGTGAGGAAGCCGAGCTCCTCCGCCTCGAAGCGCGTGCCCTGCGCCATCGCGCGCAGCGGCTCGCGCGGTCTCGAAGCGGCCGTCGACGACGCGGACGAAGGCGACGACGCCGCGGTACTGGTCGTACGACGAGTCGAAGATCAGCGCGCGCGCCGGCGCGGCCGGGTCGCCGCTCGGCGCCGGGATCCGCTCGACGATCGCGTCGAGCACGTCCTCGACGCCCTCGCCGGTCTTCGCCGAGATCCGGAGCACGCGTCCGGGTCGTCGCCGATCAGGTCGGCGACCTCGGCGGCGGCGCCGTCGGGTCGGCCTGCGGCAGGTCGATCTTGTTCACGACCGGGACGATCTCGAGGTCGTTCTCGATCGCGAGGTAGGCGTTCGCGAGCGTCTGCGCCTCGATCCCCTGCGCCGCGTCGACGACGAGCAGCGCGCCCTCGCACGCCTGCAGCGAGCGCGAGACCTCGTACGTGAAGTCGACGTGGCCGGGCGTGTCGATCAGGTTCAGCTGGTGCCCCTTCCAGAGCACGCGCACGGCCTGCGCCTTGATCGTGATCCCGCGCTCGCGCTCGAGCTCCATCGAGTCGAGCAGCTGGTCCTGCATGTCGCGGTCCGCGACGTGTCCGTCACTGCAGGATGCGATCGGCGAGCGTCGACTTGCCATGGTCGATGTGCGCGATGATCGAGAAGTTGCGGATGCGTGCCTGGTCCATGCGTGATCAGTCCGGCGGAAGCGGTCGCGCAGCGATAGTAGCGCGCCATCTCGCGCACCCGGAGCGCGCGGCAGCCGACGAGGTAGACGGCAGCTGCCCGCGACGAGCGCGCTACCGAGCGAGACGAGCTGCGCGCGGAAGCGAGCGGCCGAGCGCGCGTCGAGCACGCGCCAGACGCCGTAGGCGACCACGCGCGAGCGCGGCCGACGGCGACTGCGACGAGCCCAGCGACCGGGCCGTCGGTCGCAGCTCGAGCCGGCCGACGCGGCGGCGGAGCGACGACGAACAGCATCGCCGCGCCGGCGATGTTCGCGAGCGAGATCGCGAGCGGATCCCCCAGGCGCCGACCGGTAGAGGGCGGCGTAGAGCGCGGCGTTCAGCACGAGGTCGCCGAGGGCGATCGGCGTCGGCATCCATGGCGACTGCAGGCTGAAGAAGGCGCGGTTGAGCATCAGCATCATCCCGTTGAACGCGAGCCCGAGCGAGAAGGCCGCGAGCGCGCCGCGACGACGTCGTCTGGTCGGGCTCGAAGGCGCCGCGCTGGTAGAGCAGCCGCACGATCGGCTCGGCGAGACGGCCGAGACGACCGCGGCCGGGAACGAGCAGGAAGTTGATCTGGCGCAGCCCGAGCGAGACCGTGTGCGCGGAAGCCGGCCAGGTCGCCGCGCGTGGCGAGCCGAGCGAGCGACGGGAAGAGCACGGTCGCGACCGCGACCGAGAACATCCCCTGCGGGAGCATGTAGATGCGGAAGGCCTTGTCGATCGCGGCCGGCGCGATGTCGCGGGTCGATCAGCTTCGACGCGACGAGCGTGCCGATCACCGCGTTGACGTTGATCAGGCCGAGTCCGAGCGTGACCGGCAGCATCAGCTCGAAGACCTGCTGCACGGCCGGTCGCGCACGTCGAGCGCAAGCCGCAGCCTGCCGTCGAGCCCGCGCAGCCACGGGAGCGGAGGAACAACTGGATCAGCGTCCCGACGACGATCGAGCCGGCGTAGACGTAGAGCTTGCCGCTCTCGGTGTCCGCCCGCGGCACGCCGACGACGAGCCCGACGATGATCGCGAGGTTCCAGAACACGGGCGTCAGCGCCGGGATCGTGAACTGCTCGTAGCTGTTCAGGATCCGGTGACGATCCCGAACAGCCCGAGCAGGACGACGATCGGGAAGAGGATCTGCGAGAGGTGACGGCGAGGTCGTCGTAGGCGTCGGTGAGAGGCGGCGATCAGTACGGGCGCGGGGAGGATGAAGAGCGCGGTCAGCCCGCCGAGCCGAGCAGGAAGAGCCAGAACAGCGTCGACGCGACCCGCCAGGCGCGTGGACGCTCACCCTTCTCGAGCAGCTCGTTGAAGACCGGCACGAACGCCGAGGAGAGCGCGGCGTCGGCGACGAGCGCCGGACGAGGTTCGGGATCTGGAACGCGACCGTGAAGGCGTTGATCGGGCCGCGTGACGCCGAAGTAGTTCGCGGCCACGATCTCGCGGACGAGCCCGAGAACCCGCGAGAGCCCGGTGGCGGCGGAGAAGATCGCCGTCGACGAGGCGAGTCGGCGTGCGCAGGGCCTCGCGTCGTCCACGCGCGCGAGTATAGGAACGGGGTCGTCGGCGACCGCGCCGGCGTCGCGGTCTGCTAGGATCCTGCGCGCCCGCCGAGTGCGGGCTTTCTCTTCGCGATGCCGAACATTCAGCAACAGAAGAAGCGCGTCCGGATCGCCGAGCGCCAGCAGCGGCTCGAGAACCTCCGCTACCGCTCGACGGTGAAGACGCTGACGGCGGCTCGGGCCGCGTCGACGAAGGCGACAAGGACAAGATCGCCGCCGAGCACCACGAGCTCGTGCGCTGATCGACAGGGCTGCATCGCATGGCGCGCTGCACAAGAACACGGCCGCGCGCAAGAAGGCGCAGCGCGGCCGGCTCGTCGCCGCCGAGCTGCGTAGCCCACGTCACGTACGCCTCGCGCGCGTGAGGTCGATGAGCGCACGCTCGAGCTCGAGATCGGGTGGGAGCCGGCTGCCGCCCTTGATCGCGTGGTCGAGCTCCGCGAGACGGACGACCGCGTCGCCAGCTCGTCCTCGGAGAAGTTCGCCGCCTGGGCGAACACCTTCTCGACGTAGAACGGGATGCCGCTTCAGCGTCGACGCGGCGTCCGTGGCCGGACGCCCTCGGCTGCGAGCAGCTGGCAGCGGCGCATGAAGGCGAGGTGGTTGGTCAGCGCGCCGGCCATGCGCGGCGCTGTCGCGGCGCGGGCGGCCCTCCCGCTCGAAGATCGTCTCGCTCGCGGCGAGCGTCCGCCGCCGTCGCGCTGCGCCCAGGCGTCGGTGAGGGCAAACGTCGGCGTCTCGGCCACGGCCGCCACGAGAAGCTCGACCTCGCTCTGGCCGATCGGCTCGTCCCCGGCCCAGAGGGCGAGCTTGTCGATCTCGTTCGCGAGCTGGTGGAAGTCCTCGCCGACGAGGTGGACGAGTGCCGCGCAGGCATCCGGCTCGGCGCGCGCACCGGCTTGCTTGAAGCGCTCGGCGACCCAGTTGGCGACGTTGCGTTTCGGCACCTCGAAGCCCAGGACGTCGCCGGCCTTGGCGCACGCCTTGGTCAACGGCGCGTCCTTCTTCAACTCCTCGGCGACGAGTGCCAGAACGGTGCCGGGGCAGGCGAGGAGAGGTACTCCTCGATCGCCTTCACGTCGGCGACCTTCCAGCCGCTCGCGAGGCGGCCCTCGGCGTTCCGGCGCCCGTCGACGCCCTCGACGACGACGAGCCGCCCGTCCCCGAACAGGCTGCCGACGTTGCACAGCGCCGCTGCGTCCGGACCGGACACCTCCTGAGCGGTGACGAGCTCGACGGCCTCCGGCTCGAAGTGGCGGCGGAGGCGCGCGAGCGCCATCTCGATCTTGGGTCGATCGCTGCCGGTGAGGAGGTAGACGGGCTTCAGATCCGGTGCGGCGGCCACTGGCCGCCCACCCTACTCAACGACCCTTTCCGGACCGTGATCCGGTCGCCGTCCGACTCGAGGACGACGCGGCCGTCCTCGTCGGTCCGGTAGAGGCTGAGCCCGGGCTTGCCCGAGCGCCGCGACGGTCGAAGCGCGCGGGTGGCCGTAGTCGTTGCTCTGCCGCAGGAGATCACGGCGACCTCCGGCCGCAGCTCTCGCAGCTCGCTCTCGAGGCCCGCATCGGCGGAGCCGTGGTGGGCGACCTTGAGGATCTCGACGGGCCGCGAAGGAGACGCGCTGTCACATCTGTCTCGGCGTCGGCGGTCAGGAGCGCATCGACCTCGCCGTACGTCGCGAGCAGGACGACCGGGAGCAGGTTCGGATCGTCGCTGTCGTGCCGGGCCGATCGGGCCAGAGAACCCGCAGGTGGAGCCGGCCGAGCCGGAACGTATCTCCGGCGCGCGTCTCGACGACCTCGACGCCGCGCTTCGCTGCCTCGGCCAGAGCCGCCCGCTCGTAGGGGCTCGACCTGGTCAGGCGCGGGTCGAGCACCTGGTCGACTGCGATCCGGCGCAACACCGTCTCGGCGCCGCCGATGTGGTCGCGCTGCGGATGCGTCAGGACGACCGCCGCCAGTCTCCGCACACCGAGCGTTCGGAGCTGCTGCGCGACGTTCCCTTCAGGCGGGCCTTCGTCGATGAGCACCGCGCCCTCGGCACCTGGAGGAGGATCGAGTCGCCCTGGCCGACGTCGAGGAACGTGATGCGGAGCCCCTTCGGCGGCGGCAGCGGCGACGAGGGGAAGAGCTGCCAGACGAGAACGGCGGGAACCACGGTCGCAGCGCACGCCACCGCCGCCGGCCGTCGCCACCGGGGCAGCCGCTGGAGCGCGAGCAGGGCAACGGAGTCCCGAGCAAGACGCACACGGCTTTGCCCGAGCCGATCTGGGCCAGCGGTAACCCGGCGACGAGCTCGGCGCACGCGGCGATGTACGCGGCAAGCCAGCCGTTCAACCACGCCAGCGCGAACGCCACCGACGGCAGCACCGGCTCGAGCAGCGAGCCGACCAGTGCGAGCCCGAGCAGCGGTCCGATCGCGAGCGCAACGAGGGCGTTCGCCAGCAGCGAGTACACCGGAACGCTTCCGAACTGCAGCCAGAGAATCGGCGCCGTTGCCGCTCCGCACGCGGTCGACACGGCGAGCGCGTCGCGCAGCCAGGCCGGCAGCGGGTATCCCTCGAGCGCAAGCCGGAGCTTCGGCAGCAGCAGGAAGATCGCGCCGACGGCGGCGAACGAGAGCTGGAAGCCCGGCTCGAACAGGCAGGCCGGGGTCCACGCCAGCAGGACCGCCGCGCCCAGGGCGAGGAAGTGCCAGCGATCGCGCGGACGGGCGAGGAGCCACGCGAGCGAGGCCAGGCCACCGGCGACTCCGGCGCGCACGACCGACGGCTGCCAGCCGACTGCGAGGACGTAGGCGGCGATCGCGCCGATCGCCGCGACCTCGGCCGCCAGCCGGTGGATCCCCAGCAACCAGGCGAGCCCGAGCACTCCGATCGCAAGGAACGCGACGTTCTGTCCCGAGACGGCCAGCAGGTGGTAGAGCCCGGAGGCCTTGAAGTTGCTGCGGAGCTCGTCGGTGAGCCCCTCGTCCTCGCCGAGCACGATTCCTGCGAGCACGGCACGCCGGTCGCCGGCGAGTCCAGGGGCGATCGCGCGCGCAACGTGCGCGCGGAGCCTGTCGGAGACGCCGCCGATCCCACCGCGCGTGCCCACGATCCGCCAGTCGCCGCCGTGCAGCACGACGTGGACGCCGCGGCGCGCCAGCCAGCCGCGTTCGTCGAAGCCGTCCTCCGCACCGCGAGGAGCTGCGACCGAGACTCGCAAGTCGAGGACGGCGCCCTGGGGAGGCGAGCGGCCGACAGGGAGCTCGAGCAGGACACGCTCGCGGAGCGGGCGCGAGTCGAACTGACGCACCTCGGCTGGAACGCGAATCGCGAATGGCGTCTTCCGCGCGGGGCCGGTCACGACGACGGTGGCGGCGGCCGAGCGCCCGATCTCCGGCGCGAGCACGCTGCGGTCGAGCGCGTCAAGCCGGGCACTTCCCCACCACCAGCCGGCGAGAACGAGCACGAGCGCACACGCCGGCAGGCGCATCTCTGACGACAGGACGGCGACTGCGGCGACGGCGATGCCGAACGCGAGGACGATCACCGGCGCCCGCACGGCATTGGCGAGCGCAATGCCGATGCAGCCCGCGAGGACGAGGAGCGTCGGCCAACCGCGCTCGACCACACGCGCGATCACGGCGAGACGAGGTCCCGCAGCTGTTCGACCCGCGCCGGGCCGATTCCCGGAATCGCGTCCAGATCGTCGACCGAGCGGAAGCCGCCGTGCGCGGCTCGGTAGTCGACGATCTTCTGCGCCGTCACCGGCCCGATGCCCGGAAGTGCGTCGAGCTCCTCGACCGAAGCCGAGCTCAGGCTCGGGCGAGCCGCAGGTGACTTCCCGGCCCCCCCGGGAACCCGGCGAGGCACCAGCACCTGCATCCCGTCGGCGAGCGGTGCGGCGAGGTTGATCGCGGCGGTGTCGGCTGACGCGGCCGCTCCGCCCGCACGGGCGACCGCGTCAGCGACTCGTTTGCCCTCGGCCAGCCGGTACAGCCCCGGCTGCCGAACCGCGCCGGCGACGTGCACGACGAGCTTGGGCGCCGCCGCGCGCTCGGGAACGAGCGTTGCGGCGGGCTGAACCGTGGCCGTGCCCGCGCCGGCCAGCGTGCGCCCGGCCACCGCGAGCAGGGCAAGGGCGACCGCGGCGAGAACGAGCGCCCGCTGGCGCGACACGGGCAGGGAGGGCATGTCCCGAGCCGTGCCGGAGAAACCGTCACGGATGGCATACGCGCTCCGTGCCGATTCTGTGTCGGTTCCAGCTAGACGACGCGGTTGACGAGCTTGGCCGGAACCACCAATCGCCTTCCCTGAGCTCGCCGCCGTTCTGGTGCGTCTCCACCCGTTCTGCCGCGACCGTTGAGATTACGCAAGCGGTGGCTCGATCGAGCGATCACGCGTGTCTTGTCGGCCTGCCGAACTGACCGTGGATGGGCTGCCGCGCGCGCAACGGTCGTCTGGTGCGCTCGCGCCGCATCGTCGTCTGGCTCACGGTCTGCGGTGCAGCGCTAGCTGTGTGCGGCAGTGTGCTCGCCGACGACACGAGCGTGAACCCGCTCGCGGCGGAGCAGGGCTACCGGCGGACGGTCGCGATGCCGCAGACCCTGCCGCCGCTGGCGCCGGTCCTGGTCGGCCTCGTCGACGGCGGCCTCGACGGCGTCCATCCCGACCTGCAGGGCCGGATCGTCGCCGCTCGCAGCTTCGGCGGCCTCGACCCGCTCTTTCCCGACTCGAGCCACGGCACCATGGTCGCCGGTCTGATCGCCGCGACCGCAGGCAACGGCGTCGGCATCGACGGGCTGTCCCCATCCGCCCGTCTGGTCGTCGCCAGCGTCTCGCGCCGAGACAACGGCTACTATCGGCCGGCGGCGGTAGCGGACGCGATCCGCTGGACAGTCGACCAAGGCGTCCGCGTCGTCAACCTGTCGCTCGCCGGATCGCAGCGCACCCCGGCCATCGCAGCCGCCGTGCGCTACGCCGCGCGCAAGGACGTGCTGGTCGTCGCCGCCGCCGGCAACTGCTTTCCCGGCTGCGGCGCGCAGGCGCCGGCGCAGTTCCCTGCTGGCGAGCCGGACGTGCTTGCCGTTGGGGCGCTGGATGCGAACGAGGCCGCCCCCGCTCTCGCCGGCTTCTCCGTCCGGCGCGCCGTCGACCTCGTTGCTCCGGGCGAACGGCTGACGACGCTCTTTCCGACCCGCAACTCGCCCTACCAAGCCCCGGCGAACTGCGCGTTTCCCGGCACGACCGCCTGTTTCCAGGCCGGCGGTGGCGTTCTCTGGGGTGCGACCGGCAGCTCGTACGCGGCATCGATCGTGAGTGCGGCCGCGAGTCTGCTCTTCGCCGCCCGCCCCCAGCTGCACGCCGGCCAGGTCGCCTGGTTGCTCACGCAGAGCGCGCGGCCACTCCGCGGCGGCGGCTTCGGCGTCGTCCAGGTCGAGGCGGCGCTCGAGCGGGCGTTGCACGGGCCGCTCCCCGCGACCTCGTCGTGGCAGCGTCCGGGCGGCGAGCGACCGGTCCGGCCGCGCTGAGGCCCGGGGCCGGGTCGGATCCGCGACGCCGAGTTGGCGCACGGGCGAGGCGGCCAAATACCCTCTCGCCAAGTACGCTCGGAACCGATGAATCGCAGCTGGCTTCGGGTGGTAATCATCGTCAGCCTGGCCGCAGTTGTCGGCTTCGGCCTGTGGCTGTTCGTCCGCGACGACGAGTCGGGAGGCGCACAGGAGGGTGCTCCGGCCCAGTCGAGCACTGCGCAGCTGTCCGGTCGCAACCTGGTCGCGCTCGGCGAGTCGCTCGATCGGCCGTTCTACTGGGCCGGCCCACGGAACGGCGTCAGCTACGAGTTCACCGAGACGGCCGACCGAAAGATCTTCGTCCGCTACCTGCCGGCGGGGGTCGCCGCGGGCAGCGCCAAGCCGTACCTGACGGTCGCCACCTACCCGGTCGCGAACGCGTACGCGGTGACGCGTACCGCGGCCGGACGTCCTGGCTCGGTCAGGCTGAACGGGAAGGGCGGAGGAGTCGCGTTCTACAACAAGGAACGGCCAACGAACGTGTACATCGCGTTCCCGCGCGGGAACGTGCAGGTCGAGCTGTACGCCCCCGAGCCACGCGTGCTACGCCAACTGGTCGCCGCCGGCCGGATCCGCCCGGTCAGCCCGGACGCGCTCTCCAACGGGGGATAACCGAGCACGGGGCTGCGGGCTGCTGCTGCACGAACGCGCGCGCGTGCCGCTTCCCGGTGCTGGGCTCATGCCCGGCAGAGCGCCGTTACCTTGAGCGTGAACTGCTGACTGAGCTGCTGCGTGACGACGACCGTGGCGCGCCACGTCTGGCCGACGGGCTGTGACTCGATGATCGCGACCCGCGGCTGGTCGACCGGGTTGATCGAGTCGACCACCGCTCCGCCGCCAACGACGACACCCGAACCACATGACGCCACGGCCGTCACGAGCGTTCCGACGGGCGATCCCGGACCAGGTGTCGAGGCGGTTCCAGTGGCCTGCGAGATCGCTCCGCCACCGCCGGGGCCAGGCGGACCCTGTGGGCCAGGAGCGCCCTGAGGCCCTTGAGCGCCCGGCACACCCTGCGAGCCTTGCGGGCCGGTGGCGCCCGTCGGCCCCTGCGGGCCAGGGTCACCTTGCGGCCCTTGCGGGCCAGCGGCGCCGTCAGCACCGGGCGTCCCCGGCGGCCCCTGCGAACCAGGCACGCCCGGCTCACCTTGCGGCCCTTGGGCCCCCGGCACACCCTGCGGCCCTTGCGGGCCGGTGGCACCGGCCACACCAGGGGTTCCCTGCGGCCCGGTGGCGCCCGTCAACCCCTGTGGGCCAGGGTCACCTTGCGGCCCTTGCGGGCCAGTGGCCCCGTCAGCGCCCGGCGTCCCCGGCGGCCCCTGCGAACCAGGCACGCCCGGCTCACCTTGCGGCCCTTGGGCCCCCGGCACACCCTGCGGCCCTTGCGGGCCAGTGGCCCCATCAGCGCCCGGCGTCCCCGGCGGCCCCTGCGAACCAGGCACGCCCGGCTCACCTTGCGGCCCTTGGGCCCCCGGCACACCCTGCGGCCCTTGCGGGCCAGTGGCCCCATCAGCGCCCGGCGTCCCCGGCGGCCCCTGCGAACCAGGCACGCCCGGATCGCCCTGCGGCCCTTGGGCCCCCGGCACACCCTGCGGCCCTTGCGGGCCTGCTGCTCCGGTCGCGCCGATGGGGCCTTGGATTCCGGGCGGACCTTGCGCGCCGGTCGCTCCTGCCACCGTCGCACCCGTCGCAGTCGCCCGTCGGCACCCGTCGCACCCGTCGCACCCGTAGCACCCGCAGGCCCCGTAGCCCCGGCTGGGCCTTGCGTACCGGCCGGGCCCGCAGCTCCCGCCGGCCCCTGCGCGCCGACGGCGCCCTGGGGTCCTGCCGGCCCTTGCGGCCCCGCCGGGCCGGCAGGACCGAGCGGGACACCGTTCGGGAACAGCTGCTGGAAGGTGATGAGCAGCGAGCCGGGCTTGCCCTTGCACGAACCTCTCAGCAGGTTGAGGTCGGCAACGGTCTCCTTCGAGCCCTTCCTCTCGATGCACAGCACATACGGCGCCGGTGCGGCGACGGCGATCGCCGGCAGCAGGAGCAGTGTGCTCGCAGAGGCCAGCAAGAACCCGGCCAGAGCCCGCTCCCGCGCTCCGGCTGCCCAACGTCCGACTGAGTCTGTGAAGTCGTTCACTCGCTGGGGCGTCCTACTACGTGATGATTTCGCGACTGTTGCTGGTGACTCCTCTCACCCTCGTTAGCAGCGTATACCCGTCGGAGTCGGATTTCCTTCGCTTCCTGTCGGCTAGGTGAGCTAGACGACGAAGTTGACGAGCTTGCCCGGAACGACGATCGTCTTCCGGGGCTCGCCGCCGTTCAGGTGCGCCTGCACACGCTCGGAGGCGCGCGCGAGCGCCACGAGCTCCTCCTCGCCGATCGACGCCGGCACCTGCAGACGGTCGCGGAGCTTGCCGTTCACCTGCAGCACGACCTCCACCGTGTCCCGCTCGAGCATCGACGGGTCGGCCTCGGGCCACGGCGCCTCCCACAAGCGCTCGCCGCCGAGGCGCTCCCACAGCTCCTCGGCGACGTGCGGCGCGTAGGGCTGGATCAGCGAGACCGCCGTCTCGGCGGCGAAGCGTGCGGCCGGGTCGTCCGGGGCGCGGGCGATCTCGTTCACCAGCTCCATCACGGCCGCGATCGGGGTGTTGAACGCGAAGCGCCGGTCGATGTCGTCGGTCACCTTCGCGATCGTCTCGTGCGCCTTCTGGGCCAGCGGGCCGGCAGGCTGCTCGACCGCGCGGCTTGTCCGCCTGCTCGAGCACGACGCGCCACAGCTTGTTCAGGAACCGCCAGACGCCCTCGATCCCGGAGTCGTGCCACTCCATGTCCTGGTCGGCCGGGCCGAGGAAGAGCGTGAACGTCCGCACCGCGTCGGCGCCGTAGCGGTCGGCGAGGGCCAGCGGGTCGACGGTGTTCCCCTTCGACTTGGACATCTTCGCGCCGTCCTTGTGGATCATCCCCTGGTTGAAGAGGCGCGCGAACGGCTCGCGGAAGCCGACGAGGCCCATCTCCTGCATCACCTTCGTGAAGAAGCGCGCGTAGAGCAGATGCAGGATCGCGTGCTCGACGCCGCCGATGTACTGGTTGACCGGCAGCCAGTAGTCCGCGATCTCGCGCGAGAACGGCTCCTTGTCGTTCTTCGGATCCGTGTAGCGGATGAAGTACCAGGAGGAGTCGACGAAGGTGTCCATCGTGTCCGTCTCGCGCTTCGCCGGGCCGCCGCACTTGGGGCACTCGACGTTGACCCAGTCCTCGGCAGCCGCCAGCGGCGAGCGGCCCTTCGGCAGGAACTCCTCGATCTCGGGCAGCACGACCGGCAGCTGGTCGTCGGGCACGGGGACGAGGCCGCAGCTCTCGCAATGGACGATCGGGATCGGGCAGCCCCAGTAGCGCTGCCGCGAGAGCAGCCAGTCGCGCAGGCGGTAGCCGATGGTCGCCTCCGCCTCGCCGCGCTCGGCGAGCCACTCGACGATCGCCTTCTTCGCCTCCGGTGCCGGCAGACCGTCGAAGCGGTCCGAGTTGACGAGCACCTCGTTCTCGGTGTGCGCGGAGTACGCGCCGGCTTCGGGCGCCTCGCCGTCGGCGGGCTTCACGACCGTCAGGACCGGCAGCCCGTACTTGACGGCGAAGTCGTAGTCGCGCTCGTCGTGCGCGGGGACGGCCATGATCGCGCCCGTGCCGTACCCCATCAGCACGTAGTCGGCGACCCAGATCGGGATCTCCTCGCCGTTGACGGGGTTGATCGCGTAGCGGCCTGTGAAGACGCCGTCCTTCTCCTTCTTCTCGCGCTCGACCGCCGAGCGCGCGCCGGCATGGCGCACGTACTCGCGCACCTCCTCGGAGTCGGTCAGCTGCGGGACCAGCGGATGCTCCGGCGCCAGCACGAAGAACGTGGCGCCGAAGAGCGTGTCGGGGCGAGTGGTGAAGACAGGCAGCTCCTCGCCGCTCCCCGCCACACGGAAGATCACGCGCGCGCCCTCGGAGCGGCCGATCCAGTTGCGCTGCATCGTCAGCACGCGCTCCGGCCAGTGCTCGAGCGTGTCCATCTCGTCGAGCAGCGCGTCGGCGTAGTCGGTGATCTTGAAGTACCACTGGGTCAGGTTCTTGGCCTCGACCTCGGCGCCGCAGCGCTCGCAGTGGCCGTCGATCACCTGCTCGTTCGCGAGCACGGTCTGGTCGACCGGGCACCAGTTGACCAGTCCCTCCTTGCGATATGCGAGTCCCCGTTCGTAGAAGCGGAGGAAGAGCCATTGCGTCCAGCGGTAGTACTCGGGATCGTGCGACGAGATCTCACGCTCCCAGTCCATCGCCCAGCCCATGCGGTGCATGCCCGCGCGGATCGCGGCGATATTGCGCTCGGTGCTGATGCGCGGATGCACGCCGTCGCGGATCGCGGCGTTCTCTGCCGGCAGGCCGAACGCGTCGTAGCCCATCGGCCGCAGGACGCGGTAGCCGCGCCGGCGGCGGAGGCGCGCGACGACGTCCCCGATCGTGTAGTTGAGGACGTGCCCCATGTGCAGCTCGCCCGACGGGTACGGCAGCATCTCGACGACATACGTCTTGTCGCTCTCGATCTCGCCGGGCTCGGGATTGGGCGTGTGGAACGCGCCCGCGTCATCCCAGACGCGTTGCCAGCGCTGCTCGATCTCTCTCGGCTCGTACTTCTCAGTCATCACGATCTCCGGGTACAAAAAAGCCTCTCATGCGAGAGGCCAAGAGGAAGCTCTCGCGGCGCCGCCGCGTTCGCCTCCAGTGCTACGGAAGAAGCTCCGTTCGTGTCATTGCAGCACAATCTAGCAAGTGGGCTCGCCAGCTGCCTCCATTTTCGCCGCCGGGCCGGGACATGATCGGCGCATCGCGCTGACCTTCGACGACGGGCCTGCGGCCTCGACCGAAGCCGTCCTGGACGTGCTCTCGGCCGAGGATGCTCCGGCGACGTTCTTCATCATCGGCGGCTTCATCGCCGGCCGGGAAGCGACGCTGCAGAGGGCGAAAGGGGCGGGACACGAGCTCGGCGTCCACGGCTTGAACCATTTCAACGCTCTGCTCATGCGGGAGCCCGAGACGCTGTCGCACGAGCTGAGCGCCTGTGCCGACGAGCTCGAACGCGCAGTCGGCGAGCGGCCCCAGCTCGTTCGACCGCCGTTCGGAGGCGATGCCGGCCGCACCGCGCGCGCGGCGGCGAAACACGGGCTCGGTCCGGTCGTCCTCTGGACCGTGCTCTGCTTCGACTGGGCGGAAGATGCGCAGGCGGACGCGATCGCGAAGCGCGCTGTCGCCGAGGCGCATCCCGGGGCGATCGTCTGCCTGCACGACGGCGATGGAAAGGATCCGACCCTCACCCGCGACGCCACGGTCGCAGCGCTGCCCGCGATCGTGCAGGGCCTCCGCAGGGACGGCTACGAGCTCGTCACCGTTTCGGACCTGCTCGGGTGATCGCGCTCTTCCCCACCGGCTCTCGCATCGAGGGCGGCGTTCTACAGCTCGACGGGCTGGCAGCGACGGAGCTCGCCGAGCGCTTCGGGACACCGCTCGTCGTCTACTCCGAGCGAGCGCTGCGGGAGCGGGCGCAGATGTTCCGGCGCGCCGTGCCCGATGCCCTCGTCGTCTACGGGACGAAGGCGTTCCCGAACGTCGCCGTGATGCGGCTGCTCGCGGAGGAAGGTCTCGGCGCCGACGTGGCCTCACTCGGCGAGCTCGCGTTCGCGCGCCGGGCGGGGATCGAGGGCGACCGGCTGATCGTGCACGGGAACAACAAGTCGGACGAGGAGTTGCGTGCCGCGGCCGACGCGGGCGCGCTGGTCGCGATCGACGCGCTCGACGAGCCGGCGCGCGCTGCCGAGGCCGGCGTCCGCCGGGTGCTCGTGCGCGTCACGCCGGGCGTCGAGACCGAGACGCACGAGGCGATCCGCACCGGCCACCGCGGCTCGAAGTTCGGCCTCGACGCGGAAGACGCGCTCGTCGCAATCGCCGCGGCACGCGCAGCCGGGCTCGAGGTCGAGGGATTGCACGTGCACGTCGGCTCCCAGCTCGCGGACGGCCGCGCCCACCTGGAGGCAGTCTCCAACCTCGGCGAGTTCGCCGCGCGCTGCCGCGACGAGCTCGACTGGACGCCGGCGCTCGTCGACGTCGGCGGCGGCTTCGGCATCCGCCACGTCGAGGACGAGGCCGAGCCGCCGGTGGAGGAGCTCGTGCGCTCGATCGCGGACGCGGTCTCGAGCGAATGGGCGACGAGGGGATTTCCGGCGCCGCGCCTCGTCTTCGAGCCCGGCCGCTCGCTCGTCGGCCCCGCGGCGTTCACGCTCTACCGCGTCGGCGCGGTCAAGCAGGCCGGCGACACGCCGCTACGTCGCGATCGACGGCGGCATGTCCGACAACCCGCGGCCGCAGCTCTACGACGCCCGCTACTCCGCCCTGCTCGCAAACCGGGCGGAGGAAGAGCCGGCCGACGGCCACTTCACGATCGCCGGGAAGCACTGCGAGTCGGGCGACGAGCTGATCGAGCAGGCGGTGCTGCCCGAGCCCCGCCGCGGCGATCTGATCGCCGTCCCGGCCACCGGCGGCTACACGCTCTCGATGAGCTCGAACTACAACGGCGTCCCGCGCCCGGCCGCCGTGCTGGTTTCGGACGGGGAGGCGCGGCTGATCCTCCGGCGGGAGACGGTCGACGACCTGCTCGCTCGCGAGCCCTAGGAAGGCCTGGCAGCGACGACCGCAGCCGCGGCGACGGGCGGCAGGTCGAGCAGCTCGGCTCCGGCACGCTCGGCGGCGTCCGGATCGGCGCCGGACCCCGGCGAGCCAGATCGTCGTCTCGCCGGCCAGGTCGCGGAGCGGCGCGGCGATCGCGTTGAACCGATCCGCGTCGGTGGCGGCCAGCACGACGGCGTCCGGCGCGAGCTGACGCACGGTCTCCGCCAGCGTCTCGAGCGGCGTGTCGCCGCCGAGGAAGGTGATCCGCCAGCCGTGCTCGCGCAGCGCGAGGCCGAAGATCAGCAGGCCGAGATCGTGCCGCTCGTCCGGCGGGCCGGCCAGCACCGCGCGAGGCCCACTCCCACGATCCCAGCCGCGTGCCAGCCCGAGGAGCCGGCCGCGCACGAGATGCGAGGCGAAGTGCTCCTGCGCGATCGAGACCTCGCCCTTCTCCCAGCCCTCGCCGAGCTCGCGCAGCAGCGGCAGGACCGCGCCGTCGAGCACAGCGTCGAGCGAGAAGTCGGCGAGCAGCCGGTCGAAGGCGGCGTGCGCGGCCGCGTCGTCGAGCCGCCGGATCGCCTCGCCCAGCTCGACCGGCACGCCGTCCAACGCGGTCGGCGCGGCAGCCGGCGGCTCCGAGAGCGCTTCGCGGGCCGCCTCGGCCGCGGAGACGCCCGTCGCGAGCAGCTCGCGCATCCGTGCGACGCGGCGCACGTCCGCGCTCGAGTAGAGCCGATAGCCGCTGTCCGTCCGCGTCGGCGCGAGCAGGCCATAACGGCGCTCCCAGGCCCGTAGGAGATCCGTTGCGACGCCGGTCCGGCGCGCGAGCTCGCCGATTCGCAGCTGCGAGACGTCACTCATCGCCAGAGTGTACAGAGTTTAGACAAAGATTTGACAAGCCAGCATTCCAGTCCTGTACTTTCCTTGGACAAACCCTAGACAACAAGGAGGTGTCCCATGAAGAAGCTCGATGTGCTCGCCGCCGCGCTCGTGATCGTCGGCGGCCTCAACTGGGGGCTGGTCGCACTCGCGGAGTTCGACCTCGTCGCCACCCTCGTCGGCCTCGACTTCGGCGAGACGAACGCCGCCAGCCGGCTCGTCTACGGCCTCGTCGGCCTCGCCGCCGTCTACCAGATCGCCCAGCAGGCGGCGATCCGCCGCCGCTGGTCACCCACCGTCACCGCGTAACCGAGAAAAGGAGAAGAAGATGAACCGCATCGCCCTGCTCGTCCTCGCCGCACTGGCGATCGCAGTCCCGGCCGCAACGGCCGCGCCCGCACAGAAGGAGGCGTCGCCGACGATCGCCACCCTGGCGGCCAAGACGCCGCAACTCTCGACGCTGCTGTCGCTCGTGAAGAAGGCGGGCCTCGCCGACGAGCTCTCGGCTCCCGGCGCGCTGACCGTCTTCGCGCCGACGAACGCGGCCTTCAGGCAGGTGCCGAAGGCGACGCTGAACTCGCTGGCGAAGAATCCCGCCGCGCTGAAGCGCGTCCTGCTCTACCACGTCGTCGCGGGCAAGGTGACCGCAGCGAAGGTCGTCACGCTGAAGTCCGCCAAGACCCTCGCCGGCCCGTCGGTGCGCATCCGCGTCACCGGCATGACCGTCCGGATCAACAACGCGCGCGTCACGACCGCGGACGTCAAGGCGTCGAACGGCGTCGTCCACGTGATCGACCGCGTCCTGATCCCACCCGCTGCCTAGGGAGAGGAGCCAGGCCCACCCCGCCGCCGCGCTTGACCATGGCGGCGGCGGGGTAGCCTCGCACCGTGAGCGAGCATGCCGTTGCGATCTGGAGCGACTACATCTGACCCTTCTGCCGCGCGGCGCAGCCAACGGCTGTGTCGCTCGAGCGCCGGTTCGGCGCCCAGGTGACCTGGCTGCCCTTCGACCTTCATCCCGAGTACCCGCCGGATGGCCTGCCGCGCCAGGAGCTGATCGAGCGGTACGGCCCTGGAATGACCGAACGAATGCGTGAGTTCTTCGCCGCGCGTGGGCTGGAGCTACAACCCGCATCCCGATGTGGTGCCGAACACGATGAGCGCGCTCCGCCTCGACGGAGCTGGCGCGTGATCTCGGCAAGCACTCGGCCGTGCACGACCGGCTGATGGACGCGTACTGGGCCGAGGCGCAGAACATCGGCGACACGGACGTGCTGCGGACGTTGGCCGCCGAGGTGGGGTTGCCCGCGGACGAGGTCGACGACGTGCTCGGCGAGCGAGCGCTACCGCGACCGCGTCGTCGACTCGACACGTCAGGCAGTGAGCGTCGGCGCGAACGCGGTCCCGGCTTTCGTGCTCGACCAGCGGCTGCTCGTCCTCGGCGCGCAGCCGGAGGACGTCTTCGAGCACGCCTTCGCGCAGCTCGAGGAACGAGCATGAGAGTCGTCGACGAGATCGCTCACGCAACCGGCTGGATCGAGGAGAAGCGTGCCGCGCGCACGTCGCACGCCCTCGAGGTCGACGGGCGCGTCTGGCTCTTCGACGTCGTCGACTGGCCGGAGCTCGACGCGCGGGTGCGCGAGCTCGGCGAGCCGGCCGCGGTCGTGCAACTGCTCGACCGGCACGAGCGCGACTGCGCCGCCGTCGCGCAGCGACTCGGCGTCCCCCACCTCGTCGTACCCCGGCAGTTGCCGGGGACGCCGTTCGAGCTCCGGCCGGTCGTCCGGGTTCGCTGGTGGCGAGAAGTCGCGCTCTGGTGGGAGGAGCGCCGCTTGCTCCTCGTCGCGGACGTGGTCGGCACGATTCCGTTCTTCTGCGCCGGCGAGGAGCCTGCCGGCGTCCACCCCTTCCTTCGGCCCTGGCCGCTGCGCTCGCTCCGCGGCCTCGCCCCAGACCATCTGCTCGTGGGGCACGGCGAGGGGATCCACCATCAGCCGGCGGCGCTGGAGAGCGCGCTGCGGACCGCGCGACGTCGGATTCCGCGCTGGCTGATGGGCCTGCCGCGCATCTTCCGCGAGGGCTAACGGGCGCGGGCGAGCAGGCCCGGCCGAACGAGCCGCGGCGGCGCCTTCAGCCCCGCATCCCGGACCGGCGGGTTGAGCGGTTCGGCGAGCGGCGCAGCCGCGAAGGACGCGGCGCGCCTCTCGGCGGGCGCATCGGCGTAGAGCGTCGTCCGCTGCCGCGGCGACCGGCCGTTGGCCAGGATCAACGCCTCCATCGACTCCGGCGGCATCTCCTGTCCGTGCTCCGAGCCCGCAGAGCGCGAGATCGACTCGTTCATCAGCGTTCCGCCGAGATCGTTCACACCCGCGCGCAGGGCTGCCGCGACGCCCTCGGGGCCGAGCTTGACCCAGGAAGCCTGGATGTTCGTGATCGCCGGGTGGAGCGCGAGCCGCGCAACGGCGTGCAGGAGCAGCGACTCGCCGAAGGTCGGGCCGGAGCGCGCCCGGCCCTGGAGCCACATCGGCGCCTCCATGTGCACGAACGGCAGCGGTACGAACTCCGTGAAACCACCGGACAGCTCCTGCTGCTCGCGCGCCCGCAGCAGGTGGCGCGCCCAGTGCTTCGGCGCTTCGACGTGCCCGAACATGATCGTCACGTTCGAGCGCAGGCCGACGCGGTGGGCGGCGGCGTGGACGGAGAGCCACTGGTCGGTCGAGACCTTGTCCGGGCAAATCACGGCCCGCACCTCGTCGTCCAGGATCTCGGCCGCAGTCCCGGGAAGCGAGCCGAGCCCCAGGGAGCGGAGCCGCGCCAGATAGTCGTCGAGTGACAGCCCGAGGGTCTCGGCTCCCTGCCACACCTCGAGCGCGGAGAAGGCGTGGATGTGCAGCTCGGGCAACTCGGCCCGGATCGCCTCGACGACCGAGGCGTAGTAGTCGCCGGTGAAGGCCGGGTGGATGCCGCCTTGCAGGCAGACCTCGGTCGCGCCTCGATCCCAGGCTTCGTGCGCCCGCCGGACGATCTCGTCGAGCGGGACGAGGTACGGCGCGCCGCGCAGGTTCGCCGCCAGCCGGCCTTTCGAGAAGGCGCAGAAGCCGCAGCGGAAGTAGCAGACGTTCGTGTACTGGATGTTCCGGGTGACGACGTAGCTGACCTCGTCGCCGCACACCTCGCGCCGGAGCCGGTCGGCCGCCGCGAACACGCGCTGGCGCTCGTCGCCGCGAGCCTGGAAGAGGCGCACGAGCTCCTCCTCCCCGAGCTCGGCGGTGTCGACCGGGAGCGCGTCCCGGCGGACGACGAACGGGACGCCGCCCAGCTCGCCGGGGTGCCAATCGTCCTCGCGGGCGAGCCCGAGCGCGTCGGACGCGCGGAGCGCTGTCGGCAGGACCGCCGGGTCGATCCACCGGCCGGAGAGGTACCGCGGGTACACGGGCAGGCGCGGTGCGAGCTCGAGCCCACGCGCTCGCGTCGCCTCAGCGAGCCGGTCGCGGTCGGGCCACGGTGCCTCGGGATTGACGTGGTCGATCGTCACGGGCGAGACGCCGCCCCAGTCGTCGATGCCGGCGTCGAGGAGGCGCGGAAAGTCGTCGTAGGCGAGGTTCGGCGGCGCCTGAACGGCAACGTCGTCCGGGAGCAGCAGCCGGGCGACCGCGATCGTCCAGAGGTGGTCGTCGAGGCTCGGCTCGGGGTGCGAAGCCATGCGCGTGCCCGGCTTGGCGCGGAAGTTCTGGACGATCACCTCCTGCAGCTGGCCGTGCCGCTCGTGCAGGGCCCTCAGCTCCTCGAGCGCAGCGACCCGCTCGGCGCGGGTCTCGCCGATCCCGATCAGGATCCCGCTGGTGAACGGAATCCGCAGCTCGCCGGCGAGCTCGATCGTCTCCAGCCGCCGCGAGGGCTCCTTGTCCGGCGAGGCCCAGTGGGGGCCGCCTCTGGCCGAGAGCCGCTCAGCTGTCGTCTCCAGCATGATCCCCATCGACGCTGAGACCGGCCGGAGCGCGACCAGATCCTCCCGGCTCATCACGCCGGGATTCAAGTGCGGCAGCAGCCCGGTCTCCTCGAGCACGAGCTTCGCCACCCGCCCGAGGTACTCGAGCGTCGTCTCGCAGCCGAGCGCCGCGAGCTCGGCGCGCGCGACCTTGTAGCGGAGCTCAGGCTTGTCGCCGAGCGTGAAGAGCGCCTCGGTGCAACCGGCCGCCGCGCCCGCGCGCGCGATCGCGAGCACCTCGTCCTCGGTCAGGAAGGCACGCTCGCCCCGGCGCGGCGGGCGGGCGAACGTGCAGTAGCCGCAGACGTCGCGGCAGAGCGTCGTCAGCGGGATGAAGACCTTCGGCGAGTACGTGATGAGCCCGCCGCCGCGCCGCCGCTCGCGCGCCGCTGCGAGCAGTTCGTCGAGCGGCGCTTCGAGCAGCGCGTCCATACACAGACCTTAACTAGCCGGCCCTGAACCCCCAGAGTCCGCCGAAGCTCGTCCAACGTCCCTTCGACCAGCGCTGCAGCAGCGCCTGCTCGATCGGGAAGCGCTCCGTGGCACTCGTCTTGACCGCGATCCCGGGCAGCAGGAACGGGTTCGACGCGTCGTTCAGCTTCCGCATCTGCGCAACCACGGCAGCGCGCGTCGGCGTCTTCCCCGCTGCCTTCAGCAGCCTCACCGTCTCGTAAGCCACCGCCATGCCGTAGACGTGGTAGACGTCCTTCACGTTCGCGCCCTTCGCGTACTTGGCCATGATCGTGCGGTAGAGCTTCATCGCCGCGTCGTTGCGCCCACTTCGGGTCGGTCGGATCCTTGAGGAACACGATCGAGATCGAGTTCTCGACCGCCTTGTTCGTGCCGCCCTCGGAGGCGAGGGTCATGATGTCGAGGCGCTCGAGACGGCGTTGTTGATGATCAGCGGCCGCCAGCCCTGCCTGTTCGCGAAGACGTAGCCCTGGATCGCGAACTTCGGGGTCGCGAACAGGGCAAGCACGTCCGCCCCGGAGGACTTCAGCTGCGCGACCTCCGACTGGACGTCCGACGCCGTGACCTCGTACGGCTGCGCTGCGACGACCTTCACCTTCGAGCGCGCGATGCCCGACTTGAGCCCGGCGAGCAGATCTTTGCCGTAGGAGTCGTTCTGGAAGAGCACGGCCACCTTCGCGCCCGGCTTCGTTCGGGCGAGGTACTTGCCGTAGATCCAGCCCTCGGCCTGGTAGCTCGGCTGGAAGCCGATCGTGTACGGGTACTGCTTGTAGTCGCGGCCGAACGTCGTCGCGCCGGAGGCGACGAAGAGCTGCGGCACCTTCACCTGGTTCAGGTACGGCGCGAACCGCCTCGTTGTGCGCCGTGCCGAGTGAGTTGAAGACAGCGAAGACCTTGTCCTGCTCGACGAGCTGACGCGTCACCTGCACGGACTGCGCCGGGTTGTACGCGTCGTCGAGGTACTTGTAGGTGATCGTCCGCCCGTTGACGCCGCCGCGAGCGTTCGGGTACTTGAAGTAGGCGGCCGCTCCGCGGGCCACGGACGCGTAGGCAGACGCGGGGCCGGACAGGGGCGCCGTCCCGCCGAGCAGGATCGTCTTGTCGGTGATCCCGGGATCTGCGCTGGGCGCAGCGGTGGCGATCGTCGCGATCGCGCCGGCGAGCACGAGCATGGAGACGAGAAGTCTGGGTCGACGCATCGGTGAGAGCAGCTCCTTGATCGAGGGCGTAGCGAACGCGATGGTAGCCGCGAGTCGCAGCCACCTTGAGGCGATAGAGGAGTCCCGCCGCGCCACCGGGTGCGAGCAAGATGATCAGGATCAGGATGACGCCGAAGGCAACCGCCGGAGCGCCGGCGCGACGTGTTGAGGTCTCCGAGCAGCGGCAGCCAGTCCGGGATCACGACTCCACTCGCTGCGCCCACTCGATCTGCATGAAGTGGATGAAGATCGCGCCGAACGACGAGCGGCCAGAGCGAGCCGAGGCCGCCGACGACGACGCCGACGAGCAGGAAGATCGACAGCGCGATCGGGAAGGTGTCCGGGTTGACGAAAGTCGTGGCGATCGCCAGCAGCGAGCCCGCCACGCCCGCGTATAACGCGCTGATCCCGAAGGCGAGAGTCTTGTAGCGGGTGAGGTTGACGCCAGAGCGAGGCTGCCGCGAGCTCGCTGTCGCGCACGGCCCGAAGCGAGCGGCCGAAGCGGCCGCGCAGCATGAGCCACGCGACGCCGAGCATCACCAGGGCGATCGTCCAACACAGGTAGTAGAGCCAGTTGTTGAAGAAAGCGGCTTGTCGAGAGCCGAGGATCTTGACGGGGTCGATAACCGGTCAGACCGGGCAGGCCGAACATGTTGATGCCGCGCCTCCCCCGGTGAACTCTTCGAACTTCCGCACGACCGCGGGCGTCGCAACCGCGATCGCGAACGTCGCGAGCGCGAGGTAGAGGCCGGAAAGGCGGAGTGCCGGAAAACCGAAGAGGAAGCCGGCAAGCCCGGCCACGAGCCCGGCAATCGGGATCGTCCAGATGTCCGTCATGTCGCTCGAGAAGGTGTCGAACCGAGTGCAGCCCCTGGTCCGAGATCAGGATCGACGTCGTATAGCCGCCGATCAGCCATGAATGCCCCATGCCCGAGTGAGATCTGCCCGGTGATGCCCGTGAGAATGTTGAGGCCGATCAGGGCGACGAAGTAGATGCCGACGTAGGCGAACTGCTGCGCGCGAAAGTCGCTGACGAAGCGCGGGATCAGGAAGACCGCGGCCGCCGCAAGAAAGAACCCGAGAACCTTGATCAGCTCGCGGCGTTTCACACGCGCCTCGTGACGGGCGTGCCGAAGAGCCCCGCAGGGCGGACGAGGAGCACGATCAGGATGATCAGGAGCGCGGCGGGGAGCTTCAGGTCGGCGCCGATGAAGTCGCTGTACGTTCCGATCAGGTTCAGGCCGACGCCGAGGATCAGGCCCCCGGCGACGGCGCCCGGGGGCGAGTCGATCCCGCCCAGCAGGGCCGCCGCAAAGGCGTAGATCAAGATTGCCTGCATCATGTTCGGGTCGAGGAGCACCGTCGGCGCGGCGAGCATCCCCGCTACCGCGCCGAGCATCGCAGCGAGGCCCCAGCCGATCGCAAGCATCCAGCCCACTCGTACCCCGACGAGGCGGCTTGCGTCCGGGTTGAGCGCCGACGCACGCAGCGCGAGCCCGACCTTCGTGAACCGGAAGAACGCCCACAGGATGGCCACGAGCACGAGCACGACGGCGAACGTGCCGATGTCCTGGCTGCGAGATCGAAACACCGCCGATCTGCCACGTGTCGTTCGGGAAGGGACTCGGGAACGCCCTGATCTCGGCCGACCAGATCCGGCTCGCAAGGCCGTTGAAGGGAGCACCAAGCCGATCGTGATGATCACGACGTCAGGATCTGAGGCCCCCGCTCGACAGGCCTGATCACCGCCTCGATGGATACCGAGGCCGACCGATGAAGGCGATACGAAGAGGGTGATCACGAAGGCGGGCCAGTACGGGATGCCGTGGTTCTCGTGAGGGTCCAGGCGATGTAGGTCGAGACCATCGCCATCTCGCCCTGGGCGAAGTTGATCACGCCCGTTGCGCGGTGGATGAGGACGATAGCGAGCGCGAGCGCCCCGTAGATCGCCGCCGGAGGCGAGGCCCGCGACGACCTGCTGAAAGAACTGCCATCAATAGCCGAGGTAGCTCCGGCGGACGGACTCGTCGCGCGTCAGCTCGGCGCTCGTGCCCGACAACGCAACCGTGCCGACCTCGAGCACGTATGCGGTCGTCGCCGAGTCGAGCGCGATCGCGCGCGTCCTGTTCGACGACGAGGACCGTCAGGCCGTCCTTCTCGTTCAGCTCGCGCGACGATCCGGAAGATCTCCCGCACGATCAGCGGGGCAAGCCCGAGTGACGGCTCGTCGAGCATCAGCAGGCGCGGCGGCCCATAGCGCACGTGCAAGAGCGAGCATCTGCTGCTCCCCGCCCGAGAGGGTGCCCGCGCGCTGGTCGCGCGATCGAGGATCCACGGGAAGTCGCCGGCCATGCCTCGATGTCGGCGCCGAGCGGTCGCGCCTCGTGTACGCGCCGAGACGGAGGTTCTCGACGACGGAGAGCTCGGTGAACGTCCCGCGGCCCTCCGGGACGTGCGCGATTCCCGGGTTCGCCACCGCCTCGGGGCGCGCCGACGGATCGTCTTGCCGGCGAACGTGATCTCGCCGCTCCGCCTGACCGTGCCGGAGATCGCGCGGAGCGTCGTCGTCTTGCCGGCCCCGTTCGCGCCGAGGACGCGACGACTGACCTTCGTCGACCGCGAGGGTGACGCCGTGCAGCGCCTGGACCGGCCCGTAGCGCGCTTCGACGTCACGCAGCTCAAGCAGGCCACTGGGCTCCTCAGGCTCGTTCTTCTCGCCGTCCATGTGCGCGGGATCGACGTCCGTGCCGAGATACGCCTCGATCACGGCCGGGTTCGCTCCGTACCTCGGCCGGCGTGCCATCCGCGATCTTCCGGCCGAAGTCAGACGCTACGTGGTCGGAGATCCCCATCACCAGGTCCATGTGGTGCTCGACGAGCAGGACGGTCAGCTTCCGGTCGTCGCGGATCTGCTGGATGAAGCGGCCGAGATCCGCGACCTCCTCGTGGTTGAGCCCTCCCGCCGGCTCGTCGAGCAGCAGGAGCTTGGGCTGCGAGACGAGCGCGCGAGCGAGCTCGACGCGCTTCAGTGTTCCGAAGGGAAGCCCGAGACCGGCCGTTGCGCGATCGCTCCCAGGCCGACGTAATCGATCACCTCGAGCGCCTCGGCGTCGACGTGGCGCCCGCGCGTGTGCGCGCCGACCAGGACGTTGTCCAGCACGGACATCGTCTTGAACAGCTCGACGTTCTGGAAGGTGCGCGCGATGCCGCTCCGCACGATCCCGTGCACGCGGTGTCTTCAACAGCGTCGCGCCGTCGAACTCGACCTCGCCCTCATCGGGCGTGTAGAGCCGCGTGATCACGTTGAACGCGGTCGTCTTACCCGCGCCGTTCGGCCCGATCAACCCGACGATCTGGCCGTCCAAGACGTCGAAGGAGACCCGTCGAGGGCGACGATCCCCCCGAATCGGCGAGTGACATTCCGCAGCGAGAGCAGGGCCATCGACCGGGGCAGCTTATGCAGGTCGGATCCCAAATGGCAAAGGAACCGCGCGTCCTCCGCAAAGGCGGCGGCTCTCCTCCAGCTGGGAGCGACCTTGAGGCGGAGACCCACATGACCAAGATCACATGACGAACGGTCAGAAGATTACGAACCTGATCGGCGTGACGATTCCGTTCGTCGGCTTCCTGGCGTCGATCTTCTTTCTCTGGGGCAGCTACGTCACCTGGCGCGATCTGACCATCTTCGCGGTCGGATATGCGCTGACGACGCTCGGGATCTCGATCGGTTTCCACCGGCTGTTCACGCACCGCTCGTACGAGACGTACAGGGCGATCCGCGACCGGGTCGCGGTGCTCGGCTCGATGGCCGTGCAGGGGCCGGTGATCCGCTGGGTTCTTGGACCATCGCAAGCACCACAGCTTCGCCGACCGCGAGGGCGATCCGCACTCGCCGCACGCCGGCTTCGGCCCTGGGATCCGCGGCAAGATCGCCGGCCTCTGGCACGCGCATGTCGGCTGGCTCTTCCGCAACGTCGGTCGCGCGGAGTGGACGAAATACGCGAAGGATCTGCTCGCGGATCGCGGCATGGTCTTCATCTCGCGTGACGTTCGGGCTCTGGGTCGCCCTGTCGCTGGTGCTGCCGTTCGCGGCCGGCTGGATCTGGGGCGGCACGTTCGGCGCCGGCCTGCAGGCCATGTTCTGGGGCGGCCTGATCCGGATCTTTCTGCTCCACCACATCACGTGGTCTGTCAACTCGGTGTGTCACTTCGTCGGGTCGCGCCGCTTCCGTGTCAAGGACGAGTCGCGGAACGTCTGGTGGCTCTCCTGGATCTCGTTCGGCGAGTCCTGGCACCACAACCATCACGCCTTCCCCTCGTCGGCGTTCCACGGCCTGAAGCCCTGGGAACTCGATGTCGGTGGGCTTGTGATCCGGCTGATGCGGCGGCTCGGGCTCGTCTGGAAGGTCAACGTGCCGACAGTCGAGATGCAGAACCGCCGCCGCGAGCTCTTCTCCGACTGACGTGGCCGAACCCAGGTTGGGGCCGGAAACACCTCCCCGACCCGCCGTTGACGCTCGAGGACGTGATGTCCTCACCCGAGTACCTCCGGTTGATGACACCGCAACTCGCGCCGGGCGATCCCGCGTTCCCGTTCGACCTGCCGCTGCTCGACGCCGAGACACACCGTCCAAGCGGCGAGCGAGTCCGCCTCGGCGACTTCGCGGGCGTGCAGCCCGTGGCGCTCGTGTTCGGCTCGTACACCTGACCGCCCTTCCGCCGCCAGTTGGGCGAGCTGGAGGCAGCTTCACGACCGCCACGGCGACGCCGTCGCGTTCGTCATCGTCTACATCCGCGAGGCGCACCCGGAGGACGGCT
>CAVVYB010000014.1:0-144859 GCA_963752405.1 uncultured Gaiellaceae bacterium
GCGCCCACTTGGCGGGTTCAGCCAACTGTTCAGCGAACTGAGGCGGAACTCGACTGTTCAAGCGGAACTGGCCGCTGCGCAAGTTTGGCGGTTTCGCCCGAATGGGCGCATCGCTAGAGGTGAGCGAGACAGTCAAGAGTGCAGGCGGCACTCTCGTTAGCCACGCCAGCCGCCGGCTCACCCGGTCAAGCGGCCTCACGAGATCGGAAGTCGCTGTCGGGGCGAAACGTCCGCGCCGGTCTGCTGCCAGCTCTCAGGCGCGTCGGCGTGCCACCCGACAGGGTGGCTCCGACGCGATGTCGACGTGGGCTCGCGCCCGATGCGACCGCGTTCTGAATTGAAGAAGCGTGACGCTTGCGGCGACATCGCGCTGACTGGCCCGCGACGCGGGATTGCATCAAGCTCCTCGAGCGGTGGACACTGTCCGGGCGACCCCGAGTCCACGAGCGGGGGTCGCCGGGATGGCTGATGCCTAAAGCGACGGCTCGTCGTGATCCGGCGGTACGGGCTGGACGAATAGCACCGCCGCTTCACGGGTATCCCGGTCGAGATGGCGCCGTCGGGCGATTCCAGTGAGTCACTCGTGCAGCGGGCGCTGCCGATTTATCTCGGGCTGCTATTCGCCATCTTGACCGTCGTTGCGGTTCTCCTTCTGTTCATGGTCCGCCACGTCCTGCTCGTCCTGTTCGTGAGCGTGCTCCTCGCCGCGGCGCTGACGGGGCCGAGCGAGTGGCTTCACCGGCGCTTTCGCCTGCCGCTCGGGCTGGCCGCGGTCATGATCTACATCGCGTCCTTCGCAGTCGTCGTCGGGATCGGCTGGATCGTCGTGCCC
Source organism: uncultured Gaiellaceae bacterium (assembly GCA_963752405.1). Taxonomy (GTDB): domain Bacteria; phylum Actinomycetota; class Thermoleophilia; order Gaiellales; family Gaiellaceae; genus Gaiellasilicea. The sequence goes on from CAVVYB010000014.1 coordinate 833, forward strand.
CCGCTACTCGGCCAGGTGGTCGAGTTCGCCGACCGCGCGCCGGAATACGCCGACCGCTACGCGGGAGTCCGTGAGGCGTACGCCGAGCTTCGTGCCGACTTTCCTGCGCTGCCGCCGTTCGAGGAGCAGCTATCGCGGCTCGGAGACGCGATCCTCGACCGTGCGGGCGAGCGGGCTGCCGCGCTTCCGGGCGACGTCTTCTCGATCTTCCTCGACCTGCTTGCGGTGTTCTTCGTCTCGCTGCTCCTCCTCACGAATCGGCTGCGAATCCGTGACTTCGTCCTCTCGTTGACGCACTCCGATCATCGGCGTCGCACCGGCTTCGTCCTCGACCGGACCTGGCTGCGGATCGGCGGATACCTCCGCGCGAAGGTAATCGTGATGGCGATCGTCGGGGCGCTCACGTACGTCTCGCTGATCGTGATCGGAGTGCCCTTCGCGATCCCGCTCTCCGTGATCGTGGCCTTCGGAGAGTTGATCCCGCTCGTCGGCAGCTGGCTCGCGCGCATCCCACTCCTCGCGATCGCGGCGCTCGACAGCCCGCGGACCTTCGTGCTGACGTTCCTGGCGTCGATTTTGATCCAGAATCTGCAGGGGTATGTGATCTCCCCGGTCGTCGAGGGCGATCAGCTCGACATCCACCCGCTGCTCGTGTTCGTCGCGGTCCTCGTCGGCGCCTCGCTCGGCGGCGCCCTCGGAGCGTTCGTCGCCGTCCCTGCCGCGGCGATCGTCGACCTCGTCGTGCGGGAGGTCGTCGTCCCGTGGCGCCGTGCGCAGCTCAGGGGCTCCGCTGCCGCCGTGCCGCGCCGCCCTACGACACACGCTCCGTGAGGGACGACGCCGCCGTACGGCTCGCGCTCGCTGCGGCCGCTCGGCGCGTCGTCATCGCATAGCAGAGTCTGCCGGGCCGGTCCCCGAGACCCACGAGCGGGATCTCGCTCCGCAACGCAAGGGGCGGCAGGCTCGTCCGCCAGAGGACACGCGTTTAGACCACGCGCGTTTGGGGGGATGCTTGGCTGCACGTCATCCGAGGAAAGGGGTCAGCATGACGGATACGGCCAGTGAAACGGGCCGGGAAGGGTTCGTGGACCAGGCGGGGTCGCAGCTGGAGGACGCGGCCGCGACGGCTCAGCAGAAGGCGTCCGAGCTGAAGGAGCAGGGTCGGAGCAAGCTCAGCGAGACGCTCGACGAGCGGACGACGCAGGCGGGTGGGCAGGCTCGGCAGATGGCGCAGGTGCTTCGGCGTAGCGGGGAGCAGCTGCGCGAGCAGGGCGAGGGACAGCAGGTGGCTGGCGTGACGGAAGGTGCCGCAGATCGGATTGAGCGGCTGGGCGGGTATCTCGAGCGGACGAGCGGCGACGAGTTTCTTCGTGACGCCGAGGACTTCGCGCGCGAGCGGCCCTGGATGGTCGCGGGGCTGGGGCTGATGGTCGGCCTGGCGGCTTCCCGTTTTCTCAAGGCGTCGTCCGAACGCCGCTACGACTCCGCCCAGGGCAACGGATACAGACGTAGGTACAGCTACGCGAATGCTGGCCGTGAGCTCGGCACGGGCGGGTGAGCTCGGTGGCGAGCAACGAGCAGCGTGTGAATATGCGTGAGCGTCCGCTCGGTGACGTCGCACGCGACCTCACGCGCGACGTGTCGCTGCTGGTTCGGCAGGAAGTAGAGCTGGCCAAGGCGGAGATGGCAGAGAAGGGCCGCGTCGCCGCGCCCGGATTGGGGATGATCGGCGGCGCGGGCGTCGTCGGACTGATGGCGGCGGGGGCTTTGACGGCGTTTCTGATCCTCGTGCTCTCGGTCTTCCTGCCTGAGTGGGTTTCGGCATTGATCGTCGGCGGCGTACTTGCCGCTGTTGCCTATGTGCTTGTCAAGCAAGGGAAGGAGCGCGTCAGCGAGGCCGGCGCCCCGGTTCCCGAGCAGACCATCGAGACTGTGAAGGAGGACGTGGAATGGGCAAAGACCCGAGCGACATCCGCGCGGAGCTAGAGGAGACACGCAGCCGGGTCGGCGACGAAGTCGACGCTCTCAGCTACAAGACCGATGTCTCTGCCCGCGTCGGCGACTACGTCGACGAGAAGAAGCAAGCTGTGAAGGACAAGTTCACGGGCGCTCGCGACGCGGTCACCGGCACGGCGTCCAAGGCCGTGCCCAGCGGTGAGAAGGTTGGTCGCGTCAAGGACACGGCGGAGCGGAACCCGATCGGTCTTGCGGTCGGCGCGGCCGCTGTGGGCTTCGTCGCCGGTCTCCTGATCCCGTCCACGCAAGTTGAGAACGAGCGCATGGGCGAGATGTCTGATCGCCTCGTCGACACCGCGAAGGAAACCGCGGGAGACGCCGTTGAGCGCGGCAAACAGGTCGCGCAAGAAGCCGCTGAGACGGCGAAGGAAAGCGGTCGCGAGCAGAGCCAGGAGCTGGCGTCGAACCTGCAGGACAGGGTTCAGGAGTCAACCGCCAGCAGCTCGCAATCGGCGCCACCGCAGTGAGATGCGGTGCGGACCAGGCGGGGCTGGCGCTCCGCCTGGTCTCGCCGCGAGGGGAATCAGTGTGAGCCGGCGACGCCCTGCCAAACCCGCGCGGTGTACTTGGTGGCACAGACATCGGTCGAAGTCAGCTTCGGCGGCCCTTTCAGGTGGTAGCCCACCGTGAGGCTCCGCAAGCTGCTCATCCATCTCAAGTCCAGCCTCTGGTTCATCCCCGTGCTCTGCGTCCTCGCCGGAGCGGTGATCTCGTTCGCGACGATCGCCGTCGACCGCTACTTCGACTACCAGGCGGTTCCGACGAGCATCGTCGGTGGGCCGGATGCGGCGGCCTACATTCTTTCGACCGTAGCCGCCTCGATGGTGAGCCTGACCGCACTCGTGCTCACGATCACGATGGTGGTCGTCCAGCTCGCGATGGGCCAGTTCTCTCCGCGCATCGTCCAGCGCATCCTGCGGGACAAGCCGAGCCAGCTCGCGATCGGCCTCTTCGTTGCCACGTTCGTTCACGCCATCCTCGCGCTCCGCGAGGTGACGATCAATGGCGACAGCACCGGCAATGTGCCGGGAGTCGCGGTCGTAACGGCGTTCATCCTCGTTCTCGTCAGCATTGCCGTCCTCGTGATCTACGTCCACCACATCGGTCAGGCGCTCCGCGTCTCGGCGCTGATCGAACTCGTCGGCGACGAGACGCGGACGCTTCTCGATCGCCGTTACCCGGACAAGGGGCCAGCGCTCGAGTCGGAAATGAACGGTGTTCCCGTTGTGTGCGCGACCGAGTCGGGCGTGATCACGGGGATCGGTTACGAGCAGCTTGTCGAGCAAGGGCGACGCGCGGACTGCCTGCTCGAGCTCGTTCCGGCGCTCGGCGAGTTCGTGCCCGCGGGCGGCACCCTCTTCCGGGTCCACGGAGGGACAAGTGCGGTGGATGAGGAGATCGCCCGCGGGGCGCTGATCGTCAGCTTGGAGCCGACGCTCGATGAGGACGTCGCCTACGGCGTCCGCCTCCTGGTCGACATCGCCGAGCGATCACTCGCCGACTCCCCCTTCCAGGATCCCACCACCGCTGTGCAAGCGATCGACCGACTGCACGACATCCTGCGACAGCTCGCCCGCCGGCCCTTCCCCGACGGCCAGCATCGCGACGAAGCGGGACAAGTCCGACTCACCATGCGCACGATGAGCTGGGAGGCCTACGTGCATCTCGCCTTCAACGAGATCCGTTTGGCCGGGGCCGGTTCTCCCCAGGTGGCGCGTCGGCTGAAAGCGGCTCTTACCGATCTCAAATCGATCTCACCTCCCGAGCGCACCGAGATCCTCGACCTCCAGCTCGACCTGCTCACGACCGCAACCGAGGCGGCGCTCAGCGACGAGCGCGATGTCGCGCTCGCGCTCGATCGTGATCAAGAAGGAATCGGAGCCGCCGCCGGTTCAGGGACAGGAGAGGAGTGATGCGCTACTGGAGCCTGCCAAGAGACATCGCGGCAGGAACGGGACGTCCTCACACATGGGCAGCGGCTGCGGTGCTCGCTGTGGCAAGAGGAACCACGCTGATCGTCAAAGCCTGGTGAGGGGTCCGTAAATGAGGAGGTTGTGATGCCTAGAAGAGTTCTGATCGTCAGCACGGTCGAGCACGGTGACGACGTGCTGCAGGCTTACGTCGGGGAGGCCGATGAGGTCAAAGTGGTCGTGCCGGTGGTACGACAGGGAGCGCTGGACTGGCTCGCGAATGACGAAAAAGCTTTTGGTCATGCGGAACGGGTCGCTGAGCGCACGGCTGATCAACTCCGAGGTGAGACCGTCGAGACGGTCGCCGGGGAAGCAAACGTCGGTCTGGCAATTCGCGATGCTCTCGCCACGTTTCCCGCCGACGAGATCGTCGTTGCGGTGCGACCCAGTGACGAGGAAGGGCTGGTCGAATCGGTCGCGACTGACAGTGCTCCGCAACGAGCAGTGGAGGGCGTGCCAGTTCGGTTCGTCGTGGTTCCGGACTAAACGGTTGCAATGGTTCAGCTGCGCTCCCTAGCTGCGATGCGACCATCCACGCCTTGACCGACTACTTGAGATCTACCTCGCCGCACCTTGCACCATCGCCGGCTGGCGTAGCGCTGGCGCGCCCTACCGCGGAGGACGAGCTCGTGCTGCTTGGTGAGATCAGGAAGGCGCTAGAAGCGCAGCCCAACAGCGAAGTGATGGTTCAGGCGGTGACGAGCCTGATCGAAGAACGCTCAGCCGCACTCGGTGTGGGTAGACCTGACGGCGGCTGACGTGGGCGGTTTGCCTGCGCGATAACTGCTCGCTCACCAACGAGCTCCGGACCTGCCTGCTCGCGCGAGCAACGCCTGCGGGTGCGTGTGGCGCCCAGCAAAGCCGGGCGCCACACGCCCATATCCGGGTTATTCGGCTATGGCTGTATCGCTAGGTCAGACCAGCGCGCCTTCTTCGCGAAGTGAGAGCTCGGCGAAGTGATCCCAGTGCTCGTCGAGCTTCTTGGCCATGGCTTCCTCGTCGGCGCGGTTCAGGCGGGCGACTTCGGCGGTCTCTTCGTCGCCGGCTCGAGCCGCGATTCGCTCGAGGAGCTGGTAGGCCGCGATCTCCACGTGCTCCGTGGCATAGGCGTCGCGGGCGTTGCGGCCGGCCTTCTCGCCTCTGACCATGTCGAGTGGCAGCTTCGCGAGCGCACCGAGGATGCCGGTGGCTTCGCGGACCATCGACGGCGAGGCATCATGCGCCTTGAGACGCCCGCGCAGCCGTTGTGAGTGCTGCTCGGTCTCGACCTTGTGATGCTCGAGCAGGTCGATTACGCCCGGATCGTCGGTCGTCTGGATCATCCCGTCGAGCATCCGTTTGACGTTTTCCTCCATCGCGATCGCCTCGTCGATGTGCTTCACAAGCTGATCGTCTAGTGATCCCATGTTCACGTGTCCCTTCGGTGTCAGGTGTCCTGCTGTCGGACGGGTGCGTCGTTATTTCTTCGCGGCTGCCTTCGGCTTTCGGGTCGCTCGGCGGGGCTTGCTCGCAGTCGACCCGTTTCCGTTTGCGACCTCGCCCGACGGGCTTTTCGGCAGGCCAGCCTGCTTGCGGAGCTTCTCGGCGATCGCCGCGATCTCCTCGGGGACATAGTCGGGAGCGAAGACGGCGGGCTGCGAGGGGAGGTCGTAGGCGGGAACGCCTTCCGGCGCCTCCTCGACGACTTCCAGTTCCTCTCCCGTCTCCGGGTGTGGCCCCTTGAACACGGCCGCGAGCTCGAGATAGTCGCTGGGGGAGAAACGGTAGAGCTTCAGGTGCTCGCCGCGCTTGATGTGCGGCTTGCACTCCGGGATCTTGTCGGTCGGGATCCGCGGAGCCGGGAACATCTTCATCAGGTTCGCGCCGGTTAGAAGCTCGACCGCGCGTGCGTAGGCGACCTGGTGGACGCCGCCACGGACGAGCAGGAAGCCTGTGAGCGCTCGCGCGGCCGGATGCTCGACCATCTCGTAGACCTTCAGCTTTCCGTTCCTGGCGCCCGTCTCGAGGAAGAAGTTGTGGGTCAGGTCCTCGACGAGATCGCCCGACGAGAAGACGTAGTCGCCGTTCCAGGGCCGACCCTGGGAGTTCTGAGGCAACGCGCCCTGGCCGCCGACGAGAAAGTGATGCGGATTTCCCACGCCCTTGAGGCCCTTGAGCGGACTACCTGGACCTCGCCCGTTCGGCGTCGTCGTCTGCGTGGCGCCGGTGAGCATCGTGTTGATCGTCTTCGCCACCAGCTCGACGTGGCCGAACTCCTCGGCTGCGATGTTGGCGACCAGGTCGTAAAACGGCCGAGCGCCCTGCTTGTTGCGGAAGTTGAACGACTGGAAGGTGTAGTTCAGGAATGTCGACATCTCACCGAACTTTCCTCCCAGGAGCTCCTGGACGGCTGCGGCGCCGGCCGGATCCGGATCGGATGGCGGCGGCAACTCGGTCTGAATTCGATCAATGCGGCGAATCATGGAGAGAGATCCCTTTCGATTGAGGTGAAAAAGCTGGCGTGCCTCTGGCTCAGCGGCGTCGTGAGAACGCTCGGCGCCCTCGGCCCAGTGAGATCGAGTGGCTCACGGGATCGTCGGGCGTGCGATCGATCATCGGGCGCGCGATCGCTGAGTCAGCCGTGTTCGTGCTCAGGGTTGGACATCCACGACCTCCTCGGTAGTCGTTCGCTATTGAGCGATCGCGGGGACGCCCGGACGGAGAACGGGCTTGCGCGGCAACGTCACAAGCTGCGAATAGCGTCGTTCTCGACCCCGTCGGTTCGACCCCAGCGACCGACCCTCGTCTTCTTGGTTCCCATCTGCAGCCGGCCTAAACGATGGTCTCCTGAGCGACGGATGCGTCGCTGAGTTTCGGATGAGATCCGGCGGGTGATCTGCCGGTGACAATGGCGCAACCTGACCACACAGAGGCCGCGGCGGAGCGGTAATGCGTTACCTCGAGCCCGGACCGAAGCGCCGTCGGCCGCGTCCCTCGGCAACGCGGCTCCTCTGGCTCCTCTGGCTCCTCGCAGCCGGCATCGCCCTCGCGGTCTTGATCCAGGCGATTCGTTGAGTGCAGACGATTCTGTGCCTACCTTCCTCGGCGACCAGATCGTCGACCTCCGGCGTCTAGTGCTGCGGTAGCACCACAAACTGCTTCGGATCCAAGCGGATGGTCTGGTAAACGCCGATCGGGAGCGCGACTCGGAAGGTGCAGTCCGCGTTCGCGCACTCGCAACTGAACTCGTACGGGACCTCTGATCAAGCTGGTGCGCTACGGCCTCGACCCGCGCGTTCACTTCCCGATAGAGCGCCTCGTGCTGCGCATCCGACGTTCACCATCGTCCACGCCAGTCATCGGCGTCGCTATTCCCCGTCTATCCGGTACGTGTCCCCGTCGAGGACGACCTCCGCAGTGGCCGACGGCTTCCCGCTCAGGGTACGGCGGATCGCTTCGAGCGTGCTGACGACGAGGGTGCTGGTCTGAAGACCGTCGATCGAGACTTCCCAAGCATCGCTAGTGCGGCCGACCTCGATTGGCGCCAGCTCTGCGAACTCGTCCACAAAGGCAGCCGCTTGGCGTTCCTCGACAAACCTGATCCGCAGCCGCTCCGTCATCGCACTTGCCCTGTTAACATACGACTACACTTCCGCGATACACAAATCACATCAGACGAGTCACGACAAGTAAAATACGATATTCATGACGCCTATGTCAAGTCCTGACGAGCGTCGCTGGCGCTTCCTCACCAACCACACGCAGGTGCTGCTCTGCATCGCCCGCGCGCCAGACGTCAGGCTTCGAGACGTTGCCGAGCAGGTCGGGATCACCGAGCGAGCCGCACAACGCATCCTTGCCGACCTCGTCGAGGCGGGATTCGTCGAGCGCAAGCGCCACGGTCGCCGCAACAGCTACGGCATCAACGAGCACCGGCACATGCGCCACCCAGCGCAGGAGGACATCGAAATCCGGACGCTCCTCGACCTCGTACGCAGCACCGACGAGCCGCAGCACTAGGCACTGTCGGAAAGCCGTTCGAGACGGGCACTCGCCACGCAGCGGGCGGGAGCGCTGCCGGCCGCGTTTTCTAGTGACGGCTGATTTCCCGTAAGAGGCAGCTACTTGAAACAGAACGGGCCGCCCCTAGGGGCGGCCCGTCGCTCCGTTCAGTGACACTACGCGAGCGCTCGGCGCAAGCCGTTCAAGGGCGATTCGCACTCCTGAGCGTCTAGCAATGGTCCGTTGTGCCGTGACGAGGCGGTTGATGGCGCTTCAGGTTCTCAGAAACCTAGCCCGTTGACTTCCCAGAGGCACTCGGACCCACGCCGCGTAACGGGAAACGCCCTGGGCTCGTTGATTCACATGAACCGGCTCGCGATTCAGCGCGTCAAAGCGATCACTGGGAGGTAGTGGAACATGTTGCGAATGCGTACGATCTTGCTGATGTGGCTCGCCCGCATCGCTTGGCGCCTCCTGAGCTCCGCGTATCGCAAACGCCAGCGTCGCCGGCTCAAGACCGCCTAGGATGCTCCCGCCACCGACGGAGCTTCTCGCTGGATCGCGGTAGCGCCCTTCCGGTCAGGTTCGGCTGGTCGACGTGTTGGGGTGGGCCGGTCGACCGGCTCAAGCGGTCGACACGCTGCGGTGCGGAGCTCTATTCCGCCTCGACCTCGATCGAGGACTGTCAGCGGCACGTCGCCGGAGCTCGAGAGGACGCGCGGCGACAGCTGAGCGCCCGCGGTTGGACTCGAACGTTCAGGACAAGCATGAGGTGGGCTGTAATCGCGTCGCGTTGCGCCTCCTCCAGCGCATGGCGTTGCGGGTGCGCGACGCGAGGAGCGCGCTAGAGGGTCCTGCTCATCGCGCAGATCGACGCAGCGCGCCTCCGCCCCGGTTGCTCACCACCAGCGAGTAGAGGCGGTCGCCCTTCGATCCCGCTCGGACGAAACCCTTATCGCTGTCTTCGCGTTACTACCGTGTCCAGCCACTCGAGAGGAGACACAGATGGCGACACCAGAACGGCGCGGTGGGATCGGCGGGGTTTCAGTCGGCGGGATCATCGTGCTAGTCGGGATTCTGACGATGATCTTTTGGAGCGTTGTGCTCGGACTGATCATCACGCTGGTCGGGCTCGTCGCGTTCGGGGGGTTCGCGCGCGGCCGGTGGTACTGAGCGGATCCGCAGCGGCCATCGCGTCACCAGGGCCGCGTTGATGATGGGGTGATCCCGACTACCGGTCGACGCCGCCGAGGCACCTACCGATTGGTCAGTCCTCGATCCCACGACGGGCTGCTTCGTCGAACGGGGTGAGCTGGAAGGGGAGCAGCTTCCGCAGTCGTTCCTCGCGCGCGACGGTCGGGCTGCGGAGACCGTCGACCAGCGGGCGAGCGACGGAGGCGTTGACGGGCGTAACGAGTTCGAGCCATAGCGCCGACAGGGCTGGCGTGAGGACGGGCACCTCGATGATGCGCGGCCGCCGACGCAGCAGAGCCGCGATCCGCTCGATCATCTGTCTATAGGTCATCACCTCCGGCCCACCGGCGTCGAACGTCTCGCCGCTGGCGGCGTCGTTGCCGGCCACTCCCGCCAGGTAGCACGCAATGTCATGAAGCGCGATCGGTTGCGTCGGTGTCGAGACCCAGCTCGGCGTGATCATCACGGGTAGCCTCTTCACTAGGCCGAGGATCGTCTCGAAGGCGGCGCTGCCCTTCCCGATCACCATCGCCGCCCGCAGTGTCGTCACGGGGACCCCGTCAGAGGCGAGGCACCGGCCCGTCTCGCGGCGGCTGCGCAGGTGTGCGGACGCATCGTGTTCCTCTCCGCCGAGCCCGCCGAGGTAGACGATCTGGGCGACGCCTGCGCGAGCAGCCTCTCGGGAAACGTTGCGTGCCGCCTCACGGTCCTGCCGCTCGAAGTCGCGCGCGCCGAGTGAGTGGACGAGGTAGTAGACGACGTCGGCTCCCTCGAGCGCGTCCGCCACGCCTGCGCCCGAGGCGACGTCGGCCGCGACCCACCGCACGCCTCTCCCGGTGTCGCGCGGGCGGCGCGAGACTGCGACGACCTCGTGCTCGTCCGCGAAGAGCGGAACCAGTGCCCGGCCGACGACCCCCGTCGCTCCAAAGACTGTCACCCTCACGCGCTATCCCGGACAAGCAGTTCGAAGTAGCGGCGGCTCACGGCGGTGTGGAAAGGACTCTGGCCCTTCGCGTACAGAGCGCCCGTCCACCACGGTGCGCCGACACGCGCGGCCAGCCGCGGCAGGTATTCCTCAACTGTGACACTGAGTTCGTACCGGGTGTCGTCGGGGCACTGTGCGAGCGTGACCGAGCCGCCTGCCCGCAGTGCCAGTAGACCGCCCTCGATCGCGTAGCGGCAGGAGACGATGCCGTCCGTGTGCTCGAGCTCCGGCCCGCCGAACCGAAGCAGGGTCGCGCCGCCCAGTAGGCGGAGCCGACCACCCCTGCCGGCCCAACTGGCGCGGACACCGCCGCGGGTGGCGGCGTCGACGGCCCGCCAGTAGGTGATGCCGAGCCAGCGTGCACCCGTCTCGGAGGGCTCAACAACCCGCGCCGCAAGAAGCACACGCTGACGTGACTCAAATCCGCCCGACTCGAGCACCCGCTCGGTCGACTCCCAACCAGGGAAATCGGTCACAGGGCACCCGCCCCACGGAAGCGGGCAACTGCGTTCTCCTGCTCGATGAGCGGCTTCGGATACTCGGCCGTGCCGAGTTCCGGCAAGTAACGCCCCGCGGAAACGCCCTCGGGGTCGAGACTGCGCCGCTGCCGGATCGGGTTCAGCATCCGGCTCGGACGGGTGTCCGACCCGTGCCGGCGAGCCACTGCCAGTCGCCGGGCATTTGTTCGCGACAACGGGCGTTGATGCCGAAGGTCAGGAACAGCGAAGCCCCATTAAGTCGGCGCGGCAACCGGCGAACAGCCGTACACCTTGACGCCCCCGCCCTTGAATTTCCTCGGCCAGAAGGGCGTCTCAGAAGAGCCCCCAGATGAAACCCGCAGCCACCAGGCAGGCGAGCAGGATCGCAACTGACCAGAGCACCGAGATGATCGTCGGCCGACGCCTCGGACGGCCCCGTCCAGGCTCCAGAACCCTCACCTGACTCCCCGGATATCGCGTTCGGGCATGTCCACTCAACGCGGGACGGCAGAAACCGGTTCCGGCCACGGCCAACAACCGCCTGGATGATGTGTCGTCCCGTGAGCGGTAAGCGCGTCGCCCGGAAGACGGTGCTCGACCATCGCAACCTCGGACCATAAATTCAGCGAGCCGGGTGCGCTTTCGTCCTCCACTCCAACGAACCTTCGGCGTTCCGCCTTGCGGCTTCTTCCTACGGCCTACTGGTGTGGACTCGACCTACTCGCGTCCCGTACTCGCTGCGAGGGGCAACCTAGGCGCGACCGGGACAAGCGTCAAGGGCGGCTGCGAGGTATTGCCGGAAATTGCGGCCTTTCCTGAGCTGCCGTTGACCGCCTCATCCCGGCGATCATCGCTCGAGCGCTCGTCAGCGCTGGTCGTCGAGAGCTCTCTCGATGACGGCGAGCGCTTCGTCGGCACGGCCGCCGCGGACCGCCGTAGCAGGAGGGCTACGGTGCGCTGATGACAGCGCCGATCGTCTCGGACATGGCGTCACGTTCCGCGGTGACGTTCCGCACGTGCTCGCTCGCCTCGACCGAGACGAAGTCACGAGCCGGGGTGAGCTGGGCTGCGAACCGGCCCTGGACGTTCGTGGTCGCGCCCAACCCACCCGCTGGGTCGTCCTGAGGCGAGCAGTCGACGAGGCCGTCGCGCCGCCGCGTTGGGGCGACGTCCCGGCCGTATAGCAGCACCTTTCCCCCGTACACGTCGCTCGCATCGGCGTTCAGAGCCGCCGCGATTCGGCGCGCCAGACGCGTCGTCTCGATCCCCGGCGATGCGTCTTGCGCGATCCCGGCCGAGACCACGACCTCCTGACAGCTCGGCGGGTGGCTCGTCGTCACGAAGCCGTGCGGCTGATAGACCCTTGCGGCCGGCAAGGAGAGCCTCGACACAAGGGCCATCTCGTGCACGGCCTCGAACATGCTCGCGCCCTCGTGGGCGACGTCCGCCGAGCAGGGACGCTGCGGGCAACCGACGGCCGTCGCCCCGCGGTCGGTGCCGGCAACGAACAGGTACTTCGCACCGGCTCGCTCGAACGTCGTCACTGCCATGGTGTGCGTTCGGCGGTCCCCTCCGACCGCGTTGCACCGGGCGGTCGACTTGCAAGGATGCGGAACCTCGACCGCCAGCACCGGGACCCTCGTCCTCGTGGCGATCACATACAGCCCCCAGGCATGCCGGTAGCGCTCGACGCCGTCCCGGCCCCTCGTCGTCCGCTCCTCGAGCAGGACGAACCGCTTCGCCGCCGGGGTGCTCGCATCGCCCAGTTGCTTCACGTCGTACTGGAGCGGCTGCAAGAGGCGCGCGGCGTTGGCAAGCTGACGAGCCGCGGCGTACTGGAAACCACACTGGAACCGCGCGCGCTCGGCCGCAGTCGGAAAGACGTACCGCTGGCCGCTCGGCGCCGACTCGACGAAGTCGGTGACCTCGCCGACCAGTCGCGTCTGGGGCGGCAGTTGCACCGGTCGCCCCGCCGGCGCGGGCGAGCGCGTCAGCAGTCTCTGGCAGTCGACAGTCGACGGAACACTGGCTCCATGGCCCGATGCCGCCGGACCCACGGCCGAGGCGGCGCCGGCGACGACCACGAGCACCGCGAGCGCCGAGCCTGTGCGCGAGAACACCTGCGCGCGAACCGCACGCCTCGCGGTCGCACCGGTGAGCACTCCTCGAAGTGGGCCAACGCCCATCAGATCCTCCTCCAGCCGGCCTTTCTTCACCGGACGGAAGTCGGCGGTGTCATCTTCCCGCTTGAGCTCGGGGACATCGTCGCGGAGCTAGCCTACGACTCGACGATCCCACGCCACACCCGCTCCCGGAAGCCGTTCCGCATCCATTGCAGCCCTGTCAGCGTGGGAAATACAAGCCGCGTGCCGGTAGCAAGCTCTGAGGCGCCGCTTTGGCGATCCGGGCGGCGAGCGACAGGCGCAGCCGTGTTGCTCGCGTGCTGTCTCAGTGGCTACGGTGATTGGTAGTTGGATACGGCTCGCAACCATTTCCCGCCGGCATTCGCCGAGCTCTACTCGGCCGAACTACTCGAGGCTGTCGTCGAGGCGGCGACACACGCGGGCTCATCGATCCACGGGCCGGAGCACTGGGCGCGCGTCGCGCACAACGGACTCGCACTCGGCGGATGCGACGGCCGGCGCGGATCGCGACGTCATCCGCCTCTTCGCACTGCTTCACGACGCGATGCGCGAGAACGACGGCTATGACCCCGAACACGGCGCGCGCGCAGCAGACCTGGCGCTTGAGCTTCTTGCACTTCTCGAGGTATCCGACGACCAGTACCGGCTGCTCGTAGCGGCCTGCAAGCAACATGATCGAGGCCACGTCTCCCCAGACCCTACGATCGGTTGTTGCTGGGACGCTGACCGGCTCGACCTACCGCGGGTCGGAAAGACTCTCGACCTTCGGTTCTTCTCGACCGTTGCTGGCCGCGCTCGAGTCGCAGCCTTGAAGGACGACAAATGACCGGCTGGAAGCCCGTTTCGTTCCGCACACAGGAGGTATGCGTTCCGTGATTGACGTGCAGCGAGTCGACTACATCCGCGTCCCGGTGACGGACATGGAGAAGGCGAACTATTTCTACGGAGAGGTGCTGGGCCTCGAGCGGAACCCGAACTCCCCGGACGACGACTGGGTCGAGTACGAGACCGGCAACGTGACGCTCGCGGTGATGACGCCGCACACCCACGACTCCGAGTTCTCGCCGTTGCCGCCCGGAACGATTGCCTTTCGCGTTCCGGACGTCGCCGAGGCGAAGGCCAAGCTGGAGGCTGCCGGCGTGGAGGTCAACGAGATGTGGGACTCGGGCGCCTGCCATGGGGCCGGGCTCCGCGACCCCGACGGCAACGCCATCCTCCTCCACCATCGCTACAAGCCGTACGACTGAGCGCAGCCGCCCCGCCCGTCTTCGCTCTTTTGTCAACGGAGCCGGCGACTCTCACCTATCCTCCGCACGGTGACGCAACAGCTGATCGTGATCACGGGTGCCGGTGCCTCGTACGACTGCACCGGGACCGAGCCGCGTGATGGTGACTGGACACCACCGCTCGTGAAGGAGCTCTTCGCCGAGCGAACCGCGTTCCACCCGATCCTCGACTTCTACCCGGACGCCCAGACGCTTGCGCCCGACCTCCGCGTGGCGACGCGTACCGGCTCGGTCGGCCTGGAGACGTACCTTCGGGATCAGGTCCTGCGGTCGCCCGCTCCCTACGACCGCCGGCGCTACCGCGCGATCCCGCTCTACCTGCAACACCTGCTCCACGAGGTGAGTGAGCACTACACCACCCATCCGGTGAACTACGACCGCCTGATCAACGGTGTGCTCCGCTCGGCCGACGAGGTGATCTTCCTCACGCTCAACTACGACACGATCCTCGACAGCCGCCTCGAGCAGCATGCGCACGTTCGGTCGCTGCGCGACTACATCCGCCCCGACTTCGCCTGGTCGCTGATCAAGCTTCACGGGTCGGTCGACTGGGCGCGACGGATCGTCGGCGCGACCGACGCTGCCGTCGACAAGACGGACCTCTACCTGAGCGAGTTCGTGGCGTCGCTCGACGACGCTCCCGAACTGTCGGAGGAAATAGAGCTGCGCAGGACGAGCGTCGAGCTGGCGCGCCGCGACCCGCCTCACCTGTTCTACCCCGCAATCTCGGTGCCGCTCGGGCCTGACGACGAGTTCAACTGCCCCGAGAGTCACCTGGACTTCATCCGCGAGCGCCTGGTCGCAACAGACGGCCTCAACATCCTCTCGGTGGGCTACAGCGGGCTGGACTCGGGGCTCCTTCAGCTGCTGGCCAGTTCCGGCAACTCGATCCGCTCACTCTTCGCCGTGAATCACGAGGGCGTATCGGCGCTCGAGGCGGCCACTCGGATCGCCACCGCCTTCTCGGACGTCGCCCACCCGGACATGGCCTACGCCGGCACCTTCGAGTCGTTCACGCAAAGCGGCGGCCTGGAGGAATACCTCACCACCCTCGTCTAGGAGGGTTTAGGGCAGCCAGTCGTCGCGGTAGCGCGTTGGCTTCCGCCAGGGGACTCGCGCGTACGCCTCCTTCTCGTCGGTCGTCTCCTGCTCGACTCCCGCGCCGTGGCGGAGCGCCGCTGCGTCCACGGTGTAGGCGCCCCAGACCGGGCCAGTCGAACGGTCGCGGCCGCCGACTGCGAGCACCACGCAGGGCGCGCCTCCCGCCCCGACGATCGTGTGGTTCGCGCCGGGGGGACAGTGCACGAAATCCCACTGGCACAGCGGGCGCTCTTCGCCCTCGACGATGAGCAGCGCCTCGCCGGCGAGCACGACGAAGTCCTCCTGATCGGCCTCCCAGTGGTACATGGACATCGGCTGGCCAGGCGCGAGAACGGTGATGTTGATCCCGATCTGCGAAAAGTCCGCGTCACCTTCGAAGTCGCAGACCGCGGGGCGCCCTTCCGCATGGCGCCAGGCGGCGTCGCGCGCGTTCAGGACGAACCAGCCGTCCCCCTGTGGGACGAGTCCATGCTCGGTCGACGCGAGCTGCGCCTCGGGAACCATCGACGCGATCCTGCCATACGAGTGGTCGGTTCTAGGCGGCCTGCGGTCCACCCGGGTCAGCGTTGACGCCGCGGGGATCCGCAGCGCGAGCGATGTCCGCAGCGCGTCCGATGTTCCGGGCGATGAGGAAGCCGTCGCCCTGCTCGATCACGTCTTCGACGATCGCGATTCCGTGTCCCGGCAGAAGAATGAACGTCGTCGGGTCCGAGCGGACGCGCTCGTACGTCGCCGCGCTGATGTTGACACGTTCCTCGCAGGGTGCCTGCTGCCCACACTCGCAAAAGAGCTCGATCAGCTCAGACATCCGGTTTCCTGCAACCCCGCCACCAAACTGGCTGTACACCTCGGCCACGCGTTCGTTCACTTCGCGGTAGAGGTTCTGCGTCTCCGCGTTCCGCTCAATCGAGTCCGCCATCTCAATCTCGACCTTTCAACCCCAGCTGCAGTCACCGCCCGCGGGACATCTCCACCGGCCATGAAGCCCGACCTGTTTGCTGAGGGCGGTCGAATCACGCTCTGCGCCAGCTCGATACGCGCCGCGACTGCCAGACTTTAACACCTTTTGTCACCAAAACATAGCCAAATGTCAACGATCGACAAACGCCTCGAGCCGCTCGGCCTCATCCTGCGCGGCCCGCTTCACGTCCCGGCTCAGCGGCGCGAACGGCTCGAGCACGACGCGGCCCTTGTCGAGCTGCCAGGTACCGGCGACGAAGCCGTCGACGAGGATCGTCGCGTGCACGAGCCCGTTGTTCGTGACGATCCGCGACGGAGGAAGGTCACCCAGGATTCGCGACCGATCGGCATGCGACAGCACGAGATCGTCGAAGCGCGGAATCAGCCGTACCGGAGCAGCCGAGTCGGCGTCCGGCAGCGGCGCGCGCGGAACGTCATAGAGCGTGCGCCCCTGCTCGTCACGGAACGTTCTTAGTGACTGCCGCTCCAGCGACGCGGCGATCGGGGTGAGGCGCGGGATGCCGGCCCACTGCCCGACGTCCTGCTTCGTTGCCGGGCCGAAAGCGGAGAGATACCTCCACACGAGCTGGTCGAATGCGTCCTCGGGTGGCGGCGGTTCGCCTGCGACCGTCCCCTTGGCACTTGTGTACACGCCGTGCCCGCCGTACCCCCAGATCCCAGAGGGCGGGACGTGCACGACGTACGCGTGCCCCTGGATGCGGCGCCAGATGAACGTCGGTGACAGCCCCGGCTTCTCGTAGCGCTCGAGCAGCGCGCGCACCTCCTTGAAGGTCAGCTCGACACCTTCGAGCTTCGCGGAGACGGACTCCGCGAGCTTCGCGAGCCGCGCCGTGGGAAGCCGTGCCTCGTACGAGGGCGGCCACAGAATGCCGCCCAGCTCGCGTCGCGCAGTCGTGAACGCCCAGTAGTCGGACGGCGTGACGATGTGCAGCGTCCCTCGCTGAATGAGCGCCTTCACCAGCCGGCGCCCCGTCAACGCACGAACGAGTTGATCGCGCTCGAACCCCTCGAGGCGCGTCCAGAGCGAGAGGTAAGGGCTCGTGCTGGATTGCGCCTGCAGGCCCCCGAGCCGTTCGACGGCCTTTACCGGCCCGAGCGCCTTCCGGTCGAGGAGCAGCTGACGCTCGAGCAGTGCGCGATTCAGCTCGCGCCGCGTCAGCACGCGCTCCTTAGCCATACGAGATGAACTCGAGCAGGCTGCCGTCGGGGTCGCGGAAGTAGATGCTCGTCCCCTGGCCTCCGGCGCCGAACGTCTCGATCGGCCCGGTCTCGACTTCGACGCCCTGCGCCTCCAGATGGGCGGCTGCTGCCTCGATCGGCCCCGGCCAGACGAGGCAGAGGTCGCTGTTGCCCGGCTGGACGGGGAGCCGCGCAACGAGGCTGCCGACGTCGACGCCAGGCCCGTGCACGTTCAGCTGTGTGTCGCCCAGGCGGTATGCGAACCGCCCGCCTCCGACGTCGAGGATCTGGGCGCCGACGACGTCACGGTAGAACGCGTTGGACGTGTCCCAATCGGAGACCGCGATCACGCAGTGGTCGAGACGCCTGGAGGTGTTCACGACCCCGCACGATAGGACACGAGGAAATGGTTCCGCGCTTAGAGCGAAGAACCGCAGACGCGAATCGCGCAGCCGCACCGATTCCTGATTCAATCGAAGCGTGACGGCGCTTTACCGCAAATACCGGCCGCAGGACTTCGACGACGTCGTCGGCCAGGAAGCGGTCGTCCGGACGTTGCGCAACGCGATCGAGCTCGGCCAGCTCCGCCAGGCGTACCTCTTCGCCGGCCCACGCGGCACCGGCAAGACCTCGATGGCGCGAATCCTCGCCAAGGCGCTCAACTGCGAGACGGGACCAACGGCGACGCCGGACAAGGTGTGCCACGCATGCGTGTCGATTGCGAACGGCACGTCGCTGGACGTCGTCGAGATGGACGCTGCCTCGCAGCGCGGCATCGACGACATCCGCGAGATCCGCGACCGGGTCATCCTCCAGCCGGCCGAGGGTCGGTACAAGGTGTACATCCTCGACGAGGCGCACCAGCTGACGGACGCCGCCTGGAACGCGCTCCTGAAGCTGATCGAGGAGCCTCCTCCCCACCTCGTCTTCGTCTTTTGCACGACCGACCTCGCCAAGGTCCTCCAGACCGTTCGGTCGCGCTGCCAGACGTTCGTCTTCGCCCGGCCGCGGCTGCCGGAGCTCGTGCGCGTGCTGCGGCGGATCGCCGATGCCGAGAAGATCGAGGCACCGGACGCAGCGCTGGCGCTGATCGCCCGCGGCGCGCGGGGTTCGTTCCGCGATGCGGTCTCGACGCTCGACCAGCTCGCCTCGGCGACCGGGAACACGATCGACGTCCAGTCGGTGCTGCAGCTCCTCGGCGCCGTCGAGGAGGACGCGCTCTTCCGACTCTGCGACGCGATCGTCGACCGCGACACGGCGGGCGCGCTCATCTTCCTCGAAGAGCTCGCCGAGCAGGGGCAGGATCTCGGCCGTCTCGTCACCGACCTGCTCGAGCACCTGCGCCATCTCCTGCTCGTCCAGCACATGGGACATGTGCCCGACTCGCTGCCTGTCACCGACGAGACACGCGAACGGCTGCGGGAGCAGGCAAACCAACTGCCCTCACCGACGGTGCTGCGGCTGTGCGACCTGCTGGCGGTCGCCGTGGAGGACTCGCGCCAGGGTGCCGATCCCCGGCTTCCGCTCGAGCTCGCGCTGGTCAAGGTCACGAACCCGGCCTCGGATCTCTCACGCGAATCGCTCGCATTCCGGGTCGACCAACTCGAGCAGCGAGCCGGCGGCGGACCCGCCCCCGCGGCCACCCCCGCGCAGGCACCGGCGACAACGTCGTCCGAGGAGGCAACACCCGTGGCGCCACAGCCGCCCGAGACCGCCACCGCCGCCGAGACGCCGCCCCTCGCGCTCGAACAGCTCCAGGACGCGTGGCAGCGCACGGTCCTTCCCGCGGTTCAGTCACGCTCGATACCCGTCGCGTCGCTCCTGGGTGAAGCGCGGCCGGCGTCCCTCGAGGCCGAGATGCTGACGCTCGAGTTCCCGGCGAGCGCCGACTTCCACCGACGCCAGGCGGAGGAGCCGAAGAACGTCGGCGTGATCCGCGACGCGCTCTATGAAGTCACCGGCCACAGGCTGGCCGTCACGCTGGCGCTCGGCGCGGGCGACGAAGAGCTTGCCGAGGACGAGGACGAGGAGCTGACCGAGGACGCCCTGATCTCGATGTTCAAGGACACGTTCGACGCCAAGGAAGTCGAGGAGACGCGATGAGCAAGATGGACATGAACAAGCTGATGCAGCAGGCCCAGCAGATGCAGACCCAGATGCAGCAGGCGCAGGAGGAGGCCGCGAACGAGATCGTCGAGGCTTCCGCCGGCGGCGGCATGGTCACCGTGAAGGCGACGGGCGGTGGTGAGATCGTGGGGATCACGATCGACCCCAGGGCGATCGACCCCGACGATCCTGAGATGCTCGCCGACCTCGTGCTCGCCGCCGTCAACGAAGCACTTCGCTCGGCGAGCGCGCTGATGGAGTCGAAGATGCAGGGAATGCTTCCCGGCGGACTCGGCGGGCTGGGCTTGCCGGGTCTCTAGGCGCTAGTCGATGTCGAGGATCCGCGCCTCGGCCGGCGGATGCAGGCCTCCCCACGCCGCCAGATAGAGGTTCAGATCACGCCGCATGATCGACGTGTCGAAGACGCCCGGCACGACCACGTCGAACACCGCACCGTGGACGTCCGCCGTCTCGCAGCGCGCCCGACCGAGGAACTCGACGAGGTCCTTGACGAGCGCAGGATGACTGACCCGCACTTTCATGGCGATACCCCTCTCCCAGAGCGATCACCGTTCGTGTGGACTCACATTGGCTCGGTCCGCGCAGCCGCGTAATGACCGAAAGTCCAGGGTTTTTCGTAGGACCTGTTCTCGCTTGGGCTAGGCCGCGAGGAGCTCCTCGTCGGGTGTCGGCTCGGGCGCCGGAACGAGCCACGAGAACCGGCTGTGGTCTCGTCCGAACCCGGGCCTGGACGATCACGACGGCCGAGACGACGAGCACCGCGCCGAGGAGCTGCACCGGGGTCAGCCGCTCGCCGAAGACGACCGCTGAGAGGCCGATCGTCAGCGGCGGCTCGACCGTGCCGAGAATCGTCGCGCGAGACGGGCCGAGGCGCCGCACACCGCCGAGGAAGGCGGCGATCGGGAGCACCGTCGCAACGAGCGCGATCGCGGCGACCAGGAGCAGCGCACGCGGAGGCACAGCCACCGCAAGCGAGCCGGTTGCCGCGCCGCCGAGCGCGAACGCGGTCGCCGCGCCTGCGCAGAGCATCGCTGCGAGCACGAGCGGCTCGGTCGTCCCCAGCAAGCGGTCTGAGACGAGGACGTAGGACGCATAGACGACAGACGCCGCGAGCGCGAGCCCGATACCGAGTGGGTCGAGCGCGCCGCCGACACCGCCCGCGAGCGCGAGCAGCACGCCGGCGAGCGCGACGACCGAGCGCGACCACACGCCTCTTCGACGCACGCTCGCGGCCGAGAAGCACGGCGCCGGCGACGACGATCGCCGGATAGCTGCACATCAGAAGCGACGCGAGCGAGACGTCGATCCGCTCGAGCGACGCGAAGAAGAGCCCGGTCTCCAGTCCGTAGAGGGTCAGGCCGAGAACGAACGGCGGCAGCAGGATGCGCAGGGGAGCGACTGCGAGCGAACGCCTCGCGAGCAGCCCGAGCACAGCCGCCGCGAGCGCAAAGCGGAGCGCGCCGACCGAGACCACGCTCGCCCCGCTGTCGAAGGCGAGCTTGACCAGGAGCGGCTGCAGCGCGAAGGAGGCGGCCGCCGCCAGGCAGAGCGCGGCGCCGATCCGCTCAGGTGTCCATCTGAAACCCATGTTTCCCACGGTAAGGACATCTGAATGGAAGGCTAGACTGAGATCTCTTCGAGATCGATAGGCTTAACCTATGACTCTACAGCAGCTCACCTACTTCCTCGCCGCCGCGGAGCACGGCTCGTTCAGCCGGGCCGCCCGAGCGCTCTACCTGGCGCAGCCGTCGCTCTCGGAGCAGGTGCGCGCGCTGGAATCGGAGCTCGGCGTCGCGCTCTTCGCGCGGGCCGGCCGCGGCGTCGTCCTCACCGAGGCCGGCCGCGCCTTCCGGCCCGAGGCGGAGCGCGTGCTGGCGGCGCTCGCCGCCGCCCGCGAGGCCGTCGTCGACGTGCGCGAGCTACGCGGCGGCACGCTCAGCATCGGGATGTTCGGCACGGCGTCGGCCTTCCTGCTCTCGCGCCTGGTCGCGGACTTCCGTTCGCGACACCCGACAGTCTCGCTGCGGCTCGTCGGCCAGAACTCCTCCGAGGTCGCGGAGGACGTGCGCCGCGGTCGCCTCGAGGCGGCGCTCGTCGTCCTGCCCGTCGACGACGAGGGGCTCGAGGTCCGGCCGGCGCGGCGCGAGGAAGTCGTCTACATCAGCCGCGAGCCGGAGCGCGTGCGCGAGCCGATCACGATCGAGCGTCTCGCCGAGTCGCCGCTGATCCTCTACGACGCCCACTACGGCTGGAGCGACCCGACCCGCCGCCAGCTCCAGGAGCGGGCGCAGCAGGCGGGCGTGCAGCTCAAGCCGGTGATCGAGATCGAGGACATGGAAGCCGCGCTCGAGCTGGCCGCGGCCGGTCTCGGCGACACGATCGCGCCACGGGCGGCGCTCACGCACCGCCGCCGCTTCCGATCGCTCGGCTCCGTCTCGTTCGCCGAGCCGCTCTACGACACGTTCGCGTTCATCGCGCGGCGCGGCGCGCCGGTCTCGCCGGCCGCTCGTGCCTTTCTCGAGCTGGCGGAGAGGCGCCTCGCCGAGTTCGGCGAGGGCGTCCTCTACGCCGGGATTACAACCAGAGACCGGAGAGCTACGGCTAGGCGACGCTTGCGAGCGCTTCGTCCGACGGCAGCGGGCGGGTGCCGAGCAGCTGCTCGAGACGCGCGAACGCGCTCGTCTCCAGCTGGCGGACGCGCTGCCGCGTGACGCCGAGCTCGCGTCCGATCTCCTCGAGGCTGACCGCCTCGCGGCCCGTGAAGCCGAAGCGCATCTCCATCACCTGGCGCTCGCGCTCGGGCAGCCGCTCGAGTGCGTTGCGCACGCGCTCCTGCTCGAGCGAGATCTCCACCAGGTCGATCGGCTCCTCGACGGTGCGGTCGGCGAAGAGGTCGCCGAGCTCGCCGTCGCCGTCGCCGATCGTCTGGTTGAGGGACACCGACGCCTCGACGGCGTCGAGGGCCTCCTCGACGTGGTGCGGCTTCAGCTCCGTCTCGGCCACGAGCTCCGCGATCGTCGGCGGGCGGCCGTGCGTCGCCTCGAGCTTCTGGCGCGCGCGCTTCAGCTTCAGGCGGCGCTCCTGCACGTGCACCGGGATGCGGATCGTGTCCGACTGGTTCGCGACCGCGCGCTGGCAGGACTGGCGGATCCACCACGTCGCGTAGGTCGAGAACTTGAAGCCCTTGCGGTAGTCGAACTTCTCGACCGCGCGGTTCAGCCCGATCGTGCCGTCCTGGATCAGGTCGAGCAGCGGCAGGCCGTGGCCCTGGTAGCGCTTGGCGATCGAGACGACCAGGCGCAGGTTCGAGTTGACCATCTTCTCCTTCGCAGCCGCGTCGCCACGCTCGATCCGCTTCGCGAGCGCAACCTCCTCGGCAGCGTTCAGGAGGGGGTGCTGGCCGATCTGGTTCAGGAAGAGCTGCAGGCTGTCGGTGACCACGCCGGACAGGGCGCAGGTCGAGATCGCCGCGGAGCCTCCCCGGCGTCGCCGGCCTCCTCGATCTCGACCTCGGCGGCGGCAAGCGCGGCCCGCACCTCGTCGAGGGTGTCGTCGTCGAGCTCGTGCTCGAGCTGCAGCGCCTCGAGCTCGGTAGCTGCGACCACGCCGCGGTCGCCGGCCTCGTGCAGGAAGCCGGCCACAGCCGCATTTGTATTCAGGGCATCGCGTGCCCAAAGCAACATCCGTACTCATCAACAAGTTCCTCTCGAAAGCTGGTTCGTGTCAAAGAGCCGCGCGGTTTTCGCGCTGCTCATCAGATGACAACGACAAACAGTGCCAAGAATCTGCCCAAAAACGTCAATCCGTACACAACCCTTACGCGAGTTCACAGAAACGCAACCTCTAGGACGTCCGAAACCGACGGGTACGCTCAGTTCGTGCTGAGCCCGTCGGTGGACAACCTCGTTGCGCAACTGACCCGCCTGCCGGGGATCGGATCGCGTACGGCGCAGCGCCTGGCGTTCCACATTCTATCAACCGGAAGAGAGGAGGCCAACGCGCTCGCGGCGGCAATAGCGGAGGTGAAGGAGCGCGTTCGGTTCTGCCGCGACTGCGGCAACCTGACCGAGGAGGAGTTCTGCTCGATCTGCCTCGACAGCCGCCGCGACCGAACAGTCGTCTGCGTCGTCGAGCAGCCGATGGACGTGATCTCGCTCGAGCGCACGCACGAGTACCGCGGCCTCTACCACGTCCTCGGCGGCTCGCTCTCGCCCCTCGACGGAGTTGAGCCCGAGCACCTGCGGATCGGCGAGCTGCTGCGACGGGTCGCGGACGGTGAGATCACGGAGGTGGTGCTCGCCACCAACCCGAACATGACCGGCGAAGCGACGGCCGCCTATCTCGCCGACCGCCTGCGCGACGGCGTCACCGTGACCCGGCTCGCAAGCGGGCTGCCGGTGGGCGGCGACCTGGAGTACGCCGACGAGGTCACCCTCGGGCAGGGCACTCGCGGGCCGGCGTGAGATCTGACTTTTTCGTGGCGCAAACAAGATCGGGATCCGCGAGAGCGGATCCCGATCTGCGCCAAGACCCCTGAAGCTGCTTGGGTCGAGTTCGGGGCTCGCTCACCTCTCTAGCCCGCTTGGATCAGCGGCCAACGTCTCGGTTTGTGGCGTTCGATTTTTCCGCATTTTGCGAGTTTCCGGATTCGCAGGGACTTGCATTGCGGCGGCCGAGGGGGATAGATTCTGCCGGGCTGAACCGGGGGGCCTTCGGGTCTGCCGGTTCAGCATTTTTCGTGGTCCGACGCACGCCGAACGGCGATCGGAATTTTTCTCGCAAAGAGCGATTTTTCGTCTCTGGCCGTTCTTGACGCCGCCGACCACCGCTTCTAGAGTTCCGCCATCTGAACCGACGGGCCTTCGGGTTCGTCGGTTCAGTGTTTTTAGAGGCCCCGTTCGGGGCCTTTGTCGTTTCTGGAGCCGGTTCCGGGCTCGTGTCTACACTCATCGGCATGGCCGCGACCGAGTACGAAGCCGTCCCGGCGGTCGACGCCGACGCGGAGGCCGCGCATCTCGGCACGGTCGTGATGAAGTTCGGCGGCACCTCCGTCGGCGACCCCGAGAAGCTGAAGCGCGTCGCCGCGCGGCTCGTCGCCGCCCGCGACGAGGGCCACCGCGTCGTCGGCGTCCTCTCGGCGATGGGGCGCACGACCGACGAGCTCCTCGATCTCGCCCACCAGATCTCGGACACGCCGCATCCGCGTGAGCTCGACATGCTCGTCTCGGTCGGCGAGCGGATCTCCTGCGCGCTCGCGGCGATGGTGATCCACGATCTCGGGCACGAGGCGATCTCCCTCACCGGCTCGCAGGCCGGGATCGTCACCGACACGGTGCACGGGAAGGCCAAGATCGTCGAGGTGCGGGCGCGCCGGATCCACGAAGCGCTCGACGAGGGGACGATCGTCCTCGTCGCCGGCTTCCAGGGCGTCTCGACCGCGTTCGAGGTGACGACGCTCGGCCGCGGCGGCTCCGACACGACCGCGGTCGCCCTCGCTGCGGCACTCGGCGCCGACCACTGCGAGATCTACACCGACGTCCTCGGCGTCTACTCGGCCGACCCGCGGGTCGTGCCCGACGCGCGCCAGCTGACGCACGTCAGCTTCGACGAGATGCTCGAGATGGCGTCCTCCGGCGCCGGCGTGATGGCCACCCGCTCGATCGAGGTCGCGCGTAGTCACAATGTGCGGCTCCACGTCCGTTCGTCCTTCGAAGAAGGAGATGGCACGTGGATCCAGCAGGAGGATGAAGAGATGCTCGAAAAGGCACTGATCTCCGGCGTCGTGCACCAGCGCGAGGAGACCGTCTACCGCGTCGAGGGCACCACGGCCGCGCGGCTCTTCGGCGCGCTCGCCGAGGCGTCCGTGAACGTCGACACGATCGTGCAGACGAACGCCGAGATCGTCTTCTCCGCCCCGGTCGAGGACCGCGCCGACGCCTCCCGCACGCTCGACGCGCTCGGCGTCAGCTGGACCTCGCGCGACGACCTCGGCAAGGTGAGCCTCGTCGGCGCGGGGATGAAGAGCCATCCGGGCGTCGCCGCGAAGACGTTCGCCACGCTCGAGCAGGCCGGGCATCGAGGCCTCGCTCGTCTCCACCTCGCCGATCAAGATCGCCTGCCACGTTCCCTCCAGCGACGTCGACAAGGCCGTCCAGCTCCTGCACGAGGCGTTCGAGCTTGGCTAGCAGCTGGACGCCCGCATCGGGGTCGTCGGCGCCACCGGCGCGGTCGGAACGATCACGCTGGAGCTCCTGCGCGAGCGCGGCTATCGCGACGTGCGACTGTTCGCGTCCGCACGCTCGGCCGGGAAGCAGCTGGGCGGAACGACGGTCGAGGAGGCGACGCCGGAAGTGCTCGCTGCCGGCGACCTCGATCTCTGTCTCTTCTCGGTCGGCACCTCGGCCAGCCGCGAGCTCGTTCCGCACGCCGTCAGCGGCGGGGCCGTTTGCGTCGACAAGTCCGCCGCGTACCGGCTCGAGCCCGGGATTCCGCTCGTCGTCCCGGAGGTGAACGGCATTCGCGCCGCCGAGCACCAGGGGATCGTCGCGAACCCGAACTGCTGCGCGATCCCGCTCACGTGTGCGCTCAAGCCGCTGCACGACGCCGTCGGCCTCGAGCGCATCCGCGTCGCCACCTACCAGTCGGTCTCCGGGGCCGGCGCGCAGGCGATGGAACGGCTGCGGGCGCAGACGCCGGAGGAGAACGACCTGCGCATGGACTGGTCCTTCGACGGCGTCGAGTTCGACGAGGAGGAGAAGCTGCGCGAGGAGACGCGGAAGATCCTCGAGCTGCCGGCGCTGCCGGTGAGCGCGACGTGCGTGCGCGTGCCGATGCTCGTGGGGCACGCCGAGGCAGTGTGGATCGAGACGAAGGAGCCGCTCTCCGCCGAGCAGGCAACGTCGATCCTCGGCGGCGCGCCGGGTCTCAGGCTCGAGCAGTTCCCCACGCCGGGCGGCGCGGCAGGCGGCGACGACGTTCTCGTCGGCCGCATCCGCCAGGACCCGACGATCGAGAACGGGCTCGCGCTGTTCATCGTCGGCGACAACCTGCGCAAGGGCGCGGCGCTGAACGCGATCCAGATCGCCGAGCTCCTGCTCGCACAGCAGCGCGTCGCGGCTTGATTCTCGCGACTGTCGCGACGGCGCTCTCGCTGCTCGCCCCCGCACCGCCCACGTTGATCGCAGCCGGCGACATCGCCTCCTGCCGCTCCGCGGGCGACGAGGCGACCGCCGCGCTCGTCGCACGGATCCCGGGAACCGTCGCCGTGCTCGGCGACGCGGTCTACGAGCGCGGTACCGCGCAGGAGTTCCGCGACTGCTACTCGTGGGCCGGTTCCGCGGCCGGACGCGCGCGGCGCTCGGCAACCACGAGTACGGCTCCGGGAACGCGGCGGCGGCGATCGCCTACTTCGGCCTCCCACGCACGGGCTACTACTCCTACGACCTCGGCGACTGGCATGTCGTCGTCCTGAACTCCAACTGCCGTCCGGCCGGCGGCTGCGAGCGCGGATCGCCACAGCAGCGCTGGCTCGCCGCGGACCTCGCCGCGAATCCGGCCCGCTGCACGCGTCGCGTACATGCATCACCCGCGCTTCAGCTCCGGCCTGCACGGCTCGGATGCCACCGTCGGCGCGCTCTGGACGACGCTCGCGCGCGGCGGCGTCGACGTCGTCCTCGCCGGGCACGACCATCACTACGAGCGGTTCGCGCCGTTCCAGGGCATCCGCTCCTTCGTCGTCGGCAGCGGCGGCCGAAGCCACTACCCGGTGCTCCGCCGTCTGTCGCGGCCGAAGAGCGTCGCGGTCAACGACGAAACCTACGGCGTCCTCAGGCTGACGCTGCGCGCGGAGGGCTACGACTGGCGGTTCGTCCCCGTCGCCGGGCTCGACGTACAGCGACAGCGGCTCGTCGCGCTGCCGGTAGGTCCCGCGAACGAGTAGCTCCCCCGCGCCGCCCGTTTCAAGCGGGCGCGCGAGGGAGCGGTGCTTTCTTCTAGCCGACCGACGCGCCGGCGAGCTGCTCGTGCTTCGGCGGCGACCCCAGCAGACCGTTCAGCTGAGCCCAGCGGCTCGCCTCGGTCCGGTTCGCCACGTCGAGCTTCCGGTACACGTTGGACAGGTGGAACTTCACCGTCTGCTCGGTCACCCACAGCATCTTCGCGAGCTGCGTGTTCGAGTGCCCCTCCGCGACCAGCTGGAGGATCTCCAGCTCGCGCCGCGTCAGGTCGGGCAGATCTTCGGTCGCGACGCGCGAAGTCTGCGCCGCGGCCGGCCGGCTGCCCGGCAGGTAGACCGAGTGCGCGAACGCCTGCCGGATGGCGGAGCGAAGGTCATCCGGATGCGCCGTCTTGATCACGTACGCGACTGCGCCCGCCGCAAGGGCCGCGTCGATGTGCTTCGTGTCGTCGTAGACCGACAGCACGATCCCGCGCAGGGTGGGAACGAGTCTCGTTCCCCTTGCGCACGAGCTCGATGCCGTCGATGTCCCCCTCCGGCATCTGAATGCCGGTGACGAGGACGTCGGGACGATGCTCCGTCACGAGCGCAAGCCCATCGCGCCCGGACGTCGCTGTGCCGACGACCGTCAAGCCGAGATCCGCCACGACCAGACTCACTGCGTCTAGCCAAAGCGGATGATGATCTACAAGTACTGCCGTACGCCCGTTGTACTGGCTCATTCGAAAGGGCCGCCTTTCGTCTCACATGTCTTGCGTGTGGTGCTCCAACCTCCACGCCCGCCTCTTACCCTGTGCTAACCTAGCGCAGTTTGTGATGAAAGTGAAGGTTTGTGTGGAATTTTTCTGGGGAAAAGGTGTCGAACTTCTCGGCAAACGGAGGTCTGCTCAATCGGCTAGTGGCATTGACGGCAGGCCGGGCGTAACGTCACTCTTGCGCGTCGTGAGGCCGCTTACACGCGCGCAGCAGCGCGGCGGACGGTTTATCGCCTGCGCTCGAGGGTGAGTCGCCGGATTTCCTGAGACCAAGCAGGAAGTCCGGCACTTGCCCTGCAAATCTCCCTTTCGGGGGATGCGCCACTCCCCCGGCGTGGGGTCATCTTGGCGTGAGGCGGCGGCCGCCTCCACTTGGTCGGGGGGCGGCCGCCGGCTCGCTCGACTCAGCGTGCGCGGAACGCGATGACGTTCTGCTCGAGCCGTCCCGGCCGCGGCGCGATCGTCTCGATGGTGCCGCGGTTCAGCACACGAGAGCTCGAGCGCCTCGATGACCGCCAGCGCCGTCGATGCCTCGCGCCCGTACGGAATCGTCGCTCTGCGAGCGGACGGCGGTCAGGAAGCGGGCACAGGCCGACCGGAAGCGAGTCCTCCGCCGGCAGCCGGAAGCTGATCTTGTCGCCCTGCTCGACCGTCAGGTCGTCGAACTGGCGGGCGTCGGCCCGTTGACGTAGATCGAGAGCTCGTGCTCCGGACTCGGTCGCGTCGAGCACTGCGGTCGCTTCCGAGCCGACGACCGAGATGTGATCGACGGTCTCCCCTTCGAGGCACGAAAGATGAACGTAGACGCCGATCCCGGTGGCGAAGTCGAGCTTCGCGAAGATCACGTCCGGCTGCTTGGCGCCCGAGGTAGGAGACCCCGCTCGCGTGGGCCTCGACCGGCTCGTCGCCGAGGAGGTCGAGCACGAGTCGCGATCGTGTCGGCGCCGAGATCCCAGAGCACGTCGACGTCCTGCTCGGTCCGCAAGTGCGTAGCGCCGGGCGTGCACGTAGAAGATCTCACCGAGCGCGCCGCGGTCGATGAGCCGGTGGAGCCGGAGCACGCCGGGGCGCAGCAGCGCGGGCGAATGCGCCATCAGATGCCGGTTCCGCTTGGCAGCGGCCGCCACGAGCGCGTCCGACTCGGCCGAGCTGGACGCGAGCGCGCCGTCGATGAAGACGTGCTTGTCCGCCGCGAGTGCCGCGAGCGCCCGCCCCGAGCCCGCGAGCTCGGAGGAGGCGAAGACGATCGCATCGAGATCCTCGTCCTGCAGCAGCTCGTCGAAGTCGTTCGTCCAGGCGGTCGCGGGCCCGTAGCCCACGCTCGCGGTCCGCGGCGGCTGGTCGCAGATCCAGCGCAAGCGTCGCCTGCGGCAGCTCGTCGAACGCGCGGGCGAGCGTCGCCCCGAGGCCGGAGACGGCCGGACACGACAGCCGACGGTGACCGGCGTTCTCACCCGTCCCTCCGGCGATGGACGAGCGCGTAGCCGAGAAGAGGCACTGCAACAGCCGTCCCGAGCGCGAACGCGGTCGAGACGCGGAAGAGCGCCTCGCCGGGAATGAGGGCATAGGCGACCAGGAACACGGCGGCCGAGACGATCCAGCCGAGCGCCGCGATGCGGCCGGAGTCGAGCGCGAGCAGCGCCTGCGAGAACGTCGACGTCGCGAGGTAGCAGCCGACGCCGACTCCGAGGAGCGCGAGCTCGAGCCTGCCGGCCGTGTATTCGGAGCCGTAGACCGCCTGCAGCGCCTCGGGCCCGATGGCCGCCGCGGTGACCGCGATGACGGCTGCGACGCCGGCCAGGCCAACCGCGGCGCGAAGGACAGCGCGGCGGAAGCGCGCGCGCTCGGCGGTCGCGTGCATCCGCGTCAGGTTCGGCAGCATCGAGGTTGCGAGGCCCTGGAAGACGAAGACCGGGATCCGGACGAGCATCGTGGCCGCGAAGACGAGGCCTGCGACCTTGCCGACGTCCTCGCCGCCGCCGAGCATCACGAGCAGCGGGCCGCCGTTGACGAGCACCTGGTCGGCAATCGCGATCACGGCCGCCGGCCAGGCGAATGCGACGGCAGCGCCGACGTGGAACGGCGATCCCTCTCCCCTGTGCGACGAGCGGGCGAAGAACGCGGCGCCCGACCAGTACCGGCAGCGCGACGCTTCCGACCGCGGCGGCGACCATCGCCGCCGCAGCGAGATCGCGCGACGCGACGAAGAGGAGCGGCACGACGACCGCGACGCGGACGGCACCGTCCGAGACGAGCAGCAGTGCGTAGCCGTTGAACCAGCCGGCGCCGGCGAAGACGCCGCGCATCACGTAGGCAACGCCGTACGCGGCGAGGCCGACGACGAGCGCCGCCGTGAAGAAGGAGTCGCCCAGGAAGAGCTGGTCGCCGATCAGGCCCCAGCCGACTGCGCCCGCGACCGTGATGAGGACTGCGAGCACCAGATAGATCCGGAGCATGGCCCGCAGGACGGAGCGAACCTCGTGCCCTCGCGCCAGCCGGTCGGCGAGCGCCCTGGACGTCGTCTGCTCGAGCGGCCGGAAGAGCACGACCACGAGCAGGAACAGCGCCGCCCAGAGCACGGCGACGAGACCGTAGGCCTCGGGGCCGAGCACGCGGGCTGCGAGCACGTGGTAGGCGTAGGCGAGGATGCCCGGACGCGACCGTCGCTCCCGAGAGGAGCACCGCGCCGTCGAAGCTCCGAGGCGCTCTGCGGACGCGCTCCGTCGCGATGGTCGGATTGACCGCCATCTCAGTCATGCCGTACCACCGGCGAATACCGGCGTAACCGGTGTCCAGAGCGTGTCCTCGCCACACGCCTCGAATCATGCGCTGCAGACGCCCCCGGGATAAATCCCCTACAGGTCAGGGTTTGCGCGGACTTTCGTAGACATGTCAGCCCCCCGAAGGGCTAGCTGCCCCAATCCGCCGACGGGTATTGCCGCTCTGGCCTGGAAGCCTCGCTCCGCCCCTCCTAGGCTCCTTGCAACGGGGGCACGACCGACTTCGACGGTGGGAGAGCGAACGCACGTGAGCACCATGGAGATGACAACGGCGGCGGTGGACGAGGGGACTGCAGGCCGAAAGACAGGCCACAACTCCTCTTCGTCATCCCTGCCTTCAACGAGGAAGAGAACCTGGCGAACCTCTTCGCCGACCTGGCGCAGACGAGCGACCTGCTCGGCGTGGGCTCGCGGATCTTCATCGTCGACGACGGCTCGGCGGACGACACGTCCGCGCTCGTCGAGGGCGTACTCCGGCCCGCTGCCGGTCGAACTCGTTCGGCTCGAGGTGAACCAGGGTCCCGGCGCGGCGTTCCGGACCGGCTTCAGCGTCCGCGCTGCAGTGCGCCGACCCCGACGCGTTGATCGTCACGCTCGAGGCCGACACGACCAGTGACCTCGGCGCGCTGCCGCAGATGCTCGACGAGGTTCGGCGCGGCGCCGACGTCGTGCTCGCCGACTGGCGGATGGAGGGTGTCAGCGCCCACCGCCGCCTCCTGAGCGCAGCCGCCGGCTGGGTCGTGCGCCACAGCCTCGGGCTGGAGGCAACCACAGTTTCTTCCTTCTTCCGCGTCTACCGGGCCTCGACGCTCCAGGATGCATCGACCCGCTACGGCGACCGTCTGATCCGCGAGCGTGGCTTCGCCTGCAAGGCCGAGCTGCTCGCGAAGCTCGCAGCGATGAACGCGCGCATCGTCGAGGTGCCTGTCTCGCTCGACTGGAGCAAGCGGAACGGCGAGAGCAAGATGCCGGTCTTCAAGACGATGCTCGCCTACTGGCGGATGCTCTTCCGCGACGCGAGGGCGCGCCCGAACCGATTCCTGCTGCACCCGAAGGCGCGCTCGGCGCATGAAGCCGAGCGTCGGGATCGTCGGCGGTGGCATCCTCGGGATGACCGCCGCATATCGGCTCGCGCAGGCAGGCGTCGCCGTCTCGCTCTACGAGCGCGCGCCCGACCTGGGCGGGCTCGTCGGGTCCTTCGACTTCGACGGGACGTCCGCCGATCGCTTCTACCACGTCGTCCTGCCGAGCGACGACCGGGTCGTCGGCCTCGCCGACGAGCTCGGCCTCGGCGACAAGTGGCGCTTCCAGCCGACGAGGGTCGGCTTCTACGGCGACGGCCGGCTCTTCTCGATGACCTCGCCGAAGGAGTTCCTCACGTTTCCACTGCTCCGCCCGCACGAGCGCGTGCGGCTGGCGGCGTTCGTCGCGCGCTGCCAGCTGACCAAGGAGCACGACAAGCTCGACGACGAGCCGCTGCTGGATTGGCTCGAGCGGCACTGCGGACGTGGAGTGGTCGAGAAGCTGTGGAAGCCGCTCCTCGATTCCAAGTTCGACGGCCAGTTCGACGACCTGCCCGCCACCTACATCTGGGCGCGGACGCGCCGGATGGGGTCGACGCGGGACAAGAGCGGTCGCGAGGTCATGGGCTGGCTCGACGGCGGCTACCAAACGATCATCGACGCCCTCGAGAAGAAGATCGTCGCCCTGGGCGGCGTGGTACACGCAGGGGCGACCGTCGAGCAGATCGCCGCCGAAGGCGGCCGCGCCGTCGGTGTCGTGGTCGACGGTCGCCTCCAGCGGTTTGATCATGTTCTTTGCAGCCTGGCGCCGCCGATGGCGCGCCGAGTGCTTGCGCCCGAGCTCGCCGAGCAGGCGCCGGCCGACCACTGCCGCTACCTCGGCGTCATTTGCCTGCTGCTCCGCGTCAAGCGGAGCGTCAGCCCGTATTACCACCTGAACATCACGGACCGGCGTGTCCCGCTGACGACGGTGGTGGAGACCACGCACGTGGTCGATCCAGAGCGTGTCGGGGGACACCTGCTCTACGTCTCGAAGTACGTCGACCCGGGGCACCCGGATCACGAGGCCTCGCCGGAGGAGCTCGAGCGGAAGTACATGACGTACGCCCGCACGATCTTCCCCGACCTGCGCGACGACGAGATCGTCTCGTCGGTCGTGCAACGGGCGCGCGTGACCGAGCCGGTGCACCTCGTCGGCGGCGCCAAGCGCCTGCCCGAGATGTTCTCGGTGCCGGGGCTCTCGCTCGCATCGACCGCGCACGTCTACCCGGAGATCGTCAGCGGGCAGGCCGTGATCGGCGTCTCGAACCAAGTCGTGCCCGGGATCCTCGAGCGGCTTCCGGCCGCCCGGCAGGCGGCGGCATGACCATCAACGACTTTCCCAGGCCCAAGAGGAGGGTCCCATGAAGAAGATCGGAGTGACCGGAGCCGCAGGCTTCGTCGGCTCGCACTTGTGCGAGCGACTGCTTGCGGAGGACTACGAGGTCGTCGGCGTCGACGACATGTCGTACGGCTCGATGGCGAACATGGAGCCGTTCCTGCACCACCGCGGCTTCAAATTCGAGGTGCTCGACTGCACCCAGCGGCGTCCGCTGCGCGCGGCCTTCGACGGCTGCGACGCGATCATGCATCTCGCGGCGAAGAAGATCCCGCGCTACGGCGGCACGCTCGCGACGCTCGAGGTCAACGTGACCGGTGTCAATGCGGCGTGCTCGGTGGCGCTCGCGCTGGACGCGGACGTGATCGTGACGTCGACCTCGGACGTGTACGGCGACGGCACGCCGCCGTATCGCGAGGACGGTCAGCTGGTGATCGGCCCGCCCACGTCGAAGCGCTGGGCCTACGCTGTGTCGAAGATGTACGACGAGCATCACGCGCTGGCGCTCGCCGACGAGCGCGACCTGAAGGTGACGATCCTGCGGCTCTTCAACGTTTACGGCCCCCGCAACCACCTCACCTGGTGGGGCGGACCGACCGTGACCTTCATCGAGTCGCTGCTGAGCGGCGAGGCCGTCGAGATCCACGGCGACGGCATGCAGACGCGGAGCTTCACGTACGTCGAGGACACGGTCGACGGGTTCATGCGAGCCCTGGAAACGCCCGAGTCCCGCGGCGAGGTGATCAACGTCGGCTCGACGGACGCGCTCTCGATCAGGTGCCTGGCGGAGAAGATCCAGGACAAGCTGGAGATTCCGCAGCCACTTCGCGCAACCTTCATCGGCTACGACGAGATGCCCGGCAACTACCAGGACGTTCGCCATCGCATCCCGGACACGACGAAGGCCGAGGCGCTGCTCGGCTTCGAGGCGAAGGTCTCGCTCGACGACGGGTTGGAGCGCACGATCGACTGGCACCGAGAGCAGCGGCTGCTCGACGCGCAGGCGTCGGCCGGGGCCTGAGACCGGCACTCGGCGGGGGCCAGGCGACGTGAGATCACGCGCGGCAACGATCGGGATCCTCGCGGCCGCACTGGCCGCGCTGTCCTGCCTTGCCGTCTGGCCGGCGTTCAACGACCCCGTCGAGTGGACACCGGACGCGCTCTACTACCAGGCGCGCGTGCTCGAGCTGCGCGGCGAGGACAACGCCTTCGACAAGGTGTTCGAGGGCCCACTCGCG
The DNA here is from genome assembly GCA_963752405.1 of uncultured Gaiellaceae bacterium. Lineage (GTDB taxonomy): Bacteria > Actinomycetota > Thermoleophilia > Gaiellales > Gaiellaceae > Gaiellasilicea. The sequence goes on from CAVVYB010000014.1 coordinate 35,403, forward strand.
GCTGAGCTGCGTGCGCGCGATCCCGGGCACACCGGCAACGAGACGTGGGTCGAGTACAACGAGCCCTTCTACGAGCGGCGGGTGGCAGTGCCCCTCGCCGCAGCGGCGCTGTACCCGGTGGCCGAGGAGCGCTCGCTCCTCGACCTCTCGCTGGTCGGCTACATCGCCGCGGTCCTGGCCCTCTTCGGCCTGCTGCTCCTCCGCTATCGGATCGCGCTCGCGGCGGCGGTCGCAGGCGCGGCGCTGCGCTGCTGCCTCCGCTCACGCATCACTCCTCGTTCCCGCTCACGGACAGCTGGGGTCTCGCGCTGGAGATCATCGCGCTCGGCGCCGCAATCCTCGCCCTCGAGCGTGGGCTCGCTTGGCTGCCGCTCTGGATCGGAGCGATCGGCCTGCTCGCGTTCACTCGCGACAGCACCTGGATCCCGATCTTCGCGGTGGGCTGGCTTGCTCTGCGCAGCCGGTCGCGCGTGCCGGTGACGCTCTTCGCGACCGGCATCGCAGCCGCGCTTCCCGCTCTCCTCCTCTTCACGACGCCTGTGCGCGACCTGCTCGCGCTGCTCGTGAACGACTCGGAGCCGTCGGCGGACACCTCGTGGGGATTCATCGCGAGCCACTACCCCGGCGCCCTCGTCGAGCTCCTCCGAGCGAACGTCGGCTTCCTTCGCCGCGGCGAGTGGTACACCGCGCTCTTCCTCGTCGGCGGAGTCCTCGCGCTGCTCCTGCTCGTATGGCGCCGGCGCGAGACGAGGGATGCGGCGACGACGGTCATGGCGGCCGGTGCCGTCCTCGCGCTCGGCTACGTGCTCGCGGCGCCGGTCTTCAGCGCCTTCCGGCTGGAGCTCGTCTTCGTGCCCGATGGCCGCGTGGGGCGTGGCGCTCGCGGCGGAACGTCGTGGCGGCTCGGCTGGCGGAGCGGGACGGTGCGCTTGCGCGCCGGCTCGCCGGACTCGTCGAACCCCAACGCATGGATAGGCCGGTCTGAACTTCCGGCCCTTGCTCCTCTTGGCGTCGCAGGAGATAACAAGAGTTCCGGCCAGCGGCCGCCGGACGGACTGACCATGCGGAAAACTGCGACCCACACCAATCGACTCTGGCGAGGGATTCCCTCGTGGAAGCGCAGCGTGCTCGCGATGCTCGCGATGCTCGCGGCGCTCGTTCAGCTCGGCGGCTCGAGCGCTGCCCCGGGCGACCCGCCCAACATCAACGGTGACTGGAGCGCCCCCTTCGCGTGGCCGATCGTCGCCGTCCACATGTCGCTGACGTCCACCGGCGAGGTCTTCTCGCTCGATGGTTTCGGCGCCGCCCTGAACTCCGAGCGGGTCTGGAATCCGCAGACCGGCATCTTCGCGTCGGTGCCGTACGGACGCAACCTGTTCTGCGGCGGGCACGTGCAGCTTCCCGACGGCAGGACGCTGATCGTCGGGGGCCACATCGCACGCCTATGAAGGCCTCGCCGACACGACGCTCTTCAACGCGAGACACCGACACGTACTTCCGTGGCGCGGACATGGCGGAGTCGCGCTGGTACCCGACGGCGACGCAGATGCCGGACGGGAAGGTGCTCGTCTTCGCCGGCGACCGGATCGTCCAGAACCGCCCCGGCGAGCCGCATGCGTTCGAGGACGCGTCGGTCAACTCATTGCCGGAGCTCTACAACCCGGCCAACGAACACGTGGACGAGCCTGACGAGTGCGCAGCGCACGTCGCCGCTCTACCCGCAGATGTTCGTCCTCTCGGACGGCAGGGTCATCGACGTCGGCCCCGATACCGACCACGCGCATCCTGACTCCGGGATCGTGGACGTGGTCGACGCTGACGACGAGCCCGTTCGACGGTCACAGCGCCGTCATGTACCGGCCGAACAAGATCATGAAGTCCGGCACGTGGGCAGACCCCGACTTCGGCGGCCCGCTCGCCTACGACACGAACGGCCGCACCGCGGTGCTCGACATGAACGCGCCGAGCCCCACCTGGCGCGAGACGTCACCGATGGCGCACGGGCGCGCGTACCACAACATGACGCTGCTGCCCGACGGGACGGTGCTCGCGAGCGGCGGCAGCTCGCGCTCGGACGGCGTCGACCTGACGAAGTCGGTGCTGCCCGCCGAGATCTGGAACCCGGACACGGAGACGTGGACGGAGGTCGACTCGCTGCAGAACGGGCGTCAGTACCACTCGACGGCGCTCCTGCTGCCGGACGGCCGCGTGCTGATGGCAGGCGGCGGCGCGGTCGGCGGCGGCACGGACGTCGAAGAACGGCGAGATCTACTCGCCGCCGTACCTCTTCAAGGGGCCGCGGCCGGTGATCACAAGCTCGCCGTCGACGATGGCGTACGGCGCGAGCTTCGACGTCAACACGCCGAATGCGGCCCAGATCGCGAAGGTCTCGCTGATTCGCGCGCCTTCGGTGACGCACGCGTTCGACATGAACCAGCGCTTCCAGTTCCTCAACTTCACGCCGGGCTCCGGGAAGGTCACCGTGACGGCGCCGGCGAACTCGAACCTCGCGCCTCCCGGCGACTACCTGCTCTTCCTCGTCGACACGAACGGCGTGCCGTCGATCGGATCGTTCGTCCGCCAGAACCCGGCTCCGCTCTCCGGCGACACGACGCCGCCCACGGTGTCGGTCACCGCGCCGGCCAACGGGGCAACCGTCGGCGGGACGATTCAGGTCACGGCGAACGCGGCCGACAACGACGCCGTCCTCGGCGTGCAGTTCAAGCTCGACGGCGCGGATCTCGGCAGCCGAGGACACGAGCGCGCCGTACTCGTTCACCTGGGACACGACGACCGTGTCGAACGGCGCGCACACGATCACCGCCGTCGCGCGTGACCCCTCGGCCAACGCTGCGACCTCCGCCTCCGTGCCGATCACGGTCACGAACACCGGCCCGCCGCCGGGGATCGTCGCCGCCTACGGATTCGACGACCGGCAGCGGTACGGCGGTGGCCGACGGGTCGGGCAACGGCAACAACGGCACGCTGACGAACGCGACATGGGCCGGCGCGACTGCGGGACGGTTCGGGAACGCGCTCTCCTTCAACGGCACGAACGCCTCGGTCACCGATCCCCGACTCCGCCTCGCTCGACCTGACCGTCGGGCATGACGCTCGAGGCCTGGATCACCCGACCGCTCTCGGCAACAACTGGCGCACGGTGGCGCTGAAGGAGCAGCCCGGCTACTACGCCTACGGTCTCTACTCGAGCACGGAGCGCGGCACGTCCGTCCCGAGCGGCAACGGGATGATCGGCGCTGTCGACCGCGACGTCCGCGGCACGGCGCAGTTGCCGTTGAACACGTGGACGCATGTGGCGACGACCTATGACGGCTTCGGCCCTGCGGCTGTACGTGAACGGGACACAGGTGGCGACGCTCGCCGCCAACGGGCTCGATCGTCACCTCCACCGGTGCGCTCAAGTTCGGCGGCAACGCGCTCTGGGGCGAGTGGTTCGCCGGCCTGATCGACGAGCTGCGCGTCTACAACCGGGCGTTGACGCCAGCCGAGATCCAGGGCGACATGACGCGGCCGGTGACTGGCGGCGATACGACTGCGCCGTCTGTGCCGGGTGCGTTGGGTGCGGTGGGTTCGGTGGGGCGGGCGACGTTGTCGTGGGTCGGCGTCGACGGACAACGTTGGGGTGCTGCGCTACAACGTGCATCGCGGTACGAGTGCGGGGTTTGTGGTCTCGGTGGGGAACCGGATCGCGCAGCCGGCGACGCCGGGTTATGTGGATCTACGGCGCCGGGCAGCTACTACTACAAGGTCACTGCTGAGGATGCGGCGGGGAACGTCGGCGCGGTTTCGAATGAGGCGGCGGCGACGGTGCTGGCCGACACGACGGCGCCCAGCGCAGCCGGTGGGGCTGGCGGGCTCGGTTGTCGGCAGCACCGTCAACTTGAGCTGGACTGCGTCTTCGGACAACGTCGGTGTCAGCCGCTACAACCTGCACCGGGCAACCAGCGCCGGCTTCACGCCCACGGTCGGCAACCGGATCGCGCAGCCGACCGGGCCCAGCTACGCCGACACCGGCTCTGGCGACCGGCAGCTACTTCTACAAGGTCACTGCTGAGGACGCGGCCGGCAACATCAGCGCCGTCTCGAACGAGGCGACGCGCTACCGTCGCCGACGCCACCCCGCCCACAGCACCCGGCTCGCTCGCCGCCAGCGTTGCCGGCAGCAGCGTCAACCTCAGCTGGACGGCGGCCACAGACAACGTCGGCGTCAGCCGCTACAACCTCCACCGCGGCACCAGCAGCGGCTTCGCGCCCAGCCCCGCCAACCGGATCGCGCAACCGACCGGGCTCAGCTACGCCGACACCGGCGTCAGCCCCGGCAGCTACTTCTACAAGCTGACCGCCGAAGACGCCGCCGGCAACATCAGCCCCGTCTCCAACACCGCCAGCGCCACCGTCGCAGACACCAGCCCGCCCAGCACACCCACAAACCTCGCCGCCACAGGCGCCGCCGGCCAGGCCAGCCTCACCTGGACCGCCGCCAACGACAACGTCGCCGTCAGCCGCTACAACCTCCACCGCGCCACCAGCCCCGGCTTCACCCCCACCGTCGGCAACCGGATCGCACAACCAACCGGCACCAGCCACACCGACACCGGCCTCGCCGCCGGCACCTACTACTACAGCGTCACCGCCGAAGACGCCGCCGGCAACCTCAGCCCCGCCTCAAACGAAGCCACCGCCACCACCACCGCCCCACCCGTCACCGGCCTCGTCGCCGCCTACGGCTTCGACACCGGCAGCGGCACCAACACCCCCGACCAATCCGGCAACGGCAACAACGGCACCCTCACAAACGCCACCTGGACCACCACCAGCAAATACGGCCAAGCACTCAGCTTCAACGGCACCAACGCCGCCGTCACCATCCCCGACCACAACACCCTCGACCTCACCACCGGCATGACCCTCGAAGCCTGGGTCCGCCCCACCAACCTCGGCTCGAGCTACCGGACCGCGATCATGAAGGAGCAGCCCGGGAGCATGTCGTACGGGCTCTACGCCAACAGCTCCGGACCGACCGACCGCGCCGATCGGCGAGGTCTACATCAACGGCTACCGAGACGCGATCGGCACTGCGCAGCTGCCGCTGAACACGTGGACGCATCTGGCGACGCACCTACAACGGCAACGTGCTGGCGCTCTACGTGAACGGCGTCCAGGCCGGGCAGCTCGTCATCGCTGGCTCGCTGGTCGCGTCGACCGGAGCGCTGAAGATCGGCGGCAACGCGATCTGGGGCGAGTGGTTCCAGGGCGAGATCGACGAGGTCCGCATCTACAACCGCGCCCTCAACGCCCCCGAGATCACCGGCGACATGAACACCTCGGTCTCCAATCCCGATGCGTCGCCGCCGTCTGCGCCGGGCGCGTTGTCGGTTGTCGGGTGGGTTGAGCTCGGCCCAGTTGTCGTGGGGTGCGGCGACCGACAACGTCGGCGTCGCCCGCTACAACGTCCACCGCGGCACCAGCGCCGGCTTCACACCCTCCGCCGGCAACCGGATCGCGCAGCCGACGGGGCTCTCGTACACCGATGCTGTCGCGGCCGGGACGTACTTCTACCGGGTGGTTGCAGAGGATGCCGCCGGCAATCTCGGCCCCGCTTCGAACGAAGCTACGGGGACGGTCGGGGACACGCAGGCGCCGTCTGTGCCGGGTGGGTTGGCGTGCGGTGGGTTCGGTGGGGCGGGCGACGTTGTCGTGGTCGGCGTCTTCGGACAACGTTGGTGTGCTGCGCTACAACGTGCATCGCGGTACGAGCGCGGGGTTTGTGGTTTCGGTGGGGAACCGGATCGCGCAGCCGGCGACGCCGGGTTATGTGGATCTGACGGCGCCGGGGAGCTACTTCTACAAGGTCACTGCTGAGGACGCGGCCGGGAATGTCAGCGCGGTTTCGAATGAGGCGGCGGCGACGGTGTTGGCCGACACGACGGCGCCGAGCCAGCCGGTGGGGCTGGCGGGCTCGGTTGTCGGCAGCACCGTCAACTTGAGCTGGACTGCGTCTTCGGACAACGTCGGTGTCAGCCGCTACAACCTGCATCGGGCAACCAGCGCCGGCTTCACGCCCACGGTCGGCAACCGGATCGCGCAGCCGACCGGGCCCAGCTTTGCCGACACCGCTCTGGCGACCGGCAGCTACTTCTACAAGGTCACTGCTGAGGACGCGGCCGGCAACATCAGCGCCGTCTCGAACGAGGCGACGCGCTACCGTCGCCGACGCCACCCCGCCCACAGCACCCGGCTCGCTCGCCGCCAGCGTTGCCGGCAGCAGCGTCAACCTCAGCTGGACGGCGGCCACAGACAACGTCGGCGTCAGCCGCTACAACCTCCACCGCGGCACCAGCAGCGGCTTTGCGCCCAGCCCCGCCAACCGGATCGCGCAACCGACCGGGCTCAGCTACGCCGACCCCGGCGTCAGCCCCGGCAGCTACTTCTACAAGCTGACCGCCGAAGACGCCGCCGGCAACATCGGCCCCGTCTCCAACACCGCCAGCGCCACCGTCGCAGACACCAGCCCGCCCAGCACACCCACAAACCTCGCCGCCACAGGCGCCGCCGGCCAGGCCAGCCTCACCTGGACCGCCGCCAACGACAACGTCGCCGTCAGCCGCTACAACCTCCACCGCGCCACCAGCCGCGGCTTCACCCCCACCGTCGGCAACCGGATCGCACAACCAACCGGCACCAGCCACACCGACACCGGCCTCGCCGCCGGCACCTACTACTACCGCGTCACCGCCGAAGACGCCGCCGGCAACCTCAGCCCCGCCTCAAACGAAGCCACCGCCACCACCACCGCCCCACCCGTCACCGGCCTCGTCGCCGCCTACGGCTTCGACACCGGCAGCGGCACCAACACCCCCGACCAATCCGGCAACGGCAACAACGGCACCCTCACAAACGCCACCTGGACCACCACCAGCAAATACGGCCAAGCACTCAGCTTCAACGGCACCAACGCCGCCGTCACCATCCCCGACCACAACACCCTCGACCTCACCACCGGCATGACCCTCGAAGCCTGGGTCCGCCCCACCAACCTCGGGAGCAACTGGCGCACGGCGATCCTGAAGGAGGCGACAGGCAGCATGAGCTACGGCCTCTACGCAAACGGCGGCGACGCCGGGACGAAGGTGCCGACCGGTGAGATCGTCAGCGGCGGGTTCCGCATGGCGCCGGCGGCGACGCCGCTGGCCGTCAACACCTGGGCGCACCTCGCGACCACCTACGACGGCACCACTTTGAGGCTGTTCGTCAACGGCGTCCAGGCCGGACAGCTGGCCGTCGGCGGCGCGATCACGACCTCCACCGGTGCTCTGAAGATCGGCGGCAACGCGATCTGGGGCGAATGGTTCCAGGGCGAGATCGACGAAGTCCGCATCTACAACCGCGCCCTCACCGCCACCGAGATCACCGGCGACATGAACACCTCGATCAGCGCGCCCGACACGCTGGCGCCCGAGCGCGCCCGGGACGCTCACGGCCTCCGGCGGGCTCGGGCAGATCGGTCTGAGCTGGGGCGCCGCAACCGACAACGTCGGCGTCGCCCGCTACAACGTCCACCGCGGCACCAGCGCCGGCTTCACACCCTCCGCTCGGCAACCGGATCGCACAGCCGACGGGCACGAGCTACAGCGACTCGGCGCTCGCACCGGGCACCTACTTCTACAAGGTCACCGCCGAGGACCTGGTCGGCAATGTCGGCCCCGCCGGGAACGAGGCGAGCGCGGTCTCCGCAGCCGACACGACACCGCCGACGGTGTCGATCACGGCGCCGGCGGGCGGCGCGACGGTGAGCGGGACGGTTGCGGTCAACGCGAGCGCATCCGACAACGGCACGGTCGCGGGCGTGCAGTTCAAGCTCGACGGTGCGAACCTCGGCGCCGAGGACACCAGCGCTCCCTACTCCTTCTCCTGGGACACGTTCTCGGTCGCGAACGGCTCGCACACGCTCGGCGCGGTCGCACGCGACGCGCGCCGGCAACACGACTGCGGCGACGAACGTCGTCGTCACGGCCTCGAACACCGGCTCACCCGGCCTCGTCGCCGCCTGGTCGTTCGACGAGACGAGCGGGACGACAACGCCCGACCAGTCCGGCCACGGAAACGTCGGCACGCTCGGCAGCGCAACCCGCGTGACGACGGGCAAGTTCAACGGGGCGCTCTCCTTCAACGGCACGAACGCCTCGGTCACCGTGCCCGATTCCGCCACGCTCGACCTGACCACCGGGATGACGCTCGAGGCCTGGGTGCGGCCGGCCGTCGCGGGCGGGTGGCGCACGGCGATCGCCAAGGATCAGCCCGGCAACCTCGCCTACGGCCTGTACACCAACACGAACGGCACTTTCCCGGGCGGCGAGATCTCCGTCGGCGGCACGCAGCGGTCGATGAACGGCACCTCGACGCTGCCGGTCGGCAGCTGGAGCCACGTCGCGGCCACCTATGACGGCGCGACACTGCGGATCTTCGTGAACGGAACGCAGTCGGCGCAGCTCGCGGTCGCCGGCTCGATCGCCACCTCGAGCTCGGCGCTCCACATCGGCGGCAACGGCGTCTGGGGCGAGTGGTTCAACGGCACGATCGACGAGGTTCGCGTCTACAACCGCGCTCTGAGCGCCGCCGAGCTCCAGAACGACATGGTTCGCAGCATCACGCCGGACACGGTCGCTCCGACGATCACGGCTCGGACGCCGTCGCCGGGATCGGCGGGCATCAACGCCGGGACCTCGGCAACGGCGACGTTCAACGAGCTGATGGGGGCCGGCTCCTTCACCGCCTCGAGCTTCCAGCTCAGGGACTCGCTCAACGCCGTCGTCCCGACGAACGTCATCTACGACCCGGTCACGAGCATCGCGACGCTGACGCCGCAGAACGCTCTTCAGTACGGCGCGACCTACAACATCACCGTCAAGGGCGGCGCCGGCGGCGTGACCGATCTTGCCGGGAACCCGCTCGCTGCCGACTCCAACTGGTCGTTCTCCGTCGAGGCGTCGCCGCCGCCGATCCTCGTGGTCGGATCGACGGGGAACCCGTTCGGCGCATACGTGGGCGAGATCCTCCGGAACGAGGGCCTGCAGGCGTTCACGACGATCGACGTGGCATTTGTCTCGCCGGCGCTCCTCGCGCAGTTCGACGTCGTGATCCTCGGGAACACCGCCCTCAACCCCGCGCAGGTGACGACGCTCACCGGCTGGGTGAACGGCGGCGGCAATCTCGTGGCGATGCGGCCCGACAAGCAACTCGCGGGCCTGCTCGGACTGACGGACGCGGGCACGACGCTCTCGAACGCCTACCTCCAGGTCGTCACCGCCACTGAGCCTGGTGCCGGAATCGTCGGCAGCACGATCCAGTTCCACGGCACCGCCGACCGCTACACGCTGAATGGCGCGACGTCGGTGGCGACGCTCTACTCGACCGCGTCGACCGCAACGACGAGCCCCGCCGTGACGCTGCGCTCGGTCGGCTCGAGCGGCGGCCAGGCGGCGGCATTCACATTCGACCTCGCGCGCTCCGTCGTCTATACGCGCCAGGGCAATCCCGCCTGGGCGGGCCAGGAGCGCGACGGCGCGGCCGGGCTCCGTCCCGACGACCTCTTCTACGGCGCCCGGGCCGGCGACGTGCAGCCCGACTGGATCGACACGAACAAGATCGCGATCCCGCAGGCAGACGAGCAGCAGCGGCTGTTCGTGAACCTGATCACGGTGATGGAGCGCGACAAGCTGCCGCTGCCGCACTTCTGGTACCTACCCCGGGGTGAGAAGGCGGTCGTCGTCCTGAGCGGTGACGATCACTCGCCGAGCCAGGCCCCCGGCGGGACGGCAAGCCACTTCGACCGCTACAAGGCGCTGAGCCCGGGCGGCTGCTCGGTCGCGAACTGGGACTGCGTCCGCTCGACCTCCTACCTCTACTCCGGCGCGACGCTCACGAACGCCCAGGCGGCGACGTATACCGCGGATGGCTTCGAGGTCGCGCTGCATCCGCTCGTTTCCTCATGCCCGACGACCTCGATGACCGAGGCCGAGCTCGGCACTTACTACGACACGCAGCTGACCTCGTTCCAGGCGAAGTACACGAGCGTGCCGGCGCAGGTATCGAGCCGCACGCACTGCGTCTACTGGCCTGACTGGGCCTCGAACGCCAAGGCCGAGCTCGCCCGCGGGATCCGGCTGGACGCGAACTACTACCACTATCCCGGGCCCTGGATCGGCGCGAAGCCCGGATTCATGAACGGCGGCGGCTTCCCAATGCGGTTCGCCGACCTCGACGGGACGCAGATCGACATCTACCAGGCAAACACGAACCTCACCGACGAGTCGACGACTTCCTTCTCGACGTCGATCGCCTCGCTGCTCGACAACGCCGTCGGCGCCCCGGGGTACTACGGCGCGTTCGCCGCGAACGTGCACACCGACGCTCCGGCACCGCATGCGGGCGCAGAGACGATCGTCGCCGCTGCTCAGGCCCGCAGCGTGCCACTGATCTCGTACAAGCAACTGTTGCAATGGGTCGACGGCCGGAACAGCTCGACAATCCGCGGCCTCAACTGGAACAGCGGCACATTCACCTTTGTCACGACCGTCGGCGCCGGCGCAAACGGCCTCCAGACGATGCTGCCGCTGCAAGGCCCCACCGGGACGCTCACCGGGATTACGCGCGCCGGCTCGCCCGTCACGTACACGGTGCAGACGGTCAAGGGGATCCAGTACGCGATGTTCACCGCGGTCACCGCAACGTTCGTGGCCACATATTCATAAACAGGCGAGCCTCATCGGTCGGCTAGGCACAGCCTGGACTGACGCCCGTTGTCCGCGCAGGCGGCACGAACCACAATGGTGTAACCGGGAGGACGGCATGGGCGGCATGCCGGAGGCTCCCAATCGAGCTTGGAGCGGACTGAACTAATGCGTTTCGGATTGGCGATGGTGCTTTGCCTGGCCGGCCTTGTGCTGGCTGCTCCTGCTATGGGCGCCCCGACGCCGGGTCTCGTCGCGGCGTATGCGTTCGACGAGGGCTCCGGGGTGAGCGCCGTAGACGCCTCCGGCAACGGACGCACGGGATCGGTTGCCGGAGCGACGTGGTCGGCGGGCCGGTACGGCGGCGCGCTCTCGTTCGACGGCACGAATGACTACGTGAGCCTGCCCGGCCTCGGCACGTTCTACAACACCGCATTCACGCTCGAGGCCTGGGTGCAGAAGGCGACGGTCAAGAACGACGTCGGGATCGTGGGCACGTGGGCCGGCAACGGGCCGATGCTCTGGATCGACCACCTGGCGACCCGCTACCAGCTCACGCTCGGCGGCAGTCTGTCGTCCTACCTCGACTCGGGGGTGAATCCCCTCACGGGCCAGTGGCAGCACCTCGCCGCCAGCTTCGACGGCACGACTGCCCGCTTCTACGTCAACGGCGTCGAGGTTGCCTCGAGAGCGGTCTCTGGCGCCGTCGGCACGTCGAACACCTGGCGCATCGGCGCCTACGGCAGCGTTCCGGGCGGCTTCTTCGACGGCCTCATCGACGAGATTCGCGTCTACGACCGCGCGCTCAGCACGACCGAGGTACAGGCGGACATGAGCCAGCCGCTCGGGATCACCGACCCCGGCGCGCCCACCACACCCGGAAACCTCGCCGTCACCGCGAGCACCGGAACCTCGATCTCGCTCGGGTGGACCGCCTCGACGGACGACACAGGCGTCGCCGGCTACCACGTCTTCGCCGACGGCGCTGCGGCGGGGACGACGTCCGCCACCTCGTTCACGGTCACCGGCCTCACCTGCTCCACCGGCCATCTGCTCGAGGTGGAGGCATTCGACGCAGCCGGAAACACGTCTCCGCGCGCGTCCGTCAGCGGCTCGACCACGTCCTGCGGAACCTCGTCTGGCCTCGTCGCGGCGTACGCGTTCGAGGAGGGATCCGGAACCGCTGCGAACGACGCTTCCGGAAACGGCAAGAACGGGACGATCAGCGGCGCCTCATGGGCGACCGGCCGAAACGGCACCGGGCTCTCATTCGACGGCACCGATGATCACGTCTCGCTGGGCAGCCTCGGCACCTTCTACAACACCGCCTTCACGCTCGAGGCCTGGGTGCAGAAGACCACGGCCAAGAAGGACGTGGGAGTCGTCGGTAGCTGGACCGGTAGCGGCCCGATGCTCTGGGTCGACCACCTGGCCGGCCACCACTACACGACGCTCGGCGGCAGCCTCTCCTCGTATCTCGATTCGGGACAGAGCCCGGTCGTCGGGCAGTGGCAGCACTAGCGGCCACCTTCGACGGGACGACCGCCCACTACTACGTGAACGGCGTCTCGGTGGCTTCGCGCGTCGTCATCGGCAGCGTCGGCACCTCGGACACCTGGCGGATCGGCGCCTACGGCGCCAGCCCGGGTGGCTTCCTCGACGGCGTGGTCGACGACGTCCGTGTCTACAGCCGCGCGCTCAGCGCCGGCGAGATCCAGTTCGACCGTGACCACGGAGTGACACCGCCTTCCGACCCGATCGACTCGACCCCGCCGAGCCAGCCGGGCACGCTGACGGCGACGGGAACCCACGGCCAGGTAGCGCTGAACTGGGGTGCCGCGACCGACAACGTCGCCGTGACGAGATACAACCTGCACCGCTCGACGACCTCAGGCTTCACTCCGTCGGCGGGCAACCGGATCGCGCAGCCGACCGGCCTGAGCTACACCGACCTCAGCCTCGCCGGCGGCACCTACTACTACAAGGTCACCGCGCAAGACGGCGCCGGTAACGTCGGCCCTGCCTCGAACCAGGCCACCGGGGTGGTGCCCTCCGCCGACACGACACTGCCCAACGTGTCGATCACCGCTCCGGCCGCAGGCGCAACCGTCTCCGGGCTCACAGACTTCAGCGCGACCGCCACGGACAACGTCGCTGTGGCCGGCGTCCAGTTCCGGGTCGACAGCATCAACGTCGGTGCCGAGGATCTGACCGCTCCTTATTCGATCTCCTGGGACACGCGCGCGCACCTGAACGGCTCCCACACGCTGACCGCCGTCGCGCGCGACACGAGCGGAAACCTCAGGACGTCCAGCTCGCGGACGGTCACCGTCTCGAACACAGGCGCCTCCACCGCCGGCCTGCGCGTCGCGTACGCCCTCAACGAGACCTCGGGGACGCTTGCCACAGACGCGTCCGGAAACAACCTGACGGCGACGACGGTCGGCAGCACGTGGACGACCGGCCAGTTCGGCGGCGCTGCGTCGTTCGACGGGGTCAACGACCGCATCGACGTTCCCGCCCTCGGCACCTTCTACACGACCGGCTTCACCTACGAGGCGTGGGTGCGGAAGCAGACGTCCTTGAAGGACGTCGCGGTACTCGGCTCCTGGAACGGGAACGGGCCGATGATCTGGGTCGACCACATCGCGGGCCGCTACTACCTCACGCTCGGGGGGAGCATGTCGACCTACCTCGACTCCGGGCGGACACCCACCGTCGGCCAGTGGGAGCACATCGCGGCGAGCTACGACGGCAGCGTCGCCCGCTTCTACGTCGGCGGCGTCGAAGTGGCCAGCACGACGTTCGCCGGTAGCGTCGGCAGCTCGAACAACTGGCGGCTCGGCGCCTACGGCGGCACCCCGACGGGCTTCTTCGACGGCCAGATCGACAACGTCCGGATCTACGACCGTGCTCTAAGCGCCGCCGAGGTTCAGACCAACATGGCGTCCGCGATCCAGCCCGAGGCGATCCCGCCGACCGTGACCGCGAAAACTCCGGCCGCCGGGTCGAGCGGCGTCAACGCCGGCACCCCCGTCACGGCGACGTTCAACGAGCCGATGAAGGCAAGCTCGATCACCTCGACGACGTTCCAGCTCAAGGACGCGTCGAATGCGGTCGTACCCGCGACCGTCGCCTACAACGCCACCACCCAGAAAGCGACGCTGACGCCGCAGAGCGCGCTCGCCTACGGCGCCACGTACACCGCGACTGTCCAGGGTGGTGCGGGCGGAGTAACCGACGTCGCCGGCAACGCACTCGCCGCCAGCGTCGTCTGGTCGTTCACGATCGAGGCGTCACCGCCACAGCTTCTGGTGGTCACCTCCACGGCGAGGCCGTTCGGCTCGTACGTGGGAGAGATCCTCCGCAACGAGGGCTTGAACGCGTTCACGACGATCGATGTCAGCTTCATCTCGCCCGCGCTCCTGAGCGGCTTCGACGTCGTTGTGCTCGGAGATGCGACGCTGACCGCGCCACAGGTGACGACGCTGACCGGCTGGGTCAACGCCGGCGGCAACCTGATCGCCCTGCGGCCGAGCACACAGCTAGCCGGCCTGCTCGGACTCACCTACGCCGGCAACACACGCTCGAACGCCTATCTCAAGGTCAATACCGCCGTTCCGCCCGGAACGGGGATCGTCGACAGCACGATGCAGTACCACGGGACGGCCGACAACTACGTGTTGAACGGCGCCACGGCAGTCGCGACGCTCTACTCGAGCACCACAACCGCGACGACGAACCCCGCGGTGACGCTCCGTTCCGTCGGAACGAGCGGCGGTCAGGCGGCGGCGTTCACGTACGACCTCGCTCGCTCGGTCGTCTACACCCGCCAGGGCAACCCGGCCTGGGCCGGGCAGGAGCGGGACGGCGTCCCCGGGATCCGCCCCGATGACATGTTCTATTCCACGTGGCTGAACACGGCGAAGATCGCGATCCCACAGGCCGATGAGCAGCAGCGGCTGCTGGTGAACCTGATCACGTCGATGAACGCCGACAGGATGCCGCTGCCCCGTTTCTGGTACCTGCCCCAGGGCGAAAAGGCCGCTGTCGTGATGAGCGGCGACGACCACGCGCCCAGCCAGGCGCCCGGCGGAACCGCGAGCTTCTTCGACCGCTTCAAGGCGCTCAGCCCTGCCGGCTGCAACGTCGCCCTGTGGGAGTGCGTGCGCTCGAGCTCGTACATCTATCCCGACAGCCCACTGACGAACGCGCAAGCAGCCGCCTACGCCGCGGAGGGCTTCGAGGTCGGGCTCCATCCGATCGTCGCCTCCTGTCCGACGACGACGATGTCCGCCGCGCAGCTGTCGACCTACTTCGATACCCAGCTCAGCGCGTTCGCAGCCAAGTACACGAGCATCCCGGCACCCGTCTCGAGCCGGACCCACTGCGTCTACTGGCCCGACTGGTCGTCGAACGCGACCGTCGAGCTCGCACACGGAATCCGGCTGGATGCCAACTACTACCACTACCCGGGGCCGTGGATCGGCTCGAAGCCCGGCTTCCTCAACGGCGGCGGCTTCCCGATGCGCTTCGCCGCGCTCGACGGAACGCCGATCGACGTCTATCAGCAGAACACGAACGTCGTCGACGAAGGCGGGCAGGACATCGCGGCGACCATTGCCGCGCTGCTCGACAACGCGGTCGGGCCGGCGGGCTACTACGGCGCCTTCGGCGCGAACATGCACACAGACGATCCAGCGCCTCACGCCGGCGCGGAGGCGATCGTCGCGGCCGCCCAGGCACGCGGCGTCCCGGTGATCTCGTACAAGCAGATGCTCGACTGGGTCGACGGCCGCAACGGCTCCACGATTCGCGGCCTTGCCTGGAACGCGGGCACGTTCACGTTCACCCTCACGGTCGGCGCCGGTGCCAACGGCCTCCAGACGATCTTGCCGCTCCAGGGTCCGTCCGGGACGCTGAGCGCGATCGCGCTCGGCGGCAGTCCGGTGGCCTACACGGTGCAGACGATCAAGGGCGTCCAGTACGCGATGTTCGCGGCCGCCAACGGCACGTTCCAGGCCACGTACTCGTAAACCTGCCGCGCTCCAGCGCGTCTGCGGCCGCGCGCTTCGCGGAGGCGGCGGCCGAGAGTGCCGTGCTGCCTGCTGCGAGCGGATCTGCCCGCGAGGCAGGCTGTATCGCTGCACGGCGCCTCGCGCCGTCAGACTGGCGCCGCGACCAGCCCCAGAGCATCGCGAGCGCGTGACGGCTCTCGTCGCGAATGCCACAGCGCACGCAGCGAGCAGATACGAGGGCGGTACCCCATGCAGTGCGCGGCACTGCCCTCGCCGGCCTGGCGCGCCACGCTGAGCCGTCGCGGCGGCACGCGAGGCCGGTGATGGCGGAAGTAGAGCCCCGGCACGGGTGCACGTGCCAGCCGGCGAGCGTCGCACGCGCCTCGTCGATCCCGTCCCAGCCCATGTGCGGGTCGAGTGGCTGGATCTCCTCCCAGCAGGCAGCGCGGTACGTTCGGCACTGGCCGGCGACCGTCGAGCGCGTGAGCGGGCGCGGCCGCCAGTGCCGCCGCTGAGCTCGCTGCGCGTGCCACTGGCCATCCCGAGCCGCGATCGCTCGAACGCCTCGAGCGAACCGCTCGAAGTAGTCCGAACTGCAACGTCACGTCGGCGTCGAGCCTTAGGTCAACAGCTCGACCGGGCTCCAGGACGCGCGAAGGCCCTCCTCGAGGCTCAAGAGATCCCTGCCCTCGTTGGCGGCCCTGAGCACCGCCCGGCCTCGCCGGCCCGCTGCACGAGCACGATCCAGGGATGCGCGCCGCGCAAGGTCCGCCGCCACTGCAGCGGTCGCGTCGATCGACCCGTCGTCGACGATCACCCAGCACGCTGGCGACGCGTCTGGCCGACGACCGTGGGCGAGCACCGCGAGGCACAGCTTCGTCACGGGCGGGCGTGACGAGTGCGTAGCTCACGGCGGCCCCCGCCGTCAGGAGGGCGCGACGAACCAGTCGAAGCGCGCGTTCAGCCGGCGGACGAACGGGATGCGGAAGCAGCATCCGCTTGACCGCGGCGCGCCGGGCGCTGCATCGCCAGTACCAGCGCTCCAGAACTCGGTCCTTCTCCTTGCGACTCGACCGAGTAGTACGGCGCCGCCGGTGTGGTGCACCCTCAGGTCCGCGAGCACGGCCGGCTCGATAGCCGAGGCGCTCGATGTCCTCGATGTAGGCCTCGTCCTCGAGCCAGAAGATTTCCTTCGGGTGCTGGCGGAAGCCGCCGACGCGCTCGTTGAGCTCGCGCGAGGTGATCGCGCAGCCGCCGCCCGTCGGGCCCGTCGAGCAGCCGGACGCCGTTCTCCTCGACCGGCGTGTACTCGTGGGGCCGATCGTGGTGCCGGTACGTGCGAGGCCACGTCGTGCGGATCGTCCTCGAGGTCGGCGGCCAGGAACCGACGTGCGGCAGCCGCTCGAAGCGTCGAGCAGCGTCGCGTCCCAGTCGCGCGGCGCGTCGACGACGTCGTCGTCGAGCTCGACCAGGTACGGCGCCGTCGTCAGCCGGAACGCGCGCGCGTACGCGTTCTGACCGATGTTCTTCTCGCTGCTGGACGACGCGGATCCGCGGGTCGTCGAGCGACTCGAGGTACTCCGCGCGTCCCGTCGGTCGAGGCGTTGTCCCAGATCACGATCTCCCGCGTCGCGGCCGAGGTCCGGAGCAGCACGTTCTCGACGCACTGCCGCAGCAGATGGACGCGGTTGTGCGTCAGCACGACGACGGCGATGCCGTCGCCGGATCGTCCGGCGTCGGCAGCCGAGGTCGTCGAAGCGCTCCATTGCGCCGAATCGTAGAAAGCCCGGCCATCGGCAGCGACGGTCGTCGGACTAGGTTGCCCGCCGGCAGCCACCTAGCCGATGAGCTAGACCCGCTCTGGCTGTCCGGTCGTGGTGCCGCGATCCGAGTGCCGGCACTACAGTGTTTCGTGGTGAGCTCCGACGCCGTCGACACCGCGCCGACCTGCTGCTCGTCTGCTCGACGGGCGGCCATCTGCTGCAGCTCGTCGCGCTGCGCGACGTCCTGGCAGCGCTTCACGCGCGCCTGGGTGACGTTCGACAAGAGCGACGCCCGCTCGCTGCTCGAGAGCGAGCGCGTCGTACTTCGCCCACGGGCCGACGAACCGCAGCGTCAAGAACCTGCTCCGCAACCTCGCTCGTCGCCTGGCGCGTCGTCGGCGAGGTGCGGCCGAAGGTCGTGCTCACGACCGGCGCCGGCGTCGCCGTGCCGTTCGCCTGGGTCGCGCGGCTGCGCGGCGCGACGGTCGTCTACGTCGAGAGCCTCGCGCGGATCGAGGGCCCGTCGCTCACCTACCGGCTGATCGCGCCGATCGCAGCGCGGCGCTACGTGCAGTGGCCCGAGCTCGCCGAGGCGCTGCCGCGGAGCGCGCTTCGCCGGCAACGTCTTCTCGGCGGGCGCATGATCTTCGTCAGCGTCGGCACGAACGAGGCCCGCTTCGACCGGCTGCTGCGCGCGGTCGCGGAGCTTCCGCTCGACGAGGAGCTCGTCGTCCAGCACGGCCACTCGGCGCCGATCGAGCGCGCCGGCGCCGAGCTCGTCGACTTCCTCCCCTTCGAGGAGATGGTCGAGACGATCCGTCGCGCGCGCGTCGTCGTCACGCACGCCGGCGTCGGCTCGGTGATGGTCGCGCTCGCGAACGGCAAGCGCCCGGTCGTCGTCCCGCGGCGGAAGGCGTTCGGCGAGGCGGTCGACGACCACCAGCTCCAGCTCGGCCGCCGCTTCGCGCAGGCCGGGCTCGTGACGCTCGTCGAGGACGCCGGACGGGCTCGCCGACGCGCTCGCAGCGCGAGCAGCAGCCGGCGGCGATCGTCCCGGCGCGAGCTCGCTCGCCGCCGACCTCTCGGCGCTTCCTCGGAAGACGCGATCCCGCGTGCGCTGCAGCCGCGCCGGCATGACGACCGGACGAGCACGCACGTCGACTCGCTCGGCTCCCGCATCCTGCAGCGGCATCGCCTGGAAGGCGGGCTCGCAGGTCACGCTCCAGATCACGCGCATGGTCGTCGCGCTCGTCCTCGCGCGGCTGCTCACTCCGCACGACTGGGGCCTCGCGGCGATGGTGCTCGTGTTCTCGGGCTTCGTCGTCGTGTTCACGGACAACGCTCTCGGCACGGCGCTGATCCAGCGGCGCGACCTGCGCGACGGACGACCGCTCGACCGTCTTCTGGGTCAGCGCCGGCGATCGGGCTCGCTGCTCGCGCTCGCCGGCATCGCGCTCGCCGGCCCGCTGGCCGAGCTTCTACGGCGAGCCGGAGGTCCGCTGGCTCTTCGTCGCGCTCTCCGTCGGCTTCCTCGTCAGCGCGCTCGGCACGACCCAGATGGCGCTGCTCGTCCGCGAGATGCAGTTCCGCCGGCTCGAGCTGCGCCAGATCGCGGCGACGCTCGTCGGTGCGGCGTCGGCATCGCGATCGCGGTCGCCGGCTACGGCGCCTGGGCGATCGTCGGCCAGCTGCTCGGCGAGGCGGTCACCTCGACGGTGCTGCTCTGGGTGCTGACGCCGTGGCGGCCGTCGTTCGTCTTCTCGACCGCCAGCCTGCGGCGGCTCGGCGGCTTCGCCGGCAACGTCTTCGCCGAGAACCTGCTCTGGCAGGCCGGCCGCAGCCTCGGCAGCGTCCTGATCGGACGCGTCCTCGGCGCCGCGGCGCTCGGCACGTACACGCTCGCGACGACCGTGATCCTGATGCCGTTCGCACGGATCGCCGCGCCGCTGCAGCAGGTGTTCTTCCCCGCGTTCTCGCAGATGCAGCGACGACCGCGAGCGGATGGCGGACATCTGGATTCGCGCGACGCGGCTGGTCGGCGCGATCTCGATCCCGGCGCTCGTCGGGCTCGTCGATCGTCGCGCCGACTTCGTGCAGGTCGTGCTCGGGCCGAGGTGGAGCGACGCCGACGCCCGTGATCCAGATCCTCGCGGTCGTCGGGATCCTCCAGTCGCTGCACACGCTGAACGGCGAGGTGCTGCTGGCGCTCGGCAAGGCCGGGACGCTCCTCCGGTTCACGATGCTCTGGGCCGCCGCCAGCCTCGCGGCGTCGCGTCGGGCCTGCAGGGGGACATCGTCGGCGTCGCGGCGTGCTACGCGGTCGCGACCGTGCTCGTCGAGCCGGTGCGGGCGTACCTCACGACGCGCGCGCTCGGAATCCCGCTCTGGCGGTTCGTCCGCTCGCTCTCGGGCGTCGCCCAGGCGACGGCGTTGATGGCCGCGCGCTCTGCTCGGCGCGCGCGCGGCGCTCGACGCGGCGGGCGTCCCGGCGCCGGCGCGGCTCGTCGCTGCTCGTCGTCGCTCGGAGGCGCCGTCTACGTCGCTGCCTGCCTCTGGCGCGCTCCCGAGGTGACGACGAGATCAGAGGCGTGCTCGGCGCGACGTCGCCAGGCCGCCGCCGATCGGATCCGCTCGACGCGGGCTCCTGGAGCACTGAGCTCAGCCGGGTCTCTAGCCGATCGGCTAGGGCGGAGCGCAAACGCTGGCCCAACGGGCATGGGCGCCGAAGCGCGCCGCTCCTACGATGAAATCGTGCTCGACGAAGCTGCACACCACGAGGAACGGACGGGCCTCGTGGCGCTGACGCCGCGTGAGCTCGAGGTGCTTCAGATGATCGCGTTCGGGATGACGAACGCCGAGGCGGCCGCGCCGCCTGCACCTCAGCGTCCACGCGATCAAGTTCCACCTCGCCGCCATCTACCGCCGGCTCGGGCGTCAACAACCGCACCGAGGCGGCGGTGACGTATCTCCGCTCGATGAACGGCAGCCTCGAACCGAGCCCGCAGAGCGACTGACGTGGACTTCCAGCTCTATGCCCGCGTGCTCTGGCGGTTCAAGCTGCTCGTCGTGCTCGGGCTGATGCTCGCGATCGCGCTCGCGACGCTGTCGCTCGTCAGCGTGAGCGGCGACGGGCTCACCTACCGCCAGAACGAGCTCTGGTCGAGCACGACGCGCGTCTGAGCGTCACGCAGACAGGGCTTCCCGTGGGGGCGCCTGCTCGCGCAGGAGTCGCTCGACCCTGCGAAGGACGGCCGCGCAGCCTCGGGCATCCCGCTCGCCGATCCGAACCGGCTCAACAACCTGACGATCCTCTACGCCGAGCTCGCGACGAGCGACCCGGTGCGCAGGCTGATGCGCCGCGACGGGCCGATCCGCGGCAAGATCATCGCGACGCCGGTCGTCGTGCAGGAGGTCGCGTACACGCTGCCGCTGATCGACCTGATCGCGATCGCCGACCACGCCGCAGGCGGCGATCAAGCTCGCGCTGCGCAGCGCCGACGCGTTCGAGACGTACCTGCACCGAGCAGCAGCGGGCCAACGAGGTGCCGAGCGCCGACCGCGTCGTCGTCGAGCAGGTGATGCGGCCGCGCGGCGCCGAGATCTTCCGGCCGCGCTCGAAGACGATGCCGATCGTGATCTTCCTCGCCGTGATGTTCGCGACCGTCGGGCTCGCGTTCCTGCTCGAGAACCTCCGGCCGCGTGCGCGCCCGGGCGAGCCGGTCGAGGTCGCGCACGAGGCACCGCACGACGCCGCACCGCGTAGCGCCATGAGCAGCTTCGCCGTCCGGAAGCGGCGCCGGCCCGGACGATCGCTGCCGGCGGCGTCGTCGCGCGCTCGCTGCGCTCGTCTTCTTGACGGTCGTCGGTCGCGAGCGGCGTTCTCGCTCCGCGGCGCCGCCGGCGTCGTCGTGCTGGTGACGCTCGTCGGCGCTGGATCCGGCCGGCGTACATCGGCTGGCCGCGGCTGCTGGCGGCGCCTGATCCTCGTCATCCTCTTCATCCCGATCCGGCGCTACTCGCTCCCCGGCAACCTGCCGTTCGAGCTCGAGCCGTACCGCCTGCTCGTCGCGCTGCTGCTCGTCGGCTGGGGCGCGTCGCTGCTCGTCGATCCGCGCGACGCGATTCCGCGCGACCGGCTTCGAAGGCGCCGCTGCTGCTGATCTTCGCCTGCGATCGTCGGCTCGATCGTCGCGAACCCGGACCGCGTCGCGCAGCTGTCGTCGCTCGGTCGAGAAGGACCTGATGTTCTTCCTCAGCTTCGTGCTCGTCCTCTACATGACCGCGAGCGTGTCCGGCGGCTCGACAACATCGACTACCTGGTGAAGACGCTCGTCGGCGGCGGCGCGGTCGTCGCGTTCTTCGCGATCATCGAGGCGCGCACCGGGATCAACGTCTTCAACCATCTCGACCGCGTCGTCCCGTTCCTGCAGCCGGGCGCGCAGGGCGAGCCGGAGGCGTTCCTGAAGTTCGGCGCGGCGAAGCTGCGCGTCTTCGGCTCGGCGCAGCATCCGATCGCGCTCAGCGCCGCCTTCGTCATGCTCGCCCCGCTCGGCGCTCTATCTGGCGCGGCGCTACCGCCAGCGCCGCTGGTGGCTCTGCGTCGACGCTGCTCGTCGCCGGCTGCGCCTCGACCGTCTCGCGCACCGGGATCATGATGTTCGTCGTCGTCGCGGCTCGTCTTCCTCTGGCTCCGGCCGAGGGAGACGCGCACGACTGTGGCCGGTCGCTGATTCCGGCGCTGATCGTGATCAAGCTCGTCCTGCCGGGGACGCTCGGCGCGATCAAGCAGTCGTTCCTGCCCGCCGGCGGCCTCGTCGCCGAGCAGCAGTCGATGCCGGGCGCGAGCGGCAGCGGCCGGCTCGCGGACCTCGGCCCCGCGCTGCAGGAGTGGAAGCAGAAGCCGCTCGTCGGGCAGGGCTTCGGCACCCGCGTCGTCGACGCGAACGTCCGCGGGCCCGCGCGCGAACATCCTCGACAACGAGTGGCTCGGGACGCTGCTCGAGATCGGCGCGCTCGGCTTCTTCGGCTGGCTCTGGTTCTTCGCGCGCGTCGTGCGGAGGCTCGGCAAGGAGGCGAAGGAGGACGACTCCGAACGTGGCTGGCTGCTGGTCTCGCTCGCGGCGAGCGTCGCGGCGTTCGCGGTCGGCATGCTCACCTTCGACGCGTTCTCGTTCATCCAGGTCACGTTCCTGATGTTCATCTTCGTCGGCCTCGGCGCGGCGCTGATGGCCGAGCGGCCGACGCCGCTCGCCGTGCGGCTGAGCCCGCGTCGCAGCGGACTGGACGGCCTGTCGGCGCGGCGGCCTCGAGACCGTCGCGCGAGGTCCGTGAGCGGAGCTGCTGCGACGATCAGGCCGCGATGCGGCGGCGGCGGCCGATGGCCTCGGCGGCGCGGCTCGGCAGCAGGCGCAGGCTCTGCTGCCGGCGGAGGTACGCGCGGGCGTCCGCGTCCGCGAGCTGGGGCTCGCGGTTCAGCGCAGCCTTCGAGGTAGCCCCAGATCATCGCGAGGGCGGCCGGCTCCTTGCGCGCGTTCCAGAGCGCGCGGAGCGCGAGGTACCAGAAGCCGATAGCCGATGTAGCGGGCCGCACGGCCCTGCGCGAGCCGGGCGAGGTGCTTCGCGCCGTCGCGCTCGCCCTCGCGGCGATGGTGGCGGAACGGGAGGTCCTTGAACACTGCGTCTTCCAGCCTCGCGCGTTGGCGCGGAACTCGTCGACGCCGTCCCAGCCCATCCGCTGCTCGAGCGGCAGCACGTCGGCGAGGCACTCGCGCCGGTAGCAGCGCGACGCGCCCCAGACGGTCGAGCCGGTGACGTGGCGCTCGCGCCACTCGCCGTCCTCGAGCTCGTGGCAGGTGCCGCTCGCCATCCCGAGCTGCGGGTCGGCCGCGAACTCGCCGAGCAGGCGCTCGAAGTAGCCCGGCTCGAACGACGTGTCCGCGTCGAGCTTGACGATCGACGTCGGGCTTCTCGTCGAGCAGCCGAGTACCCGAGCTCGAACGCACGCGCGATCGGGCCGCCGCGGGCGAGATCCTGCTGCGCCTTCGAGCGTCGGCGGCGACGATCCAGGGATGCTCCTGCGCGAGCTCGGCGACGAGCTCGCGGCGTCTCGTCCGTGGAGCCCGTGTCGACCACGATCCAGGCCGACCGGGCGGATCGCTGCTGAGCGGCGAGCGCGTCGGCGATGCGGCGGATGTTCGCCGCCTCGTTCCGGACGGGCGTGACGACGCGCGTAGGTCAGTTCGCGAGCGCTCACGCGTCGACGGCGCGAGGGCTGCGCCGGAGCCGACGCACCGGCCTGCGCGCGCGGCAGGTACTCCGAGAGCCAGACCTCGAGCATCAGGACCGAGAGGAGGACGTAGGTGTTGCCGCCCACCCCGTCGGCCTGGCTCCTGCACGAGCCTCTCGACCTCGCTGCGGTCGAGCATCTCGGCGTAGCGCGGATTCGGCCCGAGCAGGTAGTCGGAGATCGCACCGCGCGTCTGGGCGCGGAACCAGCCGTCGACGGCGGAGTTGAAGAAGCCGATCTTCGGCTTGTCGATGATCCGATCGGGGACGAGGCCGCGCGCCGCGTGCTTGAGCACGTGCTTCGTCTCGAGGCTGCGTCCCTTCCGGTGCACCTTCAGGTTCGGCGGGCATCGACGCGCACAGCTCGACGACGTGGTGGTCGAGGAACGGGACGCGCACCTCGAGCGAATGCGCCATCGAGGCGCGGTCGAAGTAGTGGAGCATGTCGTCGGCGAGCCCGAGCTGGCCGTCGAGGAAGAGCGTCGCCGGCAGCGGCGCGTCCGGGCAGGTCGCCGAGCCGGTAGGAGATCGCGCGCAGCGCGGCGTTGCCGTCGAGCTCTGCGAGCGGGCCGCGGACGAGCTGCTGCCGCAGGTCGCCGGTGAGCGCGCCGCTCATCGAGAGCAGCCGCTCCGCAGCGCCTGGCGCAGCGAGCGTGGCGATCGGCCGGCGCAGCCGGCCGGGCCCGTGCGAGGCGACGGCGAGCGACGCGCGCCGGAGCGGCGACGGCACGCGCTTCCACAGCGTCCGCGATCGCGGCAGCGCGATGCTTCCGGTAGCCGCCGAGCAGCTCGTCGGCGCCCTGGCCGGAGAGCGCGACGGTGACGTGCTGCGCAGCCAGTTCGGAGAGGGCGATGAAGCCCAGCGACGACAGGTCGGCGAGCGGCTCGTCGAGATGCCAGACGAGGCGTTCGAGCGAGATCGTCTCCTCGGCGAACGAGAGCTCGAGCTCGTGGTGGTTCGCTCCGAGCGTGTCGGCGACGAAGCGGGCGTCGGCGAGCTCGTTGCTCGCGCCTGACTCCTTGAAGCCGACCGCGAACGTCTGCACGGGCCGGTCCATCTGCTTCGCCATCAGCGCGACGATCAGGCTCGAGTCGAGGCCGCCGCTGAGCATCGCGCCGAGCGGCACGTCGCCATCAGCCGCAGGCGCACCGACTCCTCGAGCTCCGCGATCAGGCGCTCGCTCCACTCCTCGACGCTGCCGCCGCGCTCGAGCGTGGGCTCCGGATAGCTCCAGAAGCGCCGCTCCTCGACCGCGCCGTTCTCGATCACGAGGATGCAGCCGGGCTCGAGCTTCTTCACGGCTGCCAGCGGCGTCGCCGGCGCCGGGAAGAACCCGAGCGAGAGGAACGCGTCGATCGCCTCGTAGTCGAGGTCGGTCGGGACGAGCCCGCTGGCGAGCAGGCTCTTGAGCTCGGACGCAAAGACGAGCGAGTCGCCGCAGACGGCGTAGTAGATCGGCTTGATCCCGAGCCGGTCGCGCGCGATCACACCGCGGCGGCGAACCTGGTCCCAGACCGCGATCCCGAACATCCCGCGCAGCTGCTCCGGGAACATCGGCCCGTACTCCTCGTACAGGTGCGGCAGGATCTCGGTGTCGCAGCGGCTCGCGAAGGTGTGGCCGCGCCGCCGCAGGTCGTCGCGGATCGAGGCGTGGTTGTAGAGCTCTCCGTTCTGGACGGCCCAGATCGTGCCGTCCTCGTTCGAGAACGGCTGGTGGCCACCCTCGACGTCGATGATGCTGAGGCGTCGCGCACCGATCGAGGCACCCGGAGACACGTGCGTGCCGCGGTCGTTCGGGCCGCGGTGCACCATCGCATCGTTCATCCGGTCGAGAACGTGGTCCGGCACTGCGCGCCGGGCCTCGCCCGTGGATCTGGATCACTCCGCAAATGCCACACATAACGTGCTCTCAACCTAGTCGCAGACAGGCATTACATCGACGCCCGAACGATCAGAATTGACTTCACCGACCCCTGACCAGATGGCTAGGGTCGGAAGGCAGGGGTGTGAGGGCGATGACGAGCGAGCGGAGGTGGCCGCGACGCGCGGGCCACCCTCCCTTCGAGACGACGGCGTGCGTCAGCGAGCTGAGCGCGACACCGACCCGGCCGAGAAGCGCGACAGGCCGGCTGTCATGCTTGTTGGCGTAGCGGATCCGGCTCGCGGCGAGGATCGGCAGCAGCCCGTGCCTGGGCGCCGAAGCGCCGCCCTCGTGCTCGGCGAGGGCCTCCGGCACATAGCGGATCTCGTAGCCGGCCTTCCAGATCCTGACGCAGATGTCCATGTCCTCGCTGTAGTGGAAGAAGCTCTCGTCCAGCCCGCCGAGCTGATCGAGCACGGTCCGGCGCACCAGAAAGCACGCGCCCGAGACCCACTCGACGGGACCCGGCCGCTCGTAGACGGACGGCTCGCGAATCACCTCGTCGACCCAGGCAGCGTCCGGAAAGAGCCGGTGCAGGAAGAGCGCCTGCGCGTACGTGGAGCGGAGGCGCGGGAAGCGGCGGAGTGAGTAGTCGGGCGAGCCATCGGGCTCGAAGATCCTGGGAGCCGTAGCGCCGATCCCCGCGTCGGCCTCCATGGCGTCCACGAGCTTCTGCACGGATTCGGGCTCGATGCGGGCATCCGGGTTGAGGAAGAGGACGTACGGAGAGCTGCCGGCAGCGGCCCCGACGTTGCACCCATGTGCGAAACCGCCGTTTTCGGCCAGCGCGATCGTTTCGACCGGCAGCGTCGCGAGAATGTCTAAAGTCGAATCCCCCGAACTGTTGTCAACAACGATAACGCGAACAAAATCTTTACCAACTAATGGCCCGATGGCTCCGCGAACCGTCTCCCCGGTCCTGTAGGTTACGACGACAACGTCGACCCCGGCCACAGCGCACGAGCGTACCAGCGTGCTGTTCCTGTCACCCCCGCCCAGAGTGATTCCACCGGCCAGGCGCGTTGTTCCGAAAACCAGATGTTCAGCGGACGACCCCACCGCCACTATTCCTTCGGCCCGATCCTGGCTATCGCGCTGGTGTTCGCAGCGACGCGGCGCAGCTGCGGTAGACCCGCTCGCGCCGCAGGCAGACACGCAGCCCCCCTCCGTGCCACAAGGCATGGCCTTCGCGGGGAAGACCCAGAAGACGGTCTCGCTCGTCTGGCGCCACTCAACCGACAACGTGAAGGTCGTCGGCTACCGGCTCTTCCGGAACAACGTCAGGGTCGCGGTCGTGCCGGGCACGCGCTACGTCTATCGAGGCCTGGCTTGCGGCAAGAGGTACAGCTTCGCGCTCGAGGCCGCCGATGCGGCGGGCAACGTCTCCAACCGGGCGGAGGCGACCGGGTGGATCACGACCAACAAGTGCACCACCGTGGCCGCGACGCCGAAGCCGAAGCCCAAGCCGAAGCCCAAGCCGGCTCCCGGGCCAAAAGCGCCGCCCAACGGCACGGCCAACCTGTGGGTCGATGCGAACGGCGGCTCGTGCGCCCGCCTAGCGACTCCCGGTGCGTACAACGACGTCAGGGCGTGCTCGTGGAACCAGGCGTACCAAGCTGCGCAAACCGGTGACTTCGTTCTCATCCGCGGCGGCAACTACGGCAACGTCCGGATCGGCCCGAACAAGCCGTCGATCAGCGCTCCCGGCGTGAGCTTCCGGCCGGCAACGGGCGAGCAGGTGATCGTCCGCGATCTCGAGAACGGCATCAACGACGGGGCCGACGGCGGCAACAACATCAGATTCCTCGGCCCTGTCACGGCTCGCACGTTCCGGTCGGACGACACGAGCAACATCCTCGTCAGCGGCTGGCGCGTCGACTGCGGCGGCTGTGACGGCGAGCAGATCTTCCACCTCGAGGACGCTCAGAACTCGACCGTCCGCGACTCCAATATCGGCAACAACAAGAACAACAGCCTCATCTGGATCAGCGGCTCCGGCATCACCTTCGACCACAACGTGATTCACGACGCCGGTTTGCCGGACGGCTCGAGCGCGCACACCGAGTGCATGTACGCTTGGCGGGTGACGAACCTCACGCTGCGGCGGAACCACTTCTACCACTGCTCGGTGATGGACGTCTTCATCACGGGCGGCGACGTCGTCGACCGGCGGCCTCGTCGAGAACAACGTCTTCGAGAAGCCCTGGGAGAACACGGGACGGATCTCGAACGGCTACGCCTTCCACTTCCGGAACGGCGGGAATCCCATCGCCCGACCCGAGCGGCTGGGAGTTCCGTTACAACACGTTCCTCGGCGGCCTCAGCATCTCGCCCGACGAGAACCCGGTCGGCCCTGGCGGGATGAAAGTGACCGGCAACCTCTTCCTCTCCGCCAATCCGTGCGGACAGAGAAACACGACCTACTCCTACAACGCGTTCGCCGGCGGCGGCTGCGGCTCGAACAACGTCGTCGGCAGCACCGCGGCGTTCCTGTTGGGCTTCGTCTCCAAGGCCGATCCGGGGAACTTCGCCCTGCTCGCGTCCAGCGTGCTCCGCGACAAGGGAAACCCGGGCAACTTCCCCGCCGTCGACCGCAGCGGCAAGAAGCGCCCCGTCGGCGGAGTGCCCGACATCGGCGCCATGGAGTTCCGTTGACCAAGAGTTCCGTTGACAACAGTGTGGAGGCTCCCGTGAGGCTGCGAAGGGAACTGGTGCGACTCGGAGAACCGGACTGAATGTCCGCGATGGGGGGTGCCATCCCGGTGCGGTTGCCTGCTGAGATCGAGCTCGACGGCAGCGGCAATGGCGACGGGCTTGGCGGCATCGTCATCCCGCTGCGCGTCGAGCGCCAGGCTCCGGTCGAGCCGGCGGGACCACCGGAGCTCGAGCTCCATCCGATCAGCCCCGAGCTGGCGCTGGTCGACCCCGAGCTCGCCCGTGCGGCGCGAGCGCTGCTGCCCGACGTGCCGCTGGTGGCCGCTCACGCCGCAGTCCCCGCCGCGATCGTCGAGCGCCTGGACACCGGCCTCGCGCCGCTGCCCCGCGGCCGCCTCGGCCGGCTCCTCTCTGTAGCCGGGCTGATCGCGCTCGGGACGCTGCTGACACTGGGTGTCGGCGCCGCTCCAACTCGGCAGCAGGCTCAGTCGGTCGCCGGCGCCGCGCGCGCCGCGGCGACGCCCACGGCCACGCCCACCCCCACGCCGGTCGAGAAAGCGGCGAAGCCTGCGACTCCCGCCGCCCTTCATGCACCCGCGTTGGCCGGGCAGACGTTCGTCTGGGTCGCCGCGCCGGGAGCGTCCGGCTACGAGTTTCAGCTGTTCCGGAGCGGCGAACGGATCTTTCGAACACGTGTCGTGAAGCCGCGACTCGTGCTCCCGGGCCGCTGGCGGCAGGATGGCCGGCCGTACTCGCTCGTGCCGGGCGACTACCGCTGGTACGTGTGGCCCGTCTCGAGCCAGACGAAGCGCCAGTCAGCCGTTGCGACCGTTCAGGCGAAGCTTGCGATCGGAGGGCAACCACGGTGAGCGTTCGCCGGTCAACCCTGCTGATCGGCCTGCTCGGGCTGATCACCGCACTTCTCGTCGTGAGCTCCGGCACCGCCGAGGGAGCCTGGTGGCCGAAGCGCAAGCTCGCCCTCAAGCGGACGCTCGGCGGCCGATCGAGTCGCGCCGACGAAGCCCCGTGGGCTCACCGTCGTCGCGACGACCGCAACGAGCGTGACCGTCTCCTGGCGACGCTCCAGCGACCGGGTCGGAGTGGCCGGCTACATCGTCTACCGCAACGGCGTCCGCATCGGCTCCACGGCCAGGACCACGACCCGCTACGTCGCGTCGGCACTCAAGTGCGGGACGAGCTACCAGATCGCCGTCCAGGCCTACGACCTCGCCGGTAACCGCTCCGCGCGGGCGGTGGTCCTCGCGGCAACGTCGTCGTGCGTGGACACCACGCCGCCCAGCGTGCCGGGCAACGTCGCCCAGACCAATGTCACCTCGTCGAGCATCACGGTCTCCTGGGCGCCGTCGACCGACAACATGGGAGTCGTCGGGTACGAGGTGCTGAGCGACGGCGTGCTGGCGGGCTCCACCGCCTCGACGCTCTTCGCGCTCACAGGTCTTCGCTGCGGTGCGATGTACACGATCGGCGTTCGGGCGCTCGACGCAGCCGGCCACCGCTCGGAAGCCGCCAGCATCCTGGTCACGACGGCCGGTTGCCCAGATACGTCAGCGCCGTCCTCGCCCTCTGCGCTCAGAGTGACCTCGGTGAACCAGACCTCCGTCAGCGTTCGCTGGTCTGCGTCCACCGACGACAGAGGCGTGGCCGGGTACGGCGTCTACCGCGGCAGCACGCCGGCCGGCTCGACGGGAGCAACCTCCTACACCGTCGGGAGCCTCTCGTGCGGAACCAGCTATGTGATCGGCGTCGATGCCTACGACGCGGCGGGCAACCGCTCCGGACGGTCGACGATCACTGCCACGACGAGCCAGTGCCCGGCGCCGGGACCCGTCCCCGCCGGGAGACACGACGCCGCCGACCGTTCCGTCCGGGCTCACCGTGACCGGCGCGACGGCCTCCACCATCTCCCTCGGGTGGACCGCTTCGACGGACAACACGGCCGTTGCCGGCTACGGCCTGTACCGGGACAACGGCAACGCCGGTTCGACCTCGGTGCCGAGCGCCACGTTCTCCGGCCTCGCGTGCGGCCGCAGCTACCACCTCGCAGTCGACGCCTACGACGCGAACGGCAACCGCTCCGCTCGTAGCTCCGTCACCTCGTCCACCGCTCCGTGCCCCGATACGGCGCCGCCGTCGGCGCCGTCGGGATTGACCCAGACGGGAGTCACCCAATCCACGGTGGGCCTGACGTGGACGGCGTCGAGCGACAACGTCGGAGTCGCCGGCTACGGGATCTATCTCGCAGGTGTGCGGATCGCATCGACGAGCTCGCCCGGCTACACGTTCGCGTCGCTCACGTGCGGCACGACCTACAGCGCCGGTGTCGACGCCTACGACGCCGCCGGCAGCCGCTCCGCGGTGGCGACGCTCTTCGTGGCCACTGCCGCGTGTAGCGGCGACACCCAGGCGCCGACCGCTCCGCAGAACCAGAGCATCGCGGCCGTCACCGAGAGCTCGTTCAGGATGTCCTGGAGCGCAGCCACCGACAACGTCGGCGTGACGGGCTACGCGGTGTACCTCAACGGGGCGAAGGTCGGAACGACGACCGGGACGAGCTACACGTACACCGGCCTCACGTGCGGCACGGCGTACACCGTCGGGCTCGAGGCCTTCGACGCTGCGGGCAACACGTCCGACCTGACGCAGGCGACGGGGCCGGCCTCGACGAGCGCGTGCACGCCGGCGCCGGACACGCAGGCGCCTTCGTCACCTGGCAACCTCACTCTTGGCGCCGTGTCCCAGACCTCCGCCTCGGTGTCCTGGTCGGCGTCGTCGGACAACGTCGGCGTCACCGGCTACGGCTATTACCGCGGCGGCTCGCTCGTCGGCGAGCGGCACGGGGACGAGCTACGTCTTCACGGGGCTCGCGTGTGGCACGGGCTACTCGCTCGCGATCGATGCGTACGACGCGGCAGGGAACCGCTCCGCCAAGGCCACGATCGCCGCGACGACGAATGCCTGCTCGCCGCCACCGCCGCCCCGCCTCCGCCGCCTCCTCCCGTCCCCGGTGGCGCGAACCTCTGGGTGGACACGAGCGGCGGCTCCTGCGCGCGCCAGGCTGCTCCAGGTGCGTACGCCGACTTGCAGGCGTGCTCGTGGAACCAGGCCTACCAGGCGGCCCAGACCGGCGACCTGATCCTCGTCCGCGGCGGCAACTACGGCGACGTCAAGATCGGCCCGAACAAGGCCTCGATCGGGTCTCCCGGCGTCACCTTCCGCACGGCGAGCGGCGACAACGTCGTCGTCGACGATTTCGAGAACGGGCACATTGCCGGCTCTGGGGGCGGCAGCAACATCTCCTTCGTCGGCCCCGTCAGCGCCCGCACCTTCCGCTCCGACCGGGCCAGCAACATCGTCGTCGACGGCTGGAACGTCGACTGCAACGGCTGCAACAGCGTTCAGATCTTCCACCTCGAGAGCGCCAGCAACGTCACCGTCCGCAACTCGGAGATCCAGGACAACACCAACAACAGCCTGATGTGGATCAGCGGCACGAACCTGACCTTCGAGAACAACAAGATCCACGACGCCGGCCTCACCGCCGGCTCGGGCGCGCACACCGAGTGCCTCTACGCCTGGAACGTCACCAACCTGACCCTCAAGCGCAACCACTTCTACCACTGCGGCGTGATGGACGTCTTCATCACCGGCAGCGACGTGGCGAACGGCGGCCTCGTCGAGAACAACGTCTTCGAGAAGCCGTGGGAGAGCACGGGGCGCATCTCGAACAGCGCCTTCGCCTTCCACTTCCGAAACGGCGGCGCCACCCCTCCCGGATCCGAGCAACTGGGACTTCCGTTACAACACCTTCCTCGGCCCGCTCAGCATCACTCACGGACGAGAACCCCGTCGGCACCGGCGGGATGCGCGTGACCGGCAACCTCTTCCTCGCCGGCTCGCCGTGCGGCCACGCCAACGCGACCTACTCCTACAACGCGTTCGTCTCGGGCGGCTGCGGCTCGAACAACATCGTCAACAGCGCTGCCGTGTACCTGGCCGGATTCGTTTCCATCGCGGATCCCGGCAACTTCATGCTGCTCGCCGCGAGCGTGCTTCGCGACAAGGGTAATCCGAGCAATTACCCCTCCATCGACCGCGCCGGCAACAGCCGTCCGGTCGGGGCTGCGCCCGACATCGGCGCGTACGAGTTCCGCTAGAGCGGCTCGGCCAAATAGTGCTTGCGGCCCGTATTCATGCGGGTTTGCGCGCCTGCCCTTGATTACTTTTGTGGCAACTGATCACCCGATCGAGCCATCAGCGATGCCCGAGTGCGGCCCGATACCGGATGCGCCAGCCAAAGCCATTCCTAGGAGCACGCAATGTGGAGAGCCGCACTCCCTTGCAGGCATGTCGGTATTGCCCTGCTTGGATCGATCGTCGCCACCGCACTGGTGGTCGGCGCCTCGCCGTCGAGTAGCGCAGCCGCCTCGGCCGCGCCGGCAGGCCAGGTGTGGGCGCTCGCGCTCCCCGCCTCGGTTAAGACCGTCCAGCAGAAGCAGCTGAGCTGGCTCGCGGCCCGCGGCGTCACGACGATCGTCGCCTTCAAGCGTCCGCAGGCGTCCGTCAAACGCCTTGCAGCCTCCGCCAAGAAGTCAGGCCTGGTCGTCATCGCCCCGAAGCAGGTTGCTCCCAAGAAGGCGTGCAAGTCGGCTGCAGGCTCACTCGTGACCTGCGCGGTCGTCGTCGCGACTCCGGCGGCTGCGGTCCGCCTCGCCCGCCGCGGCCTCGTCGACTACGTCGTCATCCGGGTGAAGACGCCCCTGCAGCTGCGGATGCTTCGCGGCAGCCACGCCAAGCGCTCGCGCATCCTCGCCCTGCTGCCGCTGAGCCAGAAGGCAGCGGGCCGGAACGCCTGGCGCTCCGGTATCGCCTACGCCGCTGCCGATCCGGCGCTCGACCTCGGGGTCACGTCGGCTCCCGGCGCCGTCGTCGCGCTCGGCGGGTATCTCTCGCAGGTCCCGCGCACGAGAACCGCCGCTGCAGCCGGACCGAGCGCTCCCACTTCCCTGCTCGTGACCGGCCGCTCGACCACGAGCGTGACGCTCCGCTGGACCGCGGCCGCCGGCGGCCCGACCGGCTACGGCGTCTACACCGACGGCGCCTTCGTGCTCAACGTGACCGCGGTGTCCATCACCCTCACCGGCCTCGCGTGCGGCCGCTCGTACAGCTTCAGCGTCGACGCCTACGACGAGGGTGGCCGCTCCGGCCGGATCTCGACCTCGACCTCCACCGACCCCTGCGCGAGCGGGGGCAGCGGTGGTGGCGGCGGTGGCGGCGGCAGCAACCGACGTACTCCCACCGTCGGCCCCGCTCGGCCTCGTCAAGAGCTCGTCGACCCAGACGAGCATCGCGGTCTCCTGGACGGCCTCGTCGGACAACGTCGGCGTCGCCGGCTACGGCCTCTACCGCAACGGGAGCACGACCGGCTCGTCGCTCGTGCCGTCCGCCTCCTTCTCCGGCCTGGCCTGCGGAACCACCTACACGCTCGCGGTTGACGCGTACGACGCCGCCGGCAACCGCTCTGGAAAGACGTCGCTCTCGGCAGCCACGAGTGCCTGCGCCGGGGGCGGCGACACAACCGCGCCCTCCACGCCCGGGACACTGACGAAGACGGGCTCGACGATGACGTCGATCTCGGTCTCGTGGGGAGCGTCCACGGACAACGTCGGCGTCGCCGGCTACGGCCTCTACCGCAACGGCTCCTCAGCGGGCACGAGCGCCTCGACGAGCACGACGTTCAGCGGCCTCGCGTGCGGCTCGAGCTACGCCCTTGCGGTCGACGCATACGACGCCGCCGGCAACCGCAGCGCCCAGCGGTCGCTGACGACGGCCACGTCCGCCTGCCCGCCGCCGACCGACACCCAGGCACCGTCTGTGCCGCAGGGCATGGCGTTCTCCGGTGCGACCCAGACGTCGGTGTCGCTCGCCTGGAACGCGTCGACCGACAACGTCGGCGTCGCCGGGTACCGGCTCTTCCGAAACGACGTCGCCGTCGGAACGGTGGCCACGCCCGGCTACACCTTCACCGGCCTGACCTGCGGGACGAGCTACACGCTCGCGATCGAGGCCTACGACGCCGCGGGGAACTCCTCCAACCGCTCGCTGGCGGCCGGCACGACCTCGACCACGCTCCTGCGGCGGCCCGCCTCCGCCCCCCGGTCCGGCGCCCGGCGTCGCGAACCTCTGGGTGGACACGAGCGGCGGCTCCTGCGCCCGCCAGGCCACGCCGGGCGCGTGGGTCGACAACCAGGCCTGCTCCTGGAACCAGGCGTACCAGGCCGCCCAGACCGGCGACCTGATCCTCGTCCGCGGCGGCACCTACGGCAACGTGACCATCGGCCCCAACAAGGCCTCGATCGCGTCCCCCGGCGTCACCTTCCGCACCGCGACCGGCGAGAACGTCGTCGTCAACGATCTGGAGAACGGGCACATCGCCGGCTCCTCCGGCGGCAGCAACATCTCCTTCGTCGGCCCCGCCACCGCCCGCACCTTCCGCTCCGACCAGGCCAGCAACATCGTCGTCGACGGCTGGAATGTCGACTGCAACGGCTGCGACAACGATGCAGATCTTCCACCTCGAGGCCGCGAACAACGTCACCGTTCGCAACTCGGAGATCCAGGACAACAGGAACAACAGCCTGATGTGGGTCAGCGGCTCGAACCTGACCTTCGAGAACAACAAGATCCACGATGCAGGGCTCCCGAGCGGCTCCGCCTCCCACACCGAGTGCCTCTACGCCTGGAGCGTCACGAACCTGACGCTCAAGCGCAACCACTTCTACCACTGCGCAGTGATGGACGTCTTCATCACCGGCAACAACATCGCCAGCGGCGGCTACATCGAGAACAACATCTTCGAGAAGCCGTGGGAGAACACCGGCGTCATCTCCAACAGCGCCTACGCCTTCCACTTCCGCACCGGCGGCAGCCCCTCACCCGATCCGAGCAACTGGGACTTCCGTTACAACACGTTCGTCGGTCCGCTCAGCATCAACACCGAGCGAGAACCCGGTCGGAGCGGGCGGAATGAGGGTGATCGGCAACGTCTTCCTCTCCGGGAGCGCGTGCGGCCACGCCAACACCACCTATTCCTACAACGCGTTCGTCTCCGGCGCTTGTGGCACGAGCTCGGTGACGAACTCGCTCTCGACCTATCTCGGCGGCTTCACCGGCACCGGCGACCCCGGCGTGTACAGCCTGCTCACGGGCAGCGTCCTGCGCGACCGAGGCAATCCTGGGAACTACCCAGCCCAGGATCGGACCGGTGCAGCGCGCTACAGCGGCGCGGCCCCCGACCTCGGCGCATATGAAGGAACGTAACGACAAGACGCTCGTCAGGTGTTTTACAGAGGCAGTTCTCTCGTCAATAATGATTGAACGAGGCGGCTCGGGCGAGCCGATCGTCGGCACAGCAACGGGGGCACAACCGCACGATGGCTGCGAACGAACAGGTTCGTCGATCAGGGGCGCTGACACGCGTCGCGGTTCTCGACGCGGCCGAACGGCTGTTCGCCGCGCGGGGCTACCGGGGCACGAGTCTCGAGGAGATCGGCCGGGAGGCCGGCCTGTCACGTGGTACGCCGGGCTACTTCTTCGGCTCGAAGCAACGGCTCTACGGCGAGGTCCTCGACCGCATCCTGACCCGCGCCCAGGCGACCCTCGCGGCTGCGAGCACACGCCAGGACGCAAGCTTGCCGGTGCCGGAGCTTCTGGAGGAGATCGTCGCAGCACACCTCGGCGTGCTCACGGCCGACCCGACGCTCGTACGGCTGATTCAGTGGGAGACACTCGAGGGCCACGGTCAGATCCTCGGCGCGATCGGCGCGCAGGCGCACTCCTTCGTCGAGCTGATCCAGCGCCTCGCGGCAGCGAGCGGGATCAGCGAGCTCGACGAGACGACCGCCACCGAGCTCTTGATCTGCGCAACCGCGATGTGCTGGTTCCCGCTCGCTCATGCAAGCGCGCTGCAGCGGACGTTCCACCGGGACCCGCATGCCCCGGAAGCAGTCGCGGCGCAGGCGAAGACGATCGTCGAGTTCGTCCTGATGCGACTCGCGACTCTCCGCTCCACCACCCCCGCCGCCTAGCCGTTTTCGGGGCCACAGCGCGCCCGGCGCAACTATCACCCATATCGGGGATGCCGCGTCACCTCGCGGAAGGACTATCAAGCGCCGACGCGTATCGAGGACGAAATAGTACTTGCTTGACGGTCAGCAAGCTTCCCTGTACGGTGCTGCCCTTTACAGACCCCAACAGACATCAACCTCGCTTGCAACGACCGCCGTTGTCAGTTGAAGGAGGACCCCCGTGATCCGCCGCCACCCGCTCCGGCATGCTCGTCGTGCCTATCTTCTTCCTGCCCTGCTCCTAGCCGCGCTTGCTGCCGCAGCCGTCGCCGGAAGCAGCTCGGCCGCCGGCCGCCGACGCCGCCACGACCGGGCTGGTCGGTGCTTATTCATTCGACGCCGGCTCCGGAACGTCGCTCGCCGATAGCTCCGGCTCTGCCAACAACGGCACGCTCTCGGGCCCGACCTGGACGACTGCCGGCAAGAACGGCAAGGCGCTGTCGTTCGACGGCGTCAACGACTGGGTCACGATTCCCGACAGGGCGTCACTCGACTTCAGCAACGGCATGACCCTCGAAGCCTGGGTGAGACCGACCGCGCAGGACGCGATCTGGCGCACCGTCGTCACCAAGGAGAAGGGTGGGAACAACCTCGTCTACGGCCTCTTCTCGAACTCCAACAACAGCCGCCCGGTCGGCATCGCGACAATCGGCTCGAGTGCGTCACAGCGCATCGTCAACGGCAGCGCACCCGTGGCCGCCGCGGCCTGGACGCACCTCGCCACGACCTACGACGGCGCCACGCTGCGCCTGTATTCCAACGGCACTCAGGTCGGTAGCCTGGCAGTCACAGGCGCGATGGCCAACTCGTCCCGTGCGCTCCGCATCGGCGGGAACGCAGTCTGGGCCGAGTGGTTCTCCGGCCAGATCGACGACCTCCGTCTTTACAACCGGGCACTCACGGCCGCCGAGGTCCAGAGCGACATGAACACACCGGTCGGCGGTACGCCGCCGCCGCCGCCCGACACACAGGCGCCGACCGCGCCGGCCGGCCTCACCGCCAGCGGTCAGACCCAGACGCAGATCACGCTCAACTGGACCGCCTCCAGCGACAACGTCGGCGTCACCGGCTACAGCCGCTACCAGAACGGCACGCTGATCTCGAGCGCCACCGGCACGAGCTTCACGTTCACGGGCCTTGCCTGCGGGACGAGCTACACGCTCGCCGTCGACGCGTTCGACGCTGCCGGCAACCGCTCAACACGGCCGTCCGTCTCGGCGTCGACTCAGGCCTGCCCCGCCTCGCCGCCGGTCGCCGCCTACTCCTTCGACGCCGCCACCGGTACGAGCCTCACGGACAATTCCGGCAGCGGCAACACCGGCACGATCTCAGGTGCGGCCTGGACGGGCGCCGGTAAGTCCGGTGGTGCACTCGCCTTCGACGGCGTCAACGACATCGTCACCATCGCCGACAAGGCGTCGCTCGACCTCACGACCGGAATGACGCTCGAGGCCTGGGTCCGACCGACGGGGAACAGCACCTGGCGAACGGTCGTCACCAAGGAGACGAGCGGCAACCTGACCTACGGGCTCTTCTCGAACTCGGACACGCCGCAGCCGAGCGCGATCGTCTCGATCGGCTCCAACCCGATCCAGGACATCACGCGCGGCCCAAGCGAGGTCGCGATGTCGACCTGGACGCACCTCGCATCCACGTACGACGGCGCTGTGCTGCGCCTGTACGTCAACGGCACCGAGGTCTCGGTGACGAACGTGACCGGTGCGATGGGCAACTCGGCCGGGCCGCTGCAGATCGGTGGCAATAACGTCTGGGCAGAGTGGTTCCAGGGCCAGATCGACGATCTCCGGATCTACAACCGCGCCCTCACGCCGAGCCAGCTTCAGACCGACATGAACACGCCTGTCGCACCGCCCCCGGCCGGTGACACGCAGGCTCCGTCGGCTCCGGCCGGCCTGGTCGTCAGCGGCCAGACCCAGACCGCGCTGACGCTGTCCTGGAACGCCTCGACCGACAACGTCGGCGTCACCGGCTACGGCACCTATCGCAACAGCGCCGCAGCCGGCACCACCGTTCCGGCGACGCGCACGTACACCTACACCGGCCTCACCTGCGGAACCGCGTACTCCCTCGGAGTCGACGCAGTCGACGCCGCCGGAAACCGCTCCACGCAGGCCACCGCCAGCGGGACGACCAGCGCCTGTACCCCCGGTGACACGCAGGCTCCGTCGGCTCCGGCCGGCCTGGTCGTCAGCGGCCAGACCCAGACCGCGCTGACGCTGTCCTGGAACGCCTCGACCGACAACGTCGGCGTCACCGGCTACGGCACCTATCGCAACAGCGCCGCAGCCGGCACCACCGTTCCGGCGACGCGCACGTATACCTACACCGGCCTCACCTGCGGAACCGCGTACTCCCTCGGAGTCGACGCAGTCGACGCCGCCGGAAACCGCTCCACGCAGGCCACCGCCAGCGGGACGACGAGCTCCTGCTCGCCGCCCCCGCCGCCGACCGGCTCGGCCAACCTCTGGGTCGACGGCAGCGGTGGCTCGTGCTCTCGTCAGGCGACCGCCGGTGCGTACAACGACGCACAGGCATGCTCCTGGAACCAGGCCTATCAGACAGCCGCGACCGGCGACATGATCCTGGTCAAGGCCGGCAGCTACGGAAACGTCTCGATCGGGCCGAACCGCTCGGTCACGAACGTCACGTTCAAGACCGCGCAGGGTGAGCAGGTGACCGTCGGCGAACCTCCAGAACGGCCACATCGGAAGCGGCGGCGGTGGGGCCAGCAACATCAACTTCGTCGGCCCGGTCACCGCTCGCACCTTCCGCTCCGACGTCGCCTCGAACGTCGTCGTCGACAACTGGAACGTCGACTGCAACGGCTGCGTCAACGAGCAGATCTTCCACCTCGAATCGGCCAACAACGTGGTTGTCAAGAACTCCGAGATCCAGGACAACACCGACAACAGCCTGATCTGGATCAACGGCTCGAACATCACCTTCGAGAACAACAGGATCCACGACGCCGGGCTGCGTTCCGGTTCGGGCGCCCACACGGAGTGCATGTACGTGTGGAGCGTCACCAACCTGACCCTGAAGCGGAACCACTTCTACCACTGCGCGGTGATGGACGTCTTCATCACGGGCAACGCCGTCTCGAACGGCGGCTACATCGAGAACAACGTCTTCGAGCAGCCGTGGTCGAGCACCGGCCAGCTCGGCGGCGGGCTCGCATTCCACTTCCGGAACGGCGGCGACCCCTCGCCCGATCCGAGCAACTGGGACTTCCGTTACAACACCTTCAAGGGCCCGCTCAGCATCTCCGGCGAGAACCCGGTCGGCTCGGGCGGCATGAGGGTGATCGGAAACGTGTTCCTCTCCAGCGTGGCGTGCGGCAAGAGCAACACGACCTACAGCTACAACGCATTCGTCTCGGGAGGATGCGGCACGAACAGCATCACGAACTCCCTGGCGACGTACCAGAGCGGGTTTGTCAACAACGGCGACCCCGGCAACTTCGCCCTGACGTCCGGGAGCGTCCTTCGGAACATGGGCACTCCCAGCGGTTATCCGACGCAGGATCGCCCTGGTAACGCCCGGACGGCAACGAACGACATCGGCGCCTACGAGTACATGGGTGGCTAGCCACCGCTAGGTCGCACGACGCTCCGTGAGGGCCGCACCTGGTGCGGCCCTCACTGTTTCTAACGACGAACCGCGATCAGGCTCTTCGTCAGCCCGAGCACCTTCTCCCGGTGGATCTCGGCGTCCGGGAACAATCGCTGCAGGTCGCGGGCACCGAGCAGCGTGATCTCCTCCCATTGCCCCTTCGCCTGCCAGCCGAGGGTGAAGCGCCGGTTGAGCGCCATGCGCACCCGCCGGGGCAGGAACTGGAAGAGCGGCAGCTGGTAGTGCGGCTCGATCGGAAACCACCGATTCGGGGTCTGGATGTAGTAGCGCCGCGCCACCCTCCCCATCTCCGAGGCGAACGCGGGCTGCAGCTCCGGCGGCACGTGCTCGATCACGGAGTTCGAGAAGCCGACGTCGAACTCACCGTCGGCGAACGGCAGATTCGTGCCGTCGGCCTGCATCGCGGTCACGTTCGGCGAGCCGAGCCACCGGGTCGTATCGAGATTCAGGTCGACCGCGACGATCGGGTTGACTGTGTTGAACCGTTCGAGGGCGGCGCCCCAGCCGGCGCCGACGTCGATGATCCGGTCCTCGGGCTTCAGATCGCAGAGCACCTCGAAGAGCTCGTACCGCTGACGGCGCCAGCGCTGGACGGTCGCGCTGCTCGAGGCGAACTTGCGGAGCGGGCCGAAGAAGGAGAGTCCCATCCCGGGACTTCTAGCACCTTCCCTATCATCGCCCGGGTGTCTATGAGCTCTAGGCGCTTCCTCTTCCACTCGTACCACTTCCCGCCGATCGGAGGCTCGGGCGCGCAGCGGCCGCTGCGGATGGCCCGGTTCCTGCACGAGCTCGGCTGGGATCCGGTCGTCGTGACCGGCGGAGGTGCGACCGCAGACCGGTGGGCGCCCGAGGACGAGACGCTCGTCGCCGAGATTCCGCCGGAGCTCGAGGTGCATCGCCTGCCCGCGGCGGCGGAGCCCGAGGGCGCTTCGCGCTGGCGCGGACGCGCGGAACGCTGGCTCTTCCTCCGCCCACGCTGGTCGCAGTGGTGGATCGAGGGCAGTACGGAGCTGGGCGCGCAGGCCCCCGGTGACGTCGACCTGATCTACGTCTGGATGCAGCCCTACGACTCCGCGTACTCCGGCGCCGAGCTCTCGCGCCGGCTCGGCAAGCCGTGGGTGGCCGATCTCGGGGACCCGTGGGCGCTGGACGAGATGATGGTGTACCCGAGCGCCCTCCACCGCCGGCGCGACCTGGCGCGGATGGGCAAGCAGCTCGGAACGGCCGCCGCGATCGTGATGAGCACACCGGAGGCCGTGCGGCGACTGCTGGCGGAGTTCCCTCGGCTCGCGGACCGGCCCGTCGTGGCGATCCCGAACGGCTTCGCGGCGGAGGACTTCGACGGCGCGTCGCCGGAGCGCACGGACGGCACCTTCCGGATCGTGCACACGGGCTACCTGCACACCGAGCTCGGCCTCCAGCATCGGCGCTCGCTCCCGTTACGCCGCGTGCTCCGCGGCAGCGTCCCGGGGCTCGACATCCTCACGCGTTCGCATGTTCATCTCGTCGACGCGGTCAACCGCCTGCTCGCGGAAGACCCCTCGCTCCGCGACAGCTTCGAGCTCCATCTCGCCGGCGTGCTCACCGAGGCCGACCGCGAGGTCGCTGCGCGTTGCCCGGTCGTGAAGCTGCACGGTTACGTCACGCATGCGGACTCGATCGAGCTGATGCGCTCGGCGAACCTCCTCTTCCTGCCGATGCAGAACCTCCCGCCGGGCGTGAGGGCGACGATCGTGCCCGGGAAGACCTACGAGTACCTCGCCTCCGGCACGACGATCCTGGGCGCGGTGCCCGAGGGCGACGCGCGCGACATCCTCACGGAGGCCGGGAACGCCGTGATCGTCAGGCCGGACGACGTCGACGGGATCGTCGAGGCGCTACGCACGCAGATCGAGGCTTTCCGTGCCGGCGAGCCGAGTGCGGTGACGAGGGCTGACGTGATCGCCCGCTTCGAGTACCGGCATCTCGCCGGGCAACTCGCAGGCGTGTTCGACAGGTACTCAGCAAGGGGTGAGCAGGTGGGGCCGCGAAGCGGCCCCCTTAGGGGTCTTCGCGCGATGCGCGTCCGCTTCTGCGGATGCGCATCCTGCGCAGCTAATCAGTACGCGCCGCGACGGCCGAGGACGACTGGGATCGTCTGGCAGAGGATCTTCAGGTCCCACCAGAGCGACCAGTTGGTCACGTACAGGTAGTCGAGCTTCGTCATCTCCTCGAAGGGGATGTCGTTCCGCCCGAGCACCTGCCACAGGCCCGTGATCCCCGGCGTCATGTCGAGGCGCCGCGACGCCCAGCCGGTGATCAGGTCAGCCTCGTAGACGACGAACGGGCGCGGGCCGACGAGGCTCATCTCGCCTCTGAGGACGTTCCAGAGCTGCGGCAGCTCGTCGATGCTCGTCTTGCGCAGGAACGCGCCGACACGCGTGACGCGCGGGTCGCGGCCCTTGATCTTGAAGAGCGGCCCGTCGACCTCGTTCATGTGCAGCACCTCGGCGCGGCGCGCCTCCGCCCCGACGGCCATCGTCCGGAACTTGAAGATGTGGAACGTCGAGTTGAGCCGCCCGCGGCGGGCCTGGCGGTAGAAAGCGGTGCCCTTGCTGTCGAGCTTGATCGCCGCCGCGACGACTGCGAACACCGGTGCGAGCACGAGCAGGGCGCTCGCGGAGACGACGATGTCGACCGTGCGCTTGAGCGCTCGCGCGCTCCGGCCGAGGCGGATCGGCGGCAGCGTCACCACGGGCATGCCCTCGACGTCGTCGAGCGTCGCGTAGGACGTGAAGATCTCGAAGTAGCGCGGCACGATCGAGACCTGCACGTCGGGCCGGTGAACCGTGCGGAGGAGGTCGAGCGTCTCTTCGTGGCTTCCCACCGACGACGCGATCAGGATCCGGTCGACCTCGTAGGAGTCGACGATCTCGGCGACGGAGGCGGCCGAGCCGATCACCGGCTCCGGCAGGCCGTCGTCCGCCTCGCCCTCGGCGCTGAGGAAGCCGACGATCTCGAGGCCGTACTCCGGATGCGCCGTGATCTTGCGGTAGACGAGCAGCGCCTCGGAGCCGGTGCCGACGATCAGCGTTCGCCGCGGCTGCATCAGACGCGGGAAGACCCAGCTGCGGATCGTTCCGCGCGCGACCGGAATCAGGACGAGCGCGACCGCGAGGAAGATGAACGCCTCGGCCGGGGTGTAGACCCACCAGCCGAAGAAGTAGTCGATGCCCTGATTCAGAAGGAGATAGCCGAGCGATCCCACGAGCATCGCGTGGAAGAGATCGCGTGTCTCGTCGAAGCTCGAGACCGAGATGCGCAGGCTGTCGTTGTCGTAGAGCTTGTTCGCGGTGAAGACCGTGAGCCAGACGAACGGCGCCGTGACGGCGACGAGGCGCGAGGAACCAGGCGTCGCCCGAAACGGGCGGCAACGGTGCGATCCGGTCGGCGATCAGGTACGAGGCCGTGTACGCGATGGCGAGCATGCCGAGGTCGCTGACCGCCAGGATCCGGGTGCGCCCTCGCCGCAGCCGGTGCTTCCGCTCCGCCACCGCCGGCGCGCGAACCGCCGCATTCACTCCCGTGCTCATTTTCGCCGCTGTCCTCCCGTGCCGCCGGCGGGCTCATCCCGCCTGCTTTCGCAGTCTAGGAGCGTCTCTGGCGCCTGTTGAGTCCAGATCGAGAAGACTCGCCATGCGGCCAAATGCCCGCTTGGCACTGCCCGAATGGCTAGGTGCCGAGGATGTGGCGATCTGGTCTACATCTTCGCGCTGTTCCGCGCCTACTCTGGGATTAGTGGCTCAGCCCTCCGCAGCTACAGTCGTGCCCGCCCTGACCCTCGTGCGGCCCCTCGCCGACCGCAACGCAATCGAGGTCGCCGGCGTGACGAAGCGTTTCGGGCAGCGGGACGCGCTCGCCGACGTCTCACTGACGGTGGCGCCCGGCCAGGTGCACGCCCTGCTCGGCCCGAACGGCGCCGGCAAGACGACCCTGCTGCGGATCCTCAGCGGCATCGTCAGCCCCGACGCGGGCACGGTGACGCTCGCCGGCCTCCATCCGCGCGCGGCACGGCATCTTCTCGGGCTCGTCCCGGCGGGCGACCGCTCCTTCTACCTGCGGATCTCCGCTCTCGAGAACCTCGTCTTCTTCGGCCGGCTCCACGGACTTCGCCGGCGCGAGGCCGTCGAACGCTCGCGGCAGGCACTCGCCGTCCGTCGGACTCGCCCGCGAGGAGCGGAAGCGGGCCGGCCACCTCTCGAAGGGAATGCAGCGCCGCCTGGCAGTGGCGCGCGCTCTGATCTGCGAGCCGGCGATCCTGCTCGTGGACGAGGCGACGCACGATCTCGATCCCGAAGGAGCCCGCGCCGTGCGTGCCCTCGTCGCGGAGGCGGCCCGCGAGCGCTCGATCGCCGTGCTCTGGACGACGCAGCGCCTGGAGGAGATCGCGGGCTTCGCGGATCGCGTCACGCTGCTCGACACCGGCCGGACGCGATTCTGCGGCTCCGTCGACGACCTGATC
This sequence comes from uncultured Gaiellaceae bacterium, assembly GCA_963752405.1. Classification (GTDB taxonomy): domain Bacteria; phylum Actinomycetota; class Thermoleophilia; order Gaiellales; family Gaiellaceae; genus Gaiellasilicea. The sequence goes on from CAVVYB010000014.1 coordinate 80,096, forward strand.
GCGCATTCGCTCGTCCGCCGGTACGTCCTGACGATTCCGGGCCTCGACGAGAGCCGCGAGATCATCGCGCTGCGCGCCTCGGGCGCACTCGCCGGCCGGGGCGACATCGGGGTCGTCCCCTCCGACCGCGACCGGTTCGTCCTCGAGCTACGGGAGCATGCCGTGCTCGGCGACGCGCTCGCAGCGTTGACCGCGGCGGGCTTCCCGATCGTGGCCTGCCGGCCCGACCGCTCGGAGATCGAGGAAGCGTTCATCGCGCTCACCCGGAGGGAGGCAGAGTGACCGAGCTCACGTACGCGGACGCACCCTCGCGCCTCCAGGAGCTCCGCAAGCTGAGCGCCTTCGTGCGGCGCGACCTCCTCGTCCAGTGGAGCTACCGCCTCTCGTTCCTCACGAGCTTCATCGGCCTCTTCGGCGGCGCGCTGATCTTCTACTTCATCGGGAAGATGGTCGACCCGGCAACGATCCCGACCGTGGGCGGGAAGCAGGTCAGCTATCTCGAGTTTGCGGTCGTCGGCATGACGCTCGGCGGTTTCGTCCATCTCGGTCTCGAGCGGGTGTCGGCCGCCCTGCGCAACGAGCAGCTGATGGGCACGCTCGAGTCGCTGCTGACGACCCCGACCTCGTCGCAGACGATCCAGATCGGCTCGGTCCTCTTCGACCTGATCTTCATCCCGCTGCGAATGGGACTCCTGCTCCTGCTGCTCGCGCTCGTCTTCGGGCTCGAACCTCGACGCCGGCGGCGTGCCCCAGTCCCTCGTGCTCCTTGTGTTCTTCATGCCGTTTGTCTGGGGTCTCGGCATTCTCGCCGCAGCGATCACGCTGACGTTCCGGCGCGGCGCCGGAATCGTCGGCCTCGCGATCGGCGCGCTGACCCTCGTCTCCGGGCTGTATTTCCCCGCTCACCCTGCTGCCCAACTGGCTCGAGACGATCTCGGCGGCGAACCCGCTCGCGATCGCGGCGACCGGCCTGCGCGACGCGTTGCTCGGCGGCACGGGTTGGAGCACGATCTGGAACGACATCCTGATCCTCACGCCACTCTCGATCGCGTCGATCCTCGTGGGCACGATCGCGTTCAAGCTCGCGCTCACCCGCGAGCGGCGTCTCGGCACACTAGGGGCGTATTGATCACCGCCTTCGAACCGCTCAGCGTGGCACCGCCGAACAACGAAGAGATCGTGTACGACGCATCCCTCTGGACGAACGTCGCCCGACTGATCGAGCGCGCTCCGCGCGAGTCCGACCTGCGCTACCACGGCGTCGACCTCCTCGCCGCGCAGCACGATCGCAAGGCTCGGCCGGACGCCGGCGCTGCACACGATCGCCGCGACACGCACCGCCGCCGCCGCGTCGCTGATCGCCCCACTCGTGCTCCAGCGCGCGCTCGCTGCGGTGAAAGGCCCGGTCGTCCTGATGAAAGGCCCCGAGGTCGCAGAGCACTACGAGAACCCGCTCACGCGCTCGTACCGGGACATCGATCTGCTCGTCGAGGACGCCGAGGCTGCCTGGCAGGAGATGGTGGCCGCCGGCTTCGAGCCCACGGGCGATCCGGAGCTCTACGTCGGGATCCATCACCTGCGCCCCCTCGTCCTGCCCGGCCTTCCGCTCGTCGTCGAGGTGCACCACGACCCGAAGTGGCTCGAGGGGACTGCGCCGCCGACTGCGGAGCTGCTCGCGCACCGCGGTGCCGTCCGCGACCGGGATCCCCGGGCTGCTCACGCTCGAGCCGGCACGACACGCGGTCGTCCTCGCAGTCCACGCCTGGGCGCACGTGCCGCTGAGCCGGCTCGGCCGCCTGATCGACGTCGCCGCCGTGTCACAGGGAGTCGACCGCGCCGAGACGGCCGCGATCGCGCAGGCCTGGGACGTCGAGCGGCTCTGGCGCGTCACGCAGGCGACGATCGACTCGCTGCTCGGCCAAGGGCCTCGACCGCTCGCAGGACGCATCTGGGCACGCCATCTGTGGAGCGCACGCGAGCGCACGGTCCTCGAGCGGCACCTCGAGCGCTGGCTCGGGCCGTTCTCGATGCTGCCGCCGGCTGATGCGGCCAGGGCCACAGGCCGCTCGCTCGCCCGGCAGTTCACTCCCGAGGAGGGCGAGACGCGGGCGCAGATGATTCGCCGTTCGATCCGCGCGGTGACAGATGCGCTCAAGCGCCAGTCCGACCACGACAAGGCGACCGAGGCAATGCAGCGTAAGGAGAGCTCATGACGAGGAAACTGAGCCTGCGGGGAGACGACCTCGCCTGGCGAACGGTCGACGATGAGCTGATCGCGATCGACGTGCGCGACTCGACCTACCTGAGCGCGAACGACAGCGGGCTGCTGATGTGGAACGCGCTCGCTGCGGGAACGACGAGAGAAGAACTGGCCGCGAGCCTTGTCGAGGAGTACGGGATCGACGCGGGAACTGCGAGTCAGGATGTCGACGCGTTTCTCGCCGACCTGAAGGAGCGCGGGCTGCTCGATGAAGCTGACACGTCTGACTGACGCCGGCGCCTGGCGCGGCGCTCTGTGGGCCCACCGCGCCGTGCGCGACGCGCGACGGCAGCTGCGGGACGGCAGCCTGAACGATCTTTCGGTCGCGCCGCCCTACCGGCTGCCGCCGTCGGCCGACTACGGCGTCCACGCCGTGCTTCGGCGCCTGCCCTCCACGTGCCTCGAGCGCGCCGTCGTCCTCCAGCGGTGGCGCATCGCGCAGGGCGATCCGCGCGAGATCGTGATCGGCGTCCTGCGCGACGAGGAAGAGTTCAAGGCGCACGCGTGGGTCGAGGGCGAGGGCGACCAGCTCGCTCCGGCGTTCGAAGAGCTGATGCGGGTGCCCGCAACGCCCGCGCGGTGACCGTCACGAGGCTGACACCGCTCGAGGTCGCGTCCGGCCTCGTGCTCGGCACGCGGCGACGGCATCGTGTCGCGTCGGGCTTCTCGACACCACGCGAGGCGCTCGAGCGCTCGCTGCTGCCGGCACTGCAACGAGCTCCATGCGTCGTCAGCTTTTCGGGTGGCCGTGACTCGTCCGCGGTGCTCGCCGTCGCCACGCTGGTGGCCCGGCGTGAGGGCCTGCCCGACCCGATCCCGGCGACGCTTCGGTTCCCCTCCGCCGAAGGATCGGCCGAGTCGGAGTGGCAGGAGCAGGTCATCGAGCATCTCGGCCTCACGGACTGGATTCGCGTGGAGCGAACGGGCGAGCTCGACTGCGTCGGCCCGGTGGCGACCGCCGTGCTTGCACGCCACGGCCTGCTCTGGCCGTGCAACGCGCACTTCCACGTGCCGGTGATCGAGGCCGCGCGCGGCGGCTCGCTGCTCACCGGCATCGGCGGCGACGAGATGTTCGGCCCGTCCCGGTGGTGGTATGCGCGGCGTGTGCTCGGCCGGCGCGTGCGGCCGAGGCCTCGCGACGTCCTCGCGATCGGCCTGGCTCTCGCACCGCCCCTGCTCCGGCGCCCTGTGATCCGCCGCAAGACGCACGTTCCGTACCCCTGGCTGCGGGCCGGCGCTGTCGCGGAGCTCGAGCGAGGACTCGCGGCGGACGAGGCCGCCGAGCCGTTCGGCTGGCGCGGCCGCATCGAATGGCGCGCAGACCGCCGCTATCTCGACGTCGGCACCGCGAGCCTCGCAGAGCTCGGTCTCGCCGAGGACGTCGTGCTCTCACACCCGTTGTTCGGCGACGAATTCGCCTCCGCTCTGGCCTCCCTGCCCACCGCGGACAGGTTCCGCAGCCGCCAGGAAGCGATGGACGCGTTCTTCCACGACGTCCTGCCCGCGCCCGTCCGAGCCCGTTCGACGAAGGCGGCCTTCGACGGTGCGTTCTGGCACGAGCACAGCCGCGAGCTCGTTGCGCGCTGGAACGGCGAAGGCGTCGACGAGACGCTGGTCGATCCCGAGCTCCTTCGCCAGGAGTGGTTGACCGAGACACCGGATCCACGCACGTACACGCTGCTGCAATCCGTGAAGATCGCCGTCGACCTTGCGGGAGTGTCAGCCGCCGAGAGCCGCGAGCAGCCTGCTGCCGGCCTCCTCGAACCGATCCCAGCCGTGCGGACGCCGGAACTCCCAACCAGGTAGAGCGGCGAGCTCGAGGAACCTCTGCGGGCTCAGCGGCGGGACGCGCAGGCCAAGATGCTCGGTGAGCCGCGGCAGGCGCTCGGAGGCGGGGACCGGCTCGACGGCGACATCGTCCCCCCACGCCAGGAAGATCCAGCCCCGGAAGCGGCCCCCCGGCGGTATCTCCCCCAACGCGAGCCGCCAGCGCTCGCGCGCGCCGACGATGCCCAGATAGTTGCCTGCGGAGAGCCGCTCGGCTGCCTCCGCGCGCAGGTCGAGCACGCGTGGGCCCGGCGTGCGGCCTCCCGCCCTCGAGCACGAGCATGTCGTCGCACACCACGGGCAGGCCTTGCGCCGCGATCCACGCCAGCGTCGTGCTCTTGCCCCCTTCGCGGTCGGCGAGGAGGCCCCAGACGTCGTCTCCGAGCGCGAACGCGCCCCCGTGGAAGCTGTCGCGGCCGAGCCAGCGGGCGGCGACCGCAGCGACGGGCGCGAGATAGGGATGGACGAGCTCGTCGGCAGTCAGCAACTCCGGTGTCACGAACTCCGCACGAGCCTCCGCCCGGTCGACGAGGATGGTTCCGCCCGAGCGCAACCGCAATTCGGCCCGGTCCTCGCCGAGCCGGTCCATCAGCCTCTCGGTCTGGCCGATCGTGTTGACAAGAGTGTAAGTCGGCCAGCCGGGCTCGGCCGGGACCAGCGCGGAGGCTGCGGAATCGACGCCGGAAAGCGCCAGTCCATACGCTCCAACGGCTTGAGGGCCCGGCGCCACGCCCGCAGAACTCTAGCCGCGCGGCTAGTTGTAGATCTAGCGACACAAACCTACAATTCAGCTACAACAACTGTTAGGTGGGGGAGGCGTCAGTGCCGGACTCAAAGACGATCACTAAGACCGAGTACGAGGCACCAGTGCTTCGTGTGCTCGGCTCGCTGCATTCGCTCACGCAGCAGGACAAGATGTACGGCTCCAGCGACGGTTTCACGTTCATGGGGACGTCCATCACGAACACTTCGCCGTAATGAGCGCGTTCGCGGGAGCAACGCAGTACGAGCCGCCGGCGCTCCGCGTCGTCGGGTCGCTGCACGAGCTTACGCAGCAGGGCCAGCACGACATTCCGTGCTTCTGGACCAAGACGATCGGTCCGCCGGACTACTTCACGTTCATTCCGATCGCCAACTGCTCCTCGTAGCGACCGCGAACAACGAAGCATTTGAGAGCCGCGACTTCGGTCGCGGCTCTCTTTGTGGTCCGTATCAACCGATCGGGACCTGCATGTCCTGCTGGATCTCGCCGGCACTCAGCACCCGGTTGTAGACGCGCACCTCGTCGATCAGTCCGGCAAACCACTCCCCCCAAATGCTGTTGCCGCCGATCCGGAGGACGCCTGTCGACGCAGCCATCGCTCCCGAGCCCGAGGTCGAGGCCGCGAGGACGCCGTTGACGTAGAGGCGAAGGACAGCTCCGTCGAAGGTCGTCGCCAGATGCGTCCAGGTGTTCAGCGGCAACGCTGCCGTCCCGGTCGCGTTGCGCTCCGAGCCGTTGTAGACCTCTCCGAGCGGGCGCCCGCCGGCCTGGTCGGCGTAGAGCGCGTAGACGACTCCGCCCGTCCGCTCCTTCAGCACGACCGTCCGCCAGCCACCTAGCGCCGAGGGGCGAACCCACGCCTCGAGCGTCATCGCATTCGTCAGGTCGAGCGAGCTCGCGTCTGGCGTGGTCACCCAGTCGTTGACGCCGTCGAAGCTGAGCGCCGAGCCGTACCGGCCGGCGGCGTTCCAGGTCGCGCCGGACAACGACCCCGTGTTGCCTGCGGCCGACGAGTCGGCGACGCTCGAGCCCGAGCCGGCGTTGAATCCGTAAGCGGCGGACGAGGCCGGCGCTCGCGGCAGGAACAACCGCCGTCAACTGCGCCGAGGCGCTGCTGACGTTCCCGGCCGCATCCTCTGCGGTCACTCGGTAGTAGTAGGTGCCCGCAGCGAGACCGGAGTCCGTGTAGCTCGTCCCCGTGGGCTGAGCGATCCGGTTCGCGGCCGAGGGCGTGAAGCCTGCCGTCTGCGAGCGATGGACGTTGTAGCGCGCGACACCCACGTTGTCGCTGGATGCAGCCCATGCAAGCGCCACCGACCCAGCCGACGTCGACCCGGACAGCCCGGACGGTGCAGACGGAGCCGTCGTGTCGGGGCGGCGGCGAGCCGCTCACAGCCGTCGCCATGTCCTGCTGCACCTCCGAGCCCGACAACGCCCGGTCGTAGATACGCACTTCATCGATCAAACCGCTGAACCATTCCCCCCAGACACTGTTGCCGCCGAGATGCAAGACCCCCGTTGACGCCGCCATCGCACCCGACACAGCCAACGAGGACGCCAGCGACCCGTTCACGTACAGCCGCAGCAACGACCCGTCATAGGTCGTCGCCAGATGCGTCCAGGCGTTCAGCGGCACCGCCGCCGTCCCGACCGCATTCCGCTCGGAGCCGATGAACACCTGACCCGACGGCCGCGAGCCGGCCTGATCGGCAAACAACCCGTACACCACGCCACCAGGACGCTCCTTGAAGACCACCGTCCGCCAACTACCAAGCGCCGAAGGCCGCACCCACGCCTCGAGCGTCATCCCCGTTGTCAGGTCGAGCGTGTTCGCATCCGGCACCGTCACCCAGTCGTTGACCCCGTCAAAGCTCAACGCCGAGCCAAACCGACCCGCCCCACTCCACACGGGCCCCGAGATCGAGCCCACATTCCCTTTCCCGGAGGAATCCGCGGCAGTCGAGCCCGAGCCCGCATCAAACCCGTACGCCGCGACCAGGCCCAGGCCCGGCGGCGGCCCGGCCGAGTTGCTGACGGTGACGGTGATCGCCGTGGAGGTGGTCGTCTGCGAGGCGCTGTCGCGGGCGACGGCGGTCAGTTGGTAGCTGCCGTTGCCGACGGTCGTCGTGTCCCAGGAGATCGAGAACGGCGACGACGTGTCCTCGCGCGCCGAGGTTCGTCGCGCCAAGCCGGAACTGGACACCGGCGACGCCGACATCGTCCGAGGCCGCAGCGCTGACAGAGACAGTGCCGCTGACCGTCGCACCCGTAGCGGGCGCCGTCACCGAAACCGTCGGCGGCTGATCGGCGGGAACCACCGCCGTCAACTGCGGCGAGGGGGCACTGACGTTGCCCGCAGCATCCTCGGCGGTCACGCGGTAGTAGTAGGTGCCGGCCGCAAGGCCCGAATCGGTGTAGCTCGTGCCCGTCGGCTGCGCGACGCGGTTCCCAGTCGCCGGCGTGAAGCCCGCCGTCTGCGAGCGGTGCAGGTTGTAGCGAGCAACACCCACGTTGTCGCTCGAAGCGGCCCAGCTCAACGTGACGGAGCCGACCGCGGTCGAAGCGCTCAACCCCGACGGCGCCGTAGGAGGCGACGTGTCGGGCGGCGGCGGCGAGCCACTCACAGCGGTCGCCATGTCCTGCTGCACCTCGCCGGCGCTCAGCGCCCGGTTGTAGACCCGCACCTCGTCGATCAGGCCCGCAAACCACTCGCCCCAGACACTGTTGCCGCCGATCCGCAGGACGCCCGTCGACGCCGCCATCGCACCCGTGACCGAGGTCGAGCCCGCGAGCACGCCGTTGACGTAGAGACGCACGACCGCACCGTCATAGGTCGTCGCCAGGTGCGTCCAGGCGTTCAGCGGCAACGCCGCCGTCCCGACCGCGTTCCGCTCGGAGCCGATGAACACCTGACCCAGACGGCCGCGAGCCGGCCTGATCGGCAAACAACCCATACACCACCCCACCCGGACGCTCCTTGAAGATCACCGTCCGCCAACCACCAAGCGCCGAAGGCCGCACCCACGCCTCCAGCGTCATCCCCGTTCGTCAGGTCGAGCGTGCTCGCATCCGGCACCGACACCGAGTCGTTGACCCCGTCGAAGCTCAGCGCCGAGCCAAACCGGCCGCCGGCATTCCACGCCGCCCCGGAGATCGACCCCATTCCCCCGCCCGACGAGTCCGCGCGCACTCGAGCCCGAGCCCGCATCGAACCCGTACGCCGCGACGAGGCCCGGCCCGCCGGAGGCCCCGCCGGTTGCTGACGGTGACAGTGACTGCCGTGGAAGTAGTCGTCTGCGTGGCGGTGTCCCGGGCGACGGCGGTGAGTGAGTAGCTGCCGTTGGCGACAGCCATCGTGTCCCAGGAGATGGAGTAAGGCGCCAAGGTGTCCTCGCTGCCGAGATTGACGCTGCGCCAAGCCGGAACTGGACGCCGGCCACGCCGACGTCGTCGGAGGCTGCGGCGGTCGACCGCGTACCGAGCCGCTGACGGTCGACGCCCGGACGCAGGCGCAGTGAGCGTAACCGCTCGGCGCCGGGTCGGGCGGAACAACTGCGGCCGGCTCGGCCGAGGGCTGCTGACGTTGCCGGCGGCGTCCTCGGCGATGACGCGGTAGTAATAGGTGCCGGCGGCGCAGACCGGAATCCGTGTAGCCCGTCGTCGTCGGCTGCCCGACGCGGTTCGCAGGCACAGGCGTGAAACCGGCCGTCTGCGAACGGTGGACGTTGTAGCGGACAACGCCCATATTGTCGCTCGACGCGCCCCAGCTAAGCGTGACAGCGCCAATCGACGGCGAAGCGGTGAGCCCGGACGGCGCGGAGGGAGGTGTCGTGTACGGCCGGCGGCGGTGGCCCACTCACAGGCGTCTGCATGTCTTGCTGGATCTCCGCCGCGGTGAGCGCGCGGTTGTAGACCCGCACTTCATCGATCAGTCCCGCGAAATACTCGCCCCAGACGCTGTTGCCGCCGATCCGCAGCACGCCCGGTCGAGGTCGCCATCGCACCGGCGAGCCGACGTCGAGCTCGCAAGCGTCCCGTTGACGTAGATGCGCAACGAGTCGTGCCGTCTATAGGTCGAGGCCAGGTGCGTCCACGCATTGAGCACCAGTGCCGACGTCCCGGTCGCGTTCCGCTCCGAGCCGATGACCACCTGCCCCAGCGGCCGCGAGCCACCCTGAGCGGCGAACAGCGCGTAAACGATACCGCCCGGACGCTCCTTGAAGATCGACGGTGCGCCAGCCGCTCAGCATCGACGGCCGCACCCAGGCCTCGAGCGTCATCCCGTTCGTCAGGTCGAGCGTGCTCGCATCCGGCACGGACACGGAGTCGTTGACGCCGTCGAAGCTGAGAGCCGAGCCGTACCGGCCGCCAGCATTCCACGCTGCCCCGGAAATCGAGCCAAAATTTTTTTTTTTTTTTTTTTTTTAAAAAAAATGCCAGACCCGGCATCAAACCCGTATGCCGCCACCAGGCCGGCGGAAAGTGTCGCCCGGCACGAACGTCGCGGTGTAGGTCGTCGGAGTCGCCGGGGTGACGATCGAGTGTGCGGCCGCGCCGCCGTCGGACCACGACTGGAAGCTCCAGGTCGTACCGGAACCGTCGGTCTGGGACGGAGCAGCGACCCCGAACGAGTGCCCTCCCAGGACGTCAGCGTCTTCGGCGCGGTGTACGTCGTGCCGGCGAGGACGATGTTCCGGCCGGCAGGGCTGGTCGGGAAGGTGAGATCCACCTTCCGGGGCAGGACGTTCCGCGTCAGGTGGTCTTGACCCCGCGCGAGTCGGTGGCGGTCAGCTGGATCTCGAGGTAGCCGTCGATCCCGGAACCGAGATCCTCGGGGACGGCTGCGTGATCTGCACGTCGTTCCCTGCGGTCGGCGCGAGGAAGGGGTGAGTGTGCGTGTCGTGGTGGCGAAGCACGAGCCAGCTGAGGCTCGACGGGGCAGCGCGCCGTCCTCGGCGTCGGTGGCGGTGCCGTGCAGCGTGATCGTCTGGCCGACGCGGAAGCGGGCGCGGCGGTCGGGCGGTGATCGTCGGCTGCGGCGGCGTGTTGCCGGCGTCGATGCGGATGACTCGGGGGACGAGTCGGCGCCGCGGTTGTCGCGCACGGTCAGGGTGGCGGTGAAGGTGCCCGCGGTCGTGTAGGTGTGGGTGGTCGCGCGGGCCGTCGTCGCGGGCGGCGAGCCGTCGCCGAAGTTCCAGGTGTAGGTGAGCGGGTCGCCGTCGGGATCGCGTGCTGCCGCTGGCGTCGAAGCTCACGGCCAGCGGGAGCGCGCCGGAGGTGGGCGACGCGGTCGCCGCGCGCCGTCGGCGGCCGGTTGCCTGGCCGGTGAAGCGATGCCGGCGAACCTGGCCGCCGTCCGCGTAGGTGGTGTAGTAGAGCGCCTGCCGCTGCGGCGACGGGCCGAAGGTCATGGTGACGACGGCGCCGAGGCCGGTCGCGAAATCGCGTCCGCGCGTAGCCGCCGTGCCGTTCGGCGTGAGGCTCGAAGATCTTGCCGCAGATGTAGTCGCCGAACAGGTAGGCGCCGTCGTAGGCCGCCGGCCAGACGCCGTTCGGCACGAAGGCGCCGCCGGTGATCGCATGCGCAGCCGGACTCGGCGTGGCCGTAGGCGTAGATCGGGTCGTCATCCCGGCCGGCGGCGGGCCGCAGTCGCGTGAGCCGTTGGCGCAGTGCCCTCGCGCACGTTCCAGCCGTAGTCGGCGCCGGCCTGCGCCCAGGTCGATCTCCTCCCAGGCGCCCTGGCCGACGTCGTTGATGAAGAAGCGCGTGCCGGCCGCGTTGGGGTCGAAGGCGAAGCGGAACGGGTTGCGCAGCCCGCAGGCGAAGGTCTCCTGGCACTTGTTGCCCGGCGGTCGTCTGCCCGGTGACGTTGCAGCGCGCCGTGCCGCTGCCCTGGAAGGGGTTGGTCGGCGGGATGCCGCCGTCGCGCGTGATGCGCAGGATCTTGCCGATCAGGACGTGCTGGTCGCGGGCAGCGTCGTTGCGCCGGCGCAGCCGCTGTCGCCGGCGTAGTCGCAGCCGCCGTCGCCGACGCTGACGTAGAGATAGCCGTCCTTGCCGAAGTGGAGGTCGCCGCCGTTGTGGTTGCCGTTCGGGCGACGGGATGTTGTCGACGAGCACGGACTCGCTCGCCATCGCGATCGTCCCGCCGGCGAATCTGAAGCGCGAGACCCGGTTGACGCAGGCCGCCGCCCTTGTTCCGCGTGTAGTAGAGGTAGACGAAGCGGTTCGATCGCGAAAGCCGGGTCGACCGCGACGCCGAGGAGGCCGCGCTCGTCGCGGTGCAGAGACCGACCCGAGGTCGAGCGCCGGAGTCGGTCAGGAGCGTGCCGTTCTGCACGATCCGGAGCCTGCCGAACTGCGTCGCCACGAGCAGCGGCCCGTCCGGGGTGAACGGCAAGAGCTGTCGGGCTCGCGATGCTCGCCACGAGGGTGTCGGTGAACCCGGCCGGAACAGCCGTCGCACTCGTGGGCACCGCTCCACCGACGATCGCGACCGCGAGTGCGGCTGCAACAAGGACGAGGCGGGGGCGGCGAGAGGGGGGCGAGGTCTTGGTGTTCGTGTCTGCGTGGGTCAAACGGGAAACTTGGAGCCGGCATCTCGGGCCTCCGGTTCGAGATCGGGCGGCCGTTCGCTTACTCACGGCCGCTGCGGCACGGGCGCCGGCGCGAAGGCCTCCTTGACCACCCGGAGCACGCCTCGCGCTTGCCCTCGGCGACCGGATGAGCCCGCCGAGCTCGAGCCGGAGCAGCTCGACGCGCCCCTGGACGCGCACCGGCTGGAAGCCGAAGTCGGCGAGGAAGTCGCGCGGGAAGACGGTGCGGTGGACGAGGAAGCGCTCGTAGGTCGACTCCCCTCGGGGTAGCGGTACGCGAACGCCTCGAGCGCCCTCGCGCCCTTGTCGCGCGCCTCGCCGATCGCGGCGAGGAACAGCGACTGCTCGACCCACGGCGTCGAGGGGAGACGAGGTAGACGCAGGTCACGAGCACCGCGTCGTCGGATGGCGGCCCGGCGGCAGCTCGGCCGCACGCGGGAAGAGGTCGAAGGGCCGTACTGGATCGAGCCGAGCAGGCGTCCGTCGTCGTCGCGGTAGAGCGCTCCCCACGCGCCCCACTCGTCCTCGGCCTTCCGCACCAGCGCTCCTTCGCGGCGGTCCCGCGCTGCGCGACTGCCACCAGACGCACGCGTGGCAGACGGACGGGCGCGTGCTCGAGCGTCGCCCCGGTCGAGTCCGACGACGCGCTGTGCCATCTCGTCCACGACCACGTCGATGCCCTCGGGCCGAGAGTCTGCCATCCGAGCGAGGCAGCTCCGCCGACGCGCGCCTGCACCGTGGCGCCGACCTCGCCCGCGTTCGCGCCCCAGTCGAGCGAGAGGTGGAGCTCGACGCCGACGGCGCCGTCGTCCGCGCGACCTTGACGCCCGTGCCGGTGAGCGCCTCCCGCGAGGCCGCGCACGCCCGCGACCTCGCGCGCTGCGTCGGCGGCGTAGCTCGCGAGCACGTCGGGAGATCACCGAATGGCCGTCCACTAGGCGCTGATCTTAGAACCAGCTCGGTCGCCTCGGGCCGCGCGAAGAAGCGGAACGGGACGAACGTCGTGCCGAGGCCCGGGCGAGACGTGGAGCGTCCCGCCCCGCGGCGGTAGACGCCCTCGGCGAGCGCAGCCCGGAGGTGCGCGAGGCGGAGCTTCCCGCCCGGGTACGGCAGCACGATCTGGCCCGCGTGCATGTGGCCGGCGAGGACGAGCTGGTAGCCCCCGGGGCTGTCAGCCGCGGGAAGTGGCTGAGGAGGATCCGCAGCGCGCGCGTCTCGGTCGGCCGGGCGGCACCGCGCCCGCGGTGTGGCCGGGTCGAGGCCGGCGAGCTGGATCGCGCCGGCCGCGCAGCTCGACCGTCCGCGACTCGTCCGGAGCAGCGTCGCCGCGAGCCCGTCGAGCGCCGCGGCGCGCGAGAACGGATCGCGCGTGACCGCGATGTCGTGGTTGCCGAGCACGCAAACAGCGTCGAGGCCGCGCGAGCGTCTCGTCGAGCGCGGCGCGCCCGCGCGGGTGCGAGAGCAGGTCGCCGGTCACGCACGACGAGGTCGGGCCGCGCGCTCGCGCACCCAGTCGCCGCCCGCCGCACCGCCACGCTGCCGCGCGACGGCGGCCCGAGATGGAAGTCGGAGAGGTGCGCGATCCGGAGCCCGTCGAGCTCGGCCGGCAGCCCGGCGACCGGCACCTCGAGCACGCGCGTCCGCAGCCAGCCCGCCTCGAACCAGCCCCAGACGAGCGCCAGCACGCGCGAGTGCGCACCACGGCGAGCGCTCGCGAGGACGGCTCGCACGAGAGCGTTCAGGCGCGGCGCCCCCCAGGATCGCCGCGCCTGAAACCGCCCCTCCGGCCATGAGACGTCGAGCGGCGAACCTGCGGCGGAACCGATCGCGCTCCGACTGCCACTACGATCGACTCGAAGCTTCTCGAGCACGGGCTGCACCGAGACGACGTGCCGCTTGAACTTCAGCTCGGACGTCCTCGAGCCCGGCGGCGACGCCGATCAGCTGCGAGAGGTGCAGGATCGGCATCTGGAAGTCCTTGCCGGTCTGCTTCTTCGAGCTTCGACTGCCAGGCGTCGAGCGAGAGGTGGCAGAGCGGGCACGGGCGTCACCATCGCGTCGGCGCCGGCCTCCATCGCCTGCTCGATCGGCTGGATGAGCTCGCCGAGCGCGGTCTCCTCGCGCGCCTGGATGATCGGGAAGCCGCAGCACTTGATCTTCGCCGGGTAGTCGATCGCCTCGCCGCCGCACGCCTTGATGATCCGCTCGAGCGACCACGGCCGGTCGGGGTCCTCGAAGCCGAGCAGCTTCGACGGCCGCAGGATCTGGCAGCCGTAGAACGGCGCGACCTTGAGCCCCTTGAGGCCCTTGTGCGCGGCCTGCCTGCAGCAGCTCGTAGCCCTCGCCCTCGGCGACGAGCCAGAGGAAGTGCTTGACCTCGACCGTGCCCTCGTAGCGCGGGACGCCGACCTTCTCGAGGTTCGCGTTGACGCGCTCGCGGAGCGCCGCGTCGACCTGCAGCTGGTAGTTCGCCTGCCGCAGGTTGAGCGTGCAGACGTTGCAGACCGTCATCAGCGTGTCGCAGCCGGTCGCCTCCGCGTAGGCGAGGATGCGCGCGTTCAGGTGGAGGTAGTAGTCGGGCTCGGCCTCGTGGATGTCGCCGGCGCCGCAGCAGGTGACCGACTCGAGCTCGATCAGCTCGAGGCCGACCTTGGGCGAGAGCGCCTGCGTGGAGATGTCGAGCTCCTTCGCCGAGAGCGACGCGAGGCAGCCCTTGTAGTACGCGACCTTCCTCACGCGCCTCCTTCGCGCTCGGGGGTCTCGGGTCGCTCGAGCGCCTTTCTCGCCGGCAGCTCCTCGTCGTCGTGGCTCGCCGGCGTGCTCGAGCCGTGCCGAGCGCGTGCTCGCCCTGGACGATCCCGAGCGCGCCGTCGCGGCCCTGCTGCTTGACGAGGTCGAGAGCGCCCGCGACTCCTTCGACGCCCTCGGCGACGTGCGGCGGGAACGGCAGCGGCACCTTGCCGTGCTTCAGCAGGCCCATCGCGAACTTCATCTCCTTGATCGAGGAGACGAAGCCCTGCGTCTTCGGCACCAGCTCGGTCTCGCGCAGCCAGCCGGTCGTCTTCGCCGAGGTGACGAACCAGTTGGCGTGCTTCGCGCCCATGTCGTCGTCGATGCCCTCCTTCATCGCCTCGGCGCCGAGCTTCGCGATCGCGTCGCGCGGGTCGACGCCCTTCGGGCAGCGCTCGTTGCAGAAGTAGCAGCGCGTGCACTCCCAGATCCCGTGCTCGGCGTTGTACTCGTCGAGCCGCTCGACCTTGGCCGCGTCGCGCGGGTCGCCGACGAAGCGCATGCCCTTCGCGAGCGCCTGCGGCCCGAGGAACTCCGGGTCGGACTCCATCGCGTTGCACTCGGAGACGCAGCAGCCGCAGTTGATGCAGAGCGACTCCTTGTGGATCACGTTCATCCGCTCCTGCGAGATCACGGTGCTCCTTGCCGTCCTGCGGCTGGTCGTAGCCCGGCTGGAGGTACGGCTTCATCGCCTTGAACTTGGCCCAGAACGGATCCATGTCGACGACGAGGTCCTTGACGATCGGCAGGTTCCCCATCGCGGAGATCACGGGCACGTGGCCGGCCTCGCGATGTCGTACATCCGCGTCTTGCAGGCGAGCACGGCGGCGCCGTCCATCCGCATCCCGCACGAGCCGCAGATCATCATCCGGCAGCTCTTGCGGTAGGCGAGCGACCCGTCCTGGCGGTCCTTGACGATGTCGAGGCAGTCGAGCAGCGTCGCCTCCTCGGGCGCGTCGAACTCGTACTCGCGCAGCGCCTTGTCGCCCGTCGCCGCGTCGTACCGCCAGATCTTGAGTGCGACCTGCATGGCACACTTCAGTACTTCCGCTCCTCGGCTCCCAGGTATTCGTCGATGCGGACCTCTTGTACGTGAGCTCGGGCGCCGCCGTCCGTTCCAGCGCGTGATCGAGTGCTTCATGAAGTTCTCGTCGTCGCGCGTCGGGATAGTCGTGCGGGCGCGAGTGGGCGCCGCGGCTCTCCTTGCGCGCGATTCCGGCCTGGAGCATGCAGGCGGCGACGTCGAGCAGGTAGCCGAGCTCGATCGCCTGCGTCAGATCGGAGTTGAAGACCTCGCCCTTGTCCTCGACGACGACCGCTCGGGTAGCGCTCGCGCAGGCTCTCGATGATCCCGATCTGCTCCTCCATCTGCTCCTCGCGGCGGAAGACGCCGAAGTTCTCGAGCATCGTCTGCGCCGAGCTCGTCGCGGATCTGCCACGGGCGCTCGCCCTCGGCCGGTCGAGCAGCTCCTTCAGCTCGCGCTCGGCGTCGCGCGTCGCGGACTCGGGCACCGCGACAGTGGTGTTCGCGAGCGCCCAGTCGGCGGCGCGCGGCCGGCGCGCCGGCCGAACGTGATCGTCTCCATCAGCGAGTTGCCGCCGAGGCGGTTCGCGCCGTGCACGGACACGCAGGCGACCTCGCCCGCCGCGTAGAGGCCGGTCAGCTCGGTGAGCCCGTCGTGTCGGTCTCGACGCCGCCCATGTGGTAGTGGGCGCCCGGGCGAACCGGGATCGGCTCGTGGATCGGGTCGACGCCCGCGTAGACCATCGCGAGCTCGCGCGAGCCCGGGCAGGCGCGTCGAGGATCCTCTCGGCGCCGAGGTGGCTCAGGTCGAGCAGGACGGAGCCGTTGACGCCGCGGCCCTCGTCGATCTCGGTCTGCTCGGAGCGCGAGACGACGTCGCGGCTGGCCAGGTCCTTGGCGTTCGGCGCGTAGCGCTCCATGAAGCGCTCGCCCTCCGAGTTGCGCAGGATACCCGCCCTCGCCGCGGCAGCCCTCGGTGATCAGGATCCCGCTCGGGTACATCGTCGTCGGATGGAACTGCATGAACTCGATGTCCTTCAGCGGCAGCCCGGCGCGGAGCGCCATCGACATCCCGTCGCCCGTGCAGGCGTAGGCGTTCGTCGTCGCGCGGTAGAGGCGGCCGACGCCGCCGGTGGCGAGAATCGTCGTCTTCCCGCCGACGCCTTCAGGCCGCCGTGCAGGAGGTCCCAGCGATCACGCCCTGGCAGCGGTCGTCGTCGATGACGAGCTGCCAGGCGAAGTACTCCTCGTAGACCTTGATGTCGCGCTTGACGAGCTGCTCGTAGAGCACCTGGATCAGCACGTGGCCGGTGATGTCCGCCGCGTACACCGTGCGGGGCGAGCCCGCGGCGCCGAACGGACGCTGCGCGAGCCGGCCGTCCTCCGCGCGGGAGAAGACGGCGCCCCAGTGCTCGAGCTGGTAGATGTCGCCGGGCGCCTCGCGCGTGAAGATCTCGATCGAGTCCTGGTCGCCGAGGTAGTCGGAGCCCTTGACCGTGTCGAAGGCGTGGGTCTCGGGGTTGTCCTCGGCCGCGTTTCCGAGCGCGGCGTTGATGCCGCCCTCGGCCGCGCCGGAGTGGCTTCGCGTCGGGTGGAGCTTGGAGACGACGGCGACGTCCGCGCCCGCGTCGTGGGCCTCGATCGCGGCGCGCATGCCGGCGCAGCCGGCCCCGATCACGAGGACGTCGTGCTTCGCGTCCACCGTTGAAGCACGCTACCGAATCGCGAATGGACGGGCGTACCGAACCGGTCTGGGCGGGCCGCGCGGCCCGCCCAGACCATCCGCTACGCAGAGTTTGCGCAGACCGCGTGGGGCGTCGCGCTGTTCGGACTCGTACCGAAGTTCTCCACGGTCACCGTCCAACCGGCACCGAGCGCGGTGGGCCTCGACTCGACCATCCCGACCAGATTGCCCGGATCCTCGAGTGTGACACCCCCACCGATGGCAACCTTGCCTACGGGGCAGTTCACGGTTACGGACACGTCGAAGTCGCGGCCCGAGCGGCTGATCGGGATAGAAGCTGCCCGTCCACGATGCCCAGGAGCTGAGCGGCAGCCTGCCTACTGCTCGCCGAGGACGTCGTTACGCCTCAGCGAACGCCTCCCCGGGTTCAGCCGTACCGCTCGCCTCGTCGCCCGGGAAGGCCGTGCCGGCCTTGGCGCTGAGCAGCCTGCTCGCCGCGCCCAGCGCTTCGGCCCCCGGTCGACCGCGTGCCACGGCGGATTCGACCGGTTCGCTGCGATGTGCTGGCCGACTCCTGCCGGCGACCTCCTCGGGCATCGCGCCGCCGGCGTGCTCCCGGGACGATGAGCTCGCCGCCGCCGTAGCAGCCGCGCACGTGCCGAGATGACCCGATCTCTGCCAGCGGGGCGATCCGACGTCACACGCGATCGCCTTCGGCACGCCCGCGAAGACCGGCCCAGGTCGCGGCGCGACCTGGTCGGTGAACCGAGCCCGTCACGTGCACGTCCCGAGCCGCGGTCGCCGTCGTGGCGCCCTGCGAGCGCCCGTGCGGCGCGCGCGGCGGCGCCGCGGGTCGCCCCGGATCGCTCCGCCTGCACCTGCGGCCGCTGGGCGGCGTCAGCCGCGACCACGGCGAGTCCCGCCGCCCCTGCGCTCTAGCCGATGCAGACCGCAGACAGCGTCGCGCCTGCGTAGGCATCGCGACGTTCACCACGTAGCGCCCCCAGGCCGTGTCGCTGCTCGGACGCGAGTCGGACTGACACGTCGCTGTCGCTGGCGTAGCCGCCGGAGGTGCCCTTTTGCGGGCCTCGCGGCGCCGACTCGCGGCCGCTCTCGCCGCGAGCGACCGGCCGCCTGCGACGGCGCGAGGCCGCCGTGCTGCCGCCGGACGGCGTCTGGGCGGCCTTCTTGATGATCGCGACCGCCGTCTGCCGTCCAGCTTCTTGGCGTTGTCCGCCTCCTTCGCCTTGTCGGCGCTCAGCGCCCGGGCGAGGGAACCACGCCCGCCGCTCCGCCCGTCGCACCGCAGAACAGCGACGCACGTCCGACGAGGAGGCCGGTGCATCTTCCTCATCGTTCGGTGCTCCTTCCTCCACCCTCTCGTTGCGCGAGGGCGGCTCGACTCGCGGAGCGCGTCGAGGAGAACGAGGTAGCGCTGGATCTCTCGGATCAGGGCCTCCACGTCGTCGGCGCGCACCGCCTTCTTCATGCGCCGATCCTGCGCGTGCCCGCTCACCCCGCGCTCATCCGCCGCTCACTTGGAAACCTTTGTTGCCGGTGTTACAACCCATCGATGGAGATTCGCCTCCTCGGGCCGCTCGAAGCGCGCGAGGGCGATCGCGCGATCGCACTACCCCGCCGCCAGCAGCGGGCGCTCCTCGCGGCGCTCGCGCTGCGAGCAGGAGAGGTCGTCTCGACCGACCGACTCGTCGCCGACCTCTGGGGCGAGCACGCACCGGCGTCGGCGACCGGGTCGCTCCAGAACACCGTCTCGGCGCTTCGCAAGGCGCTCGGCCGCGACGTTCTCATCACGCAGCCGCCCGGCTACCGCCTGGCGATCGATCCCGAGCGCGTCGATGCGAACCGGTTCGAGCGCCTGCTCGACGAGGCGCGGAGCCGGGATCCGGCACGGCGCGCCGCGTTGCTCACCGAGGCGCTCGAGCTGTGGCACGGCCCGGCACTGGCCGACCTCGACGAGGAGCAGTTCGCCCGGCTCGAGGCCGCGCGACTCGACGAGCTGCGCGTCGTCGCCCTCGAGGAGCGGATCGACGCCGGGCTCGCGCTCGGCCGTCACGCCGGGCTCGTCGGGGAGCTGGAAGCACTCGTTGCCGCCCACCCCCTCCGCGAGCGGCTTCGCGGCCAGCTGATGCTCGCGCTCTACCGCTGCGGCCGCCAGGCCGAGGCGCTCGAGGTCTATCGCGCTACGCGGCTCGCGCTCGCGGACGAGCTCGGACTCGACCCGTCGCCCGAGCTGCAGGAGCTCGAGCGAAGGGTGCTGCGGCAGGATCCGGAGCTCGCGGCGCCGGGCGAAGCCGAGCACGAGGCAGCGGCTCCGGCCGCGGAGCGGCGGCTTGTCACCGTGCTCGCCGCGACCCCGCCGGTCGACGACGACCCGGAAACGCTGCGACGACGGCTCGACGAGGTGCTTGCCACGGTGCGCGACGTGCTCGCCCGCTACGACGGCGAGCTCGAGCGATTCGGGCCCGAAGGGCTCGTGGCCGTCTTCGGCGCCGACGCGCCGCGCGACGACGACGCGCTGCGCGCCGTTCGGGCGGCCGACGAGCTCGGTCTGCCGGCAGGCATCGCGACGGGCGAGTCGGTCGCCGGCGCCGGCTCGGTGTTCACGCGCGCCGCCGGGCTCGCGCGCGGCAGCGGCGTGCAGGCGGACGAGCGCACGCGCACCCTCGTGCAACACGAGCGCCGCCTCGACGCGCCGCTCGTTGGGCGCACCGAGGAGCTCCAGCGGTTGCGAGCTGCATTCGGCGCCGCGGCGACCGAGCGCCGCTGCCGGGTCGTCACGGTCCTCGGGGAGCCGGGGATCGGCAAGACGCGGCTCGGCCGCGAGCTCGTCGAGTCCCTCGCAGGAGTGGCCGAGCCCCTCGTCGGCCGTTGCGTCTCCTACGGCAAGGGCCTGACGTTCCTGCCGCTCGTCGAGGCCCTGCGCGACCTCGACGTCCCTACGGCGCTCGCCTCCGACCCCGAGGGTGAGCTGGCCTCGGCCCGCCTGGCTGCGCTCGACGGCACCCCGGAGGCCGGCACGCTCGGCGAGTCGTACTGGGCCGTGCGTCGGCTGCTCGAGTCGCTGGCACGAGCGCGGCCGGTCCTACTCCTGCTGGACGATGTCCACTGGGCGGAGCCCGCGCTGCTCGATCTCGTGGACTACCTCGCCGAGCGGATCACGGACGTCCCGCTCCTGGTCGTCAACCTGGCGCGCCCCGAGCTCGTGCGGCCGGCCGGCGAGCAGATCGCGCTCGGCCCGCTCTCCGACGACGAGGCGCGCAAGCTCGTGGCGGGCGTCGCCGAACTCGATGAGGAGACGCTGCAGCGGGTGGTCGCGCTCGCCGAGGGGAACGCGCTCTACGCCGAGCAGCTCGCCTCCTTCGCGGCGGAGGGCGGCGAGGGCCTGCCGCCGACGCTCGAGGCGGTACTCGCAGGCCGCCTCGGCCGGCTCGCGGACTCGGAGCGGGCGGTCCTCCAGCGCGCCGCGGTCGCCGGGCGCGAGTTCTCGCGCGGCGTCGTCGCGGCGCTCTCCGAGGCGCCGGTGGACGCAGCGCTCTCGTCGCTGTCGCGCCGCAGCCTCGTCCATCCCGCCGGCAGCGCGGGGCCGGGCGACGACGGCTATCGCTTCCACCACGTCCTCCTCCGCGACGCCGCCTACGCGACGTTGACGAAGGCCGACCGTGCCGCCCTGCACGAACGCACGGCTGCGTGGCTCGACCGCGACGGCCCAGGCGACGATGCCCTCGCCGGCTACCACCTCGAGCAGGCGGCGCGTCTACCTGCGCGCGCTCGGCGAGGACGCGGACGAACTCGCCGCCGTCGCCGGCGAGCGACTCGGGCTCGCGGCGATGCGCGCCTGGCGTCAGAACGACACCCGCGCAGCCATCGGCCTGTTCTCACGTGCCGTAGACCTGCTCCCCGCCGGCCGCTACGCGCTGAGTTGCGCTGGGAGTGCTCGATAGCGCTCCGGCACGCGGGGTCAGAAGCGTGGTCGGGCGAACTGGAGCGTGCGGGGGCCGACGCCAGGGCCACGAGGTCAACGGCGATCAGGGCGCGCGCGGCAGCAGAGCGGGCGCGCTGGGATCTCCTCGCCGGCAGCACGACGCTCGCCGACGCGGCTGCGGAAATCACGGATGCGATCGACGTGCTCCAGCGCGAGGACGATGCCCGCGGACTCGGACGGGCGCTGCTCGCGCTCGGGATCGTGCACCAGCTCGCGTGCAACTTCGCCGAAGTCCGAGCCGTGGCCGAACGCGCCACGAAGCACTACGTCCGGGCCGGCTTCTCGCCGGCGGCAGCTCTGGGGATCCAGGCGGAGGCCCTGTACTACGGCCCGATGCCGGTCGCCGAAGCCTCTGCTGAGTGCGCGAGTCTGCTCGAGCGGGCGCCCGACAGGATGACGGAGGCGAACATCGTCGCCGTCGTCGGCGCGCTCAAGGCGTCGGCCGGGGAGCTCGAGGAGGGGCGGGCATTGATGACCCATGCGAAGGAGCTTTTCCTCGACCACGGCAACAAACTGGGGCTCAACACTGTCTGGGCGCCGCTCGCGATGGACCTGGAGATCCTGGCGGGCGATCTCGTGGGCGCGGAGCACGTCGGGCGCGAGAGCTTCGAGGAGCTAGCAGCGGTCGAGGACCGGGCCTACGCGAGTACCCGGGCGGCGCAACTCGCCGAAGTGCTGCTCGACCGGGGAGAGGTGGAAGCCGCGGACGCGTACGTTCGGTTCGCGGAGGCGCACGCCGTCGACGTCGCGACGTGCTCGCTGCAGTTCATCGTGGCGTACCGCGCGGGCGCGCTGGCTCGCTGTCATCGGCGATGCTCGGGTCGCCGAGGAGAATCGCCCGTGATGCGGTCGCGATCGCCTCGCATACCGACGCTCTCCGCGACCGCGCGAGGGCGCACTTCGCATTGGCGGAGGCGCTGCTCGCCGGCAAGCAGCGAAGAGCTGTCGAGGCACGAGCGCGCGCGAAGGGCGAGCGGTTGCTGGACCGCAAGGGCGTACACGCGCTGCGCCGCACGAGAGAGGGAGCCTCGGTCGGCTCCCTCTCTCGTGACGACTACCCGCCGCCGCCGCCCCACCGCAGGCATCTTCCGCATGGCGCACCTCCTTCCGTGCGAGCACGGTCGGAGGAGCCCCAAACGGGCCGGTCACGACCCCCTAACGGGTCGCTAACGGCGGCGGAGGATGAGAGTCGCGGCGGCTAGATCGGAGATAGGCGCGGGCCGCCGGCGACGATGTTGTCGTCGGCTTTGAACCTGGTGAAGTTGTCGCGGAACATCTCCGCGAGCTCGCGCGCTTTCGCGTCGTAGGCCTCGGGGTCGCTCCAGGTCGAGCGCGGGTCGAGCAGGCTCGAGTCGACGCCCGGCACGTCGACCGGCACCTGGAAGCCGAAGAGGTCGTCGGTGCGGTACTCCGCCCCGTCGAGCTCGCCCGAGAGCGCGGCGCGGAGAAGCGCGCGGGTCGCCCCGATCGGCATCCGCTCGCCCTCGCCGTACTGACCGCCCGTCCAGCCCGTGTTCACGAGCCAGACCCTCGCGCCGTGCTCGTCGAGCTTCTCGGCGAGCAGCCGCGCGTAGACCACCGGCGACTGCGGCAGGAACGGCGCGCCGAAGCAGGCTGAGAAGGTCGGCTGCGGCTCCTTGACGCCGATCTCGGTGCCGGCGAGCTTCGCCGTGAAGCCTGAGAGGAACCAGTACATCGCCTGGTCGCGGGTCAGGCGAGCGATCGGCGGCAGGATGCCGAACGCGTCGGCCGTGAGGAAGATCACGGAAGACGGATGGCCGGCGCGCTTCGCGGGCAGGCGGTTCGCGATCTGCTCGAGCTTGTAGGCGGCGCGCGTGTTCTCGGTCTTCGAGGCGTCGTCGAGGTCGACGACACCGCGCTCGTCGACGACGACGTTCTCGAGGATCGTCCCGAACGTTCGCGTCATCTTGTAGATCTCGGGCTCGGCCTCCGCCGAGAGGCTGATCACCTTCGCGTAGCAGCCGCCCTCGAAGTTGAAGACGCCGTCGTCGCCCCAGCCGTGCTCGTCGTCGCCGATCAGCGAGCGCTCCGGATCGGCGGAGAGCGTCGTCTTGCCGGTACCGGAGAGGCCGAAGAAGATCGCGACGTCGCCGTCGTCGCCCACGTTCGCCGAGCAGTGCATCGGGAAGACGCCCTCGAGCGGCAGCCGGTCGTTCATCAGCGTGAAGATCGACTTCTTGATCTCGCCCGCGTAAAACGTGCCGCCGATCAGCACCTCCTCGCGCGACGGGTGGAGGACGACGAACGTGCCGGTGCGGGTGCCGTCCGTGGCCGGATCGGACTCGAGCCCGGGCGCGTGCAGGACGAGCGCGTGCGGCTCGAACTCGCGCAGCTCCTCCTCGCTCGGGTCGATGAACATCGTCCGCGCGAAGAGCGCGTGGTACGGGTGGTCGTGACGATGCGGACGGCGATCCGATGCTGGGATCGGCGCCGGCGAACGCGTCCACGACGTAGAGGTCGCTGCTGCCGAGGTGCGCGACGACCTTGTCGCGCAGCCCGTCGAAGTGCTCCTCGGAGATCTCGGCGTTGACGTCGCCCCACCAGATCCGGTCCTCCGAGCCCGGCTCGCGGACGACGAACTTGTCCTTCGGCGACCGGCCGGTGTGCTTGCCGGTGTCGACGGCGAGCGGGCCGCCCTCGGCGATCCGGCCCTCTCGCCGCTCGACCGCGTGGTTGTAGAGGAGCGAGGTCGTCGGGTTCCAGTGGACGTCGCGGGCCGGCTCGATGCCGTGCTCCGACAGGCTGACGCGCCCGCGCTCCTCGTGCGTCGTCGTCGTCGGCGAATCGACATGCTGCGCGGCCTTCGAGCGCAACCAGCGCAGTAGCGTGCAATCGCGTACGCGCGACATCCGGACGGCCCGGCCGGCTATGATCGAGCGAATGGACAGGCGAGACGTGAGACGGTCATGGGCTCGTGCTGGCGCTCGCCGCCGTCCTCCTCGCCGGGTGCGGGAGCGGCGACGGCGACGTAGGCCGCGAGCGAGACCACCGGCGTGGACGGTCGAACTCACGGGACTTCAAGTTCAACCGGCCGAAGGTCGAGCTCGACGAAGGCCGGCGAGGTGACGTTCACGTCGTGAACGACGGCCAGCTGACACACGCGCTCGAGATCGAGGGACAGCGGCGATGGACGAGGAGACCGACGAGATCGACGGCCGGGCGACGAGGCCGACCTCACCGTCGAGCTCGAGGCGGGCGAATACGAGTTCTATTGCCCGGTGGGCAATCACCGCGAGCAGGGGATGGAAGGCACCCTCGTCGTCGGGCGGTGGAGCCGGCGCGCGGCGGGACTGACGACCGAGAGAACCGACGACCGAGGACAACGGCGGCTACGCGGCTGACGGCGGCTAGGCTCGCGCTATGAAGCCCCGCGCCCGCGACCTCGGGATCGAGATCGGCCGGCTCCCCACCGGGCCGGAGAACGCGATCACGGACGTGCCCGGGATTCGGGTCGGGCACACGACGCTGATCGAGGGCGAGGACGTTCGGACCGGTGTCACCGTCGTGCGTGCCGCCCGTCGAGCCGCTCTTCGCCGGCGCGCACCGGATCAACGGCAACGGCGAGCTGACGGGGCTCGAGTGGGTGCGTGACTCGGGTCTGCTGACGACGCCGATCGGGCTGACGAACACGCACTCGGTCGGCGTCGTTCGCGACGCGCTCGTCGCGGCCGCCGAGCCCGGCGAGGACGACTGGAGCCTCCCGGTCGTCGGCGAGACCTGGGACGGCTTCCTCAACGACATCAACGGCTTCCACGTCAAGGCCGAGCACGTGCGGGACGCGCTCGAGCGGGCAGCGGACGGAGCCGGTCGAGGAGGGCGCCGTCGGCGGCGGCACCGGCATGGTCTGCCACGGCTTCAAGGGCGGGATCGGCACCTCGTCTCGCGTCGTCGCGGACGGCTGGATGGTCGGCGTCCTCGTGCAGGCGAACCACGGCCAGCGGCTGCGTCTGCGCGTGAACGGCGTCCCGGTCGGCGAGAGGATCGGCCCGGACGTCGTGCCGCTGCCGGGCACGCCCGAGGGCGCCGGCTCGATCATCGTTCTGATCGCAACGGATGCGCCGCTCCTCCCCGCTGCAGTGCGAGCGCCTCGCACGCCGCGCCGGCTTCGGGATCGCGCGCACGCGGCGGCATGGGCGAGCACTCGAGCGGCGACTTCGCGCTCTGTTTCGCGACCGGAAACCGCACGCTCGAGGCCGACGAGGGCGAGATCCGCGCTGCGGATGCTGAACGACGGGCGGATCGACCCGCTCTACGAGGCTGTGATCGACGCGGTCGAGGAGTCGATCCTGAACGCCATGCTCGCCGCCGAGACGATGACCGGGCGCAGCGGCAACACGGTGCACGCCCTGCCGCCCGACGCTCCTGCGCGAGGCGCTCTGGACAGGCCCTCCTCGACCGGCGCGCTCCCTCGGTGTCGCGGGAGACGAGCGAGGCGTAGCGGCCGCCGGCGGCGATCAGCTCGTCGTGCGTGCCGGCCTCGACGACGATGCCGCGGTCGAGCACGACGATCTGGTCGGCGTCGCGGACGGTGGACAGACGGTGCGCGATCGCGATCGTCGTCCTGCCCTTCGGCCAGCCGCTCGAGCGCCTCCTGTACCGCGCCGCTCGGTCTGGGTGTCGAGCGCGGAGGTGGCCTCGTCGAGGACGAGGATGGGCGGGTTGCGCAGGATCGTCCGCGCGATCGCGATCCGCTGGCGCTCGCCGCCCGAGAAGCGGTAGCCGCGCTCGCCGACGACCGTGTCGTAACCCTCGGGAAGATTCGCGATCAGCTCGTGGATCTGCGCGGCGCGTGCGGCCTCCTCGACCTCCTCGTCGGTCGCGTCCGGATGGGCGAAGCGGAGGTTGTCGCGAACGGTGGCGTGGAAGAGGTACGTCTCCTGGGAGACGACCCCGACCGCATTCGCGAGCGAGTGCGAACGTGAGCTCGCGCACGTCGACGCCGTCGATCGTCACGCCTCCCTCGGTGACGTCGTAGAGGCGCGCGACGAGGTAGCCGGCGGTCGTCTTCCCCGAGCCGGTCTCGCCGACGAGCGCGGTCTTCGTCCCTGCCGGCACCTCGAACGTGACGTCCTGCAGCGTCCAGGCCGCGTCCTCGTAGCGGAACCAGACATGGTCGAAGGCCACGTCGCCGCGTGGCGCGTGCGAGCGTCCTCGTCCCCTCTTCGATGTCGACCGGGTGGTCGAGGTACTCGAAGACGCGGTCGAACAGCGCGAGCGAGGTCTGCACCTCGAGCGAGACGCCCAGCAGCGAGCCGACCGGGAAGAAGAGACGCGATTGCAGCGTCGTGAAGGCGACCACGGTGCCGATCGAGACCGCGCCGGCGAAGTGGCCGGCAAAGAGGTAGACGAGCGCGGGCATGATCGCGAACGAGGTCTGGATCGAGGCCATCATCCAGCGGCCCGTCATCCGGCTGCGGACCTCGAGGTCGGCCAGGCGGCCGGACTCGCCCTCGAAGCGCTCGGCGAGCGCGCCGGCCCTGCCCATCGTCTTGCCGAGCAGGATGCCGGAGACCGAAAGCGACTCCTGGACGAGGCTCGAGATGTCGGCCATCGACTCCTGCCGGACCTTGGCCACCTTTCGGCGCTGATCGCCGACGCGCTTGGTCATCCAGACGAAGAGCGGCAGCAGGGCGAGTGCGAACAGGGTCAGCCGCCAGTCGAGCACGAACATCGCCACCACCGTGGCGAGCACAACCGTGACGTTCGAGACGATCGAGGTCGCCGTCGAGGTGACGACCTCCTGCACGCCGCCGATGTCGTTCGCCAGCCGAGACTGCACCTCACCCGTGCGGGTGCGCGTGAAGAAGGCGAGCGAGAGCCGCTGCAGATGCTTGTAGACGGCCGTCCGCAGGTCGTGCATCACGCGCTGGCCGACCTGGTTGGAAAGCAGCGTCTGGACCACACCCAGTGCCCCGGTCACGATTGCGATCGCGACCATGCCCGCGACGAGCCAGCCCAGCAGCCGCGTGTCTCCGTTCGGGAGGGCATCGTCGATCACCTCTCTCAGCAGAAGTGCCGGGATCACGCCGAGCGCGGAGGAGAAGATGATCAGCGCAAGCACGCCGCTGAGGCGCCGGCGGTAGGGCCGGAAGAGCGCGACGATCCGCTTCAGGTAGGCGCGGCGGACGGCCGGATCCGCGGGCCGCTCCGGCGGCTCCATCAGATCGAACGGGCGTCCTCGTCCACGTGGCATCACGCACAGGGTACGGAGCGCGGCAGGGGCTGCGTCAGGCGGGGCTAGAGGGCTTCGACGCGAGCCTGCAACTCGCGCGTCAGCGCGCGCGAGGCGGCAACGGTCGGCCGGGCGGCGGCAACCTGGATCGGCTCGCCGACGACGATCCGGATCTTCGAGAAGCGGATGCGGCGGTGCGAGAGCGCACGCGCGGTGCCGACGATGCGGACCGGGACGATCGGTACTCCGGTCGTGAGCGCGAGCCGGGCGGCGCCGCGCGTCCAGGCGCCGCCGGCCACCGTTCCCTGCGGGAAGATGGCGACGCTCTCGCCCTCCCGCAAGAGCTCCTCGGCCCGCCCGACCGAGAGGAGATCGCGCCGGTTGCGCCGGATCGGGATCCCGCCGAGCGCATCCATCAGCCAGGCTCCCGGCGGATAGCGCCAGAGCTCGACCTTGGCCAGGAAGTGCAGCGGCCGGCGGGTGACGAGCGCGAGCAGGGGCGGGTCGAGCAGGGATTCATGGTTCGCCGCCACCACGCACGCTCCCGGCGGCACGCGACCGACTGATCTCGATTCGGTACAGCAGGCGGGCGAGCACGAACACCGCGCCGCGGAGGCCCTGGTAGAGGCCTACGTGCACAGTCGCGCCAGCTCGCCGCCGACGAGGTCCGCCCAGCGGCCGGCGCGTGGCATGGGCACGGTTCTCCCCCACGGCGTGCGGAGCGCGATCGGGTGGATCGCGCCGCGGATCATCTGGCGCGAAGCGTCCACTCCTCGGGCCTTCGCACGCTCGTAGCCACGCAGCGAGAGGTCGGGTCTGACGCCCGGGACCCCGGGCAGGCCACGATCGAGCGAGCCGTGCAGAACTGCGAAGCGCCGGCCGTCGAGCGGCGAGACGTCGAGCTCCGGGTAGAGCCACGGCGCCAGCGCGATCACCGTCGAGACCGCCGGGTCGTCCGCGACGTGCACCGAGACGGCGCCGCCCATCGAGAAGCCCAGGAGCGCGACCTCCTCCGCGCCGGCCGCGCGCGCGACCCCGATCGCCGCGCGGGCATCCTCGATGCAGAGCGGCAGGCGCCGCCAGGACTTGATGCGGTAGCGCACCTCCAGAAAAGGCAGCGGAATGCCGTCGGCGGCGAGGCGCTCGACGAGCCACTCGATCGATGCGCTCCACGTTCCCGGCAACTCGGCCGCCGTGCCGCCGTTCACGCAGATCACGGCACGCGGCCCGGGCGCGCCGGTCCAGCGCGCCTCGGCGCCGGTGGGGAGAGCAAAGGACATGCCCGGACTGTAGGGAAAGGCGTCTGGATGCAGACCGAAGCCGCGATCGACCGCTTCCTCGGCTCGCCCTCGCTCGCCGAGTCGACCCGCCGCGCCTATGCGGCCGACCTGCGCCGCTTCGGCGGCTGGCTCGAGGAGCGCGGGACGGGGGTCGAGGAGATCGACGTCCGCGTGCTCGTCGACTACGCGTCGGAGCTCGGCCGGGCGCGCAACGGGCTCGCGCCGGCCACGATCGCCCGCAACCTGGCCGCCGTGCGCTCCTTTCTCCGGTTCACGCTCGGGCCCGACCCGCGTCCCCGATGCGTCACTCGGCCCGCGCCGCCCCCAGCGCCTGCCGGAGGCGCCGAAGCGGGAGGAGATCGAGTCGATCGTCGACTCGCTCGACGGCGATGGGCCTCTAGGGCTGCGCAACCACGCGCTCGTCGAGCTCGTCTACTCCGCGGGCCTCCGAAGCGCCGAGGCGGTCGGGCTCGACCTCGGCGACGTCGACTTCGAGCAGGAGCACGTGCGCGTGCGCGGCAAGGGCGGCAAGGAGCGGGTCGTCCCGCTCGGCGAAGAGGCAGGCCACGTCGTCGCGCGGTACCTGCGCGAAGCGAGACCGCAGCTCGCCCGTGGGGCGAACAACGCCCTCTTCCTCTCGACCCGCGGGCGGCGGCTCGACACGAGCACGCTCCGCCGCCTTCTCCCCCACCCGCACCGGCTACGGCACTCGTTCGCAACGCACCTGCTCGAGGGTGGAGCCGATCTGCGGACGATCCAGGAGCTTCTCGGACATTCGTCGCTCTCGACGACACAGGTCTACAGCCACGTCGATGCGCGCCGGCTCCGCCGCGTTTACGACTCGTCCCATCCACGGTCGTAAGCAGGATGCGAGAGCCGTGGCGGGGAACCGGTACCGGGCCGTGACGAGCCGCCCCGACCCTGATCTCGACAGCTTCCTCGCGCTGCTGGCGACGCGGCGGGCGCCGCGCACGGTGGACGCGTATCGACGCGACCTCGCACAGCTCGCGGCGTGGCGTGGAGGGCCGGTCGTGCAGGCGACGACCGAGGAGCTCGAGCGCTGGCTCGCCGAGATGCGCGCCGCAGGCCTCGCGCCCTCGACCGCTGCCCGGCGCGTCGCCGCCGTGCGCTCCTTCTTCCGGCACCAGATGCTGCTCGGCGTACGCCAGGACAATCCGGCAGCAGCGCTTCAGCTGCCTCGTCGGGCACGAACGCTCCCTCGCACGCTCTCGCCCGCCGAGGCCGAACGGTTGATCGACGCCGCCGCGGGCACGACGCCACGCTCGATGCGCGACCGCGCGCTCGTGGAGCTGATGTACGGCGCCGGCCTGCGCGTCAGCGAAGCGACGGGCCTGCACCGGCGCTCGGTCGACCTGGACGACCGAATCGTGCGTGCGCTCGGCAAGGGGTCGAAGGAGCGGATCGTCCCGC
The DNA here is from genome assembly GCA_963752405.1 of uncultured Gaiellaceae bacterium. Taxonomy (GTDB): domain Bacteria; phylum Actinomycetota; class Thermoleophilia; order Gaiellales; family Gaiellaceae; genus Gaiellasilicea. Next base: position 109,948 of record CAVVYB010000014.1, read on the forward strand.
TCGGCCGTCCCGCCGTCGAAGCGCTCCGGCGCTACATCGCTATGGGCCGGCCTCACCTCGACCGCCGCACCCGGCCCGAGCTCTTCCTGAACGCCCGCGGCGGGCCGCTGACCCGCGCCGGCGCCTTCCTGATCCTCCGCCGCCTGGCCGAGAAGGCGGGGCTCGAGCCGCTGCGCGTGCACCCTCATCTGCTCCGCCATTCGTTCGCGACCCATCTGCTCGAGGGGGGCGCCGACCTCCGCAGCGTCCAGGAGATGCTCGGACACGCCGACCTCTCCACCACCGAGCTGTACACGCACGTATCCGATCGGCGGCGTCGCGAGTTGTATTTTCGCGCGCACCCACACGCGCGACGAAGAACGACTCCGAAAAGGATCTCGGATGACGCTTGACCCTCAGATCGCCGTCCTCGCCGCGCTGACGATGGCGATCGGCTACACGATGTTCTTCACGGGCCTGAAGAAGCACGCGCTCGAGCTCAAGCGGCGCAAGCGGGTCTGCCCCTCCTGCGGCCGCATCATCTCCGGCCGCGTCTGCTCAGGGCACTAGCTTCCGCAGCTCCTGCTCGCTCGCGCTCGACGGGTTCACGAGCGTGACGTGGCCGAGCTTGCGGCCGGGCCGCGGCTCCTTCCCGTACAGGTGGAGATGGGCGTGCGGGATCTCGAGCACATCGAGCGTCTTCGGCACGGTGCCGATCAGGTTCACCATCAGCGCGCGCCGCGACTCCGTCGACCCGAGCGGCAGCCCGAGAATCGCGCGCAGGTGGTTCTCGAACTGGCTCGTCTCGGAGCCCTCGATCGTCCAGTGGCCGGTGTTGTGCACCCGCGGCGCGATCTCGTTCGCCAGCAGCTGCTCCGCCGACGTCGAAGAGCTCGAGCGCGAGCACGCCGACGTACTCGAGCTCGTCGAGGATCTTCGTCGCGTACGCCTCGGCCTCGTGCCTGGGTCGCGTTCGCTGCGGGCGCACGCGACGTCCGCAGGATCCCGTCCCGTGCACGTTCTCGACGAGCGGGTAGAAGCGCGTCTCGCCGAGCTGCCCGCGAACGGCGATCAGCGACAGCTCGCGGTCGAAAGCGACACGTTCCTCCAGGACGTGTCCGGGGACAGTCCCCGGACGGGCCTCGACCAGACGTTGGCCCTTTCCGTCGTAGCCGAGCCGCCGCGTCTTCAGAAGAGCAGGGAAGGTCTCGACCTCGTCGTCGATCCGGACGGTCGGGATGCCCAGGCGGCGAAACAGGAGCTTCTCCGTCAACCGGTCCTGTGCGGCCTCGAGCGCCGCTGCGCCAGGAACCGCGCCGACGCGGCGTGCGGCCTCGACCGGAACGTTCTCGAACTCGTAGGTGACGGCCCTGGCGCCGTCGGCGAGCCTGTCGAGGAGCTCGGGATCGTCGTACTCGCCGATCAGGAGCTCGCCGACCTCCCTGGCCGGCGCGTCCGCTGCAGGATCGAGGAACCGGAACGAGAGGCCGAGCGGGATTCCGGCCAGCGCGAGCATCCGCCCCAGCTGGCCGCCGCCGATGACGCCGACGATCAAGCAGACGCGGCGGGTCGGGGCTCGCGAGCACCGACTCGGTCTGGGCCTCGCGGTAGCGGGCGAGGCGCTCGCGCACGCCCGGCGTCGGAGCGCGCCACGATCGCCGCCGCGAGCAGCGCCGCGTTCACCGCTCCCGCGCGGCCGATCGCGAGCGTGCCCACCGGCACGCCCGCGGGCATCTGGACGATCGAGAGCAGCGAGTCCATCCCCTTCAGCGTCTTCGACTCGACCGGGACGCCGAGCACGGGCAGCGCGGTCTTCGCGGCCGCCATGCCCGGCAGGTGCGCGGCACCTCCGGCACCGGCGATCAGCACCTGCAGGCCGCGTTCCTCCGCTGAGCCCGCGTACTCGAAGAGGAGGTCGGGCGTTCGGTGGGCCGACACGACCTGCTGCTCGAAGGGCACCTCCAGCGCCTCCAGCGTCTCGCACGCGTGGCGCATCGTCTCCCAGTCGGAGCGCGACCCCATGATCACGCCGACGAGCGCGTCGCTCCGACCCAAGCCGGCTCATCTGCGTCTCGACCGCTTCTGTCGATTTTGTCAGCGCGTGGCGACCGCCCTCGCGGTCTTCCGCAGGTCCTGCTCCTGCTCGTCGTCGTCGGCAAGGCCGTCGAGGATCAGGATCGTCTCGCGCTGCGCGGAGCCGTTCTTGAGACAGACGATCGCAAGTCTCCGCACCGCCATGTTCGAGTCGTTGGTGGCGATCTCGTGCAGCATCGCGCGCATGCTGTTCACGTCGCCCGGGTGGTCGCGCGAGAGGCCTTCGAGCGCGATCAGCGCCGACCCCCGTGCGGCCGGGCTCTCGTCCTGGAGCCCGCGCCGGACCAGCTCGAGCTTCTGGCGGAAGCGAAACTGCGCGATCGCGCGGTACGCCTGCGCGCGGACGCGGTAGTCGGCGTTGCGCGCCGCATGCTCGAGCTCCTCATCCCACTGCTGCCGCAGAGTCGCGAGCCCGCGCTCGTCACCCTGCTGCGCGAGCGCGTCGGCCTGCGCCGCGGCCTCCTGCAGGGGGGTCATGCGCCCGGGATCGAGGAGGCCGGCCGCGGGACCGGGGCCAACGTACTTCGCGGACGGTCGGACCAGACGGTTCAGCTTCTTCTGCTCGAGGATGTGCGCCGACCAGCCCGCGGTGCGCGAGCAGGCGAACATCGCCGGCGCGAGCTGCGGCGGCACATCGGCGACGTCGAGGACGACGGCCGACCAGAACTCGACGTTCGTCTCGAGTGGACGGTCGGGCGACTTCTTCCGGAGCGCGGCGAGCGCGGCCGCCTCGAGCTTGTCGGCGACGTCGTACCGCGGGGCGCCGAGCTCCTTCGCCGTGCCCTTGAGCAGGCGGGCACGCGGGTCCTCGGCGCGGTAGACACGGTGGCCGAAGCCCATCAGCCGCTCGCCCTTCTCGATCAGGCTCTCGACGTAGGCCTCGGGATTGCCCGACTCCGCGGCCGCGTCGAGCATCGGCAGCACCCGGGCGGGCGCGCCGCCGTGGAGCGGGCCGGAGAGCGCGCCGACCGCCGAGGAGAGCGCCGCGGCGCAGTCGGCGCCGGTGGAAGCCGTGATCCGCGCGACGAAGGTCGAAGCGTTGAGGCCGTGCTCGCAGGTGCAGATCCAGTAGGTGTCGATCGCCTGCACGTGCTTCGGGTCGGCCTCGCCGCGCCACTCGAGCAGGAAGCGCTCGGCGGTCGTCTTTCCCTGCGCGACGACCTGCGGGGCGATGCGGTCGTCGTTGCCGTCGGCAATGCGCGCCGACTGCGCGGCGATCGAGATGAACTGCGCCGAGACGCGGCGGAGGTCCTCGCGCGCCTCGTCGTCGCTGATGTCGATCAGCTTCTGGAGACCCCACTCGGCGCCGACGCGGGCGGTCACGGACTGCAGGTCGGCCGGCGTGTTGCCGGTCAGGCCGCCGCCCTCGTACGGCTCTACAGCCGGCAGTCCAGGCTCGAAGCTCTCGTCGACGAGGAGCCCCCAGACCTGCTCGAAGCGGTACTGGCCGACCAGTTCCTCGATGTCGACGCCGCGGTAGCGCAGCGACCCACCCTCGCGGTCTGGCTCGGCGATCTCCGTCTCGAAGGCGACCACGCCTTCGAGCCCAGGCTTGAACTCGGTCATCGTTCTCCTCGTAAAGATTTTGGTCACGGGACGGTACCTCACCGGCGAGGGGGCGACCGTTCCATACAATCCGCCGCCGAATGGCGCATCGCGTGACACTCATCCCCGGCGACGGCACCGGCCCCGAGCTGGCCGAGGCGACCCGGCGGGTCCTCGAGGCGACCGGCGTCGAGTTCGAGTGGGACGTCCAGGACGCCGGCAGCGACGTGATGGACCAGAACGACGGCAATCCGCTGCCGGAGCACGTGCTCGAGTCGATCCGGCAGAGCGGGACGGCGCTGAAGGGGCCGATCACGACCCCGGTCGGCGGCGGCTTCCGCTCGGTGAACGTCGGGCTCCGCACGGCGCTCGACCTCTACGCCCAGGTGCGCCCGTGCAAGAGCTATGCGGGCGTGCGCTCGCGCTACGAGAACGTCGACCTGATCGTCGTGCGCGAGAACACGGAGGACCTCTACGCGGGGGTCGAGTTCGAGGAAGGGACGGAGGACGCAGACGAGCTCCTCGACTTCCTCGCCTCCAAGGGCTACGACAGGATCCGGCGCGACTCCGGCATCTCGATCAAGCCGATCTCCGAGACAGGCACTCGCCAGGTCGTCCAGTTCGCGTTCGACTATGCGCGCCGCAACGGCCGCCGCAAGGTCACGGCCGTCCACAAGGCGAACATCATGAAGTACACGGACGGGCTCTTCCTCCATGTCGCGCAGGACGTCGCTGCCGAGAACACCGACATCGAGTTCGAGGACCGGATCGTCGACAACCTCTCGATGCAGCTCGTCCAGCGGCCGGAGGAGTACGACGTGCTCGTGCTGCCGAATCTCTACGGCGACATCGTCTCGGACATCTGCGCCGGCCTGATCGGCGGGCTCGGCCTCGCGCCCGGCGCCAACTTCGGCGAGAAGGGCGCGGTCTTCGAGCCCACCCACGGCTCGGCCCCGAAGTACAAGGGCCAGAACAGGGTCAACCCGATGGCGATGATGCTCTCCGGGATGCTCATGCTTCGCCATCTCGACGAGATGTCTGCGGCCGATCGCCTCGAGCAGGCGATCGCCGAGGTGATCGCCGAGGGCGAGAGCGTCACCTACGACATGAAGCCGACACGCGACGACCCGACCGCGGTCGGGACGAGCGGTGTCGCGGACGCGATCATCGAGAAGCTGGAGGTTCAGTCGTGAGACGCAAGGTCACTGTCGTCGGGGCCGGAAACGTGGGCGCGACCTGCGCGCAGGAGCTCGCGCGCCGCGACTACGCCGACGTGGTGCTGGTCGACATCAAGGAAGGTCTCCCGCAGGGCAAGGCGCTGGACATCAACCAGGCTGCCGCGGTCCTCGGCTACGAGGCGGACGTGACCGGGTCGAACGGCTACGACGAGTCGGCCGGCTCCGAGGTCGTCGTGATCACGGCGGGCCTGCCCCGTCAGCCGGGCATGAGCCGCGACGATCTCGTGACGACGAACGAGAAGATCGTCAAGTCCGTCACCGAGCAGGTGGTCGCCGCCAGCCCGGAGGCGATCCTGGTCGTCGTCTCCAACCCGCTCGACGCGATGTGCCACGTGGCCAAGAACGTCTCCGATTGGCCGAAGGAGCGCGTCTTCGGGATGGCCGGGATCCTCGACACGGCTCGCTTCTCGGCGTTCATCGCCTGGGAGACCGGCATGTCGATCAAGGACGTCACCGCGATGGTGCTCGGCGGTCACGGCGACCAGATGGTGCCCGTCGTCTCCGCGACGACCGTCGGCGGCATCCCGCTGCGGAAGCTCGCACCCGAGGACCGGATCCAGGCGATGGTCGAGCGCACCGCCAAGGGTGGCGGCGAGCTAATCAACCTGCTCGGCACCTCCGCCTGGTACGCGCCGGGGGCAGCCGCCGCACAGATGGTCGACGCCATCGTCCTCGACGAGAAGCGCGTCCTCCCGTGCACCGCTTACCTCGAGGGTGAGTACGGCATCGACGGCCTCTACATGGGCGTGCCTGTCGTCCTCGGCGCGGGTGGAATCGAACGGATCGTCGAGCTCGACCTCGACGACGCCGAGCAGCAGGCACTGAAGGCCTCCGCGGACGCCGTCCGCGAGGTCGTCAGTGTGCTGACGACCTGATGACGACCGCTGCCAAATCTGTACGCCGGGCCGCCGCAGGCGGCCCCTTTAGGGATCTTTGCGCGATGAGCATCCGCTTCCGCGGATGCTCATCTTGCGCCGACTGAATGGAGCTTGGCCTCCGCGGACGCACGGCAATCGTCTGCGGCGCGTCCTCCGGCATCGGGCTCGGGTGTGCAGAGTCGCTGGCCGAGGCGGGCGCGAACGTCGTCATGTTCGCCCGCCGTCAGGACGTCCTCGAGCGTGAGGCCGAGCGCGTCGGTGGCATTCCGGTCGTTGGCGACATCACGAGCGCCGAGGATCTCGAGCGGCTCGTCGCGACTGCGGTCGAGCGATTCGGCGGCGTCGACGTCCTCGTACTCAACTCCGGCGGCCCGCCGCGGACGAAGGCACTCGATGCCACCGACGACCAGGTCGAGAGCGCCGCCCAGCTGCTCCTGCTCGCGCCGATCCGGCTCGTCCGTCTCTGCCGCCCGCACCTCGAGGCGAGCGGCCACGGTCGCCTGATCGCGATCACGTCGAGCGCCGTCAAGGAGCCGGTCGACAATCTCGCCCTCTCCAGCGGCGTCCGCCCAGGGCTCGTCGGCTGGCTCAAGGTCGTGGCACGCGAGCTCGGCCCCGCCGGCGTGACGGTCAACTGCGTCGCGCCCGGACGCATCGACACCGACCGGATCAAGGAGGTCTATCCCGACGGCCCGACGGACGCCGACCTCGCGACGATCCCGCTGCGGCGGCTCGGCACGCGCCGGGAGGTGGGCGATGTCGTCTGCTTCCTCGCGTCCGATCGCGGCGGGTACGTCTCAGGGACGACGATCGGCGTCGACGGCGGCCTGACCCGGAGCCTGCTGTGAAGCCGATGCGGCTCGTCGGACTGGGGGTCGCGCTCTTCCTGATCGCCGTCGGCGCAGCGTGGCTCTATCCCGCGGACAGCTATCTCCTCCTCCCGGACGACTCCCATCCCCTCGCCCCACTCGTGAAAGTCGAGGGCGAGAAGCCGCATCCGCCCGGTGGGATCAGCTACGTGGACGTGATCGTCCGGCAGGCATCGGTGCTCGAGGAGCTCGTGCCCTTCACCCGCCCCGACGGCGCCGACCTCGTCCCCAAGCAGGCGATCGTCCCGCCGGGATCGAACTACGCAGAGCGCCGCCGCCAGAACCTTCGACAGATGGACCGCTCGCAGAAGATCGCCGCCGCGGTCGCGCTCCGCGAGCTCGGCTACGACGTCGAGGCCAAGCCGGAGGGAGCGCTCATCGTGGACGTGGCGCCCGATTCACCCGCCGACGGCAAGATCGAGGCAACCGAGGTGATCGTCGGAGTCGACGGCAAGCCGGTGAAGACACCGGACGAACTACGCAGACTGATCGCGAAGCACAAGCCCGGTGAGACGGTGACGCTGTCGGTGCGCGCCGGCGGGGCGACGAGGAGTGTCAAAGTCGGGACGATCGAGAGCCCCGCTGAGAAGGGTCGCCCGATCATCGGTGTCCAGGTCGAGCAGTCCGCGGACATCTCGCTGCCGCTCGACGTCGAGATCGACCTCGGTGGTGTGGGCGGGCCGTCGGCCGGGCTCGCGTTCGCGCTCGACATCGTGGAAGAGTTGCGCGGCGGCGTCGACCGGGGGCTCAACGTCGCTGCGACGGGCGAATTGGAGCTCGACGGGTCGGTCGTCCCGATCGGCGGCGTCAAACAGAAGGTGATCGGCGCGAGGCGCTCAGGCGCCGATGTCTTCCTTGCCCCCGCTGGGGATAACGCGATCGAGGCACGTCGACATGCAGGGGATCTTCGTGTGATCCCTGTGGAGAGTTTTCGACAGGCGTTGCGTGCCCTGGCAACCTTGCCAAGAAAACCTTAGTTAGCAGGAATTTTCGCCGGAACGAAAGCTCCGGAATTTGCACCGTTTTTCTCAGACCGGGGATTGCCGCCTCCGGCCGAGACCGGCATAGTCCCACCTGTCCTGAGCGGTAGGGACTCTAGCAAGAGGGGACATGAACAAATCTGTTAAAGCAAGCTGTGCAAACTGCTACTTCCGGCAGGCGGGATTGTGCGCCTTGCCCGGCGACACTCCGTGCCCCACGCACCGCCTCGCCAAGGATGCTCTCGGGCCCCCACGGCAGCCGCGCCTCGTCCCGCTGCCGACGCATGCGCCAAGCTTCGCCGCTGCCTGAGTAGAGTCTCCAGGCATGGAGTCGCCAAGCGAGTCGCCCCGCGACGAGTTCGACCGCAGCTGGCAGCCGCGTCTCTGGATCACGCTCGGCGTACTGATCCTGATCGGGGCCTACCTGATCGCGTTCGTCGTCGGCAACGACGAGGAAGCGTCCGTCAACTTCGTGTTCGCCAAGGCGACGACGTCGTTGATCTGGGTGATCCTCCTCTCGCTGCTCGCGGGTCTCGTCGGCGGCGTGCTGCTCTCGCAGCTGCACCGGCGCCGTCAGACGCGCAAGAGTGAAGCGAGCGTCGAGACGCCCGAGTCGATCTCCGACGGCGACGCGTAGCTGTAGGCGAGCCGGGCGGACTGCTCGCCGCCGCCGCCTGGCCGCGAAGCGGCTGCTCTAGAAGTTTTCGCGCGATCAGTATCCGCTCCCGCGGATGCTGATCCTGCGCCGACAGTTGCAGGGAAGAAGTCCGAGCCTTTGACGAAGGTGACGCCGGCGGCCTCGGCACGTACGAGCAGCCCCTCCGCGTCGACGGGTAGGTCGACCCAGAGGAAGTAGCCGCCCTCCGGCTTGCTCCACGTCGCCTGGCCGTCGAGCTCCCGCTCGAGCGCACCGAGCATTGCGTCGCGGCGGCCCTTCAGCAGACCGCGGATCCGCTCGAGGTTCGGCTCGAACGAGCCGCGGGTGATCAGCTCGTGGATTGTCCCCTGCGTCAGGAATGGTGGCGAGATGTAGGTCGACACCGCACGTGCTTCGATTCGGGCGGCAAGCTCGGCCGGCGCCACAAACCAGCCGACGCGCAAGCCCGGCGCGGCCGTCTTCGAAAATGAGGAGGCGTAGGTGACGAGCGTGCCCCCCTCCAGGTCGAAGAGCGACGGCGGTGCCTCGCCCTCGTAGCGGACGAGCCCGTACGGGTCGTCCTCGAGCACGGGGACTCCGTGCGCCGCGACGAGTTCGACGACACGCCGGCGCCGCTCGGTCGAGAGCGTGCGCCCGCTCGGGTTCTGGAAGGTCGGGATCGTGTAGAGAAAGCTCGTCTCGCCCGCCTCGAGCTCACGCGCGAGCGCGTCCGGGTCGAGACCTTCGTCGTCCATCGGGAGCGCCACCACGTCGGCTCCCAGGCGGGCGAGGATCTTCAGCGGCCGATCGTAGGTCGGCGCCTCGACCAGCACCCGGCCCGGACGAGAGGCGAGCAGCTCCTCCGTGTAGAAGACGAAGCCCTGGAGCCCGCCGGTCGTCAGGAGGATCCGGCCGGGGTCGACACCGTGGCGGGCGCCGAGCGATTCGCGCAGCGGCGCGTAGCCGCCTCCCGGACCGTACGCGAGGACGGACGGATCGGCCTCGATCGCGACGCGCGCGCAGTCGGCCAGAAGGCCGGCGTCGAGGCACTCCAGCGCAGGCGCGCCACGGGCGAACGAGATCATGCGAAACACACTAACGATGCGGGCTGCTGCTACTTTGTTCCTTACGGACGGCGTGGTGCCGTCCTGTGAGGTTTGTTCTTCTTCGGTTTTCCCCTGTGCTGACACAGGCGGACGAGGCAGGCGGATCTCGTCCGAACACGAAGGAGTCCAAATCCAATATGCAGTCTTTCCTTGAGCTGGGCGTGTCTCCACGCGTCGCAGACGCGCTTGCCGAGCGCGACATCCTTGCTCCCTTCCGCATCCAGGGGCTCGTGCTCCCGGATGCCCTCGCCGGCCGCGACATCCTCGCGAAGTCACCCACCGGCTCCGGCAAGACGCTCGCTTTCGCGGTGCCGCTCGTCGAGCGGCTCGACCCGAGCGACGACCGCCCCTCGGGGCTCGTGCTGGTACCCACGCGCGAGCTCGCAGCCCAGGTCACAGCCGAGATCGGCACGATCGCGCCGGCGCACGACCTCAGGGTCGCTGCCGTCTACGGCGGCGTCTCGATCTCCGCGCAGGCCAAGGCCTCCCGCGACGCGCACATCCTGGTCGCCACCCCCGGCCGCCTGCAGGACCTGATCGAGCGGAAGATCGTCTCGCTCGACGGCGTCCGCATGCTGATCCTCGACGAGGCCGACCGGATGCTCGACATGGGCTTCCAGCCTCAGGTCGACCGGATCGTTGCCCGGCTGCCGAAGCGGCGGCAGACGATGTTCTTCTCCGCAACGCTCGACGGCCAGGTAGGCGAGCTCGCACGGGCGTACACGACGAACCCGTCCCGCTTCGAGGCCGAGCTGACAATCGACCAGCAGCAGGGCGAGATCGACCACCAGTTCGTGCCGGTGACGGCCGAGAACAAGGTCGAGACGCTGGCCGGGATGCTGGCCAAGGAGCGCGGCCTCGTGCTCGTCTTCGTGCGCACGAAGCGCGGCGCCGACCGGCTCGTCCAGAAGCTGGCCCGTCACGACGTCACAGCAGTCGCGATGCACGGCGACATGAACCAGAGCCAGCGTGAGCGCGCTCTGAAGCGCTTCGAGGCGGGGACGGTCAAGACGCTCGTCGCCACCGACGTCGCCGCCCGCGGCCTCGACCTCGACGACATCACGCACGTGATCAACTTCGATCCGCCGGAGGAGCACACCGCGTACATCCACCGCATCGGCCGCACCGGCCGCGCGGGCAAGGACGGAATCGGCGTGACGCTCGTCCTCCCCGAGCAGCAGGCAGAGGTCAGCCACGTCGCGCGGATGCTCGGGCACACCGAGCAGTTCAAGAGTGAGGGGATGACAGTCGCCCCGCCGCGCCTCGTCTACGCGTCGAAGCGCCGCAACTCCAAGTGGGGCCCGACGCGCCCCCGCCGCAAGATCTAGAGCGGACTGCCAGACGATAGATTCGCGGCGTGGACGCCGCGGCCCGTTCCAACATCGCCGATCCGTCGCTCGCCTCCGAAGGCGAGCAACGGATCCAATGGGTCGCGAAGCACTCGCCCGTTCTGAACCGGCTGGCGCGAGAGCGGCTCGCCGACGGCGCTATCACCGGAAAGCGTGTCGCAGTCGTCGTGCACCTGGAGGCGAAGACCGCATACCTCGCAACGCTGCTCGCGGACGCGGGCGCAGAGGTGGTCGCCTCCGGCTCGAACCCTGGCTCGACGCAGGACTCGATCTGCGCGGCGCTCGTCGCACGCGGGATCGAGGTGCACGCAACACACGGCGCGTCGCGTGAGCAGTTCGACGCCGACCTGCTCGCGGTCGCCGATACCCGTCCAGAGATCGTCGTCGACGACGGCGCAGAGCTGACGGCGCGGATCGTCGAGCACCGCCCAGAGCTCACCGCAGGACTCCTCGGCATGACCGAGGAGACGACGACGGGGGTCGCACGGCTGCGGGCCATGGAGTCGGCGGGCAAGCTCAGCTTCCCGGCGATCGCCGCGAACGACGCGCTCTGCAAGCACCTCTTCGACAACCGCTACGGCACCGGGCAATCCACGCTGGCCGCGATCGACCGGCTCACGAACCTCACCTTTCCCGGCCGCGAGTTCTGCATTGTCGGCTACGGCTGGGTCGGAAAGGGCCTCGCGCGTGCAGCCCGAGGCGCCGGCGGGCGGGTGACCGTCGTCGAGATCGACCCCGTCGCTGCCCTCGAGGCGCACATGGATGGTCATCGAGTCGCGCGGCTCGAAGACGCGCTCCCGGACGCCGACGTGCTGATCTCCGCGACCGGCGCGATCGACTGCGTCCCGCGCGAGGCGCTCGTGCACCTGAAGGACGGCGTCCTGATCGCGAACGGCGGCCACCACGAGCGGGAGGTCGCGATCGACGGGCTCGGCCCTGGTGAAGAGGTGCGTCCCGGCATCGAGGCGCGCGCGATTCCGGGCGGAGGCACCGCCTACGTCCTCGTCGACGGCCGCCAGACGAACGTCGCGGGCGGGGACGGGCATCCGGTCGAGATCATGGATCTCTCGTTCTCCGTGCAGGCACTCTCGGCGCATCTCCTCGCACGCGGCGGCCTGGCGCCTGGGCTCCACCGCTTCCCGGACGACCTCGACCGCGAGATCGCGCACACGAAGCTCGCCACGCTCGGGATCGCACTCGGCGAGCCGACCGCGGCCCAGCGGGAGTTCAGCGAGCGCTGGTCGGTGTAGCGGACGCGCCGAGCAGCTCCCGCAGCCGCACGCGGTGCCCGGTGACGAGCAAGGCCCGCCCGTAGATGGTCGAGGCCAGGCGGACGAACAGCACCGCCGTTGCCGCGGTCAACAGCATCGCGAGCACGAGCTGCCAGACCGGCACCTCCCCCGACGCCCAGCGAACCGGCATCGCGACCGGTGCGGTGAGCGGGAAGAGCGACAGCGCAATGCTCCAGACGCTGCCGGGGTCGCTGGTGACGACGAGCACGCTGAGCAGATAGGCGACGAGCAATGTCACCGACACCGGTGTGATCGCGGACGTGACCTCCGTGATCTTGTTCACGAGCGAAGCCGCCGCAGCGAAGACGAATGCGTACAGCGCGAAGCCGAGCAGGAACCACACGATCGCGAGCGCGAGGTCGGCGCCTGCGATCGGCGGAAGGCCGATGTCGTCGGTCAGCTGCACCGCGACGGCGAGCGGCGCCGCAAGTACGAGCAGCTGAAAAAGCGTGACGAGGCCGACCGCCAGCACGTTTCCGACGAGCACCTGGCTCGGCCGCAGCACCGCAAGCAGCACCTCGGAGATCCGCGTCGCCTTCTCCATTCCGATCGTCGTCGCGATCGCCGAGCCTGCGAACGTCAACGCCATGTAGAGCACGACTCCCACAGCGAAGCCGATGCCCGCGCGGCTCTCGTCCTCGACGCGCCCGATCGACACCTGCTCGGGCGGCTCCGCCGATCGCACCTCCTCGATCTGCTCCGGCGTCAGACCTGCCTCCTCCAGCCGGCGCGCGACCTCGAGCGTGACGACGATCTGAGAGACGATGGCCGGGAAGGTGCCGCCTTGCTCCGCCGACGTGTAGAGCGTGTCGCCGACCAGGCCGGCTTCGGCATCACGATCGCTGATCGCCCGTCGCACAGCCTCCTCGTCGGGACGCACAGCGAGCTCGAGCTCGAAGCCCTGGGACGCGCCAGCCGCGTCGAGGGCGTCGACGACCGCGTCCGGCGCCCGACCGACGGTCGCGAGCGTGTAGGTCGTCTCGTCGTCCTGCAAAAGCTGCGGCACTGTCACAGCCGCGATCGAGACGACGAGCAGCAGGAGGGTGACGATCTTGAACGTCCGCGACGTCACGCTCTCCCGGAGGGCACGCTCCGCGACGAGCTCGGACCCCTGCCACCAGCCGCGCACTCAGCCCACCGCCGCCGGGTCGGCGTGCCGGCCCGCAGCCTGGAAGAAGAGCTGCGAGAGCGTGGGCAGCTCGAGCCCGAAGTCGTCGACGCCGCCGGCTGCCCGTGCCGCGTCGAGCACCGCAAGCGGATCGACGCCGGGTGGCAGCGCGAGCCGTAGCTCGTCCGCCTCGTCGCCCACCACAGCGACGCCCGGGAACGCCTGCAGCCAGCCGCGGTCGACGGTGTCCAGGTGCAACCGCAGCTGCCGTTGCCCGGACGCGGCCCGGAGGCCGACGACCGGGCCCTCGAGCACGACGCGACCCCGGTCGACCATCACGATCTCCTCGCAGAGGTCCTGGACGAGGTCGAGCTGGTGGCTGGAAAAGAGCACGAACCGGCCCTCCCGCGCGCGCTGCCGCAGGCTCTCGGACAGCTCCGCGACCGCGGCGGGGTCGAGCCCCGCGAACGGCTCGTCGAGTGCGATCACAAGGGGGTCGTGCACGAGCGCAGTCGCGAGCTGGATCCGCTGTTGCATCCCGCCGGAGAGCGAGTCGGTGCGATCGCCCCAGCGTTCGGCGAGCCCAAGCTCCTCGAGCACGACGCGTGCCCGCTCGGTCGCCTCGTGGCGGGAGAGGCCGTGCAGTCGTCCGAAGTGGACGACCTGCTCACCTGACGGCATCGCCGCGTAGAGCCCTCGCTCCTGCGGCATGTAGCCCCAACCGCGGCGATCCTCAACGCCCACCTGCCGCCCGCCGAAGCGGACCTCGCCGCGGTCGGGTGTGAGCACCCCGAGCAGGACGCGGAGGAGCGTGGTCTTGCCGGCGCCGTTTGGACCGAGGAGGCCGGTGAGCACGCCCGGTGCGACGTCGAACGTGACGCCGTCGAGCGCGACGCGACTGCCGAACGAGTGCGCAACGTCACGGATCTCGAGCTCCATCCGCTCGATGCTAGGTGCGGCGAGGGCGGCTACGTCGCCTTCAGCCGCGGGCGACTTCGGCGGCGAACTGCGCCACCTCGGTCGGTGAGGTGCCGACGCGGATGCCCTTCGCCTCCAGCGCTTCCTTCTTCCCCTGGGCGGTGCCCGACGAGCCGGAAATGATCGCGCCGGCGTGGCCCATCGTCTTGCCGGGAGGTGCGGTGAAGCCGGCGATGTAGGCCACGACCGGCTTCGTCACGTGCGCTTCGATGAACGCGGCCGCCTTCTCCTCCTCGTCGCCACCGATCTCGCCGACCATCACGACGTACTCGGTCTGCGGATCGGCCTCAAACTTCTCGAGCACGTCGATGAAGGACGAGCCCACGATCGGGTCGCCCCCGATCCCGACGATCGTCGAGTTGCCTAGCCCCATTTGAGTCAACTCGTGCCCGATCTGGTACGTCAGGGTGCCCGAGCGCGAGACGAGGCCGATGTTGCCCTCGCTGAAGATCTCGGCGGGGATGATCCCGACGTTGGCCTTGCCCGGCGAGAGCGCGCCCGGGCAGTTCGGGCCGAGCATCGTCACACCCTTCGGCCGGATGTAGGAGTAGATCCGCAGCATCTCGTGCGCAGGCAGGCCCTCGGCGATGCAGATCACGGTGCCGATGCCCGCGTCGACTGCCTCGTAGATCGCGTCGGCCGCGAACGGCGCCGGCACGAAGACCATCGTCGTGTTCGCACCGGTGGCGGCAACCGCGTCGGCAACGGTGTCGAAGACGGGAATCCCCTCGACGTCCTGGCCCCCCTTTCCGGGCGTGACGCCGGCGACGACCTGCGTGCCGTAGCGTTTGTTGCGCAGCCCGTGGAACGAGCCCTCGGAGCCGGTCAGGCCCTGGACGACGAGCTTCGTGTCCTTGTCGACGATGATCGCCACTAGCCCGCCTTCCGCGCTTTCAGGACGAGCTTCGTGTCGACGTACTCGTCGCCCTCGATCTGGTCGGCGAGCAGCTCCCTGATGAGCGGCCGGTCCTCGACAGGCGTCTCCGACCGGGAGAACCAGTCCTCCAGCGAGCGCCGTTTCTCGAACGACTCGACCCGCTCGACCGCGAGCCCCGCGTCTTCGAGCAGCGAGCGCCACTCCTCCTCGGTGTAGGAGCGGACGTGCGTCGGATCGTGAAGCTTCTCCGCCGCCTCGACGTGCTCGCTCACGTACAGCGTGTCCTCGATCACGACGAGGTCGTTGCTGACCCGCGCCATCTCGGCAACGGCTGCGGCGATGTCGTCGAAGTGGTGAGGCGCGATCCGCGAGACGACGAGGTCGAAGGCGCCGTCCGCGAACGGAAGATCCTCCGCGCGGCAGATCACATCGGGATGCATCCCCGGTGCGGGATCGGAGCTCACGACCTGGAGCCCCGCCTCGCGCAGCCGGCGTGCGACGTGCCCGCCGCCCGTCGCGACGTCCAGCGCCGTGCGCGAGCCCTCGGCCCAGCTCATGATCAGATCGAGATCCTCGCCCTCGCGCTGCTCGGGGGCGTTCCGGTAGGCCTCGGCGCGCGACGACCAGTCACTCATCTCGCTAGCTCCACGGCCTTGCGCGCCGCTTCGAGCATCGTCGGCTCGACGTAGAGGTTCGGCGGAGCCGCGTCGGCGAGGACCTTCCGCCCCTCCTCGGCGTTCGTGCCGTCCAGGCGGACGACGATCGGCTGCTCGATCGTCATCCGCTCGAGCGCAGCGAGGATGCCGCGCGCCACCTCGTCGCAACGGGTGATGCCGCCGAAGATGTTGAACAGGATCGACTTCACCTGCGGGTCCTGCAGGATCACCTCGAGCGCGTCGACGACGCCTTCCGCGTCGCCGCCACCGCCAAGGTCGCAGAAGTTCGCAGGCTGCCCGCCCGCAAGCGCGATCACATCGAGCGTCGACATCACGAGCCCGGCGCCGTTGCCGAGAATCCCGACCTCGCCGTCGAGCTTCACGTACGTGACGCCCTTCTCGCGCGCGAGCGCCTCGAGCGGGTCGGCCGCGCTCACGTCCCGCATCTCGGCGATGTCCGGGTGCTTGTAGAGCGCGTTGTCGTCGACGGTGAACTTCGAGTCGAGTGCCTTCACCTCGCCGTCGGGCGTGACGATCAGCGGATTGATCTCGCAGAGCATCGCGTCGCAGCCGACGAAAGCGTCGTAGAGCTTGCCGACGATGGCCGCGATCTGCTTCTGCTCGCCCTTGTCCTCGACGCCCGCGCCGTAGATCAGGCGGCGGGCCTGCCAGGGCTGAAACCCTTCGAGCGGGTCGACGTGCAGCCGAACGAGCGCGTCGGGATCCTTCTCGGCGACTTCCTCGATCTCCATTCCGCCCTGCGTGGTGAACATCAGGAGCGCCTTCTTCACGCCCCGGTCGAACGTGATCGAGAGGTAGTACTCCTTCTCGATCTCCGAGGCGCTCTCGACCCAGAGCGTCCGCACGACGTGCCCGCGAATGTCGAGACCGAGGATCTGCTTCGCCTTCTCCTCGGCGTCCGGAGGGTCGTCTGCGAGCTTGATCCCACCCGCCTTGCCGCGGCCGCCCGTCAGCACCTGCGCCTTGACGACGACCGGGCCGCCGATCTCTTCGGCCGCCGCACGCGCCTCTTCAGGCGTCGTCGCAGCTCGTCCCTCCGAGACCGGGATGCCGAAGCGCTTGAAGAGCTGCTTGCCCTGATACTCGTAGAGATCCAAAACGACCGGGACCTTAGCTGCGTAGATTGGAGCGATGCGCGCGCCACTGTTTCTCGTAGCCGTGCTGCTGCTCGCCGGCTGCGGCAGCCCGGAGCTCGAGACGCTGAAGACCGACCGCGCCGCCGAGCCGCAGCGTGCCGAGCTCGGCTGGCGTGAGAGCTACCCGAGCACGGGTCCGCGGCTCGTCTTCATCGTCGACACGCTCGAGGTCACGAAGGACGGCTGGTCGGCCGACATCGCCGTCACGAACTTGACAAGCATCCCTTTCGAGCTCGGAGCCGCTCCGGAACCCCTCGCCTTCGGGTTGACGCTCTTCGCCAACGACGACCTCGGTGCGCTGGAGGAGGCCTCGAAGAACGGCCGGCTCCCTCCGCCTCGGCTGGCGACCCGGTTCGACCCCTCTCCGCCCGACGTGCTCGCACCGCGGAAAACCTGGCGCACGACCATGTCGGCCCCGGGCTCACTCGCCGACGGCGCCTACGTCCGCGTCTCGTTCGGGTGGCTCGTGGCCATGGGCGACCCGCCGGAGAACATGGTTCCGAGAGTGCACTGGACCACGGATCGGTCGTACCGGCTCTAAACGCAGAGACGCTGTAACCTGCGCGGTCCGAAGGCCCGCCGCCAAGGAGGAGCAATGGACGACGAGAGCACCACTCTGAACGACGACGAGATCGAGTCGGCCGGGAACGACCCTGCCGCAACCGCCGCGGACGACTCCGACGGTGACGACACCGACACGACCGACGGCGATACGGACGACAGTGACTCGAGCGACTCGGACGGGGACGACACCGACTCGGACGACGCCTAGCGCTTCCGCTCTCGAACGCGCGATTGCGCCGGTCGAGACCGAGCGCTTCCTCGCGGAGCACTGGGAGCAGAAGCCGCTCGTCGTCCCGCGCGAGGAGGAAGGCCGTTTCGACGACCTCCTCTCCGCGCGGGACGTCGAGCGCCTGATCACCGAGACGGGCATCCGGACACCGGGCTTCCGGCTCGTGAAGGCGGGTGCGACGGTGTCCGGCTACACGACCGACCTGTCCTGGCGACCGGCTGCGTTCACCGGCGTCGCCAACGTTCGGCGGGTGCTCGCGGAGTTCGAAGCCGGCGCGACGATCGTCCTCCAGGGACTGCATCACCTCTGGCTGCCCCTCGCGCGCTATTGCCGGCACCTCGAGGCGTACCTCGGCCATCCTGTGCAGGCGAACGCCTACTACACGCCGAGCGGTTCACAGGGGCTTCCCGTCCACCACGACACGCACGAGGTGATCTCGCTTCAGGTCGCAGGTGAGAAGCGCTGGCTGGTCTACGAGCCCGCCCTGGACCTGCCGCTGAAGAACCAGCGCTACGAGTCGTCTCTCGGCGCACCCGGCGATCCCGTGCTCGACGTGGTCCTGCGCGCAGGCGACACGATGTACCTGCCGCGAGGCTGGCTCCACCAGGCGCTCACCTCTGGCTCCGACTCTCTCCACATCACCGTCGGCGTCAACGTCCGCCGCTGGATCGACGAGGCCCGCGCCGAGCTCGACGCGCAGGAGGACGACATCGCCTATCGCCGCACGATCGACGCGGACGAGCCGCCGGACTTGCCGTCGCTCGACGCGGACGAGGTCCGGGCGCGAGCGCGTGACCGCTTCGTGCGCAGCCGGAGACCAATCCTCGAGGGGCAGCTCTCCGAGCTGCGAGCTCTCGACGTGCTCGACCTCGACACCGAGCTCGAGCGCCGAGACACCGTGATCGCCGACCTGCACGACACGACACTCGTTTTCGAGGGCCGCGACCTTCGCTTCCCGGAGCGGATCGCTGCGGAGCTGGAGTTCCTCGTCACGACCGACGCGCCGTTTCGCGGCTCCGAGCTGCCCGGCTCACTCGACGACGCGGGCCGGCTCGTGCTGCTCAGGCGACTCGTGCGCGAGGGGTTCCTGCGACGTAGTGCGTCGGCCGTCTGAGCTGAGCCGCAGAGCAGGTGAGATGGGTCGCCTCACCCAGCTCGCGGTGCACGTCGACGTCGTAGGCCGTCCCGCCGGCCTCGAGCTGCGCGTGCCAGACGTCGCCGTCGCGCTCGATCGCCACGAGCTTCACGTCGAAGACGCCGAGTAGCCCGGTCTCCTCCCGGACGCGACGCTCTGCCGCCTGCGCGGCAAAGCCGTGGCACGACCGGCCTCGGTAGTGCGGCAGATGGATGCGGCCGTCGAGCGCCGCCTCGAGCACCGGCCACGCCTCCGACGGCTCGACGCGCCCGTAGTAGACGCCCTCCGGCAGGGCGACGAGGTTCCCCGCGAAGCGGTCGCCGCCGATGTGCGTCGATTGCCAGGCCCAGCCGTCCTCGACCTGCTCGCACACTGCGTCGTAGAGCGGCCGGCCGTACTTGGCACAGCAGCGGTCGTGCTTGCCGTGCGTGCAGACGAGGAAAAGCGGGTGATCGACGGGCGATCCCGCAGCGTCGAGCTGGAGGCCGAGCAGGTCGTCATGCCGCTCCAGCTCGAGCCGGCGGGCCGAGCCCGCGCTCTCCGTCGTGCGTGACGACGAAGGCGAGGAGCCCGTCGCGGCCGCGCCGCTCGGCGCGACGGACGAAGAGGATCCGCGCATGCGGGAGCCGCTTGCGCTCGGCGACCAGATGCGCTTTCAGCTCCTGCTCAACGTCGACCCGTCGACGGCGTCGTGCGCCCAGAGCCCGCGGTACTCGATCAGGATCCAGGTGTCGACGCGGCTCGCGGTCGCAGCTAGCGACTCGCCGTGCGCGAGCGACGTCTCGGCGCAGAGTGCTCTAGACGGCAAGAACGAGGCAGATCACCTGCCCGCTCGCGACCGCGTCCCCGACCGCGACCGACAGCCCGGAGACCCTGCCGGGACGGTGCGCGACGATCTCGTTCTCCATCTTCATCGCCTCGACGATGCACACGACCTTCCCCGCTTCGATCTCTTCGCCCTCGGCCACCTCGACCTTCAGCACCGTCCCCTGCATCGGGGTGACGACGGCCTCGCTGCCGGCGCCGCCCGGGCCGTGGGCCGCACGTGCGCGCCGGCGGCGCGCGAGCTCTACCCAGGGTGGCTCGGGCTCGAGCACGGTCACGTCGTAGCGGCGCCCGCCGACCTCGACGGCCGTTGCGCGCGGACGAACGCGCCCGTTCGTCGACGACGCAGCCTGAGGCGCGTCCCGCGTCAGCTCGCCGGCCCGCAGTGCGATCTCCTCCGACTCGACGATGCCGTGACAGGTCTTGCCGGCGACAAAGCACGGATGCGAGAGCAGGGCCTTGTGGAAGCCGAGCAGGGTCGGCAGGCCGCCGAGCTCGAACTCGTCGAGCGCGCGGAGCATCCGCATCCTGGCGTGCTCGCGGTCGACGCCGTGCACGATCAGCTTCGCAATCATCGGGTCGTAGAGACCGGTGATCTCCGAGCCGGCGACGACGCCCGAGTCGACCCGGACTCCGGGGCCGCTCGGCTCGCGATAGGCGGTGATGCGCCCGGGCGCGGGCAGGAAGCCGTTGGCGACGTCCTCGGCGTTGATCCGGCACTCGATCGAGTGGCCGCGCAGCTGCACGTCTTCCTGCCGGACGGAGAGCGGCTCGCCGGCGGCGACGAGGATCTGCTCCCGCACGAGGTCGATTCCGGTCACCTCCTCGGTGACCGTGTGCTCGACCTGGATGCGGGTGTTCATCTCCATGAAGTAGTACTCGCCGTCCGCGGTCAGGAGCCCCTCGATCGTGCCCGCCGAGCGATAGCCCGCCGCGCGAGCAGCGTCGACGGCAATCCCCCCGATCCGCTCGCGCAGCGCGTCGTCGACGGCAGGCGACGGCGTCTCCTCGATCAGCTTCTGGTGTCGGCGCTGGATCGTGCAGTCGCGCTCGCCGAGGTGGATCACGTTCCCGTGCGCGTCGGCCAGGACCTGCACCTCGACGTGCCGCGGATCCTCGAGGTAGCGCTCGACATAGACGCGGCGGTCGGCGAAGTACTTCTCCCCCTCGCGCTGCGCCGACTCGAAGGCGCGCTCGGCCTCGGCCGGGGCGGCGACGAGCTTCATCCCCTTGCCACCGCCGCCCGCCGCGGCCTTGACGATCAGCGGATAGCCCACCTCCTCGCCGAGGCGCAGGACTTCCTCGACCGTCTCGACCGGGTCGGTGGCGCCGGGGATGATCGGCACGCCGGCCTCGCGCATCGCCGTCCTGGCCCGTGTCTTGGATCCCATCAGCTCGATCGCCTCGCTGGGAGGGCCGATCCAGGTCAGGCCCGACGCCTCGACCGAGCGAGCAAAGGCGGCGTTCTCGGCGAGGAAGCCGTAACCGGGATGGATCGCCTCCGCGCCTGCCTGTCGGGCGGCGTCGAGGATCCGATCGCCGACGAGATAGCTCTCGGCCGCCGGGCCGGGGCCGATCAGATACGCCTCGTCGGCGGCACGCACGTGCAGTGCATCACGGTCCGCTTCGGAGTAGACGGCAACCGGGACGACGCCGAGCTCACGCAGGGTGCGGAAGATCCGAATCGCGATCTCGCCTCTGTTCGCGACGAGCACTTTCGAGAAGGGAGCCATGCTGGAACGTATTCTCCCCAAGCGTTGACGCTTCCGGATCAGCTGACCGTCGCCCGCGCGGCCTCCGTGCCGATCGTCGTGCTCCTCTACGCGTGGGACTTCCCGAACAACGAGTACTGGGCGACAGGCATCTTCTGTGTCGCGATGGCCACCGACTGGCTCGACGGCCGGATCGCGCGCCGCCGGGGCGTGACATCGCAACTCGGCACGCTGCTCGATCCGATCGCCGACAAGGTGCTCGTCCTCGCCGTGCTGGTGATGCTGATCGAAGACGGGATCTGGCCGGCGTGGATGGTCGCCGCGATCGTGGCGCGCGAGCTCCTGATCTCCGGTCTACGGCTCGCCGCTATCGAGCGTGGCGTTGTGATCGCCGCACGTGATCTCGGGAAGCTGAAGACCTGGGCGCAGGCAACGGCCGCGGCGCTCGGCGGCTTTGCGGCCGCGGGCGCCTGGGACGACAGCATCGCTTGGTGGGCGCTGCTCGTCGCGCTCGTGCTGACCTGGGTGTCAGGTCTCGACTACGCCCGCACGGCGCCTCGTCTGCTGCGCGGAACGCCGGCCTAGGCCGGCTGCCGCATCTCGCACCACTCGCTGAACGCGGCCCAGGCAGCGAGATACCCGGCGAGCTGGGTCAGCCCTCGCGCGACTTCCACCTTGATCGAGATCACGCAGATCGGGCAGAAGGGCTCGTCAGCGGAGCGGGCTGGATGGTCTCCACAGCGGCAACACATAGTGATCCTTGAACGGCCGGGGCGGCCGCGCGGTTACGGGTCGAACTCGGGCTCCTCGACGCCCTCCGCGAGCGCGGCCTGCGACCAGCCGCCGAGGTCGTCCTCGTCGCCCGCAGCAAGGGCCGCGACGATCGCCTCACGCTCCTGCTCGGGCGGCTCCGGCTCGATCGCGATCGGCACGTGCGAGCCTACACCGACCCCCTTGTAACCCCGATCACGTGAAATCACCTTTTCGAGGGATTACCTGCGTTTGCGGGAGGTTCAGAATCCCCAGTCTGTTCAGGCGTCCATGTTTTGCGGTGTAGGAGGGGAAAAGGCAATGTTGCAATGGAAGAATGCTCGACTTGCGGCTGTGCTCGTCACCATCGTGAGTCTCTCGGTTGCTCTGGGAAACTGGGGTTGGGAACTCTTCAACTGGGGCTGGTAGGGCCCGCGCTGTGAGCATCGGGGCGAAGATGCCGCCGCGGCTCGCGGCGGTCGTTCTGCCGGTTGGGTTGCTGGGTCTCGCGGTCGCTGTGGCGGCCGCGATCTCGTTCGCTGTCAATCCTCGCGATGCGATGACGCTCGCGGGGATCGCCGGCCTGCTCGCGGCGTCGACGCTCGCCGAGCGCTATCCGGTTCCGCTCGACGGCATCGACACCGGCGGCGTCTCGCTCGGCTTCGTCTTCTGTACGGCGGCCATCGTGCTCTACGGCTGGCAGGCCGGCGTGATCGTCGGTTTCGCCGCGCCGATCATGCAGCTGCTCGAGCACCGGCCCCCGATCAGGGTGGGCTACAACGCCTCCGTGCTCTCGATCGCGGCGATCGTGGCGGGTCTCGCCATCGCGCCGCTCCGCGGCGACGAAGCGGTGCTCGTCCTCGCCCAGGTCGTCGTCGCCGCGCTAACGCACTTCGGCGTGAACCTGCTGCTGATCAGCCTCGTCGTCGGCGTCAGCGCCCGGAAGCCGTTCCTCGATGTCGCCCGGACGAGCATCGAGATCACTGCTCTGCCGTTTGCGCTCATGTCCTCCGCGGCGCTGATGCTGGTCGTGCTCTGGCAGCGCTCGCCGTTCCTCTCTGCTGCGCTCGTGGGGCCGCTACTCGCGATTGCGCTCTACCAGCGCTCGACGTTCCGCGAGCTGCGAGCGATGCGGCTCGCGCTCACCGACCCGCTGACCGGGCTCGGAAACCACCGCCACTTCCACGATCGGCTGGAGCGCGAGATCGCAGACTCCAGCGCGCAGGGCTACCCGCTCAGCCTGTGCCTCGTGGACATCGACGACTTCAAGCGGATCAACGACCGCTTCGGCCACCCGGGCGGCGACAAGGTGCTCGCCCAGCTCGCGACGAACCTCCGGCAGGGAGGCGAAGCGTTCCGGCTCGGCGGAGACGAGTTCGCGATCCTGCTCCCGGGCCGCGACGAGGAAGGTTCGCGGATGGCGGCCGAGGCGATCATCGAGCGGATCGCAGCGGTCGAGTTCGAGCCCGCAGGTCCCATCACGATCAGCGCAGGCATCGCGACGGTGCCGGAGGAAGAGCTGAGCCGGGACGAGCTCGTGCGGCGGGCGGACAGCGCGCTCTACTGGGCGAAGGAGTACGGCAAGAACCAGGTGCGCGTCTACCGGCCAGACGTGGTCGAGATCGCCGAGCTGAAGCGGCTCGCAGCCGGGCCGGACCGTGCCGCGCGCTTCCGTGCCGCGGCGAGCCTCGCCAAGGCGGTCGACGCGCGCGACGCCTATACCGGCTCGCACTCCGAGCGGGTGGCCGACCTGGCCGCGCGGATCGCGACCCGCCTCGGCGTCGATCGCGAGCAGGTCGAGCTGACACGCCTTGCCGGCAGCCTGCACGACCTCGGCAAGCTGGCGATCCCGGAGGAGATCCTGCGCAAGCCCGGCCCGCTCTCGGAGACGGAGCGGCTCGTGCTCGAGCGCCATCCGCAGATCGGCTTCCGCATGCTCGAGAGCCTCGGAGTCGATCCGGTCGCCGACTGGGTGCTGCACCATCACGAGCGGTGGGACGGCTCGGGCTACCCGGATGGGGTCAGCGGGGAGGACATCCCGCTCGGTGCCAGGATCATCTTCGTCGCGGACGCCTACGACGCGATGACGTCGGACCGGGTCTATCGCGGCCGGCTGTCCGACGACGAGGCGATCGCCGAGCTTGCGCGCTGCTCGGGCACGCAGTTCGATCCCGGAGATCGTCGCCGCGCTCGCCGACGAGCTCGGCGTCGGCGCCGCCTGGCCGGTCGCGGCCGTCTTCGGCGTAGCCTCCGCCGCCGCGGCTACGGTCTCTCCATGAACAGAGAACAGCGACGCGCCGCCCAGCGCGGCCAGGATCCGACTGCGGTCGAGCAGCAGCAGCTCCAGAAGCTCGCCCCTCCCGGCACTCCGCAGGACGTCACCAGCGAGCGGGCGAAGAGCCAGCGCCACGGCAAGGTGACGGCCGACAAGTGGAACCAGTAGCAGGAGCGGCGCAGCCGTGACGCTGGGGTGACGATCGAAACCGCGTCATGTCTTGACGCGGCTCCGATCACGCAATTGACCGCGGCGGCCCGGGTCAATCGTCCACACCAGTTGATCGGTGCGCCGGGAAATCGGCGCGAGGACCAGAGTAGCTGGGTTTCCTCGGATGCCTCCGCACGTTCAAGCGGAGCGACGCTGCGCCGGCGAAGGAAGCGGGGCAGGGTGCTGCGCGGCCGCAGCGCGCACACCGCCCCTGGCTCGTGTTCGCACAAACGTCCGGATCGGTTCGGTCCAATGTCGCCGGCGCGTCGACTCGATGCCCGGTCGATCGAGATCAACGTCGGCTAGAGCGATACGAGGCGGGTTGCGGTCGCCTTGAACGAGGCGACGACGGGATCGCCTTCGGCAAGCGCGAGCCGGTCCGCCGACGCCGCCGTGACCTCCGCGGTGAGAGGGCCGACCCGCACACGAACTCGGTTTCCGAGCGCCACGAGCGAGTGCACGTTGCCCTGGACGTGGTTCACGGCGGAGTCCGCAGGCACGGAGCGCGCGAGCGAGATCTCCCAGGGATAGACGGCCAGGCCGACCCTCCCCTCACCCGCGTCCGTTGTGAACGCGGAACCGCCGGCGTCGAGGACGACCTCCGTCAAGCCGTCGGCCCCCGGCCGCGCGGTTCCGTGCAGCAGGTTCGCGCCGGTGAAGCTCGCGACGAACGCATCCGCCGGGGCAGCGAGCAGCTCGCCAGCGCTCCCGAGCTGAAGAATCCGGCCGTCGACGATCACGCCCGCACGATCGGCGAGCGCCGCCGCATCCTCGAAGTCGTGCGTGACGAGCAACGTCGGCAGCCGCAGCTCGCCGAGCAGCTCCGTGCAGCTCGCTGCGAACGACGCCGCGCGTGTGCGTATCGAGTGCCGAGAGCGGTTCGTCGAGGAGGAGGACCGCCGGGTCGCGTGCGAGCGCGCGCGCGAGCGCGACACGTTGCCGCTCGCCGCCCGACAGGTCTCCCGGGCGAGCACCGGCGAGATGCGAGATCCGAAAGCGCTCGAGCAGCTCGTCGGCGCGCTCCCGGCCGCCGAAGGCGACGTTACGGCGAACGTCGAGGTGCGGGAAGAGCGCGTACTCCTGGAAGACGAGACCGACGGAGCGACGCTCCGGGGGCAGGTCGATCCCGGCCGCAGTGTCGAGCCAGGTCTCTGCTCCGAGCGCGACGCGCCCGCTCTCGGGCCGAAGCAGCCCCGCGATGGCGCGCAGCACGCTCGACTTCCCGGCTCCCGACGGACCGACGAGCGCGAGCGTCTCCCGCCCGAGCTCGAGATCTAGCGAGAGCCGAAAGGAGCGGAGAGGGTGGTCGAGGTGGAGGTTGAGCTGGTCCATGAGGGGACGAGCTTGACGGCAAGGAGGACGGCGGCGCTGACGACCACGAGCTCGGCGCCGATCGCGAGGGCGACGTCGAAGTCGACGTCGAACTGCTCGTAGACGGCGAGCGAGAGCGTCTGCGTGACGCCCTGGAGAGAGCCGGCGAACATGATCGTCGCGCCGAACTCACCAATCCCGCGGGCGAACGCAAGCGCCCACCCGCCGCCGAGACCTCCGGCCGCAAGCGGCAGCGCGATGCGGAAGAACGTTCGACCAGGCCCTGCACCCAGCGTGCGCGCAGCACCTGTCAGAGAGGGGTCGACCGCCTCGAACGCGGAGATGGCCGCGCGGACATAGAAAGGGCTCGCGACGAACAACACCGCCAGGACGACGGCGACCTGGGTGAACGCGATCTCGAACCCGAGGAAGTCGAGCGTGCCTCCCAGAAGCCCGATCGGGCTGAGCGCGGCCAGCAGCCCGATCCCCGCGACCGCGGGCGGCAGGACGAGCGGCAGCTCGACCGCCGTGACGAGGAGCGCGCGGCCGCGGAAGCTGCGTGTCGCGATCAGATAAGCGGTCGGGGTCCCGAAGAGGAGGAAGAGGGCGTTCGCGACGAGCGTCGTCTTGGCAGTGACAATCAGCGCGTCAACCGCGGCCGGGCTCCTCATGCCGTCGAGCAGTTGCCCGGGTGGGACCTGGAGGAAGATCGCGAGGATCGGCAGGAGAAGAAAGGCGAGTGCGACCGCGGTCGTCACGGCGAGCACCGCGCCGAACAGCCCTTTCACGGGAGACCGAAGCCCGCGCGCTTGAGCTCGCGCCTCCCATCCTCGCCGAGCAGGTCGGCGACCAACTCGAGCGCTGAGGCTCGGTTGTTCGTGCTCTTCACGACCGCGATCTCGTATCGAACCGTCGGCTGTGAGCGCGGCGGTAGAGGGATCGCGATCAAGCGCGACGACGCGGCGCGCACGTCGGTGGCATAGACGAAGCCCGCATCCGCTTGGCCGAAAGCGAGCTTCCCGACGATCCCCTTCACGTCCGGCTCCTGGCTGACCGCCTTCCGCAGCACCCGCAACATGCCGAGCCGCTTCAGCACCTCTCGCGTGTAGAGGCCGATCGGCACCTTCGCTCCTGCGACGACGAGCTTTAGCTTCGGCCGCTTCGCGAGGTCCTGAACGGAGCGGATCTTCGCCGGGTTCGAACGCGGCACCGCGAGCACAAGCGAGTTGGTGGCGAAGAGTCGGGGCCTTTCAACGAGGCCGTCTCGGTAGAGATCCTGCGTGTAGACCGGGCTCGCCGACGCGAAGAGGTCAGCGGGGGCGCCGTTCCGGATCTGGAATGCGAGCTGATTCGAGCCCGCAAACTGGAAGTTGGATGAAGGCGAGACTTTCGGGAACACGCCGGTGAGCGAGGCCGCCGCGTACACGGTCGCAGGGCCTTCGGCACGCGTCGACGTGAAACCGGCGACGAGCGCTGATCGCGGCGACGAGCATCACGCCGAAGGCAAGGCCGCGCTTCACCGCTCCACCATCACGGACGTCGACTTGACGACCCCGGCGGCGCCCATGCCGGCATGCAGTCCGAGCTCCTCGACCGACTCGCGCGTGACGATCGCGACGACACGGGACGGCTCGGTGACGTCGATCTCGACCCTGGCGATCAGACCGTCGACCTCGACCGACCGGACGACGCCGCGGAAGCGATTCCGAGCCGAGAGCGACTCGTCGCCGACCGGGCCGCGGAGGCGCTCGACCTCGGACGCCGGGACGACGCGCCGGTTCGCCGAGTCCCGCTCGACCCGGATCTTGCCGTCCCGATCCCAGCGGCGGAGCGTCTCGACACTGATTCCGAGCGCCCGGGCGGCAGCCACCGCCGTCAGTGTTTGCCTAGGCATTGCCTAGACAATACAAGCGGCTCTGACCGTCCGCAACAGCCTCGTCTACCCGAGACCCGTCCGGGGACTGTCCCCGGACGTGTCCCGAAAGGGCTCATTCGTCCGGTGGATCTTTGGGCGTATCTTTCGCGGCGGTCGCTAGAGCGGGATGTTTCCGTGCTTGCGTTTCGGCTTTTGCTCACGCTTGGTCAGCGAGACCTCGAGCGCCGAGATCAGGATGGGTCGCGTCCGGCGCGGCTCGATCACCTCGTCGACGTAGCCCCGCTCGGCGGCGTGGTACGGGTTCGCGAAGCGCTCCTTGTAGTCCGCGATCAGCTCGGAACGACGCGCTTCGGGGTCGGCGGCCTCCTCGAGCTCCTTGCGGAAGATGATGTTCACCGCGCCGTCCGGCCCCATGACCGCGACCTCCGCCGTCGGCCACGCGACGTTGAAGTCGGCGCGGATGTGCTTCGAGCTCATGACGTCGTACGCGCCGCCGTACGCCTTGCGCGTGATCACCGTCAGCTTCGGCACCGTCGCCTCGGCGTAGGCGTAGAGGAGCTTGGCGCCGTGGCGGATGATCCCACCCCACTCCTGCTCGGTTCCCGGCAGGAAGCCCGGGACGTCGACGAAGGTGACGAGCGGGATGTTGAACGCATCGCAGGTGCGGACGAAGCGGGCTGCCTTCACGGATGCGTCGATGTCGAGCACGCCGGCGAGCGCGGCCGGCTGATTGCCCACGACCCCGATCGAATGGCCGCCGAGCCGCGCGAACCCACAGACGATGTTCTCGGCGAACCGCGGCTGCACTTCGAGGAACTCGGCGTCGTCGACGACCTTCGTGATCACCTGCTTCATGTCGTACGGCTTCGTGGCCTCGTCCGGGATGAAGGTGTCCAGCTCCGGCTCCTCGCGGTCGACGGGATCCGACGGGGCGGCGTACGGCGCGCGCTCGAGGTTGTTCTGCGGCAGGAACGAGAGCAGGTAGCGCGCGTCCTCGAGGCATGCCTCCTCGTCCGCCGCGGTGAAGTGCGCGACACCCGACTTGGACGCGTGCGTCGAGGCGCCCCCGAGCTCCTCGAAGGAAACCTCCTCGCCCGTCACCGTCTTCACCACGTCGGGCCCGGTGATGAACATGTAGGACGTCTCGTCGGCCATGAGCACGAAGTCGGTGATCGCCGGCGAGTAGACGGCGCCGCCGGCGCAGGGACCGAGAACGAGCGAGATCTGCGGGACGACGCCGGAGGCCTGCACGTTCCGCCAGAAGATCTCCGCGTAGCCGGCGAGCGAGACGACTCCTTCCTGGATCCGCGCTCCGCCGGAGTCGTTGATCCCGATCACCGGGCAGCCGTACTTGACGGCCATGTCCATCACCTTGCAGATCTTCTCGGCGAACACCTCGGAGAGCGAGCCGCCGAAGACGGTGAAGTCCTGTGAGAAGACGAAGACCTTGCGTCCCAGGATCTCGCCGTACCCGGTGACGACCGCGTCGCCGTACGGCCGGTTCGCCATCGACTCGAAGTCCGGGTTTCGATGGCGGACGTAGCGGTCGAGCTCGACGAACGATCCCGGGTCGAGCAGCTTCTCGACTCGCTCGCGCGCCAGCAGCTTCCCCCGCTCCCGCTGCCGGGCGACCGCCTTCTCGTTGCCGGCGTGCGCCGCCTGCTCGGAGAGCTCCTGCAGCCAGGCGAGCTTGGCGGCGGTGGTGTCGTGCGTCTCGGCCATGGAGCCGCAGCCTAACGCCCGTGAGACTACGACTCCCGCCTGCGGCGATGGAGCCGCCGCTCGACCGCTCGACCACCTGGCCGTACGTCGACGGCGAGCCGGGGCCGTACTACTACGCGCGGAACGCGCACCCGGTCGGAGTCGAGGCCGAGCGCGCCCTTGGCGAGCTCGAGGGTGGCGACGCGCTCCTGTTCTCGTCGGGTATGGGAGCCGAGACGGCGCTCGTGCTGGCGCTCCTCTCGCCCGGCTCGACGATCGCGCTCGCGGAGGACGCCTACTACGGGACCGGCGTTCTCTTCGGGGAGCTCGAGCGCTGGGGCCTCCAGCACGTCCTGTTCGACCAGACCGGACCGCCGCCGCCGGGCGCCGACCTCGTCTGGATCGAGGCACCGTCGAATCCGCTGCTGACGATGCCCGACTTCGAAGCGGCGGCGGCGCATCCGGGTCTCGTCGTCTGCGACGCGACGGCGGCGACGCCGGTGCACCTACGGCCGCTCGAGCTCGGCTGCGACCTCGTGCTCCACTCGGCGACCAAGTACCTCGCGGGCCATCACGACGTGCTCCTCGGCGCCGTCGTCTGCAAGCGCGCCGAGCATGCCGCCCGCCTGCTCGAGCTCCGGACGCGCACCGGGATCGTCGCGGCGCCCGACGCCGCGTGGCTGCTGGTGCGCGGGCTGAAGACGCTCGAGGTTCGCGTCAGCCGCCAGAGCCAGACCGCGAGGATCCTCGCCGAGCGGCTGGAGGAGCACGATCAGGTGACGAAAGTGAGATATCCCGGCTTCGGAGCACTGCTGTCCTTCGACATCGCGGACGGCGCTGGCGCGCGCCGCGTGGAGACCGCGACGAAGCTGATTCTCAATGCCACGAGCCTCGGCGGCGTCCAGTCGACGATCGAAACGCGGCATCGCTGGGAGGGCGATCGCGTCCCCGAGGGCCTGCTGCGGCTCTCGGTCGGGCTCGAGCCGGCCGATCAGCTCTGGCTCGACCTCGCCGACGCGCTGAAACAGGCGTAACCGCTCGGCATTTCGCGG
Organism: uncultured Gaiellaceae bacterium; assembly: GCA_963752405.1. Taxonomy (GTDB): domain Bacteria; phylum Actinomycetota; class Thermoleophilia; order Gaiellales; family Gaiellaceae; genus Gaiellasilicea. The sequence goes on from CAVVYB010000014.1 coordinate 140,331, forward strand.
TCTGCAGGCCGTTAAACATCGCCCTCGAATGGGCATACACGCGCGAGGAGCCAGAGGAGCTCCTGCGCGGCCCCCAGCTGACGACAAAAGGAGTCAACCGTGCCCCGAGTGCCAACGGCCGGTGAGCGCACCAAGCGCACCCGGAAAACCCCCACCACCGCTCAGTCGACGAACGGAGCTGGGCGCCTGACCGACGCGCAGCTCGACAAGCTCGTCAAGGCGCTCGAAGCCGCGCGCGACGGAGACTTTTCGGTCCGGCTGCGAGCAGAAGGTCCGCTGGCGGACGTTGCCGCGGCGTTCAACGCGCTCGTCGAGCGCAACCAGCAGGTGACGAAAGAGCTCGTCCGGGTCAGCAAGGTCGTAGGTCGTGAGGGTCGCATCAACGAGCGGGCCAGCGTCGCGGGGGCGCCGGGCTCGTGGTCGGAGAAGGTCGGAGCTGTCAACGAGCTCGTCGACAACCTGGCGCGGCCGACGATCGAGGTTGCGCGCGTGATCAACGCCGTCGCCGACGGCGATCTGACGCAGCGGATCCAGCTCGAAATCGACGGCCAGCCCGTGCGCGGAGAGTTCCGCCGCATCGGCACGACCGTGAACGCGATGGTCGACCAGCTCTCCTCCTTCGCCGCCGAGGTGACGCGCGTCGCGCGCGAGGTCGGCACCGAGGGGATCCTCGGCGGGCAGGCGAAGGTGAAGGGCGTCTCCGGCACCTGGAAGGACCTGACGGACTCGGTCAACCAGATGGCGTCCAACCTGACGGGACAGGTGCGGAACATCGCCGACGTGACGACCGCCGTCGCGAACGGCGACCTCTCGCGGAAGGTCACGGTGGACGTCAAGGGCGAGGTGCTCGAGCTGAAGAACACCGTCAACACGATGGTCGACCAGCTCTCCCTCTTCGCCGACGAGGTGACGCGCGTCGCGCGCGAGGTCGGCACCGACGGGAAGCTCGGCGGCCAGGCGCAGGTCAAGGGCGTCTCGGGCGTGTGGAAGGACCTGACGGAGAACGTCAACACGCTTGCGAACAACCTCACGGGGCAGGTGCGGAACATCGCCGCCGTCACGACCGCGGTCGCGAACGGCGACCTCTCCCGCAAGATCACCGTCGACGTCAAGCGGCGAGGTGCTCGAGCTGAAGGAGACCGTCAACACGATGGTCGACCAGCTGCGCTCGTTCTCTGCCGAGGTGACACGCGTCGCGAAGGAGGTCGGCACCGAGGGCAAGCTCGGCGGCCAGGCGCAGGTCGAAGGCGTCTCCGGCGTGTGGCGCGACCTGACGGAGAACGTCAACACGCTCGCGAACAACCTCACCGGCCAGGTGCGGAACATCGCCGAGGTGACGACTGCGGTGGCGAACGGCGACCTCTCGAAGAAGATCACCGTCGACGTCCGCGGCGAGGTGCTCGAGCTGAAGGAGACCGTCAACACGATGGTCGACCAGCTGCGCGCGTTCGCCGCCGAGGTGACACGCGTCGCCCGCGAGGTCGGCACCGAGGGCAAGCTCGGCGGCCAGGCCCAGGTCGAAGGCGTCTCCGGCACCTGGCGTGACCTGACGGACAACGTGAACACGCTCGCCGGCAACCTCACCTCGCAGGTCCGCAACATCGCCGCGGTCACGACCGCCGTCGCGAACGGCGACCTCTCGAAGAAGATCACCGTCGACGTCAAGGGCGAGATCCTGGAGCTGAAGGACACGATCAACACGATGGTCGACCAGCTCTCGGCGTTCGCCGCCGAGGTCACGCGCGTCGCCCGCGAGGTCGGCACCGAGGGCAAGCTCGGCGGCCAGGCCCAGGTCGAAGGCGTCTCCGGCACCTGGCGCGGGCTGACGGAGAACGTGAACACGCTCGCCGAACAACCTCACCGACCAGGTGCGGAACATCGCCGAGGTGACGACCGCCGTCGCCGAGGGCGACCTCTCGAAGAAGATCACCGTCGACGCCCGCGGCGAGGTGCTCGAGCTCAAGAGCACGATCAACACGATGGTCGACCAGCTCTCGGCCTTCGCCGCCGAGGTCACGCGCGTCGCCAAGGAGGTCGGCACCGAGGGCAAGCTCGGCGGCCAGGCCCAGGTCGAAGGCGTCTCCGGCACCTGGCGCGGCCTGACGGAGAACGTGAACCTGATGGCCGACAACCTGACGGCGCAGGTGCGCTCGATCGCCGAGGTGACGACGGCCGTCGCGAAGGGCGACCTGACGCAGAAGATCACGATCGAGACGAAGGGCGAGATCGCCCGGCTCGCGTCGACGATCAACACGATGGTCGACCAGCTCTCGAGCTTCGCCGCCGAGGTCACCCGCGTCGCGAAGGAGGTCGGCACCGAAGGCAAGCTCGGCGGCCAGGCGGAAGTCGAAGGCGTCTCCGGCACCTGGCGCGGCCTGACGGACAACGTGAACCTGCTCGCGAACAACCTCACCGAGCCAGGTGCGCGCGATCGCAGACGTGACGACCGCGGTCGCGAAGGGCGACCTCTCGCAGAAGATCACCGTCGACGCGAAGGGCGAGATCGCCCTGCTGAAGGGGACGATCAACACGATGGTCGACCAGCTCTCGGCGTTCGCCGGCGAGGTGACCCGCGTCGCCCGCGAGGTCGGCACCGAAGGGAAGCTCGGCGTCGAGGCGGAGGTCGAAGGGCGTCTCCGGCGTCTGGCGCGACCTGACGCAGAACGTGAACACCATGTCGAGCTCGCTGACCGAGCAGGTGCGCAACATCGCCGCCGTGACGACCGCGGTCGCGAACGGCGACCTCTCGAAGAAGATCACCGTCGACGCCAAGGGCGAGATCTTCGAGCTCAAGGACACGATCAACACGATGGTCGACCAGCTCCGCGCCTTCGCCTCCGAGGTGACACGCGTCGCGCGCGAGGTCGGCACCGAGGGCCGCCTCGGCGGTCAGGCGCCGTCGAAGGCGTCTCCGGCACGTGGAAGGACCTGACCGAGAACGTCAACTTCATGGTCTACAACCTCACCGAGCAGGTGCGGAACATCGCGACCGTGACGACCGCGGTCGCGAACGGCGACCTCTCCAAGAAGGTCACGGTGGACGTGAAGGGCGAGGTGCTCGAGCTCAAGGACACGATCAACACGATGGTCGACCAGCTCTCGGCGTTCGCCGCCGAGGTGACCCGCGTCGCCCGCGAGGTCGGCACCGAGGGCAGGCTCGGCGGCCAGGCCGAGGTCGCGGGCGTCTCCGGCACGTGGAAGGACCTGACCGAGAACGTGAACCTGCTCGCGGACAACCTCACCGACCAGGTGCGCGAACGATCGCGGACGTGACGACCGCGGTCGCCAAGGGCGACCTCTCGCAGAAGATCACCGTCGCGGCCAAGGGCGAGGTCGCCGAGCTCGCGGGGACGATCAACACGATGGTCGACCAGCTCTCGACCTTCGCCGCCGAGGTGACGCGCGTCGCGCAGGAGGTCGGCACCGAAGGGAAGCTCGGCGTTCAGGCGCAGGTCGAAGGGGTCTCCGGCGTGTGGAAGGGCCTGACCGACAACGTCAACCAGCTGGCCGAGACGCTGACCACGCAGCTGCGTGCGATCGCAGACGTCTCGACGGCCGTGACACAGGGCGACCTGACCCGCTCGATCAACGTCGAGGCGGCGGGCGAGGTCTCGGACCTCAAGGACAACATCAACCAGATGATCGGCAACCTCCGCGAGACGACCGAGCGCAACGCCGCGCAGGACTGGCTCAACTCGAACCTCGCCCGCTTCTCCGGGATGCTCCAGGGCCAGCGCGACCAGAAGACCGTCGCGCGGCTCCTGATGAGCGAGGTGACGCCGATCGTCGCCGCGCACCACGGCGCCTTCTACGTGGCCGAGGACTCCGGTGAGGACGAGGAGACCGAGCTGCACCTGGTCGCGTCGTACGGCTACAAGGAGCGCAAGTCGCTGGCGAACCGCTTCAAGATCGGCGAGGCGCTGATCGGGCAGGCCGCGCTCGAGCGGAAGGTGATCGTGATCACGCAGGCTCCCGAGGACTACATCACGATCGCCTCCGGCCTCGGCGAAGCCGCGCCGACGAGCATCATCGTCGTCCCCGTCCTCTTCGAGGAGACCGTGATGGCGGTGATCGAGCTCGCGTCGTTCGCGCCGTTCACCGAGGTCCAGCAGACCTTCCTCGAGATGCTCTCCGAGTCGATCGGCGTCGTGCTGAACACGATCAACGCGAACATGCGCACCGAGGAGCTGCTCCTCCAGTCGCAGTCGCTGACGCAGGATCTCCAGAGCCAGTCGGAGGAGCTGCAGGCGCAGCAGGACGAGCTGAGGCGGTCGAACGCAGAGCTCGAGGCGCAGACGGCGACGCTTCGCGCCTCCGAAGAGCTGCTGCAGACCCAGCAGGAAGAGCTCCAGCAGACGAACGAGGAGCTCGAGGAGCGCTCGCAGCAGCTCGAGGAGCAGAACCACCGGATCGAGATCAAGAACGCCGAGATCGAGGACGCCCGCAGTGCGCTCGAGGAGAAGGCGGAGCAGCTCGCGCTCTCCTCGAAGTACAAGTCCGAGTTCCTCGCGAACATGTCCCACGAGCTG